>CALRWJ020000007.1:0-107536 GCA_943371835.1 Afipia felis | reverse complement strand
CTGGCCCGTCCGACCGCCGACGGCGTCCGCGAGCCGCTGAACCGTCGCGCCACCATCGACATCAACTTCTAAGCGCAAGCTTCGAAGCCACGTCGAAAGACCAGGCAGGGGCCCGCCGGATCACTCCGGCGGGCCCTTCGCTTTGTGCGCACGAGGCCGCGTTTGCCCGGGCGGACGGTCCCGGACTAAATGCGCGGGCGGCCCGTTCCGCCTTCCTCTCCTCTCGAGGCCTTCGTGCGCCGTCGCTTCCTGCTGGTCACCCTGCCGTATGGGCCGTTCGGGCGCGAACTGGCCGCGGAGCTGCGCGCGCGCGGGGCGGACGTCGGCCACATGATCTTCAATGCCGGCGATCTGGTCGACCGGCGCGGGCCGGGCGGGATCGAATTCCGCGGCCCGCCCGCCGCCTGGCCCGAGGCCTATCGGCGCATGGCCCCCGACTGGACCGACGTCGTCGTCTATGGCGAGGGGCGGACGCACACGCGACCCGTGCTGGACACGTCGGGATCGTCCCCGCGCGTCTGGGTGCTGGAGAACGGCTACTTCCGTCCCGACTGGGTGACGCTGGAGCGCGACGGCGTCGCGGCGGGCAGCCGCGTCCTGCCGCGCACGGCGCGGGCCTATGACGGCGGACCGACGGCCGCGCCCGAACCCGATCCGGTCGGGCCGATCACGCGCCCCCTGGTGCTGGCCGTCGCGCGATACTGGCTGGCGGACCAGTTCCTGCCGATCTTTCCGCGTCAGGATCCCGGCTTCGACGTGCCCCCTTGGCGACAGGCGGCGGGGCACGTGGCGCGCTGGCTGCGGATGGCGGCGTCGCCACGCGTGGACCCCGCGCAGGTCGCGGCCGAGGGGCCGTTCTTCCTGTGCTGTCTGCAGCGCGAGGGCGACGGCCAGCTGACCCGCCACTCCGACCTGAACACCAACGCCGCCTTCGTGGAGGCGGTCGTCGCCGACTTCGCCCGGCACGCGCCGCCGGACGTGCGTCTGGTGGTGAAGAACCATCCGCTGGACCCGGGCGTGATCGACCAGCGGCGGTCGGTGCGCCGCATCGCCGGGGCGCACGGCGTCGGCGACCGCGTGCGCTTCATCGACGGGGGCGCGCTGGCGCCGCTGTGCCGCGCGGCGCGGGGGATGGTGGTCAACAACTCCAGTTCGGCCCTGGCGGCGCTGGGGTTCGGCACCCCGGTCAAGGTGCTGGGCCGCGCCTTCTTCGACTTCGAGGGGCTGACGGACCAGAACCCGACGGCGCGGTTCTGGCACGCGCCCGTGGCCCCGGACCCCGACCTGTTCCTGCGCTTCCGCGCCGCGGTGATCGCTCGCACCCAGATCAACGGCAGTTTCGAAGGCCCGCGCCTGCGCGCGCGGACCGCGCGGCGCGTCGCCGAGCGCCTGACGGCCGAGTGAAGCCGCGAGCGGGGCGACGGCGTATCTGAACCTGTCGACCTCAGGAGCCGCTCATGTCCCGCCGTCTCGCCGCCGTCATCTCCGTTCTGCTGGCCGCCGCCTGCGGGCCGACCGAAAGCGCCGGCGAGGTTCCCGCGCAGTCGGGTCCGACCCAGACGGCGGTGTTCGCCGGCGGCTGCTTCTGGTCGATGGAGAAGATCTTCGAGGAGACGCCGGGCGTGACGGCAGCGGTGTCGGGCTTCGCCGGCGGACGGGTGGAAAATCCCAGCTACGAGCAGGTCGTGCGCGGCGGCACGGGGCACCTGGAGGCGATCCAGGTCACCTTCGACCCCCGCCGCATCACCTATCGCCAGCTGGTCGACCGCTTCTGGCGCAGCATCGATCCGACCGACGCCCGGGGCCAGTTCTGCGACCGCGGCGCCAACTACGGCACGGCGGTGTTCGCCACGGCGGCGCAACGGCCCGTGGCCGAGGCCTCGCGCGCGGTCGCGGTTCGGCAGGTGCGCGGGACCTTCGTCACCCCCGTCAGGGACGCCGCGCGGTTCTGGCCCGCCGCCGCGGAGCACCAGGACTTCGCGCGCCGCAATCCAGTGCGATACGCGGGCTACAGCCGATTCTGCGGTCGCCACGCGCGCCTGCAGGCCCTGTGGGGCGACCAGGCGGCGGCCTGACATCTCGCGCGACGGGTGTGGCGCTCGCGCCACCCTCGATCCCTGTCACATCCCTGTCACGCAACTGTCGCCGATGCGTTTGGATGCGCGCCTACAGCGGGCCGGATTTCGATCCGCGGGTCGCTTGGGGCGGCTGCCGCATCAGCTGGGATGTAACCAACCATGTCGAACCTGAAGAAGGCGTTCTGGGCGACCACCGCCCTCGTCTCCACGCTGGCGGCGGCCGGCGCCGCCTCGGCGCAGTCCACGGGCACCGAGGCCACCGAAGCCGCCCGGGTCGAAGACGTCGTCGTCACCGGCCGTCGCGGTCCGCAATCGGTCGACGGCGTGATCGTGGCCGAAACCGTCGCCAAGACGCGTTCGACCATCACCCAGGAATTCATCGCCCGCCAGAACCCGGGCCAGACCGTGATCCAGTCGCTGAACCTGGTCCCGGGCCTGAACTTCACCAACACCGACCCGTTCGGCGCCTCGGGCGGCAACATCCGTCTGCGCGGCTTCGACGGCAACCGCGTCTCGCTGACCTTCGACGGCATCCCGCTGAACGACACCGGCAACTACGCCGTGTTCACGAACCAGCAAGTGGACCCGGAACTGATCGAGACCGCCTCGGTCAACCAGGGCACGACCGACGTCGACAGCCCGACCGCCTCGGCCGTCGGCGGCACCATCAACTATCGCACGGCGCGTCCCTACGCCGAGCCGGGCGTCGAGAGCACTCTCTCGTTCGGCGAGTTCGACTTCCAGCGCGTCTTCGTGCGCGCCGACACGGGTGAGTTCGGCCCCTGGGGCACCACGGCCTTCGTTTCGGCCTCGCACCAGGAATACAGCAAGTTCAAGGGCTACGGCGACCTGCAGCGCCAGCAGTTCAACGGCCGCATCTATCAGGACCTGGGCAACGGCAACTTCGCCAGCCTGGCCGGCCACTACAACGAGAACCGCAACGCCTCGTACAACAGCCTGACGACGCTGGCCCAGTTCGCCACCGACACCTTCGTCGAGAACGACATCGCCTGCGTGCGTCCCGCCGGCGGCAACGGCACGGTTCAGGACGAGAACACCCAGTCGGTTCAGATGCGCTATGACGGCACGACCGCCCTGGGCAGCTGCACCAACGCGACCGACCTGCGCATCAACCCGTCGAACACGGGCAACCTGCGCGGCCAGTTCAGCTATGGCCTGACCGACAGCCTGCGCTTCACCTTCGACCCGTCCTACCAGTACACCCTGGCCACCGGCGGCACGACGTTCAGCCTGCTGAACGAGCGCGACGACCGTCTGGACCGCAACGCGGCGAACAACAACAGCACCACCGGCCTGTCGGCGATCACCAACGCCCAGTGCCTGACCGCGCCGTTCCGCACCACCGGCGTCGACCTGAACGGCGACGGCGACACCTGCGACAACGTCCACGTCTATGCGCCGTCGATCACCAACACGAACCGCTACGGCGTCACCAGCTCGCTGATCTGGGACCTGAACGACGACAACCGCTTCCGCGTCGCCTACACGCTGGACTACGGCCGTCACCGTCAGACCGGCGAAGGCAGCTTCATGCAGCAGATCGCCGCGCCGCAGCACATCTGGAGCTCCAGCCCGCGCGGCGGAGAGCCGGCCATCGCCGTGCTCGGCACCGACGGCTCGCTGTACCGCTTCCGTGACCGTCTCTCGATCGCCGAACTGAACCAGTTCGCGGCCGAATACCGCGGCCAGTTCTTCAACGACGCGCTGACGATCAACCTCGGCGTCCGCGCCCCGTTCTTCAAGCGCGAGCTGAACCAGTACTGCTACTCGCAGAACGGCACCTCGACCGTCCGCTGCACGACCGAGCCGACCTTCACCTCGTATGCCGGCCGTCCGACTCTGACGAACGGCAACGTCTACTTCGCCTCGACCGGCACCAACCAGTACATCGCGCCGTATTCGGAAACCGTCGAGTTCGAGGACGTGCTGCCGAACGTCGGCGCGACGTGGCGCTTCGCGGACCAGCACACGGTCTACGCCAGCTACGCCGAAGGCATCTCGGTGCCCCGCACCGACAACCTGTACCAGCCGGTGCGCGCGGCCGACGGCTCGCTGGACTTCTCGAACGTCCAGCCCGAGACGACCAAGTCGTATGACCTGGGCTACCGCTTCCGCAGCTCGAACGTCATCGGCTCGGTGGCGCTGTGGTACACCGACTACGACAACCGCATCGTGCAGTCGTTCGACAACAACCTGTTCCTGGAAGACGGCGTCACGCCGAACCCCTTCTTCGGCATCTCGCTGGACCGCAACGTCGGCGCGGTGAAGCAGAAGGGCGTCGACGCC
The DNA here is from genome assembly GCA_943371835.1 of Afipia felis. GTDB lineage: Bacteria > Pseudomonadota > Alphaproteobacteria > Caulobacterales > Caulobacteraceae > Brevundimonas. Next base: position 103,151 of record CALRWJ020000007.1, on the reverse strand, counting down.
CAGATCGGCTGGGAAGTGTTCGACAGCCTGACGCTCTATGCCTCGGCCTCGTACAACGACAGCGAGATCCAGCAGGATCTGGCCCTGTCGTCGACCACCGCCCTGCCGCTGGCCGGCAAGACCCTGGTCGAGACGCCGGAGTGGACCTACGCCGGCCGCATCGAGTGGAGCCCCTTCCAGAACCTCGATCTTGGCCTGCAGGCCAAGTACGTGTCGGAGCGCTTCTCGACCGACGTCAACGACGAAGTGTTCCCGGAATACACCGTGGTCGACATGGACGCCCGCTACGACCTGACGGACATCATCGGCATCAAGAACGCCTACGTGCAGTTCAACGTGACGAACCTGTTCGACGAGAAGTACCTGGGCAACATCTCGACCGGCAACAACGCCACCACCATCGACGTGGACCCGGGCCCGGGCGTCGTGAACCGCACGGGTCAGGCCCGCACGGGTTCGCTGGGCGCCCCGCGCACGGCGGTGTTCAGCATCGGCACCCGCTTCTAAGAAGCGGTCTTCCGGTCCGAAACTAAGGGAAGGGCGGCCCCGCAATGGGCCGCCCTTTCTGCGTGCGGAGGGCGCCGAGCCGTCGGCTTCGGCGTTGAACAGCCGGCGCGCCGTGGCCATATGGCGCGGCCTCGCCCGAAAGGAGCCTCGCCCGACCATGACCCAGACCGCCTTCGTCCCAGCAGAATGGTCGCCGCACCGCGCCATGTGGGTCGGCTGGCCCAGCCATGCCGAGCTGTGGGAGGAGAATCTGGAGCCCGCCCAGGCCGAGGTCGAGGCGCTGGTGCGCGCGCTGGCCGGGCCGGGACGCGAGCGGGTCAAGCTGATGGTCGGAAAGCCGGAGGCGCTGGACGGCGCGCGGGCGCGTTTCGCCGGTGTGGACGGGGTCGAGGTGATCGACGGCAGGTTCGGCGACATCTGGCTGCGGGACACCGGGCCGATCTTCGGCGCGGGCTCGGGACGCGCGGCGGCTTTCCGCTTCAACGGCTGGGGCGGCAAGTACGAGCTGGAGCATGACGACGCGGTGGCGACGCAGATCGGCGCGGCGTCGGCCACGCCGCTGGACCGGCACGACTTCATTCTGGAGGGCGGCGCCCTGGACCACGACGGGGCCGGGACGATCCTGACCACGCGCCAGTGCCTTCTGAACCCGAACCGCAATGCCGACTGGACGGAGGCGAAGGCCGAAGACGCGCTGGCCGGGTCGCTCGGCGCGCGCAAGGTGCTGTGGCTGGGCGACGGCCTGCTGAACGACCACACCGACGGCCACGTCGACAACCTGGCCCGCTTCGTCGCGCCGGGCGTCGTCGCCCACCCCGTCGCCTGGGGCCGGGGCGATCCGAACGACGACGTCTATGCCGAGGTTGCACGCGCCCTTTCGGCGATGACGGACGCGGAGGGGCGCGCGCTGACGTTGCTGCCGCTGCCGTCGCCCGGCTTCGTCGGCGACGAGGACGAACGGCCCGTGCCGGCCAGCCACATGAATTTCCTGATCGCCAACGGCGCGGTGATCGTGCCCACCTACGGCGACGAGACGGCGGCGCGGCTGGCGTGCGAGGGATTGAAGACCGTGTTCCCGGACCGCGAGATCATTCCCCTGCCGTCGACCGCCATCCTGTCGGGCGGCGGATCCTTCCATTGCATCAGTCAGCAGGAGCCGGCGTGATGGCCCGAACGATCAGCGTCGCCGCGATCCAGACCTCCTATGGCGAGGATCTGAAGGCGAACATCGCCAAGACCGTGGACTTCGTCCGCGAGGCGGCGTCGAAGGGCGCGCAGGTGATCCTGCCGTCGGAGCTTTTCCAGGGGCCGTACTTCTGCGTCTCGCAGGAGGAGAAGTGGTTCGCCGAAGCCCATCCTTGGGCGGAGCATCCCTGCGTGACGGCGCTGCAGCCCGTCGCGGCGGAACTGGGCGTGGCCATTCCCGTGTCGATCTTCGAGCGCGAGGGGCCGCACTATTTCAACAGCCTGGTCATGCTGGACGCCGACGGCCGCGCGCTGGGCGTCTATCGCAAGAGCCACATCCCGGACGGGCCGGGGTATCAGGAAAAATACTATTTCCGGCCCGGCGACACGGGCTTCAAGGTCTGGAGCACGCGGTTCGGGCGCGTCGGCGTCGGCATCTGCTGGGACCAGTGGTACCCGGAGACGGCGCGGGCGATGATGCTTCAGGGCGCCGAGGTGCTGATGTACCCGACCGCCATCGGCTCTGAGCCGCACGACAAGGAGCTGGACACCGCCGAGCCCTGGCGACGCGCCATGCAGGGGCACGCCGTGTCCAACGTCGTGCCGGTGGTCGGCGCCAATCGCACGGGGCAGGAACACGCGACCGAGGTGGGCCAGCGCTTCTACGGCTCCAGCTTCATCGCGGACCATCGGGGCGATCTGGTCGAAAGCCTGGGCCGTGACGAGGAGGGCGTGCTGGTGCACCGGTTCGACCTCGATTTCCTGGATCGGCACCGCGCGGCCTGGGGCTTTTTCCGCGACCGGCGGACGGACCTGTACGGACCGTTGGTCAGCCCGCGGCCGGCAGGGGGCTGAGGCTCCGCCGCTCGGCGGCGCAGGCGGGACTTTCCCTCGCATCGCGCCGGGCCTCGGCCACTTCGACTGCGGCGCGATCCAGCAGGGCAAGGAAGCCGGCGTCGGAGGCGGCCAGGCGCGCGAAGCCGTCGAGGCCGGCGGCCCAACCGCGATCCGACGTGCCCGCGTCGGACAGTCCGCACAGCCGTTCCGACAGGGCGACGTCCCGGGCGCGAATGCGGATCGCCTCTGCGCGGTCGGGCGCGGCTCGCGCCAACGCCTCGCCATAGGCGGCGGCCAGGGCGGCGCGTCGTGAAGCTCCCCGCGCGCGTCGCTCCAGCGGGGCCAGGCGGGCGCAGACGGCGTCGCCGGCCTCCCCTGCCTCGAGCGGCGCGCGCGCGGCGACTTCGGAGGCCAGCCGCGTGAAAACCTCGGTCAGGGCGGGCAGGGGGCGCGCGGTCAGGCGCGCCCCGACGGCGCAGTCGAAATGCTGGGCGGCGAAGCGGGGTCGAAGCTCCAGATGGGCCTGGGCGAACAGCAGGCGGTCGTCGGGAAGAGGCGTCGCCAGGTCGACCTGCGGCGATGGGGCGCAGGCGGAGGCCAGGCCCGCCGCGCCGCCCAGGATCAGCCGCCGGCGGTCCATGTCAGGGACACCGAAGTTTCCACCCCGTCGCCTTCCGCGGCGACCGGCGACGCCACGACGTTCACGCCGGCGCCCGACCCGTCCTGCGCCGCCGCGCCATAGGCCCGGGCCTCACCCAAGGTCATGGTCGAGACGGTGGCCAGACCGGCGGCCTCGGCGTGCCGGCGGTGAAACTCGACGACCTCGTCGGGCGACATCGCGGTCTGATAGGTGACCATGCCGCCGGCGCCCTGCGGGCCGTCGGCGACCGTGGCGGGCGATTCGGGCCGGCCGTCTTCAGGCATGACCGCATAGGCGGGCGAGCGCGGCGCCGCGGGCAGGCCGGGCGCCATGGCGGGCGTGGACGCGGCCGGCGCCTTGGCCGTGGCCTCCGGCGCGGGCTCGGCCGAGGCGTCGCCGGTCTTTTCGCCCGAACACGCGGCCAGACCAAGACCCGCCGCCACGGCCAACGAGACGCCCAGGGCCTTCATTCGCAAGCTGTCTTTCCGGTTCGCCATGTCCGGAGACGTTGGCCCAGACTCAAGGCGTCAGCAAGGCGCCGCGACGTCACCCGGTGGCCGCGTCGGCGCCGCGGGGCACGTCGGTCTCGGCCTTGGCGCGCTCGCCGACGTTGTTGACGGGGTTCGCCTCGGACGTCGGGGCCGGGGCTTGGTCGCGGCCCTGCGACGCGAGGCTCCGGTTCACCGCGTCCTGGTCGGGATCAATGTCCGAGCCCGTGGCCGCGCCGCCGCTGAGCGAGCCCGCGCGCGTGTCGGAGCCGACGTCGGTCCCGGTCAGCGCCTCCTTCAGATGATCGGGTTCGCGCCCCAGGTCGGGCTTTTCGCCCATTTCGTCGGCTTCCCGGCCTTCGAGGTTCTGATCGTCGGACATGGCGGGTCTCCTCTATGGGCCCCGACCGCGCGGCGTCGAGGGCGTCGCCGGTTAAGCGGCGGGCGGAGGAGAGGGTTCCGAAACGCGAAAGGGCCGGAGATCGCTCTCCGGCCCCTGTCGGCATTTCGAAAGGTCAGGCCTTTTCGAACAGCTTCTGCCAGCGGCGCGGCGCCCGCTTCTTCCACGCGCCGCGGTGATAGGCGTCCGAGCCGATCAGCGGGACGACCGTGGTCGCCTCGGCGAAGACCATCTGTTCGTAGGTGGTCGACACCTTGCCCCAGGACGCGGCTTCCTTGAGCGTCGACGACGAGCAGGCGCCGTCGCGCACGTCCGCCACCGTGATCTGGACCGCGTACTTGTGCATGTCGGCCTCGACGCCGAGGATTTCGGCGCAGACGACGGTGTCCTGGGCGAAGTTCTTGGGCACGCCGCCGCCGACCATGAACAGGCCGGTGGTGCCCGCCGCGATCTTGATGTCGGTCAGTTCGCGGAAGTCGGCGATGGCGTCCAGCATCATGTAGGGCTGGCCGGCGGCGGCCCGCTCCTTCTGATGCTTCACCAGGCCGAAGCCCGCCGAGGAGTCGACGAAGGCCGGGCAGAAGATCGGCACGCCCTGCTCATAGGCGGTCTGGATCAGGCTGCCGGGCTTCTTGGCGTTGCCCTCCGACAGCCATTTGCCCATCTCCCAGATGAACTCGCGGCTGGAATAGCCGCGCGGCTCCAGACGGTTGGCGATCTCCAGGATGGTGTGGTCGCAGGCCTGGAGCTCTTCCTCGTCGATGTAGGTGTCGTAGATCCGGTCGATGTAGTTGTCGCGCAGCACGTTGTCGTCGATCTGACCGGCGGCCTGATAGTGCTTGAAGCCCAGAGCCTCGAAGAAATCCATGTCGACGATCGAGGCGCCGGTGGCGACCACGGCGTCGATCATGCCGAACTTCACCATGTCGCGGTACACGTGCATGCAGCCGCCGGCGGAAGTCGATCCGGCCAGGATCAGCCAGGGCGAGCAGCCCTCGTCTTCCAGCGCCATGTTGAAGATGTCGGCGGCGCGGGCGGTGTCGCGGCTGCTGAAGGACATCTTGCGCATCGAATCGATGATCGGGCGCGCGTCGAAGGACGTCATGTCGACGTGCTCGACCGTGTTCTGCAGCAGCTCGGCCTTTTGGTTGGTCTGAACGGGAGCGTTCATCGGTTTGGTTTCCCTTACTGGTGAGCGCCCGTCGTCAAAGGAAACAGCGGCCCGGACGGAGCGACGGGCCGCTGCTGATTACAACGCGAATGCGACGATTCAGCGCCGCGATTTCTTCCGCTGGCCCGCCTTGCCCTTGGGCCGCGACAGGCGGACGACCTTGCGCGCCTGCTCTTCCGCCGTGGTGCGCACGGTCGGGATCGAGCGGGGGGCCAGGCCGTAGAGCGAGGCCATGGGGGCGTCCTCGACCGCGGCGACCTCATGCTCGCCATAGCCGTTGAAGCCCGTCGACATGGCCACGCCATAGGCGCCGAGCATGCCGATCTCGATGAAGTCGCCTTCCTGCACATCGGCCGGCAGCCAGAACGGTCCCGGCATATGGTCGATCGAGTCGCAGGTCGGGCCGTAGAAGCGGAAGGGCTTCAGCTCGGCCGAGGCCTCGCCGTCACGAACCAGCTTGGTCGGGAAGGGCCAGCGCGAGTGCGTCGCGTCGAACAGCGACCCGTAGGAGCCGTCGTTCAGATAAAGCGCGTCGCCCTTGCGCAGGTCGACGCGGCACAGGACCGACGACGACTCGGCCACCAGCGCGCGGCCGGGCTCGCACCACAGCTCGGTGGTTTCCGACACGGGCATCTCGTTGAAGCCGCGGTGGATGGCGTCGGCGTATTCGCTCATGTCCGGCGGGACCATGCCCGGATAGACCGAGGGGAAGCCGCCGCCGACGTCGACGATGTCGACGAACACGCCCGCGCGGGTGATGGCGCGGCCGACCTGGGCCATCGCCGCTTCGTACGCGGACGGGCGCATGCACTGGCTGCCGACGTGGAACGACACGCCCATCAGCCCGTCCTTGACCGCCTGGCGCGTGGCCAGCAGCAGGGCCGGGGCCTGGTCCGGCGAGACGCCGAACTTGCCGGACAGCGAATACTGGGCGCCGTCGGCCGACACGGCCATGCGGACGATCAGGTTCAGGTCCGGCGCATTGCCCGTGGCGTCCAGGATCTTGGCCAGCTCGTCATGGCTGTCCAGCGAGAAGGTGCGGACGCCGTGGTCGAAATAGGCGCGGGTGATGGCGCCGCGGCTCTTGACCGGGTGCATGAAGGCGATGCGCGCTTGCGGCATGACCGAACGGACCAGCTCGATCTCGGCGATCGAGGCGGCGTCGAAGCCGGTGACGCCCGCTTCGACCAGGGTCTCGATGACCCAGCGCGAGGGGTTCGCCTTCACCGCATAGAAGACGTCGGCCTTCAGATTGTCCTGGAACCAGCGCGCCGCTACGGAGACGGAGCGCGGCCGCACAAGGGCGACGGGACGCTCCGGAGACCGCTCGCGGACCAGGTCCAGGGGAAACTGGTACGTGCGCAATTCACGTAACCCCCTGCTAGTTGTTGAACCCAGACCCGGCGTTAGCGGCGCAGACAGGACCTACGGGGTCCGCCGGAAGCGCGCGATATGGGGTCATCGACCTGTCATGTAAAGCGGTTTTTTCTGGGCCGACCGCCCGCCGAACCCCGGCGGGGCCTGAAGCGTTCCGTGTTCGGTCCATGAAGGGGGGCGCATGAACCGCTGGCGATTTCTGTGGCGACGACTGGTGCGGGAGCTCTGGGTCCGTGCCGGCGCCTATGCCGCGCTGGGCGTGGGGGCGGCGCTGCTGGCCGCCGTCGCCGCGCCGCTGCCGCCGCCCGAGATCGCCGATCGCTTCGGCGGGGAGTCGGTCGAGGAGATTCTGACCATCCTGGCCTCCAGCCTGCTGGCGGTGGCGACGTTCTCGGTCGGGGCGATGGTGACGGCCTATACGGCGGTGTCGGCGCAGGCGACGCCGCGCGTGGCGGCGCTGGTGACGTCGGACGGCGAAACGCAGAAGTCGCTGTCGACCTTCGTCGGGGCCTTCCTTTACGCCATCGTGGCGGTCACGGCGATCAACGCCCGCTATTACGGCGAAGGCGGACGGGCGATCCTGTTCTTCTGCAGCCTGGTCGTGGTCGCGATCGTGGCGTTCCGCCTGCTGGCGTGGATCAACCGTCTGTCCAGCCTGGCGCGCGTGGGCCACATGGTCGACCTTGTCGAGGACCAGGCGCGCCACGCGCTGCTGGATCGCGCGGAGCGGCCGCGACTGGGGTGCGCCTCCGGCACTGTGCGCGGCGGACAGGAGGTGCCGGCGACGCGCACCGGCAGCGTCCAGAACGTCGACGTCGATCGTCTGCAGGATCAGGCCGAGGCCGGCGGGTTCCGCATCCAGGTGCTGGCCCCGCCCGGCGCCTTCGTCAGGCGGGGCGAGGCGCTGGCCCGAGTTGATCACGCCTGCGACGAGGATCGGCTGAAGGAGGTGCGGGCGGCGTTCTCGGTCGGCGGTTCCCGCTCGTTCGACCAGGACCCGCGCTATGGCCTGATCGTGCTGGGAGAGATCGCGGCCAAGGCGCTGTCGCCGGGGATCAACGACCCGGGCACGGCGATCCAGGTGATCGGCTCGGGGGTGCGCCTGCTGGACGAATGGTCGCGGCGGGAGGCGGAGGAGGGCGTACGCTATGACCGCGTGTTCTGGCCTGCGATCCAGGAAGCCGACCTCATGGACGACGTGTTCGGGCCGGTGGCGCGCTACGGCGCGGGCGACGTGGCCGTGATGGTGCGGCTGAAGAAGGCGCTGGCCTCGCTGGCGAGCGACGCGCGCTTCGTCCGTCCCGCCCGGGACATGGCGCGCGACCTGGACGAACGCGCCAGAAAGCGCCTGCCGATCGCCGCCGACGTGCGCCGCGTGGTCGAGGCGGGCCGGTGACGCTGGACGGCGTCGGGGGCGTCGTGCCATTAAGACTTGCCCCGGGCATCGACCGCGGCGTCGTCCGATCAACCGTCGAACCTCCCCAGCACATGACCACAGCCGCCGCCCCCGCCGTCGCCTCCGTGCGCGGCGTGTCCAAGACCTTCGGCGCCCGAAAGGCGCTGGACGGCGTTTCGCTGGAGGTGGCCTCCGGCGAGATGGTCGCCCTGATCGGCCCGTCCGGATCGGGCAAGTCCACCCTGCTGCGCTCCATCACCGGCCTGCAGCCGATCGACCCGGGCGGCACGATCGCCGTGTTCGGCGAGACGGTGCAGAAGGACGGTCGGGTCACCGGCGCGGTGCGTCGCGCCCGCGCCCGCCTGGGCATGATCTTCCAGCAGTTCAATCTGGTCGGGCGGCTGAGCCTGTTCTCCAACGTCATGCTGGGCGCCCTGGGGCGCATTCCCGGCTGGCAGGGCGCCCTGGGCCTGTGGCCGGGCGCGGACAAGAAGAAGGCCATGGCGGCGCTGCACCGCGTCGGCGTGTCCGACTATGCCGCCCAACGCGCCAACACCCTGTCGGGCGGACAGCAGCAGCGCGGCGCCATCGCCCGCGCCATCGTGCAGGGCGCGCAGGCCATCCTGGCCGACGAACCGGTCGCCTCGCTGGACCCCGTGTCGGCCCGCAAGGTGATGGAGCTGTTGGTCGAACTGAACAAGCGCGACGGCCTGGGCGTGATCGTGACGCTGCACCAGGTCGACTACGCCATCCGCTATTGCGAGCGCGTGGTCGCGCTGAAGGCGGGCAAGATCGTCTACGACGGCCCCTCGACCGGGCTGGACACCAAGACCCTCATCGACATCTACGGCCCCGAGTTCGAGGACGCCTTCTGGGAGACCCAGCAATGAGCACCTTCATCCCTTCGCGTCGCGCCCTGCTGGCCGGCGCTGCCCTGCTGCCCCTGACGGGCGCGCTGGCCGCGTGCGGCGGCGGCGACGACGCCAAGTCCGGCGGCGCGCCGTCGAAGCTGACGTTCTCCATCCTGTCGGCGGAAGGTCAGGCCTCGGCCGGGCCGCTGTGGCAGCCGCTGCTGGACGACCTGGAGAAGGCCGTCGGCGTGCCGGTCGAGCCGTTCTTCGGCTCGAACTACACCGTGCTGGTCAAGGCGATGGAGGGCAATCAGACCCAGATCGCCTGGTTCGCCGCCAAGTCCGCCATCGAGGCCATCGACCGCGCCGACGCCGAGGTCATCGCGCGCACCGTGGACGTCGAGGGCCGCGATTCCTATCGCTCGACCCTGATCGTGCGGAAGGGCTCGGGCATCACGCTGGACGACGTGCTGGCGTGCGGCAAGCGCTATGACTTCGGCATCGGCGACGCCCAGTCGACCTCGGGCACGCTGGCGCCCATGGCCTTCCTGTTCAACGCGCGCGGGGTTGACCCGCAGCAGTGCTTCAAGACCGTGCGCTCCGCCAACCACCAGGCCAATGCCTTCGGCGTGGCGTCGGGCGTGCTGCAGGTGGCGACGTCGAACACCGTCAACACCGTCTTCCTGACCCGCGAGAACCCGGCCATCGCCGCCCAGATCGAGGAGATCTGGACGTCGCCGCCGATCCCGGAATCCGGCATCCTGGTCCGCGAGGACCTGGATCCCGCGATCAAGGAAAAGGTGCGGACCTTCTTCCTGACCTACGGCCAGGGCGAGGGCGCCGAGGCCGAGCGCCAGAAGGCCGTTCTGAAGGGCCTGAACTATTCGCAGTTCCGCGCGGCCGACGATTCCTATCTGGACCCGGTGCGCGAGATGGTCGCCGACCAGAAGGTGCAGGAGGCGCGCGCCGCCGGCGACCAGGCCAAGCTGGCCTCGGCCCAGGCCGAGCTGAACGCCCTGCGCGCCAAGCGTGAGGTCCAGCCTTGACCACCGCCGCCGTCCCGGCGGGCGACATCCCCGCCCCGCCGCGCAAGTCGATCACCGCCTGGCTGCTGGACCTGATCATCTGGGGCGGCGTGGCCGCGGTGCTGATCTACAGCTTCGACGCCGTGCGCCTGGTCAATCTGCCCAAGCTGTTCGCCGGCTCGGACGTGGTGAACAATCTGGCCAGCGAGCTGGTCAAGCCGGACTTCTCCAACTGGCGCCTGTTCGTCGGCAAGATGTGGGAGACGGTCCAGATTGCCCTGTGGGGCACGTTCCTGGCCATCTTCCTGGGGATACCGATGGGTCTGGCCGCCGCGCGCAACATCGCGCCGGTGTGGGTGGTGCAGCCGGTGCGCTGGCTGATGAACATCCTGCGCTCGATCCCGGATCTCGTGATCGGCATCCTGTTCGTCGTCGCCGTGGGCCTGGGCCCGCTGGCGGGCGTGCTGGCGATCACGCTGAACACCGCGGGCGTTCTGGCCAAGCTGTTCTCCGAGGCGGTGGAGTCGATCGACAAGGGACCGGTCGAGGGCGTGCGCGCCACCGGCGGGTCCAAGCTGCACGAGATCATGTGGGGCGTGATTCCGCAGGTCGCGCCGCTGTGGACCAGCTTCGCCCTGTACCGCTTCGAATCCAACAGCCGCTCGGCCACCGTGTTGGGCCTGATCGGCGCCGGCGGCATCGGCCAGGTGCTGTTCGACAGCATCAACGCCTTCGACTTCCGCGCCGTGTCGGCCATCGTCATCATCGTGGTGGTCGCCGTGACGTTGATCGACCTGCTGTCACAAGCCATGCGCAAACGTCTGCTCTAAGCGGGCGGATTCGCCGCCGCCTGGAGACCGCCGTGACGCTGAAACGCCGCCTGACCGCGCTGGGGTCGCTGACCCTGGCCGCCCTGACCCTGGCCGCCTGCGACGGTCGCGGCGGCGCGCGCGAGGGCATCTGGGCGGCGGGCTCGTCGACGGTGTTTCCCTTCACCACGCGCGTGGCCGAGAATTTCTCGCGCGCCAACGACTTCGCCATGCCGCGCGTGGAAAGCCTGGGCACCGGGGGCGGGATCAAGGCCTTCTGCGCCGGGGTCGGGCCGTCGACGCCCGACGTCGCCAATGCGTCCCGCCGTATGAAGGCGTCGGAGTTCGACGAGTGCGCCAAGAACGGCGTCACCGACATCATCGAGCTGAAGATCGGCTATGACGGCCTGGTGATCGCGGTGGCGCGCAGCGGCGCGGACTATCATTTCGAGGGGTCCGACTTCTTCCTGGGCCTGGCCAAGGACGTGCCGGGCGGCTCGGGCTTCGTCGCCAATCCGAACCGGACCTGGGCGCAGGTGCGGCCCGGCCTGCCGGACGTGCGCATCCTGGTCTACGGCCCGCCGCCGACGTCTGGGACGCGCGACAGCTGGCTGGAACTGGGCATGACCCACGCCGCCGAAGCCCTGCCCGCCATGGCCGCGCTGAAGGAAAGCGACAAGGACGCCTTCGAGACGCGCGCCCACACCCTGCGCGAGGACGGTCTGTGGGTCGACGCGGGCGAGAACGACAACGCCATCGTCCAGACCCTGTCGCGCACGCCGGGCGCCCTGGGCGTGTTCGGCTATTCCTTCCTGGAGCAGAACTCCGACAGCGTGAAGGCGGCGTCGGTCAACGGCGTCTATCCGGACTTCGACACCATCGCCTCCGGCGAATACCCGATCTCGCGGTCGATGTACGTCTATGTGAAGAAGGCGCACATCGGCGTCACGCCGGGCCTGGACCTGTTCCTGACGGAGTACATGTCGGACGCGGCGTCGGGGCGCGGCGGCTATCTGCAGGACCGGGGGCTGGTGCCCCTGCCCGAGGGCGAACTGGCCGAGCAGCGCCGCGTCGCGCGCGAGCACGTCGTGATGACGCGACCGGAGAAGTAGGCCCCTCCGTCACGGCCCGTATTCGGGCCGCGCCACTCCCCACGTCGCCGCGCTCGTGGGGAGGAGACTAGGCCGCCTGGGCTTTTTTCCTCAGGCGGGTGACGCGGCGTAGGCGGCGCCAGAAGCGGCCGCGCTCGGGCTCGGGATAGGGCTCGAGATTGGCGATGAATTCCTCGGCCGAGGCGCGCCAGCTGAACTTTTCCGCATAGGCGCGGACGTCCTTGCGGTCGAGGTCGAGGCACTTCAGGCAGGCGGTCTTCAGATCGTCGTCGATGAAGCCGGCGCCCGATCCCGGAATGATGTCGATGGGTCCGTGGGCGGGATAGGCCGCGACCGGCGTGCCGGTGGCCATGGCCTCCAGAATCACGAGGCCGAAGGTGTCGGTCCAGCTGGGGAAGACGAAGACGTCGGCGTCGCGGAAGCACCGCGCCAGCTCCTCGCCGAAGCGGGCGCCCAGGAATTTCGCCTCCGGATACTTGGCCTCCAGCTCGGCGCGGGCCGGGCCGTCGCCGACCACGATCTTGGTGCCGGGCAGGTCCAGCTCCAGGAAGGCCTCGATGTTCTTCTCCACCGCCACGCGGCCGACGTTCAGGAAGAACGGCCGCGGCCAGTCCTTGCCGCCCAGTTCGTCGTAGATCGGCTGGAGCGACGGATTGAACAGCTCGGTGTCCACGCCCCGCGTCCACGGCGACACGTTCTTGAACCCGTGCGCCGTCAGCTCGTCGCGTAGCGTCGGCGTGGCGACCATCAGCCGGCCTGACGGCCGGTGGAACCACTTCATGTAGGCGTAGCCCAGCTGCACCGGCACAGGGAACCGGGCCGAGACGTACTCCGGGAATTTGGTGTGATAGCTGGTGGTGAAGGGCAGCTTCCATTCCACGCAGATGCGGCGCGTGGCGATGCCGATCGGCCCTTCGGTGGCGATGTGCACGGCCTCTGGCTCGAAGGCGCGCAGCCGCTCGCGGATCTCTTCCTCCGCGCCCAGCGCCAGCCGGATTTCCGGGTAGGTGGGCATGGGCATGGTCTTGAACTGACCCGGCTGGATCACCTCCACCTCATGCCCCATCGCCCGGCACTCGGCCGTGATCCGGGACAGGGTGCGGACGACGCCGTTGACCTGGGGCTCCCAGGCGTCGGTGGCCAGAACGATGCGCATTGGGCCGTGAGGCTCCGCCGTTGAACGGTCCGAACGAATAGCCCCTCCCCCATCCGTGGGGAAGGGAGTAGAGAGCCGCCCATGATCGCGACCGCCGCTTCGACCCCCTCCCTGACCCAGGACTGGGACGCCCTCGACCACGGCAAATTCGCCGACGAGACGGCGGTGGTGCGGGGCCTGCTGGCGAGGACGCCGCTGGACGCGGGCGAGTGCGCGGCGGTTCTGGGGCAGGCGATCGACCTGGTCGAACGCGCGCGACGCTCGAACAAGCGGCAGGGCGTGGTCGAGAGCTTCCTGCAGGAGTTCAGCCTGGGCACGCGCGAGGGTCTGGCCCTGATGTGTCTGGCCGAGGCCCTGCTGCGCACGCCGGACGAGGACACGCGCGACCGGCTGATCGCCGAGAAGATCGGTTCGGCCGACTGGGCCGGGCACCTGGGCCAGTCCGACAGCCTGTTCGTCAACGCCTCCACCTGGGGCCTGATGCTGACCGGCAAGCTGGTCGACGTCGACGATCAGGCGAAGACCGACCTGCCGGGGTTCCTGAAGCGCATCGTCGGCCGTCTGGGCGAGCCGGTGATCCGCGAGGCGGTGGCCGCCGCCGTGCGCATCATGGGCGAGCAGTTCGTGGTGGGCCGCACCATCGAGGCGGCGCTGAAGCGCGCGAACCGCGAGGGCTGGCTGTGCAGCTTCGACATGCTGGGCGAGGGCGCCCGAACCGCCGCCGACGCCGAACGCTATGAGCGCATCTATGCCGACGCCATCACCGCCGTCGGCAAGGTGGCGAAGGAAGGGCCGGAGGCCGGTCACGGCGTCTCGGTCAAGCTGTCGGCGCTGTCGCCCCGCTACGAGGCGACGCACGAGGCGCGGGTGTGGGACGAGCTGTATCCGCGCGTCCTGAGGCTGGCCAAGATCGCGGCGGACGCGGACATCAACTTCACCATGGACGCCGAGGAGGCGGACCGCCTGGCCCTGTCGCTGAAGCTGCTGGACCGGCTGGCGCACGAGCCGTCCCTCGGGCGATGGAAGGGTCTGGGCCTCGCCGTTCAGGCCTATCAAAAGCGCTGTCCGGAGGTGATCGCCCGCGTCGCCGAGCTGGCGAGGACGTCCGGTCGGCGGCTGATGGTGCGTCTGGTCAAGGGCGCCTATTGGGACACCGAGATCAAGCGGGCCCAAGTGGCGGGGCGCGAGGACTATCCGGTCTTCACCACCAAGGCCGCCACCGATCTGAACTACCTGGTCTGCGCCCGCGCCATGATCGAGGCGTCGCCGCACATCTATGCCCAGTTCGCCACGCACAACGCCCACTCGCTGGCGGCGGTGCATCGGATGGCCACCGAGCGCGGCGTGAAGATCGAGTTCCAGCGCCTGCATGGCATGGGCGAGGCGCTGTACGACGCCGCCCGCGCCGCCTTCGGCCCCGTCACCGTGCGCGCCTATGCCCCCGTCGGCGGGCATGAGGACCTGCTGCCCTATCTGGTGCGCCGCCTGCTGGAAAACGGGGCCAACTCCAGCTTCGTCCACGCCCTCTTGGACGAGCGGGTGCCGGCGTCCGCCGTCGCCGCCGATCCGATTTCGCAGGTCGCGGCCCACCCCGACCGCCACGCCAAGATTCCCGTGCCCAAGGACATGTACATGGACCGCCAGAACTCGCTGGGTCGCGACTACAGCCAGGCCGCCGACCGCGAGCGTCACCTGCAGGCGCTGAAGAAGGTGGACGCCGAACGCTTCACCTCCGGCCCCATCGTCGGCGGCAAGCTCTTGGCCGGCACGGCGTCGCAGGAGGTGACCAATCCCTTCGACCGGACCCAGGTGCTGGGCCACGTGTCGGAGGCCACCGAAACCGACGTGGACCGGGCGGCGGAGTTGGCCGCGAACGCCCAGGTCGCGTGGGACCGTCGTCAGGGAGCGGGCCGCGCCCCGGTGCTGCGCGCCATGGCCGATGCTCTGGAAGCCGACATGGACCGGCTGGTGGCGCTGCTGAGCCGCGAAGCCGGCAAGACGCTGAACGACGGCGTGGCCGAGGTGCGCGAGGCCGCGGACTTCTGCCGCTACTACGCCATGCTGGCCGAGCGCGACTTCGGCGGGCGTCAGGACCTCAAGGGACCCGTCGGCGAGATCAATCAGCTGGTCCTGCACGGCCGCGGCGTTTTCGCCTGCATTTCGCCGTGGAACTTCCCGCTGGCCATCTTCACCGGCCAGATCGCCGCGGCCCTGGCGGCCGGCAATGGCGTGCTGGCCAAGCCGGCGGAGCAGACGCCGCTGATCGCCGCCGAGGCCGTGCGCCTGTTCCACAAGGCGGGGCTGCCGGCCGACCTGCTGGCCCTGCTGCCCGGACGCGGCGAGACCGTCGGCGCGAAGCTGACCACCCATCCGCTGGTCGACGGCGTCGCCTTCACCGGCGGCACCGACACCGCCGCCGCCATCAACCGCGGCCTGGCGAACCGGCCCGGCCCGATCATTCCCTTCATCGCCGAGACCGGCGGGCTGAACGGCATGTTCGTGGACACCACGGCGCTGAAGGAACAGGTGATCGACGACGTGATCCTGTCCGCCTTCGGCTCGGCGGGCCAGCGCTGCTCGGCCCTGCGCGTCCTGTACGTTCCCAAGGATTCCGCGGACGCCCTGATCGAGGGGCTCAAGGGAGCGCTGGCGGCCCAGGTCGTGTCGGATCCCACCGATCCCGCCACCGACATCGGCCCCGTCATCGACGCCGAAAGCCGCAAGGCGCTGGAGGCGCACGTGGAGCGCCTGAAGCAGGAAGCCAAGATCGTGGCCCGCGCCAAGCTGCCTGCGGGGGCGGACAAGGGCGACCTGTTCGCGCCCACCATCGCCGAAATCCCGACGCCCGACTTCCTGGAGCGCGAGGTCTTCGGTCCCATCCTGCACGTCTATCGCTACGACCCCGCGGACCTGAAGGGCGTCGCCGGAAAGCTGGCGGCGCGGGGCTATGGCCTGACGCTGGGCGTGCACAGCCGGATCGAGGCCTTTGCGGAAGAAGTCATCCGCCTGGTCCCGGCAGGCAACGTCTACATCAACCGCGGCGTGACCGGCGCGGTCGTGGGCGTGCAGCCGTTCGGCGGCGAGGGCCTGTCCGGAACCGGTCCCAAGGCCGGCGGCCCCAACAGCCTGATCCGCTACGCCGCCGAAAAGGCCATCAGCAACAACATCTCCGCCCAGGGCGGCGACCCGGCGCTGCTGAACCTGTGATCACACCTTCTTCAGCGTACGACTGAAGTCGGCGACGTCGGCGATGGCCCATGCCTCGCCTTCGAACCAGAAGGTGGTGAGGGCCTCGTGGTTCAAGGCCACCCACTCCAGCGCCTTCGGAGCCACCCGCGCGAGATCCCTGTCGTCCAGACTGGACGCCAGAACGCGCGGGTTCGGACCGACGGAGATCGACGCGCTGGGCTGACCGCGGCCCGGCTTGAGATAGATCTTCACACGCGGACCGTGCTGGCCCATCGCCGTCGAGATGAAGATGGTGGCGAGGACCCCGGTCCAGTCGGGCGGCAGATTGGCCATTTCGACCGGCTCCTCTCCGAGCGCGGTCAGTTCCTCGTCGAGCGTAGGCTCGCGATCGATCCAGACGGCGATGGTTTCGTGAACGCCCATGGCGGGAATGTCGGCATGACCCCGACAGGAGTCAAACCGCCGCGCGCGCTCAGTGGAAGATGCCGACCGCGGCCTCGATCCACACCAGCGCCACCGCCGCGACCACCAACGTCGCCACGCCGATGCGGACGGCGGGGTTCTTCACGCGCCAGGCCATCAGTTCGACGACGGCGCCGCCCCCGACCAGCAGCACGCCCGCGAACAGGAAATCGCTGGCGGTCCAGTTCACGCCGGGCGCGTCCAGCGCCATGGCCAGGGCGGGCGCAAGCATCACCAGCGCGACGGCGCCCCAGCCCAGCACCCGCAGCGTGCCCCACAGGCGGTCCAGATCGTCGGTCTTGACCATGTCGTCTCTCCTCGTTGCGACGAGGACCAGCCTCACCCGCCACGGCCCCGCGCGGCATGAGGGAGATGTGAGCGGTCGCTGAAAAAGCCGACGCGCCTCAGTTCTCGGCGGCGGGCGGCGCGATGAAGATGCGATCCGGGACGTCGTCGGGCGTGTCCAGCGGGATGATCTCCGCGTCCGGCGCCGCCGCCTGGACCTCGGCGACGAGGGCGCGGAACTCGGCTTCGTGGCCTTCGCGGCCGAACAGCAGCCAGCCGTCCTTGGCGTCCACCACGCCATAGGCCGGACCGCCTTCGAGGATGTCGTGGAGGCTCTGGGTCATCGCTGAAAAAGTCCCGCGCGACGGTTTGGTTTCCCCGTCGACGGGAAATCCGGGTTTCAGGCGCGGGGCCAGCCGCCCGCCCGGCTGAGCGCGCTGGGGGCGGGGCGACCGATCCTTTCGCCGATCCAGCGGGCGGCTTCGATGAGGCGACCGAGGTCGTAGCCGGTGTCGAAACCGGCGCGCTCCAGCATGTAGACCAGATCTTCGGTCGCCACGTTGCCGGTGGCGCCGGGCGCGAAGGGGCAGCCGCCGATGCCTCCGACCGAAGCGTCCAGCACGTCGACGCCCGCCTCGATCCCGGCGAAGGCGTTGGCGACGCCGGTGTTGCGCGTGTCGTGGAAATGCAGGCGCAGGGTCGCGTCGGGCGCGGCCCGCCTCGCCGCCTCCACCTTCGCCCGCACGCTCCAGGGATCGCCGACGCCGATCGTGTCGGCCAGGGCGATCTCTTCGATCCCCAGCGAGCCCAGACGGCCGACCAGATCGGCGACCTGATCCACGCCGACCTCGCCGTCGAAGGGGCAGCCCCAGACGCAGCTGATCGTCACCGACAGGGACGGGGCCGCCTCGCCGGGGGCCGCGTTGTGGCGGCGGTTCACGATCTCCTCGACCATGGCCATCTGGCCGGCGCGATCCAGGCCCTGGTTCTTCAAGCCGAAGCCGTCGGTCGCGGCGATGGAGACGTTGACCTCGTCAACCGCGGTGGTCAGGGCGCGGTCATAGCCGCGGGCGTTGAGAACCAGGCCGATGCGGCTGCGGCCCGGCTGGGGCGGCAGGGCGGCCATGACCTCCTCCGCGCCGGCCATCTGCGGCACGTATTTGGGATGGACGAAGCTGACCGCCTCGATGCGGCGCGCGCCGGCGGCTTCCAGACGCCGCGTCAGCTCGGCGCGGATCGCGGGCTCCAGCACCGCCGCCTCGTTCTGCAGGCCGTCGCGGGGACCGACCTCGACGATCGTGATCGGTCGGCTCACGGGCGGGCCCCGAAGCCGACGGTGGGCGCGTAGACGGTCAGATCGACGTCGTCGCCGGTGGAATAGTTGTGGCCGCGCACCTGAGCCACCGCGCGACCGGGCAGGCCGCCCGACGCGGCGGCCGCGAAGGCGTCGGCGTCGCGCGCCTCGACGATGGCGGCGCGGCCTTCCTCGAGCGCGCGGACGGCGCCGGCGGCGTCGGTCAGCTCGGTGTCCCGGCCCGTCAGGAAGACGAAGCTGGGTTCGTGGAAGCCCGTGATGGCGACCGGGCCCGGCGCGCCTTGGCGGGGATGCAGGGCGGCGGCCTGAAGCGCGCGGGTCAGCTGGGGCGCCACCGACAGCGGACGCAGCTGGCGGATCTCGCCCACCAACGCGGCGTGCGCGAACACGCCGAAGACGCCCGCGACCGCCACGGCCGCCATGGCCGCACGGTTCAGCAGCAGGAAGCCGCCGACCACGCCGGCCGCCACCGCCGAGACCACGACCAGCGCGGCCCAGGTCTGGGCCGTCGAGGTGCCGAACTGGTTCAGACCGTACACGGCGATCACCGCCAGCAGCCCCGCCGCCAGCAGGCCCAGCGCCGCGCCCAGACGCGCGGACAGCGTGCCGACGGGCCGCGTCAGGGCCGCCGAGACCAGCAGGAAAAGGGCCGCGTGGACCGGCAGGGTGTAGTGAACCAGCTTGGTCGGGGCCAGTTCGAAGATCAGCCAGCCGGGGACCAGCCAGCACGTCAGGAAGCGCACGGCCGGCTCGGCGCGTCGGCTCCACGCGGTCGACAGGGCGGCGGGCAGCAGCAGGGTGGCGGGGAACATCAGAAGCGGCAGCAGCAGCAGGTGGGTCCCGGGCGGCGCCCCGTGGCTTTCATGGCCGCCCGCCACCTTCGGCGCCAGGTCGCCGACGATCGCCTCGCGCCAGAAGCCGCCGTCGGTGACGATGGTCACGGCGATGGCCCATGGCCCGACGATCAGGGCGACCAGCGGAAGGCCCCAGCCCCAGCCCAGCCGCTTGATCCAGCGCCATTCGCGGTCCCAGACGCACAGCGCCAGCACCGCCGGCACGATCACCATCAGGCCGATGGGACCCTTGATCAGGATCGACAGACCCAGGCTGAGCCAGAACAGGAATTTGTGCCGCCTGTCCGGCGTCTCGCCCGCGCGGGACGCCATGTAGATGCGCGCCAGTCCCGCCATGGCGGCGGTGACGGCGGCGCACAGGGCCGCGTCGGTCTTGGCGATGCCGGCCTCGGTCGACAGCAGGAAGCCCGCGCCCAGCAGCGCCCCGGCCAGAAAGCCCGCGCGTGTCCCGAACAGCCGGACGCCCACCCAGGCGCAGGCGAAGGCGGCGATCATGGCGGCCAGCAGCGACGGAATGCGATAGGGCTGGATCAGCCGCGCCTCCGGTCCCGTGGTCAGGCCCACCGCCGCCGCCTGGGCCCAATAGATGCCGACCGGCTTCTTCCAGCGCGGTTCGTCCTGGAACCGGATGTCGACGTAGTCGCCGCTTTCCAGCATCTGCGACGTGGCTTGGGCGTAGCGGCTTTCGTCGCGGTCCAGCGGCGGCAGCATGAGCAGGCCGGGCAGGCCCGCCAGCAGCGCCACAAGAGCCGCCAACGCGGGTCCGCGCCAGCCGGCGATCAGTCGGTCGAGGTCCAGCCGTCCCATGACGGTCTGATTACACGCTTCGCGCGACGGCGTCAGCGGCCCGCTTTCGCCCGCGCGCGTCCCGTTCTATGGACGCGGAATGAGCCAGACGCCCGCCCCCGAAGTGTCCGTGGTCGTGCCCGTGCACGACGAGGCCGGGGCCGTCGGCCCGCTGGTGGCCGAAATCGCCGCCGCCTTCGCGGGTCGGCCGTTCGAGATGATCTTCGTCGACGACGCCAGCCGCGACACGACCCTGCAGGAGCTGAAGGCGCTGAAGGCGCTGCACCCGCAGCTGCGCGTGCTGACGCACCCGTCCAACGCGGGCCAGAGCCGGGCCGTGCGGTCCGGCGTGCTGGCGGCGCGGGCGCCGATCGTGGTGACGCTGGACGGCGACGGCCAGAATCCGCCCGCCGACGCGCCCAAGCTGGTGGCGATGCTGGAGGCCGCGCCCGCCGACGTCGCCCTGGTCGGCGGCCGTCGCGCCAGCCGCCAGGACAGCGAGGCCAAGCGCCAGGCGTCGATCTGGGCCAACCGCATCCGCAAGAACCTTCTGGGCGACGACGCCGACGACACGGGCTGCGGCCTGAAGGCGTTCCGGCGCGAGGCCTTTCTGCGCCTGCCGTATTTCGATCACCTGCACCGCTACCTGCCCGCGCTGATGATCCGCGAGGGCTGGAAGAATCAGTACGTCGACGTCGGCCACCGCCACCGCGAGCAGGGCCGGTCGAAATACACCAACCTGGGGCGGCTGATGGCGTCGCTGTCGGACCTGCTGGGCGTGATGTGGCTGAAGACCCGCGCGCGGAACCCGGGCGCGGTCGCCGAGGTCTGAGGATCGCCCGGTCGGGGATTCAGCTTTGCCGTGGGGCACGAACGCGGGTATTCAGCGTTAACGGTTCCGGACCGCGATAAAGGATCGACCCATGCTGATCGCCCTGCCGCTGCTGGTGATCCCCGTGATCCTCTACAACATCGTGGCGCTGACCGGCGCGGCGGCGACGGCCGACGAGCGGCTGCGCGAGCCGCTGTTCCACATCGGCATGGCGTCCGGCGCCCAGTGGCAGGTGGGCGTGGGCGACATGATCCTGTTCCTGGCGCTGATCCTGCTGTTCTTCGAGCTGCTGAAGTCGACCTCCAGCCAGAAGGTGGCGATCATCAACCACGCCCTGTCGATGATCCTGTTCGTGATCTGCCTGGTGGAGTTCCTGCTGATGCGGACCTTCGCCACCTCGACCTTCTTCCTGATCACCTCGATGGTGATGCTGGACGTGCTGGCCGGCTTCATCGTCACCATCATCGCGGCCCGCAAGGACCTGGACTTCGGCGCCGCCTGAGGGGGCTCTCGTTCGCCCTACCGCTCGCGACGCGGTCGCTCGCTGCTTGAGGGCGAGGGCCCTATCGCTTGCGCGCCGTCGCCCACTGCTTGAGAGCGGTCAGCCGAACGCCACGAAGATCAGGGCGATGACGGTCACGTCGACGACGCGGCTGAGTATCGAAAGCATGGCGGCGGTCCCGGGATGGCGGTTTTCGCCGCCGTCTCAGCAAGGACCGTGCCGGGTCGTCAGGTTTCCGACTTGACCACGCCGCCGGGCCTGGGCCGCCGGTCCGACGGGCCGGAATGCTGGGTCTTCAGGTAGCCGCTGCGCGCCGCGTCCAGGACCGGCGGGCCGCCCTTCAAGCCGCGTCTCTGGCCGTCCTGACCCAGCAACTGGGCGGAAAACGCCGGGTCCGTGCCGGGCGGGGCGGGACGTGCGGGCGAGGCGGCGACGTCTTCGGACGGCGCCACGGGGACCAGCGCCCGCCCCGAGGCGCGGCGGTCGCGCGCGCGCCGGTCGGCCTCGCGGCGGTCGTCGTCGCTCACTTGCGGGGCGCCGCGCCGGCCAGACGATCCAGTTGGGCGCGCATCTCGTCCATCTGGCGGCGCATCTCGGCCAGTCCGTCGTCCGCCCTGGGCGGCGTCGGCGCTTCCGCGGGCGGGGCGGCGGCGGGCATGCCGGCCGCGAAGCCGGGCCACATCCGCATGGCCTGTTCGAACATCTTCATGTTCTGCCGCACCGCCTCGTCCAGCAGGCCCGCGCCGGGCGCGCCGCCGAACGTCTGTTTGAACTGGCCGCGCAGCTGCTCCTGCTGCTTGGCGAAGGCGTCCAGCGACATCTCCAGATAGCTGGGCAGCACGGGCTGCATCTGGCCGCCGTAGAAGCCGATCAGCCGCCGCAGGAACTGCACCGGCAGCAGCGCCTCGCCGCGGTTCTCCTCCTCGAAGATGATCTGGGTCAGGATCTGCCGGGTCAGGTCCTCGCCCGACTTGGCGTCGTGGACGGTGAAGTCCTGGCCCGCGCGGACCATCTTGGCCAGGTCCTCCAGCGTGACGTAGGCCGAGGTGGCGGTGTTGTAGAGGCGCCGGTTGGCGTACTTCTTGATGACGATCGGCCGGGCTTCCCCGGATTTTGCCTCGGTCACGCGGCGCCTCTCGAAATGGTCGGTCGGCGCACCATCGCGCAGGCCGGGCCGCGACGCCAGCGCGAACCTGACGTCACGTCATCGCGGGCGCCAGCACCACGCCGACCAGGACGGCGGCCCAGTGCACCGTCGCGCCCGTGACGACGAAGCCGTGCCAGATGGCGCGGCGGAACTTCACCTTCGGGCTGATGAAGACGAAGACCCCGGCGGTGTAGATCAGCCCGCCGATCACCAGCAGGATCAGGGCCGCCGGGTGGACCGTGTCCAACATGGGCTTCAGCGCGAAGACGGCCAGCCAGCCGAAGGCGACGTAGACCGCGCTCCAGATCGCGTCGGACAGACGCGGCGCCCACAGCTTGGCGAAGGCCCCGCCGAAGCCCAGCGCCCAGACCAGCAGGGTGAAGCCGACCGCCCAGGCCCCCTCGAACCGCTGCGTCGTGAAGGGCGTGTAGCTGCCGGCGATCATCAGGAAGATCGCCGCCTCGTCCAAACGGCGCAGCACCGGGCGCGCGGCGCAGGGTCGCGTCTGGTTGTAGATCGTCGAGGCCGTCAGCATGCCGATCAGGCACAGGGCATAGACCGCCGTCGACACCACCGCGCCCACGCCCGAATAGATCGCCGCCAGCACCGCCAGAACGACGCCGCCGACCGCCGCCAGCGTCAGGCCGACCACGTGCACGACCAGATCGGCCGTCTTCTCGGCCGGCGTGCGGTAATGCTCTTCCATGTCCAGGGCGTCGGGCACGGCGACCCGGCCGAACAGAGATTTCAGTCGCATGAGCATGGCCCTTTCCAAGCCGCGAGCATCGACATCGTTCCGACATCCTGTCGCATGGTGGGTGACGGGCGTCTGAACAGCCACTAGATCAGACGAGTTTTCGGGGCGGCTGCGGCGCGCGCGCCACAGTTCCCGCTTCCCTAACGTAAGAAATACAGGAACTTCGCGCCGAGATGGCGCGTGGGGCGGAGCGGAACGATGGACCTGTTCGACATCCTGGTGCTGATCGCCGTGGCGGCGGTCGCCGTCACGCTCGGCTTCGGCATCTGGTCCCTGTACCAGACCGACGAAGGCGCGCGCTCGCGGTCCAACAAGCTGATGCGGCTGCGCGTCGCCCTGCAGGCGGTGGCGGTGATTCTTCTTGTCGCCGGAATGTGGTGGAAGTCCACGCACGGCGGCTGATCCGATGGTCACGCTGAACAGGATCTACACCCGCACCGGCGACGACGGAACGACCCGGCTGGCGACGGGCGAGCCGATCTCCAAGACCCATCCCCGCGTCGCCGCCTACGGCACGGTGGACGAGCTGAACGCCGTCATCGGCCTGGCGCGCCTGCACTCGGGCCAGAACGACCGCATCGACGCGGCGCTGGGTCGGATCCAGAACGAGCTTTTCGACCTCGGCGCCGACCTGGCCACGCCGTCGGAGCCGGCCCCGGCATGGGAGGCGCTGCGCATCGTCGACGCCCAGGTCGAGCGGCTGGAGGCCGAGATCGACGTGATGAACGAGACGCAGAAGCCGCTGGACAGCTTCATCCTGCCGGGCGGCTCGCCCCTGTCGGCGCATCTGCACCTGGCGCGCACCGTGTGCCGCCGTGCCGAGCGCGAGGCGGTGGCGGCGCAGGAGGCCGGGCACGCCCTGACGCCCGCGGCGCTGCGCTATCTGAACCGTCTGTCCGACTGGCTGTTCGTCGCGGGCCGCCGCGCCAACGCCCACGGCGCCGACGACGTGAAGTGGGTCCCGGGCGCGACGCGCTAGGTCAGCGGCCCTGCTCGGCCTTCAGCGCGGCGCGCTGGCGTTCGGCGTCGGCCTCGACGGCCTTTTCGTTGGCCGCCAGCTGATCCTCGATGGCCACCAGTTCGCGGTTGCGCTGGGCCGAGGCCTGCTCGCGGTTCAGGCCCAGGGCCTCAAGTTCCGCGATCTTCTCGGCGACGGAGATGGGCTGGGCGCAGACGCGGCCCTCCGGATCCCACCACTTGCCCGACTCCTCGCAACGTTCCCCCGGCTCGCGCACGAAATGCTCATAGGCCAGGATCAGGCCCAGGCTGACGACGAAGGCGCTGAGGAACAGCACGCTGAGACGGCGGAAGGTCAGGAGGCGAAGCATCGGGGTCCTTTGAACGCTTGACCTTTGGTCACGTTGACAGCCGGGGACGCGCGGTCCAATCCCTCGCGCCTGATTTCGGCAATTCCGTGGATGATCCCATGAAGGTTCTCGTCCCCGTCAAACGGGTGATCGACTACAACGTCAAGGCCCGCGTGAAGGCGGACCAGACCGGCGTCGATCTGGCCAACGTCAAGATGAGCATGAACCCCTTCGACGAAATCGCCGTCGAAGAGGCCGTGCGCATGCAGGAAGGCAAGGGCGGTCACGCCGCCGGCACGGCGACCGAGATCGTCGTCGTCTCCATCGGCCCGGCGCAGGCGCAGGAGACGATCCGCACGGCGCTGGCCATCGGCGCGGACCGCGGCATCCTGATCCAGTCCGACGCCGACGTGGAACCGCTGGGCGTCGCCAAGCTGCTGAAGGCGGTGGTCGAGGAGGAGAAGCCCGACCTGGTCCTGATGGGCAAGCAGTCGATCGACGGCGACAACAATGCGGTCGGCCAGATGCTGGCGGCCCTGCTGGACTGGCCCCAGGCCACCTTCGCCGGCAAGCTTGAGATCAAGGACGGCAAGGCGGTCGTGACGCGTGAGGTCGACGGCGGCCTGCAGACCGTGGCCGCGCAGTTGCCCGCCGTGGTCACCGTTGACCTGCGCCTGAACACGCCCCGCTACGCCTCGCTGCCCAACATCATGAAGGCCAAGAAGAAGGAGATCGCCATGAAGACCGTCTCCGACTACGCGGTCGACGTCGCGCCGCGCCTGACGGTGGTCAAGGTCACCGAGCCGCCCAAGCGGTCGGCCGGGATCAAGGTGGCCGACGCCGCCGAACTGGTTTCCAAGCTCAAGTCCGCGGGGGTGCTGTGATGGCCGTTCTCGTCATCGCCGATCACGACGGCTCGACCGTCCGCGACACCACCCACAAGACCGTGACGGCGGCGAAGGCGCTGGGCGGCGACGTCCACGTGCTGGTCGTGGGTCAGGGCGCCCGGGGCGTGGCCGATCAGGCCGCAAAGATCGACGGCGTCTCCAAGGTCCTGCTGGCCGAGAGCGCCGAGCTGGGCAAGACGCTGGCCGAGGCGGTCGAGGCGACCGTCCTGCCGCTGGCCGGCGGCTATGACGCTATCCTCGCCCCGGCCACGACCGACGGCAAGAATTTCGCCCCGCGTCTGGCCGCCAAGCTGGACGTGGCGCCGATCTCGGACATCATCGAGGTCGTCGCGCCCGACACCTTTGTGCGCCCGATCTATGCCGGCAACGCGCTGGAGACGATCAGGTCGGCCGACACCAAGAAGGTTATCACCGTGCGTCCCACCGCCTTCGCCGCGGCGGGCGACGGCGGCTCGGCCCCGGTCGAGGCCGTCGCCGGCGCCGACGCGCCCAAGACCGACTTCGTGTCGGAAGAGATGGTCAAGTCGGACCGCCCCGAACTGGGCGCCGCCAGGATCGTGGTCTCCGGCGGCCGCGCCCTGGGTTCGGCCGAAGAGTTCCACGCGGTCATGGACCCCTTGGCCGACAAGCTGGGCGCCGCCGTGGGCGCCAGCCGCGCCGCCGTCGACGCCGGCTATGCGCCGAACGACTACCAGGTCGGTCAGACCGGCAAGGTCGTGGCGCCGCAGCTGTACATCGCGGTCGGCATCTCGGGCGCCATCCAGCACCTGGCGGGGATGAAGGACTCCAAGGTCATCGTCGCCATCAACAAGGACGCCGACGCGCCCATCTTCCAGGTCGCCGACTACGGCCTGGTCGCGGACTACAAGACCGCGGTGCCGGAGCTGATGAAGGCCCTGGGCTGAGGCGCCTTACCGACTTGTAATGAAATCGGCCTTTGACGTCCGGGACCGGACGCTTTTGTAATCCCCCTCGCCCGCGCCGTCGTGCCGGGCGAAGGGGGAATGCCGAATGAGATCGCATCTGTCCGCGCGGGCCGGCCTGTCGGCGCTGGCCGCCGCCCTGGCGCTGTCCGCCTGCGCCACCAACGGATCGTCGGGCGAGGGGGAAGCCCCCGCCGCGCCGCGCGAGCGCAAGGCGTTGGCGCAGGGCCTGGACCCGGCCACGGTGGCCGATCCCTATCCGTCGACCTATCGCGGCCTGCCGCGCGAGAACATGGCCATCGTCGGCGGCACCGTGTTCGACGGCGCCGGGCGCCGGATCGAGAACGGCGTCGTCATCGTGACCGACGGCAAGATCGCCGCCGTCGGCGACGCCTCGACCCCGGTGCCGGGCGGACACCGCGTCGTGGACGCGCGCGGCCGCTTCGTGACGCCGGGCATCATCGACGTGCACAGCCACCTGGGCGTCTACCCCTCGCCCGGCGTGACGGGCATGAGCGACGGCAACGAGGCGACCAACCCGAACACGGCCCAGGTCTGGGCCGAGCATTCGGTGTGGCCCCAGGACCCCGGCTTCAACACGGCGCGGGCGGGCGGCATCACGACGCTGCACATCCTGCCCGGATCGGCCAACCTGTTCGGCGGGCGCGGCGTGACCCTGCGCAACGTGCCGGCGCTGAGCGTGCAGGGCATGAAGCTGCCGGGCGCGCCCTATACGGTGAAGATGGCCTGCGGCGAAAACCCCAGCCGGGTCTACGGCGGCCGCAACCAGAGCCCGGCGACGGGCATGGGCAACATGGCCGGCTATCGCGCCGCCTTCATCGCGGCCCGCGAATACAAGGAGAAGTGGGACAAGTGGCGCGAGACGGGCGAGGGCACGCCGCCGACTCGCAACCTTCAGATGGACACGCTGGTGGGCGTGCTGGACGGCACGATCCTGATCCAGAACCACTGCTATCGCGCCGACGAGATGGCCCTGATGATCGATATGTCGAAGGAGTTCGGCTATCGCATCACGGCGTTCCACCACTCGGTCGAGGCCTACAAGGTCGCGCCGATGCTGGCGCGCGAGAGCATCTGCGCGGCCATGTGGACCGGCTGGTGGGGCTTCAAGATGGAGAGCCTGGACGGCATCGAGGAGAACGTCGCCCTGGTCGACGCGCCCGAGGGATCGTGCGCGGTGGTCCACTCCGACGACGCGGAGCTGACGCAGCGCCTGAACCAGGAAGCCGCCGCGGCGCTGGCCGCGGGCCGTCGCGCCGGGCTGACGATCACCGAGGAGCACGCCATCAGCTGGATCACGTCCAACCCGGCCCGCGCGCTCGGCATCGCCGACCAGACGGGATCGCTGGAGGCCGGCAAGCGCGGCGACGTGGTGATCTGGAGCGCCGATCCGTTCAGCGTCTACGCCCGCGCGGATCAGGTCTTCATCGACGGCGGCCTGGCCTTCGACCGAAACGACCCGAACTTCCAGCCCGTGTCCGACTTCGAACTGGGCCAGCCCGGCTATGGTCAGACGACCGCCGGCGTCCGCCAGGGAGCCCGCTGATGATCCGCCGCAGCCTTCTGCTCGCCGCCGCCCTGACGGCGCTGGCCGGCCCCGCCCTGGCGCAAGAGATCACCGCCATCGTCGGCGGTCAGGTCCACACCGGGACGCAGGTCATCCCCAACGGCACCGTGGTCATGCGCGACGGGCGCATCGTCTCGGTGGGCGCGACGCCGCCGCCCGCGACCGCGCGCATCATCGACGCCACCGGCAAGGTCGTGACCCCCGGCATCGTCGCCGTCGATTCGGGTCTGGGCGCCTCGGAAGTGTCGTCGGTCGGCGGCACCGACGATCTGTCGAACGACGCGAACACCATCGGCGCGGCCTTCGACGTCAGCTATGGCCTGGATCCGTGGTCGATCACCCTGCCGGTGGCGCGCCTGGGCGGCGTGACCCGCGCGGTCGTGGTGCCCAGCCACGCCGGGGGCGGGGGCGGCCTGCATCAGGACGACAGCGACTTCGCCGGCGCGGGCGAGGGCGGCTATCAGGCGCCCAGCCTGTTCGCGGGCCAGGCGGCGGTGATCCATCTGGGCGCGGGGACCGACATCCTGGTCAAGCCGCGCGTCGCCATGGTCGCGCCGTTCGGCGAGGCGGGCGCCTCGATCGCCGGCGGCGCGCGCGGGGCCACCTTCATACAGTTCAAGGAGAGCCTGGCCGAGGTGCGGCTGTACGCCCGCAACCGCGCGGCCTACGAGCGCGGCGCCCTGCGCGACCTGTCGCTGTCGCGCGCGGACCTGGAGGCGCTGGTGCCGGTGGTCGAGGGGCGGATGCCGCTGATCGTCACGGTTCACCGCGCCGCCGACATCCTGCAGGTGCTGCGCCTGGCCGAGGAAGAGAACATCCGCATCATCCTGGACGGCGCGGAGGAAGGCTGGATCGTCGCCGACCAGATCGCCGCGGCCAAGGTGCCGGTGCTGCTGAATCCGATCAGCAATCTGCCCGGCAATTTCGAGCGGCGCGGGGCGCGGATGGAGAACGCCGCGGCCCTGAACGCGGCGGGCGTGGTCATCGCCATCAAGGGCAACGAGGGCTCGATCCACCGGGCGCGCGAGACGCGATACAACGCCGGAAACGCCGTGTCGCACGGCCTGCCGCACGAGGCGGCGCTGGCGGCGATCACGATCAACCCGGCGCGCATCTTCGGCATGGGCGACCGGTTCGGGACGCTGGCGCCCGGCGCGGACGCGGACGTGGTGATCTGGTCCGGCGACCCGCTGGAGCCGCTGAGCTCGGCCGAGGCCGTGTTCGTGCGCGGCGTGGAGCAGCCGATGACCAGCCGCCCGACGCTGCTGCGCGATCGCTATCGCGACGGTGGCGAGGGCGCGTATCCGCCCGCCTACGGGCGGTAGAACACGTCTGGACATTTCGGCTGCACAAGCTTGGAACTTGTGCAGGAAAACGAAGCCGACATGGAAAGGCCCCCTCCGTCGCCGGAGGGGGCCTTTTTCAGTTCGACGTGGCGACGGGCGTCAGTGCCCGCCGTCGCCCGCCGCCGCCTTCTTCGCGGCCGAGCGGCGACCCCACATGTTCAGCGCCTCGACCCCGGCGGAGAAGCCCATGGCGGCGTAGATGTAGCCCTTTGGCACGTGCACCCCGAAGCCGTCGGCGATCAGCACCATGCCGATCATCAGCAGGAAGCCGAGCGCCAGCATCACGACCGTCGGATTGGCGTTGATGAAGTTCGCCAGCGGATCGGCGGCCAGCAGCATGACGGCCACGGCCACCAGCACCGCCACGACCATGATCGGCAGGTGATCGGTCATGCCGACCGCGGTCAGGATCGAGTCGATCGAGAACACCAGGTCCAGCAGGATGATCTGGAAGATGGCGGCGCCGGCGTTGGTGATGGCCACGTGCTTGGCGTCCATGACGTCGTGCGTCGGGGCGGGGTCGACGGTGTGGTGGATCTCCTTCGTCGCCTTCCACACCAGGAACAGGCCGCCGGCGATCAGGATCAGGTCCTTCCAGCTGAACGCGGTTTCGAACGCCGGCTCGCCATGTTCGCCGATGGGGCCGACGATGCCCAGGTCGAAGACCGGGTTCACCAGGCCGACCAGCCAGGCGATGATCGACAGCAGCGCCAGGCGCATGATCAGGGCCAGGCCGATGCCGATGCGGCGCACGCGCTGGCGCTGATGCTCGGGCAGCTTGTTCGACAGAATCGAGATGAAGATCAGATTGTCGATGCCCAGCACGACCTCCATGACCACCAGGGTCACGAGGGCGGCCCAGGCGGCGGGATCGGACAGAAGAACGGTGATGTCTTGCATCCGACCTGCGTAGCGACGCCGGGCGACGGGCCGAAGTGACAGGTCGTCGCACCCCGCGCTGGACCCCGCGCGCCGCCTCGCCTAGCTGTCGGTCTTCGCAACCCCGCAGGTGACGTGTGCCCTCAGGTCTGGCCGCCCTTCTCGACGACGTCGCCGCCATCGCCAAGATGGCCGCCGCCTCGGTCGACGACGTCTCCGCCGCCGCGGGCCGCGCCAGCGCCAAGGCGGCCGGGGTGGTGATCGACGACACCGCCGTGACGCCCGGCTACGCCATGGGCTTTTCACCCGAGCGCGAGCTGCCGATCATCCGCAAGATCGCGATCGGGTCGTTGCGGAACAAGTTCCTGCTGCTGCTGCCCGGCGCGCTTGTGATCAGCGCCTTCGCGCCATGGGCGCTGACGCCGATCCTGATGCTGGGCGGGACCTATCTGGCGTTCGAGGCGACCGAGAAGATCTGGGGCGCGATCAGCGGGCACGGTCACGGCGACGCGGTCGACGAGGACGAGCTGGCGCAAGGCTCGCCCGAGCGGGAGAAGGAGATGGTGGGATCGGCGATCCGCACCGACCTGATCCTGTCGGCCGAGATCACGGCCATCGCCCTGGCCGACCTCGCGGGCCGCCCGCTGGGCGTGCAGGCGGCGGCGCTGGCGATCACGGGGCTGCTGGTCACGGTCGGCGTCTATGGCGTGGTCGCCCTGATCGTGAAGATGGACGACATCGGCCTGCATCTGGCCAAGCGCGAGGCGAAGTCCTCGCAGGCGCTGGGCCGTGGTCTGGTCAAGGCCATGCCGACGGTGCTGGAGGTGCTGGCCGACGTCGGCACCGTGGCCATGCTGTGGGTCGGCGGCGGAATCCTGGTGCACGGGATGCATGAATATCACTTCGGCCCGATCCCGGGTCTGGTGGAGCGCGTGGGTCACTGGGCCGGCGGCGTGCCGGGCGTCGGCGCGATCACGGGCTGGGCGGCGACGGCGGCGGCTTCGGCGCTGGTCGGCCTGGTCGCCGGCGCTGCGGTGGTTGCGGTCCTGCACCTGATCCCGAAGCGCAAGGGCGCGGACGGCGCCGCGCACTGATCCGCGACCCCCGGCCTCGGTTGCGGTTTGGGGGTTAAGGTGCTATCCGGCGCCCGGCTGAGCGGGAAACGTCGTCCCTAGACGCGTTTCCTGTGTGCTTTCTTCAAGCATTTCAGGCCCTTGGTCGGAGCGAGAGATCGCCGCCGTCCACGCCCCGAACGCATCATCCGGACGGATTCAATTGGCTGACGAATTCAGGACCACCGAGGTCGGCGACCGCTACGCCCAGGCGCTGTTCGACCTGGCGGACGAGACGAACGCCCTGGACGCCGTGCGCGCGGACCTGAAGTCGCTGCGCGCCGCCCACGGCGAGAGCGCCGACCTGCGTCGCCTGCTGACCTCGCCCGTCATCGCCGCCGAAGACCAGCAGAAGGGCCTGGTCGCCATCGCCGACAAGGCGCGGTTCAACGGCGTGACCCGCAACTTCCTGGGCCTGCTGGCCCAGAACGGCCGCGCCCGCGACCTGACGGCGGTGATCGCCGGGTTCGAGCGGCTGTACGCCAAGAAGACCGGCGTGGTCGCCGCCGAGGTGACCTCGGCCGTCGAGCTGACGACCGCCCAGATGACCCACGTCCGCTCGGCCCTGCTGAAGGCGCTGGGCAAGGCCCCCGAGATGACCGCCCGCGTCGATCCGTCGATCCTGGGCGGCCTGAAGGTCAAGGTCGGCTCGAAGCTGTTCGACGCCTCGCTGAAGACCAAGCTCGACCAGATGAAGTTCGCCCTGAAGCGCGCGTAAGCGCGCCCCCGACACGCAAGAATGCAGCGCGCCTGACGGCACGCCCCAGAAGACGAAGACGAAAGAGACCGCAATGGACATCCGCGCCGCTGAAATCTCGGCCATCCTGAAGTCGCAGATCGCCAACTTCGGCGTCGAGGCGGACGTCTCCGACGTCGGCCAGGTGCTGTCGGTCGGCGACGGCATCGCCCGCATCCACGGTCTGGACAACGTCCAGGCCGGCGAGATGGTGGAGTTCCCCAAGGCCGGCGTGAAGGGCATGGCCCTGAACCTGGAACGCGACAACGTGGGCGCGGTGATCTTCGGCTCGGACGCCGCCATCGGCGAGGGCGACGAGGTCCGCCGCCTGGGCGAGATCGTGGACGTGCCGGTCGGCAAGGGCCTCTTGGGCCGCGTCGTCAACCCGCTGGGCGAGCCGATCGACGGCAAGGGCCCGATCCAGTTCACCGAGCGTCGCCGCGTCGACGTCAAGGCGCCGGGCATCATCCCCCGCAAGTCGGTGCACGAGCCGATGCAGACCGGCCTGAAGGCGATCGACACCCTGATCCCCGTCGGCCGCGGCCAGCGCGAGCTGATCATCGGCGACCGTCAGGTCGGCAAGACCGCCGTGGCGATCGACACCATCCTGAACCAGAAGTCGGTCAACGCCACGGACGACGAGTCGGCCAAGCTGTACTGCATCTATGTGGCGGTCGGTCAGAAGCGCTCCACCGTCGCCCAGATCGTGAAGACGCTCGAGGAGTCCGGCGCGCTGGAATACACGATCGTGGTCGCCGCCACCGCGTCGGAGCCGGCCCCGCTGCAGTTCCTGGCGCCGTTCGCCGGCACCGCCATGGGCGAGTTCTTCCGCGACAACGGCATGCACGGCCTGATCGTCTATGACGACCTGTCGAAGCAGGCCGTGGCCTATCGCCAGATGTCGCTGCTGCTGCGCCGTCCGCCGGGCCGCGAAGCCTATCCGGGCGACGTCTTCTATCTGCACAGCCGCCTGCTGGAGCGTTCGGCCAAGCTGAACGCCGACTACGGCTCGGGCTCGCTGACCGCCCTGCCGCTGATCGAAACCCAGGCCAACGACGTGTCGGCCTACATCCCGACCAACGTGATCTCCATCACCGACGGCCAGATCTTCCTGGAATCCGACCTGTTCTATCAGGGCATCCGCCCGGCCGTGAACGTCGGCATCTCGGTGTCGCGCGTGGGCTCCTCGGCCCAGACCAAGGCGATGAAGAAGGTCGCCGGCACCATCAAGGGCGAGCTGGCCCAGTACCGGGAAATGGCCGCCTTCGCGAAGTTCGGCTCGGACCTGGACGCCTCGACCCAGAAGCTGCTGGCCCGCGGCGCGCGCCTGACCGAGCTGCTGAAGCAGCCGCAGTACAGCCCGCTGACCATGGAAGAGCAGGTCGTGTCGATCTATGCCGGCACGCGCGGTTACCTGGACGGGATCGCGGTGGCGGACATCGGCCGCTTCGAGCGCGAGCTGCTGGCCCGCATCAAGTCCTCCAACCCCGGCCTGCTGGAAGGCATCCGGACCAAGAAGGACCTGACCCCGGAGCTGGAAACCGAGCTGAAGGACGTCCTGGCGGCCTTCACCAAGACCTTCGCCTGATCTGACCCCCGGAAGCTGAAAGAGTAGCGCCCGATGGCCAGCCTCAAGGAAATGCGCAATCGGATCGGAAGCGTGAAGTCCACGCAGAAGATCACGAAGGCCCTGAACATGGTCGCCGCGGCCAAGCTGAAGCGCGCCCAGGACCAGGCGGAGAGCGCGCGTCCCTATGCCCGCAAGATGGCCGCCGTCATCGCCAATCTGGCGGCCGGCGTGTCGGGCGACGGCGCGCCCAAGCTGCTGGCCGGCACCGGCCGCGACCAGAAGCACCTGATCGTCGTCGCCACCGGCGACAAGGGTCTGGCGGGCGGCTTCAACACCAACGTCATCCGCGCCGCGCGCGAGCGCATCAACACGCTGATCGCCCAAGGCAAGGACGTCCGCATCGTGGCCGTCGGCCGCAAGGTCCGCGACGGCCTGACCCGTCTGTACGGCGACAAGCTGATCCGCACCTTCGAGATGAGCGAGCACAAGACCGTCGGCCTGCCCGCCGCCGAGCCCGTGGCCCAGCTGATCGCCGAGGAGTTCGAGGCCGGCAACGCCGACGTGGTGACCCTGTTCTACAGCCGCTTCCAGTCGGTCATCGCCCAAGTGCCGACGGCCAAGCAGCTGATCCCGGCGGTCGTGGACGGCGACGCCGCCCCGATCGATCTGAACGGCGCGGTCTATGAATACGAGCCGTCGGAGGAGGAGATCCTCGACACCCTGCTGCCGCGCAACGTCACGACGCAGGTGCTGGCGGCCATGTACGAGAACCAGGCCAGCTTCTTCGGGGCCCAGATGGGCGCCATGGACAACGCCACGCGCAACGCGGGCGACCTGATCAACTCGCTGACGCTGCAATACAACCGCAAGCGCCAGGCCCAGATCACCACCGAACTGATCGAGATCATCGCCGGCGCCGAAGCGCTCTGATCCGACACACGCACAGACACGACTTTCCGAACGGAACGCACCGATGACCGACACCACCGCCCCCAAGAAGCCCGCCGCCCGCAAGCCCGCGGCCCCCAAGGCCCCCAAGGCCGCCGCGACGACCGCCGCCGCAAAGCCGACCGCCGCGGTCGCGAACGGTCGGATCGCCCAGGTGATCGGCGCCGTCGTGGACGTGGAGTTCGACGGTCACCTGCCGGCCATCCTGTCGGCGCTGGAAACCCAGAACGTCGACCAGAAGACGGGCGAGCCCTTCACCCTTGTGCTCGAGGTCGCCCAGCACCTGGGTGAGAACATGGTCCGCACCATCGCCATGGACACGACCGAGGGCCTGACCCGCGGCCAGCCGGTGACCGACACGGGCAGCTCGATCCTGGCCCCCGTCGGACCGGGCACCCTGGGCCGCATCATGAACGTGGTCGGCGCGCCGATCGACGAGCAGGGCCCGATCAAGACGACGATGTACCGTCCGATCCACCGCGAGGCCCCGAGCTTCGAGGAGCAGTCGACGTCGTCGGAAATCCTGGTCACGGGCATCAAGGTGATCGACCTGATGTGCCCCTACACCAAGGGCGGCAAGATCGGCCTGTTCGGCGGCGCCGGCGTGGGCAAGACCGTGACCATGCAGGAGCTGATCAACAACATCGCCAAGGCGTACGGCGGCTACTCGGTTCTGGCCGGCGTGGGCGAGCGCACCCGCGAAGGCAACGACCTGTATCACGAGATGATCGAGTCCAACGTGAACGTGGACCCGACCAAGAACGGCGGCTCGACCGAGGGCTCCAAGTGCGCCCTGGTCTACGGCCAGATGAACGAGCCCCCGGGCGCCCGCGCCCGCGTCGCCCTGACCGGCTTGGCCCAGGCCGAGTACTTCCGCGACGAGGAAGGCAAGGACGTGCTGCTGTTCGTCGACAACATCTTCCGCTTCACCCAGGCGGGTTCGGAAGTGTCGGCTCTGCTCGGCCGCATCCCCTCGGCCGTGGGCTATCAGCCGACGCTGGCCACCGAGATGGGCAACCTGCAGGAACGCATCACCTCGACCAAGAAGGGCTCGATCACCTCGGTGCAGGCCATCTACGTGCCCGCCGACGACCTGACCGACCCGGCGCCCGCCGCCTCGTTCGCCCACCTGGACGCGACGACCGTGCTGAGCCGCGACATCGCCGCCCAGGCCATCTTCCCGGCCGTGGACCCGCTGGACTCGACCTCGCGGATCATGGACCCGCTGGTCATCGGCGAGGAGCACTACAACGTCGCCCGCTCGGTTCAGGAAGTGCTGCAGCAGTACAAGGCGCTGAAGGACATCATCGCCATCCTGGGCATGGACGAGCTGTCAGAAGAGGACAAGCTGGTCGTGGCCCGCGCCCGCAAGATCCAGCGCTTCCTGTCGCAGCCGTTCTTCGTGGCCGAGCAGTTCACCAACTCGCCGGGCAAGTTCGTCTCTCTGGAAGACACGATCCGCTCGTTCAAGGGCATCGTCGCCGGCGAGTACGACCACCTGCCGGAAGCGGCCTTCTACATGGTCGGCTCGATCGAGGAAGCCGTCGAAAAGGCCCAGAAGCTGGCCGAGAGCGCCTGATCCATGGCGGGCAAGCTGAACTTCTCGCTGGTGTCTCCGGAACGCGAGGTCTTCGCGGGCCTGGTGGACCAGGTCGACGCCCCGGGCGTCGAGGGCGACTTCGGCGTCCTGGCCGACCACGCGCCGTTCATGACGGCGCTGAAGGAAGGCGTCGTCACCGTGATCGACGGGGGCTCGCGCCGCCGGTTCGACGTGCACGGCGGCTTCGCCGACGTGACGCCGGCCGGCCTGACCATCCTGGCTGAACGCGCGCAGGAACTGACCGAGGCCTGATCGGCGTCGGCTCTGGGCTTGGAAACGGCCGCTCCGAAAGGGGCGGCCGTTTTCGTTTCAGGCGGCGTAGCGGCCGAAGGCGTCGAGCACCTGCTCGTAGACCCGGCGCTTGAAAGGCACGATCAGGTCGGGCGTCTCGGCCAGGGCGGCCCAGCGCCAGGCGTCGAATTCCGGCTCGCCGTGGGCGTTCAGATCGACTTCGGCGTCGTCGCCGGTGAAACGATAGGCGAACCAGATCTGCTTCTGACCCTTGTGACCCCACTTGGCGCGCGGGCCGCCCAGGTCGGGCGGGAAGTCGTAGGCGATCCAGTCGGGCGTGCGGTCCAGGAACTCCACCGAGGTGACGCCGGTCTCCTCGGCCAGCTCGCGCCGGGCGGCGACCTCCAGATCCTCGCCGTCGTCGACGCCGCCTTGGGGAAACTGCCAGCGCCACGGCCCCGGCGTGTGGGCGCGATGGCCCAGCCAGACGCGCCCCGTCCTGTCGAACAGGACGACGCCGACGTTCGGGCGATAAAGCGACAGGTCTGCGGGCATGAAGCGGGCGCCGATCGGGCGAGCAGGGTCAGTAAGAGACGCTGTTACATAGGCGCTCGGCCCCCATGATCCTAGGGGTGGGTCGTCACCCGGCGCGGGTCATGGCGCTGGCCGGCGCCAGCTGCAGGCCTCGCGCGTCCAGACCGGCGGCCCAGCGGGCCACCGCCTCGACCGTGACGGGATAGCCGAAGCCGGTCCCCAAGGCGCCGCCGCGCTGCTTGGCCAGAGCCTCCACCGCGTTCAGCCGGCCCATGATGGCGGCGGGGGACTGGACCTCGTCCACCACCTGATCGGCGGTGGCGCGCGCCCAGGCGCCGGGTCGGCGGCGCGCCAGACCGTCGTCGACGAAGGCCACGCCGCGCCGCCGCAGTTCGCCCAGGAAGCTGGAGAAGCCCGCGTCCGACGCCATGAACCGGTCGCCCAGATAGTTCATCACGCCGAAATAGCCCGTGGCGCGGCCCAGCAGCCACGGCAGCTTGGCCTCCACGTCGGCGGCCCCGCCGGACGCCAACAGGGTGTAGGGGCCCGGGTCGTTGTCGGGATAGCCGGTGGGCTCCATCGGGATTTCCAGCATCACCTCGTGCCCATGGGTCCGCGCCAGGTCGATCCAGCCCTGCAGGCCCTCGGCATAGGGCACGAAGCTCAGCGTGATCTCGGCGGGCAGTCGCTCGATGGCCGCGCGCGTGGTGGCGGCGTTCAGGCCCAGGCCGCCGACGATCATGGCCACGCGCGGCTTGCCGTTGGGGCGGAAGGGCCGGGCATAGGCCTGGGCCGGCACGCGCCCGTCGGCGGCGATGATCGGCTGGACGCCGTGCGGACCGGGTTCGGTCAGGCCGGCGATCGGCGCCTGGACCAGCGGCGAGGCGGTCGTCAGGCGCGGCGCGGTGAAGGCGGGGCCGTCGCCGGCCACGCTGGCGCCGTCGGGCAGGGTGATCGTCGCCTCGCCGGCCGCCGCGCCGTCCGCGGCCAGATCCTGATAGGCGCCGCCCAGTCCGGCGGTGAAGGCCTCCAGGCCGGTCGGCGGCGGGGCGGCGACCCGGGCTTCGCGCTTCAGGCCGGTGCGGGCCGACGGGTTGGCGGCGGAGGGGTCGCCCAGCACGGCGACGAACAGGGTCACCGCCGAAAACAGCAGGACGGCCGAGGCCCCGACGGCCACCGGCGGACGCCGGAACAGCCGCAGCAGAGGCTGAACGCGCGCCGACAGGCTGCGGCGCTCGGGAGGGCGCCCCGCGGCGGCGGCGAGCGCGGACTGGCGTTTGGCGAACATGGTCACGACGGATCACACCCTTGCGGGTTCGATCATGGCGCGGCGCCGGTTAAGAAAGCCTAACGCGGCGTTATCCATGATGCGCCGTCTGACCTCAGTTCAGGGCGGCGTTCCGCTGCTCGCGCGGCGTGACCACGACGCCCTCGGGCGCCGGCGCCAGGGCCGCCAGGTCGCCGCCTGCGCGCAGCACGTCGAAGGCCCGCTCCAGCTGATAGTCCTTGTCTTCCGGATAGGCTTCGCCCGGCGCCTCCTGCGGCGTGTGCGGGCCGCGACGCTCGGCGCCGATCGAGGCGTCAAGCGAGTTGGCGTAGGCGGCCTCCGAATAGACGAAGGACGAGCGGGACACGATCCGCGCCTCGGCGGCCGAACGCGACACCTCCAGATCCGGCTCGATGCCGATCTTCTGGATCGAGCCGCCGGACGGCGTGTAGTAGCGCGCCGTGGTGATCGACAGGGCGCCGTCCTGACCGCCGCGCAGGGGGATGACCGTCTGCACCGAACCCTTGCCGAAGCTGGTCAGGCCCACGATCGTCGCACGCTGGTGATCCTTCAGCGCCCCCGCCACGATCTCGGACGCCGAGGCCGAGCCGTAGTTGACGAGAACGACCAGCGGCTTGCCGTCGGTCAGGTCGCCGGGCTTGGCCGACCAGCGGTCGATCTGATCCGGGCGCCGACCGCGCTGGCTGACGATCTCGCCGCGCTCGAGGAAGGCGTCGGACACGCCGATGGCGGCCGTGAGCAGGCCGCCGCCGTTGTTGCGCAGATCGACGACGTACCCCTTCACGTTCGGATTGGCGGTCTTCAGCTCGCCGATGACGCGGTTCAGGTCGCGCACCGTGTTGTCGTCGAAGGTCGAGATGCGGATGACGCCGAAGTCGCCCTCCATCCGGCCCGTCACCGACTCGATCTTGATGACCTCGCGCGTCAGCGTGACCTCCAGCGGGTCGGCGCCGTCGCGCAGGAAGGTGACGCTGACGTCCGTGCCGGGCGCGCCGCGCAGCTTTTCGGACACGTCCGAGACGCTGAGGCCTGCGGCGCTGACGCCGTTGATGGTCGAGATGACGTCGCCCGCCTGCACGCCCGCGCGCGCGGCGGGGCCGCCGTCCATGGGCGAAATGACCTTCACCAGTCCGGCCTCGGAGCTGATGGTCAGGCCGACGCCCGAATACTGCCCCTCGGTGCGCTCGCGCAGGTCCTTGAAGCCGTCGGGCGCCAGATAGGCCGAGTGCGGGTCCAGCGCGGTCATCATGCCGCCCAGCGCCGCCTCGATCAGCTTCTTGTTGTCGACGGGGACGACGTAGGCCTGCTCCACCACGCCCAGGACGTCGCCGAACAGCTCCAGCATGCGGAAGGTTTCGTTGCGCGGGGTCTGGGCGACCGCCACGGCCGCGGCGCCGCCGAGGGCCAGGGCGGCGCAACCGGCGATGAGGACTTTTCGCATTGGGTCTCGCATGTCGTCTGTTCGCGCGGGCGCGCGAGGGAGGGGAAGGTCGAATGATCGGTCCCGTCGCGGCGGAAACAAGGCGCGCCGGGCCGTGTGAGATAAAATCAGCGTAATCCGGGCGACGCCAGCGGCTTCTCCCCAGGCGCGCGCCTCAGGGCAGGAAGCGCGCCGGGTCGACCGGCGTCTCCTCGCGCCGCAACTCGAACTGGATCGCGGCGCCGGTGCGCGCCACGCCCAGGGAGCCGCCGGCCTCGACCCGCTGCCCTTCGGACACCGCCGGCGCGTCCACGCCCAGCAGCACCGCGTGCCAGCCCCGGCCCAGATCCAGGATCACGATCCTGCCCCAGGCCTCGTGCGGGCCGACGAAGACGACGCGACCCGGTGCGGGGGCGCGCACCGTCTGGCCCCGTCCAGCCCAGCGCCAGCCCGCCGCCTCGCGTCCGAAGCGCACGTCGGGCGCGCCCTCGACGGGCGCCGTCAGGCGGTCCAGTCCGCCGGGCAGGGCCGAGACGCGGGCCGTCGCCCCGGCGGGCACCTCGGGCACGGGCGCGCCGAGGCGGCGCAGGCGCGCCTCCAGCGCCGCGACCTCGGATCGGGCGGCGCGCGCCTCTGCGGTCAGGACGACGGCGCGGGACCGGCGGGCGGCGCCGCGATCGGCCTCTGCGGCGGCGCGGTCGCCTGCCGCGCTGTCGGCGGCCAGCGCGGGCGCCTGGGCCAGCAGCACGCCGCGCCGTTCGCGCGCCAGGGCCTCGCGGCGCGTCTCCACCGCATCGGCGCGCGCTTCCAGCGCCACCGCCGCTTCGCGCATCAAAAGGCCCGCGCGCCGCGCCTGCACCGTTCGCGCCGCCGGCACGATCAGCGGCGGCGGGGGGCGGCGCGTCAGGCGCTGAAGCCCGGTGAGCAGGCGTCCCTGGAGCGCGCGCAGGCGGGTCAGCTCGGCCAGCAGGGGGGCGTCGCGCGCGGCGACCGCGTCCAGCGAGGCGCGGTCGGCGGTGGTCGCCGAGATCGGGGCGGACGGCGCCGCCTCTGCGGCGCGACGGGCGGCCTCGGCGTCCTCGTCGAGCCGGCGCAGGCGGATCACCGCGTCACGATACTGGGCCTGGAGGCGCGCCGTCTCCGCGCCGTCGGGCTGAAGGCCCGCCGCGGGCGCCGCCGCCAGCAGGACGGCCGTCAGGACGGGCAGGGCGAGGCGACGCATCAGTCGCGATGATAGGGCGATCCGGCCAGGATGGTCACGGCGCGATAGATCTGCTCCGCCAGCATGGCGCGCGCCAGGGCATGCGGCCAGGTCTGCGGCCCGAAGGCCAGGGTCGAGGCGGCGGCGGCGCGCACGCTTTCGTCCAGCCCGTCGGCGCCGCCGATGGCGAAGACCAGCCGCCGCTCTCCGCGATCGCGCAGCACGGCCAGATGGTCGGCGAAGGCCCGGCTGGAATAGGTCTTGCCCCGCTCGTCGCAGGCGATCAGGTGCGCGCCCTCTGCCGCTTTCAGGATCAGTTCGGCCTCCGGCGCCTTTCCGGGCTTGCGCGCTTCCAGATCGATCAGCTCGACGGGCCCCAGGCCCAGCGCGCGTCCGGCCAAGGTGGCGCGCTCGGCGTAGTCGGCGGCCAGCGTCGCCTCGGGCCCGCGACCCGGCTTGCCGATGGCGACGACCGCCAGCTTCATCGGCTCAGGTCAGCCGCGCGCGTCGTGGCGGTGGCCGCTGTCGACCGCCCAGATCTTCTCGATGTTGTAGAAGGACCGGACTTCCGGGCGGAACAGGTGGACGATCACGTCGCCGGCGTCGATCAGCACCCAGTCGCAGTGCGGCAGGCCCTCGACCCGCGCCTTGCCCAGGCCGTGGTCCTTGAGCACGCGCAGCAGGTGGTCGGCCAGGGCGCCGACGTGGCGGTGCGACCGACCGGACGCCACGATCATGGCGTCGGACATGGAGGATTTGCCCTTCAGGTCGATCAGCACGATCTCCTGGGCCTTGTCGTCGTCGAGCTTGGTCAGGATCGCCTGTTCCAGCGGCGTCGTGCCGACCGGCAGCGGGGCGTCGGTCCCGTCCTCGGGACGCAGCGGCGGAATGGGGTCGGACTCGTGCGCCGTGTTGGAGACGGCGGGCGCGCGGGGCGCGGAAGACGGGGACAGCTGAGGGCTCCGGTCAGGTGAACTTGAAGCTCGTCCTAGCACGAACGGCCCGCGCGGTCACGACTCGCGCTGGGCGGCCCGGATCGCCGTGGACGAGCGCGGGTTCAGCGGGGCGGACAGATAGGTCCAGGCGGGCGCCTCCATGTCGGGCAAGAGCCGCGCCTGCTCGGCCGGGACGCGGGCGCCGGCGAAGCGGCGGGCGGCGGGGGCGGCGCGGCTTTCGAGAAGGCTGCCGGGCCGCGCGACCACCGCCACGGGCATGAGCCGCATGATGTCGGTCCAGCCGCGCCAGGCGTCGAACCCCTCCAGATTGTCGGACCCCATCAGCCAGACGAAGGCGACGCCCGGACGCCGCGCCTTCAGCGCGCGCAGGGTGTCGATGGTCCAGCGGGTGCCCATGCGCGTCTCGACGTCGGACACGATCATGGCCGGCCCCCGCGCCCAGCGCCGCGCCGAGGCCATCCGGTCGGCCAGAGAGGCGGACTCCCGGGGGTCCTTGAGAGGATTCTGCGGCGAGACCAGCCAGATCACCCGGTCCAGACCCAGACGCGTCAGCGCCGTCTCGGCGACGTGGGCGTGGCCGTCGTGCGCCGGATTGAAGCTGCCGCCGAACAGGCCGACGCGCATGCCGGGCGACAGATGCAGGCCGTCGCGCAGCGCCCCGGGGCGGGGGCCGAAGGCGCGGGGCGCGGGTCCGGCGTGGAAGAAGCTCAAAGGGGACGCGTCCGGCTTATGCTCAAACCTGCCCTAACAGGTCGCGGTCAGGGCTGCCAGCCGCCCGGCGTCTCGACGACGGGGCCGTGGTCGTCATGGTCGTAGGGCAGGGCGATCTCGCCGCGCGTGCGGCGGACCACGGTCCAGGCGGCGCGCAGCAGCTCTTCCACGCCCTCGCCCGACACGCCGGAGACCAGCAGGGGCGTCACGCCCGCGACGGCTTCCAGCTCGGCGGCCTTTTCGGCGCGGGCCTCGTCGGTCAGGGCGTCGATCTTGTTCAGCGCCAGGATTTCGGTCTTCTCGCCCAGACCGCCGCCATAGGCTTCCAGTTCGTGCCGGATGGTCTTCCAGGCGCCCGCCACGTCGTCCTGCGTCGCGTCGACCAGGTGGATCAGGCATCCGGAGCGCTCGACGTGGCCCAGGAAGCGGGTGCCCAGCCCCGCGCCCTCGCTGGCGCCCTCGATCAGGCCGGGGATGTCGGCGATGACGAAGCGCTCGTTGGGGCTCAGGTCCACGGTGCCCAGGTTGGGCGCCAGGGTGGTGAAGGGATAGTCGGCGATCTTGGGCCGCGCGGCGGACACCGCCGCGAGGAAGGTCGACTTGCCGGCGTTGGGCAGGCCCGCCAGGCCGACGTCGGCGATCAGCTTCAGCCGCAGCCAGATGGCGCGCTCCTGCCCCTCCTGCCCCGGATTGGCGTGGGTGGGGGCCTGGTTGACCGGGCCCTTGAAGCGGGCGTTGCCCCAACCGCCGTTGCCGCCGCGCAGCAGCATCTCGGTCTTGCCGGCGTGGTCCATGTCGAGGAGGACCGTCTCCTTGTCCTCGTCCAGCACCTGGGTGCCGACGGGCACGCGCAGGACCACGTCCTCGCCCTTGGCGCCGTGCATGTTGCGGCCCTGGCCGTGGTGGCCGGTCTGGGCCTTGAAATGCTGCTGGTAGCGGAAGTCGATCAGGGTGTTCAGCCCGTCGACGGCGGTGATCCAGACGTCGCCGCCCTTGCCGCCGTCGCCGCCGTCCGGGCCGCCGTGCGGGATGAATTTCTCGCGCCGGAACGACACCGAGCCCCCGCCGCCGTCGCCGGAGCGGATGTAGATCTTGGCCTGGTCGAGGAACTTCATGGGGATTTCTTGGCGCGCTGACGCTCGCGACGCGGTCGCTCGCTGCTTGAGCGCGGCTTATGCCCCAGAAGGGCGATGAATCACAGGTCAGCCCAATTCCGACTTGCACCGGTCCGCGCGGCGTTCGAGCTCCGGCGCCGAGAGGGCTTCGACGGCGGCACGGCGCGCATCCAGCTCACCGCTCTCTTCCGCTAGCCTGAAAGCCTTCGACTCGCCCTCGTCCAGAGGGATCGCGGCGTCGATTTTGGCAGAGATCTCGGTCCCGAGAGCGGTCAGGTCGGGACGCAGGTCGATCGGAATAACTGAGCCGCTCTCGTCGCGCCTGAACCCCGCGCGCTGCAGGTTCCAGACCACGGCCTGGCAGTCCGCCACCTGCTCCCATGTCGGGCCGGGTGCCGCAGGGCGCACGAACACAGCCGACATCGCCCCCACAAGCGCGGCGCAGATCAGCGCGGATGGCGTGCGGAAGGGATGCGGCATCCCGCGAGCCTACACCCGTCGGCGGCCGGGGTGGAGAGCCGCGGCGGCCGCCCACGGGACTCTTTCACCCCCACACGCCGTAGGGGTCGCTCCACTTCAGGCCCAGGGCCTCGCCGACGGCGGGGTAGGTCAGTTCGCCGTTCAGGACGTTAAGGCCGCGCGCCAGGTGCGGGTTGGTCTTCAGCGCGTCCAGTCCGCCGTCCGCCAGCGCCAGGCCGAAGGGCAGGGTGGCGTTGTTCAGGGCCTCG
Organism: Afipia felis; assembly: GCA_943371835.1. Lineage (GTDB taxonomy): Bacteria > Pseudomonadota > Alphaproteobacteria > Caulobacterales > Caulobacteraceae > Brevundimonas. Next base: position 58,967 of record CALRWJ020000007.1, on the reverse strand, counting down.
GACGAGGTGCGCGGGGCGGCGCCGGGCATGTTGGCGACGCAATAGTGCACCACGCCGTCGACGACGTAGGTCGGGTCCTCGTGCGTGGTCGGCTTCGACGTCTCGAAGCAGCCGCCCTGGTCGATGGCGACGTCGACCAGCACGCTGCCGGGCTTCATCTGCTTCAGGTGTTCGCGCTTGATCAGCTTGGGCGCCTCGGCGCCCGGGACCAGCACGGCGCCGATGATGACGTCGGCCTTGACCAGCTCCTCCTCGATCGCGCCGATCGAGGAATAGCGGGTGATGACGCGGCCCTGGGTCACTTCGTCGATGTAGGCCATGCGCGGGATCGAGCGCTCCAGCACCACGACCTCGGCTCCCAGGCCCAGCGCCATGCGCGCCGCGTTCAGGCCGACGACGCCGCCGCCCAGCACCAGCACGCGCGCCGGGGCCACGCCCGGCACGCCGCAGAAGAGCAGGCCCATGCCGCCGTTGTGCTTCAGCAGGGTCTCGGCGGCCGAAAACACGGCGATGCGACCGGCGACCTCGGACATCGGCGCCAGCAGCGGCAGGCCGCCCTTGGCGTCCGTCACGGTCTCATAGGCCACGGCGGCGCAACCCGAGGCCATCAGCCCCTTCGTCTGCTCCGGATCGGGCGCCAGGTGCAGGTAGGTGAAGAGGATCTGGTCCTTCTTCAGCATCTCCCACTCGACCTTCTGCGGCTCCTTGACCTTCACGATCATGTCGGAGTTCGCGAAGATCTCGGCGGCCGAGGAGGCCAGCTTGGCGCCCGCGCGCTTGTAGTCGGCGTCGGTGAAGCCGGCGCCCAGACCGGCGCCGGCCTCGACCGTCACGTCGTGACCGTGGGCCACGTATTCGCGCACGGCGGTCGGCGTCAGGCCGATGCGGTGCTCGTTCTTCTTGATTTCCTTGGGGACGCCGACGCGCATCTGGGAGTTCCTCGTCTGAAGGGGGCGGCCGCCTTCGCCGGGCGGCTCGCGTCGGCGCGCAAAATAGCGAGGGGGCGCGGGCAGGTTCCTGTTCTTTTCGCTGACTGAACGGCGTAAAGTCGCAGAATCTGCGAACGAGGCGCGTAATGAAAACCGTTTCTGCGGTGACTTTGGACGAGACCGACCGCCGCATGATCCGCGCGTTGCAGTCCGACGGCCGTATGACCAACGCCGATCTGGCCCGCGCGGTGAACCTGTCGGAGAGCGCCTGCCTGCGCCGCCTGCGCGCGCTGGAAAGCGAGGGCGTCATCAGCCGCTACGCCGCCATCATCAACGAGCGCGCGGTCGGCCTGCCGATCTCGGTGTTCGTGACGGTGACCCTGTCCAGTCAGGCGGAGAGCGCCCTGACGGCCTTCGAGACCGCCATCGCCGACGTGCCGGAGGTGGTGGAGTGCCACTTGATGACGGGCAGCTCGGACTATCTGCTGCGCATGGTCTGCCGCGACGTCGACGACCTGGAGCGCATCCACGCCCGCGAACTGACGCGCATCCCCGGCGTGACGCGGGTCAGCTCCAGCGTGGCGATGCGGACGGTGGTGAAGCGCGGCGCGCTCCCCGTTTGAGGCGATCTGTGCTACCGCGTTGCGCCATGGAAGTCCGTGAGACCCTCACAGTCTGGATCGATCGCGAACCGACCCTCGAAGAGGAGTTGGCCGCCATGGATGATGAGGACGTCCTCGAGATGGCCAACCTTGATGAGGAAGACACGGGGGTCCCGGCGATCATCATGATCTCCACGATCATGGGAAAGCACGGTCCACGCGTGAAATGCTTCATCAAGCCCGGCAGGTCGCAGCCGAGTTTCTCGGTGACGATCGGCGCAAACCCCCACATCGTCGCCCGTTCAACTGAGTTCGATGAGCGCGATCTCCGCCGTTTGGCCCCCCTCGTGATCCGCTGGGTCGAGCTGAATCAGCAGGCGCTGACGGAGTTCTGGTGGCGCGGCAATGACCTCACCAATCGCCAAGTCCAGGCCTTCATCGGCGGCCTTCAGAGGATTTGAGGCTCACTTCAGCGCCAGCGTCAGCGCCTTGATCTCCACGTATTCGTCGATGCCGTGGACGGAGCCCTCGCGGCCGTAGCCGGACTGCTTCACGCCGCCGAAGGGGGCGACTGGGGTGGAGATCAGGCCGGTGTTGACGCCGCACATGCCCGCCTCGATCCGCCGGCCGACGCGCATCGCCCGGTCCAGGTCGCGGGTGAACAGATACGACGCCAGGCCGAAGTCGCTGTCGTTGGCCTTTTCGACCACCTCGTCCTCGGTCTCGAAGGGGAAGATCGGCACCAGCGGGCCGAAGGTTTCCTCGCGGCGGAAAAGTTCGTCGTTCCCGCCCAAGGTCACGGTCGGCTGGAAGAAGCGGCCGCCCCGCTCGTGGCGCCCGCCGCCGGTCAGCACCCGGGCGCCGTCCTTCTTCAGCGCGGCCAGGTGGGCGTCGACCTTGTCCAGCGCCTTGTCCTCGATCAGCGGGCCGACCTTGACCCCCTCCTCGAAGGCGCCGCCGACCTTCAGCGCCGCGACCTTTTCCGCAAGAATGCGGGCGTATTCGTCGGCCACCGAGGCCTCGACGTAGACGCGATTGGGGCAGACGCAGGTCTGGCCGGCGTTGCGGAACTTGCCCTTGATGGTCTCCTCGGCCGCGTGTTCAAGATCGGCGTCGGCGAAGACGATCAGGGGGGCGGCGCCGCCCAGCTCCATCGACAGCCGCTTCAGGGTCGGCGCGCACTGCTCCGCCAGCTTGCGGCCCACGGGCGTCGAGCCGGTGAACGACAGCTTGCGGATCAGAGGCGAGGCGGTCAGCACGCCGCCGACGGTCGCCGCGTCGCCGGTGACGACGCTGAGCACGCCCTTGGGCAAACCCGCGCGGTCGGCCAGTTCGGCCAGGACCAGGGCGGTGAAGGGCGTCTGGCTGGCGGGCTTCACCACGGCGGTGCAACCGGCGGCGAAGGCGGGGCCCAGCTTGCGCGTCAGCATGGCGGCGGGGAAGTTCCACGGCGTGATCAGGGCGCAGGGTCCGACCGCCTGACGGAAGGTCACGATCAGGTGGCCCAGCGGGGTGTCCTGGGTGTCGCCGATCAGGCGTTCGGCCTCGCCGGCGAACCATTTCAGGAAGCCGTTGGCGTAGCTCACCTCTCCCTTGGCCTCGGCGAAGGGCTTGCCGTTCTCAAGCGACATCAGGGCGGCCAGGCCGTCGGCGTTCTCGTCGACCAGCGCGGCCCAGTCGCGCAGGATCTTCGCGCGCGCGTGCGGGTCGGTGCGCGACCATTCGGGAAAGGCGTCGGCGGCCGCCCGGATCGCGCGCTCCGTCTCGGCGGCGCCGAGATCGGGGACGTGGCCGACGACCTCGCCGGTCGCCGGGTCGTCGACGGCGATGCGCGCGCTGGACGTCACCGGCTCGCCCGCGATCAGGGCGTGCTGGCGCAGCAGTTTCAATCCGGCGTCGCGGGGCGAGGTCATGTTCGGCCTTTCTCCCTCCCCTCATGGGGAGGGTCGATCGCGGAGCGATCGGGGTGGGGCGAGTCAGGCCGGACGGACGAACCCCACCCTGTCTCGCTGCGCTCGACTCCCTCCCCAAACTGGGGAGGGAGAAACGCCATAACGCCTCAGGCGCCGATGGTGTCCAGATCGCGACCCTTGGTCTCGGGCAGCCAGATCAGGGTCACGATCACCGCGATCAGGGTGAAGGCCGCCGAATACCACAGGCCGAAGTAGATGTTCCCCGACCACGCCACCAAGGCGAAGCTGGCGGCGGGCAGCAGGCCGCCGACCCAGCCGACGCCGACGTGATAGGGCACGCTCATGGCCGTGTAGCGCACGCGCGTGGGGAACAGCTCGACCAGCGCCGCGGCCTGCGGGCCGTACAGCGCCGTGGCGGCGACGATGAACAACAGCAGGATGCCGAACACGACCGGCATGTTCATGGAGGCGCGATCGGCTTTTTCCGGATAGCCGGCGGCGGTCAGCGCGGCCTTGACCCGGCCCTCCACCTCGGCGCGCGTGGATTTCAGTGCGGCGGCGTCCAGCCCGCGGCCCTCGGCCGAGGCGACCTCGACGCCGCCGATCCGCACGACGGCGGGGGCGCCGGCGGGCGCCGCGACGTTTGCGTAGTTCACGCCGGCGTTGGACAGCACGCTCTTGGCCAGGTCGCAGGAGGAGGCGAAGGCCGCCTTGCCGACGGGATCGAACTGGACCGCGCAGGTGGCCGGGTCGGCGACCACGGTCACGGGCGACGTCGCCTGCGCCTGGGCCAGGTCCGGGTTCGCCGCGCGGGTCAGGGCGTGGAAGCCGGGAAAATAGGCGACCAGCGCCAGGATCATGCCGAACAGCATGACGGGCTTGCGGCCGATCCGGTCCGACAGCCAGGCGAAGAAGACGTACAGGAAGGCCGAGACGGCGGTCACCGCCAGCATCAGCTGGTCGACCGTGTTCACGTCGACCTTCAGCACCCGCTCCATGAAGAAGCGGATGTAGAAATATCCGCAGTACCAGACCGCGCCCTGGGCGATCATCACGCCGAACAGGGCGATCAGCACGAAGCGCAGGTTCTTCCACTGCAGGAAGCTCTCGCGGAGGGGCGCGCGCTGGTCGCCGGCCTCGGCCTTCATCCGCTCATAGGCCGGGCTCTCGTTCAGCTTCAGCCGGATCCACAGCGAGACGATCAGCAGCAGGGCCGACAGCAGAAACGGGATGCGCCAGCCCCACTCGGCGAAGGCCTCGGTCCCCATCACGCCGCGCACCAGAATGATGACGGCCAGGGCGCCGATCAGGCCGAAGGCGGCGGTGGTCTGGATCCAGCCGGTCAGCCGGCCCCGGCTGTGGTTCGGCGCGTGTTCGGCGACGTAGATCGCCGCCCCGCCGTACTCGCCGCCAAGCGCGAAGCCCTGCGCCATGCGCATCAGGATCAGCAGGATGGGCGCCGCCACCCCGATCTGGTCATACTCGGGCAACAGGCCGATGGCCACGGTGGCCAGACCCATGACGCTGATCGTCACCAGAAAGGTCTTCTTGCGCCCCGTCCGGTCGCCGAACCAGCCGAACACCGCCGCCCCCAGGGGCCGGACCACGAAGCCGACGCCGAAGGTCAGCAGCGCCAGGATGTACGCCGTCGATTCCCCGACCTCCGCATAGAAATGCTGGGCCATGACGGTGGTCAGCGAGGCGAAGACGAAGAAGTCGTACCACTCGAACGCCGTGCCGGCGGACGACGCCAGCACGACCGTGCGCAACGTCTTCTGATCGTCCGTGGCGGACGCGGCGGTGATGTCGGTCATGGCCCCTCGGTTTCCCTGCGGCGGACCTCTTGGCGGGTCCGACCGGGCGCGACGTTAGAAGCGCGGCGGGCCGGGGAAAAGCCGGAATTGCCAAGGCCCCGCCGTTTGGGGGCCGGCGGGGCCTTGCGGTCGCGTTTCAGCCGTGGGGGACCGGCTCACGCGTCGTCGGATCGACCCTGCGGTCGTCCGGAAATCAGTTCTTGGCGTCTTCCGCCGCGCCGGTGACGGCGTTGCCGGCGGCCGAGGCGTCGCGGCCGACGCCGGCGACGGTGTTGCACGCGGCCGTCGTCAGGGCGGCGGCGGCGCTCAGAATGACGAAGATCTTGCGCATGGTGGGCTCCGGGAAGGGGTGTTCGCCGGATGAAACGTGGTCAGTGACCGGCGGTTCCCTAGGGCGCCGCGTGGGTCTCGCCGGGCGTCAGGAAGGTCATGCGGATCAGCACGCCGCCCATGGGTCCGGACGTGATCTGCGTCTCGCCGCGCAGCTGCTTGGCGAAGGCCGACATCAGCGTGCGTCCCACGCCGGTGGACGCGTCGGGCGTCAGGCCCGGGCCGTCGTCCTCGACCTCCAGCACGCTGGCGTCGCCGTCGACGCTGAACCGCACGGCCAGGGTGCGGCCCCCGTACGGGAAGGCGTGCTTCTGGGCGTTCGACACGGCCTCGACCAGCCACAGCGCCATGGGCGCCAGCTTGTCGGGATCGACGATCAGGGAATCGGCCTGGACCGAGCTTTCGATCACCTGCCCGCGCCCGGCCTGATCGGCGACCATCTGGCCGACCAGGGCGTTCAGGAAGTCCTTCATGTCCGCCCGGCCCAGGTCCTCGGCCTGGTAGAGCGTGCGATAGATCAGGGCCAGCGCCGAAATCCGCTGGCGCGTGTCGCCCAGCGCCGCCTTGGCCGAGGCGTCCTCGACGCTGCGCTGCTGCATGCTCAGCAGCGAGGAGATGATCTGCAGGTTGTTCTTCACCCGGTGGTGGATCTCGCGCATCAGCGCGTCCTTTTCCTCCAGCGCCTCGATCAGCGACTGGTCGCGGGTGGTGACGCCCTCGGCCAGGTCGTCCAGCGTGCGGGCCAGGGTGCGGATTTCGGTCGGCGCGGCGGCCGCCTGGACCGGGCGCACCGACAGGCGGCCCCGCGCGTGGATGGCGGCGACCCTCTGAAGATAGTCCAGCCACCGGATGACGAACCGCTCCGACAGCAGCATCACCGCCACGAAGGCCGCCAGCCAGACGCCGAGAGGCAGAAGCAGGGCGCCGATCGGGTTCAGCCGCGCCCAGGACAACAGTCCCGGCGACGGCGCGGAATAGAGGACGTGCAACTCGCCGTCGATCAGCGACGCCTTGACGAAGACGTGGCCCCCGCGCTCGACCAGCGCGGCCTGACCGGTGTCGGCGGGCGGCGGCTGGAGGGCCGGGGCGTCGGCGAAGGCGCCGGCGTCCGTGCTGGCCAGAATGCGTCCGTCGGCTGTGGTCAGGGCCGCCTCGGCTCCTTCCGGCAGGCTGCGGATGTCGCGGCGCGGCAGAAGCTCGCGCAGAGGCACGATCACGGCGGTCGCGCCGTCGAAGGCGCCCGGGGGCCGCTCGAGCCGCAGGGCGATCAGCACGCCGGCCGTGCCGTCGCCGGTCGGCGCGGCGACCACGCGGCGTCCCGCGCGCAGGTCGTCGATCCAGCCGCCGACCGGCGCCGCGCCGCGCGACCCGCACAGCAGCCGTCCGTCGGCCGAATAGCGGGCCAGGCCGTCATAGATGCGCAGCCGGTCGTCCACGGCGTTCAGGCGCGCCCCGCAGTCCGGACCCGTGCCTTCCAGCGCCAGCAGTTCGAGCAGGGCGGCGGTGGACCGCACGCGCCCCTGCTGGTCCGCCACGCTGCGCTCGGCCGCCAGACGCAGCATCTCGCGGCGTTGATCGGCCTGATCGCGGAATTCGGCCTGCAGCTGGAAGGCGCTCAGGATCAGAAACGGCAGCAGGGCCACCGCCATGGACACGCCCAGGCGGAAGCGGATGCCCTGAAACCGCGGGCGCAGCCCGCGTCGGAACAGTCTGCCGCGCGCCCTCACGCGCTCAGGACCGCAGCGGGCCGCTCAGGCGGTCGGCGTCGGCGAGGATGGAGCGCATGGCGTCGCCGGCGGCGCGCCCGTCGCGGGCGTACCCGCCGCTTTCCAGAATGCCGAGCAGCGACCGGCGGGCGCGCGACACGCGGCTCTTCACAGTGCCCACGGCGCACTGGCAGATCTCGGCGGCCTCTTCATAGGCGAAACCGCCCGCGCCCACCAGGATCAGCGCCTCGCGCTGTTCGGCCGGAAGCGAATCCAGCGCCTGACGCAGTTCATCCAGGGCGACGGGCGCCTCCGGATCGTCCACGGCCACCAGGGTGCGCTCGGCCGCCTCCTGGTCAAGCTGGGACTGGCGCCACGAGCGGCGTTTTTCCGAATAGAACTGGTTGCGCAGGATCATGAAGGTCCAGGCCTTCATGTTGGTGCCCATCTGATAGCTGGCGCGGGCGTCCCACGCCTTCATCAGGGCGTCCTGCGCCAGGTCGTCGGCGGCGGTGGCGTCGCCCGTCAGCGTGCGCGCGAACGCCCGAAGATGCGGGATCAAGGTTACCAACTGGGCCTTGAACGCGTCGTCGTCGCTGGAAGGGGGCTTGGGCGCGGTGGAGCCCCTCACGATTTGCCGCCCTCGGAGCCCTTGGAATCGGCACGACGCAGGATGTCCAGGAAGTCGTCGGGAACGGGCTCGTTCACGACTTCCTCGAACATGTGACGCAGACGCACGCCGATGGCCTGCTGACGCAGTCGGGCCTCTTCCAACTTGGGTTCCTTCCGCGCCGTGTCCCCGCGTTTTCGCGGTGCGCCTTGTTCTTCGCTCATGTCTTTCGGCATCGCGCCGCCCCATTCCGAACCGCCTCAACGTGGCGTGCCCCCTGCGGTTCCGGAGAGCGTCGGGAAATCTCCATTTCTCAATCTTCCCGGCGGAACCGTGGCCGTTCCGCGACGTTGAGTTGGATCGCAACGCTCCGTCGAAAGAGGCGGGGCCTCCATCGTCGGGACCCTACGAAAATGAGCCTTCTGGCCAGACTCGCGCCGCACCTGCCTTACGTCCGCCGCTACGCCCGCGCCCTGACGGGCGATCAAGCCACGGGCGACAACTACGTCCGCGTCGCGCTGGAGGCCTTGGCCGCCGGCGAGCGCCAGCTGTCGCCCGACATGACGCCGCGCGTGGCGCTGTATCATGTGTTCCATGCCATCTGGTCGACCACCGGCGCGCAGCTGGAGCCGACCCCGACCGATCACGACGACGCCGGTCGCCGCCTGATGCGCATTTCGCCGAAGTCGCGGCAGGCCTTCCTGCTGACGGCGCTGGAGGGCTTCACCCCCTCCGAGGCCGCGCAGATCCTGGGCGCCGATCCGCACTCGGTGGAGGGCCTGATCGCCGAGGCTCAGGCCGACATCGACGCCGAGCTGGCCACCGACGTCCTGATCATCGAGGACGAAGCCATCATTTCCGCCGACATCGAAAGCCTGGTGAAAGAGCTGGGTCACCGCGTCACCGCCACGGCGACGACGCATGACGAGGCCGTGGACGCCGTCGCGCGTCACCGTCCGGGTCTGGTGCTGGCCGACATCCAGCTGGCCGACGGTTCGTCGGGCATCGACGCGGTCAAGGACATCCTGACGCGCTTCGACGTGCCGGTGATCTTCATCACCGCCTTCCCCGAGCGCCTGCTGACCGGCGAGCGCCCGGAGCCGACCTTCCTGATCACCAAGCCCTTCCAGCCGGAGACGGTGAAGGCGGCGATCAGCCAGGCGCTGTTCTTCCACCCGACGCGCCAGAAAGAGGCGGCGTAAAAAAAAACGCCCGGGGCGGGAACGGCTTTCGCGCCCGGGCATTTTCGATTTGCGGAGGCGGCGACGCCCCCCCGACACGAGACCGGAGCGATCCGGTCTGTCGCCTCCGCACCTCATTCTCGATGATGCGACCCTTGGCGGGACCGGAAACGGTCCCGCCTTTTTCTTGCGCCGCGTCCCGCAAGAGCTAAGGTCCGTTCCGAAACGCAACGCAGGGAGCGCGCCATGTCCGTCAGCCGCCAGTGGGTTCTTCGCCGCCGACCGCAGGGCCTGATCCAGGACGGCGATCTGGAACTGGTCGAGGCCCCGCTGGCCGACGTCGGCGAGGGCCAGATCAAGGTGCGCACGGTCTATTTGTCGCTGGACCCCACCAACCGCACCTGGATGAACGACGTCCAAGGCTATCTGCCGCCCGTCGGCCTGGGCGACGTGATGCGCGGCCTCACGCTGGGCGTGGTCGAGGAAAGCCGGTCGGATCGCTTCGCCGTCGGGGACGTGGTCACCACGGCGGCGGGGGGCTGGGCCGACAGGGCGGTGATCGACGCCGGCGCCGCCTCGCGGGTGCACCGTGTGCCGGGCCTGCCGCTGACGGCCAACATGTCGGTCATGGGCATGACGGGCATGACGGCCTGGTTCGGCGTCACCGACGTGCTGCAGCCCAGGGCCGGCGAGACGATCGTCGTCTCCGCCGCGGCGGGCGCGGTCGGCTCGATCGCCGGTCAGGTCGCCAAGGCGCACGGCGCGCGGGTCGTCGGCATCGCCGGCGGGCCGGACAAATGCCGCTGGCTGACCGACGACCTCGGGTTCGACGCGGCGATCGACTACAAGAACGAGGACGTGGGCGAAGCGCTGGACCGCCTGGCCCCCGACGGCGTCGAAATGAATTTCGAGAACGTCGGCGGCGACATCATGCTGGCGGTGTTCAACCGCCTCAAGATCCACGGTCGCATGGCCGTGTGCGGGCTAATCTCGTCCTACAACGCCACGCGCCGCCCGCCGTCGCCCGACTTCAGCCGCCTGATCACGCACCGCCTGCGCGTACAGGGCTTCCTGGTCATGGATTACGCCCCGCGCGCCAAGGAGATGGTGGCCGGCCTGGGACCGATGCTGGCCGACGGCCGTGTGAAGTGGAAGGTGCACGTCGACGACGGGCTGGAGAGCGCGGTCGACAGCCTGAACCGCTTGTTCACCGGGTCGCACGACGGCAAGCTGCTGGTTCGGGTGTCCGAAGAGCCCTGAACCGCCGTCGAGGACGCATGACCGAGCCGCTTCACCTCCACTATGAGGATCTGTCGACCGGCGAGGTGATCCCTCTGGGCGCCTGTGCGGCCGACGCGGACATGGTGACCGGCTTCGCCGAGCGCTTCGTGCCCGGCTGGGACGTGGAGGAAGGCGCGCCCGACGCCTTGGTCTATGTGCTGTGGAGCCGCCTGTTCGGGGACAAGGCGCGCGGATGGGCCCAGACCAAGGTGCTGGCCGTCGACGGGCTGCGGTTCCTGCGCAATCCGCCGACCGGCGAGCTGATGCGGGGCCGCATGACGGTGATGGGCAAGGACCCGGTGGGCGACGACAAGGGCATCGTCATCGCCCAGCACGACCTGCTGGACGAGGGCGGTCGGCTGGTCTTCTCGTGTTTGACGCGGACCGTGTTCGCCCGGCGCTGAGTCTGAACGCAAAACGGCGGCCCGAGGGCCGCCGTCCCGCGCGCGCGAAGGCGACGACGTCAGGCGTTGGCGACGACCGGCGCGTCCTGGGCCTGCGAGAAGGTCAGGGCGATCAGACGGTCCCAGCCCAAGAGCGACGTCAGGTGAGCGTAGATCTGGCCCAGGGCGCCGTTGTCGCGCAGCTCGGCCAGCTTGTCGGCCGACAGGGCGCGCAGCTTGTCTTCCGACACGGCGTAGTATTCGGCGATCTTCTGAGTTTCGCCCGCGACTGCGCCCGAGGCGTCGCGCGGGGTGAAGGTGGCCTCGCGGATCTCCAGCAGGTCCAGTTCCTTCAGCAGACCGACGAAGGCGTCGGTGCGCAGGCGCTCCTGCTCGAAATTGTTGCAGAAATCCATGGCGCGCTGGGTGAAGGCGCTGGGCTGGCCGTCGGTGAACAGCGGCTGGGCGCCGCCTTCCTTCAGGTACGGCGCGTCGCGGTCGACGCACAGGATCAGGCGCTGCTGGCCGTCGTCGTTGGCGAAGACGAAGGGATAGCGGCGCACGTAGGCCGGGATGTAGGCCTCGGGCTTGAACAGGCCGTCGGCGACGAACAGGTTCTGGTCGGGGCGCAGGCCCATGACGGCCACCGGCTGGCGCTGGTCGCCGACGAAGATGATCGGATACGACAGGGCGGCCGGCGCGAACTCGGTCACGGTCAGCGGCACGATGTGCGACTTCTCGACGAAGGCGAAGGGCTTCTCGGTCCCCTCGATGCCCAGGGTCCCGTGGTTCTCGACCGACAGCGGTTCGGGGCGGCCGTAGAACAGGACGGTGCCGGCGAGCTGGCCGGTCATCTGGCCGGTCTGGATGTTGGTGTCGGTCATGGAGGCGAAAACGCTCTGGAATGTGGCGGAAGGCGCGCCTTCTATCGCATGGGCGCACGGGCGGCAAACGGAGGCGGGCCCCCCCGTCGCCCGCCCGCGGCCAAGGTTGCCCCGAACCCGCGCAACGCTTAGCTGGGATCCCATGGACGGCTGCGGCAACGAGCATCACCATTCCCGACCGACGGCGACGGTCGTCGCCCGGGCGCTGGCGGAGGCCGAGGCCGCTTGCCGGGTCGCGGGCGAGCGCATGACCGAGCCCCGGCGCCGGGTCCTGGAGATGCTGCTGACCGCCGCGGAGCCGGTGAAGGCCTACGACCTCATCGCCGGGTTCGGCGGCGAGGGGCCGCCGGCCAAGCCCCCCACCGTCTATCGCGCGCTGGAGTTTCTGGAGCGGCGCGGCCTGGCGCACCGCATCGCTTCGATCAGCGCCTACGTCGCCTGCGCCCACGCCGGACCGGACCACGCCGCCGCCTTCCTGATCTGCGACTGCTGCGGCGCGACGGCCGAGGTGGCGGGCGGCGCGGGGCCGCAGGTCTCGACGTCCGCGGACGCGCGCGGTTTCGTCATCCGGCACGCCACGGTCGAGGCGCACGGCCTGTGCGCCCAGTGCCGCCCGGCCGGCTGACTCAGGCGACCTGTTCGGACGGTTCGGACGCCGGCTGCGGCAGCGGCGACAGGTCCTCGACCGGCGAGACGTAGGCGGCCAGGGCGTCGAACTCCTCCAGGAACTGCGCGCGCCGGTCGTCGGTCTCCATGATGACCTCGTGCTTGGCCCCGGCGACCTCGACGTAGCGGCCCCGACCCATGCGCTTCACGGCCCACTTGGTCGTCTGCTTCCAGACGCGGTCGTCGTCGCCCGGCTGCACGACGCAGACGGGGATCTTCACCGCCTTCAGCGCCTTGGGCTTCAGGACCCGCTCGCCCAGGTCGATGGCGAAGGCCAGCCACCCCCACGTCGGTCCGCCCACCGCCAGGTGCGGGCAGGCGTACAGCTGTTGGCGCCACAGCTCATAGCGCGCCTCGTCGGACGTCAGGGCGTCCTTCTCGAACGTGTGCTCGAACGGATCGTCGGGATCGTCCAGAACGTAGTCCCCGGCCTTGCCGTGGCGCAGGTTCCAGCGGACGGCCAGCTTGACCGACCACATCGACCGCTTGCCCGTCTTGATCTTCAGCATCGGCGCGCTGAGCAGGGCGCCTGAGAACCGCGTCTCGCCGGCCTCCAGCGTCGCCAGGTTCAGGGCCGCGCCCATGGAGTGGCCGACCATCACCCAGGGTCGCGGGGCCGAGGCCTCGAACGCTTCCAGCAGGCGCGCGAAGTCGTCCAGATACTCCTCGACCGCGCGCGCGTGGCCCTTCAACCGGTCCGGCAGGAGCCGCGCCGACAGCCCCTGTCCGCGCCAGTCGTGCGCTAGGACGCACCAGCCGCGCTGGGTCAGATTGCCGATCAGCTCGAAATACTTCTCGATCGGCTCGGTGCGGCCGGGGCTCAGCACCACGGTGCCGCGCGGACGCTCGCCCATCAGCGCCGTCGGCCGCCAGAAGGCCGCGCGCAGGCGCAGGCCGCCCGCGCCCCGATACCACGACCCCTCTCCGCCCGGAGGCGACGCGGCGCCCGGAACGCCCATCAGGGGCGCGTTGGCGGCATAGGCGGCGGCTCGGCTCACTCGGGCTTCCTGAACTTCAAGGTCATGCGGTCGCTCTCGCCGATGGCGGCGAAGGGGGCGGTGTCGAAATCGGGGTCGGGCGGCTCGCCCACCGGCGCCGTCAGCAGGCGCGGCGGAAGGGTGTCGACGCCGAACGGGTGATCGCCGTCGTCCTCCGGGTTGGCGTTGATCTCGGACGAGGCGACGAACTGGAAGCCCGCCTCGGTCGCCAGCTGGCGCACGAAGGCCTCCTGCACGTATCCGCTGGCCGCGACGGGGTCCTGGTCCTTCTCGGGGCCCAGGCGGTGCTGCTCGACGCCCAGCGTGCCGCCGGGCCGCAGCGCCGCGAAGGCGTCGGCGAAGGCCTTTTCCGCGATCCCGGCCGCCATCCACGAATGCAGCGTGCGCATGAACATGACCAGATCGACCGAGCCGGCCTCGGCGACCGGGCCGCTGGTCGGGCCGAACTCGGAGAAGACCACGTCGCCGTACAGGCGCTGGTCCGCGCCGAAGCGGCGCTGATAGGCGTCGTTCAGGGCCAGCTGCGCGGGGTCGGCGCCCGCGCCCGTCTGGAACCCCACGGCCAGATACTTGCCGCCGCCTTCCTTCAGATAGGGCGCGACGATCTCGGTGTACCAGCCCGTGCCGGGCCAGAAGTCCGCCACCGTCATCCTGGGCTGCAGGCCGAAGAAGCGCAGGGTCTCCATCGGATGACGGTCTTCGTCCCGGGCGCGGTCCTGGGCGCGCCAGGGGCCCTCGACGGCCCACTCCAGCGTGCCGCGCGGCGGCCCGGCGGGCGCGTCGGGCGCGGGGGCCTCGGTCTTCTCGCGGCGTCCGCAGGCGGCGGGAGCGGCCAGGACGAAGGCGGCGGCGCCGGTCAGCAGGGCGCGGCGCGCCGGGCCGGTCCGTCGACCGCCCGGGATCGTGCCTCCCGTCCTCGCCCCGTCAGCCATGGCTCACGTCCCCAGCAGCGCGGCGCGGGTCAGAACCGCGCGCCGAAGCGATGGGATTAGAGGGCTTCGCGGCGCGGGTCAAAGCGGGAAGGCGGCCTCAACCGGGCTTGCGGAAGCGCAGCGTCATGCGGTCGCTTTCGCCGATCCGGTCGAACTCCGCGCGTTGTTCGGGCGTGATGTTGCAGCCCTGCTCAGGCCCGCGACGGGTCGGCGGCAGGCGCCACACGCCGCAGGGATGATAGCGCTCGTCGCGCGGGTTGGCGTTCAGCTCGCTGCGGTCGTCCAGCACGAAGCCCGCCTTCTGCGCCGCCTCGATCACATAGGCCTCGGACACGTAGCCGAAGGGCGACGTCACGTCCGGGTCGCTTCCCGGCTCGGCGCGATGCTGTTCCACGGCCAGGACGCCGCCGGGCTTCAGCGCCGCGTAGAACTGGCTCATCAGCCCGTCGGTCGCCCCCTGCCGGCGCCAGTTGTGAAACGCGCGCGCGACCAGGACCATGTCGGCCGTCCCGTCCGGCACGCCCAGCCCGTCCTGGAGCCGGCCCACGGGCACGTAGCGGCCGCCGGTCGCCTCGGCGTAAGGCTGCAGGATCTGGGTCCACCAGCCCGCGGCGCCGGGCTGGATCTCCACGACCGTGATGCCCGGCCGCAGACCCCAGAAGGTCAGGCTCTCATAGGGGTGGCGGAACTGGTCGCGGTCGCGATCGGTGGCCGAGCGGTTCGGCGAGGCGATCGCCGCGCGCAGGGCGGCGTCCTCGGCCGGCTGCTGGGCGCAGGCGACGACGGGCACGGCCAGAAGGACGGCGGCGGCCAGGGGGGCGAAGGCGGTCGGGCGCATGGATCGTCTCCGGAAAACAGGCGATGAGGCCGTTGTAGCCCGTCCGCGCCCGGGGGCGACAGCCCACCTCTTGACGCACGAGGGCGGCATCCCAAATCAGCGTTCGAGGGCGCCGATCGTCGGGCCCTCCGGACCGGACGGGGCCCCTCGGGGACCGATCGGGACGCCACCCCGCCGTCCGGGCAAATCGCCGGGCGGCTCACCCTTGCTGACCTTTCAGGAGGCTGACCATGCGTACCTACGACTTCACCCCCCTCTATCGCTCCGCCGTCGGTTTCGACCGCCTGGCCCAGATGCTGGAAAGCGCCGCGCGCACCAGCGATCAGGGTTGGCCGCCCTACAACATTCAATCGACCGGCGAGAACGCCTATCGCATCGAGGTCGCCGTGGCCGGCTTCAGCCCGGAAGAGCTGAACGTCGAGGTCAAGGAGAACCTGCTGACCGTCACGGGCCGCAAGACCGCCAACGACGACGGCGAGCGGACCTATCTGCACCGCGGCCTGGCCGAGCGCGACTTCGAGCGCCGCTTCCAGCTGGCCGATTATGTGGTGGTCAAGACCGCCGATCTGGCCAACGGCCTGCTGACCATCGATCTGGCGCGCGAGCTGCCCGAGGCGCTGAAGCCGCGCCGCATCGAGATCGGCTCGGGCGCCGGCAAGCTGATCGAGGGCAAGGCGGACGACGCGGCGGCCTGAGGCCCCGCATCCCAGGCTCGACGAGGGGCGGCGGCGACGTCGCCCCTTTTTCGTGCGCCTCAGGCGACCGCGTCGCTCAGCAGGGCCTCGGGCGGCAGCACGTCGACTCCGCGCATGTCCGCGCCGCCCAGCACCGCCTGATCGAAGTCGGCGCCGCTCAGCCGCGCCCAGCGCAGACTGGCGTTCGTCAGGTTCACGGGCAGGGACCGCCCCGCGCCCAGCGGCAGCGGCGACAGCAGGGCACCGCGCAGGTCGGCCTGGTTCAGCAGGGCGCCGCCCAGCCGCGCCCCGCGCAGGTCGGCGCCGTGCAGGTTCACCCCGCGCAGGTCCGCGCCCTCCAGATTGGCGCCCTGAAGGCCGACGCCCGACAGGTCCATTCCGACCATGCAGGCGCCCTTGGCCGACATGGCCGCCAGCTTCAGCCCCTTGAACCCGTCCTCGACCGGCCGCAGGTCCTCGCCGTCGAACTTCGGCGGGCTGCCGAAGACGCCGCCGCTTTCGGTCCAGGCGTTGCCGTCCAGCGCCGCCTCGACGTGCGCCTTGGCCTTCGCGCGGGCCTCGGCGGTCGGCTCTCGCACGACGCCGGTCATGTCGGCCTGGTGGGTCAGGGCGCCCTCGATGGCCACGTCGGTCAGCACCGCGCCGATCAGCTTGGCGCCCGACAGGTTGGCGCCCGACACCGACGCCCCCTCGAGCAGCGCGCCGGACAGGTCGGCCTCCTTCAGATTGGCGCCCGTCAGCGTCGCGCCGGGCATGGCGCAGTCGGTGAAGTCGACCTTGAACGCCGACAGCCCGGTCATCTCGGCGCCCGCCAGCGTGGCGCCGGCGAAGCTGGCCCCGTCCACCACGCCGCGGCGCGTCTCGCGGGAGGCGGCCTGCAGCCCCTTGGTCGCGTGCGGCACGGCGATGACGCCCTCGCGGAAGTCCGCCTTGGTCAGGTCGGCGCGATGCAGCTTGGCGCCCCGCAGGCACGCCCCGCGCAGGTCCGCCCGCGTCAGATCGGCGTCGGAGAAGTCCGCGCCCTTGAGGTCGCAGCAGAAGAAGACCGCGCGCGCCAGCCGGGCGCCGTTCATCCGCGCGTTCTCGAAGCTGCAGCCGCTGAACTCGGCGTCGTCCAGCCGCCGGCCCGACAGGTCCAGCCCGCGCAGGTCGATAAATTTAAGCGCCATGCGGCGCCCGCCGGCGCGCCCGTCGACCAGCTTCTCGTGCGCCGTCATCAGCATGTCCAGGTCGCCCTGGCTGAGCGCGCGGCGGGCGAAGGCGGTCATGCGGCGGCTCCGGTTTCGGAAAGGGTCAGGCCTTGGGCGCGGTCGGTGCGGGCGCGCTTCAGGTCGGCGTCGGTCAGCTGGGCGCGGCGCAGGTCCGCCCCGCTGAGGTCGGCTCCGCGCAGGCAGGCGCCCGTCAGGTCTGCGGGCAGCAGGCGGTCGGGCGCGATCATCAGCGGACCCAGCTGCGCGTCGCGCAGGTCCGCCCCGTTCAGCCGGGCGCCCTTCAGCCGCGCCCCGCGCAGGTCCGCGCCGCGCAGGTTGGTGGACCGCAGGTCGGCGTTTTCCAGGTGCGCGCCCTGCAGCTGCACGCCCTCCATGTCCAGGCCGTAGAAGACGGCGCCCTTGGCCGACAGCGCCGTCAGGTTCATGCCCCGCGCCGAGCCCAGCGCGCGCAGGTCCACACCGTCGAAAGTGGACGGCCGCCCCTGGGCGCCGCCTGTTTCGCACCACAGGGCGTGGTCGCGCAGCATCTGGTCGGCGGGCACCCGGCTCAGCGGCGCGCCGGCGGAGCGCTGGTCGGTCAGGGCGCCGTCCATGTCGGCCCCGTCGGTGCGCCACATGGTCGCCGTGACGCCGACCAGAACCGCGTCGCGCAGGTCCGCGCCCGACAGGTCCGCGCCCGACAGGTCCGCCCCGGCCAGATCGGCCCCGCGGAAACTGGCCTGCTTCAGGTTGGCCCGCACCAGTTTGCAGTCTTTCATCACCGCGTCGGTGAAGTCGGCCTGGATGGCGATGACGCCCGACAGCTTGGAGCGCTGCAGGTTGGCCCCGGCGAGGCACGCGCCGGCGGCGTGGGTCAGGCGATCGCCCTCGCGCTGACGGGCCTCCACGACGCGGTAGCCGCGCTCCGCGTCGGCAGCGGCGATGGCGCCCTCGCGCAGGTCGGCCTCGAACAGGTCGGCGCCCGACAGGTCCGCGCCGCGCAGGCAGGCGCCGCGCAGGTCCGCGCGCCTCAGGCTGGAGTCCACCAGAACACAGTCCTGCATGTCCGTGCCGAAGAAGGTGGCGTTGTCCAGGCGCGCGCCCGACAGGTCGCAGCCGATCAGGCAGGCGGCGGCGAAGTCGGCGTCGGCCAGGTTGCGGCCCTTCAGGCTGAGGCCGCTCAGGTCCATCCAGGCGAAGACCGCGCGCGCGCCGCCGGGGCGCGCCTGCCACAGCCGGTCGTGCCGGGCGCAGATCGCGTCCAGTTCCGCCTGCGTCAGCCGACGCCGGGTCAGTTTCGGGGCGGCCTCTCCCATCCTGAAACGATTGCTCGAACAGGCTTAAGGAATCGTTGGATTCGCTTGCTTCAGCGGGTCAGCAGACCCTGCGCGTCGAGCGCGTCCGCCAGTTCGCCGGGACCGACCCAGACGCGGGTGTAGCCGGCCTCTCCCAGACGCTTCAGCTCGGTGGTCAGGTCGGCCTTGGGCGAGGTGGCGAAGCGGGCGTCGAAGCCGTCGCCGTCGTCGGACAGGCGCACCATCGGCCGGCCCGTCTCGACGCGATGCAGGTAGCCCTCGTAGAGGACCGCCGCGCGGTCGGCCAGGACGCCGACCTCGACCTCCAGACCCGCCGCCTTCAGCTTTTCGACGCCCCGGCCGCTGGCGAAGGGCGACGGGTCCACCGCCGCCACGACCACGCGCGCGACGCCCGATTCCAGCAGGAATTTCGAACACGAGGTCCGGCCCGACGACCGCGCCCCGCACGGCTCCATGGTCACATAGGCGGTGGCGCCGCGCGCGGCCTCGCCCGCCGCGGGCACGGCCTGTTCCTCGGCGTGGGGGCGGCCGCCGTCCGCGGTGGCGGCCTCTGCGACCACCTGATCGTCCTTGACGATGACGCAGCCGACCGCCGGATTGGGCCAGGTCTTGCCCATCCGCGCGGTGGCCAGTTCGATGGCGCGCGCCATCCAGACCTCGTCCTGCGCGGCGCTCACGCGGCGACGTCCGGCAGCGGCGTGGCGCGGTCGGCGTCCAGATAGCCCGCGGCGGTCGGCTTCAGGTCGGCGTCCAGGTCGATCTCCAGCGGATTGCCGGTGGGGATCTCGACGTCGACGATCCGGTCGTTCGGCACGTCGAACAGGTGCTTCACGATGGCGCGCAGGCTGTTGCCGTGCGCGGCGATCAGCACGTCGTCTTCGGCCCGCAGGCGCGGCGCGATCTCGGCGTCCCAGTAAGGCACGACGCGTTCCAGCGTGGTCTTCAGGCTTTCCGTGTCCGGAATGTCCTGACCGGCGTAGCGGGCGTCGGCGGCGAAATCGAACTCGCCGCCGGGGGCCAGCGGCGGGGGCGGCACGTCATAGCTGCGGCGCCAGACCTTGACCTGGTCCTCGCCGTGCGTCGCGGCCGTCTCGGCCTTGTTCAGCCCGGTCAGCCCGCCGTAGTGGCGCTCGTTCAGCCGCCAGTCGGCGACGACCGGCACGTCCGACAGCCCCGCAGCCTGCAGCGCCAGGGCGCCCGTCCGCTTCGCCCGCTTCAGCACCGAGGTGAACATGACGGCGGGCTGGAATCCGGCCTGGGCGAGCAGTTCGCCCGCACGGCGGCCCTCGGCCTCGCCCATGTCGGTCAGGTCGACGTCGACCCAGCCGGTGAAGCGGTTCTCCAGATTCCACTGACTCTGGCCGTGGCGCAGCAGGACGAGGCGGGGCATGGGCGTCTCCGTTCAGCCCTGCGGGGTAGGACCCGGGCCGGGACGGGTCAAGCCGCCGGGCGCGAACCCCGACCCTCGCCGCAGGCCACGGCGGCCAGCAGATCCACGCTCAGGCCCTGACCCGTCCACGTTTCGCCGAGGTCCAGCGCCCCGTCGTCGGTCCAGATCACCAGGGCGGCGTTCAGCTCCGGCATCAGGAAGTTGCGCACCTGCACCCCGCCGATCGCGCCCTGACGCTCGATCACGGTGGTCTTCACGCAGCCGGGCAGGGCGACTTGATAAACCCACACCGACAGCCCGCCGTAGCCGGTCTCCGGCCCCGCCTTCCACATCTCGGCGCGCGCGGCGTCGGAGATCAGCCGCCCGTCCATCAGGGCCTGATCGAAGCTCAGCATCGCCTCCACGCCGCCGTACAGATCGCCCGACGGGCCATAGGTGGACACGTCCACGCGCGGCTCGGGCGCGGCGCCGTCGAACGCCTCGGACCGCGCGCCCGGGACGGCGGGGGCCAGGCCGGCCAGGCCCAGCGGCTCGGCGACGCGCGTCGCCACCAGCTCGGCCCAGCTGCGGCCCGTAACCGCCTCCAGAACGGCGCCGAGCAGCAGATAGTCGCAGTTGTTGTAGGTGAAGCCCGCGCCGACCGCCGCCCTCGGCGCCCCACCGCAGACCACGCGCCAGTCGCCGCCTGTCTGATAGACGTCCGGCATGCCGTCGCCGTCCGCGTCGGGCGTGGCGCTCAGGTCGGCCAGACCCGAGGTGTGCATCAGCAGCTGGCGGATCGTCGCGGCGCCGTTGACCGGCCAGTCGGGCAGATAGGTCGTGACCGGCGCGTCCAGATCGATGCGGCCCGCATCCACCTCCTGCAGCACCAGCACCGCGGTGACCGACTTGGTGACCGAGGCCCAGCGCACCGGCCGCCACGGTCGCTCGCCGCCGCGCCCTCTCCACGAATGATGCGCCAGCGCGCCGCCACGTCGCGCGCCGACGATGCCGGAAAAGCCGCCGGGCACGGCCTCCAGCCGCTGGACGATCGCGGGGATCGACGGCGGCACGGCCCGGGCGGGCGCGGCCCAGGCGCCCACAAGCGCGGCGACGGCGAAGAACAGGATGCGCATGCGGCCCTCCATCTGCCGCCACGCTAGCCCGCACGGCGCCGCTTGTCTCACCGATCCGGCCTGATAAGGCCTGACGTATGCTGCACCCCTCCGGTTTCCGCGAATACGACGCCCGCTGGCTGTGGGGCGAGCAGGTGGACGCCGAGGGTCTGGTCGCCGTCGGTCGGTCCTTCGCCGGCCTGGCGCGCGAACGCGGCGTCGGCCGCGTGGTCGTGGGGCACGACTTCCGGGCCTACTCCGAGGCGGTGAAGGGCGCCGTGATCGACGGGCTGGTCGAGGGCGGCATGGCGGTGCTGGACGTCGGCCTGTGCCTGACGCCCATGGCCTATTTCGCCCAGACGTGGCTTGACGCACCCGGCGTCTGCATGATCACCGCCAGCCACAATCCCAACGGCTGGACGGGCGTGAAGATGGGGCTGGAACCGCCTCTGACCTTCGGCCCCGAAGACATGGCGGCGCTGAAGGCGCAGGCGCTGCCCGAGGGCGGTATCGGGGCGCCCGGCGGCAGGGTCGAGACCGCGGAGGGGCTGGCTGAGGCGTGGACTGCGGATCTGGCGTCCAGGGTCCGGCTGACGCGCCCGCTGAAGGTCGTCTGCGCGGCGGGCAACGGCACGGCCGGCGCCTTCGCCCCCGACGCCCTGCGCGCCATGGGCGCCGAGGTGGTCGAGATGGACTGCGACCTGGACTGGACCTTTCCGCGATACGATCCGAACCCGGAAGATCTGACCATGCTGTCCGAGATGGGCCGCCGCGTGCGGGAGGTTCGGGCCGATCTGGCGCTGGGCTTCGACGGAGACGGCGACCGCTGCGGCGTGGTCGACGATCTGGGCCGGCCCATCTTCGCGGACAAGGTCGGGCTGCTGATCGCGCGCGGGCTGGCGCCCGATCATCCCGGGGCGCGGTTCGTGGTCGACGTGAAGTCCACCGGCCTGTTCGAGGACGACCCGGTGCTGCGGGCCCACGGCTGCACCGTCGACCGCTGGATGACGGGCCACAGCCACATGAAGCGGCGCGTGGCGGCGACGGGCGCCCTGATGGGGTTCGAGAAGTCGGGCCATTTCTTCCCCGCCGGGTCGCTGGGGAGGGGCTATGACGACGGCGTGGCGACCGCCGGCCTGGTGCTGGATCTGGTCGCGCGCGCCGGGCGTCCCCTGTCCGCCCTGCTGGCGGACCTGGCCCCCGCCTGGACCAGCCCGACCATGAGCCCCCACTGCCCCGACGACGCCAAGTACGCGGTGGTTCAGGCCCTGACGCATGCGTTTCAGGCCGACCTGGCCGCCGGGCGCACGATCCTGGGGCGGCGGATCGTCGAGGTGCTGACGGTCAACGGCGCGCGCGTGCGTCTGGCCGACGGAGCGTGGCTCTTGATCCGCGCCTCGTCCAACAAGCCGGAGCTGGTCGTGGTCGTGGAAAGCCGCACGTCCGAGGAAGACATGCGCGCGCTGTTCCACGAGGTCGTGAAGCCGCGACTGGCCGCGCACCCCGAAGTCGGCGCCTTCAACCAGCAGGTTTGACCCGGCCGCGCTGCGCGTCCAGACAGCGGGCGGAGTCGGGAGCGCGCGTGGACACGGACCGCATCATCATCGTCGGCGGCGGATTTTCCGGCGCCATGCTGGCCGCGCGCCTGGCCGAGCGCGGCGCGGCCTCGACCCTGATCGACGCGACCGGCCGGTTCGGCTTGGGCGTCGCCTATTCGACGCCGTTCGACGGGCACCTGCTGAACGTGCGCTCGGGCCGGATGAGCGCCGTGGACGGCCGCCCCGGCGACTTCGTCGACTGGCTGGCGGCGCATCACCCCGACCGGGCCGACCCCGACGGCTTCGCGCCGCGCCGGCTGTATGGCCTCTACGTCCAGGACCGGCTGGCGGCGGTCGAGGCGGCGCATCCGGGACTGATCGCGCGGGTCCAGGCGCGGGTCACCGACATCGACGGCACGGAGGTGACGACGGCGGACGGCGCGCGCCTGTCGGGGCGGGCGATCGTGCTGGCGACGGGCAATCCGCCGCCGAAGACCGCCTCGGGCGCCGCGCACGTGCTGTCGGACCCGTGGGCGCCGGGCGCGCTGAACGTCGTGGGCGCCGAGGATTTCGTGGTCGTGATCGGCACGGGGCTGACCATGGTCGACATGGCGGTCTGGCTGGACCGCCGCGGCTGGCGCGGCACGATGCTGGCCCTGTCGCGGCGCGGTCTGGCGCCGCGCGCGCACGGCGGGCGGCCCGACGCGGCGGTCGCGCCCGACGCCGACCTCCTGACCGGCGCGGCCTCCGCCCGGCTGGCGGCCGCGCGGCGTCAGGTCGCCGACACCGACTGGCGCGGCGTCATGGAGGGGCTGCGCCCGATCACGGACAAGGTGTGGCGCGCCGCCGACGCCGACGTCCGCGCGCGCTGGCTGCGGCACCTGCGGCCCTGGTGGGACGTGCACCGCCATCGCATCGCGCCCGAGATCGCCGCGACGATCGACCGTCTGGTCGCCGAGGACCGCCTGACGATGGCCGCCGCGCGCATTCTTCAGGTCGCGCCCGAGGGCGAGCGGGTCGCCGTCGCCTTCCGGCCCAAGGGCGCCGCCGCGCCGCGCACCGTCATGGCCGACGTGGTGATCGACTGTTCCGGCCCCGGCCACGACCCGGCGCGCGATCCGCTGACGGCGCCGCTGCTGGCCTCGGGCCGCGCCCGGCTGGACCCGCTGCGCCTGGGCCTGGATCTCGACGACGCCGGGCGCGTGCTGTCGAAGGACGGGACGCCCGATCCGGTCCTGTTCGTCCTCGGTCCCCCCGCCCGCGCCGCCTTCTGGGAGACGGTGGCGGTGCCCGACGTTCGCAAGCGGATCGAGGATGTGGCGGCGGCGCTGACCTAACCCGCCGCCTTCACCGCCGCCGCGACCTGATCGACCATCTTCGTCACCAGCGCCTCGTCGTCGCCCTCGGCCATGACGCGGATCAGCTTTTCCGTGCCCGACGGGCGGACCAGCAGGCGGCCGCCCGACGCCGCCAGCACCGCCTCGGCGTCGGCCATGGCGGCCTTGACCGCCTCGGCCTCCAGCGGCTTGCCGGCGGCGTAGCGGACGTTGACCAGCTTCTGCGGCACGGGATCGAACTGGCGGGCCAGATCGCTCATCGGCCGGCCCGAGGCGACCAGAACGGCCAGCACCTGCAGCGCGCTCATCAGGCCGTCGCCGGTGGTGGCGTGGTCGTGCAGGATGATGTGCCCCGACTGCTCGCCGCCGACGTTGAAGCCGCCCGCGCGCATCCGCTCCATGACGTAGCGGTCGCCCACCTTGGTGCGCTCCAGGCTCAGACCCGCCGCCGCCAGCGCGCGCTCCAGCCCCAGGTTCGACATCACGGTCGCCACCACGCCGCCGCCGACCAGCAGGCCGCGCTGCGCCCAGTCCAGCGCCACCAGCGCCATGATCTGGTCGCCGTCGACGACCTGGCCCTTCTCGTCGCAGATGATGACGCGGTCGGCGTCGCCGTCCAGCGCGATGCCGATGTCGGCGCGGTGCAGGCGCACGGTCTCGGCCAGCAGGTCGGGATGCGTCGATCCGCATTCGGCATTGATGTTCAGGCCGTTCGGCTCGACCCCGATCGGAAAGACCTCGGCGCCCAGTTCGTACAGCGCGGTGGGCGCGACCTTGTAGGCGGCGCCGTTGGCGCAATCGACCACGATCCTCAGTCCACTGAGGTTCAGGCTCTTGGGGAAGCTGGCCTTGGCGATCTCGACGTAGCGGGCCTGGGCGTCGTCGATGCGCTTGACCCGCCCCAGCTTGTCCGCCGCGGCCAGGTTGGCGCCCAGGTCGGCGTCCATCATGCCCTCGATCTTCAGCTCGACGGCGTCGGACAGCTTGTAGCCGTCGGGGCCGAACAGCTTGATGCCGTTGTCCGCATAGTTGTTGTGGCTGGCCGAGATCATCACGCCCAGATCGGCGCGCATGGAGCGGGTCATCATCGCTACGCCCGGCGTCGGCAACGGCCCGAACAGGCGCACGTCCATGCCCGCCGAGGCGAAGCCCGCCACCAGCGCCGGCTCGATCATGTAGCCGGACAGCCGCGTGTCCTTGCCGATCACCACCAGGTGTCGGCGGTCGTCCGAGGACATGAACATCCGCCCCGCCGCCAGGCCGACGCGCAGCGCCACCTCCGGCGTCATCGGATGCACGTTGGCCCGGCCGCGAATGCCGTCGGTGCCGAAATATCGTCTGTCGCCCAAGGGCTTCCTCCCCATCCGCCCGGGGGCGGAGAAATCTTGCGTAATGACTTTTCAGTCGTCACGCGTCCCGGCATCCCCTATCGGCGGGACGCTTGTCGCATCGTGAAGGCTTATGGCCCCAACGCGCGGCGGCGCAAAGACGGCCTTTGACGGCCCAAGAGCTGAGGCGACCTTCCATGTGCGGCATCATCGGCGTGACGGGCACCGGCCCGGCGACCCCCCGGCTGATCGACAGCCTGAAGCGGCTTGAGTATCGCGGCTATGATTCCGCCGGCGTCGCCGCCGTGGTCGACGGCAAGGTCGAGCGCCGTCGCGCCAAGGGCAAGATCCGCGAACTGGAGGCCGTGCTGGCGGCCGAGCCGCTGATCGCCACGGTCGGCATCGGCCACACCCGCTGGGCCACGCACGGGGCGCCGACGACCGCCAACGCCCACCCGCACAAGGCCGGACGCGTCACCCTGGTTCACAACGGCATCATCGAGAATTTCGCCGAGCTGAAGGCCGAACTGGCCGCGCACGGACGGACCTTCGAAAGTCAGACCGACACCGAGGTCGTGGCCCACCTGCTGGACGCCGAGTTGGGCACGACCAACGACCCGCTGGTCGCCTTCAAGCGCGTGCTGGACCGGCTGACCGGCGCCTATGCCCTGGCCGTGCTGATCGACGGCGAGGACGGCCTGATCCTGGGCGCGCGGCGCGGCAGCCCGCTGGTCGTCGGCTGGGGCGAGGGCGAGATGTATCTGGGTTCCGACGCCCTGGCCGTCGGGCCGTTCACGCAGAAGATCAGCTATCTGGAAGAGGGCGACTACGTCGCCCTGAACCGCGACGGCGCGCGCATGTTCGACGCCGACGGCCAGGCGGTGGAACGCGCCGTGGTCACCGTCTCGGCGTCCTCGGCCCTGGTCGAGAAGGGCGAGTACCGCCACTTCATGGAGAAGGAGATCCATGAGCAGCCCGACAGCGTCCAGCGCACCCTGTCGGAATACCTCGACTTCGTGAACGGCAAGGCCAAGCCGACCGCCATCGACTTCGCCGCCGTCGAGCGCATTCAGGTCGTGGCCTGCGGCACCGCCTTCTACGCCGCCCAGATCGGTCGCTACGCCTTCGAGCGTCTGGCGGGCCTGCCGTGCGACGTCGAGATCGCGTCGGAGTTCCGCTATCGCCGCCCGGCGGTGACGAAGGGCACGCTGGCCGTCGCCGTCAGCCAGTCGGGCGAGACGGCCGACACCCTGGCGTCGCTGACCTGGTGCAAGGCGCAGGGGCTGAACACCGCCGCCCTGGTCAACGTCCACTCCTCGTCGATGGCGCGCGAGGCCGCGGTTCTGTGGCCGACGCACGCGGGGCCGGAGATCGGCGTCGCCTCGACCAAGGCCTTCACCGCCCAGGTCGCCGCCCTGCTGGCGCTGGCGGTGACGGCGGGCGTCCAGCGCGGCCGGATCGACGCGGCCGAGGAGGCCGAGCTGATCCAGGCCCTGTTCGAATCGCCGCGCCTGATCGCCGAGGCGATGGGCATGGACGCGGCGTTGCGGGAGGTCGCCCACGACCTGGCCAAGGCCACCGACGTCCTGTTCCTGGGCCGGGGCGCCATGTTCCCCCTGGCCATGGAAGGCGCGCTGAAGCTGAAGGAGATCAGCTACATCCATGCCGAGGGCTATGCCGCCGGCGAGCTGAAGCACGGCCCGATCGCCCTGATCGACGAGTTCACGCCGACCGTCGCACTGGCCCCGCTGGACGACGTGTTCGAGAAGACGGCGTCCAACCTTCAGGAGGTCGCCGCGCGCGGTGGGCCGGTCATCATGATCGCTCCGGCCGACGCGCCGGAACCGCACGGCGCGGGCATCCGCCGCGTCGACGCCCCCGCCTGCCACCCCCTGGTCGCGCCCCTGGTCCACGCCGTGGCGATCCAGCTGCTGGCCTATTACACGGCGGTTCAGAAGGGCACCGACGTCGACCAGCCGCGCAATCTGGCCAAGTCGGTGACGGTGGAGTGAGCTCCGATCTCCTCCCCGTCGGCGTCGCCGATGGGGAGGTGGCACGGCGCGGACACGCGCCGTGACGGAGGGGGCGGCTCCGTCACCTGAAGTTCAAGCGGGAATTCTCCTGCAGCGAGACGCCCCCTCCGTCTCGCCGGCTGATCGCCGCCGATCCACCTCCCCATTCGCAAGAAGCGAACGGGGAGGAGATGCGTTAGGCTTGTCCGAAATCGAACCGAGGATTGCTGATGACGACCGCTCCCCGCCGCCTGCGCAAGGCCGTGCTTCCCGTCGCCGGCCTGGGCACGCGCGTGCTGCCGGGCACCAAGACCACGCCGAAGGAGCTGCTGAACGTCGTCGACCGTCCGATCCTGTCCTACATCGTCGAGGAGGCGCGCGAGGCGGGGATCGAGCACATCGTCTTCGTCACCGGTCGGTCCAAGGGCGCGATCGAGGACTATTTCGACCACCAGGTCGAGCTGGAGGCCCAGCTGGAGGCCAAGGGCAAGACCGACATCCTGGCCATGATGAACGCCGAACTGGCCCAGGCCGGCGAGATGAGCTTCACCCGCCAGATGCAGCCCAAAGGGCTGGGCCACGCCGTCTGGTGCGCGCGCGACATCGTCGGCGACGAGCCCTTCGCCGTGATCCTGCCCGACGTGATCGTGGATTCGCAGCCGGGCGCCCTGAAGCAGCTGGCCGACGTCTACGCCCAGGTCGGCGGCAACGTCATCGGCGTGGAGCAGGTGCCCGAGAGTGAGACGCACAAATACGGCATCATCGACCCGGACGGCGACGCGTCGGGCGACCGCATCCGCATGAAGGGCATGGTCGAGAAGCCGCCGCGCGGCGAGGCGCCGTCGACGCTGTCGATCTCCGGCCGCTACATCCTGCAGCCCGAAATCTTCGACATCCTGGCGACGCAGGAGCGGGGCGCGGGCGGCGAGATCCAGCTGACCGACGGCATGGCCCGGTTGATGCGCGACCAGAGCTTCACCGCCGTGAAGTACGACGGCGTCACCCACGACTGCGGCGACAAGATCGGCCTGCTGCGCGCCAACGTGGCGCTGGCGCTGAAGCGCCCGGACCTGGGCGAGGCGGCGCGCGCGGCGATCCAGCATCTGCTTTAGAGTCGCGACGGCTTCGCGGCGGACGCGGTTCGTGTCACTCTCCCCCGGTCGACGGCGTCCAGGGGGGACCATGAGCCGACCGGATCGTTCGCTGCCCGACGGCCGACTGGCCATCTGGCGTCACCCGCTGCCCGTGCGATTGACGCACTGGGTCAACGTCTTCTGCGTCGTCATGCTGGTGATGACCGGCCTGAACATCCTGAAGGCGCACCCGCACCTCTACTGGGGCCTGAAGTCGACCTTCGATTCTCCTTGGCTCAGCTTCGGCGAGATCCCGAACTGGCTGACCTTTCCGCAGGTGCGCGATCTAGCGACGGCGAGGAACTGGCACTTCTTCCTGGCCTGGGTCTTCGTCATCAACGGCGTGATCTATCTGGCCTATGCGCTGATCTCGGGCCGGTTCCGGCGGCTGATGGAGCCGTCGGTCGCCGAGCTGCGGCACATCCCCGACAGCGTGGTCGAACACGCCCGCCTGCGCTTTCCGGAAGGCGAGGCCGCGCGCACCTACAACGTCATCCAGAAGCTGACCTATCTGGTCGTGCTGCTGCTTTTGCTGCCGCTGATGCTGGCGACGGGCCTGTCGATGTCGCCGGGGATGAACGCCGTGCTGCCGGAGCTGCTGCAGCTGTTCGGCGGGCGGCAGTCGGCGCGGACGCTGCATTTCCTGGCGGCTTCGGGGATCGTGCTGTTCTCCCTGGTCCACGTGCTGCTGGTCTTCCTGTCCGGCCCCGTCAACAACCTGCGCGCCATGACCACCGGCTGGTTCGTCATCCGGCGCGACCCGCCCACCGAGGAGACGCCCGATGCGCCCTGACCGTCGCCTGTTGATCCTGGGCGGGGCGGCCGCCCTGTCCGGCTGCGACGCGGTGACCCGCGTGCCCGGCCTGAAGTGCACCGTGAAGAAAGGCGAGGACCTGACCCGCGCCGCCCAGCGCGCGGTGGTGCCGCGCACGGCCCTGGCGCCGGAGTATTCCGAAAAGGACATCTCCAAGGACTTCCGCGCCAACGGTTCGATCGACCCGGCGTCGCGCGAGTACCGGCTGCTGCGCGCCAACGGGTTCCGCGACTATCGCCTGATCGTCGACGGCCTGGTCGACCGGCCGCTGAGCCTGTCGCTGGCCGACCTGAAGCGCCGCCCGTCGCGCGAGCAGATCACCAAGCACGACTGCGTCGAGGGCTGGACCTCGATCGGCAAGTGGAAGGGCGCGCGCCTGTCGTCGATCCTGAACGAGGCGGGGCTGAAGCCGAACGTGAAATACGTCGTCTTCCACTGCTTCGACGCGCTGGATCAGACCGAGGAGGGCGAGCGCTACTACACCTCCATCGACCTGGTGGACGCCTTCCACGCCCAGACCATCCTGGCCTACGAGATGAACGGCCGGCCCCTGCCCATCAAGCACGGCGCTCCCCTGCGCCTGCGCGCCGAGCGCCAGCTGGGCTACAAGATGGCCAAATACATCAAGCGCATCGAAGCCGTCGAAACCTTCGCCCACATCGGCAAGGGCAAGGGCGGCTATTGGGAAGACCGCGGCTACGAGTGGTACGCGGGGATCTAGTCTCCTCCCCGCGCCGCGCCCTCACCCCTCCGCCGGCTCTTCCTGCCGCTTCTTCATCAGGGCGTCGAAGCTGTCCCAGACGCCGTCGGCGCCGTGCCAGGCGCCCTTGGTGGCGGCCTTGGAGTACTCGGTCGCGCGGGCCTCGAAGAAGTTGGCGTGCTCGACGCCCGACAGCAGCGACTGCAGCCACGGCAGCGGATTCTCGCGGCCGCCGCCGTACAGTTCCGGCAGCTGCAGCTGGCGCAGGCGCCAGTCGGCGATGAAGCGGATGTAGTTTTTGATGTCCTGCGGGACCATGCCGTTCACCGGGCCCTGCTCGAAGGCCAGGTCGATGAACTTGTCCTCCATGTCCACCACGGTGCGGCAGCACTCGACGATGTCCTCGGCGACCGACTTGGTCACCGCACCCGTCTCCTTGTTGAAGGCGTGGTACAGCTTGATGATGCCCTCGCAGTGCAGGCTCTCGTCGCGCACCGACCAGCTGACGATCTGGCCCATGCCCTTCATCTTGTTCTGGCGGGGGAAGTTCATCAGCATGGCGAAGCTGGCGAACAGCTGAAGCCCCTCGGCGAAGCCGCCGAACATGGCCAGCGTCCGGCAGATGTCGGCGTCGGTTTCCACCCCGAACTGGCCCATGTAGTCGTGCTTGTCCCGCATGGCTTCGTATTCCATGAAGGCGCCGAACTCGGCCTCGGGCATGCCGATGGTCTCGAGCAGCAGGGCATAGGCCGCGATGTGGATGGTCTCCATGTTGGCGAAGCTCGCCAGCATCATCTTGACCTCGGTCGGTTTGAACACCCGACCGTAGCGCTCCATGTAGTTGTCCTGCACCTCGATGTCGGCCTGGGTGAAGAAGCGGAAGATCTGCGTCAGCAGATTGCGCTCGCCGTCGTTCAGGTTGGCCGCCCAGTCCTTGCAGTCCTCGCCCAGCGGCACCTCTTCGGGCATCCAGTGGACCTGCTGCTGCTTCTTCCACATGTCGAAGGCCCACGGATAGCGGAACGGCTTGTAGGCGGCCGACGGCGTCAGCAGGCCGGGGACCTTCAGCGACGAGGACGGGACGTGCGCGTTCATGGGCGGGCTCGACGATTCTGGAAGCGAGGGATCGAGCGTTCACCATGCGGGCGAACCGCCCGGGCGCCAAGTCGAAATGCGGCTATTTAGCGATCACTTTTGTCACGCCCCCTAAATGTGGTGGTCGGGACGCAGCAAGCTGTGGGCCGACGTGGGGATCGACAAGCGTGGCCGACGGCGGCGCCCGCAGAACTCGGGAACGGGCCGCCGCGTCTTTCGCTAGGCTGAACGCGGGAGAATTCGACATGACCTACCTCGTCTATGGCGCGCTCGGCTCCGGCTCGGTTCCGGTGGAGGCGACGCTGACGCTGATCGGCGCGCCGTATCGGGTCGAGGAGGTCGTCACCTACGCCTCCGAAGCCGAGCGGGAGCGCATCGCGCCGCACAATCCGATGCGTCAGGTGCCCGCCCTAGTGACGCCGGACGGCGAGACGATCACCGAAAGCGCCGCCATCCTGCTGTGGCTGACCGAGCGGCATCCGGGCGCCGGCCTGGCGCCGCCGCCCGGCCATCCGGCGCGCGGGCAGTTCCTGCGCTGGATGAGCTTCATCCCGGCGGAGATCTATTCGATGTACTGGGTCCGCGACGTGCCCTCGCGCCTCGTCGGGGACGACCCCTCCGCGCAGGACGAGATGGACCGGCGGACGCTGGACCGCATCGCCTTCTGCTGGGGCGTGATGGAGGCGCAGACCGATCCCGGCCGGTTCGTCCTGGGCGACGATCTGACGGTGCTGGACCTCTACATGGCCGTCGTCAGCCGCTGGCGGCCCCTGAGACGACGGTTCCATCAGGTCGCGCCGCGTCTGGGGCGGATCGCGCGCAGGGTCGACGCCCTGCCGGAGCTCCGCGACTTCTGGGCCACGCGCTTTCCCTTCGAGGGCGACTACGCCGACGCGGCCGAGGGCTAGGCGGCGGCGCGGGCGCGGGCGGCGGTCAGTTCGCCCGACAGCGCCTGGGTCACCGTGCGCAGCAGGCCGGCGTGGCTGATCGGCTTGGCCATGTGCGCGTCCATGCCGGCGGCCAGGCAGCGCGCCACGTCCTCGGGCATGGCGTCGGCCGTCATGGCCACGATCGCCAGCCCGGACGTCGCCGGATCGGCGCGCAGGCGACGCGTGGCCTCCAGCCCGTCCATCACCGGCATGCGGACGTCCATCAGAACCAGGTCGAACGGCGCGGCCGCTGCGGCGGCCAGCGATTCGACGCCGTCGCAGGCTTCCTCCACCTCGCATCCCAAGGCGCGCAGAAGCACCGCCGCCACCTCCCGGTTCACCGCGTGATCGTCGACCACCAGGACGCGGGGCGCACGCGCGGTTTCGGCCGCGGCCGGCGCCGGCCGCGTTTCGACGGGCGCGGCCGCCCGGGGACCCGCGACGCGCGCCAGCGGCAGGGTCAGCTCGAATGTCGCCCCGCCCGCCTCGGCGTTGAAGGCGCGGACGCCGCCGCCCATGCGGCGCACGTTGCGGGCGACCAGCGCCAGCCCCAGCCCGACCCCGTCGTGGCGTCGGGCGACCGAGGCGTCGCCCTGCTCGAACGCGTCGAACAGCCGGTCCTGCGTCTCGGCGCTCAGGCCGCAGCCGCCGTCGGTCACGGACAGCCGGACGCCGTCGCCCAGATCGATCGCCTCGACGACGATCGTGCCGCGCTCGCTGAACTTCACGGCGTTGGAGATCAGGGCGTGCAGCGTCTGCCGCAGCACGCGGCGGTCGCCCAGCCGATGCGGCGCCCCGGCCGGCGCGCGGACCTCCACGGCCAGACCCTTCGACTCGATCGTGGCCAGACTGGGCTCGAAAGACTCCTCGACGACCTCGGTCAGGTCGATCGGCTCGGGCGACAGCGCCATGTCGCCGCGCGCGAAATCCAGCACGTCCTCGACCAGCATCAGCAGGCCGTCGCTGGAGCGCCGGATCTGGCGCGCCTGCCGCACCGCCTCCGCATCCATGCCCGACCGCGCCGCCAGCACGTCGGCGAAGCCCGCGACCCCGTTCAGCGGCGTGCGCATCTCATGGCTCATCATGGCCAGGAAGCGCGAGCGCGCGGCGGCGGCGTCCTCGGCGTGGCGTCGCGCTTCCTGCGCCGCGGCGGTGCGGGCGCGCAGGCGCCCTTCAAGGCGTCGCCGCTCCGTCACCACGGTGCAGATCGGCAGGATGGCGACCACGAGGCCCAGCAGGAACAGGTTCAGCACCACCACGCGCTGCATCACGGGGGCGGCCTGGCTCACCACGGGATCGTTGGACAGCGCGGCCAGCTGGATGGGGCCGTGGCCCATCAACGTCAGCCACCCGGCGACCACGGCGGTCAGCAGCACCGCGGCGGCCGTCGTGGGCGGGGCCAGCCGCACCGCGATCAGCAGCAGCGGCAGGAAGGGGACGAACGTCACCGGCGCGGCCGACTGCGCGAAGGTCAACGCGGTGACCCCCGCGCTCAACGCGATCAGGCCCGCCGCCTCCAGACGCGACGCGCGGGTCGCGCCCGCGAAGCGGTGCGCTCGCGCGACCATCAGCAGAACCGGCGTGATCAGCAGCACGCCCAGCAATTCCACCGACGCATAGGTCTTGAAGAAGAACACGATCATCGCCGACGGCATTTCATAGGCCGAGCGCATGACGGTCAGGGCGATCAGGGCGGATGTGGCCACGGCGGGCACGGCGGCCAGCAGGACGAAACGAAGCAGCCGTGAGGGGCGCGTCATGTCCAGCGCCGCGCCGCAGAACCGACGGGCCAGGACCGACGTGATCGCCGCCACGCCCAGGTTCAGCACCGCGTTCAGCCACAGGAAGACGCCGGGATCACCCCGAACCACGTTGTTGATCAGATTGGCGACGAAGCAGGCGACGATCACCGGCAGGGCCTGCCGGCGATGCAGCTGCAGCAGCGCCGCCGCCATGATGCCGTTGCACAGCCAGACGGCCACGGCCCCGAACTGCCGCGAGGACCAGAAGCCGGCCGCCAGCGCGACCACGAACATCAGCACATAGGCCCAGGCCGGAGGACCCGCCGCGCGGCCCGCCTCATGCCTGAAAAGACGCCAGCGACCCTTCAAAGACCGCCTCCCCACTCCACCGGGGATCAGCCTTAACGCGCGGACGTAAACAAATCGGTCCACATGCCGCAGGCCGGAACCGGCGCGACCGACGGGCCGTTCCAAGGCCCTGGTCAAGCTGGGTGTTTCATGTCCGACGTCGTCGCCTCTCCCCTGTTCGAACCGCCGGCGGACGCCCTGGCCTTCTACGCCGACAGCCTGAAGCTGCTGAAGGAATCGGGCGTGCCCTTCCTGCTGTCGGGCACCTATGCGGTGACCGCCTACACCGGCATCAGCCGTCCGACGAAGGACCTGGACGTCTTCTGCAAGCCGGGCGACTACCCCCGCATCCTCAGCTTCTTCCAGCAACGCGGCTATCGCACCGACGTCGAGGACGAGCGCTGGATCGCCAAGGTGTGGAAGGACGAAAAGCACTTCTTCGACGTCATCTTCGCCATGTCGAACGGCACCATCGCGGTGAACGACAGCTGGTTCGGCGACGACGAGATCGAGGTCTACGGCCACCGCGTCGGCATCACGCCGCCGACGGCGCTGATCCTGTCCAAGGTCTTCATTCAGGACCGCTATCGCTACGACGGCGCCGACGTGAACCACGTCGTGCTGAAGCAGGCCGAGAACATCGACTGGAAGAGCCTGCTGGACCAGATGGATCTGTACTGGGAGGTGCTGATGGCGCACCTGCTGAACTTCCGCTTCGCCTATCCGACCGAGCGCGACCGCGTGCCGGCGTGGCTGATGACCGAGCTGACCGAGCGGCTGCGCGCTCAGGTCGACCTGCCCGCTCCGCGCGTCAGGGTCTGCCGCGGCCGGCTGTTCAGTCCGCGCGACTACATCGCCGACGTGGCCGAGTGGGGCTTCGGCGACGTGGTGGGCAAGGGGCTGGAGGAGCGCCATGACCCCGTCCACTGATCCCGTCGCGCCGACGGCCGCCAATCAGGACGGCGCGGCCCCCGCCGGCGAAACCGGGATGGACCCCGGTCCGGCGAAACGTCTTCGCGTGGCCGCCGTCGGCGACCTGCACGTTGGCGAGGGCCAGGACCGTCCGCACCGCGACCTGTTCGACCGCGTGCACGAGGACGCCGACGTCCTGTGCCTGGCCGGGGACCTGACCAATTTCGGCAAGACGCGCGAGGTCGAGATCCTGCTCGAGGACGTCAAGGCCTGCCGCATCCCCATCGTGGCCGTCCTTGGAAATCACGAGCACGAGTGCGGCCAGCCCGAACACGTGCGCGACCTGCTGACCGACGCCGGCGTCAAGGTGCTGGACGGTCAGGCGTATGAGATCGAGGGTGTGGGCTTCGCCGGCGGCAAGGGCTTCGTCGGCGGCTTCGGCCGCCACATGCTCAGCGCCTTCGGCGAAAGCCAGATCAAGCGCTTCGTGCAGGAGGCGGTCGAAGACGCCAACGCCATCGAGAACTCCATCCGAATGCTGCGGACGGAACGCTCCGTGGTCGTGCTTCACTACGCGCCGGTGGTCGACACCGTGGTGGGCGAGCCGCCGGAAATCCATGCCTTCCTGGGGTCGTCGCGGCTGGCCGAGACGATCGACCGTTACGACAACGTCTCGCTGGTCGTGCATGGCCACGCGCACCGCGGCGCGCCGGAGGGACGGACCAACAAGGGCGTGCCCGTCTACAACGTCGCCCTGCCGGTGCTGCGCACCTTGGGCGACGTGCCGTACCGCCTGTTCGAGGTCTGAGGGCTCATCCGCCCGAAGGTTGGTCCTGCAAGGGCGACAGGCGCGCGGCCTGGCGGCGCTCCATCGCATAGCTGACCAGCCACAACGCCATCGCCCAAGCCGCGCCGGCGCACCAGCCGGCGATCACGTCCGACGCCCAGTGCGCGCCCAGATAGACGCGCGTGGCGCCGATCAGCAGGGCGATCGTCACGGCGCAGCCCAGGGCGAACGCCTTCAGCCGCCGCTGGGCGAAGGCGCGGGTCAGCATGACGCCCAGCGTCAGGTAGAAGACCGTGGACAGCAGGGCGTGCCCGGACGGGAAGCTGGCGTTGATCGTCTCCACCGCCTGATAGGCGGCCGGCGGCCGGGCGCGCTCGAACAGCGCCTTCAGGCCCTCGCTCAGCGCGACGCCGCCCAGCAGGCCGAGCACGAGCAGCAGGGCGGACAGCCGCTTGCGCTGCATCACCAGGAAGATCACCGCGATCACGGCGAACAGCGTCAGCACCGAAATGCCGCCCAGCGACGTCAGATCGGCCGCCGCCTCGTCCATCCACCAGGGGCCGCGCGTGTCCCCCGGCGTCGGCTGCAGCCAGTGCAGGACCGACAGGTCGAAGGCCTGGCCCCCCGCCTCGCTCGTGTCCTCGGCGACCTCGACGAAGGTCAGCACGCCGAAGGTGACGACCAGCAGGGCCGCCAGGGCGGCGATCTCGGCGCGGGCCATGCGCAACGCGCGGCGCAGGAATGTGGCGATCTGGACTTCGGTCATGGTCGGCTTCAACGGCCACGCTTGCGGCGCGTTCCCGATCACGCCGTCGTGATCGTCGGCGTCATCCCGGCGTCGCGGGCCGTCCACAGCCTCATCCCCCGTCGAGACGCCGATTCGCCCAGAAAGTGATCGTCAAGCCCGTTGACGGGTCGTTAGCCATCTGCGCCCCATATGTGGGTTCGGGACGCGCTTTGCCCACTAGATGATGTGGTTGGGGCGCGGGTGGCTTCATCAAGACTCTGTTCGGGGCGTGACGAAATGGCTGGCGGCGAAGCTGTGAAGACGGTGGAATTCCAGACGGTTGCGGAGGTCGACGCGACCCCCAAACCGCAGCTGTCGGTGGTCAAATCCATCCAGCTGGACCGCTCGCGCGACGCCCTGCTGACCGAGTTCGGCAAGAAGACGCTGGAGGACCGCTACCTGCTGAAGGGCGAGTCCTATCAGGACATGTTCGCCCGCGTCGCCACGGCGTTTTCGGACGACGCCGACCACGCCCAGCGCGTCTACGACTACATGTCCAAGCTGTGGTTCATGCCCGCCACGCCGGTGCTGTCGAACGGCGGCGCGGATCGCGGCCTGCCGATCAGCTGCTTCCTGAACGCGGTGGGCGACAGCCTGGACGGCATCCAGAACGTCTGGAACGAGAACGTGGCGCTGGCGTCGAACGGAGGCGGCATCGGCACCTACTGGGGCGGCGTCCGCTCCATCGGCGAGAAGGTGAAGGGCGCGGGGCAGACCAGCGGCATCATCCCCTTCATCCGCGTGATGGACTCGCTGACGCTGGCCATTTCTCAAGGCTCGCTGCGCCGCGGCTCGGCCGCCGTCTATCTGGACGTGCACCACCCGGAGATCGAGGAGTTCCTGGAGATCCGGAAGCCCTCGGGCGACTTCAACCGCAAGTCCCTGAACCTGCACCACGGCATCAACATCACCGACGCCTTCATGGAGGCGGTGCGCGACGGCAAGACCTTCGACCTGGTCTCGCCCAAGAACGGCGAGGTGATGAAGACCGTCGACGCGCGCGGCCTGTGGCAGAAGATCCTGGAGATCCGCCTGCAGACCGGCGAGCCCTATCTGATCTTCTCCGACACGGTGAACCGGCAGATGCCGCAGCACCAGAAGGACCTG
Source organism: Afipia felis (assembly GCA_943371835.1). Classification (GTDB taxonomy): domain Bacteria; phylum Pseudomonadota; class Alphaproteobacteria; order Caulobacterales; family Caulobacteraceae; genus Brevundimonas. Next base: position 21,646 of record CALRWJ020000007.1, on the reverse strand, counting down.
GGCCTGAAGGTCAAGCAGTCGAACCTGTGCGCCGAGATCATGCTGCACACCGGCCGCGACCACCTGGGCATCGACCGCACCGCCGTGTGCTGCCTGTCCTCGGTCAACGCCGAGAAATTCCTGGAGTGGCGCGAAGAGCCGATGTTCGTCGAGGACCTGATGCGGTTCCTGGACAACGTGCTGGAGGACTTCATCCGCCGCGCGCCGCCGGCGATGAAGGCCGCCGTCTATTCCGCCGTGCGCGAGCGCTCGGTCGGGCTGGGTCTGATGGGCTTCCACTCCTTCCTGCAGTCGCAGGGCGTGGCCTTTGAAAGCGCCATGGCCAAGTCGTGGAACATGCGCCTGTTCAAGCACCTGCGCCGCGAGGCAGACAAGGCCAGCCGCCTGCTGGCCGAGGAGAAGGGCCCCTGCGAGGACGCCCGCGAGCGCGGCGTCATGGAGCGCTTCAGCCACAAGCTGGCCATCGCCCCCACCGCCTCGATCAGCATCATCTGCGGCGGGACCTCGGCGGGCATCGAGCCGATCCCGGCCAACATCTACACGCACAAGACGCTGTCCGGCTCCTTCGCGGTCAAGAATCCGTATCTGGAGGAACTGCTGGAGCGCAAGGGCCTGAACACCGACGCCGTCTGGTCCTCGATCCTGGAGAACGAAGGCTCGATCCAGCATCTGGACGGCCTGACCGACGACGAGAAGTCGGTGTTCAAGACAGCCTTCGAACTGGACCAGCGCTGGCTGATCGACCTGGCCTCGGACCGCGCCCCGGAAATCTGTCAGGCGCAGTCGCTGAACCTGTTCATCCCCGGCGACGTCGACAAGTGGGACCTGCACATGCTGCACTGGTCGGCGTGGGAGCGGGGCGTGAAGTCGCTGTACTACCTGCGCTCCAAGTCGGTGCAGCGCGCCGCCTTCGCCGGCGCCGAGGGCAAGGCCCAGGAAGAGGCCGATCCCAAGCAGCCCGACCTCTTCTCGGTCGCGCGCACCGACTACGACGAGTGCCTGGCCTGCCAGTGACCACATCCGCCTGACGGACCTCCCCCCCGGAACCTTCGCCGTCGCGCGACCGTTCGGTGGCGGAAATCCGTCGTGAAATCGTCGATTGGCGCCGCGGGTCTGTTGGTTCAGACTGAAGGGGTCGCGACGGTTTGAGGGGACCGGGATGCGTGTGATCAAGGCTGCGTTGGGACTGGCGGGGGGCTTGGCGGCGACGCTGTGCCTGTGCGCCGGCGCGTCCCAGGCGCAGACCTCGATCCGCCAGACCTGGGGACCCGACGACGGCCCGACGGCCCGGCTGAACGGCCAACCCGCGCTGTCGCTGGGCGGGGGCTTCCTCGACGTGGCGGGGCCGGGCGCGACCGCCCGCACGATCGCCTCTCCGGATTCGCCGTGGGTCGCGGTCGAGCGCGACGTCTGGATCGAGGGCGAGGGCGCGACCGACCGCTTCCGGCTGACCCGCTCCGGCCATCTTCAGCGCGTCGACGGCTCTCCCCTGCCGCCCGGGCCGCTGGACGTGGCCGCCCTGAACGCCGAGGAATTCGACCTGACCTACACCCGCGGCTGGCCGTCGGCGATCGCCCGCACGGGGTCGGGCCTGCAGGTGTCGCTGACGCCCCACGCGGGCGTCGGGGTCGGCTCGCGCGGAGGCTCGGCCGTCGCGGGCGCCACGCTGAAGGTCGGCAACGATCTGGAACGCCTGGTCCCCGACGGCCAGGAAGAGTTCGGCGACCGTCCCCGCTGGTACGTCTACGCCGCCGGTTCGGGCCGGGCGGTGGGCTATAATTTCGCCCGCACCCGCGACGGCAATTTCGCGCGCTCGGGGGTCAGCCACGACTCCGGCGCCTTCATCGGCGACGCCAGCCTGGGCGTCGCCATGCGCCAGGGACCGGTCCACGGCGCCGTGGGCCTGATCTACCGCGAGGTCTCGGTCGAGGGCCTGCGCACCGGCGACGGCATCGACGACGACGTCAAGGAAGGCATGCTGGCCTTCCAACTGTCCATCAAGCCCGAGTGGTGAGCGGCCTCGCTCAATAGGCGACGACGCCCTCGCGTCGGTCGTCGGCCCCGCCGTCCCAGCCCCAGGCCCCGTCGCGCCCGCGCCGCCACCAGCCCCCGTGCAGGCCCGAGTTCTCGCTGGTGTTGGGCCGGATCGCGATCCCGCGCTCGCCCAAGGCCGCGCGCAGGCCGGGGCTGAACCGCTCGGCGTCCGCGCCGAAGCCGTCCCCGCGCGCCACCAGATTGGGCAGGTCGAAGGCGTCCTGCATCGGCAGCCCCCAATCCAGCGTGGCGATCAGGCCCTTGGTCACATAGGCCAGGATCGACGTCCCGCCCGGCGACCCCAGCGCCGCCACGAACCGCCCGTTCATGTCCAGCACGATGACGGGCGACATCGAACTGCGCGGCCGCTTGCCCGCCGCCACCGCGTTCGCCGCCGGCCCGCCGTCGGGGCGCAGCGGCTCGAACGAGAAGTCGGTCAGCTGGTTGTTCAGGAAGAACCCCGCCGCCATCCGTCCCGATCCGAACACGCTTTCGACCGTGGTCGTCATGCTGACGACGTCGCCCTGGACGTCCACGACCACGAAGTGGCTGGTGCCCGCCGGTTCCTGCGTCGCGTCCATGCCGCGGATGACGCCGCCCGGCGGATGGCCCGGCTCGGCCGCGCCGGTCAGGGTCAGCGCCAGCTCGGCGCGCTCTGCCATGTAGCCTTCGTCCAGCATGCCCTGCACCGGCACGCCGACGAAGGCGGGATCGCCGACGTAGCGGTCGCGGTCGGCGTACATCACGCGCTGCAGCTGGGCGAAGGTGGTCCAGGCGTCGGCGCTTTCGGGTCCCTCCAGGATGGCGGGCGTCGTCTCGGCCATGCCCAGGAGCTGAAGCACCGCCACGCCCGACGACGGCGGCGGCGGCACGCACACCAGATACAGCCGATAGGGCCTGCACAGGGCCCCGCGCTCCTTGGCGGAATATCCGGCCAGGTCCTCGCCGGTCAGGCCCCCGGGGCGCGGCTGGGCCTGCACCGCGTGCACGATCGCCGCGCCGATCCGCCCCTCGTACAGCGCGCGCGGTCCGTCGCTCGCCAGCGTGCGCACCGTCTCGGCATAGGCCGGGTTCCGCAGCACGTCGCCGGCCACGACGCGCGTGCCGTCCGGCTTGGTGAAATAGGCCTGCGCCCACGGCGTGCCCGCCGCGCCCGAGCGCGAAGCCGCATAGCCGGCCAGCCGGGGCGAGACCGTGAACCCGTCGCGCGCCAGTCGTTCGGCGTCGTCGAACAGGGCGCTCCACGCCAGCTTGCCGTGCCTGGCGTGGGCCATCCCCAGCATCGCCACCGCCCCCGGCACGCCCGTCGACCGGCCCGACAGCACCGCGTCGCCGAAGTTCAGCGGCCTGCCGTTTTCGTAGAACAGCTGGGGCGTCGCCGACGCCGGCGCCGTCTCGCGCCCGTCGAAGCTGGTGATGTCGCCCGTCTCGGCGTCGTAGTGCATCATGAAGGCGCCGCCGCCCAGGCCGGACGACTGGGGCTCCACCAGACCCAGCACGGCCTGGATCGCCACGGCGGCGTCGACCGCCGACCCGCCCTGGCGCAGCACCTTCATCCCCGCCTCGACCGCCAGGGGATTGGCGGCGGCGACGAACGGCCCGCGCGCGGGCGGCGGGGCCGGGGCGGGGGCCGTCGTCGGCGCGCCGGCCGGGGCCGCGCCGCACCCGCCGCCGGCCATCAGGGCGACGGCGGTCAGGGCCAGCAGGGCGCGGCGGGGCAAGCGGAGGGTCATCCCCGACACCTAGGCGAGGGGGGCGCTTGCGCCAAGCCCGCGCGCCGTGCCTCATGCGCCCTCAGACTTGGGAGACCGCTCCATGACCCGTCCGTTCCTCGCCGCCCTGGCCCTGACGTCGACCTTGGCGTCCAGCCTGGCCTGCGGCCTGCCCGCCCTGGCCCAGACCGCGCCCGCCGCGACCCCGCCCGCCGCCGCGACGCCCGCGCCGGATCCGGCCGACGTCGGCTCGCTCGACGGCATCATGGCGGCCCTCTACGACGCCATCTCCGGCCCCGCCGGCCCGCGCGACTGGGACCGTTTCAACGGCCTGTTCCTGCCCGGCGCGGTCATGGGCGGCTCCGGCCCGGCACGCGACGGCGTGGCGCGTCTGCGCATCGGCGGCACGGCCGACTACGCCCGCAACTCCGGCGCCTATTTCATGGAGCACGCCTTTTTCGAGCGCGAGGCGGGCCGCAAGGTGCAGCAGTGGGGCCCCCTGACCCAGGTCCTCAGCGCCTATGAGACGCGCGAGGCCGCCGACGGCCCGGTGGTCCAGAGCGGGGTCAACTCCGTCACCCTGTTCCACGACGGCCAGCGCTGGTGGATCAGCTCGATCACCTGGGCCGTCTCCGGCGCCGACCGTCCCATGCCGACCGACTGGTGAGAGGTGCGAAAACCGTCCGCGCGCGGCTTGCCATGCCGCGCCCGAACCGTTAGATGACCGCCCTCGCCGTTCGCGGCCGCGCGCACCCGTAGCTCAGCTGGATAGAGCACCAGACTACGAATCTGGGGGTCAGGAGTTCGAATCTCTTCGGGTGCGCCACTTCTCTCCAAAGCTCTGACGGAATTCGCGTGGGCGGGGGCGCCGCCCCGTCGCTCTTGACGCCGCGCGCGTTTCGTCGTTTATTTCTGGCATGACAGAAACGACCGACCGCCGCCTGCCGCTCGCCGTCGAGCAGATCGTCCTGCGCTGGGGAGATCTGGGCGGTCAGTGGGGCGTGAATCGATCCGTCGCCCAAATCCAGGCGCTGCTGTTTCTGAGTGAGAAGCCTCTGACGGCGGAGGACATCGCCGGCGCCCTGGGCCTGGCGCGCTCCAACGTGTCGAACAGCCTGAAAGAGCTTCTGGCGTGGAAGCTGATTCACAGGGTGCCCGTGCTCGGCGACCGTCGCGATCACTACGAGGCCGAGACCGACCTTTGGCAGATGGCCACCCGCGTCGCCCAGGGCCGCAAGGCGCGGGAGATCGATCCCATGGTCGCCGCCATCAACGAGGCGGTAGCCGGCGTCGATCGTGACGGCTCGGGCGTCAGCGCGGAGGTCAAGGCGCGGTTGAAGCGCATGCACGCCTTCGTCGGCACCGTCGACGCCTGGTACCAGCAAATGCTCGACGTGCCGCCGGAAACCCTGATGCGCCTGATCCGCATGGGGTCGGGCGTGGTCAGCCTGCTGAAGTTCGTGGGCGGCAAGGATCGCGGCGGCTGACGCCCCCCAATTTGCCCGCCCGTTTCAGTCTTTACAGAAAACAGGGAAAGAATCCGGACATGACGAACCTCGACGAAGGACGGGCGCCGCCAAGGCACCGAAATCGTCGGCTGGCGGCGGGCTTCGCCCTGGCCATGGCCGTGGCCCTCAGCGTCTTCGTGCTGTTGTCGGCATCGCGCTCCGGCTCGATCTGGTTCGCCAGCCTCTGGTTCCTGGCGCTCCTTCCCGCGGTACTGTGTGCGCTGATCTGCTATGTCGGCGACCCCGCGCGCGATCGACCTTCCTCATTCTACTGGCTGGTGCCCGTGGTGCTGTGCGGCCTGGTTTGCGTCGCCTCGATCCTGGTTCTGCATGAGGGCGTGATCTGCGTGGTGATGATCACGCCCATCTGGCTGGCGTCCGGCTGGGCCGGCGCCTTCGCATTGCGCTCGCAGCGACGTCGGCGGGGCGCGACCCTGCAAAGCAGCATGTTGGCGATCCCTCTGCTCGCCGCCCTGATCGAGGCCCATGCGCCGATGCCGCACGAGGTCTTCGACGTGACCCGCAGCGTGCGGATCCACGCCGCGCCCGAAGCGATCTGGCCCCATGCGGTGTCCAGCCGGGACATCGCCCCGACCGAGGGGCGCTGGACCGTCACGCACGATCTGATCGGCATGCCGCGGCCGAGGGAGTCGGTGGTCGAAGGGTGGGGCGAGGGGGCCGTCCGCACCGCGCGCTGGGGCCGTTCCGTCGACTTCCAGGAGATCATAACCGACTGGCGCCCGGGCCGGCGCCTGGCCTGGCGCTTCCACTTCGCCAACGCCTCGGTGCAGCAGAACACCGACAAGCACATCGCGCCCGACGGCCAGTTCCTGACGGTTCAGTCGGGCGACTACGTGTTCCGCCGCGTGTCCCCCGGGGTCACCGAACTGACCCTGACCACGCGCTACGTCGCCAAGACCCACGTGAATCCCTACGCGGCCCTTTGGGGCGAGTTGATGATGGGGGACATCCAGGCCAACGTCCTGACCATCATCAAGGACCGCGCCGAGGCGGCCCCGGCCCTCACACCCGCGTCAGCCGCAGGTCGTGGTAGTCGTAGCTGAAGTCGGCGTCGGGGCTGACGGCCTTCATGGTCGCGCGGACGGGGCGGCCGTCCTCCATCTCGAAGGTGACGAAGACGTCCTCTTCCCGCTTGTCCGGGAAGCGGGTGCGGAAGGTGTCGCCGTCGTACGGCTCCAGCGGGCCCTTCAGCGCCGGGGTGTGGGTGAAGTCCAGCCACAGCTGCACGTCGCGCGCGGTGATCTTCACGTCGCCATACCACGGGTCGCGCCACGTGCCGGCATAGGCCGACTGCGGCAGGCTGGGCGGGGCGCCGGCGGCCTGTTTGGCGTCGATCTCGGCCGCGGCGGCGATCGATCGGGCGTTCCCCTCGGCCTCCAGCCGCTTGGAATCGGCGATCCAGTCGAAGGCCGGGCCCATGCGCGACGGGCCCATGATGACGTCCGCGATGCCCGAACGCAGGGCGCGCAGCAGGAAGCTTTCCTCGGCGTTCGAAAAATAGCTGAATCCGACGTTCCGGCCGGGCAGCAGGACGGTGCCCGAGATTCCGCCGGGCGAGCCGCCGCCATGTGTGATCATCCGCTCGCCGCGATAGTCCATGATCTGCCACCCCGTCGCATAGGTGGCGGTGACGGCGCGGCCTGGCAGGTCGGGCGTCGGCCCGTTGGAGTTGGAGACGATGACGTTGGGCCGCCACATCTCTCGGCTCTGCGCCTCCGAGAACAGGCGCGAGCCGTCGGGCAGGGCGCCGCCGGCCAGGTGCACGGCGATCCACTTGGACCAGTCCACCGCATTGGTCAGGAACCCGCCGGCGGCGCCGGCCGAGGACCAGTCCCAGACCTCCTGGATCGAGTCCGCGATGCGCGTCATCGGCCCTTGGTACCGCAGCGGCGGCCCGACGCGGGCGTGGGGCAGGGCGCATTTCGACGGATCGGCCCCTCGCATCAGCGGCAGGGTGTCGGCCATGCCCACGCGGTCCAGGATGCGCGTCTGCACGAACGCCTCCCAAGGCATGCCCGAGGCCGCGGCCACGACCTCGCCCGCCGCCACGAACATCAGGTTGCAGTAGTGGTACCGGGTGCGGAATTGATCCTCGATCGGCACCTTGGGGATCGCCGCCATGACGTCGGCGCGGCTGCGGTCGCTGTTGGGCCAGAACAGCAGGTCGCCGGCGCCCAGGCCGAAGCCGATCCGATGGCTGACCAGATCGCGCACGGTGACCAGGTCGTTCAGCTCGGGCTTCGACAGGGTGAAGCCGGGCAGATGGTCGCGCACCGGCGCGTCCCACTTCACCTTGCCCTCGTCGACCAGAATGGCCAGGGCGGCGCAGGTGACGTTCTTGGTGTTCGACGCGATGGCGAACAGGGTCCGCTCGTCCGCGGCGCCGGGCCGGTCCATCGCCTTGACGCCATAGCCGCGCGTCAGGATCGCCTTTCCGCCCTTGACCAGCGCCACCGACAGCGCCGGCTGGTCGGGCCAGGCCTCCAGACATTTCCGCACATAGGCGTCGACCGCCTCGGCCAGCGCCGCGTCGTCGTTGGCGGCGTCCTGGGCCCAGCCGACCGAGGGCAGGGCGGCGGCCCCGGCCGTGGCGAACAGGGCCGACCGGCGGCTGAGACGAACGGACATGAGGCGACGCTCCCGAAGACTGAGGCGAGGACGCTAGACCGCCCTCTTCGCCGGCGCCAGATCGTCGCTGAAAACGCGCGCCCGACGGGCCGTCAGGTCCGCGTCCCCGTGACGATGCAGGTGCAGCCGGTCAACAGGCTGTTCGTCAAGGCGCCCTGGATCTGCCGGATGGCGCACAGCCGCCGGGCGGCATCGAGCGACCGTGACGGCACGACGATTTCGCTCTCCGATCTGGAAGAGAGCCGCGGCCGCCCCGGGACGTCGGGGCGACCGCGATCGCGGGTCACTGGGGCGTGCCGGTGACGGTGTAGGTGTTGCCGCTGGTCAGGCTGTTCTGCAGGGCGCCGCGGATCTGGCGGATGGCGTACAGCTGTTGCGCCGCCTGCGCCTGTCCCCCGGTCTGGCCCACGCTGGCGTCGACCAGCACGTGGGCGATGGTGCTGGCGGCGTTGTAGACGCCGTTCAGCTGGGCCTGCAGGTTGGCGCGTCCGTTGACGTCGTTGCCCTGGTTGTCGATGCGCACGCGCACGGTGTTGGACAGCGGGTTGGCGGGGCCGTCGCGCCAGACGTCCGCGAACTGAAGGTTCTGGATCGCCGTCATGGCGTCCTGGCGTTGCTGGTTGTTGAAGACGACGCCGTTGGGGATGGCCGCGCCCGCGGCCGAGACGATGGGCATGATCTGCTCCGTTCGTTTTTGAGAGAAAGGGTGGGGGCGACGCCGGTCCGGTCGCCGCCCCGGTCCGGTCAGGCGTCCAGGCGGGTGCTGATCACGCCCAGCAGGACGGGCACCGTGGACGGCGGCGGCGAGACCGTGACGGTCGCGCTTTCGGCGTCGAAGGCGGCGCTGGACTTGTTGGCGTAGCTGGACGAGTGGGTCTCGCCGACGACGAAGGGACCGAAGCCCATTCCCGCGGTGGTCTGCGACTGGAAGGTCGACTGGAACGTCGCGAAATTCTCCTGCGACATCGACAGGGTGATCTTGGGCTGGAAGCCGATCACCGCCTGATAGGGGATGCGCGCCAGCGCGCCCGCCGGCGAGAAGAAGTCCGGGGCCCCCGGCAACAGCTGGTTGCGGAAGCTCTGGATCAGCCCCAGGTCGAACCAGCCGCCCGGCGAGATCGTGAAGGCGTTCAGCCCCGTGAAGTCGATTTGCATGTGGAAGCTGGAGTCCATGGCGAAGCTGGTCTGCGTGTCCGAGGACGACGAGGTCTCGCCCCACACGTCGAAGAAGCCGTAGGAGAACAGGCCCGCGCTCTCGCTCTCCCACCCCATGTCCGAGAAGCTCTGCGACGCGGCCGATCCGTCCATGGTGACCGAGAAGGCCGGCGCCGCGTTGGCCGCGCTGTTGGCCTGCCACTGCTGGTAGACCGACGTGAAGCTCTGCAGGGCGAAGGCGGGGTCGAAGCTGGACACCAGGGCGCTGGGCGCGGCCGGCGGCGTGGTTCCCGGCAGGACCGGAGCCGACCCCGCGGGCGTCAACACGCCGGTCTTCACCGCCATGTTGTAGCTGTTGGGATTGATGACGTCGGCCGCGCCGCCGGTGGGGCTCAGCTTGTTGCGGGCGTTGGCGATGATCTCATAGCCCTGCCCGTACTTCTGGGTCATCAGCTGCTGCCAGGCCGAGGTGGTGGCGTCCAGCGCGTTCTTGGCCTGCACGTAGCTGGGGTACTGCGAGGTGACGTAGTTCCAGAACGTCACGTTCGGCGAGACGACCTTGTAGGCGGTCCACGCCGCGATCGCCGCCGACAGGGTGTTGGTGTAGTTGGTCTGCGCCGCGTTCATGTTGGCGGCGGCGATGTTGATCTGGGAATCCAGGTTCGGATTGGCGTCGCCGTCCAGATCGATGGCGTCCAGGAACCTCTGATAGGCCGTGAACAGGCTGCTGCCCGGCGCATAGTTCGGGCTGGGCGACGGGATGGTGTTGCCCAGATTGTAGACGTACCCCGCGACGACGTCCGGGTCGGCGTTGCCGAGGTCCAGCGACAGCGTCGACGACGCCATCGAAAACTGCTGCTTGGTCGGGTCGAAATCGGGCGCGGCGAACTTCAGGATCTGATGGCCGTACATCGACCAGAGGTCATCGGTGCTGGGCATGGGCGTCTCCTTCTCCAAATGAGGCGCACACGATCCGCTGGGTTAACCTAAAGTTGTATGCGGAAGCGTTCCGCCGCGCGTCAGGCGCGAAGCGAGCGGCGCGTCACGCCGAAGGCGGCGGCCACGTCGGCGGGCGACGCGCCGTCGGCCAGGGCGCGGTCGATCGCCACGCGCCGCAGGGCCACGAACGCGCCCCAGGCGGACGGCGCGTCGACCAGCCTGCCCGCGCCGGCGCCGTCGACGATCCGCGCATGCGTGCGGTCCGCGACGCGCAGCCCCAGCACCCGCTCGGCGTCTGCGCCGTCCGCCAGATAGATCCGCCGCCCGCCCCGCGCGTGCAGGAAGGCGATCATGGCCTCGAACCCCTCGTGCCCGGCCAGTTCCGCCGCCAGCCACGGCAGGGCCGCCAGACTGGCCGACCGGTTCGCTTCCAGAAACTTCAGCAGGTCGTCGTGTCGCGCCTCGCCCGCGCGGGGCAGGCCCGAAAACAGGCGTGACGCCTCCAGCGCCTGCGCGGTCGTCGGGCTCCCGTCCATCTGGCGCCTCCTGCCGCGGGCGGGAACAAAACATGAACTATACGTTAAGGCAAGCCGCCGCCGCATGGGCGTGGGGTCCCGGCCTTGTGTGCCGCATCGGCCACACCCAACTCAGACGCCATCGGACGGCGCGTCGCTTGCACGTGAGGGCGCGGCCGGACGCATTCCGCCTGAATGGGGAAAGCATGAACCTCGATCTCTACTCCGACCGCGCCAAGCAGGCGGTCCAGTCCGCTCAGTCGCTGGCGCTGGCGCGCCGTCACCAGCAGTTCGCGCCCGAGCACCTGCTGAAGGTGCTGCTTGAGGAGCGGGACGGCCTGGCGCGCAACCTGATCACCGCGGCCGGCGGCGACGCCCGGCGCGCCGAGGCCGACGTGGAGACGGCGCTGAGCAAGCGCGCCCAGGTCGAGGGCGGCAGCGGCCAGCTGTATCTGGACGGCGACACCGCCCGCGTCTTCGCCGCCGCCGAACAGGCCGCCAAGAAGGCCGGCGACGCCTTCGTCACCACCGAGCGCCTGCTGTCCGCCCTGGCGCGCGAGGGCGGGGTGGCCAAGACCGTGCTGGCCGCCGCGGGGGCGAAGCCGGACGCGCTGGACGCCGCCATCACCGAGGTCCGCAAGGGCAAGACCGCCGACAGCGCCGGCGCCGAGGACGCCTACGACGCCCTCAAACGCTACGCCCGCGACCTGACGCTGGCCGCCGCCGACGGCAAGATCGACCCGGTCATCGGCCGCGACGAGGAGATCCGCCGCACCATCCAGGTGCTGGCCCGCCGCACCAAGAACAACCCCGTCCTGATCGGCGAGCCCGGCGTCGGCAAGACCGCCATCGTCGAGGGCCTGGCCAAGCGCATCGTCGACGGCGACGTGCCCGAAAGCCTGCGCGACAAGAAGGTCATGGCGCTGGACATGGGCTCGCTCATCGCCGGCGCGAAATACCGCGGCGAGTTCGAGGAGCGGCTGAAGGCCGTGCTGAACGAGGTCTCGGCGGCCGAGGGCGGCATCATCCTGTTCATCGACGAGATGCACACCCTGGTCGGCGCCGGAAAGGGCGACGGCGCCATGGACGCGTCCAACCTGCTGAAGCCCGCCCTGGCGCGGGGCGAGCTGCACTGCGTCGGCGCCACCACTCTGGACGAGTACCGCAAGCACGTGGAGAAGGACGCCGCCCTGGCCCGCCGCTTCCAGCCCGTCATGGTCGAGGAGCCGACGGTCGAGGACACGGTCTCGATCCTCCGGGGACTGAAGGAGAAGTACGAGGTCCACCACGGGGTGCGCATCTCGGATTCGGCCATCGTCGCCGCCGCCACCCTGTCGAACCGCTACATCACCGACCGCTTCCTGCCCGACAAGGCGATCGACCTGGTCGACGAGGCGGCCTCGCGCGTGCGCATGGCCGTCGACTCCAAGCCCGAGGCGCTGGACGAGATCGACCGCCGCCTGGTCCAGCTGAAGATCGAGCGCGAGGCGCTGAGGAAGGAGCCGGACACCGCCTCCCGCCAGCGTCTGGAGAAGCTGGAGGACGAGATCGCCGACCTGGAGGGCCAGTCGGAGGACCTGACCGCCCGCTGGAAGTCGGAAAAGGAAAAGGTCGCCGGCGGCGCCCAGCTGCGCGAGACGCTGGACCGCCTGCGCGCCGAACTGGCGGCGGCCCAGCGCGCCGGCGATCTGGGCCGCGCATCCGAGATCGCCTACGGCCAGATCCCGCAGATCGAAAAGCAGCTGGCCGAGGCCGAGGCGAACGAGGCCGACAAGTCCGGGCCGCTCACGCCTGAGGTGGTCGACGCCGAACAGATCGCCGCCGTCGTCAGCCGCTGGACCGGCGTCCCCGTCGACAAGATGCTGGAGGGCGAGCGCGAGAAGCTGCTCAAGATGGAGGACGCGCTGCGCGGCCGCGTGGTGGGCCAGGACGACGCCCTTATCGCCGTGTCCGACGCGGTGCGCCGCGCCCGTGCCGGCCTGAACGACCCCAACCGCCCGCTGGGCAGCTTCCTGTTTCTGGGCCCGACGGGCGTCGGCAAGACCGAGCTGACCAAGGCGCTGGCCGCCTTCCTGTTCGACGACGAGGCGGCCATCACCCGCATCGACATGTCGGAGTACATGGAGAAGCACTCCGTCAGCCGCCTGATCGGCGCCCCTCCGGGCTACGTCGGCTATGACGAGGGCGGCGCCCTGACCGAGGCGGTGCGCCGCCGCCCCTATCAGGTCGTGCTGTTCGACGAGGTGGAAAAGGCCCACCCCGACGTGTTCAACGTCCTGCTGCAAGTGCTGGACGACGGCCGCCTGACCGACGGTCAGGGCCGGGTGATCGACTTCAAGAACACCCTGATCATCCTGACTTCCAACCTGGGCTCAGGCGTCCTGGCCGATCAGGCCGAGGGCGAGGACGTCGAGGCCGTGCGCCCGGTGGTCATGGAGGCCGTCCGCGCCCACTTCCGGCCCGAGTTCCTGAACCGCATCGACGAGATCATCCTGTTCCGCCGCCTCGGCCGCGACCAGATGGGCGGCATCGTCCGCATCCAGCTGGCCCGGTTCGAGAAACTGCTGGCCGACCGCCGCCTGACCCTGTCGCTGGACGACGCCGCCGCCGCCTGGCTGGCCGACAAGGGCTACGACCCGGTCTACGGCGCCCGCCCGCTGAAGCGCGTTATCCAGAAGGAGCTGGTCGACCCCATCGCGCGGAAACTGCTTGCCGGCGAGATCGCGGACGGCAGCGTGATCGCGGTGAGCGCGGGCGAGGGCGGGCTGGAGATCGGGAAGGCGCGGGTGCATTAGATCCTTGTCATCTCGGACCTCGAATAGGCCCTGGACCATTGCGAAGCCAAGCGCACTGGGCTGAACGTGACGCTAGTGTAAGGCAAATACTATGGCCAGAGCGATTCAATATACGATCTTTCTATCGAGACCGTCCGACGTTGAAAGCCATGCGGACTCAGTGAAGCAGGCTGTTCAAGACACAAATTTGGTTGCCTCTGCGTTAGGTCTCAGGTTCGAGGTTTTCGACTGGAAGGAAGACGCCACCCCCGGCCTCGCGTCCGAGCCGCAAGCTCGTGTCAACGAGCAATCGAACGACCATGATGCGATCATTGCCATTTTGGGCGCCACCCTAGGAACCCCTACAGCCAATCACCCATCGGGCACCGTCGAGGAAATCGAGCGTTCAATTGTTAAATCATCTTCGTCTGTGTTCGGCTCTAACTCGGTAATGATTTTTTTTAAGGACGTGAATCTTTCCCTGAGTTCAGATTTGGACGAGGCGAAGCGGGTTAAGGATCTTAAGAATAGCCTCGGCCCTCGCGGAATTCTTTATAGGACGTTTTCCGACGACGACGCCTTGCGCGACGGTGTCATGAAGTCGCTGGGCGTCCTGATCGCGAATCACGTCCATCTGACAGAGTCGCTTGGACCGCCGATCGGCAACCCCGGTCGTGTCAGTGAAGTTGGGCTCGAAGTCGCTCTTCCGGACGTGGAAGAGTTGGGAATTATGGATTTCGGCCAAATAATCTCTGAAAAAATTCTATCGGCCACGGACGCGGCTGAGGAGGTCAGGCAGGCACTTGAAAAGCTGGCAGACCAAACGGCCCGCGCTGCAGATGAGACCAAGCTAGCCAACGCATCAGAGAACAACGCGCGAAAGCGGGAAATAGTAGACGAGGTAGCGAAGGCGCTGCACGAATGCTCTGATCGAATCGAGGGTCGTGGCCTTCAAATGAGTTCCGACTTCGGATCAGCGCTGGATGCAATGCGGTCTATATTGGATATACAAGCGGCAGACATATCGCCCGAGATTGCAGGCACCGAGGCCAATATAGTGCTTTCCTTGACTGATACACTAGAGCCCACAATAGAGACTACATCCAATCAAATTCGAGAATTCGGTTCGACTGTAGCGAGTCTGCCGCGCCTCACAAAAGAGCTCAATAACGCCAAGAGGCGACTCCTCAAACTCATAGAAGAGCTTGTAGGTGAGCTAGAAAAGCTCAGGGCGGACAACAAGGCCCTTCATACATTCGCTACGGCGCGGGCCACTGGATCGGCTGAAGCCACAGATTAATTAAGTGCCGGCCGCTCCCGTTTCTTCAGCCTATGGGAGGATCGAGACAATCTCTTAGTTCCTCCCACGTTGCAGGGACATAGTTGCCCGCACCCCCCCCCGGCCCTTCCGCCCATTCCTTCCGCATGGAACTGGGTCAGATCCCCTGGGTGACGTGGGCGGCGAGCGGGCTGGAGGCGGCGGGGGTGCTGGCCGTCGTCGGCGGGGTGGTGCTGGCCAGTCTGATCTTCGGGCGCGACGTGTTGCGGCGGGACGAGCGGCGGCGCGCCTATGACCGGTATCGCGCCAACCTGGGGCGCGGCATCCTGCTGGGGCTGGAACTGCTGGTGGGGGCCGACATCATTGCCACCATCACCGCGCCGCTGACATACGAGAGCGTCGGCCTGCTGGCCCTGATCGTGCTGATACGGACCTTCGTGTCGATCTCGCTGGAGACTGAGATCGACGGCCGCTGGCCCTGGCGCCGTGCGGCGGCCGAGGGCGAGGAGGGCCGGCGTTAGGGAACCTCGCAGCGGCCTTCGTCGAACGACCGATACCGGCGCAGGTCCGTGCCAAGTTCTTCCTTCGATGGACGCCCCGCCGCAAATCGACTCGATCGACTCGATCGACTCGCTTTTTTTCCGCCCGATCCGCCGCCGGACGTGCACGATGCACACGCGAAATCCTCACCCCGGACCCCGCCCATGTGCGCCTCCTACGAAGCGAAGTTCAGCATCCGGCAGCTCGTGGACCTGTTCACGGCGGCGGGGGCGCCGTTGAGCCTGCCGGGCGGGCTGCCGAACCTGGAGCCGGTGGAGGAGGTGCGGCCGACGGACGCCGCGTCGGCGGTGCGGGTCGTCGACGGGGCGGCGGACCTGGTCGGGATGCGGTTCGGCTTCCCGCCCCCGCCCGGCCGCAAGGGCGGGCCGGTGATCAACTTTCGGTCGGAGGGACGCGAGATCGCCAGCGGCGCGCGACAGGGGCGGGCGCTGGTCCCGGCCTCGGGCTTCTATGAGTTCACGGGCGACAAATATCCCAAGACGCGGTGGAAGCTGGCGGCGGCGGACGGGTCGCCCCTGCTGCTGGCCGCCGTCTGGCGGGCGGGCGAGGGCGGCGAGGCCTTCAGCCTGCTGACCGCCGAACCGGGCCCGGACGTGGCGCCGTATCACACGCGCGGGGTGCTGCCGCTGCCGCCCGCCGCGTGGGCCGACTGGCTGTTCGCGCGCCGCCCGACCGCCGAGCTGCTGGTTCCGCCGCCCGCCGGGACCCTGGTCGCCGCGCCCGCGCCCAGGCCGCCGAAATGACGGCGCTTTCCGCGCAACGCCCGGCAAGCTAAAGCGTATTTCAGGGCAGGCGCCCGGTTCAGAGGCGCCGCCCCGTCAGGAAACGAAGGAAGCGCACATGGCTCGAGTGGCACTGGTCACCGGCGGAACCCGCGGCATCGGCAAGGCGATCGTCGAGCGGCTGAAGGCCGACGGCATGGAGGTCGCCGCCGGCTACTCCGGCAACGTCGAGGCGGCCGAGGCCACGGCGAAGGAGCTGGGCGTCATGGTCGTGAAGGGCAACGTCGGCTCGTTCGAGGACTGCGAGCGCGCGGTGAAGGAGGTCGAGGACCGGCTGGGGCCGATCGACGTCCTGGTCAACAACGCCGGCATCACGCGCGACGGCTTCTTCCACAAGATGACGCACGACCAGTGGTCCGACGTGATCCGGGTCAACATGGACAGCGTCTTCAACATGACGCGCCAGGTGATCGGCGGCATGCGCGACCGGGGCTTCGGCCGCATCGTCAACATCTCCTCGATCAACGGCCAGAAGGGCCAGATCGGCCAGACCAACTATTCCGCCGCCAAGGCCGGCATGATCGGCTTCACCAAGGCGCTGGCGCTGGAGAACGCGCGCAAGGGCGTGACCGTGAACTGCATCGCGCCCGGCTACATCGACACCGAAATGGTCGGCGCCATGGACGAAAAGGTGCTGGCCGGCATCATCGCCCAGATCCCCGTCGGCCGCCTGGGCAAGGGCGAGGAGATCGCCGACATGGTCTCGTGGCTGGCCGGCGAACGTGCCGGATATGTCACAGGCTGCACCCTGTCGTTGAACGGCGGTCAGTATCTGGTCGGCTAGGCCGATCTTCGCCCAAAATCCGCCGGGGTGGATCGTTCAACTGGCATTCATGAAGGTTGAGATGCGGCTCAGATCGACGTGCGCGTCGCTGCTGACCGCGACGGCGCTCGCCGTCGTGGGCGCCGGTCTGTCGGCGGTCCCCGCCTTCGCCCAGAGCGGCGTCATCCTTCGTGGCGACTCGCCCGGCCGCAGCCGCGACGCCCTGCCGCCCACCGGTCGCTACGTGTCGGAGGGCGGGCAGAGCTTCGTCCTGGACCGCTCCGGCCCGCGCACCCTGATGCGGTTCGAGCGCTCCAGCGAGGTCTGGGTCCTGCGGCCCCAGCCCGCCCCGCGCGGCGACGTGATCCTGCGCAACGACGCGGGCGATCAGGTGCTGCGGGTCACGCCCGACGGCAACATGACCCTCTACACCGCCGCCGCGCCGCAAGGCGTGCCGGTGTCCGCGCAGGGGTCGGCGGCCCGCCTCCTGCCGCCCACCCTGTCGGCGGTGCAGCTGGCCAACTTCATCATTCACCAGAGCGGTCGCGCCTCCAGCGCCGTCGGCCGTCTGGTCATCGTCGACATGGAGATCGGCGAGGGGTCCGAGGCGGTCGCCGCCGACGCCCTGTCGACCGCCGTGGACGCCCTGGTGCGCATGACCCGCTCGGCCGGCCTGCGTCAGGACGCGGCAGGCGTGCGCCGCATCGTCGTGACCGATCTGGGCCGCCCGCGCGTCACCTTCGAGCGCGGCGTGCTGACCATCGTGATCGATCCGTCCGCCGGCTATGCGGGGCGCCCGTCGTCCACCCGCGTCGCCCGCGTCGTCGCCGGCGCCGACTGAGCCTCAGCTCCTGAAGACGTCCTTGGCCGCGCGCCGGGCGGCGAAGGTCGCGGCGTCCCCCGCCGTCAGGAAAGGGTTGAAGCGCCGCTCCTGCCCCACGGTCGTCGGCACGGTCGGCTCGCCCCGCGCCCGCGCCGCCAGGATCGCCTCGACATGCGCCGCCAGTTCGGGCCGGTCGTCGACCGTCAGGGCGAACCGCGCGTTGCCCTCGGCGTATTCGTGCGCGGCCCACAGGACGACGTCGTCGCCCCAGCCGGCAACGACCGACAGACTGTCCCACATCTGCTCCGGCGTCCCCTCGAACAGCCGGCCGCAGCCCAGCGGGAAGATCACGTCGCCGACGAAGGCCGCGCGGTCGGCCCGCGCCAGATAGACGACGTGCCCCAGCGTGTGCCCGGGCGCGTCCAGCACCTCGAACGTCGTCTCGCCCAGTTGCGCCCGGTCGCCGCCGGCGACCGCGCGGTCCAGCGGCGCGACGCGGCGGACCTCCTCCGGCCCCACGATCTCGCAGCCGGTCGCCGCCTTCAGCGCCGCGTTCCCCTGGGTGTGGTCCGGATGCCAGTGCGTGTTCAGAACCCGGTCCAGCCGGCCCCAGCCGCTGGCCTGCAGGTCGGCCAGGATCGCGTCGGCGTCGGGCGCGTCGACCGCCGCGACCGCGCCCGTGGCGGCGTCGCGGATCAGGAATCCGTAGTTGTCCGACAGGCAGGGGAACAGGCGAACGTCCAGGGTCATGGCCCCATCCTAGCGGGCGGGCGCCGCGCGGCCTATCCTGTCGCCATGCGTCGCGGCGTCGAGGAACTCAGGGCCTTTTACGGAGAGGCCGCCGGTCAGGTGGTCCGCCGTCTGGTGGCGCGCCGGCTGGACGACGCCTGGGGCGAGGCGACGGGCTGCGACGTCCTGGGGCTGGGCTACGCCGTGCCCTGGCTGGACGCCTTCGTCGGCGCGCGGCGTCAGGTCGCGGCCATGCCGGGCGGGCAGGGCGCCGAGACCTGGCCGCGGTCGGGCCGCAACCGGGTGGCCCTGGTCGACGAGCGCGCGCTGCCCTTCGCCGCCGGCGCCTTCGACCGCGTGCTGCTGGTCCACGCGCTGGAAGAGGCGGACGCCCCCGCCCTGGTGCTGGCGGAGGCGGTCCGCGTCCTGGCGCCGGCGGGCCGGATCATCCTGGCGACGGCCGCGCGCGGCGGATTGTGGGCGCGGGCCGAGGCCACGCCGTTCGGTCACGGTCGCCCTTTCACCCGCCGTCAGCTGGAGGGGCTTGTGCGACAGGCGGGGCTGGAGCCCTCGGCCTGGTCCCAGACCCTGTACGTCCCTCCGCTGCGTCCCCTGTTGGGCATGGCCGACGGCTTCGAGGAGGTCGGCCGCCGCATCGCCCCGGGCTTCGCCGGGCTGATCCTGCTGGAGGCGACGCGTCAGGCCTACGCCCGCGTGCGGCCAAGCGGCGTCGGCGCGCGCGTCCCGGTGGCCTCCGGACTGCAGCCGGCCCCGGCCGCGCGGGACGGCGGTCTGGCCCGTCGCCGCGAACCGCTCTAGAGGGCGGCGCATGAACCGGCTGATCCTGATGCGCCACGCCAAGGCCGAGCGCGACGCCCCGTCGGGCCGCGACATCGACCGCCCGCTGAGCGAGCGCGGCGTCCGCGACGCCGGCATGGTCGCCCGCGCGCTGGCGCAGAAAGGGGTGCGTCCGGACGTGGCCCTGGTGTCGGTCGCGGAGCGCACGCGCGGCACGTGGGACGCCGCGCACGACGCCTTCGGCGACGTCGACGTGGCGTTCGATCCGGCGCTGTACGACGCGACCCCCGACGCTCTGCGGCGCGCGGTCGAGGCGGCGGAGGATCGCGCCGGCTGCCTGATGGTCTTGGCCCACAATCCGGGCGTCCACCAGCTGGCCGTCGAGCTGCTGATCGAGGGCGCCGCCTCGCCCGCGGCGATCGAGCGCTTCGCCGCCGGCTTCCCCACCGGTGCGGCCGCCGTCTTCGCCGTGGACGCCGCCGGGCGCGCCGCCCTGGAGCTATTCCTTCGGCCGCGCGACGTCGGCGGCGGGGGCGACGCATGACCGAAGTCGCCTTCAAGATCGTCGATCAGGACGAATGGGCGCGCGCCGTCGCGGCGGGCGCATACGGCGGATCGGCCGTCGACCTGGCCGACGGCTACATCCATCTGTCCACGGACGATCAGCTGGGGGAGACGGCGCGCCGCCACTATGCGGGTCGGAACCGGCTGCGCCTGCTGGAGGTCGATCTGGCCGCCCTGAGCGACGTCCGGTGGGAGCCGTCGCGCGGCGGCGCCCTGTTCCCGCACCAGTACGGCGACCTGCCCGTGCACGCGGTGCGTTCGGATCGCCCACTGAGCGTGTCGGCCGACGGCGCGATGACCGTCGGGGACGCGGCCTGATGCTGGAGCGGGCCGCCGCCGCCGTCCTGCGCCGCCTGGATCCCGAGACGGCGCATCGCCTGACGATCAGGGCGCTGGCCCTGCGGTCTCCGCCGCGTCCCGAGCCGCCGGACCCGCTGCTGGCCACGCGTCTGGCGGGCCTGACCCTGCCCAACCCGGTCGGCCTCGCGGCGGGCATGGACAAGAACGCCGAGGCGCCGGGCGGTCTGGCGCGGCTGGGCTTCGGCTTCGTCGAGGCCGGATCGGTGACGCCGCGTCCGCAGGAGGGCAATCCCCGCCCGCGCCTGTTCCGCCTGTCCGAGGATCGGGCGGTCATCAACCGCATGGGGTTCAACAACGACGGGCTGGAGGCCTTCGCCGCGCGGCTGGACCGCCGTCCGCCGGGCGTGCTGCTGGGCGCCAATCTGGGGGCCAACAAGGACGCCCAGGATCGCGCCGCCGACTACGTGACCGGCCTGCGCCGCCTGGCCGGCAAGGCCGACTGGTTCACGATCAACGTCTCCTCGCCCAACACGCCCGGCCTGCGGGCGCTGCAGGGCCGCGACGCGCTGGACGATCTGCTGGGGCGGGTCGCCGAGGCGCGCCCCGCCGACGGCGCGCCGCTCTTCCTGAAGATCGCGCCCGACCTGGACGCGTCGGAGATCGCCCAGATCGTCCAGGCCGCGCGCGCCTGGAAGCTGGACGGCCTGATCGTGTCGAACACCACGATCGCCCGCCCCGCCGATCTGCGCTCGCGTCTTGCGGGGGAGGCCGGGGGGCTGTCCGGCGATCCGCTGCGGCCCCTGGCGCGGCGCGCCCTGGCCGTGGCCGCCGACGCCGCCGAGGGCCGGCTGGCGCTGATCGCCGCCGGCGGGATCGATTCCGCCGACGAGGTCCTGCATCGCCTGCGACAGGGCGCGCACGCGGTTCAGCTGTATTCCGCCCTGGTGCATCAGGGGCCCGATCTGGTGCGGCGCATCCTGGCGGACCTTCGCGCGCGCCTGACGGCTGAGGGATTCACCACGATTTCGCAGGTCGTCGGCGCCGGGCGTTGACGCGGCGTTAGGGCGGTTCGGGCCATGCTGTCGGACCGGAAGTCCGCGCTTCCCGTCACGGAGACCGCATGTCGAGCACCCGCGAAACCAGCCCCTGGGCCACCGCCGTGCGCCAGCGCCGGAAGGCGCTGCTGCAGCGGCTGGGCATGGGCGCGGCGGCGGCGTTCGTGTTCAGTCCGGTTCTGACGTGGAATTTCGCCGCCCTGTGGGTGGCGGGCTATTTCCTGGTCCAGGTGATCGACCTCTGGGTCTTCGGTCCGATCAACTCGGGCAAGGTCGAGCGCATGGGGCCCGTGCGCATGGCGGCGGCCAACGTCATGCTGTTCGCCAACGGCGGCTATTTCGGCAGCCTGTCGATCGCCCTGTGGTTCACCGGCGGCCCGATGGGCGGCATCTGCGCGGCCATGCTGCTGTCGGCGGGCGCGATCTACGCCGTCGTCAACGCGCCGCGCTCCAATCTGGTGCTGGGCCTGTCGCTGGCGCCGCAGTTCCTCTACCTGGCCGCCATTCCCTTCTTCATGCTGGCCTGGGGCGCGCCCCCGGCCTTCTGCACGGCGGTGGCCACCGGCATCGCCGTCTTCATCGCCTACTGCATGTCGGTCTGGCGCCAGCTGGAGCGCGCCCGCTCCGCCGAGGCCGAGGCCCGTCTGGACGCCGACCGCAAACGCCGCGAGGCCGAGACGGCGATGACCAGCCGCTCGGCCTTCCT
>CALRWJ020000006.1:0-111992 GCA_943371835.1 Afipia felis | reverse complement strand
CGCCGGCATAGGTTATCTTCACCTGCGTCGCCTCCCCGGCGCGCAGGGCGCGGGGCAGGTCGATGGTCATGCGACCTTCCGGATTGCGCCAGGCCGAGCGGGGCAGGGCGCGCCCGTCGATCGTGATCTCCGACACCTCGAACCGCACGTCCAGGTCCAGCACCAGCGCGCGCAGCGGCGCGGTCGCCGTGACGTCCAGCGTGGTCACGCCGCGGATCGACTTGGTCTCCGGCAGGATGTCGAAGGCCAGGTCCGCCTTGTCGATCCGCATGGCCACCTGCTCCGGCGCGCGGGGATGGCCGCTTTCGCGCGTCCAGGCGGTCGACGCGCGCTCCGCCGGCGGCGTCTGAGCCAGCGCCCCGCCGGACGTCAGGGCGGCGGCGATCAGGGCCGCCGCGGCGGTCAGGGTCTTGGTCATCGGCGGTCCTCTCAGCGGCGGGCGTGCATGCGGTCGATCAGCGGATCCTGCCGCAGGATCTTGTTCTCCGGATCGACGACGACCACGGCGTCGGCGGGAACCTGCAGCGATCCGCGGCCGCCGGTCATCGGCACCACCTGCGTGCGTCCGTCGACGCGCACCTCCAGCGGCATGGGGAAGACGCCCGCCGGCGTCGTCCAGTCGAAGGTCATGCGACCGCCGTCGCGGGTCCAGGTCAGCACCGGCAGCGACGCCTCGTACAGATAGGCGTCGAAGAACCAGTCGTAGTTTCCGCCCGTGACCTGATTGACGATCTCGTTGAACTGCGGCGTGGAACGCGTCTGGGGCGTGAAGTTGCCCGGGCGCGGGTCGGGGCGGCCATAGATCAGGATGCGCAGGGCCTCATAGAAGGCCTCGTCGCCGATGGTCATCCGCAGCGTGTGCGCGACCAGCGACCCCTTGGAATAGATGTCGCCGCCGGGACCGCCGGGGCGGTTGTAGACCTCGTTCACCGTGTGCGGCGCGCGCGAGACGATGGGCGCGCGGTTCATCAGGCCGTCGCGCTGGTCGGCCAGCTCGCGGTGCATGTAGCGGTCGCCGCGCAGCCACCCGGCGTAGAGCGGCTGCATGTAGCTGCCCAGCCCTTCATGCAGCCACATGTCGTCGGCGTTCCAGTTGGTCAGCTGGTTGGCGAACCACTCGTGGCTAAACTCGTGCTGCAGCAGGGTGTCGTAGCCCTCGGGCTCAAGCTTGTAGCCGTTGCCGTAGGCGTTGATGGTCTGGTGCTCCATGCCCAGGTACGGCGTCTCGACGACGCCCATCTTCTCGTCGGCCCAGGGATAGGGACCGACCGTCGCCTCGAAGAAGTCCAGCATCTGCGGAAACTCGGCGAACAGGCGCGCCACGTCCTCGGGCTTGTCCGTCTTCAGGTGCCAGTAGTGCATGGGGATGACGTTGCCGAAGCGGCTGCGGTACTCCGCCGTCACCTCCTCATAGGGGCCTACGTTCAGGTTGATCGCATAGATGTTCGGATTGCGCGCCGACCAGTTCCAGGTCGTGGTGCCGTCGCCGTTGTCGCTCTTGCCCTTGAACACACCGTTGGCGGGCGCGGCCAGGTTCGACGGCACGGTGATGTGGATGTCGGCGCGCTCCGCCTCCGCGTTGGAATTGTCGATGCAGGCGAACAGCAGATCGCAGCCGTTCAACTGCATGGCCGATCCGATCCACGGCTCGCCCGACGGGGCGGTGGCCCACACCACGCCGCCGTTCCACGGCGCGCGGGGCGCGACGCGCGGGGCGCCGGAATAGACCACGCGCAGCGTCGTCTTGCTGCCGGCGGGCAAGGTCGCCGGCAGTTCGGCGGTCAGGCGGCCCTCGGGATTGCGCCAGCGCCCGGCCGGAACGACCACGCCGTCCACCGACACCTCGATCACGTCGTAGACGGTGTCCAGCTCGACCGACAGACGATCGACGGGCGACAGGACGGTGAAGTCCAGTTCGGTCGCGCCGCGGATCGCCTTCTGCTCGGGCATGACCCACAGGCTGACGTCCAGGCGGTCCAGCTTGACGGCCTCCTGCTCCGGCGCGCGCGGGTTGTCGGTCTCCAGCGTGAAGGCGGTCGAGACGCGCGGCGCGTCCTGGGCCGCGGCGGGGGCGGCGACGGCCAGACAGGCGGCGGCGATCAGGGCGAGACGGGATGCGGCCACGGCGGACTCCTCGGACTGCGGACCCGGGGACCTTAAGCGGCGGCGGAAAAAAGGGGAGTCGGCGCGCGGCGGATTACGGAATGGTCATGAACCGACGTCTCCTCCCCGCCAGCGCAGCGAAGGGGGGAGGGGGACCACGAAGTGGTGGAGGGGCTCTGGAATCGACACGCGGACAGCGCCCCTCCGTCTCGTCGGCTGCGCCGCCCATCCACCGCCCCATTCGCTGCGCTCTGGGGAGGAGAAGCGCAAAGAAAAAGGCCGGCGTTTCCGCCGGCCCCTTCAAAACTTGATGCTCGTCGTCGATCAGGCGGCGGCTTGCTCGGCCAGCTTGGCGCGGACCTGACGCTTGATGCGCTGGGCGGTCGGCGACAGCTGCTCGTCGCGGGCCTTGACGATGTAGGCGTCCAGGCCGCCCTTGAAGTCCAATGTGCGCAGCGCGGCGTTCGAGATGCGCAGGCTGAACGTCTGGCCCAGCGCTTCCGAGGCGACCTTGACCGTCTTCAGCGACGGCAGGAAGCGGCGCTTGGTCTTGATGTTCGAGTGGCTGACCGAGTGGCCGACCATCGGGCCGACGCCAGTCAGTTCGCAACGACGAGCCATTTCGTCAGATCCTTCGCGGGACGTCCGGACGGGGCCGGGACGCGATAAACAAAAGCGCGCGGAAGGGGCCCCCGCGCGAGAGGGGGCCGTATAGAGGAAGGCGCCCCCGAACGTCAACCCGCCCATCCGGGCCGGTCGGCGACCAGGCTAGGTCGTTCAGGGACCGTTCAAATCCCGCCACATATGACCCATAGCATGAACGTTCATCCGCTTCGGGGGACTTGAAGACATGAAGACCCGCTTTCTCGCCTTGGCCGCCGTGGCCGGCGCCGTCCTGGCGCTGGGCGTCTCCGACCGCCCCTACGCCGCCATGACGCAATCCCAGTCCCAGCCGGTGCTGCCGGGCTATTGGGAATACACGACGTCCGCCGTCGGCGTGCGCGACACCGAGCGCAAATGCGTGCGCCCGTCCGAGATCAACCGTTTCTTCGGCGGCCTGTCGACGCGCCGCTGGACCTGCGACTATCCGGTGCGCGAGGTCGGCGGCGGCAATGCGCGGTTCGAGGGCGTCTGCCGCGACCGCAAGGGCCGCACCGTGCGGGTGCGCCTGTCGGGCACCTATCGCCAGGAAAGCTTCCGCTTCAACGGCGGCGCCCAGCTGGCCCGCGGCACGCCCTACCTGCCGGCGTCGATCACGGCCAACCGAATCAGCGCCAACTGCCCGGCGGGCGCGGAATATTTCTGAGGCGACTCCGTCGGCCAGAAGCAAAAGGCCCGGGAGCGATCCCGGGCCTTTCGTTCGTCTGAGGTGGCTGCAGGCCGATCAGGCGGCTTCGGCTTCCTCGGCGGCCTCGGCGGCGGCGATGACCGCCTTCTTGGCGCTCAGCGACTTGCCCAGCAGGGCCACGGCCGCGTCCTTGTCGATCTTGTTGGCGGCGGCGACCTCGCGGGCCATGCGGTCCAGGGCGCTCTCGTACAGCTGGCGCTCCGAGTACGACTGCTCCGGCTGAGTGTCGGCGCGGTGCAGGTCGCGCACCACTTCGGCGATCGAGATCAGGTCGCCCGAGTTGATCTTGGCCTCATATTCCTGGGCGCGGCGCGACCACATGGTGCGCTTGACGCGGGCGCGGCCCTTCAGCGTGGTCAGGGCCTTGGTCACCACGTCGTCGCCGGCCAGCGAGCGCAGGCCCGCGGTCTTGGCCTTCTTGGTGGGGACGCGCAGGGTCATCTTCTCGTGGTCGAAGGTCACGACGTAGACTTCCAGGCTCATGCCGGCCACTTCCTGGGTCTCGACCGCCGCCACCTTGCCGACGCCGTGCGCCGGATAGACGACCGCGTCGCCGACCTTGAATTCCAGACCGCTCTTGCTGCTCATGTCGTTCCTTTCTCGGACCGAGGGGCAGGGACGATACGTCGGACTCGCGGCGAAAACGGGACGATGCTCCGCACCCCGCCGGATCGCTCCGTCGGGGGTGAAACTTCGGCGTTCAGCTGCGGAAACGGATCACCAAACCTCTGGCCGCCTCGGCTCTTCGGCCGAGGTTCTGTCGCAAACGGGGCCGAACACGATCCGTCGCCGGACCTTTCAGCCAAGACCGGTAACATATCACAAAACCACGGGATTTCAAAACGACCCGTGCGCCATGGCGCCGGTCGGGGCAAATCCTCGCCCCAGGGACATGGAATCCGCCGTCAGCTGCCCTTGCCGGGCTTCTCGCTGAAATACTTCTCGAACTTGCCGGTCTCGCGTTCGAACTGCTCGCGGTCGGCGGGGGGCGTGCCCTTGACGGTAATGTTCGGCCACACCTTGGCGTACTCGGCGTTGACCTGAAGCCACTTGCCGTCCGGCTCGTCCTCGGTATCGGGCTTGATGGCGTCGACCGGGCATTCCGGTTCGCACACGCCGCAGTCGATGCATTCGTCCGGCGCGATGACCAGGAAGTTCTCGCCCTCATAGAAGCAGTCGACCGGACACACCTCGACGCAGTCCATGAATTTGCAGCGGACGCAGGCGTCGGTGACGATGTAGGTCATGGGCGCGGCACGGAGTCTGCGGGCGGGACGCGGCAGATGACCCCGCCGGCCCCCGCCGTCAACCCCCGGTGGGCGGCGACGCGTCGCGCCACAGGGTCCTCGCCTCGTCCGCCGGTCCCCGTCGGTCGCCGAAGCCCAGCACCTGAACCTCCATCAGTCGCGACCCGGCGGGGAACAGCAGCACGTCGCCGACGTGGACGCAGCGGCTGGGCTTGTCCAGGCGGCTCTGCGCCCCGTGATGCGTCAGCCGCACTCTTCCCGCCTCGACCATCGCCGCGGCGCCCGAGCGCGACTTGGCGAATCGCGCGCGCCACAGCCAGACATCGACGCGGCAGGAGGGTTCGCTCACGCTGGACGAGCCTTGCGTCGGGGCCGGCGCTTGCGGGGCGGCGCGGCGGGCGCCGTCAGTCCGGCCAGGGCGGCGAAGGGAGACGCGGCCACGGCCTTGACCGCCTTGTCGGCCGTGGTCGGGCGAGGCGTCTTCAGCGCCTTGAACAGATCTGCCGCCTGCTTTTCCGTCAGCCCCAACTCGCCCAGCGCCGCCTCGTCCAACCGCCCTTGGCCGGCGGCGCGCAGCTCGGCCATGCGCTCCAGCGTCTCCAGCGGCAGGGTGCGGCCCGCCACGGCACGAAGTCCCCGGGACGACGCCCAGCGCGGGCCGGTCGCGTCGGCGCCCTCGCGCGCCCAGAAGGCCTGCGCGAAGGCCCGCCCGCGCGTCTTCTGGTCGGTGGGCAACCAGACGGAGTGCGCCCCCACCCGCACGCCGAAGGTCTTCAGCGTGCGCCGTTCGACCTGGCTCAGCGCCGCCAGTTCACCGTCCACCTCGCGCCGCGCCAGAACGCCGCCGGCCTCCACCAGCCGGAACGCCAAGCCGCGCGTCAGCCCCTTCAGCGCTCCGCTCTCCAGCGCGCGCTTCAGCCGCGACAGGCCGCGCAGGGCCCGCCCCGCCTCCTGCGCCAGCCAGGCCTCGATCCGGCGTCGCGCGCGCTCGCGCGCCGCCTCCACGCCCTGATCGCCGATCAGGCGCACGCGCGGCGACCACGGATCCTCGTTGGTGACGCGCGCCACCAGCTGGCCGTCCCAGGTCACCGATCCGTCGGGCAGCACGGCGAAGGCGTCGTCGCCGTCCGCCGCCAGCCGGCCAAGCCGGCGCGCCACCTCCGGCTCGACCGCGCGCGTCGCCAGCCGCCGCTGCGACGGGTGGGCGCCCGCGTCGCGGTCGGCGACGAAGCGCAGGCCCTCGATCCGGCCCAGCTCGGCGCCCTCGATCCTGACCGCGCCGTCCGCGTCCACCTGGACCGCCGCCTCGTCCTCGGCGTGCAGGGCGCGCATCAGGGCGGTGGTCTTGCGGTCCACGAACCGCGCCGTCAGCCGCGCGTGCAGGGCGTCGGACAGCCGGTCCTCCAGCGCGCGGGTCCGCTCGCGCCAGTGCGGGGCGTTCTCCAGCCAGTCGGGCCGCGCCGCGACGTAGGACAGCGTCCGCATCCCCGCCAGGCGCGCCGACAGCTGGTCGATCTGGCCGTCCTCGTGGTCCAGGCCGCGGAACCGCTTGGCGATCCAGTCCTCGGACAGGCGGCCCGTCGGCCCGATCAGGGCGTGGAACAGCTCCATCGTCAGCTTGAAGTGTTCGTCGGCGGTGGTCTTCTGGAAGTCCGGCACCTGACAGGCGTCCCACAGCCGCATCAGACTGCCGCGCGAACGGGCGATGCGCTGCACGTCCTCGTCCTGCACCGCGCGGCGCAGCAGGGTCTCGTCCAGCGCCTGGGACGTCAGCCTCAGGCCCGCGCGGCGCGGCGGCTCGGTCAGCGACCGCAGCAGGTCCGGCAGGCTGTCGAAATCCAGCCTGCCGTTTCTCCACTCCGCTCCCTCCACAGGATCGAACCGGTGCTCGACCACCTGCTCGATCAGATCCTCATCCAGATCCTCGGCCTCTCCCGTCACGCCGAAGGTGCCGTCGCGCAGGTGCCGCCCGGCCCGCCCGGCGATCTGGCCGATCTCGTGCGCGTGCAGCCAGCGCGTGCGCGTGCCGTCGAACTTGCGCAGACCGGCGAAGGCCACGTGATCGACGTCCATGTTCAGACCCATGCCGATGGCGTCGGTCGCCACCAGGAAGTCCACCTCGCCCGACTGGAACAGCTCGACCTGGGCGTTGCGCGTGCGGGGCGACAGCGCGCCCATGACGATGGCGGCGCCGCCCCTCTGGCGCCGGATCAGCTCGGCGATGGCGTAGACCTGCTCGGCTGAGAAGGCGACGACGGCGCTGCGGCGGGGCAGGCGGGTCAGCTTCTTCGGTCCGACGTAGGCGAGGGTCGACAGCCGGTCGCGAGACTGGATTTCCACGTCCTCGACCAGCCGCCGGATCAGCGGCTCCATCGTGCCGGCGCCCAGGAACATCGTCTCCTGCCGGCCGCGCGCGTGCAGCAGACGGTTGGTGAAGACGTGGCCCCGTTCCGGATCGGCGACCAACTGGATCTCGTCGACGGCCAGAAAGTCGACCGAGCGCTCCATCGGCATGGCCTCGACCGTGCAGACGTGGAAGCGCGCGTGCGGCGGGCTGATCTTCTCCTCGCCGGTGACCAGCGCCACCGAGGCCTTGCCCGCGCGGACGACGATCCGCTCGTAGATCTCGCGTGCCAGCAGCCGCAGCGGCAGGCCGATCATGCCCGAGCCGTGGCCCAGCATCCGCTCGACCGCCAGGTGGGTCTTGCCGGTGTTGGTGGGGCCCAGGACGGCGACGACGCGACCCGGCGCCCGGCCTGTGCCGCGGTCGCTCATGGAGGATGAAGGTGGCCCCGCGCCGTCGGTTCCTCAAGCGCCGGATATGGACGACCTTGAGCGCTTAACGACCCGCCGATTCTCCGCGGAACAGGCGCGAAACGAATCAGGACCGAATCGCCGACACGGCCCGATTCCCGATCCGTTCACGCCAAGATGTTGTATCTTAAAGCCGATTAACCACAATCCGCCTCTGCAGGCTCCGCCGTCCGCTCGCTTCCCCTCGGCGTCCCCATCCGCTAGGTGACCGGCGACGGCCCCGTAGCTCAGCTGCATAGAGCAAGGCTTTCCTAAAGCCGAGGTCGGAGGTTGGAGTCCTCCCGGGGTCGCCAGTCGGGCGTCAGCGCCACTTCCGGCCTTCGCCGTGCTTGCCCACGCTGTCCCAGCTGTCGGGCGCCGCCCCGCGCCGCCACTGCTCGACGACCAGCCATCCCTTCAGCGGGCGCAGGACCGACAGACAGGCCAGCGCCAGCAGCGGAAACGTCACCGCGAAATGCATCCAGATCGGCGGATGCACCGTGAAGTCGAAGGCCATGAAGGCGGCCATGCCCAGCGTGCCGATCAGGGTCATGCCGAAGAAGGCGGGGCCGTCCGCCGGGTCGGCGAAGCCGTAATCCAGACCGCACACGGGACAGGCGTCGCGGATTTTCAGAAAGCCGCGCAGCAGGGGACCCTCGCCGCATCGCGGGCATCGGCAGCGCAGGCCGAGCGAGAGGGAGCCGGCGCGGGACGGGGGTGTGGCGGACATGCGGGTCAGGTGCGCCCGCGCGACCCACGGCGCAAGCGGGGCGGGGGGTCGCAGACGGCGAAGTTGAGTCGATGCTGCGACGCAGCAACGTCAGGTAACGTCGGTTGACAAAGTGTCCGCGGGGCCGACAATTGGCGATGAGGGGGCAAAAATGTTCAGCCAAATCATCAACCTGCTGAAGCGCCCCTTCTGCGGCCACGTGTTTCACCGCAGCCGCAGCAAGCCCGGCTGGGTGGTCTGCGCCAAGTGTCGTCTCTACCGTCGCGGCTGAGGTCGCCGGTCATCGTCCATTAACCGCGATGAAACCGCGTTCGCGCCAGGGTGCGCGCGCATGTCCGCGCGCCGCTCCTCCCGCCGGGTCCTGAAGTCGACCGTGGCCCTGGCCGCGGCCGGGGCCGTCGCGCTGTCCCCCGTCCTGCCGCTGGCGCAGGAGGCGACGGGCGCGGCGCTGGAGCCCGTGGCCATCCGCATCGGCGCCACGTCCGACTACACTCGTGTCGAGTTCGCCGGCGCCGTCGGCGCTCGGTCCCGCGTCTCCATCGACGGACGGCGCGTCACCGTGCGCATCGGCACGACCGCGGCGCCCGACGTCTCGCGCCTCAAGGTCGATCCGCCCGCAGGCCTGGAAGGCGTCGAAACCCGTTCGGTCCAGAGCGGCACGGAACTGGTCCTGACCCTGGCCGAAGGCGCCCAGGCGCGCACCGGCACGGCCGACGGCGCGGTGTTCCTGAACCTCTATGCGCCCGGCAAGGGGCCGGAAGCGCCGTCCGCAGCCGTCGCGGCCCAGGGCGCCCCCGCCGTGCCCGTGCGGGTCCAGGCGACGCCCCAGGCGGTGACGCTGAAGTTCGACTGGCCCCAGAACGTGGGCGCCGCCGTGTTTCGGCGCGGCGAGGCCGTCTGGATCGTCTTCGACGCGCCCGCCAAGCTGGACCTGGCGACCGGCGCCGATCTGGGCCCCGCGGGTGGGGCGCGCTGGGCCTCCGGTCCCGACTACGTCGCCCTGCGCGTCGAGGCGCCCAAGGCGCTGCCGGTGTCCGCAATGGCCGACGGCGCGTCGTGGAGCGTGCGCATCGGCGGGACCGTCGTCGCGCCGGGCGGAGTCGCCGTGGACCGCGACCCGTCGGGCGACCCCGCGCTGGTGTTCAACATGGCCGGCTCCGGTCGGGCCATCTGGCTGACCGATCCGGAGATCGGCGACCGGTTCGCCGCCGTGACGGCCGTCGGGCCGGTCAAGGGCTTCCCCCAGCGGCGGCGCAGCATCGACCTGCACGTGCTTCCGACCGCCCAGGGCCTGGCATTCGAGACGCCCGCCGACGACCTGTCCATCGCCGCCGACGGCGACCGGGTCGTGGTGTCGCGCCCGTCGGGCCTGATCCTGTCCTCGCCCACCGCCGAGCTGGAGAGCGCGGCGGCCCCCGACGACGCCCCGCGCAAGGCGGCGTTCCCGGCCCTGATCTCCGAACAGTGGGCGGTCAAGGATCACTTCCTGGACCGCCAGCGCAAGCTCCAGTCCGAGGCGGCCGAGGAGTCGGCCGCCGCTGCGTCCGATCCCCGGGCGCCGGTCGAGAAGCGCTTGGCCTACGCCCGTTTTCTGGTCGGCTCCGGACTGGGCTACGAGGCCGTCGGCGTCCTGAATTCCATAGTCGCCGCCCAGCCCAACATGATGGGCGAGGCCGAGGTGCGGGGCCTGCGCGCCGCCGCCCGCGTCTCCATCGGCCGCCTGGACGAGGCCCAGGCCGACCTGTCCGGAGCGGCTCTGGCCGGCGATCGGTCGACCAAGGCCTGGCTGGGCCTGATCGCCGCGCGTCGGGCCGACTGGGAGGAGGCGCGCCGCCAGTTCGCCGCCGCCGCCGGCGTCGTCGATTCCTTCCCGCCCGAATGGCGCGCCCGCTTCGCCTGCGCCCACGCCCAGGCGGCGGTCGAACTGGGCGATCAGGAGGCCGCGCGCGCGCTGATCGCCTATGCCCTCAGCCAGCAGATCGGGGCGGCCGAGCAGCTGCAGATCCGGCTGGTCCAGGCGCGCATGTTCGAACTGTCGGGTGAGCTGGACCGCGCCGCCGCCGTCTTCGCCGCGGTCGCCAAGGCGCCGCTGGACGGCATCGCCGTGCCGGCGCGTCTGGGCGTCGTCCGCATCGGCCTGGCACGCGGCACGATGGCGCCCAAGGCCGCCGCCGACGAACTGGAGCACCTGCGCTGGCGCTGGCGCGGCGACGCCACTGAGCTGGAGGTCATCCGGACCCTGGGCCGTCTCTACCTGGATCAGGGCCTGTACCGCGAGGCGCTGACCGCCCTGCGCGCCGCCGGGCCCCGCATGGCCACCATGCCGGGCGGCGTCGAACTGCAGGCCGAACTGCAGAACGCCTTCCGCATGCTGTTCTTGGAGGGCGGCGCCGACGGCCTGCAGCCGATCCAGGCGCTGGGTCTCTATTACGACTTCCGCGAACTGACGCCCGTCGGGGCCGACGGCGACGAGATGGTGCGGCGTCTGGCGCGCCGCCTGATCGACGTCGACCTGCTGGATCAGGCGGCCGAGCTGCTGAAACACCAGGTGGATGAACGTCTGGACGGCGTGGCGCGCGCGGTGGTCGCCACCGACCTGGCCACCGTCTATCTGATGGACCGTCAGCCCGAGGCGGCGCTGCAGGCCATCTGGTCGTCGCGCACCACGCTGTTGCCGACGGCCCTGAACGCCGAGCGCCGGGCGCTGGAGGCGCGGGCCTTGATGGACCTGGGCCGCTTCGATCACGCGCTGGAGGTGCTGGGCGACGACGCGTCTCCCGCCGCGCTGGAGGTGAAGGCGGAGGTCTACTGGAAGCAGCAGAGCTGGTCCGCCGCCGGCGCTCTTTACGAACGCCTGCTTGGCGATCGCTGGAAGGACGCGGCGACGCCGCTGACCCCGTTGGAGGAGACGCGTCTGGTCCGGGCCGGGGTCGGCTATTCGCTGGGACACGATGAGGCGGCGCTGGGAGGTCTGGCGCAGCGGTTCGCGCCCTTCGTCGACAAGGCGCGCAACCCCGACGCCCTGCGCGTCGCCCTGTACGATCCGCTGACCCTGTCGTCGCCGTCGGGCCTTGCGGCGGCCGTCCAGGGGGCCAACACTTTCACCGGCTGGGTCGAGGGGGCCAAGACGCGCTTCCGCGAGCGCAATCCGGCGGCGGAAACGAAGACGGGCGGAGCGACGCCCGCCGCTCCGCCCGCCCGTGCGGCGCCCGGAGGCGCCTGATCTCTCAAGAAGCCGAACGGCTTACTTGTTGACCGCGTCCTTCAGCGGCTTGGACACGCGGAAGCGCACGGCCTTCGAGGCGGCGATCTTGATGGTCGCGCCGGTGGCCGGGTTGCGGCCTTCGCGGGCGGCGCGGGCGGCGGTGTCGAAAACGCCCAGGTTCGAGATGCGGACGTCGCCGCCGGACTGCAGCGACTTGTGGATGTTGTCGACGATCGCGGTCAGCACGCGGCCGGCGTCGGCCTGCGACACGCCCGCGTCCTTGGCGACGGCGGCGATCAGTTCGGCTTGAGTGGTCATAATGGGTCGTTTCCGTGTTTTCGGCCGCCCGACGGGGCGGCGACGGCCGGATTGACGCCGCTTTTTTCTCGCTTGGCAAGCGACTTCGGCGCGGAAACGCCCACGGGCTGGGGATTCACCCCCCGCCGGCCGCCTTCTGGAAGCTCTCGACCAGGCTGCCCGCGACCAGGCGCCAGCCGTCCACCAGCACGAAGAAGATCAGCTTGAACGGCAGGGAAACCACCACCGGCGGCAGCATCATCATGCCCATCGACATCAGCACGCTGGCGACCACCAGATCGATCACAAGGAACGGAACGAAAAGAAGAAATCCGATCTCGAACGCGGTCTTCAGCTCGCCGATCATGAAGGCCGGAACCACCACCCGCAGGGGCAGGTCCTGGGCCGTCTGGGGGATCTCGACGGCCGACAGCCGGGTGAACAGTTCCAGGTCGCCGCGATCCACCTGCGCCAGCATGAAGGTCTTCACCGGTTCGGACGCCAGATCGAAGGCCTGGGGCAGTTCGATCTGTTGATCCATCAGCGGCCGGATGCCCGAATCATAGGCGTCCTGCCACGTCGGGGCCATGACGATGGCCGACAGGAACAGGGCCAGCGACACCAGGACGGCGTTGGGCGGCGACTGCTGCATGCCCAGCGCGGTGCGAAGCAGGCTCAGCACCACCACGATCCGCACGAAACTGGTGGTCATGATGACGATCGACGGCGCCAGGCTGAGCACCGTCATCAGGCCGACCAGCTGCACCACCCGCGTGGTCAGTCCCGCGCCGGTGCCCAGATCGACGTTGATCGCCGACGAGCCCGCCGCCGCCTGGGCCTGCGCCACCTCCTGCGCCAGCGCGCCCAGCGGCCACATCAGGCAGGCCAGCGTGGTGATCAGCGACAGCAGGGCGGCGCGCTTCAACTCCTCGCGCGTGGGCGTGACGAACAGGCTCACTGGCCGGCGCTCCGGGCTTCGGGGCTTCGGGGCTCGATCAGCTCCTTGCCCTCGCCCAGCAGGATCAGCCGCTCCTCGTCGTCGACCCTGACCAGCACCAGACGTCGCGCGGGATCCAGCACCAGCGTCTCCACCACGGTCATGCGCCGCTCGCCGCGCTCGGCCGACAGCTTGGCGATCAGCTGCGGCGCATAGCGGCGCGCCAGCCAGGCCGCGCCCCCGATCAGGCCCAGGGTGAAGGCCAGGCTGAACACGGCGCGGAGCAGGTCGAGGAAATCCATCGCCCGGATCGTTAAGGATCAGGGTTAACGCCGCGTTGAGAACACGCTTCGTTAACCACGCTCGCTCATCTTTCGTGCGGGCGCCTCCGCCCGCGTCGCGAGAGGACAGGGCCGTGTCGATCGCCGACCTGCCGCTGCTGAACCAGATCAAGGGCCGCCTGACCTGGCTGGACGAGCGCCAGCGCGTGATCGCCCAGAACGTCGCCAACGCCGACACGCCCGGCTACATGGCGCGCGATCTGAAGGCGCCGACCGATTTCGCCTCCGCGATGCGCAACGGCGGCGGGCTGCAGATGACGCGCACCTCGGCCGCGCATCTGGCCCCGACGCAGCAGCCCGCGCGCTTCGCCGTGCAGGACAGCCCCGATTCCGAAACCACGCTGGACGGCAACGCCGTGGTGGTCGAGGAGCAGATGCTGAAGATGGCCGAAAGCCGCATGGCCTACGACGCCGCCATCGGCCTGTATCAGAAGTCCATGTCGCTCCTGCGCATGGCCGCGCGGCCGCCCGGCCGCTGAGGAGGTCTGACCCGTGCCCGACCCCATCCCGCCCCGCAACCAGACCATGGCCGTCGCCGCCAGCGCCCTGAAGGCGCAGCAGTCGCGGATGCGCGTCATCGCCGAGAACATCGCCAACGCCGATTCCACCTCCGACACGGCCGGCGGCCAGCCCTATCGCCGCCAGGTGCCGGTCTTCCGCGCGCGCGAGATCGACGGCGCCACGGGCGTGGCCCTGGCCGAGGTCCGCGCCGACACGTCCGAGTTCCAGCGCGAGTACGACCCCAGCCACCCGGCCGCCGATGCGGACGGCTATGTGCTGCGGCCCAACGTCGACAGCCTGGTCGAGGCCATGGACATGCGCGAGGCCCAGCGCGCCTACGAAGCCAACCTGAACGTCATCGAGACGGCGCGCGCCATGGAGCAGCGCACCCTCGACCTGCTGAAGCGCTGAGGGCCTGATCGATGAACCCCATGGCCGCCATCAAGGCCTATCAGTCGGTCCAGTCGGGCGCCGCGCCCGGCGGCCCCGGCGGCATGGACCCGGCCGGCGGCTCGGACTTCGGCGCCATTCTGGACGGCGTGATGAAGGGCGCCGTCGACCAGACGCGCGCCGCCGAGACGCAGATGACGCAGGCGGTGCAGGGCCAGGGCAGCCTGATCGACGTCGTCACCGCGGTGTCCTCCGCCGAGGCCTCTCTGGAAACGGTCATGGCCGTCCGCGATCAGGTGATCCAGGCCTATCAGGAGATCATGCGGATGCCGATCTGAGGGATCGGAACCGCGACCGTCCGCGCCGCGCTCCTTCTCGAGACCGAAGGAGCCCGCCATGCTGAAAGACCTCGACGCCCACCCCATCCTCGCGGTGGCCGACCTGGAGCGCGCGCGGCGCTTCTACGGCGAGACGCTGGGGCTGCAGGAGGAGGACGGCGCCGCGCCCCACGGTCAGCCGATGACCGCCTATCGCACGGGGGCGACGCGGCTGACTCTGTACGTCTCCGACGCCGCCGGGAGCAATCAGGCGAACGCCCTCGTCTGGCCGGTCGAAAGCGGTATCGAGGTGATCGTCGCAGACCTGCGCACCAAGGGGGTGACGTTCCAGCGGTACGACTTCCCCGACACCGACTACGTGGACGGCATCCACATCGCGGGCGATGCGCGCATGGTCTGGTTCAAGGATCCGGACGGCAACGTCCTGCATCTGGTTCAGGGCATGTGACTTGAGGCGGCGTTCGGGCTATGGCGCGCCGCCCAAGGAAGTCTCATGTCGAAACTCACGCTCGCCGAGGAGGCCCTGCGTCGCAGGACCTTCGCCATCATCGCCCACCCCGACGCGGGCAAGACCACGCTGACCGAGCACATCCTGCTGGCCGGCGGCGCGATCCGCGCGGCCGGCGCGGTGCGCGCGCGCGGCGAGAACCGGCGCACGCGCTCGGACTGGATGAAGATCGAGAAGGAGCGCGGCATCTCCGTCTCGGCCTCGGTGATGACCTTCGAGTTCGAGGGCGGGATGTTCAACCTGCTGGACACCCCGGGCCACGAGGACTTCTCGGAGGACACCTATCGCACCCTGACCGCCGCCGACTGCGCCATCATGGTGCTGGACGCCGCCAAGGGCATCGAGCCGCAGACGCTGAAGCTGTTCGAGGTGTGCCGCCTGCGCGACATCCCGATCATCACCTTCATCAACAAGCTGGACCGCGAGGCGCAGGACCCCATGGCCCTGCTGGACGAGATCGCGTCTCGCCTCCAGCTCGACCCTTCGCCCATCTGGTGGCCGGCCGAGAGCGGCGCCCGCCTGCGCGGCATGGTTCAGATCGGCACCGGCAAGTTCCAGCCCTATGCCCGTAAGGTCGCGGGGTCCGACGAAGACCCGGATCACCCCGCCGCCTTGCCTCTGGCCGATGCCGCGGCTTTCTTCGAGGGGGCCGAACAGTCCGACCTGACCGACGCTCTGGAGCTGGTCGAAGGCGGCTACAAGCCGTTCGACCGCCAGGCCTTCCTCGAGGGCCACATGACGCCGGTGCTGTGGGGCTCGGCGCTGCGCCACTTCGGCATCGAGGAGCTGCTGCGCGCCATCGCCGACTGGGCCCCGCCGCCCAAGACGCTGAAGGCCCGGAAAGAAGCTCCGCCCGAGACCCGCAACGCGCCCGAGCCGGTCGACGTCGTGGTCGAGCCGGGCCAGCCGGAAGTCACCGGCTTCGTCTTCAAGGTCCAGGCCAACATGGACCCCAACCACCGCGACCGCATCGCCATGTTCCGCATGGCCTCGGGCAGCTTCAAGCGCGGCATGAAGCTGAAGGTCCAGAACACCGGCAAGTCGCTGTCGGTGAACAGCCCCATCATGTTCTTCGCCTCCGACCGCGAGCTGGCGGAGGAGGCCTATGCCGGCGACGTCATCGGCATTCCGAACCACGGCGTCCTGCGCGTCGGCGACAGCCTGTCGGAGAGCGGCCAGATCCGCTTCGCCGGCCTGCCCAACTTCGCGCCGGAAATCCTGCAGCGCGTGCGGGTCAAGGATCCGCTGAAGGCCAAGCATCTGAAGAAGGCGCTGGAGGGCTTGGCCGAGGAAGGCGTGACCCAGCTGTTCCGCCCGGAACTGGGCAGCGACTTCATCGTCGGCGCCGTCGGCCAGCTGCAGTTCGAGGTCATGGCCGACCGCCTGGGCGAGGAGTACGGCCTCGACGTCCTATTCGAACCGTCGCCCTACGCCGAGGCCCGCTGGATCGCGGGCGACAAGGCGGACCTCGACGACTTCATGGGCAAGTACCGCCCCCAGATGGCGACCGACATCGACGCCGCCCCGGTCTTCCTGGCCAAATCCAGTTGGGAGACGGGCTACGTGGGCGAACGGTTCGAGAAGGTGCGCTTCATGAAGACGAAGGAGCGGGGGTAGAGCCCCGCTCCTCCGTCTCGCCGTCACGCGGCCTTAGCCGCTTGATCCAGCGTCGGATAGTCGATGTAGCCCGCCTCGCCGCCGCCGTAGAAGGTGGCGCGGTCGGGCGCGTTCAGCTCCGCCCCCGTCTTCCAGCGCTCGATCAGATCCGGGTTGGCCAGGAACGGCACGCCGATGCTGACCAGATCGGCGCGGCCCTCGGCGAGGGCCTTCTCGGCCAGGTCGCGAGTCAGGCCGCCGTTCAGCATGACCGGTCCGCCGAAGGCTTCGCGCATCCGGGCGGCCAGTTGGGGCGCGCCGCCCTTGATCGACATGGGCGTGTCCGGCTCGCCCTCGATCAGGTGCAGGAAGGCCAGGCCATAGGGCTTCAGCGCCTTCGCGGCGTGCAGGAAGATCGCGGCGGGATCGGAGTCCGTCGTGCCGTTCGCGCCGTTCGACGGCGACAGGCGGATGGCCGTGCGGTCGGCGCCCCACACCTTCACCACCGCGTCCACCACCTCCAGCATGAAGCGCGCGCGGTTCTCGACCGAGCCGCCGTAGTCGTCGGTGCGCTTGTTGGCGCCGTCCTTCAAGAATTGGTCGATCAGATAACCGTTGGCCGCGTGGATCTCGACGCCGTCGAACCCGGCCTTCTTCGCCATCTCGGCGGCGTGGGCGTAGTCGGCGACGACGTCCTTGATCTGTTCGACCGTCAGCGCGCGCGGCGTCTCGAACTCGGTCATGGAGAAGTCCGGCCGCATGGCCTTGCCGCCGTCCGGCGCGACGGCAGACGGCGCCCATCCGGGAAGGCCGTCGGGCTGATAGTCCGAAATCGACACCCGCCCCACGTGCCACAGCTGGGCGACGATCAGCCCGCCGGCGGCGTGCACCGCGTCGGTGACGACCTTCCAACCCGCCGCCTGATCTTCGGTGAAGATGCCCGGCGTGTTCGGATACCCCTGCCCCGACCGGCTGATCTGGGTCGCCTCGGAGACGATCAGTCCGGCGCTCGCGCGCTGGGCGTAATAGGTCGCGGCGGTGGCGTTGATCACCTCGCCCGGCGCTGCGCGGCTTCGGGTCATGGGGGCCATGGCGACGCGGTTCTTCAGCGTCAGCGCGCCCAGGGTGATCGGCTCGTAGAGGGGGGAGGTCATGTCGTCTGCTCCTGCAACAGTCGCGGATGCAGATATGGGCGCGCGCGGCGTCCGCAAGGGGCGAACCCTCGTCCCGGCAGCGCATTTGCTAGTGGTCGAGGCACAGTGGGGTCACCGTCCCAGGTCGGGACGTCGGGAGACGGCATGTTCGAGTTCGGCAAGGATCTGCGCAGGCTGTTCGGTCGGGAACGCGACCGCGAGGACCTCGGCTGGCTGGAGCTGATCGGCGTCGAGCTGGTCGAGGCCGAGGCCCGTCGTGCCTCGATCGACGCGGGCCGCGTATCCGCAGCCAAGCCCGATCTGGCCTGGCTGACCGCGGCGGCCCTGTGGCGCGAGCTGGCGTCGCGCACCGGCCGCGCCGACGCCCTGGACCAGGCGGACGCCGCCGCCTTGTCCGCCGAAACCGCTGCGACCGTCCCGGCCCGCCGGGAGGAGGCGCGCTGCGCCCGCGCCCAGGCCCTGATCCTGCGCTTCGACCTGTACGGCCGTCCGGAGCTGCTGACCGCGGCGGCGGAGCTGATCGAGCGCGACTCGTCCCGCGCGGCCACCGTCGCCGTGCACGCGCGCATCTCCGCCCGCACCGCGCGGCTGGACGGTCGCCCCGTGCGGCTGCTGGAGGCCGCGGCCCTGCTCGATCTGGCCGTCCACGGCCTGGAGGGCGCGGCCGATCCCCTGGCCGAGGCCGTGCGTCTGGACCGCGCCGGACTGACGCTGGAGGCCGGCATCGCCCAGCGCGACGCGCGCCTGCTGGATCAGGCGGGCCGCGACCTGTTCGCCCTGGTCGAAGCCAGCCCGCCCGAGCGCCGCCCCCTGACCCGCGCCCGGGCCCTGGCGCTGAGCGCCGCGGGACTGTCGGCCCTGGCCGCCCTGGCCGACGACGCGCCCGCGCGCGCCCAGGCCCGCGATCTG
Organism: Afipia felis; assembly: GCA_943371835.1. Lineage (GTDB taxonomy): Bacteria > Pseudomonadota > Alphaproteobacteria > Caulobacterales > Caulobacteraceae > Brevundimonas. The sequence goes on along the minus strand of CALRWJ020000006.1, from coordinate 93,595 downwards.
CTCGACGCCGCGGGCGATCAATTCACGCCCGATCACAGCCCGTTGGACTGGTGCGCCGTGCAGATGGTGTCCGACGCCGGCGCCGCGCGTCTCGTGGCGGTCGAGGCGCTGTGCCGCTCGGCGGGCGCCGGTCTGGTCCTCGGCTCGCTGGCGCGCGAGCGTCTGTCGGCCGAGCGCGTCGCGGCGGCGGAGGCGGCGGGCGACCCCGCCGCTCTGGACGCCGTCCAGGCCGAACTGCGTCGTCGCCTCGCCGTCGCGTCGCCGCCGCTGGACTGGGCGGCCGACCAGATCGGCCTGGCCCGCGTGGCCCTGGCCCGCGCCCGCCTGTGCGACGCGCCCGCCGCGCAGACCGGCATGATGCTGGCGACGGCGGCCGAGGTCGCGCACGAGGAAGGCTGCCCCGCGCTGGCCGCCCGCGCCGAGGCGCTGCTGTCGCTTTAGGCGCCGTGGGCGGTGAAGGCGCCGTTCATGAACCCGGGCTTGCCATAGGCCAGCGGCGCGCCGTTGGGACCCAGCACGCGCCCGCCCGCGGCCTCCAGCACCGCTTGGCCCGCCGCCGTGTCCCACTCGGACGTGGGTCCGGTTCGGGGATAGACGTCGCACACCCCCTCGGCGATCCGGCAGAACTTCAGCGACGAGTCCTCGCCCCGCCAGTCGGCGCAGCCGTGCAGCTGGGCCAGCCGCGCCGCGTCCTCGGGCTTCACGCCCCGGCTCATCAGCGCCAGGGCGACCGCCGGCCGCGGCCGCACGCGGATGGCTTCCCAGGCCCCGCCGATCGGGCGTCGCAAGGCGCCCCGCGGCCCACCCGCCCAGGTCAGGTCCAGCGCCGGCGCCGTCACCACGCCCGCCACGGGCCGGCGCTCGTGGACCAGGGCGATGTTGACGGTGAACTGCTCGTCGCCGCGCACGAAGCCGCGCGTGCCGTCCAGCGGGTCGACCAGCCAGAACAGCGCGGGCGCGACGTCGGGCCGCCCCTCCGCTTCCGAACGTTCCTCGGCCACAGCCGGCACGTCGGGCCACGCCGCGGTCAGCCGCTCCAGAATCAGCGCTTCGGCATCGCGGTCGGCCCGCGTGACGGGGCTGTCGTCGGCCTTGGCGTCCACGGTCACGCCGTTGCGCCACCACGGGCGGATCACCTCGGCCGCCGCCTCGGCGATCGCGGCCAGGTCGTCGATCAGGGTTCCCTCGGACAGGGCGGCGAGCGGGCTGGGGGAAAGGGTCATCGCATGGGGATTAGCCGATCCGCCCCCTTTCCGGAAACGGCCAAATCAGGCCAGCTTCCCGCCATGACCGACGCCTTTTCCGACCGCGACGAAACCGAGCTGGCCGCCCTGGTCGCCGCCAAGCTGTGCCACGACTTCATCAGCCCGGCGGGCGCGGTGTCTCAGGGGCTGGACCTGCTGAACGACCCGACGGCGCAGGACATGCGCGACGACGCCCTGGCCCTGATCGGCCAGAGCGCGCGGCGCCTGCTGGCTGTGGTCGACTTCGCCCGCGTGGCCTACGGCGCGGCCTCCTCGGCCGAGACGTTCCGGTCCGAGCAGCTGGAGAAGCTGGTCCGCGACCTGACCGACGGCGGCCGCGCCACGATGATCTGGCAGGTGGAGCCGGCGGAGCTGTCCAAGCCCGCCGCGCGGGTCCTGCTGAATCTGGCCTACATGACGATGGGCGCCCTGCCGTCGGGGGGAGAGGCCACGGTATCGGCCCGCGTCGACGGCGATCGCCTGAAGATCGAAGGCCGCGCCGTGGGCGCTCGCGCGCGTCTGAAGGCCGAGGCCGTGTCCGGTCTGGCGGGCCGCCCGCTGGAAGAAGGACTGCCCGGCCAGTGGATCCAGCCGCACTGGCTGTGGCTGGCCGTAGGCCGCATGGGCGGGAGCCTGGACGTCGCGACCGAGGACGGCCTTGTGGTGCTGACGGCGGACCTGCCGGCCTGAAGACGTCCTTAACGCGCGGTTCGGGGCGGTTTCCAACGTCTCGTTAACCCGCGGGCGGCGATCATGGGGCGTCTCGCAAACCCCTGATCACCCGACGATTCGGACGCCGCCCTTGGACCCCCGCACCTGCCTGATCGTCGACGACAGCCGGATCATCCGGAAGGTCTCGCGTCGCATCGTCGAGGGCCTGGGCTATGAGGTCGACGAGGCCGCCGACGGCGCCGAGGCGCTGGCGCACTGCACCGGCGTGTTGCCCGACGTGATTCTGCTGGACTGGAACATGCCCGTCATGGACGGCCTGACCTTCCTGCGGCGATTGCGCGCCCTGCCGGGCGGCGACCGGCCCAAGGTGCTTTTCTGCACCATCGAAACCGACGCGACCCGCATCGCCGAGGCCCTGGCCGCCGGCGCGGACGAATACGTGATGAAGCCGTTCGACGGCGAAGTCCTGGCTTCCAAGTTCGAAGAGGCGGGGGCGACATGACCCCCGAGGACTTCGAGCGGCTGCAGGCGCTGGTGCTGGGCCGCACCGGCCAGCGCCTTGGGCGCGACCGCATGAAGCTGGCCGAACACCGCCTGGCCCCCGTGGCGCGGCGAGAGTCGTTCGACGACGTGGGCGCCCTGCTGTCGGCGCTTTGGGGCAAGCCGGTGGCGTCGACCGCCTGGGCCGTCATCGAAGCGCTGCTGGAGCCCGAGACCTGGTTCAACCGCGACCGGGCCGGGTTCGCCGTCTTCGCCGACCAGCTGCTGCCGGCCTTGTCCGCCGCCAGACCGGGCGGGCGCGTGCGCCTGTGGTCCGCCGGCTGCTCGACGGGGCAGGAGGCGTGGTCCCTGCTGATCGCCGCGGCCGAGCGTCGGGTCGACGCCGAGGTGCTGGCCACCGACCTGAACCGCCTGTCGCTGGAACGCGCCCGTGCGGGCGCCTATTCCGGGTTCGAAATCCAGCGCGGCCTGTCCGCCCGGTCGATGATCCAGTGGTTCGAGCGGCAGGAGGATCGTTGGATCGCCCGCGACGTCCTGCGTCAGAGGCTGGACGTCCAGCGCGCCAATCTGCTGGACCCGCCGCCGGAGGGCGAGAAGTTCGACGTCGTCTTCTGTCGCCACGTGCTGGGGACGATGGATCCTCAGCGCCGCGCCCTGGCCCTGGACAATCTGGACCGTGCGTTGGCCGACGACGGCTGCCTGTTCGTGGGCCCGCAGGAAACCTTGACCTCCGACACAGTGGCGTTCCGCCCGGTCGCGGGTCGTCCGGGCCTGTACGTCAAGGCGCACGGCTCGATGCGGCGCGCCGCCTGATCGCTTGGGTTCGCCCGCCGGGCGATCTATCGTCCGGCCGTCGCAGAAGGGGAGGGAACCCATGCCGCGCGCGCTCTGGCTGCCGATCGCCCTGATCGCCGCCCTCATGCTGGCCGTGTGGGCGTCGCAGGCGCCGGCGCCGCGCGCCGCGGACGCCCCGGTCACCTCCTTCTCCGCAGGACGAGCCATGGCCGACGTGCAGGTCTTGGCCGCGCAGCCGCGCCCGATCGGCTCGGCGGGGCACGCCGCCGGGCTGGCGCACCTGACCTCGCGCATGACGGCCCTGGGTCTGTCGCCCGCGACGCGGCCCGGCGTCCTGTCCCCCGCCGCGCTTCGGCGGCTTCAGTCCTGGGACGTCGACGCGACGGGTCTTGAGGCGACGAATCTGGTCGGCGTCCTGCCGGGGACGCGACCCGATCTGCCCGCCGTCCTGTTGATGGCGCACCACGACACGGTCGCCGGCTCGCCCGGCGCGGCCGACGACGCCACCGGCGTCGCCGCCGTGCTGGAGACCGTGCGCGCGCTGCGGGCCCGGGGGCCCCGCGCCCGCGACGTCGTCGTCCTGTTCACCGACGCGGAGGAGCTGAACCTGGACGGCGCCCGCGCCTTCTTCGGCGGCGATCCGCTGCGCGACCGGATCGGCGCGGTGGTCAATCTGGAGGCGCGCGGCGGGGGCGGCCGCGCCATGATGTTCGAGACGGGCGCGGGGAACGCCGAGACCGTGCGCCTGTTCGCGCGCGCCGCCCGCCGCGCCGACGGCGGCGCCACGACCAACTCGCTGGCCGCCTTCGTCTATCAGCTGATGCCCAATGGGTCGGACTTCACCGTCCCGCGCGATCGGGGTCTGCAAGGCGTGAACCTGGCTTTCATCGGCCGGCCCGAGCAGTACCACACGCCGCGTTCCACGGCCGCGAACCTGGACGTCGGCAGCCTGCAGCACATCGGCGCCCAGACGCTGGAGACCGCGACCCTGCTGACCTCCGACGCGCCCCTGCCCAGGGCCGGCGCCGACGCGGTCTGGGCCGACGTCTTCGGGCGTCTGGTGATCGTGACGTCGCCCGCGACCGGCTGGCTGGTGCTCGGGGCGTCCGCGGCGTTGCTCGCCTTCGCCTTCGTCGCGGTCGGACGCCGGGGGCGGCTGGCTCCGCGCGACGTCGTGGCCGGCGCCGCCGAGGGGCTGTGGTTCCTGTCGGTCGGACTGCTGGCGACCCACGCGGTGCGCGCGCTCGGCGGCCCGTCGACGTCTCGGGTAGAGGACGCCGAAACCTATTACGCCCTGCTGGCCCGCCTGCCGTGGCTTGAGGCGGGCGCCGCGCTTGCCGTGCTGGCGGTCGGCCTGCTGGCGCTGGGAGGCCGCGCGGGGCTCGATCGGCGCCTCATGGCGGGAGTTGCGGCGGTCCTGGCGCTGGTGGGACTGGTGGCTGAGGGGCCCGGGCCGATCCTGCTGGTCGCCGCCGCCTCGGGGATCGGGCTCAGCTTCGTCGCGGCGCCGCGCGGGGTCTGGCCGTCGTGGCTGGGTCTGCTGGTTCTGATCCTTGTGCTGGGGGCGGTCGCCCAGATCGCGGCGCCGCCCGCCGCCTTCCTGCTGGCCTGGCCCCTGCTGGCCGCCGCCGTCGCGGCCGCCCTCGCAGCGCGGATCGATCCGGAGCTGTCTCGCGCCCCCGCTCTCGCCGTCGTGGCGGGCGTGGGCGGCGTCGTCGGCGGCTGGATCCTGGCCATGGCCCATCCGGTCTTCCTCGGCATCGGCATGGACCTGCCCGGCGTGCTGGCCGTTCTGGGGCTGCTGGTCCTCGTGCTCGTACGCCCGCTGCCGACGCCCCCCGCGCGCGCCACGGCGATCCTCGCCGCCGTCATCCTGATCGCGGGCGGCGTGGCGAGCTTTTCCGGGACCCAGGCCCGCCCGCCCCAGCCCGAGGCCGCGCGCGTCGGATAGGGCGCTCGGACGCCCTGTCGCGGCGGCCCGGGCCTGATAAGGTCGCCCCATGGGACTTCTGACCTTCGCGCTGAACCTGACGCTGGACGGCTGCGTCGACCATCGGGAAGGCGTCGTCGACGACGAGACGCACGCCCACTACACCCGGCTCATGGATCAGGCGGGCGCCATGCTGTGGGGCCGCGTCACCTATGAGCTGATGGAAGCCTACTGGCCCGCCGTCGCCCGACGCGAGGTGGAGGCGCCGCCCGCGATGCAGGCTTGGGCCGACAAGCTGCAGGCCAAGCCGAAATACGTCGTCTCGACCACGCGGACGGAGTTTCCGTGGGCGGGCACGCGGCGCCTGGACGGCGACCTTGAGACCGCCGTGCGCGTGCTGAAAGACGCCACGCCCGACGGGGTTCTGCTGGGCAGCGGCAAGCTGGCGTGCGCGCTGGATCGCCTGGACCTGATCGACGAGTGGCGGTTCATGATCCATCCCCGCATCGCCGGCCACGGCCCGACCCTCTTCCATGATGGCCTGGCCCGGACGCGGCGGCTGGAGCTGATCTCCAGCACGCCCCTGCGCAACGGCGCGATCGACGCCCGCTACCGCCGCGCCGCTGTGAGGGGACAGGACTGGCTGGAGTCCCGGGATCAGGCGGGATGACGCGGGACCCGGTGGGATGAAATCGCCGCCCCGTAAGGGTTCTGCTAAAAAATCGGCGGCGCGCGGCGAACGGTGCCTCTGTCTAGAGTTGGCGGCGAAATAGACGACGCGGGACAGGACCGGCCGGAGTCGGCGTCCTGGGTCACAACGGCCTTTAGGTCGCCCTGAGAGTGGACCAAAAGGCCGGAAAACGGGCCTTTAGGCGGCGCACGGGCTGCGGGCCGCTGGGCGGTGGGTTGCTCGGAGCGGGCTGAATCGGTCGCCGGAAGTGGGACTCAGGGGGTCCCACTTCTCGTGCGTGCGGCGAACCCCCGTGCAGCGGGCGTTTGCGGGGCGCGAGGGCCGGGCTGGCGGTCGGACGGCGGGCGCGGAAGTGGGACCCCTTCCAGGCGGCGTCGCACGGCGTCCAGTTGGAGGGCGACGCGGCGGGCGGCGGCGATCGACGGGTTGAGGTCGAGCGGCATCAAGAGGCAACGTCCCGTCGGCGGACGGGTTCGACCGGGCGGGTCGGCGGGCGCCAGAGGCCGGCGGCGACGCGCCAGCCATGGGCGCGCAGCTGAGGCCGCTCGGGATAGCCCTCGGCGACCAGGGCGCGCGCGGCCGCAGCCAGCGAATAGAGCGGCGTCCAGCGCATTCCCAGGCCGACATGGAAGGTGACGCGGCCGAGGCAGCGTGGCGATCTGCACGGCGGGTGCTGGTCGAGCAGGCTGAAAGCGGGTCCACGGGCGCGGGCGATGCTTGCGGGGTCAGCCTCTCCCCACGCGCCACACTCGGTGCACCGCCAAACCAGCGATGCGCCGGCGTCCACGATCCAGCCGACGACGGCTTCACGCATGGTCAGTGGGCGGTCGAGATCCGGGCGCCGACCTTGCGCAGCTGGATCATGGCGGAGATGCGCTGCAGCGCGGCCTCGTCCGTCTCTCTAAGCTCGCGCAGCAAAGCGCCGAGGCTGGCCCAAGCGTCGGACCCCTCGGGCGCCAAGGCGGCCTCCAGGATCCTGGTCAGGACATCGGCGTCGCGCCGATCCTGGGCGCTGGACAGTTCGGGGGTGGTCATGGCTTCCTCCGGTCGTCGCCACTCGACCCGACGCCGTTCAAGCATGAGAACGAAGCAAGAACAAGCGTTCGACCAATCTATGCAGAGAAAATGCGAATGCCCCCGGTACCGATCGACAAGACCTACAGCGGGCTCGCCGCCCTGCCGTTCGTGGTCGTCCGAATCTCGACCGTCGATCTGAACGGCGTGGCGCGCAGCGGGACGGGCTTCTTCTACCGTTACGATTTCGAAGGCGGGGTGGTGCTCTTCGTCGTGAGCAACAAGCACGTGCTGGTCGGCCAAAAGTCGATCACGCTGGCGTTGCCCCGCCTGAATGCCGAAGGCCGCCGCTCCCTGGAACCCGCCGTCGAAGTCGAGATCGAAGGCGCTTGGGTCGTCGAACATCCGTCAGCACTCGTCGATCTCGCCATGACGCCGCTGGGGCCGTTTACGGATGTCGCGCTCCGGAACGGAATTCGGACCGCCGCAGTGAGTTTCGGAGACGAGCTGATCATCGCGGAGGCCGACGAGGATCAGCTTCACGCTGCCACCTCAGTCTTGATGGTGGGCTTTCCCAATGGCCTGATGGACGAGCACAACTCACTGCCGTTGGTGAGGCGCGGCAGTCTCGCGACGCCCTACGCGGCGGACTACAAGGGCCAGCCGAATTTCGTCGTCGACATCGCCGCTTTTGGAGGCTCTTCGGGATCGCCGGTCTTCGCCTATTTCGACGGAGTGAGGCAACAGCGCGACAACCTGGTTTTCTCCGCTCCGTCGGTGCAGCTGCTCGGCATTCTCCACTCTGGTCCGCAGCTGACGCTGGAGGGTGCAATCGTCGATCAACCCACGCCCACAGCTTACGTCTCGATCACCAGGCAGATGATCAATCTCGGCTACTGTGCGAAGGCCAAGCTATTGCGGGATTTCCGGCCTCTGATCGAGGCGAGGCTGCCGAAGCCCGGGTCAGCGCCGTCCGCCGAAGGAATGAAGGCGTGACCTTCGCAAGGCTGACGAACGCGGTGGACGACCGGCCGGCGCTGGTGCGGGCGGCGCGGGTGCAGGCGATCCTGGAGACGGAGGACGGGGGATCACACCTGCTGCTGACGGCTGGGGTCAGCGTCCTGGTGCGCGAGGGGCCGGAGGCGGTGCTGGAGGCGCTGGCGCCGCAAGCTGACGAGGACTGAAGCCATCACTCCGACATGGGCGGCGGCGGAGCCGTCAGGACCTCCACCCTGCGCCATTCGGCGGAGATGTCGCCTCGGTCATAGTAGTCAGTCGGAACGGTGACGATCTCGGCGCCCTGGAGCGTCGCGCCGACGTCGAGATCGACCGGACCCATGGTCTGGTAGTCGCGGGCGCCCTGCGGCTTCAGCACACGATGGTCGGCTTCGAAGATCCGGCCGTCCGGGGCACGCAGGACGGGGTAAGGCAGATGGTCGGCGGGCACGCGGGCCCCCCGCGTATGGCGGATGGTCCAGTAGACCCAGACGATCCGGTAACCCTCGGCCACGCCCTCGGGATCATCGACCTCGCCAAAGCTCGTCACCTCGGCCTGGACGCCCGCGTCGATCGTCGCCGGCACGGCCTTTTCCGCGGGCGGCTCTGGGGCTTCCTGCCCGCAGCCGGACGCGAGGAAGGCAATCACCGCAAGGCAGGCCGGCGCTAGATGACGGTCCATGTGCCCAGCACCCTTCCGATGATGACCAGCTCGTCGGCCGCCTCGCCCGTGACCAGCTCGGGCGGGTAGAGCGGATTGTCGGAGCGGATCTCGATGCCGTCCAGCAGGCGACGCAGGCGTTTGATGCGCAACTCGTCGCCGGTGCGGAAGGCGAACACGCCCTCGCGGAGGCGCGTGCTTTTAAGATCGACCAGAGCCCGGGCGCCGTCGGCGATCAGCGGCGCCATGGAATCGCCCTCCACGGGAAAGACCGCCAGGCCGTCCGCATTGGTCCGACCGATGTCACGCAGCAGGGCCATGTCGAACGGCATGTCGCCGATCTGCTCGGCCGCGTCGGCGAACGCGGCGACGCCGGCGGCGAATCGGACGTCGTACATGGGAACGGCCACGAAGCCCCCGGCGGCGGCGCCCGGGGTGCCGCGCCCCGTGGCGAGCCAGATCAGGTCCGCCTGCACCGCACGCGCCAGTCGCACGGCCTCCGGGAGGCCCGGCTCCTGACCCTGGAGGATGCGGCTGAGCGTCGACGTCGAGATGTCGGCGCGCTTGGCCAGGACTGACTGCGGCATCGGCCCCATCGCTTCCCGAAGGCGTACGCCAAAACCGGTCGTACCGTCCCGATCTTGGCCTTCAATCACCGTTGACTGTCCCATAGTTGCGGATTAGCGTCCCAGAAACGGGATTCGCCCCTCACGAGAGGAATTCGCCCCTTGGCGGTCATGCACCGAGAGACGCTGAAGGCAGAGCTGCGCATCCGCTACGGATCGCTCCGCGCCTTCGAGGAGAAGCGCAATCTGACGCCGGACTCCGTGCGGGACGTCCTGCGTGGTCGCGCCTCCCGCCATGCTGAGGCGGCCATCGCTCAAGAGTTGGGCAAGCCGGTCCACGAGATCTTCCCGCAACGGTACGTCGCCCCGAAACCGGGCGACTCATCCACAAACCGGGATGATAAACGTCCGAAGCGGGACGCGCACCGTCTATCGGCGGAGGCCCAATAGACATGGCCCGCGCACTAACTTCCATCCAAGGGCAGGTCGTGGCGGTTCGAAAGGCCGCCGCCCGTGTCGCGCTGCAGGTCCGCGACCTGAAGCCGGGCGTCTTCAAGCGCAAGGTCGAGACCCAGCGCGACGTCCTGCTGGCGGCCGCCGCCACCCTGTCGGCCGTCGAGGCGAGCCGGGCGGCGCTAGAGCGCCTGCCGGACGCCCAGCGCGATCGCTTGGCCGTGGCGCTCGCGGCCGGCGGCTACGTCGCCGTGCGGGACGAGGAGCCTCAGGCCCCGCCGGTCGAGGTGCGTCATGGTTGAGCTGGCGATCCGACGCAACGTCTATGCCGTGCCCCTGTCGGAGATCGACTGGACGCCGGGCCTGCGCCCGATCGACCCGGTGTGGGTGGAGGGACTGCGCGCGCTGATCCGGACGTCCGGCCAGCGCGAGGCGATCAAGGTGTCCCGCCAGCCGAGCGGGCGGTTCACCATCGTCAAAGGTCGCCACCGCTTCCGGGCCGTCGAAGCCGAGGGCCTCCCTGAGATCGACGCTGAGATCTTCGAAGGGTCCGACCTGGACCGGCGAGAGGAAGAGGTCGCCGAAAACCTGCACCGGGGCGGGCTGGCGCCGCTGGATCGCGCGGCCTTCGTCGCCGAAGCCATCGAAATCGCCAAGGCCCGCGCTGGCATCGATCCGGCGGAAAGTGCCCAGAAGCTGGCCGCCGAGGCCCGCTGGTCCAAGCGGGTCGGCATCGAGGCCGACGATGCGAGTCGCATCGTGCGACTCGCATTCGGCATGGCCGACGACGTGGCCGAGAAGATCGGCCTTTCGCGCGCCTCCATCTACCGCGACCTCGAACTGCACCGGGGCCTTCAGGCCGATCTGGTCGAGGCGGTGCGCGGCCTGCCGATCGGCGGCAACGCGGCCCAGCTGCGAGCGCTGGCCAAGCTGGATGCGAAGTCGCAGGCGGAGGCCGTGGCGCTGCTGCAGGAGGGGCAGGCCAAGTCGGTGTCCGACGCCGTCGGCATCCTGAAACAGAAGCCCCTGCCGGACCCGGCCAAGAAGGCGTGGTCCGCCGTGGTCGGCAACTGGGCGCGGCTGTCGGCCGCCGACCAGAAGGCGGTCCTCAGGGTTTTGAAGCTGCCCAAGGGCGTGGTCCTCACGATCGACGGGGAGCCGGTCTGATGGCCGCGCCGCTCGAAGCCCGCGGTCTGTCGTTCGCCGCCGACGCCGGCCATCTGGCCGTGCGGCTGCACGACGACGACGGAACGGTCGTCGCCATGGTGGTGCTGACGAACCGGGCGGCGCTGGACGCCGACCATCTGTGGGCCGGCGCGATCGAGCGGGTGAAGACGGCGTCGCCCTCGCGGGGGACGCACTGATGGCGCGGCCCTGGGACCCGGAAGAGATCGCCTGGGCGCGCGAGTGCGCGGCGGCGGGCGACACGTTCGCCGAGATCGCCGACATGGCCGACCGCGAAGAGTCCGACGTGGCCGGACAACTGGCCGACCTGCCGCCCCTTACCGACCGCCAGCGGCAGGTCATGGCGCTGCACGACGCCGGGTTCAGCCTCGCCGAGATCGACCGCCTGTGCGACCGCGCCGGAAGCAGGGGCGCGAGCGCCAACTGCATCCTGAAGCGGGTCAAGGCGAAGGGTTACGCGGTCAAGCCGTTCGGCAAGGGCGCACGCCTCAGCATCGAGGAGATCGACGCCCTGGTGCGTCGGCTGGGGCTGCCGACGCGGCAGGCCCTGGCGCGCCACCTCGGCGTGCCCGCGACGACGGCCTCCCACTGGCGCGGCCGGGGCCTGCTGGCCAAGACGGCGGAGGCGCTTCATGCCTAAGCGCCGGCCCGCCTTCGATCCCGCCCAGCTGGGCTTCAGCTTCGAAGTTCCTCCGGCCGATGTGGCCGAGGGGGCCCTTGCGGATCTGGACCGCCAGGTCGCGTCGGCCGTGGCGGGCATCCTGAAGGACGATCCGCGGAGCCGCTGGGAGGTGGCCGGTCAGGTCTCGGCCCTGATGGACGCCGACGTCTCGAAGGCCACGCTGGACAAGTACTGCTCCGAGGCCAGCCCCGAGCACAACATCAGCTTCGCCCGCCTGGTGGCCCTGGTCGTCGCCACGCGTCGCTACGACGTGCTGAACGCCCTGCTGCGGCGCATCGGCGCGACGCTGGTGCTGGGTGAAGAGATCGAGCTGCTGCAGATCGGCCACCTGGAGGCCCAGCGCCGGGCCATCGACAAGCAGCTGAAGGGCCTGAAGGCCGTTGCCGAACCGATCAGCCGGGGGAACCGATGACCATGACGATGGGGGTCGGGGGACCCGTCCGTGCGCTGGTCGAACCGTCGCCGGTCGAGGCGGCCTGGTTCACGGCGGCCGAACTGGCGGCGCTGAACCTGCCCGGGCTGTCCAAGGCCAAGCGCAAAATCAACGAGATGGCCCGCGACGAGAAGTGGGCGCTGAAAATCGACCGCCAGGGCCGGCCGTTGGCCCGCCCCCGCGAAGGCCAGCGGGGCGGGGGGCTGGAATACGCCCTGCAGCTGCTGCCGCCGCGCGCGATCGCCGAGCTGGTCCGCCGCGGCCTGGCCGGCGGCCCCGTCCTACCCGCTTCGGCCATCACCGCCTCGAACGACGAGGCCGTGGAGACGCCTGAAGCCCGCCTGTGGCGCCGGTTCGACGCCCAGTCGGCCGCCGTGAAGACCGAAGCGCGCCGCCGCCTGGAAGCCATCCAGGAGGTCGAGGCTCTGGAAGCCGCCGGCATGACCCGCAGCGCGGCCGTGGCCGCGACGGCCGCGGCGGTCGAGGTCGGTACGTCGACGCTTTGGCAGTGGCTGGCGCTGGTCGACGGCGCCCGGCCGTCCGACCGCCTGCCGCTGCTGGCCCCCCGCCGGCAGGGCGGCGGCAAGACGGCCGACGTCGATCCGGGCGCGTGGCGCTTCCTGGTCTCGGACTACCTTCGGCCCGAGCGGCCGACCTTCTCCAGCTGCTGGTGGCGGTGCCAGCGTGACTATTGCGAGCCGCGCGGCCTGACGCTGCCGCACCAGAAGACCCTGCTGCGCAAGCTGGAGCGCGAAGTCGATGAGCGGCTGATCACGGCCAAGCGCCACGGCGCCGACGCCCTGCGCGCGCTGATGCCGGCGCAGACCCGGTCGGTCGCGGACCTGCACGCCCTGGAGCTGGTCAACATCGACGGCCACCGCTGGGACGTCTTCGTCAAATGGCCGGACGGCCGGATCGCGCGCCCGACCATGGTCGCCATCCAGGACGTCATGAGCCGCAAGGTTCTGGCGTGGCGCATCGACGAGACCGAGTCCGCGGTGCTGACCCGGCTGGCCTTCGCCGACCTGTTCACCCGCTACGGCATCCCCAAGGCCTGCCTGATGGACAACGGCCGGGCCTTCGCCTCGAAGTGGATCACGGGCGGCGTGTCGAACCGCTTCCGGTTCGCGGTCAAGGACGAAGAACCGACCGGCCTCCTGACCAGCCTGGGCATCGGCATTCACTGGGCCCTGCCTTTCCGGGGGTCTTCGAAGCCCATCGAGCGGGCCTTCAGGGACCTTTGCGACACGGTCGCCAAGCATCCCGCCTTCGCCGGCGCCTATACGGGCAACCGGCCCGACGCCAAGCCGGAGAACTACGGCTCCAAGGCGATCGACCTTGAGGCCTTCAAGGCGGTCGTGGCCCGGGAGATCGACGCCCACAACGCCCGGCCGGGTCGCCGCACCGAGATGGCCCTGGCGACCAAGGCCAGTTTCGACGAGGTGTTCGCCGCCTCCTACGCCACCGCGCCGATCGGCAAGGCCACGGCCGAGCAGCTGCGCCTGGCGCTGCTGGCGTCGAAGGTGATCGGCACGGACCGCAAGGACGGCTCGGTCCGCGCCTACGGCAACGTCTGGTGGTCCCCCGCGCTGAGCGCCCATCGCGGCAAGAAGGTGGTGCTGCGCTACGACCCCGACGACCTGGCCGCGCCGGTCCATGTCTATGACCTGGCCGACCGGTTCCTGGCCTCGGCCGAGCTTCAGGGCCGGACCGCCTTCCTCGACGCCGGCGCCGCCCAGCGCCGCGCGCGTCAGGTGGCGCAGCTGCGCCGCGACACGCGCCGCCTGGGCGAACTGCAGAACCTGATGAGCGCCGAGGATCTGGCGGCCTATTCCGCCCGCATCGATGCGGAGGAAGCGGCCTTGCCCGAGCCGACGGTGATCCGGCCGGTGCGGACGCGCGGCGGCGCCCTGCCGAAGGCGGCCGTGGCCGTCGAAGCCCCCCTTTCGCTGAGCGAGCGGATGGCCGCCGCGACCGAGCGGATGCCCAGCCTGAGGATCGTCGAATGACGGCTTCGACGCTCATCGCCGGGCCGCGTCCCGCGGCTGCGGGCGCCCCGGAAAAAGGATCGGGCGCAGAGGGGGTGAAGGCCCTCCGCGCCCGCTGTGTGGGCCTTGCGGCCCTTCGTGAAGTGGAGAACGCCTAGCATGAACATCGATCGCGGAAAAGAGAGCTACACCGAGGCGGACATCGAGACCGTCCGGAAGCGGCTGGTCGAGCACAAGACCTTCGAGAGCCTGTCCTGGCCGGTTCTGGCGCGGGCCATCGGCGACGTCGCCGACAGCACCCTGTCGGCCTTCGCCGGCGGCAAGTACGGCGGGGACAACCAGCTCGTCGCCTGGAAGGTCAACCGCTACTTCCTGGCCGAGGAGTCGCGCCGCGACGACGCCCTGAAGGCGGTCGTCGTGCCGGACTTCCGCATGACGCGGACGGCGCGGACGATCATGGGCCAGCTGCGCTGGGCCCACGGCGGCGAGATGGCGGCCATCGTCGGCAACCCCGGCATGTCGAAGACCTCGACCTTCCGGCACTACTGCCACGCCACGCCCAACGCCTTCATCGCCACGATGAATCCGACGACCCGGGCCGTTCAGCCGATGCTGCAGGAGATCCTGCGGGCCTGCGGCGGCACCGGGAAGGCGGCGGTGGCGGCCACACTGTTCGCCATCCTGTGCGAGCGGCTGAAGGGCGCACGCGCCCTGATCATCGTCGACGAGGCCCAGCACCTGACGGACGTCGCGCTGGACCAACTGCGCGCCATCCATGATCGGCTGGAGTGCGGCGTCGTCCTGGCGGGCAACGCGACGGTGCTGACCCGGGTCCAGGGGGGCGCGCGGCAAGCCGACTTCGCCCAGCTGTCCAGCCGGGTGAGCTGGTCGCAGACCTATCTGAAGCCCCACCCCGAGGACGTCGCCATCCTGCTGGAGGCGTGGGAGGTCACCAACGGTCGGGAGCGCGAGTTCCTGGCCAAGGTGGCCGACCAGCCCGGCGCCCTGCGGCTGATGACCCAGGTGCTGAAGATGGCCACCCTGGCCGCCCGCGCCGAGGACGACGACCGCACCCTCAGCCACCTGCGCGCGGCTCTGGCCCAGCTGCAGCACCGCCCGACCCTCAATCTGGGAGCCGCCGCATGACCGCGTTCAACCCCGCCGACGACACGCCTGCGGACGTCGAGGCCGAACTGGCCCTGATCGACCTGCTGCTGGCCGACATGGGCACGCTTCATCGTCGCGCCACGGCCGAGACCCTGAGCGGAGAAGATCTGCGCCAGCTGGTGAACCGCGCGCGGTTTCGCCTGCGGCTGCTGCGCGCCGCCCGCGAGGCCGAGGCTCTGACCACCGCGCCGATCGAACTGACCGACCGCGCCCGGGCCTATTGCGCCGCCGCCGGCGTCGCCGCTCAGCCCGAGGGTCTGGCCGCGATCATGCGCCGTTGCGGGCTGACGACGGGCGCCGGGCTGGCGCGCCGACAGGGCGCCGAGGCGGTGCGGGAGCGCCGGGCATGACCCGCAATCCCGTCGCCCGCTGGCTGGCCTTCCTGGCGCTGGCCTGGATGCCCCACCGCCCGCGCGAACTTCGCCGCGCCCACCCCTGCCTGATCGCCAATCCCAAGGACCAATCCCGATGATCGAACAAGCCCAAGCCCATCCCATCGTCCCGGCCGAGACGCCGCAACCGGTCCCCGGCGGCCGCGTCGACGTGGCCGGCAAGATTTACATGACCGACGCCAAGGGCGCTCTCGTCCCGGTCGAGCTGGTGAAGCCGGCCGACCAGCTGCAGGACGAGATGGTCCGCAAGGTGATGGGCTACGCCCTGGAGCTGAACGCCCGCGTCGCCCGCTTCAAGCAGCACACCCTGGACGACTTCGCTTCGCTGATGGAGCTGCTGGCGCAGGAGTACCAGACGAAGATCGGCGGGCCGAAGGGCAACGTCTCGGTCACGAGCTACGACGGCACGCTGCAGGTCCGCCTGCAGATCCAGGAGCGGCTGACGTTCGGCCCCGAACTGCAGGCCGCCAAGTCGCTGGTCGACGAGTATCTGACCGAGCTGACGGAGGACGCGGGGCCGGAACTGCGGGGCATCGTCACCCACGCCTTCCGCACGGACCAGGCGGGCCTGATCAATCGCGCCGAACTGTTCCGCCTGCTGCGCTACGAGATCGCCGACGATCGCTGGCAGCTGGCCATGAAGGCCATCCGCGACTCGATCCGCGTCGAAGGCTCTAAGGAGCACGTCCGGTTCTACCGCCGGGCCTCGGCCGCCGCGAAGTGGGAGGCCGTCACGATCGACGTGGCCGACGCGTGATGGCGCCCTGGCTCGATCTCGTCGTGGTGACGGCCGTCCAGACCGTCACCGCCATCGTTACCGCCGCCGGCGTCGGGCTAATCGCGGTGTTCGCCCTCGACCGGCTGGCTCGAGGGCGACGCCGCCCCAGCCGCGGGTCCGGCGGTCTGCCGCCCGTGCACGACGATGGGGAGGACCGGCCGTGACCCTGCCCCATGCCGAACGGCTGATCGTCATCCGCCTGCCCGGGCTGATCAGCCGACACCGGGAGATCCTGTCGGACTTCGAGGCCCAGCTGGTGGACGAGGTGGTGGAGCGATACCGCGACTGCGACGACCGCATTACCCTGACCGCTAATGAGCGGCTGGTTCTGGCCGACGCCTACAAGGCGCTGGACGGCGCCGCGAGGGCGGCGGCATGACCCGGCCGATTCTGAGCGCTGACATGGTCGCGCGCGCGATCGTCGCGTCCGCCCGGACCTTCGGCGACGATCCGGTCGCGGCGCTGACCGCCACGCCCAAGCGGGGCGATCCGTCGCGCCGGGCGATCGCCCCCGCCGGGATCGTGCTGTGCGAGGTCACCGGCGCGACCCACGCGCGCATGAGCCGCGTGCTGGGGCTGGCGCAGGGGACGCTGGGAGAGGCCTGGCGCCGCCCTGGCGCGGAGGCGGCGATCCGCGCGGTCCGCGATGAACTCGCGCCGGCGCCGCCTCGTGCGGTCGTCGCGTCAGCGGAAGCCGCCCCACCGCCGCCGCCGGCGACGGCCCGGCGCGTGGACCACACGCCTCTGATCCGCAAGGCGCTGCAGAAGCGCAAGGGCGTTCCGTTCGAGGTGGTCGGCGTGGAGCGGGACGCCCTGCTGCTGCCCACGCCGGGCCAGGGCGGGTGCGGCTTCCCCATGGGCGATCCGCGCGACGCCGATTATCGGGCCTGCGACGCCGAAAAGGTCTCCGGTCGCCGCTACTGCGCCGAGCATCTGCGAGCGTCCGGTCTGGCGGTCGAGCCGACGGAGATCCGCACGGCCGGCGGACGTGTCGCCGCGCCCTACGAAGGCGACGCGGCGTGAGCCGGCGGCGCCCGAAGCGCAAGTCCGCCTGGGTCGCCTGGACGGCCGAGCTGTCGGAGGCCTGCCGGCTTACCGGTCCCTTCGCCGACTGGACGGCCCCGACCCGCGCGCGCCTGACCCTGGGCGTAACCCAGCAGACCCTCTCGGCGCGCTTCACCGGACCAGCCGGCGAGGTGGCCATCATCAAGATCCGGATGCGCCGCGATCCCCATTCCGGGGTGCGGACCGTCGTCGGCGAAGAGCTGACCATGTCGCTCGGACGCGTGGCGGGAGTGTCTGGAGGATGAAGGCGGCGAGCACCTGGCTGGCGACTTCGGTGAGGAAGGCGGGAAGATCGGACATGGTCGTCTCCGGAATTTCGGGGACTCCCATCACTATGCCTCGTCGGCGGGCCGCAACGCGGTGGTCCTGTGCGGTGCGGCCCAGACAAGATTGGGCGGCGTCGTGACGGCCTCGGAGATCCTCGCCGCGCTGAACGGGCACATGAAGGTCCTGGCGGGCACCTCCGCCGGCGACATTCTCGCCGACCTGGTCGCGCTGGCCCTGCCGGACGAGGTCTGGCCAGCCGCGCTCGGCTATGGCTGGGGCGATCCTTGGACCTTCGTCGCGCCCGCCGTCACTGAACAGCTGAAGGCCTGGGACCGGGTCGCTCGCCAGAACACGCCCCCAGCAGAGGCCTACCGGGAGGCCGCGCGCGCCGTGCGCGCCTGCGTCGCCCTGATCGAGGCGCGCTCATGAGCGAGCT
The DNA here is from genome assembly GCA_943371835.1 of Afipia felis. Classification (GTDB taxonomy): domain Bacteria; phylum Pseudomonadota; class Alphaproteobacteria; order Caulobacterales; family Caulobacteraceae; genus Brevundimonas. Next base: position 75,679 of record CALRWJ020000006.1, on the reverse strand, counting down.
GACGAAGGCCGAGGCGGCCATGCTCGACCGATTGAAATTCGCCGACGGCCCGAGGGCTGAGGGCGCTGCCGGCATCGTGCACGTCGCCGCGCCCCGCCGGATGGAGGCGCTACAGGCCGTCGCCAAGCGCGGCCTGGCGACCAGTTGGTGGGGGGACGGCAAGGATGCAGGGCTGCTGCTCGGCCGGATCACCCACGCCGGGAGGCTGCACCCGTGAGCATGGCCCTGACCGAGAGGCAGGCGGAGTGCCTGGCCTTCCTGAAGCGCCGGCTGGCAGAGACCGGCGGCGTCTGCCCATCCTATGACGAGATCACCGCCGCCCTCGGGCTGGCGAGCAAGTCCGGCGTTCACCGCCTGCTGTCCGGTCTGGAGCTGCGCGGCCGCATCCGCCGGCTGCCGCACAAGGTCCGCGCCATTGAGGTGCTGGACCATCCGGCCGAGATCGACGTCGCGGCCCTGGCCGACGATCAGCTGAGGGCGCTGGGTGCCCTGGTTGCGGCCGAGCTGGCCGGCCGTCTGGCTGCGGGAGCGCGGCTGTGAGGCGCGCGGCAGTCGTGAAGGTCCAGATCGCCCGCCGGGAGCTGGGGCTGGACGAAGACACCTATCGCCTGGTGCTCGAGCGGGTGACGGGGAAGATGTCATCCACCGCCTGCAGCGACGCCGAACTGGGCCGGGTGCTGGACGCCTTCAAGGCCCAGGGCTGGAAGCCGAAGGTGGTCGAGGGCTGCGGCTCGTCGAAGCCGCGCGCGGCGCGGCGCGCCGATCATCCGGCGGCGAAGAAGGCCCGCGCCCTGTGGCTGTCCCTGTGGCACCTGGGCGAGGTCCGCGACCCGTCGGAGGCGGCGCTGGAGGGCTTCGCTCACCGTCAGCTGGGCGGCGAGCGCCTGCAGTGGGCGGATCAGGCGCGGGTCTACAAGCTGATCGAGGCGCTGAAGGCCATGGCCGATCGGGCGGGCTGGTCTCAGGACCTCGCCGGCGTTGCGGGAGCCGAACACGTCCGGACGTTGAAGGTGCGACTGATCCGGGCGCTGGCCGTCAAGCTGGGCGCGCCCCTGCTGCCTGACAGCACAGGTCAGGGGTGGGGTGCGTTCGACGAGGCCGAACTGGACGACATGGTCCAGCGTCTCGGGCGCGAGGTCCGCGAGTCGATCGAGGACGCCGGGTGATCCATGGCGCCGGACCTCCTCGCATGGCCGGAGATCGCGGAGGCCCGGGCCGCCGTCGTCGCGGCGCGTGCCGAGGCGGCCGAAGCGGCCCGGCGCGTCAGGTGCGCGCCGCACGGCGAGAAGCTGGTGCGCCTGAAGGCCCTTCAAACGGCCGTTTCGGCGTCGCTCAAGGCGGAGCTGGAACTGGCCCGCGTGTCTGCGGAGGCGTGAGCTGATGCGCCCCGGCGAACTGAGCGACTGGCAGAAGCTGGTGAAACTGGTCGGCGAGGAGAGCGCCGGCGCCCTGTCGGCGCTTTACGGCGGCGGCCGAATGTACGTGCCCAAGGTCCTGGGCGCCCATCATCCGATCACCGAGACGGTCGGCCGCGACGCGGCGATCCGGATGGTCGCCCACTTCGGCGGCCAGCCGCTGGACGTGCCCATCAGCCTGGGCAAGCGCATCCAGATTCAGCAGCTGGTCACCGGCGGCGTGTCAGTGGCGGAAATCTGCCGCCGGGTTGGCGTCAGCCGCCGGACCGTGTTCTACGTGAAGGCCGAGATCCGCGACGGCGCGCCCGCGCCCGCCGATCTGGACCACCCCGACCTCTTTTCCTGACGCTCAAGGGTGCAAGGTTGCACCCAAGCCGGGTCCTGCGCCCGGCGATAGTTTCGGGGCTCTTGAACGCGGCCGACCGGAAACCGATCCGGCCGCTCCCTCGGAGCCCTGATCGATGGACGTCCACCCCTCCCGCCGGCTGTCGCCGCACTTCACCGTGGCCGAGCTGACCGTGTCCGCGGAGGGCACGCGGCGCGGGCTGAAGAACGTCCCCGGCCCGGCCGAGCTGGACCAGCTGGCCGTCACCGCGAGGCGGATGGAGGAGGTCCGTCGCCTGCTGGGCGACCGGCCCGTCACGGTCCTGTCGGGCTTCCGGTCCAAGGCCGTGAACCGCGCGGTCGGCGGTGCGCCGAACAGCGCCCACATGACGGGCCACGCCGTCGACTTCATCTGTCCGGGTTACGGCTCGCCGGCGCAGATCGCCCGCTTCCTGGCGACCGAGCTGAAGAACTTCGACCAGGTGATCGACGAGTTCGATCAGTGGGTCCACATCGGCTGGGGGCCGGGCGCGCGGGAGCAGTATCTGCAGGCCCGAAAGATGGCCGGCCGCACCGTCTACACGCCGGTCGCGCGATGACCGTGCGTGACCCTTCCACGCTGACCCAGCCGACCCCGCGCCTGCGTGAGGTGACCTGGCTGTGGCGTCGCCTCTGGAGCTTCGGCGTCACCTTCGCCGCCCTGGCGATCGTCGCCGGCATCGTCTTCGTGCTGCCGGGCGCCGGCCTCGCCCTGGCACAGGCGGTCGCCCTGCAGCAGGTCGCCTTCGCCCTGATCGGACTGATCGTCTTCGTCGGCCTGATCTACGTCGTCGGGGCCACGGCCTACGAACTGGTGCAGCTGGTCGAGGCCGCCAAGGTGGACCGCGCGCGGTCGATCGAGGCAGGCCGATGATCCGCGCCTGGATCGGCGTCGGCGCCGTCATCGCCATGGGATCGGCCGTCCTCGTCACCAAGTCGATCGAAGAGACCCGCCTTCGGGCGGTCATCGCGGGCCATGACGCCTGCGCGGCGGCGGTCACCAATGGCGAACTGGACGTCTCGGCGTCCCGCTGTCCGCCTGCGGTCGCCGCCGTCCATCGCGCCCAGGTCAAGGCGGCCGCCTGCGACGCGGCGCTGGCGGCCGGCGACGTCTTCGCCGTCCGCGCCGCCTGCAGCGCTCCGGTGAAGACCGTGCTCGCCGAAAGGGACGCCGCCCGGACCGAGCGCGACGACGCCCGCGCCGACGCCGCCCGCCTGCGCCGCGACCAGGCCGCCGCCATCGCCCGGGCCGAGGCCCGCGGTTTCGCCCACGCCCAAAGAACCCATGACCTGGAGACGCGCCTTGAAGGCGATGCTGACCCCGACGACCGCGGCCTTGCTCGTTGCGACGCTGAGTGCCTGCAACGGCTCGGCCGCTGACGCGCCGATCGTCGCCCGCGCTCCGGACCCCGTGGTCGAGGTGCGCCGCGAGACGGTGATCGTCTGCCCGGCCGAGATCTATGCGCCGCTCCCCGCCGCCCCGGTCCCCGGGGCCGACGCGGTGGTGGAGACCAATGCGCCCGGCCGCCGCTGGCTGGCCGCGACCCTGTCCCGCGGCGACGTGATCGCCGGGCGGCTGGTGGACGCGCGGGCCCAGTGCCCGCCCGAACAAGGCGAGCGCGCCGAATGAGCGACCTGTCCGACGGCCTGATCGAGAGGGCCGCCCACCTGCATGACCGCGAGGTCGAGACGCGGCTGGCCGGCATCCGCCGCGCCAACGCCCAGGCCCCGGCCGGTGAGCGCCCCGCGCTGAAGACCTGCTGCGACTGCCCCGATCCGATCGAGGCGGCCCGTCTGGCCGCCAATCCCCGGGCCGTGCGCTGCACGCCCTGCCAGGCCGAGCGCGAACGCGCCGGCGCGTCCGGAGTGCGCGCGTGAAGGAATTCCTGCCTTACGGCGCGTTTCTGCTGTCTGCGGTTTCGGTCGGCATCTCGGCCTGGGTGGCGGTGCGCGCCGCGCGCTGGCGGGCCGACGAGGCCGTGGCCGCCATGAGCAAGCGGGTTCGGGACGCGGAAGCTCGCGCGGATCTGATCGAGCATCGCGTGGATGACCTGGAGGAGAAAGTCAGGGAGCTGCCGACGAAGGCCGATTTCACTCGGCTGGAAGGCCAGATCCAGCGCACCTGCGCGATCGCCGATCGCACTGAGGCGTCCGTCACCAGGATCGAAGGCTATCTCATGGACCGCCGGCCGTGAGCGACTACCTGAACGCCCATTTCATGCCCCACGTCCGGCTGGCGATCCTTCGCTGCTTGGCCGACGCGCCCGGCTGCGCGGCCAACGCCAGCCTGCTGAAGAGCGTGCTGCAGCAGCTGGGCCTGCCCGCGACGCGCGACCAGGTCCACACCGCCGTCGCCTGGCTGGCCGAGCAGGGCCTTTGCGTCCGGACGGAGCCGCTCGGCGTGGTGGTCGCCACCCTGACCGAGGCCGGGGAGGACGTCGCCCGCGGTCGCTCGCGCGTGGACGGCGTCGCCCGGCCGAGCCCGGGGGGCTGACATGGGAAGGTCGAAAGTCGAACGCCTGCCCGAGCCGGTGCGCCGGTCTCTTGAGGACTGGCTGCGCGAGCTGATCGCCGGCCGCATGACGCTGGACGAGGTGATGACCCGCATGGACGCCCAGTTCGGCGACCAGCTGGGCGAAGCCGCGCCGTCGCGCTCGGCCGTTCACCGCCACGCGCAGAAGTTCGAGGCCATCTCGGCCCGGGTCCAGCGCGCCCGGGAAATCGCCGAGCTGATGGTGGCCGAGGCCGGGCCGGACATCGCCGACGGCAAGGGTTTCCAGGTCCTGGTGCAGGGCTTCCAGTCCCTGGCCTTCGACATGCTGGCCAACCTGCCGGAGGGCCAGAGTCTGGACCCCGAAAACCTGATGTTCTTCGCTCGGTCGATCCAGTCGGTGGCGGCGGCGCAGAAGACCGACGCAGATCGCGCGCTGAAGCTGAAGGCCGAGGCGGCGAAGGAAGCGGCCGCCGCCGTCGAGCGCGTGGCCAGCCGGTCTGCCGGCGGCCTGACCCGCGACACCGTGGACGCCATCAAGCGCGAGATCCTGGGGATCAAGGACTGATGGCCTTCGACGGCGCGCCGATCAGCCAGGAGGAATGGGCAAAGGCCCGGGCCGAGGCCGTCCAGGCCATGCCCGAGCTGCTGCAGGGAAAGGGCCTGCCCGACATCCTCATGCCGTCGCAGAAGGCCCTGCTGAAGGCCACCGCGACCAACCAGCTGGTGGTGTCCGACAAGAGCCGCCGCATCGGCTTCACCTGGGCGGTGGGGGCGGACGCGGTCCTGACCTCCTCGTCCAAGAAGGCCGAGGGCGGGATGGACACCCTGTACCTGGGCTACAATCTCGACATGGCGCGGGAGTTCATCGACACCTGCGCCATGTGGGCGCGGGCGTTCAACTACGCCGCCACCGACGTGGAGGAGTTCGTCTTCGTCGAAGGCCCCGACCGCGACATCGCCGCCTTCCGCATCCGCTTCGCCTCGGGTTTCGAGATCGTCGCCCTGTCGAGCCGGCCCCGCTCGCTGCGCGGCCGCCAAGGCTTCGTCATCCTCGACGAGTTCGCCTTCCACGACGACCGCGCCGGCCTCCTGAAGGCCGCGATCGCGCTGCTGATCTGGGGTGGCAAGGTGCTGGTGATCTCGACCCACAACGGCGAGGACAATGAGTTCAACCAGCTGATCCAGGAGATCCGCGCCGGGAAGCGGCCGGGCGCGGTGGTCCGCTGCACGTTCGACCAGGCGCTGGAGGAGGGCCTCTATCAGCGCATCTGCCTGATGACCGGCAAAACCTGGTCGCCGGAGACCGAGGCGAAGTGGCGGACCGACATCCGCAAGTTCTACGGCGCCGACGCGGCCGAGGAGCTGGACTGCGTCCCGTCGCAGGGCTCGGGGATCTGGCTGACCCGGTCGGTGATCGAGGCCTGCTCCACGGCCGGCGGCCCCGAGAAGGTGCTGAAGCTGGTCTGCCCGCCCGGCTGGGAGCTGAAAGACAAGGCCTATCGTCGGGCCTACGTCGAGGCCTGGCTGGAGCAGAACGTCCAGCCGGAGATCGACCGGCTGGACAAGCGCCTGCGCCACTATTTTGGCCAGGACTTCGCCATGAGCGGCGACGCCTCGGTCTACACGCCCCTGGCGGAGCTTCGCGTGGGCGGGGCCACCGTTCCCTTCGTCATCGAGATGCGGAACGTCCCCTACGACCAGCAGAAGCAGGTGGTGTTCTGGACCACGCAAAGGCTGCCGCGCTTCTCGGGCGGCAAGCTGGACGCCCGAGGCAACGGCCAGCCCCTGGCCCAGGAGGCCAAGCAGGAGTTCGGCGGCTCGCTGATCGAGGAGGTCATGCTGAGCCAGCCCTGGTACCTGGAGAACATGCCACCCCTGAAGGCGGACTTCGAGGATCGCACCATCGCGATCCCTTGGCACCCCGATCTCCACGACGACCTGCGCCAGGTCCGCATCGTGCGGGGCGTGCCCAAGGTGCCGGACGACGCGCGCACGAAGGGCGAGGACGGTCACCAGCGCCACGGGGACTTCTCGCCGTCCCTGGCGCTGGCCCGCGCGGCCAGCCGGTCGGAGGCGATCACCTATGGCGGCTACCAGGGCGTGACCCATGCGCGTCCGGCCGACGGCCCGGCCGACGACCGGCCGATGACGCCGCTGCGCGCCGCGCTGGCGCGCCAGGCACAGACCAATTGGAAACGAGGCGGGGCATGGTGAGCGGGCTGGTCGATCATCTGGGCCGGCCGGTGAAGTCCACGGCCAGGCTGAAGCAGGAGGTGTCGGCGGCGACGGTGGCGGGCGTCCGCTCGGTGCTGTCCGGCCACCCGGAGGTCGGCATGGACCCCGTCCGGCTGGCGCAGATCCTGCGCGCGGCCGAACAGGGCGACGCCGTCGCCTATCTGGAGCTGGCCGAGGCCATGGAGGAGAAGGACCTCCACTATCTGTCGGTGATGGGCACCCGGAAGCGGGCCGTGGCGCAGCTGCCGATCACCGTGGAAGCGGCGGACGACAGCGCCGAGGCGGAGGCGGACGCCGAGCTGATCCGAACCTGGCTGAAGCGCGACGCGCTGGAAGACGAGCTGTTCGACCTTCAGGACGCCACCGGCAAGGGCTATTCGGCGTCGGAGATCGTCTGGGAGACCACGCCCGAGGCCTGGTTGCCGAAGCGCCTGATCCGGCGCGACCCCCGCTGGTTCCGCTTCGACCGGGTGGACGGCGAGACGCTGAGGCTGATCGACGACCAGGGCGGCGAGGCCGATCTGGAGCCGTTCAAGTGGGTCGTCCACATGAACAAGGCCAAGTCCGGTCTGCCGATCCGGGGCGGCCTGGCCCGCGCCGTGGCCTGGGGCTACCTGTTCAAGAACTTCACCCTCAAGGACTGGGTGGCCTTCGCCGAGATCTACGGCATTCCGTTCCGCCTGGGCCGTTACGACGGCGGCGCGACCGAGGACGACAAGCGCGCCCTGCTGCAGGCCCTGGTGCAGATGGGGGCCGACGCGGCCGGCATGGTCCCCAAGTCCACCGAGATCGAGTTCGTGGACGGCAAGGGCGGCGCCTCGGACGGCGCGCTGTTCAAGAACCTGGCCGAGTACATCGACAAGCAGGTCTCAAAGGCGGTGCTGGGCCAGACCGCGACGACCGACGCCGTGGCGTCCGGGCTGGGCGGCGGCCTGGGCCAGGTGCACGACGGCGTGCGCGGCGACATCGAGCGCGCCGACGCCAAGCAGCTGGCCGCGACCCTGAACCAGCAGTTGGTCCAGCCGATCGTGATGCTGAACCGGGGACCGCGGAAGGCCTATCCCCGGCTGGTCATCGGCCGCGAAGAGGCGGTGGACCTGCAGGCCACCATCGACGCCACCGACAAGCTGGTCGGCATGGGGCTGAAGGTGCCGGCCGGCTGGGCGCGCAAGCTGATCCGCGCGCCCGAACCGAAGGGCGACGAAGAGATTCTGGCCGCGCCGGCGTCGCCGGCAATCCTTCCCCCGCAGATTTCGCCGCAGGAGCCTCTGGACCCGCAGGGCGCGCCGACGGGGCGCGCCGATCCCTCGAAGCCGCCCAGGACCCTTTTACGGCCCTTTAGCGGGGCATCGGGCGAGAAGGTCTCGCTGAACGCCGAGGGCGCCCGCGATCCGGACGAGCTGGAGCAGCTGGCGGCCGACGCCCTGGGCGGCTGGCGGCCGATGATGGCGCCGGTCGTCGATCCGATCCGCAGCGCGGCGGATGCGGCGGAGGATCTGTCGGACCTGCGCGATCGCCTGTCCGCGCTGCTGGCGGAGATCGACGTGCGCGCTGCGGCCGAGGGTCTGGCGCGGGCGACCTTCGTCGCGCGGCTGGCGGGTGAAACCGCCACGCCCGTCGGCGACGTCGAGCCCGAGGCGGGAGGGACGCCGTGAGCTTCGTCGACCAGCCCTTCGCCGACACGTTCGACTTCGCCCGGGACCGGGTCGCGCCCTATCGCGCGTCCAACGGCTTCATCGGCGACGCCGCGCCGGGCGAGCCGCGCTTCGACCATACCGTGGAGGGGACGCCCCGGGGCCTGCTGGTCGAGGGGCGGCCGGAGTTTGGCCAGGCCGACGTGCTGAAGGCCAAGACCGGGGCCTGGGAGGCGAAGGACGGCACGGTCCTGCACGAATACGAGACGCCGGACGGCGAGCTGCGCCGGCGCGCCTGGTACGCCCGGGCCAATCCCCGGTCGGTGGTGAACGCCTGCCTGGGCCTGAAGGGGCGACACCGGACGATCGCCTATGTCCCCGGCCGCCTGCCCAACCGGGACGGCCAGGTGCGCTGGCGCAACCGCTTCTGGTTTCTGGGCGCCGCCGTCGCCGCCGGCGTCGGCGAAGTGCTGGGCGCCCAGGACGCAACCCCCTTGATCGAAGGCTGACCATGACCGACGTCCTCGCCACCCGCCGCCAGGACCAGCTGGGCGAGCTGGCCGAACTGGAAGCGACCGATCGCCTTCTGGTCGGTCGCGGCGAAGGCCCCGTCCAGGTGGCCTCGGCCGAAGCCATGATGGACTTCATGGAGGCCAACGGCGTGGGCGCGGCCAATGCGGCGGCGGCCGCGGCCTCGGCCGAAACGGCGGTGGAGGCCAAGGACGAGGCCGTGTCCGTGGTCGCCGGCCTGACGGAGCGCTGGAGCCTGCGCGCGCGGATGCCGGACCAGCAGACCTCGCTGGGTTTCGCCGGGCGCGACGCCGGCGGGAAGCTGCGCAAGTTCGGCCGCATCGACGTGGCCGGCCGCCTGGACATGGCCCAGACGCGCTTCGACATGCCGGGCTTCAAGCTGGAGCCGCGTCTGCGGCTGGCCCCGTTCGACGGCCGCATCCCGGTCCTGACGGCCGACGGCCGCCGCTACGGCTGGCTGGACCCCAGGGCCGGGGAGGACGTCGGCCAGGCCCGCGGGACCAGGGATAGCCTGGCGGCGCGGTTGGGGCAGTCGCTGGACGCCCACGGAAACCTGATCGACGGCTTCGGCGGCAACCGGCTGCGGAACTGGCACATGAAGCGGCGCCGGCGGTTGCGCGGTCTGCCGGACCGGAACGTCGTGGCCGTTTTCGGCACCAGCTATGAGTTCCTGCGGACGAGGTGGACCGAGGGCTTCGCGCACTTCCACATCGCTGAACAGGGCGACGGCGGCGGCGGCTGGACGGGCTTCGGGTTCAACGCACCGAACGCCCCGCCATACTCTGGTCTGGCCGATCAGCCGGGCGACGTGAACGCCAACGTCCGCGACGTCTGGGGTGGGGTCGTCTTCGAGGGGGCTTGGACAAGCGCGTACGCGAGCGTGCCTTCGCCGGACCTCTGCTGCGCCATCTCCAGCTCCGCCGGGGCCACCATTTACGCCCTGTTGCCGAATGCGGCGGCGATCAATGGAGCGGATCTCTACTGGATCGGCACCGCGGATGGCGTGATCGACTACGCCTGGGGAACCTGGAACAACACCGACATCAGCCTCAATCCGGCGACCTACGACTTCGGCGCGGAAACGAGCCTCAACCTGCAGGGCGGTGCAGGCGTCTGCAACAAGGCGTCGCTGGCCGGTGCGCCTCCCCTCGGCCCTAAGATGCTGCGCATCCGACGTTCGGCCGGCACCATCAAGCCCGCGGGGGTCGATTGGAGAAACACCGCCGCTCCAGGCGTGGTGGTTAACAAGCTGGCGGCGACCGGGTCTCGTCTGCAGCAGTTGGCGACCCAGTCGGCCACCGCCTCGTGGAAGGCGCGGATCGCCGACCTGGGGATCAGCACGGCCTTCCTTTCCTACGGGCCTAACGACCAGTCAGCAGGCCGCACGCCCGCCCAGTTCGCCGCCGACGCCGCGACCGTGATCGACAACCTGCGGCTCGCCATTCCGGGCGTCGATGTCTGCTTCTTCATGCCGCCGGAAAACCAGATGAACTATCCGGTGAGGATGAAGGACCTCTGCTCCGCCTTGGCGGCCGTCTGCGCCGCCAAGGGCGTGGCCTTCCGGAACTGGCAAGGCAGCTTCGGCTCCGCGGACGATCCCGACGAGTATGGCCCAACCGGACCGGTGCCGCTGATGAACGCCGACAGGCTGCACCCCGAGGTCGGCACGGGCGGCGAACGCATCTTGGACGACGCCATCGCTTTCACCACCAGCTACTGAGGACCGCCCGCATGTTCATCCCCACGATCATCGGCGAAGGCGCCGATCCCAGCCTGCCCCTGCATGGCATCGACCCCCTGACCGACGACCTGCCCGACGGTGCCGTGACCTTCCTGTTCGACTTCTTCGCCGACTACGAAGCCAGCCACGCCGCGGCCGCCTATCTGAACGGCCAGGTCATCGCCGACCTTGCGGCGGGGGACGACGGCGCGATGGCCGTCGCGGCGGGCAACGTCGTCGGCAGCGTGGCTGATCTGGGCGGTGCGGACTTCTCCGCCATCACCACCGGCACCGGGGGAACGAACGTCCGCGGGTCGGTGGGCTGCCTGGCCGACATCAGGACCGGCGCTCAGCATTTTCTGCTGGTGGGATATTTCACCTTGCCGAGCCTGGCCGATTGGAACACGGCCGCCGCCCTGGCGGCCTTCTTCCAGACTGCCGACGCCGACTATACCGCCGGCGCCGATCTGGCGACCGTGGCCCAGTACACGACCGGCGGCGTCCCGCGGCTTGAGGTGCGGCGCCAGACCAACGGCGGTTCGGGCATCGTCCAGACCGTGCTGTTTCCCGACGCGGCCGCCTATGGAAAGCTGGCGCAGCTCGCCTTCTGGCGGAACGCGGCCGGCGTGGGCCTGAGGCTGCGGACCTCCGCCTCCGACCAGGCCGTGACCGGTGCCGTCGGCGCGGCCAACAGCGGCGACTTTTCCGCGACGCGGCCCCAGTGGGGCCTGACCAACGGCTTCTGGACCATGGCGGGCGTGCCCGCCCATGTGAACGCGGCGAACTTCGCCGTGCACCGCGGCTGGATCGAGAACCTGGAGGTCAGCGGACGACCGCCGGCCACGGTCCTGGATGAGGACTGGGCGCGGATCTCGGCGCGGGTCGCCGCGCTGACGGCGTGACGTGGCCGATCCGGATCGCCTGACGCCCCTGCCGCCCGAGGAGGCGATCGCCTATTTCCGGCGAAAGGGGATGACCGAGGGCTTCTCCTGGATGGACGTCTGGGAGGAGGAGCACGCCCGCGGCTTCACCGTCGCCAAGGCGATGACCCGCGAGATCCTGGAGGACATCCGTGCCGAGGTGGATCGGGCGATCGCCGAGGGTCGGACGCTGGCTCAGTTCCGGGAGGAGCTGACGCCCGTCCTGCAGGCCAAGGGCTGGTGGGGCCGGCAGGAGATGGCCGATCCCCTGACCGGCGAGGCCCGGACGGTCCAGCTGGGCTCGCCGCGCCGGCTGAAGGTCATCTTCGAGACCAATCTGCGCACCAGCTACGCCGCCGGCCGGTGGGAGCGGATCGAGCGCGTCAAGGCGGCCATGCCCTATCTGCGCTACGTCGCCGTCATGGACGAGCGGACCCGCCCGGAGCATCGCGCCTGGCACGGCACGGTCCTGCCGGTCGACGATCCCTGGTGGGACGCCCACTATCCGCCCTGCGGCTGGAACTGCCGCTGCACCGTGACCCAGCTGGGCGAGCGAACGCTGGAGCGGCGGGGCTGGAAGGTGACCGAGCGCCCCGTGACCTTTCCGGCCCGCGCCTTCACCAATCCCCGAACGGGCGAAGTGACGACCGTCCCGGGCGGCATCGATCCGGGCTGGGCCTACAACGTCGGCAAGGCGGGGCTGAGGGCGCAGACGCCGCGGCCCCTTCCGGACGCGCCGAACAGCGACTCCGGCGACGGGGAGGGGACGGCCCTGAACGCCGAGCAGCAGCTGCGTCGGCTGGAGCCCCATCCCGTCGACGTGCGGACGTCGGAGGCGATCGGCCTGTTCCTGTCACGACTGGACGCGGCGGAGGGCCGGGTCATGACCGACGTCGCCGGGGAACGGTTGGCCGTCGGCCCGTGGATGTTCAGCGACGCCGGGGGCCGGACCGTCAGCTGGCCGGCGGCCCGGGTCCGAAGTCTGAACCTGGCGGCAGAGGCCCTGGCCGAGCCCGACGAGATCCGCGAGAGCTGGCGACCCGCCGAGGACGGGCGGCTTATGCTGGTCCGCCGCTGGCTTGCCGACTTCATCTCGACCGAGGGCCTAGTCTCCGTCATGGTCGAGGTCGGCCGCGACGGGTGGCGGGTCCGATCGACCCTGGAACCGGAAGTCCACACCGCCGCTTTCCGAAGCCCGACGACCGTCTGGCGCAGGGCGTCCTGAAGGCGTCCTGCAGGCACCCTCCGAGGGTGCAGCCTTGCACCATAGAAGGGGCGACTCCCGGCCGGGCATAAGTCTGGTCGATGAAGACCTCCGCCTCTTCCCTCGCCCTGGGCGTCGCCAGCGACTGCGTGTCGCTGTGCGCCGGCGAGGACGGCCAGCCCCTTGAGTGGATCAAGCTGATGCCCATGGGCCGCTTCGGCGGCGTGGACGGGCGCGGCGGCTGGGAGGTGGTCGATCTCGCCCACGCCGAGGAGATCGTGGCGGCGTCGCGCCCCCGTGAGGAATCGCGCCTGCCGGTCGTCGACTACGACCACCAGACCGATCTGGCCGCAGTGAAGGGGGTCGGTGGGACCGCGCCGGCCGCGGGCTGGATCGAGGAGATGCAGGCCCGCCCGGACGGAATCTGGGGCCGCATCGCCTGGACCGAGAAGGCGGCCGCGGCGATCGCCGCCAAGCCGCCCGAGTACCGCTACTTCAGCCCCGTCTTCCCGCACAGCAAGGCCACCGGCCGGGTGCGGGCGATCCTGCGCGGCGCCCTGACCAACAAGCCCAACCTGGAACTCGGCGCGCTCGCGTCCGAGTCCGACCATCCCAACGGAGACGACGACTTGGACAAGACCAAGCTGATTCAGGCCCTGGGCCTGGGCGAAGACGCCACGGAGGATCAGATCCACGAGGCGATCACCGGCCTGAAGGCCTCGGGCGCCGGCTTCGCCGCCGTGGCCCAGGCGGCGGGCCTGAAGGAGGAAGCCAAGCCGGCGGAGGTCGTGACGGCCCTGCAGGCGTCGAGCGAGGGCAGCGACCGCGACGAGGTCATCGTCGCCCTGCAGTCCGAGGTGAACGAGCTGAAGGCCGAGCGCGCCGCCGAGAAGGCGGAGGGCAAGGTCGACGCGGCGATCGCCGAGGGCAAGATCACCCCCGCCGCCCGCGACACCTTCATCGCCCTGTGCGCCGAAAGCCCCGAGCGCTTCGACGCGCTGATGAAGGTTTCGCCGCAGATCGTGAAGCCTGGCGCAAAGCCGGCCCCGACCGGCGCCCCCGCCGGCGCGGCCGACCAGCTGAGCGCCGAGGAGGTCGCCGTGTGCGCCTCCATGGGCTGGGCCGAGGCCGACTACCTGACCTGGAAGAAGGACGCCGCCTGATGGCCCTCAGCAAGCCCCGCAAGATCGTCCGGCGTGACGCCGCCGGCTTCAAGCTGCCGGTCGCGGCCAACGCCGTGATCATCCAATCCGGCGTGGTCATCCTGGCCGGCGCCTTCGCCCGCGCCGGCCGGTCCGGCCAAGGCGGCAGCGACGCCCTGAAGCAGGCCGACGCCGCCACCTATCGCGCCGTGGGCATCGCCCAGGACAGCGTTACCGGCGGCGCCGCCGACGGCGACGTGGACGTCTGGGTGAAGGACGGCTGCTACAACCTGCGCAACTCGGCCGGCGCGGACGCCATCACCTTGGCCGACGTCGGCCGCGAGGCCTTTCTGGTCGACGACGAGACCGCGGCGCGCACCTCGGCCAACGGCACCCGTGCCGTGGCCGGCCGGATCGAGGACGTGGACGCCGAGGGCGTCTGGGTCTCGATCGGCGAGCCCGGCCGGGGCGGCGTGACCCGCCTGCCCTTCGCCTTCTCCGAGACCGATCTGCTGGCCGGCACCTCGGCCGAGCTGATCGCGCCGGCCGCGGGCCGGATCATCGGTCTGAAGGCCATCGTCCAGAAGGCCGTCACCACCGGCGGACCGATCACCGCCGCCGTGGGCATCACGGCCGTGGACGGCCTGTCCGTCGCCATCGCCGACGGCGCGACCAAGGGGACCGTCGTCGCCGACACCCCGACCGCCGGTCACGCCTCCACCGTCGTCGCCGCCGGCGACCGCATCCAGGTGATCCCGGACGCCGCCTTCGCCACGGCGGGCGCGGTCTCGGGCTTCATCGAACTGGCCATCTGAGGAGCGCCGCACCCGTGCTGATCACCAACACCAATCTCGAAGCCCTCAGGGTCGGCTTCAACGCCGCCTTCAAGAGCGGCATCGCCAAGGTCGCGCCCAAGTACCAGCTGCTGACGACCACGGTGGCCGCCACGACGCTGATCCAGACCTACGGCTTCCTGGGCGAGTTCCCGGTGTTCCGCGAATGGCTGGGCGAAAAGCGGGTCCGCTCGCTGGACGAGAAGGCCTATTCGCTGCGGACGCGCGACTATGAGTCGACGCTGGGCATCCACAAGAACAAGATCCGCGACGACAATCTGGGCCTCTACGGCCCGATCGTCAGCGGCTGGGGCGAGGAAGCCGGCGCCCTGGCGGACCGGCTGGCCTTCGAGGCCCTGGCCGCGGGCCACGCCCAGCCCTGCTACGACGGCCAGAACTTCTTCGACACTGAGCACCCCGTCGGCGACGACGTGGTCTCGAACATGTCGGGCAACGACGCGGTTCAGCCTTGGTATCTGGTCGACTGCTCCAAGCCGCTGAAGCCGCTGCTGCATCAGGAGCGGCAGAAACCCGAGTTCGCCATGGTCACCGACCCTCAGGACAGCCACGTCTTCAAGACGGGCGAGTACCTCATGGGCGGCGAGGCGCGGTCGGCCGTCGGCTACACCTACTGGCAGCTGGCCCACCGCTGCACCGGCACGCTGAACGAGGCGAACTACAAGGCCGCCTGTGAGGCCGCCGCCGGCATCACCAACGACGAGGGCGAGCCGCTGGGCATCCGCTTCACCCACGTGGTGGTCGGCCGGTCCAACAAGGCCGCCGCCCGCGAGCTGTTCAAGAAGATGAACCTGGCCGGGGGCGAGTCGAACATCTGGTTCCAGGACGTCGAGATCGTGGAAGTGGAGCGGCTGCCTTGATCGGCAAGGTCCGCATCCGCGCCTCGCGCGACGGCTACACCCGCGGGGGCCTGACGTTCGGCTCCCGCGCGTGGACCGACGTCGATCTGGCCGACCTGTCGGCCGAAGCCGCTTCGCGCATCCTGAACGACCCGGTCCTGATCATCCAGGTGGACGGTCAGGCGCTGAGCCTGGACGAGCGCCAGGCGCTCGCCGTGCCGCTGCAGGCGCTGACCGACGCCGAGCGATCGGAGATCCGCGGCGAGCGGCCGGAGGCCGTCGTCCTGAGCGACGCGGACCGGATCGCCTTGACCGTCGGCCACGAAGTCCTGAGCTGGCTGGACGCCAACGACGACCAGCTGCGGGCGATCGACCCGGACCTGGCCGAGGGCGAACCGACCGAGATCCTCGCGGACCTGGTCGACCGCGTGACCTCGGGCGTCGGCCGCGTGGCCGAGCTGGAGAAGACGGTGGAGGGCCAGCAGGCGGACGCCGCGTCGGCCAAGGCTTCGGCCGACGGCAAGATCGCCGAGCTGAAGGACGCGCTGGCGGCCGCCCAATCGGCCGGCCAGTCCACGGCGGCCGCGGAGACGCCAGCCGCCGAACAGACGGGCGGGACGGGCGACGACGCCCCGCCCGCGACGCCGCCCCGCAAGGGCGGCAAGGCCAAGGGCGCGTGAGTCTGCCCAAGGTCTGACGGCCGAGGCGGCGGGGTTCGGAGGATCGCCCCGCCGCCTTCGCCGGAGTCTCCGGCCCTCGCCCCGTTCGCGCGGCGCGGCCCCGAGCCCCCGGTTCGATCCGCAACCCGCTGAAGGACCCCGGCGCCCGTGTATGCCGACCTGGACAAGCTGAAGGCCCTGACCGGCGAGCTGGAGCTGATCCAGCTGACCGACCGCGCCGACGTGCCGACCGGGGAGATCGACGTCCAGCTCGTCACGGAGGCGCTGCAAGCGGCGACGGCCCTGATCGACGGCTATGTGGGCGCGCAGTACGGCCTGCCCCTGCCCGAGGTCCCGCCCATGCTGGCGGATCTGTGCTGCGAGATCGCGCGGCTGCGTCTCTACCTGACGACGCCCCCGGAGTTCGTGCAGAAGCGCCACGACCAAGCGTTGAAGACCCTGCGTGACGTCTCCACCGGCGTGGTCAAGCTGCCGATCGCCGCCGGCACGGCCGCCGAGCCCCCCGGCCGCGACCAGGTCATGGTGATCGAGTCCGAGCCTCGCCGGTTCAGCCGCTCCTCGATGGAGGGCTGGTGATGCGCGAGGGCGTGACCATCGACGGGCTGGTCCGGGCGCAGGCGACCATGGCCGAGCTGCTGCGCCGGACCGGCGACCTGTCGCCGCTGATGGAGCGGATCGGCGCCTATGGCGAGGAATCGACCGTCCACCGCTTCGAGGCCGAGACCGGCCCCGACGGCGAGCGCTGGACGCCGTCCATCCGCGCGCGCCGGGCGGGCGGGCAGACCCTGACCGACACGGCCCGCCTGCGCCAGTCGATCACCTGGCGCGCCGATCGGGACAGCGCCGAGTGGGGGACCAACGTCCTCTATGCGCGGACCCATCAAGAGGGCGCGACGATCCGCGCGAAGGGCGGCGGCCGCCTGGGCTTCACCATCCCGGGCATCGGCTTCCGCGCGCCCCACGAGGTGGTCATCCCGGCGCGGCCCTTCCTGGGCGTCGACCGCGAGGACGAGCGCGAGATCGACGACATCGTCCGGGACTACGTCGCCGAGGCCCTGCCATGATGACCTCGATCGAGCTGGCGATCCTGGAGCGGCTCCGGCTCGCCGCCGCGGACGGCGTGCTGGGCTACGCCTTTCGCACCCTCGAATCCTATCCCGAGGAGTTCGACGCCTATCTGAAGGAGAAGATGCGGGGCCGCTGCTTCCCGGCGGCTTGGGTCGTCTTCGGCGGCTGGGGCCGCCCCTTGGAGGTCGGCGGCCGGATCCGCGTACCCGCGACCTTCATGGTGGTGGTCGCGGCCGAGAACCTGAGGAACGAAACCGCACAGCGACACGGGGCGGGCGCGACCGAGATCGGCAGCTACCAGCTGGCGCTGGACGTCGCCGGCCTGCTGCACGGTCAGTCGCTGGGCCTGGACGTCGACGCCCTGGAGCTGGGGCCGTGCCGCTCAATCCGGCCGACGCAGGCCATCCAGGAGCGGAAGGTCTCGCTGTACGCTCTGGAGTTCGGGACCGCGTTCGACGTCGCCGGCGTCGGCTTCGGCCAGCCCTCCATCGGCGACTTCTCGACTTTCAGCGTCGACTGGGACGTGCCGCCCTTCGGCGGCGTGGACGGCGACGCCGGCGCGCCCGGCGTGCAGCTGCCGGCGGCCGACGCCGCCGACGCCTCCGACGTCGTGGAGATCCCCCAGTGACCCGCCTCCTGCGCATAGCGCCCGCGCCAGGCCGCCAAGTGCGGGATGTGGACGCACAGCTGGTGACCGGCCCGATCTGGGTCGACGGCCGCACGGCCTATTGGCGCCGTCGCCTGGCCGCCGGCGACATGGTCGTCAGCCCGGAACCCGTTCCGCCCTCCAGACCGCCGCGCGCCAAGGCCGCGCCCCGACCCAGGACGGCCAAGCCCGCCGCCCGTTCCACGCCCCAGCCCGAGGCCCCTGACGCATGACCCTGTCCTTCGACACCATCCCGGTCGACATCCGCACCCCCGGCCAGTTCGTCGAGATCGACGCCAGCCGGGCGCAGCAGACCCTCGGCGCCAAGCCGCAGCGCGTCCTGATCATCGGTCAGCGCCTGGCCACGGCCCACGTCCCGGCTCTGCTGGCGGCGCGCACCACCTCGGCCGACCAGGCGGTCTGGCAGCACGGGAGGGGCTCGATGCTGGCGGCCATGTGCGCCGCCTTCCTGCTGAACCATCCGACCGCCGAGGTCTGGTCGATGCCGGTCGCGGACGACGGCGCCGGCGTCGCCGCGACCAAGACCGTGACCATCACCGGCCCGGCCACGGCGGCGGGGACGGCCAATCTGTACGTCGCGGGCCAGAGGGTCCGCGCGGCCGTCGCCTCGGGCGACACGGCCACGACGGTGGCCACCGCCCTGGCGGCGGCGGTCAACGCCATGCCGGACCTGCCCGTGACGGCCGGATCGGCCGCGGGCGTCCTGACCCTGACCGCCCGCCACAAGGGCGAGGCCGGCTCCGGCATCGACGTGCGCATGAACTATCGCGGCGAGACGACGCCGGCGGGTCTGGCCTTCGTGGTGGCCGCGGGCGTCGCCGGAACCGGCAACCCGGACGTCGCGGATGTGCTGACCGCGATCGGCGATGAGTGGTTCGACGTTTTCGTCATGCCCTGGACCGACGACGCGAACCTGGACGCGCTGGACGTCGCGCTGGACGACCGCTGGTCGGCCCTGAAGATGATCGAGGGCGTGGCCTTCGCCTACGCCAACGGCACCCAGGGCGCGCTGGCCGCGCTCGGCGACGGTCGCAACGGCGCGCACCTGTCGATCGGCGGCATGGACGGCTCGCCGACGCCCGCCTGGGTGATCGCCTCGGCCTATGCCGCCCAGGTCGCGGCCTCGGCCGCCATCGACCCGGCGCGGCCTTTCCAGACCTTGGCGCTGAAGGGCGTGCTGGCCCCGGCCGTGCACCAGCGCTTCACCCGCGAGGAGCGCGACCTGCTGCTGCGCGACGGCATCTCGACCTTCACGATCGACGCCGGCGGCCAGGTGCTGATCGAGCGTCCGATCTCGACCTATCGGACCAACCCGTTCGGCCTGCCCGATACGGCGTATCTGGACCTGAACACCCACTTCACCGTCGCCTATCTGCGCTGGTCGGTGCGGTCGCGGATCGCCTGGAAATACGGTCGCCACAAGCTGGCCGACGACGGCGTGCCGTATGGGCCCGGGCAGGCCGTGGTGACGCCCAACGTCATCAAGGGCGAGCTGGTGGCGCTGTTCCTGGAATGGGCGGCGGCCGGCCTGGTCGAGGACGTCGAGGCGTTCAAGGCCGGCCTGATCGTGGAGCGCGACGCCGGCGATCCGAACCGCCTGAACGTGCTGATGCCGCCGGACCTGGTGAACCAGTTCCGCGTCTTCGCCGCCGCCGTCCAATTCCGCCTCTGACCCCGCTGAAGGCCCCCTGAAGGGCCGCTGAAGGAGCATTTCGACATGAAGGTGATGGGCAAGGCCCTGATCAAGGCCAACGGCCAGACGCTGGACACAATGCCCGGCGCGACGCTGGACCCGGGCGGCCTGACTCGCGAGACCGTGACCGGCGACAACCGAGTGCTGGGCCACAAGTCCACGCCGCGGCCGTCGAAGATCGAGTTTGAGATCGCCATCGGGCCGCGCACCAGCCTGGCCGAAATCAATCGCTGGGAGGACGTCGTCGTCACCGTGGAGGCGGATACGGGCCAAACTTGGGTGGTGCCCAGCGCCTGGACGACGGAACCTGCGACGGTCACCACCAGCGACGGCAAGGCCAAGGTCGTCATGGAAGGCCTGCCGGCCGAGGAGATGGCGTGATGGCCGACAAGATCGTCGACACCCGCACCCTGGTCGAACCCGTCGAGGTGATGCTGAAGCCGGCCGGCGGCGGCGACGCGCGCACCGAGACCATCACCGAGCTTATGATCCATGCCTTCAAGGCCAAGGACCTGAAGGCGCTGGACGGCTTGGCCGAGACTGACCAGGGCACGTTGACGCTGAAGTTCGGCGCCCGGATCACGCGTCAGCCGATGCAGGTGATCGAAGAGCTGGGCGCTGAAGACACCGTATGGCTGGGGGGATGGGTGCAACGTTTTTTGCAGCCGTTCCTGCCGACTGGCGAGAGCGTCTCGGGGACCTGATGGCCTGCGGCATCCAGCCGTCGGAGATCTGGGCGATGGACGCCTGGGACCTCGACTTCTGGATCGCCCAGGCGGTGCGCATCCATGGGGCAGCTGAACCTTAGAGTCCTGATCCAGGTGGTGGCCAACGCCGGGCCGCTGCGCGCCGTGCGTGGCGGGCTGGCCGGTCTTGCCAAGCCAGGGCAGGCCGCCGGGATGGTTGTCCGGTCTCTGGGGCGAGACCTGCGCAATCTGGGCCTGATCGGCGCTGCCGCCTTCAGCGCCGTCGGCATGGGTGCGTGGAATCTGACCCGCCGCATGGCCGCCCAGGGCGAACAGGCCTTGCTGGCCTCGCAGAAGACCGGCGTCAGCATCCGCAGCGTGCAGCGCCTCGGCTATGCCTTCCGCCTGGCGAACGTCGAGGGTGAGGCGTTCGAGACCGGCCTGAAGTTCCTGAATGTGTCAATCGACGCGGCGGGCCGCGGTTCCAAGTCCGACGCCCGCGCCTTTGCGGATCTGGGCGTGTCGATCCGCGACGCGCGCGGGGAGCTTCGCCCGACCGAGGACGTGTTGATCGACGTCGCCAATCGTATGGCGAAGATGCCTGACGGGGCGCGAAAGACCGCGGTCGCCATGGCCATCTTCGGTCGCTCCGGCGTGGACATGATCCCTGGGCTGAATGCCGGCGGTGCCGCGATCAGGAAGCTGGGCGACGAGGCGGAGGCCGCGGGCGCCGTGCTGGGCGACGAGGCCGCGCAGCAGGCCGATGAGTTCAACGACAGCGTGGATGCGTTGAAGACCCAGGTGAACGGGCTGGGCATGGGCATCGGCACGGCCTTGCTGCCGATGCTGGCCGAAGGCGTCGCCCGGACGCGGGCGTGGATCGGAGCGAACAGACCGGCTGTCATCGCCAAGGTGACGGAGGCGGTAGACACGCTGGCCAGCAGCCTGCCTCCGCTGTTTGAGGCCTTCCTTTCGATCGTGAAGGTGCTGGGCGACCTGGCCAAGGTGCTGGGCCCTATCATCCGCGCGATCGGTGGCTTCGGCACGGTGCTGGACGGCCTGGCGGCCATCATGATCGGGCGATTGGCCATCGCGATCTGGACGGCCGTGAAAGCGGTCTGGGCGCTGAACGGCGCCATGTACGCCAATCCAGTCGGACTGGTGATCGCCGGCATCGCCGCCTTGATATTCGCTGGCTGGCTGCTCATCCGAAACTGGGGCCGCATCACCAAGGCGTGGAGCGACTTCTGGGAGGGGATGAGGGCGAAGACCCACGGGGTGCTTGAGCGCATCCGCGGAGGGTTCAAGTCCATGATCGACGCCATCTGGGCTCTGTTCCCGCCATGGCTGAAGACGCTGTTCCGCGTGGGCCGTTACGTCGTCCGCGTCGTCGGCAGCGGCTTGGGCGGCGGCGCGCCAAGCGGCGCCGGAGGCCCGTCGGCACTGCCGCCGGAGCTGCGGCCTCGGCCGCGGTCCCCGGGCGCCGGCGGCACGTTCAACGCCGGCGGGCGCCTTGACATCGATCTGCGCGTGCCGAACGCGCCCCGAGTTTCGGCGACGCCCGCCAATCCGGGCATGACCTACGCCACTTCCATCGTCCGCGGGGTTCAGAACGGCGGATGAGCTGGATCGAGCAACTGCGGCCCGGGCGTTTCCGCAACGCCGCCTTCCACGTCGACTCGGCGGAGGAGGTCGGCGGCCGGCGCGACGTGATGCACGAGTTTCCCCAGCGCGACGAGGTGCTGGTCGAGGATCTGGGTCTGGGGCCGCAGGACTTCACCCTCGAGGTGTTCGTCGTCGGGCCGGACTATATGGCGGCCCGCGACGCCCTGATCGCCGCCTGCAACGTCGGCGGACCGGGCGAGCTGGTGCACCCCTATCGGGGCGCCTTGACGGTCTGGTGTCGGGGGTATCGCGTCCGCGAAAGTTCGGACCAGGGCGGTTACGCCTCCCTCAGCATGGCCTTCACCCGGGCGCCCCAGGCCACCCCGGCCGACGGCGTGCCGTCCCCCTCAGCCGAGGCCGAAGCGGCGGCGGCCGCGACGGCGCAGGAGGGGCTGGACGGACTGACGCGCGACTTCTCCACCGCCGGCCTGCCCGGTCATCTGGCCGAAGCCTCGGCCGACCGGCTGGTCATCCTGGCCGACCGAATGGCGCCGGCGCTGGCGCGGCTGGGCGGCCTGCGCGACCGCGCGGCGGCTGCGGCGCTGCAGGCGGCGGATCTGCGCGGTCGGGCGCTGGACCTGGTGCGGAGCGTGCCGGACATGGGACGCGCCGTCGCCGGTCTGGTGGCGCAGGTTCGCCTGCTGGCGGGCACGCCCCGCGCCGCATTTCGAGAGCTGCTGGGCCTGATAGGCCTGAGCACCGGCGCGCGGGCACCGGGGGATACGCCGGTGAGGCGCGCGGAAGCCCGAAACGCTGACGCCCTGGAGCGCCTGGTCGGCCTGACGGCGGCGGCGGATGCGTCCCGCGTCGCCCGTCGCATCGACTTCGCCAGCTATGAGGACGCCCAAACCGTGCGCACCGAGCTGGCCGACGCGCTGGCTTCTCTGGCGCTGCGCCTCGCCGACGGCGGCGACGATGCGGGTCATGCGGCCCTTACCGCCCTGAGGCTGACGACCGTCAGGGCGCTGGTCGCCCAGGGCGCGACGCTGGCCCGGGTCTATGCCTATGCGCCGGCGCAGACCGAGCCCACCCTGGTCATCGCCCACCGCCTTTACGGCGACGCCGGCCGGGAGGCCGAGATCGTCCGGCGCAACGGCCTGCGCCATCCGGGCTTCGTCGCCGGCGGAGAACAGCTGGAGGTGCTGACCGATGCCTGAGGTCGTCACCCTGGAGATCGCCGGGAGGGCGTTCGAGGGCTGGACGTCTGTCCAGGTCACGAAGGGCCTGCAGAACCCGGCCGGCATCTTCGCCCTGACCTATGCCGCGCGAAGCGAGGACGGCGCGCCGCCCATGGCGATCGACGTCGGCGCGGCGTGCCGCGTGCTGATCGGGGGGGAGCCGGTGATTGGGGGCTTCGTGGACGCCACGGACCCCGCCTTCGACGCCCGAGACCGGCGACTGTCGGTGAGCGGGCGAGACCGCGCCGCGGACCTGGTCGACTGTTCGGCGCTGAACAGCCCGGGCAGCTGGAAGAACCGGACCCTTCCGCAGATCGCGGGCGACCTGCTGGCGCCGTTCGGCCTGGAGGCGGCGCTGGAGGGCGACGCGGGCGCGCCGTTCAAATCCTTCGCCCTGCAGCAGGGCGAGAGCGTCTGGGACGCCCTGGAGCGGCTGACGCGGTTTCGCGGGCTGATGCTGACCTCGGACGGCGAGGGCGGCGTGCGCTTCGTGCGCCCGGGGTCACGCCGCGCGAACTTCACCCTGAGGCAGGGGGAGACGATCCTGAGCGTTTCGGGCGGCCGCAACGACGTGGACCGCTTCGCCCGCTACGTCGTGAAGGGGCAGTCCGCCGGCGACGACGAGGTCAACGGCGCGGCGGCGGCCGGGCCGATCGCGGAGGCGACCGATGTCGACGCCCGGGCCGGGCGGACCCTGCTGATCATCGCCGAGGAGCAGGCGACGCTGGCCGCGCTGAAGACCCGCGCGGACTGGGAGGCCAATGTGCGGGCCGCGCGGTCGCAGACCTGGCAGGTCACTGTGCCGGGGTGGCGCGACCCGTCCGGCGCCCTGTGGTCGGCGGACCTGGTCGTGCCGATCGAAGCGCCTTGGGCGAGCCTGAATGGCGACCACCTGATCGTCGACGTGGATTTCCGCTTGGACCCCGACGCCGGCTCGACGACGCAGCTGACCTGTCAGCCGCCCGGAGCCTGGACGCCCGAACCGCCGCCGGCGGAGGAAACGTCGTGACCCCCGGTCATTTTCGCCGCTTGGCCGCGCCCATGATGGGGCGCCTTCAGATGATGACGAGCCGGGTGGTGATCCGCCTGGTGAACGACGCCCTGGCTTGGCAGGCCGTCCAGCTGGACGCGCTGGCCGGCGAGACCCACGACGGCGTGGAGCGGGTCCAGGAGTATGGATTCACCAGCCATCCGATACCTGGCGCCGAGGGCGTCATGGTCTGCCCCGGCGGGCTGCGGTCCCACGGCCTGGTGATCGTCGTCGGGGATCGCCGCTATCGCCTGAAGGGGCTGGAGCAGGGCGAGGTGGCCCTGCATGACGATCAGGACCAGGTGGTGAAGCTGGCCCGTGCCGGCATTCAGATAATCACCCCGCTGAAGGTCGAGGTGACCGCGCCGGAGGTCATCGTGACGGCCGACACCAAGGTCGTGGTCATCGCTCCGGAGGTTCACTTGGGCGGCGAGGGCGGCAAGAAGGTCGCTCGGCACGACGATCCCGTGGTCAGCAACAAGGTGGTGGCCAGCACCAGCAAGGTGTTCGCGGCATGACGGATCTGGCCCTGTCCTGGGACGAGGCGCTGGCGCAGGCGGACCTGACGCTGGCCGGCGGCGACCTGCTGCTGGACGGCGGGCTGAAGTCGGCGGTGATCGTCAGCCTGTTCAGCGACCGGCGCGCCGAGGCCGACGACGTTCTGCCCGACGCGGGCGGCGACCGCCGCGGCTGGTGGGGCGACGTGCGGGCGCAGGACGGACGGGGCCGCATCGGATCGCGGCTGTGGCTCTTGGAGCGGGAGAAGCGGACGCCGGAGACGATCGCCCGCGCCCGCGAGTACGCCCAGGAGGCGCTGGCCTGGCTGGTCGAGGACCGGGTGGCGCGACGAGTCGAGGTGACGGCCGAGGCGACGCCCGAGGGCTGGCTGGCGCTGGGCGTCGTCATCGAACGGCCCGAGGGTCCCGACCGGGATCGGTTCGACTTCGTCTGGAGAGGCCTGTCGTGAGTTTTCCCCGTCCCACCCTGACCGCCCTGATGGAGCGGAACCGCGCCGACATCGAGGCGCGTCTGCCGGGCGCCGACAGCAGCCTGAAGCATTCGGTCTTGGGCGTGATCGCGGCGGTGCACGCCGGGGCCATGCACGGCGTTTATGGCTACCTGGACTGGCAGGCCCGCCAGTTGCTGCCCGACACGGCCGACAGCGAGATGCTGGAGCGTCACGCCTCGATCTGGGGCGTGAGCCGCAAGCCCGCGACCCTGGCCACGGGGGCGGCGCTGGCCAGCGGCCTCGACGGCAGCGTCGTCCCGGCCGGGACCCGGCTGCAACGCGCCGGTGGCTTGGAATACGCGGTCCAGACCGAAGTCGTGATCTCCGGCGGAACGGCGACCTTGCAGCTGGCGGCGACGTCAGCCGGGGGCGCCTCGGCCACGCCGGCCGGGACGAAGCTGACGTTGGTCTCGCCGATCGCCGGAGTGCAGGCCGAGGCCGTGGTGATCGCCCCGGGCCTGGGCGGTGCGGCCGATCCGGAATCGGATGAGGCCCTGAGGGCGCGGCTGCTGGCCCGGCTGCGCCAGGCCCCCGAGGGCGGCGCCCGGCACGACTACGTGGCCTGGACACTGGCCGTGCCTGAGGTGACCCGGTGCTGGATCTTCCCGGGCTGGGCGGGCGCCGGGACCGTGGGCGTGGCCTTCATGATGGACGGGCGCGAAGACCCCGTGCCGATGCCTGCCGACGTCGCCGCAGTGGAGGCCGCCTTGGTCCCGGTCGCGCCGGTGACGGCCGACCTAGTCGTCTTCGCGCCGGCGGTGGAGGCGATCGACTTCGAGATCACCGGTCTGACCCCCGACGACGCGAGCGTGCGGGACGCCGTGGTGGCGGAGCTGCGCGACCTGCTGTTCCGGACGTCGCAGCCGGGCGGGACCGTCCTGATCAGCCAGATCCGCGAGGCGATCAGCCTGGCGGCCGGCGAAAGCGACCACGTCCTGGTCAGCCCTGTCGCCAACGTCGTGACCGCGCCCGGCGCCCTGGCGGTGCTGGGCACGATCGACTGGGGCGATTGATGGCGAGCCGCGAGGACTATCGCGCCCAGCTGGTCGCCCTGCTGCCCCAGGGCGCGGCCTGGCCGCGCGAGGCGCAGGGGACGCTGGATGGGCTGATGGACGCCCTGGCGGCCGAGTTCGAGCGTCTGGACGGCCGCGCCGAGGTCCTGGCGGCCGAGGTCGATCCGCGCGCGGCGAGCGAGCTGCTGGGCGACTGGGAGCGGGCCTATGGCCTGCCAGACGGGTGCGTCGCGGCCGAGCCGACGCCGGATGGTCGGCGGCTGGCCCTGCACCAGCGGGTGGCCGCGCTGGGCGGTCAGTCGAAGTCCTATTTCGTCGGGCTGGCGGCGTTGCTGGGCTATGAGGCGGAGATCGGCACCTATCGACCGTCGCGCGTGGCCTTCAGCCTGCCGCGGTCGCTGGCGGGCCTGCCTTGGGCGTTCGCCTGGCGCGTCGACGTCTGGGGGCCGGTGGAGATGGGCGACCTGACGCCCGTCTATGCCTCGGTGGATCTGGAGTGCGTCGTCCAGCGCGCCAAACCCGCGCACACCGTCGTCAGCTTCGAATGGGCGCCGGACCCCGGACCCCTTCTGCACTTCGACTTTTTGAATCCCCCGGACTGAGGCCCGACCATGCATCGCATCGACACCGCCGGAAACGAAGACGGCCTGTTCCAGGACGGCAATCCGCAGGCCGGACAGCAGGGCACGGTCATGGACGCCGACTGGGCCAATGCGGTCCAGGAGGAGATCGCCTCGGTCATCGAAGGCGCGGGCATGGAGCTGGATAAGGGCGAGCATGACCAGCTGAAGGACGCGATCGCCGCGATGATCGCCACGGCCGCTGCCTCGGCCCGGCCGGTCGGCGAAGTGGTCCAGATCGACGGCACGACGGTGCCGGCCGGCATGCTGCCGCTGAACGGGTCGCAGTGGCTGCGCGCGGACTATCCTCAGCTGGTCGCCTGGTATGTGGCGCAGGGGCGCGACATCTCCGGCGACGGGCCGACGCAGTTTCGGACCCCGAACTACATGGGCCGGTTCCCGCGCGCCTGGTCGACCGACAACACCGTGGATCCAGAAGGCCCGCGCGCGCCGGGATCGCTTCAGGCCGACGCCTTCGCCGCGCACACCCACGCCATCCCGTCCAACAGCGACCAATCCACCGGCGACGGCTTCGTCGAGGACGCGAACGGGTCCGGGACCGCCAGGACGACCGCCACCGGATCGACGGGCGGGGCCGAAACGCGGGGCAAGAACGTCGCCCTGCTGTGGTGCGTCGTCGCCCGATGAAGATTCCCCCTCGGCAACGAGGGGGGTGACGGGGTTGCAGCCCCATCACCAGCGGGCTGGCACCCGCACCCGGATCTGGTGCGCCAGGTCCAAGTCCCCCCACCGGGCGCACCGGCGGGATCACGAGAAGCTGAATCGAGTATGGAGTCCACCACCCGCACCGCCGTGCGTCCCATCCGCCCCGTCGCCCCCTGGGTCGGCGGCAAGCGCAACCTCTCCGGCCAACTGGTCGATCTGATCGAGGCCACGCCCCACAAGCGGTACTGCGAGCCCTTCGTGGGTCAGGGCGGCGTCTTCCTGCGCCGCCGCACCCGGCCGTCGACGGAGATCATCAACGACTGGTCCACCGACGTCGCCAACCTGTTCCGCATCCTGCGCGAGCACTATCCGCAGTTCATGGAGGTGCTGCGCTTTCAGATCACCACGCGGGCCGAGTTCGACCGGCTCTCCAAGGTCGATCCGGACACCCTGACCGACCTGCAGCGGGCCGCCCGGTTCCTGTATCTACAGCGGCTGGCCTTCGGCGGTCGTGTGGCCCAGCGCCACTTCGGCATGGACCTGAATCGCGCGCGGTTCGATCTGACCAAGCTGCAGCCCATGCTGGAGGATCTGCACGAGCGCCTGGCCGGGGTCATCATCGAGCGGCTGCCCTATGACCGCTTCATCGCCCGCTACGACACGCCGGACACGCTGTTCTTCCTGGACCCGCCCTACTGGGGGAACGAGGACGACTACGGCAAGGGCATGTTCGAGCGCGCCGATTTCGAGCGCCTGAGGGACCTTTTAGAGGGCCTGAAAGGGCGCTTCATCCTGACCATAAACGACCGGCCCGAGACCCGCGCCCTGTTCGACCGGCCCGGCTTCCATGTCGAGGGAGTCGGCGTAACCTACCGCCTCAGCGGCGCCCCGACGGCGGCGCGGGAACTGATCGTGAGGGGCGGTGATGGCTGACGAGGACGGGAAGGGCTTTCTGGCCTCGCTGGCGGAAGGCGGGCTGCCGCAGCTGATGCTGGGCAAGTACGCCGCCGAGGCCATCGGCAAGATCATCCTCGGCGCCGCCGACATTCCGGCGGCGCTGCTCAAGCGTCCTGTCCGCGCCATCGAGGACGCGAACGAAGCCCGATCGCTAGTGCGTCGGGCCGTCAGCAACGCCCTCGCCGAGCGAGCAGCGGCGAACCCTGCTTTAGTCGATCGGATGGCGATGCGGTGGGGCCTCACAGAGCTGCGTCGCCAAGAGAACTTGGAGGCCTCGACTGCCGAGACGATCGAGGAGCTTAAGCAGGACCAAGGCGAGCAGCCGCGCCCGGTGGACGACGACTTCCTCGACCGCTGGCGGGAGCAGGCGGCGCGGGCTGGGACCGAGGAGATGCAGAAGCTCTTCGGGAGGGTCTTGGCGGGAGAGATCCGCAAACCCGGTTCGTTCAACTACGCAGCGCTGCACATCTTTTCGATCATGGATGCTGACCTGGCGGCCCAGATACAGCGGGCCAAAACGATGGCGCTGAAAGGCATCGGCGGCCTTGCCACCGGTGGACCCTTCAATGAGGGATCTCGGCTCCTTATGCGCGGCCGACTGGCGGACGTCGGAATTCTCCGCGCCATGGACGTCCACTTCAAGACCAACATGGGATCGGTCGGCATATTCCAGCTGAAGGACCACGTCTTCACCTTCGATGGCGAGTCGAAGAAACAGACGGTGCTTCCGTTCGCGCGTCTCACCGATGCCGGCGAGCAGGTGATGAGCGTTGTCCCGGACGTGGGGATCACGGACGACGACCTGAAGGCGGTGCTCGCGGCCCTCCGGAAAACCGGACGGGAGTTCCGCGCCCATCGTCGCATCAGCCCGATGGCCTTCGATCCTACCCCGCTACAGCTTTAGTGCTCCAGAAGCTCTTGTCCCGGACTCCGAGCGCTTTTGTCCCGCTACAGCCGCCTGACCCTGCGCCACTTTCGGTCGTAGACCTTTCGACGATCAAAAAGAACATATTGGCAACCGGAACAAAGCGTGCACATAGTCGCCTCACAGACGGGGGCGGGTCCATGGCGGGTCTCTCCCAAACCACGACGGGAATCATGGCAAGGGAGACGAAGGCGATGGCACAGGCGGCTTTGAAACTGGTGGGCAAGGAAGACGGCGAGAAGCAGCGCGCTCTGGAGGCGGCGATCGCCCAGATCGACCGCGCCTTCGGCAAGGGCTCGGTGATGAAGCTGGGCAAGGCCGGCGTGGTGGCCGAGATCGAAAGCGTCTCGACCGGCTCGCTGGGCCTGGACATGGCGCTGGGCATCGGCGGCCTGCCCAAGGGCCGGGTCATCGAGGTGTTCGGTCCGGAATCCTCGGGCAAGACGACCCTGGCCCTGCACACCGTGGCCGAGATCCAGAAGGCCGGCGGCACAGCCGCCTTCGTCGACGCCGAGCACGCGCTGGACCCCGTCTATGCGCAGAAGCTGGGCGTGAATCTGGACGACCTGCTGGTGTCGCAGCCCGACAACGGCGAGCAGGCGCTGGAGATCGTCGACACCCTGGTGCGCTCCGGCGCGGTGGACATCGTGGTGGTCGACTCCGTGGCGGCCCTGACGCCCAAGGCCGAGATCGAGGGCGAGATGGGCGACAGCCTGCCGGGCCTTCAGGCGCGGTTGATGTCGCAGGCCCTGCGCAAGCTGACCGGCTCGATCAACAAGTCGAACTGCATCGTCCTGTTCATCAACCAGATCCGGCACAAGATCGGCGTGATGTACGGCTCGCCCGAGACGACCACGGGCGGCAATGCGCTGAAGTTCTACGCCTCCGTGCGCCTGGACATCCGCCGCACCGGCGCGATCAAGAACCGCGACGAGGTGGTCGGCAACACCACCCGGGTGAAGGTGGTCAAGAACAAGGTCGCCCCGCCGTTCCGGGAGGTCATCTTCGACATCATGTACGGCGAGGGCATCTCCAAGATCGGCGAGATCATCGACCTGGGCGTCAAGGCCGGCATCATCGAGAAGTCGGGCAGCTGGTTCAGCTACGACTCGACCCGCATCGGTCAGGGCCGCGAGAACGTGCGCGACTTCCTCAAGACCAATCCGGACGTGGCCGCCTCGATCGAAAAGGCCGTGCGCGCCTCGACCAACAAGATCGCCGACGACCTGATGGGCACGCCGGAACCCGACGAGGGTCAGGACCTGGAGGGATAGAACTGCGACGTCTCCTCCCCGTCGCGCAGCGAGGGGGAGGTGGCGCGGCGGCGGTGGGCCGCCGTGACGGAGGGGCGGCGAAGGTCGCCCGCGAGCTACGCCGAAGCCGCGCACTCGGTCGATCGCCTCCTCCAATGTGCACGATGTGCACCCTGTTTTTCAGAGTGCACATTTCGAACTCTCCGGCCGGGTCTCCACGACCCGCCACCGACCCCGTGGGGGCCGGGCCGGGGACCGGCCGCCTGATCCTCACGGGTCAGGCGGCCTTCTTCCTTCCGCCCGCCAGGCGCTGAAGCCGGGGCCGGACCCGCAGGAAGGCGAGGTAGGCCCGCTCCAGGCCGGCCAGCACAAGGCGGTTGCGCGCCGCCAGGCCCAGCGGCCTCAGCAAAGGCACGGCCCGCCACATGGCCACGAACGCCGCCGCCCCCGACAGCAGGCGCCCGTCCTCGCGCGCGTGGAAACGCGCCAGCAGCTCGGACCGGTCGATGGGGCAGATCCCCTGGCCGTTCGCGACGTCGTGAAAGGCGATGCGCCCCCGCCGGTCCAGCCGTCGCATCAGGGCGATCTCCCGAACGCACAGCGGGCAGTCGCCGTCGAACCAGACGTCCAGCTTGGCCATGACCGATGATGGACCGGCGGACCCTAGCGCGACATGCGGCGGGATGATGCGCCGTTCGCCAAAACCCTATATGACGCCCGGTCTCCCCACCGCCGCGCGCCCCGCCGCGCCCAGACCGCGACCGAACTCATGGCCAGCTTGAAGCAGATCCGCTCGACCTTCCTCGACTTCTTCGAGGCGGACGGCCACCAGAAGATTCACTCCGCGCCGCTGGTGCCGCAGAACGATCCGACCCTGCTGTTCGTCAACGCCGGCATGGTGCCGTTCAAGGACTACTTCACCGGCGCGGCCCGCCCGCCGTCGCCCCGCGCAGTAAGCTCGCAGAAGTGCGTGCGCGCCGGCGGCAAGCACAACGACCTGGACAACGTCGGCTACACGGCGCGGCACCTGACCTTCTTCGAGATGCTGGGCAACTTCAGCTTCGGCGACTACTTCAAGGAGCACGCCATCGACCGCGCCTGGTCGCTGGTGACGAAGGACTTCGGCCTGGATCCGAAACGCCTGCTGGTCACCGTCTACATCGACGACGACGAGGCGGCCGCGATCTGGAAGAAGGTCACCGGCTTCTCCGACGACAAGATCATCCGCATCGCCGGTTCCGACAACTTCTGGGCGATGGGCGACAATGGCCCCTGCGGACCCTGCACCGAGATATTCTGGGACTACGGCGATCACGTGCCCGGCGGCCCTCCCGGCAGCCCGGACGAGGACGGCGACCGCTTCGTCGAGATCTGGAACAACGTCTTCATGCAGTTCGAGAAGGAGAACGACGAGATCGTCCGCACCCTTCCGAAGCCCAGCGTCGACACCGGCATGGGGCTGGAGCGCATCGCCAGCGTGCTGCAAGGCAAGAACTCGGTGTTCGACACCGATTTGTTCCAGACGCTGATTCACGCCTCCGCCGACGCGACCTCCACCGATCCGAACGGCGACATGGCCGCCAGCCACCGCGTCATCGCCGACCACCTGCGCAGCTCGTCCTTCCTGATCGCCGACGGCGTCACGCCCTCCAACGAGGGCCGCGGCTACGTGCTCCGCCGCATCATGCGCCGCGCCATGCGCCACGCCCACCTGCTGGGCGCGTCCGACCCGCTGATGCACCGGCTGGTGCCGACCCTGGTCGCCGAGATGGGCGAGGCCTATCCCGAGCTGAAGCGCGCCCAGGCCTTCGTCGAGGACACGCTGAAGCAGGAGGAGGTCCGCTTCCGCACCACCCTGTCCAAGGGCATGAGCCTGTTCGACACGGCGGTTCAGGGCTTCAAGCCCGGCGACATGCTGGACGGCCAGACCGCCTTCACCCTGTCGGACACCTACGGCTTCCCGCTGGACCTGACCCAGGACGAGGCGCGCCGTCGCGGCTTCGGCGTCGACGAGGCCGGC
This sequence comes from Afipia felis, assembly GCA_943371835.1. Taxonomy (GTDB): domain Bacteria; phylum Pseudomonadota; class Alphaproteobacteria; order Caulobacterales; family Caulobacteraceae; genus Brevundimonas. The sequence continues at coordinate 43,201 of CALRWJ020000006.1, read as the reverse complement.
TTCCAGGACGCCATGGCCCAGCAGCGCGCCCGCTCGCGCGAGCACTGGAAGGGCTCGGGCCAGACGGCCAACGCCGGCGAATGGCTGTCGATCCGCGACCGCCTGGGGCCGACGGTCTTCACCGGCTACGACGCCGTGGACGGCTCGGGCGAGGTGTTGGTCGTGATGAAGGACGGCGCGGCGGTGGAGGCGGCGAACGCCGGCGACATCGTCGAGGTCCTGTTCGACACGACGCCCTTCTACGCCGAAAGCGGCGGCCAGTCGGGCGACCACGGCACGCTGGAATGGCCCGGCGGTTCGGCCGACGTCATCGACGTGCGCAAGCAAGCCGGCGACCTGCACGTTCTGTCCGCCGAGATCACCTCCGGCACGCTGGCCACCGGCGCCCGCGTGGCCCAGCTGGTCGACGCCGAGAAGCGCCGCACCACGCGCGCCAACCACTCCGCCGCCCACCTGCTGCACACGGCGTTGAAGAACGTGCTGGGCGCCGCGGTGGCGCAGAAGGGTCAGCTGGTCGACGCCGAACGCGCTCGCTTCGACTTCAGCCACGGCGCGCCCGTGACCGAGGCCGAGCTTGAGGCGATCGAGGCCGAGGTCAACGCCGTCATCCGCCAGAACGTCCCGGCGGAGACGAAGCTGATGGCCCCGCAGGAGGCCATCGAGGCCGGCGCCATCGCCCTGTTCGGCGAGAAGTACGGCGACGAGGTCCGCGTGCTGACGTTGGGCCGCTCGCTGACGACGGACAATAAGCCCTATTCGGTCGAACTGTGCGGCGGCACCCACGTGGCGCGCACGGGCGACATCGCCCTGTTCAAGATCGTGTCCGAGGGCGGCGTGGCCGCCGGCGTGCGCCGCATCGAGGCGCTGACGGGCGAGGCCGCGCGCCTGTACGTCGAAGGGCAGGCAAAGGTCGCCCGCGGCCTGGCGCGCGACTTCAAGGTTCAGCCCGCCGACGTGCCGAGCCGGGTCGAGACCCTGTCCGCTTCGGTCAAGGCGCTGGAGAAGCAGGTCGCCGAACTGAAGAAGCAGCTGGCGCTGGGCGGCGGCTCGGGCGCGTCCTCGGCGCCGGAGGAGATCGGGGGCGTCAAGCTGATCGCGCGGGTGCTGGACGGCGTGGACGGCAAGGGCCTGCGCGGCGTGGCCGAGGATTTCCGCAAACAGGTCGGCTCGGGCGTCGTCGCACTGATCGGCGTGACGGACGGCAAGGCGGCGGTCACCGTCGCGGCGACGTCGGACATGGCGGGCCACGTGAACGCCGCCGATCTGGCGCGGGCGGCGGTCATCGCCATGGGCGGCCAGGGCGCGGGCGGCAAGCCCGACTTCGCCCAGGGCGGCGCCCCGGACGGGTCGAAGGCCGAGGCGGGACTTCAGGCCGTGCGCGACGCGCTGGCGGGCTGAGGCGTCAGCCGGCCGCGTCGTCCCGGCGCGGCAGCTCGACGGCCTCCAGCTTCCAGTCGATCAGCCCGCGCCGCTTCATCAGCAGCGTGACGGAGCGGTCGTCGGGCCGCTGGGGGTCGCGGAAGCCGATGGCGAAGGTGTTCAGGTCGCGATAGCCCATCGTGCGCTCGACCTCCTGCGCCTTTTGCTCGACTTCCGCCCGGCTGTCGCCGCGTCCGGGCGCCTTGGGCGCGTCGCCGGTCTGAACCATCATCGACACGGCCTGCGGCGTCACCAGCGCGTCCACGGCGCCGGAGATCAGCGCCGGGCCGAACAGGGCGCCCAGCCCCGCCAGACGGTCGCTGCCCGACCGCGCCCGCACCTCGTCCGCGACGCGCGCGTTCAGCTCACTCTTCATGCTGTCGCGCAGCTTGGGGAAGTCGACGCGGCGCTCCAGCGCGCGCGCGTCACCGCGCTCCGCCGCCTGCGCCAGGTCCTGCGCCGCCAGCCAGGGCGCGGCGACGAACCAGGCGACCAGCGCCACCGCCGCCAGACCGATCAGGCCGTTCAGGATCTTACGCATCGAGGGGGTGCACTCCGCAGTTGGTCCGGCAACCTAAGCCCGCTTCGCCCCTCGCCGCCAGCGCCGACGTCACCCGCCGATCCGCTTCTTCGGCAGTTGGTCGCGCGTCATCGACGGCGGCGCGAGATCGGCCGACTGCGTGGCGGCGCCCGACGGCAGGCCGACGTGGACCAGTTTCCATTCGTAGAGGCCGCGCCGCTCGAAGGTGAAGACGGTGCGCGACCCGCCCTCGTCGTCGACCGACATCCGCGCGCGATCGATTCCCCAGTGCAGCGGCGTGGGCCAGGGTCCCCCTTCGCCGGGCTCGGCGGGCGCCGGGCTGCGCGACCGCTGGGCCGCGTGCCGGCCCTCGCCGCGCGTCAGGGCGGCCAGCGCCACGGGCGTCAGATAGGCGTCCACCTGGGCCGCGCGATCCGGCGACGGCCGCTCCAGCCCCCGCACCACCGCGCCGATGGGGTCCTCCAGAAAGCCGGGCGCCGGCGCCGTCGCCTCGGCGCGGCCTTCCAGCTGCGGACCCAGCGACCGACGCACGGCGGCGTAGTCGATCAGCTTTTCCAGCCCGGCCTGATCGCCCGCGTCCGCCGCGGCGCGCAGGCTGAAGAAGCCGACGTAGGGCGCGGCGAAGAAGCCGATCACCGCGGCCGCCACCGCCGCGCCGATCAGATTGCCCAGAATGCGGATCATGGCCGTCCCCTCGTCGAGGACGACAGGCAAGCATGGATCAGCGCCCGCCTCAATGAGCCGCGCCCTTCGGGCGAGCGCTTGCGCCCCGCCCGCGACCGTGTCCCCATGCGCGCCGCATTCCGGGGGAAATCGACCATGACGCTGAATCGCCGCCACCTTCTGACCACCGTCGCCGCCGCGGGCGCCGCCGGCGCCGCGGTTCCGGCCCTGGCGCGGTCCGACGAGGACGCGCGGCTGGACGCCATGCTGACGCGGTGGATGAACGAGACCATCGAACGCAATCCGACGCTGGCGACCAGCCTCGGCATCGACCGCGGCGAGCGCGCCCACCTGGCCGGCAAGCTGGCGGACGCCTCGCTGGCCGCGCAGCGCGAAAACGACGCCCGCGCGTTGGCCCAGTGGGCCGAGATCCAGTCCATCGACGAAAGCCGTCTGTCTGAGAACTCGCGCGTCACCCTCGCCATCTTCCGATTCGCGGCCGAGGGCGCCGCCTTGGGCACGCGCCTGCCTCATGGCGGCGGCTCCAGCCCCTACGTCGTGACCCAGCGCTGGGGGTCCTATTTCAGCGTGCCGGACTTCATGGCCAATCAGCATCGCATCGAAACGGCCGAGGACGCGGACGCCTTCGTCTCGCGCACGCGCGCCTTCGCGATGGTTCTGGACCAGGAAAGCGAGCGCGTGGTCGAGAGCGGCGAGCGCGGGGTCGTCCTGCCCGCGCCGCTCATGGACAAGACCCTGACCCAGCTGCGCGCGCTGCGCGACATGCCGACGGGCGACTGGGCCATGATCCAGGCGCTGGCGCGCAAGACCGCCGACAAGGGTTTGACGGGCGACTGGGCGGCCCGGGCGTCCGCCGCCGTCGACGCCGAGGTGAAGCCCGCGCTGGGGCGTCAGATCGCCGTGTTCGAGGCGCAGCGTCCCGCCGCCACCGACGACGCGGGCGCCTGGAAGCTGCCGGCCGGCGCCGAGACCTATGCCCTGGCGCTGCGCGGCTACACCACCACCGACTACAGCGCCGACCAGATTGATCAGATCGGTCTGGAGCAGGTCGCCGCCATTCAGGCCGAGATGGACGGCCTGTTCCGGCGCATGGGCATGACCGAAGGCACGGTCGGCGACCGCATCAAAATCCTGAACGAGGACCCGCAGTACCTCTGGCCCAACACCGACGAGGGCAAGGCCGACCTGCTGGCGTCGCTGAACGATCAGATGGCCGCGCTGGAGCCGCTGCTGCCCCGGGTGTTCAACACGGTGCCCAAGGCGCGGGTCGAGATCCGGCGGGTTCCGCCCGCCATCGAACTGGGCGCGCCCGGGGGCTATTATCAGCGAGCGTCGCTGGATGGCTCGCGACCGGGCGCCTACTACATCAACCTGTCGAACACGGCGAACTGGCCCAAGTGGGGCCTGCCGACGCTGACCTATCACGAGGCCGTTCCGGGGCATCACTTCCAGATCGCCCTGTCGCAGGAGGCGGGGGACCTGCCGCTGTATCGCCGGCTGGCGTCGAACTCGGCCTACACCGAGGGCTGGGCCCTTTATGCCGAGCGCGTGGCCGCCGACGATCTGGACGTCTATGGCGACGATCTGGTCGGGCGCGTGGGCTATCTGCAGTCCTACCTGTTCCGCGCGGTGCGGCTGGTGGTCGACACCGGCCTCCACGCCAAGCGCTGGACGCGCGAGCAGGCCATCGCCTGGATGGTCGCCGAGTGCGGCGAGCCGCCCGAGTCCGCCGAAAAGGAAATCGACCGCTACATCGTGACCCTGGGCCAAGCCTGTTCGTACAAGCTGGGTCAGACGGTCATCGAGGGCCTGCGTCAGGAGGTCGAGGCCAAGGGCGACTTCGACGTCAAGGCCTTTCACGACGCGGTTCTGGGCGACGGAATCGTGCCCCTGTCCGTTCTGCAGTCGCGCGTCCGCGCCAAGTACGCCTGAAGGAGTCCGCCATGTCCCTGAATCGTCGCGTCCTGCTGGGATCCGCCGCAGCCGGCGCCGGCCTGGCCGCCGCGGGCTGCGCGCCCGCCATGGGTGCGGTCGACGCGCCCGTCGCGCCGCCGCTTTCGGCCTCCGATCCTCAGACCGTGGCCCAGCTGAACGCCTTCATGGACTCGGCGTGGGAGCGGACGCTGGACGTCTCGCCCGAGACGGTCACCGGGTTCGGTCTGGACAGCGGTCCTCGCGCCGCGGCGAAATCCCTGCTCAGCGTGCCGACGCGCGAAGAGGAGGCGAAGGGCCGCGACATCGTCCGCGCCTTCCGCGCCGAACTGGCCGCCATCGACCGCTCCAGGCTGACCGGGGTGGACGCCGTCCGATACGACACCCTGGCGACCAACTGGGACGCGACGATCGCCACCTACGACATCCCTTATGGCCAGGGCGGCTGGCCGAACATCTATCGCGTCAACCAGATGGGCGGCGCCTATGCCGGCACCGCCGACTTCCTGGACACCCAGCACACGATCGAGACGGCGGCGGACGCCGACGCCTACGTCGCGCGCGTCGCCATGTTCCCCGACGTGCTGGCCGCAGAGACCGAGCGGATGCAGGAGGATTTCGCCCGCGGCGTCATCCCGCCCGATTTCATCCTGGCCAAGACGATCGCCCAGCAGGACGCGATGACCGCCGTGGCGCCGGGCGAGACGCCTCTGGTCGCTTCGATCGCCCGCCGCACGGCGGCCAAGGGCCTGACCGGGGACTGGGCCGCGCGCGTCGAGCGGCTGGTGGCCGAGCGCGTGCATCCGGCGCTCATGGCGCAGACCGCGGCGCTGAAGGCGATCCAGCCCCGCGCCGGCCACGACGCCTCGGTCTCCCGGCTGCCGCAGGGCGAGCGCTATTACCGCAACGCGCTGAAGTACCTGACCACCACCGACCTGGCGCCCGACGAGATCCACCGCATCGGCCTGGCCCAGGTGGCGGAGCTGACGGCCCGCGCCGACGCGCTGCTGAAGGCGCAGGGCATGACCCAGGGCACGGTCGCCGAGCGCATCAAGGCGCTGGGATCGGACCCGCAGTACGTCGCGCCCAACACGGACGAGGGCAAGGCGGCCGTCATCGCCCGCCTGAACCAGCAGATGCAGGCCATGGAGGCGCGCCTGCCGCGGGCCTTCGGCCGCCTGCCCAAGGCCCACGCCGAAATCCGCCGCGTGCCGCCGGCGATCGAACAGGGCGCGTCGCTGGGCTACTACAACTCGCCCAGCCTCGACGGCTCGCGGCCTGGAATCTACTGGATCAACCTGAAGGACACGGCGGACTGGCCGCTGTGGACCCTGCCGACCCTGACCTATCACGAGGCCACGCCGGGCCATCACCTGCAGATCTCGCTGCAGCAGGAGAGCCCGTCGGCGCCCAAGCTGATGAACACCGTCTTCTTCTCCAGCTACGTCGAGGGCTGGGGCCTGTACGCCGAGCAGCTGGCCGACGAACTTGGGGCCTATGAGGACGATCCGCTGGGCCGCATCGGCTATCTTCAGTCGCTGATGTTCCGCTCGGCGCGTCTGGTGGTCGACACCGGCATCCACTCCAAGGGCTGGAGCCGCGAACAGGGCATCCGCTACATGATGGAGGCCTATGGCGATCAGGAAGGCGCCGCGACGTCCGAGGTCGAGCGCTACTGCGCCTGGCCGGGCCAGGCTTGCACCTACAAGGTCGGTCACAACGAATGGGTCCGCCTGCGCGAAAAGGCGCGCGCGGACCTGGGCGACCGCTTCGACCTGCGCGGCTTCCACGACGCGGCTCTGGAGACAGGTGGCGTGCCGTTGAACGTGCTGGAGCGCGTCGTGAACGACTGGGTCGCCTCGCGTCGGGGCTGATGGGCAGCGAACGGCGCCGCGTCATCGCCCGTTCAGACGCCGCCCCAGATGCTTGCCGGGCGTCGAAGGGACGTGATCGAGAAGGACCGGATCCGCGATGAGGCATGGCGACCGCAGTCAGGGCGCAACCCGGCGCAATCTTCTGGCGGCGGGCCTCGCAGGCGGGGGGTTGGCGGCGCTGACGCCGGGTCTCGCCGCCCGGGCGGCTGTGCCGCATGGGCAGGCGACGGTGTCCTTGCTGGACGTTCTGACGGCGGCCGAGCGCTCCGACGTGCAGTCGGGCCGCAACCGGCTGGACCTGACCGAGAAGTTCTCCGGCCTGCTGGCGCGCGTCGCCGCGGAAAGTCCGGGCGCGATCGTCGACTGCGGCGCCTGGCGCGGCGAGGTGCGCTGGAGCGCCAATCCGTTCGCCGAGATCCCGCGCCTGCCCGCGACCCTGCTGACCGGTGACGTCACCTTCGTGAAGGACTTCAACGAAGGCCCCGTCTACGTCCCCTCCAGCGTCGACTGGCGCATGACGGGAACGCGCTTTCGCCCGCTGGTCCCCCTGACCGCGATCCGACTGGACGCCAGCCCGGCGAACGCCATGGTCATGAGCTGGATGACCACGGTCCTTTTTGACGGCCGCGCCGGCGAGAGGTCGCTGACCCTGACGTCTCCCGGGTTCGCGCGCTACGTCGTGCCCGGTCAGCAGATCGGTTTGATCGCGGCCTTGCCCAACGACGTCGTCGAGCAGCGGCTCGCCGCCGCGATGTCGGCCCGCGACGGCGGCTTCGGCTTCGCTGATCCCGCATCGGCGGGCGCAGGCCTGGGCGCGGCTCCCGGTTCGGGGGGCGCCAGCACCGTCCATCTCCTCATCGACGACGAGATCGTGCGGTGCCGCGTCGACGATCGCGGTCGCGTCTCGCAAGTTCAGCGGGGGGCCGAAGGTTCGCGCGCGACCACGCATGCGCGAGGCGCCGCCGTTCGGCCCATGACGACGCTGCGGCTTCGAGTCGTCGCGGTTCGCGGACAGACGCTGAGCCTGGACGGTCCGCTGCCCCGTTCCTTCGTCGGCGGGCGTGCGGTGCTGGGGGCCGTGGATGCGACGCTGTCGGGCGCGTTCGAGATCGATGGAAATCAGTCGCGCGAGTCCCCGTCCCAAGGCGTCTGGCTGGCCCTGTCCTCGGTCCTGGGCACCCGGTTCACCACGCGGGGCGGCGCGCGCCTGCGGCGAACGCCGCATGGGGGCTTCATGCAATGGGGCTGCGTCGACAGCCGCGTCGAAGGCGCCCTGATCGAGGACTGCGGACGTCCTGAGCTCGACCTCGGGGCCGCGATCTGGGGCTTCGGCGGCGGATCTGGCAACCGGGTCCGGTTCGGCGAGGTGCGGGGCGGTCACCTGGGCGTCGCGCTGGACAACAAGTCCTACGGCATACCCGGATACGGCATGATCGACGGGGAGACGGGCGGGGACTATCGCGTCGACGTGATGGAGGGGGTGGAACACTCGGTGGCCATCTCCGGCTGTTCGGGCAACCGGGTTTCCATCGGGCGCCTGAACGCCGACGCCGTGATGCCCGACTTCGACGATGCGGCCTCGTCGCGACAGACCAGCCGCGCGGTCAGCTCACAGAACAACTCGGTGGACGTCGAAGTCACTTCGGCGCGCCCCGAAGCTCGGGGACGCGACGCGCGCCGCAACGGCGTCACCGTCAACGGACGGGCGGCCCCCGTCCTCTAGCCGACGCTCAGTCCCCGTGATGGCGGGGCCGGTGCGGGCGCGGCGGCGGCAGGTCGTCGTCGCAGACCGTGTAGGCGTATCCGTAGCGGTCGTGGCGGGTCCGGCAGTCGTCGTCCAAGGCGACGGCCAGAGCCGCCACCTCGGCCCCGATCGAGACCGCGTGCCAGAACAGCGGGTCGTCGAACGGCTCCGTGGCGCAAGCCGACAGCGAGGCGGCGAGGGCGAGAGCGGCGACGGGGCGGGCAAGACGGCGCATGGGCGGATCCTCCGCCGGTCGATCTATCGCCGTTCCGTCGTGCACGCCCGTGACGGAAGGTGACGGAAGCTGACGCGCCTCAGGCGCGCGCCGCCTGCACCGCCGCGTCGTTCTCGGCCTCCGCCAGAAGCCAGTCGCGGAAGCGGGCGATCTTGGCGACGCGGCGTCGCCCTTGGGGCCAGCACAGCCAGTAGGCCCAGCCGGGGATCAGCTCGACGGCCAGATCGAACGGCTGGACCAGCAGGCCCGCCTGGATTTCGCGGGCGAACAGGATTGGCGAGGCCAGCGCCACGCCCTGGTCGCCCAGCGCCGCCGCGACTTCCAGCGCCTGATAGTCGGCGCGCAGCCGCGACGGCGACTGGCCGTCCGCCGACACGCCGGCGGCGGCGAACCAGACCGCCCATTCCTTGTCCAGCCCGATGCGCGGCGCGTTCAGCAGGTCCTTCGGCTCGCGAAGGTTCAGGCGCGCGACGCAGCGCGGGCTGCACAGCGGCGTGAAGACGCTGGGCATGACCTTGACCGCCTCCACGCCCGGCCAGTCGCCCGAGCCGGAGCGGATGCCGACGTCGAACCCCTCTCGGCCCAGGTCGACGACGTGCGGCGCCGTGTCTAGGCGCACCGCCAGTTCCGGGTGCGCCAGCTGGAAGCCGCCCAGTCGGGGCGCCAGCCACTGCGTCGCCAGCGTCGCCAGGGTGGTGATCGACAGCACGCCGACGTCCGCCTCGGTCAGGTCCATCACCGCGCGGCGCAGCAGGGTCATCGCCTCGGTCGCCGCGCTGGACAGGCGCTCGCCGCTTTCCGTCGGGCGCACCTCACGCGGCAGGCGATGAAACAGGCTCTGGTTCAGACGACCCTCCAGCGCCTTGATCTGCCAGCTGACGGCGGCCTGGGTCATGCCCAGCTCCTGCGCCGCCTTGGTGAAGCTGTTCAGACGCGCCGCGGCCTCGAACACGCGCAGGGACGCCAGGGGAATGGTCGCGAGCGGATCCGGCATAAGCGCACCTTGTTCGAAGTTCAGAGACTCCCGTTTGTCGGAAGCGCCTTCGACGCGCACCTTAGCCACGTCACAGGGAAGCGGTCAAAGGAGGTCGCCATGGAAGAGCTGCATCGGACGCATAAGGACGCCTCGTATGGCTGGGTGGCGCTGCTGCGTGACTGGCGCCGGTCGCGCACGCGTCGCGTCGTCCGTCAGGCCGCACGCACGATCGGACGCGGGCTCTAGTCGCGCACGACGCGGCCGTCGACGCGGCGCATCTCGTTATGCGCCGCCGTGGCAGCCACCGCCGCCTCGGCCGTCGCGACGGCGATCTGGTTCAGGCCGCGCACCACGTCGCCCGCGGCCCACAGGCCGGGGACGCTCGTCATCTGGTGGTCGTCGACCTCCAGACGCCCGTCGTCGCACCGCCGCGCGCCCAATCGCATGGCCAGGTCGACGGCGGGCACGGTGCCCAGCGCGGAATAGACGTGGTCGAAGCGACAGCGCTCGCCGCCCCAGCTCAACGCCTCGGCGCGGTCGCCCTTCAGGTGCACCGCCTCGACCGGCCCGACCAGCACGCGCACGCCCAGACGCTTCGCCTCCTCCAGATCGGGCGGCGGTCCGTCGCCGACATGGATCAGGGTGACGTCGTCGGAATAGGTGGTCAGAAACGCCGCCTCGCGCAGGCCCATGTCGTCGTCGCCGATGACGGCCACCGCCTTGCCGGTGGCTTCGAACCCGTCGCAGATCGGACAGATGCGGACCAGCGACCGCTCGACCGCGTCGTCCACGCCGGGCAGAGGCGGCTTTCGGTCGATCACACCGGTGGTCAGGATGACGGCGCGCGCCCGCACGTCGCGACCATTGAGACGCGCGAGAAACCCCTCGCCGTCGCGCTCCAGCGTGTCGACCCGGCCCGGTTCGACCGTCGCGCCGTACTCCCGGGCCTGCTCGGTCATGCGCTTCAGGATCGCGTCGCCCGTGATGCCCTTGGGAAAGCCCGGCATGTTGTGGCTGACGGGGATCCAGCACGCCCGCGGCTTGCCGCCGTCGGCCACCAGCACGCTGCGCCGGAACCGCGCCAGATAGGTCGCGGCCGTCAGTCCGGCGGGTCCGGCGCCGATCACCAGGGCGTCGATCCGGCTCATGGGACGGACGCCTCATAGATCACCGGCCATTGGTCGGCGCCCAGGCCCCAGCAGTCTTCCATCCCCGCCTCGCGCTTCAGGGCGAAGCCGCGGCCTGTCCAGACCCAGGTCCGCAGGTAGCCGCAGTCCCCGACGCCCCGCCCCTTGTCGAACGAGCTCAACTCCCCCGACGCCGGGTCGAAGTCCCCGTTGACGACGAAGGGCGTCGCGCCCTTCAGCGCGGTCGGCAGGCCCAGCGCGTGCGCGCCCCGCCCTTCGGCGTCCGCCACGAACAGACGGTCGCCGGTGTTGTAGGCGCCGCGCCAGCAGGGCACGAGCCACAACAGCTGGTCCAAGCCGACGGCCCAGGTCCGCGCCCGCCCCTCCGGCACATCGACACGGCATTCCTTGACGGCGTCCAGCGCCTCGAGCGCGGGCGGCAGCACGCGCTCCTGTCCGGCCCCGTCGCCCGGCAGGCGGACGGGCTGAACGGCGATCCTCCGCGGGGCCGCCGGCACCGACGAGGCCGGCAGTTCGCCGCGCCGGATCAGCGCCGTGGGCGTGTTCAACCGACCCTGCCGCTCGTCGATCCACAGCAGGGCCGCAGCCGCGCCGCTGAGCGAGATCGGACGCGCGCGACCGTGGCCGCTGACCGTCGCGCGGCGGCCGTCGGCCAGAGCCGCCGTGACGTCGTCCGCGGGATCGACCGTGCGACCGTCGATGGCCAGCGCGGGTCGCGCCTGTGCGTCCTGGCTGTTGAAGTCGACGCCGCCCCAGCGCACGACGGGTCGCGCATCGGGTCCGGCGTCGATCTGGATGGTGAGCCACCCCTGGTCCGCGTCCGACCCCGTCAGGGCGGTGCAGCGGCCGCCGTTGTCGCAAACGACCAGCCAGTCCCTGAATGCGCGCACGACCGGCGTCGTCGCCGCGGACGCGGGCGGGGTGGAGGTCGCGCCGACGGTCGCCGCAGGAGCCGAAGCGGTATTCTCGACCCGGGAAGACGCTTCGGTCCCGGGCTGGCCGCACGCCGACAGGCTCAGCGCGCAGACGAGCGTCGGCAGGGCCATCCTGAGCATGTCCGTCCCCCGAACGTCCGGCTCACGCCTTGCGCAGCTCGGACGGCTTGTGCGCCGCGCGGGCGCCGGTCTTGGAACTCTCAACCAGATATTCGGGGTTGTCACGCGAGGCGGCGACCTTGTGCCCCTTGATCTTGGTCGGGCTGGTCAGTTTGCGCACGACCTTGCCGGTCGTCGTGCCCTGGCTGTGGTCCCACTTCACCTTGTCCCCGGCCTTCAGCGTCTTGTCGGTCATCACGTCGTCTCCTTCGCGTCGTGATCAGCGAGCATCCGCCGCATCAGTTCCGCGTCGATCAGCGGCGGCGGCTCGCAGAAGGCCAGGATCCAGCGCTCGACCAGGCGCTCGGTCTCATCTTCCATGCAGGTCTCCTCAGTCTCGAGGAGGCAGAAACCGGCCCGCCGCGATCGGGTTCAGCTTGGCCGGTCGCGGCATTTTCAGGGCAGGGTTAAGGGCGGTCGGCCGGGACTTTGCGCGCGCGGCGCGCGGTCGCTATACCGCCCGCCGACACCCCTCATCGAACAGGACCCTCCATGGCCAAGATCAAGGTCGCCAACCCCATCGTCGACATCGACGGCGACGAGATGACCCGCATCATCTGGCAGATGATCAAGGACAAGCTGGTCTTTCCGTTCCTGGACCTGGAGCTGGACTATTACGACCTGGGCATGGAGCACCGCGACGCCACCGACGACCAGGTGACGATCGACGCCGCACACGCGATCCAGAAGCACGGCGTCGGCGTGAAGTGCGCCACCATCACCCCGGACGAGGCGCGGGTGAAGGAATTCGGCCTCAAGAAGATGTGGAAGTCGCCCAACGGGACGATCCGCAACATTCTGGGCGGCGTCGTCTTCCGCGAGCCGATCATCTGCTCGAACGTGCCGCGCCTGGTGCCGGGCTGGACCCAGCCGATCGTCGTCGGCCGCCACGCCTTCGGCGACCAGTACAAGGCCACCGACTTCCTGATGCCGGGCGCCGGCACGCTGTCGATCAAGTTCGTCGGCGACGACGGTCAGGTGATCGAGCACGAGGTGTTCAAGTCGCCGTCGGCCGGCGTGGCCATGGGCATGTACAACCTGGACGACTCGATCCGCGACTTCGCCCACGCCTCGTTCAGCTACGGCCTGAACCGCAACTATCCGGTCTATCTGTCGACCAAGAACACGATCCTGAAAGCCTACGACGGCCGCTTCAAGGACATCTTCCAGGAGGTGTTCGACGCCGAGTACGCCGACAAGTTCAAGGCCGCCGGCCTGACCTATGAGCACCGCCTGATCGACGACATGGTGGCCGCGGCCATCAAGTGGTCGGGCGGCTTCGTCTGGGCGTGCAAGAACTACGACGGCGACGTGCAGTCCGACGTTGTGGCGCAAGGCTTCGGCTCGCTGGGCCTGATGACCTCGGTCCTGATGACGCCGGACGGCAAGGTGATGGAGACCGAGGCCGCCCACGGCACCGTGACCCGCCACTATCGCCAGCATCAGAAGGGCGAGGCCACCTCGACCAACTCCATCGCCTCGATCTTCGCCTGGACGCGCGGCTTCAAGCACCGCGCCAAGCTGGACGGCAACGCCGAGCTGGCCCGCTTCGCCGACACGCTGGAGAAGGTCGTCGTCGACACGGTCGAGAGCGGCCACATGACCAAGGACCTGGCGCTGCTGGTCGGCGATCAGCAGGGCTGGCTGACCACCGAGGGCTTCCTCGACAAGGTCGCCGAGAACCTGACGGCGGAGATGGCCAAGGCGGCTTGAGCCCGCTTCGTCAGCTTTGGTGAGACGACGAGATCCTCCCGTACGGCCAAGGTGCCGGCGGGAGGATTTTCATATGCGCCGCACCGTTCTGGCCCTCGCCGTCGCGTCCGTCGGTCTGACGGGCTGCACCACCGATCCGGAGGTCTGGGGCGCCATCGCCGACGGGCTGGAGATGGCGGCCGCGGACATGGCCTGGGAAAACGCCAACTGCTACTGGGCCGCGCCTCCCGGCATCCCCTACGGCGCCGCGCAGAAGTATTGCCCGGGCGACTGGGGCTATCAGCCGCCGGTGATCGTGGTGACCTGCGCGCCGCGCGACCGGGACTGCGACGGCAGACGGGATCGTCGGCGGCATGATCGGGACCACGACGGACGGCGCGGCGACCGCCACTGAAGCTCAGTGACCGTTGGCCTCGTCGATCTCCTGCCAGAACTTGTCGGACAGGCCCAGGAACACGTCGAGTTCCGTCGCCAGATACTCGACCGTGACGCCCCCGGTCAGGATGACGTAGCGCTCGATGGCCACGGCGTCGTCCCACATCAGCGTCTTGGCGGCCGCGTACTCGCCGTTGAAGCCGGCGATGGCCGCGGCGACCTTGGAGGCCGCGCCCGGCTCGATGGTGAAGGTCGCGATCAGCGTCAGCCCTTCGCAGCGCATCCCCTTGCCTTCGCCGGTGCAGGCCTCGCCCTGCATGCTGAAGGCGAAGTCCGTGTCCGTCCGCAGGTCCAGCCGCATGCCGGGATGGCGTTCGGTGACGCGCGCCCCAATTTGCTGGGCCAGCCAGTCCAGATCGCTTTCGCGCAGGGCGCCGACCACCCGGCCGGGCTGCGTCGCGATCTGGGCCTGGGCCGCGCCGGCCGCCGTCAGCGCCAGCACGCCGGCGCAGGCCGCCGTCAATATTAGTCTGTCGATCATCGCGTGTTCCCCCACGCGCCGACTAACACGCCTGGCGTGCGTCGTCAGCCGCGCAGCTGCTGTTTGACGCGCTCGGCCAGGGTCTTGATGTCCAGCGGCTTGGGCAGGAACGACACGCCCACCTCGTCCTGAAGCAGGTCGGAGAAGTCGCTCTCGGCGTAACCCGAAATGAACATGACCGGCGCGTCGCCCAGATAGGGTCGGGCCTTCTTCAGCAGCGCGGGGCCGTCCAGTCCGGGCATGATGACGTCGGAGATCAGCATGTCGATCGTCCCGGCGTTCTCCTCGGCCAGGATCAGCGCCTCCTCGCCGTCGGCGGCCTCGATGACCTCATAGCCGCGCTGGCGCAGCAGCTTGGCGGCGATGCCGCGCACCGCGGCCTCGTCCTCGACGAACAGGATGCGGCCGGCGCCCGACAGGTCGCGCGGCGCCTTGGCGACCTTCTCGACCACCGGCGTTTCGGCCAGCTCGGCGGCGGCGGCCTCGGGCAGGAAGATGCGGAAGGCGGCGCCCGCGCCCTCCAGGTTGGCGACGTTGATGTGCCCGCCCGCCTGCTCGACGATGCCGTAAACGGTGGCCAGCCCCATGCCGGTGCCCTCATTGACCGCCTTGGTCGTGAAGAAGGGCTCGAAGATTTTGTCCAGGATGTCCGGCGGCACGCCGGGTCCGGTGTCCGACACCTCGATCAGGGCGACCGCGTCGGTCGTCGGCTGGGACCAGCCCATCTGCCGCGCCTGATCGGCGGTCAGGCGGCGCGTGCGGATCGTGACGACGCCGGCGCCCGGTTCGACCACGCCGCGCATGGCGTCGCGCGCGTTGACGGCCAGGTTCATCACCGCGGTTTCCAGCTGGCTCTTGTCGGCGAGGACGACGGGCAGGTCGCGGCCGTGATCGGTTTCCAGCCGCACGTCCTCGCGCAGCAGGCGACGCAGCAGCACGGCGAACTCGCCGACCAGTTCGCCCAGGTCCAGCCGCTCGCGCCGCACCGTCGACTTGCGAGAGAAGGCCAGCAGCTTGCGCACCAGGTCGGCGGCGCGCACCGCGGTCTGGCGGATCTCGTTCAGGCCTTCGTACGAGGGATCGCCGACGGGATGGCGCTCCAGCAGGCCCGACAGCTGAAGCTGGATGGCGGTCAGCAGGTTGTTGAAGTCGTGCGCCACGCCGCCAGCCAGCTGGCCCACGGCCTGCATCTTCTGCGCCTGCGTCAGCTGCAGCTCCATCGACTTCTGCGCCGTGGCGTCGAACAGCCAGATGCGACGGCCCTCGCCTTCGGGCGCGACGTAAAGGTGGAGGATGCGGTCGGGATGGGCGCGCGGCTGCAGCTCGATGGGGCCGTTCGACCCCGCCTCCAGCCGCGCGCGGGCCTCGGCCACGCCGGTCGGATCGAACAGGTGGCCGAAGGCGGCGTCGCGCGCCGCGGCGGGACCGGTCAGTTCGGACAGGGCGGCGTTCGGCGCGGACAGCTTGCCCGCGAACAGGTCGGCCCCCTCGATGAGGGCGGAGCCGAAGGGCGCGCCGGCGGCCATCGCCCGGGCTTCGCCGGTGTCGGCGCGGGCCGGGACTGCGCGGGCGGGCTCCGCGCTCGGCGCCAGAAGGGCGTCGGGCGCGGCGCGCAGCAGGAAGCGACGGTCGCCCGCCTGGCCGATGACGACCTCGATCTCGCGCTCGCCGACCGTGACGATCGCGCGGCCCTCGCCGCCGCGTCGCGCCTCGGCGAAGGCGGCGTACAGCGCCTGGCCGCCAGCACGCGGACGGGGCAGGGCGGTGGTCGCGCCGTTGGCCTCGGCCCAGGCGGCGTTGAAGGCCAGCACCTGCCCGGACGCCCAGACCAGCGCCGCCGGCTCGGCCAGGGCGTCCAGGATTTCGACCGCCGCGTCGCCCGTCGGCCGCGCCGCCGCGTCGTTGCGGCCGAAGGCGAACAGGCCGACGAGAGCTACCCCCGCGGCCGCGCAGATCAGGATCAGTCCCGGCGCGCTGAACGGGTCGCTGCGGAAGGCGGGATAGGCCATCGCCCCCACGGCCACGATCGCCCCCGCCGCCATGACGATCAGCAGCGGGTCGAAGGGCAGGCGGGTTCTGGTCATGCGCGGCGACCCCGATTCGGATGCGGCAGCATACGACGAAAACCACCCTTCTCCCCCTGCGGGAGAAGGTGGCTCGCGCAGCGAGACGGATGAGGGGTCGCGCCGCCCTCGCCCGCGTCGTTTCCGCGTCGATCCCGGCCGTTCGTGCGACCCCTCATCCGTCAGGCCTGCGGCCTGCCACCTTCTCCCGCAAGGGGAGAAGGACGACGGCCCCGTCCGCGCCTCTGCTGCATGACGAAGCCGATCACCTTGGCGGCGGCTTCGAAGTGCTCGCGCGGGATGGTCTCGTCGACGTCGACGGTCGCGTAGAGCGCGCGCGCCAGCGGCACGTTCTCGACCGTCGGAACCTTGTGCTCGGCCGCCACCTGCCGGATGCGCAGCGCCAGGGCGTCGACGCCCTTGGCCACGCAGACCGGCGCCGCGTCGCCCTGATCGGGCTCATAACGCAGGGCGACGGAGTAGTGGGTCGGGTTGGTCACGACCACGGTCGCCTTGGGCACGTTCTGGATCATGCGGCGCCGGCTGCGCTGGATGCGAATCTGCTTCTGGCGCGCTTTCACGTGTGGGTCGCCTTCGGACTGTTTGAAGTCCTCCTTCACCTCCTCCTTGGTCATCCGCATGCGCTTGGCGAAGCGGAAGCGCTGCCACAGGTAGTCGGCGCCCGCCGTGGCGGCCATGAAGGCGATGGCCGAGATCGCCAGCGTCAGCGTCAGGTCCCGCACCAGCGGCAGGATGGCGGCGGGCGGCAGGGCCGACAGAGTGTCCAGGCCGGCCAGGTGCGGCTTGATCGTGAACCAGCAGATCGCGGCCAGCACGACCAGCTTGATGAAGGTCTTCAGGAACTGGACCAGTCCGTCCGGGCCGAAGATCCTCTGGAACCCGCTCATCGGGCTCAGCTTGCTGAAGTCGGGCTTCAGCTTCTCGGCGGAGAAGACGATGCCGCCCGCCTGAGCCACGTTTCCCCCGACGCCGCCCAGCAGCACGGCCAGCGCCAGCGCGCCCAGGAACGGCGCGGCGGCCCACAGGGCCCGGGCGCCGATCTCGGTCCCGGCGCCGCCCTCCAGCGCGTCCAGCATCCGGTGGGGCGAGGCGATGAAGGGCACGAACTGCCCCGCCATCTGGCTGGCGAAGCCGCCGCCCATGGTCAGGATCACCGCCGCCGCGCCCAGCAGGGACAGCGTCGAGCCGACGTCGGGCGAGCGGGCGACGTCGCCCTTCTTGCGCGCCTCACTGAGTTTTCGTGGGGTGGCGTCTTCTGTCTTGGACTCGGGATCGGCGCCTTCAGCCACCGGCGCCTCCCGTCACGAAGACCTCGGCGAGGGCGCGGTAACGGTCGATGAAGACCGTGCCGAGCGTGCCCAGCGACAGGGCGAAGACGGCCAGACCGCCCAGCACGCTGATCGGCGCCGTGGCGAAAAAGACCTGGAACTGCGGCATGATGCGCGCGATCAGGCCGGACCCGATGTTCAGGACCAGGGCGAAGACCAGGATCGGCCCGGCGAGCTGAACCCCCAGCATGAAGCTTTCGCCCAGCGTCCGGATCGCCAGAGCCGTGAAGTCCTCGGCCACCAGCGGCTGGACCGGCGCGATCAGGCGATAACTCCCCACCAGACCGGCGATGAACAGATGATGCGTGTCCGTGGCGAAGATCAGCGCCACGCCCAGGATCGTCAGGAAGGCGGACACGGTCGTGCCCGGCTGGGCCTGCATCGGGTTGGCCGTCTGCGCGAAGCTGAGCGTCGTCTGCAGGGACACCACCTCGCCCGCCGTCGCCAGCGCCGTCATGAAGGCGCGCAGCACCGAGCCGATGGCCAGACCCACCAGGATCTCGCGGATCACCCAGCCGATCGTCGCGCCCAGGCTTTCGGGCAGGGGCGGCAGATAGGCGGTCAGCACCGGCCACAGCGCCAGGGTGATCACCAGCGCCAGCGACAGGCGGATGCGCGGCGGCACATAGCTTTCGCCGATGCCGGGCAGCAACATCATCACCGCGCCCAGGCGCGCGAAGATCAGGGCGGCGGCCCAGACCTGATCGGCGGCGGCGAAGGCGTTCACGGTCGCCGGCTCACATGCCGGCGATGCGCTCTGCGATCGTGCGCATGAAGCCGCCCAACAGCGCCCCCATCAGCGGCAGGAACAGCAGCAGCGACACGAAGATGGCCAGAATCTTGGGCGCATAGACCAGGGTCTGTTCCTGGATCTGCGTCAGCGCCTGGAAGAGGCCGATGCCGACGCCGACGACCAGCGCCACGATCAGCGCGGGCGCGCACAGCTGGATCGTCAGCCACAGGGCGTCGCGCCCCACGTCCAGAACTTCCGCGCCGGTCATGCCCAACTCCACTCGAACCGGGCAGAAACTGCCGCCCGCATGGTTAATGCGGGGTTAGGGAAGCGCTGGCCCGGGCCTTGCGGAACTAGGGGCGAAAGGACGCTTCGCCATGGCCCAAGCCCTGATTTCGACCCGAAACGAGACGGTTCCGATCGCGCGCGGCGGCTGGCTGGACGCGCTGCGGTTCATCGTGGCCTTCCTGATCATCCTGCATCACTTCCAGGCTGCGGGTCCGCACGCCCTGGCGGAGACGCTGCATCCTGTGTTCGAGCGGGGCGGGTTTCTGCTGACGAACTTCTTCCTGATCGACAGCGGTTACGTGCTGATGCGGGTTTATCAGGAGGCGCTGAAGCGGGGAGAGATGGGGGCGGGGGACTTCGTCCTGAAACGGTTCCTGCGCGTCGTGCCGGCGCATCTGATGATGGGGACGGCGCTGGTCGGGCTGGTGCTGCTGTCCACCGCCGCTGGCGTGGCGCCGCGCAATCCGGAATGGTTCGACTGGAGCCAGCTGCCGGCGCAACTGCTGCTGGTTCAGAGCTTCGGCATTCCGGGCGGACTGGGCTGGAACGCGCCGACGTGGTCCATCTCGGCGCTCCTGGGCTGCTATCTGGCCTTCCCCTGGATCCTGCGGGGTCTGGACCGCGTCGGTCCGTGGACGGCGCTGGGTCTGGGCGTCGGCGTCTATCTGTTGGCCAACGAGTGGACCTGGGCGGCGCTGGGCCATCCGGTGTGGCAGATGCCGATGAAGTACGGCTTCATCCGCGCCCTGCCGCTGTTCTTCCTGGGCATGTGCCTGGCGCGGTTCGCCTCACGGGCCTGGATCGCGCCGAAGCTGGCGGGCTGGGCCTTCCTGCTCGCGGCGATCGGCTTCGCCACGCTGCAGTGGTTCGACAAGAACGCGCTGGCGTCGATCGCCTGCCTCTCGGTCATCATCCTGGGCGCCGGCGCCATCCCGGTCACGCGTCCGTCGAAGTGGGTCGAGAAGGCCGCCTTGGTCAGCTTCTCGATGTTCATCACCAACGAGGTCGTGCGCATCGCCTGGTTCGGCGCGGTCAACGTGGCCGTGGCGCGGCTGAACCTGTCGGAGCCGGTGCAGTGGGCTCTGTGGGTCGGCGGCGTTCTGGCGGCGGTCGCGTTCGCCTTCGCCTTCCACCACGTGATCGACTGGCCGCTTCAGGGCCGGCTGAAGGCGTGGATGAAGTCGCGCCGGCGCCGGGCGGCCGCGGCCGAGGTTCAGCCGGCCTGATCGCCGTCGGCGGGCGCGGTCTCGGGATCCTCGGACGGTTCGTCGGGCGGCGGCGGCGCCTGGCCCAGCGCTTCGGCGATCAGGGTGCGCGCCAGGTCCGCCGCCGGGCCGCCGTGGGGAGAGTTGGCCAGCGGCGTCAGGATCCCGACCGCTTCCGCCAACCGCCCCGAGGCGATCAGCGCCCGGCCATAGCCCAGCCGGACGGACGCAAGCTGAGGCGCGCCGTCGAACGCCGTCTCCCACGTCAGCATGTCGTTGTCGTTGGGATAGCCGGGCATGCCCTCGCGGGTCTGCGCCAGCAGCAGCAGCGTGAAATAGTCGTCCGGATCGATGGCGTAGGCTCGGGCCAGATAGCCTCGCGCCTGGCCCAGCAGGGCGCGTCGCTGATCGGGGTCGTCGGTTTCCTCCGCCTGGGTCATGCGGGCCGTGGCCAGATACTGCAGCGCCTCGTCGTCGTTCGGGTCCAGCTCCAGCACGCGCAGCAGCACCGTCTCGCCGACCGCGGCGTCGCCCGAATGAAGCTCGGCGTGCCCCAGCACGCGTTGCGCCAGCACGTCATTCGGCCAGCGGGCGCCGGCGCGGCGAGCCTCGGCCAGGGCCGCGGCGGTCGCCTCTTCGCCCAGGGGGCGCTTGATCCGCTGGCCCAGCAGCAGCACGTCGCGCGCCGAGTCCGGCATGCGTGTGATCGTGACGTCGATGGGCCGGTACTGGATGGGATAGGTGGCCGAATAGACGTTGCCCCGGAAATAGCTGGTCAGCGCCTGGTCCAGCTGCGGCAGCGTCAGGCCCGTCGCCCGCGTCATGGCGTCGGCCGGCCCCACGCCCGAGCCGATCAGCCGCAGATAGGCGTCCAACTGGCGCGACCGTTCGGGGGTCGAGAAGAACCAGTGCGTCAGCAGCCACGCCAGCGGATAGTAGGTCGCCTGATGCGACCCCCGCTCCACCTGCCCGAACCGCTTGGTCAGCAGGGACTCGATCGGCAGCCAGTCGCCGTAGTTCAGCCAGCTGACGCGGCCGGGGTTGGACTGTCCCAGGATGAACTGGTCGTCGCGGATGGCCGCGGTCATCACGTACTCGGCCAGACCCTCGGACAGCCAGCCCGGGTAGGGCGCGTTCAGGTGCTGGTAGAAGAAGTGGTGCGCGTATTCGTGCAGGATCGTCTCGTCGCCGCCGTTGCGCATGGCCACGGCGAAGATGTCCTCGTCGTTGGTCGTATAGAACCCGGCGATGCCGGTTCCGATGCCGGGCGCCACGGCCTCCAGCCCCTCGTGCCGGCCCACCAGATAGATCGGCAGCTTGCGCAGCGTCGCCTGGTCCTGGGGCACGCCGAAGCGCAGGCGCAGAATCTGGTCGAACCGCTCCAGCTTGACGACGAAGTCGCGCAGAGCGCGCTCACCCCCGTCCGAATAGGCGACGAAATGCTCGCTCTCCGCCTTCAGCCATGTCTGGGCGGCGACCGGCGAAGCGAGGGCGACGACCGCGGCGACGACCAGCGCGGACAACAGTCGGATCTTCATTCCGCGGCCTCCCCGTCGGCCTTCTCAGGGTCGCTCGGAGGCTCGGCAGTGCGCTTTCCGGCCTCTGCCGCCTCGATCAATCGAGCGGCGGTTTCCGCCGACGCGCCGCCGTGGGGCGAAGCGGCCAGCGGGCGCAGCAACAGGATCGCTTCCCGCTGACGGTCGGCCAGCATCAGAGCCTGGGCTGCGCCGATCCGCGCTTCTTCCAGCTGCGGCGCCAGTTGAACGGCGACGATCCAGGTGTTCAGGTCGTTGACGTTCGGATAACCTTCGCCCCCGACGCGGCTCTCCGCCAGAAGGCCGACGGTGACGTAGTCGCTGGGGCGGACGGCGTTCGCGCGCGCCAGATAACCCCGCGCTTCGCGGGTCAGGGCCTGAGCCTCCTCAGGCGTTGCGGCCTCGTCAGCCAAGGCAAGATGCGTCTGCCCAAGAAACTGCAGAGCCTCCACGTCCTCGGGCCAGCGGTCCAGAACGTCGAGCAGGATCTCCTCACCAACTTGACGGTCGCCGAAGTGGAGTTCCGCGTGACCAAGCGCCCGGCGTGCCATCAGATCGTCCGGGTAGGCTGCCGCGGCCTCGCGCACCAGCGCGGGCAACTGGGCGCGGCGCTCAGGCGTGCTGGCGATTTTCAGGGCTTGGTTCAGCAGCAGCAGGTCGTCGGCGGACGGGGGCAGAACCTGCACCTCGAATTGCGGAACGGGCGGCTGGTAGGTCAGTCGGACGTACGGCAAGGAGCCGCGCATGTGCCGGCGCAGGGCGCGCTCGACCTCGCTCAGGGAGAGGCCGGTCACCTGCTCCAGACTGCGTGCGGGGTCTTCGCCGCGCCCGACGGCCAGCATGTACTCCGCCATTTGCTCGGGCCGCTCCGACAGCAGCCAGTGGGTCAACAGCCACGACACCGGGTAGAAGGTGGAGCGATCCTCCGGACGCCGGATTTCGAAATAGCGCTGCGACAGCAGGCGCTCCAGCGGGATCCACTCCGCGCGCGCCAGCCATTGCAGAGTGTCCGGGTCGGGGCGCCCCACCTCGACGACACCCTCGCCGAGAACTTCGGTCGTCGCGTAGAACTCAGCGAATCCTTCGACCAGCCAGGCGGGATACGCCGCGGCGAAGTTCTGTCGCATGAAGTGGTGGAAATACTCGTGGAACAGCACGTGTTCTCCGCCTTGGCGCAGGCCGACGGCGAAGATGTCCTCTTCATTGGCATAGTAGACGCCGGCGACACCGGTGCGATCCGCGTTCGGGCGAATGATCCTCAGGCCCGCCGCGTCGGTCAGGTAGATGGGCAGAGGGCGCGTCGCCGCCTGTGTCGGATCGAGCCCCAGACGGCTGCGCAGCATGAAGTCGAAGGTCTCAAGCTTTCCGACCCAGTCGCGAAGCTCACGCTCGGGTCCGTCGCTGTGAACGACAAAGTTGCGCGTCTCCGCGCGCCGCCACTTCGATTGCGCATGCGCCGAGGTGGGGGCGAGAAGCGTCGCTGCGGCCAGCAGGCACAGCGCCTTCAAGGCCGCGACGCGCCACGCGCCGGCTCCATCCGTCGTCGAAAGCCGCGACATCCCACCCCCCATAGCAACTTGCCCGGGAGCACCATTGCCACGGCCGGCGTGCCTGGCCAAGCGCGAGGTCAGGCGGCCAGGCGGTTCCAGACGGCGCGGTCGGCGGCGACCGGGGTCAGGCGGCCCAGGCGCGCCTTGCGGTCCAGATCGGACAGCAGCGGCTCGGGCAGGGCGCAGAAGCGCGGTTCGACCAGTTCCGGCGCGCAGGCGCGGGCGGGGGCCTGGAACATGGCCGCGTTCAGCCCCGGCTCGCGGTCGTGCAGCAGCCAGGCCAGGCGGCGCGCGCGGGCCGGGTCGTTGCGATGCAGCTCCGGATCCTCGGCGAACAGCTCGCAGCCCAACTCCATCACGTAGTCGAAGCCCAGCTTCTCGAAACGGCGCGCGTCGCCAGGCGTGACCGGGCAGGTCTCGTCCAGATCGAACACGACGTCGTTCAGCAGGAAAAGCATTCGGGAACCACCATCACGCCGGGCTCATGCAGCGGCCCGTTGACGTGAAGATAGGCGCCCGCGCTTGCGGTCCGGTTCACGAACGCGGCTAAGAAAGTGTGACGCCGCGGCCGCGTCTTAACCGGTCTTTTCCGTGAGGAAATGCCGGCCCTGACGATCCTCGATCTCGACCACCCACAGGTCGGGATCGTAGCCGATCTGGCGGCGGACCCAGTCGTCGATCTCGGTTTCGAACTCGCTCTCGACCGGCTGCAGCCACATGGGCGCGCCGTCGGGAGCGACGGTCTCGCTCCATACGCGCGCGCGCCTTTCGGAAGAGTTCCAGACCTTGACCAGCACCGCGCCCGCGCGGGCGTCGCCGCGCCGCGCCACGGTGGCCGAGGCGCCCTCCAGCTCCGCGCGGCGGATCAGCGCGGCGACCCAGACGTCCGAGGCGATCAGCAAATCGTCAACCTTGATCGAAAACGCGATGGGAACGGGCGCCGTGATCCTATGGCCCCATGAAGACGACGCGCCAAGCCCGAACCCGCGCCCTGCCGGCGGTTCTGACCGCCGCGGCGCTGGCCCTGACGGCAGGGGCGGCGCAGGCGTCGGGCCCCCACTATGACCGCGCCTTCGTTCTCGCGGCCGATGCGAAATGCGGCCTGTTCGCCCGCCCGGTGCGCGAAGCGCTGACCTCCGCCACGCTGCAGGCGCGCGGGGCCCAGCTGCGCGGCGGGGCCACGGCGGTGCAGGCGGCCGAGACGGCCCGGCGCGCCGGCGCGCGCGCCGCGGCGGTGCGCTGCGACGATCCGGAGCTGAGGCTTGTGGCCGGGCGGGTGGACGACGCCTTCGCCGGCTGGTCTTCGATGCGTCGCATGGAGTTTCCCGGCCTGACCGCAGGCTGGACCGTCGACCGAGACGCCTTCGACGCCCCGCGCTGGCGGCTGTCGCAGATCGGACGCGTCGGGGCCTCGCCGGTCGTGATCGGCCGCGCCTGGGGCGAGCCGGGGCTGACCGTGTCCGTGTCGTTCGTCGGCAAGCCGCGCCCGGTGTCGTCGCGCATCGTGCTGCGCGACGCGGCGCGGTTCCCCAATCCCTGGATCGGCGCGCGACCGACGGCGGCGCCCGAGGCGCAGAGCCGCGCGATCTGGGCCGGCGCGACGGCGCGCGCGGATCGCGGCCTGCTGGTCGGCGACCGGCGTCGCGGCGAGGTCTGGCGTTTTCCCGAGACGGCCGTCGCCGCCTTGACCGGATTGGACCCGCGCGAGGCCTTTCTGGTGGAGTTCGTGTTCCGCGACGGCAGCGTGGCGACCGCGAAGCTGGAGGTCGGCGACCTGGCCGCCGCCGACGCCTTTCTGAAGCTGGGCGTGCTCTAGCCGCGCTGGGGCAGGGGGATGATCTCGGCGCCGCCCTCGGCGCGCGGCGCGACCGCCGCGACCGCGACGGGCAGGCGCACGGTCGCCGCCGTGCCCTCGCCCAACGTCGAATCCAGCGTCAGCCGCCCGCCGTGCAGCTCGGCCAGCGAGCGCACCAGCGCCAGACCCAGCCCGGTGCCCTGCGCCTTCTGATCGGCGCCGCCCGCCTGCTCGAAGGGACGGCCAAGCCGCTTCAGGTCCTCCGGGGCGATCCCGGCGCCCGTGTCGGCGACGACCAGCTCCAGATACGGACCGATGACCGCCAGCGTCACGGTGACCGACCCGCCGGGCGGTGTGAACTTCACCGCGTTCGACAGCAGGTTCAGAGCCATCTGCTTCAGCGCGCGCCGGTCGGCGGTCACCGGCAGCGCCTCGCCCGGCAGGACCCCGGTCATCTGCACGCCCCGGTCGTCGGCCAGCGGACGCGCCAGCGCCATGGCGGCGGCCACCGGCTCGCGCGCGTCCAGCCCCTCCAGCGTCAGCGAATAGCGCTGGGCCTCGATCTTCGAGACGTCCAGCACGTCGTTGATCAGATCCAGCAGGTGCGCCCCCGCCTCGTGGATCGACGCGGCGTAGTCGGCGTAGCGGTCGGGCAGGGGGCCGAACAGCCGCTGGCGCATGATGTCGGCGAATCCCAGCACGGCGTTCAGGGGCGTGCGCAGTTCGTGGCTCATGTTGGCCAGGAACCGGCTCTTGGCCTGGTTCTGGGCCTCCGCTTCGGCGCGGGCGGCGTCCAATGCGACCTCGCGCGCGTGGTCGGCGGTGGTCTCGAAGGCCTGGACGATCAGGCGCGGACCCGGCGCGGCGGGATCCTCGAACCGGCGCAGCAGCAGGGTGACGCGCCGATCCAGCGCGGCGCGGGGGGTGAAGCGCACCGTCGCCGTCGGACCCGTCAGGGCGCGGTCGATCGCGCCCATCACCGCGCTGCGGTCGGGCGCGTGGACGGCGGCGAACAGGCCGGACTGGAACAGGGGTTCGATCGGCAGGGCGGCGGGCGCCGCGCCGTACGCCGCCAGGGGGCGACCCGAAGGATCCATGATGAGCGTCAGCCCTGGTTGACCCGCCAGCACGGCCTCCACCCTCCGAACGCCGCCGCGCGCCACGTCCAGTCCGCGCTCGGTGGCGCGCCAGCCCAGCCGCAGCGACAGCACGAAGGCGGCCAGCGCCAGCAGGCCCGCCGTGGCCGCGATCTCGGGCGACGCCGGCGGCGCCGTGCCGTAGAGCGCCGAGGCCAGACCAACGCCGACCGCCAGGGCCGAACCCGCCGCGCCCAACGCCGTCAACCTCAGCGCGAAGGCCCGTCCTCCGCCCAGAGACAGGCCCGCCGCCACGGGCATGACCATCAGTCCGGCCAGATCGCCGCCCACGCCCCCTCCCAGCAGGGCCGCGACGCAGGCCGCGGCCGTCCAGACGCCCAGGATCAGCACGCGATGCCCCAGACCGCCGCGCCACAGCAGCGACAGCCCCACCAGGCCGGGCACCGCCGCGGCCAGGAAGCCCCAGAACGCCGGCCCGCTTTCGCCGCCCAGCCATCGCAGGCCCAGGGCGATCACCGCGACGGCCACGGCCCAGCCGGCGTGCCAGGCGGCGAGGCCGGGCAGGGCGGGATCCGGTTCGGGCTGACGGTCGTCGTCGGGGGCCAAGCGGGCAACTCTGCGGGCGCCGCGGTCTTCGACGCGTTCCGATGCTAGCGAACGGGGCGAGTCGCCGCGACCGCGCTCCCGCGCCGGGCGAGCGGAAAGCGGGGATGGTCCCGTCTGCGCTGGGGACGGGCGCGATTGTCCCCGAGGTCCGCGCGACCTATCTGCGGCGCATGAGCGAGCGCCCCCCCATCGACGACGTCCTGGCCGACCTGGTTGAGGAGTTCGATCTGCTGGGCGATTGGGAAAGCCGCATCCAGTACGTCATCGAGCTGGGGCGGGAGCTGGCGCCGCTGCCGGACGCCGATCGCGTGGAGGCGAACAAGGTGCCGGGCTGCGCCGCCCAGGTCTGGCTGACCGGCGGGCGCGACGGCGACCGCCTGACGTTCCGCGCCGACAGCGACAGCGCGCTGAGCAAGGGCAACGTGGCCCTGCTGCTGCGGCTGTATTCGGGACGCACGCCGGCCGAAATCCTGGCCTTCGACGCCCGCGCCGCGCTGGATCGGCTGGGACTGCCGCAGGCGCTGACGCGCCAGCGCGCCAACGGACTGAACAGCATGGTCGGTCGGATCCGGGAAGCGGCCGCGGCGGCGGCCTGACGGGTCAGCCGATCCCGTAATGCCGCGCCAGCGCCTGCAGGCCCGCCCGCAGCTGGTCGCGCGCGCCGCGCCGACGCAGACCCAGCTGATCTTCGGCCGCCTGCAGGGCCGAACCTCGCACGCAGACCGCCTCCAGCAGGGGCCGCAGGCGCGGGCCGGCGGCGCGCAGGGCCGCCTCGACGCGCTCGGCCGCGCGATGGGCGCGGTCGTCCGGTTCCGTCCGCGCCGAGGTGCCCGAGCCCGAGATCGGCAGGGCGTCCCAGCGCAGCGTCAGCGACGGCCCCCTCAGCGCCTCTTCGGCGTCGCGCGTCAGGCGTTCCCCAGCGGCGCGCTCCGCGGTCGACAGCCACGGGCGGCCCTGGGCGTCCCGCCGGGTCGCCAGCCAGGCCAGGGCGGTGGGCGTCAGATTGGCGCGGCGGCGGACGCGGGCGCCGTCCGGCTCCATCAGGTCCGCCTCGCCCGACGTCAGACCGGGGCGGGCGGACGGGTCCAGCGCGTCGGCCTGCGCCGCCGCCGCGCGCCAGCCGCCGCCTCGCCGCGCCTTCAGGCCCGGATCGCGCACCAAGGCGGTGAACCCCGCCTCGTCCAGCGTCAGGATTATGCGCGCCCGCCGGTCGGGGCCGGTCCGCAGCGCCCATCCTTGCGGCGTCTCCTCCAGCCAGCCGCCGGACCGGAGCATCAGCGCGCGGGCGCGCGGGACCCCTTTCATGCGACCTCCAGCGCGGGGCCGTCGAACACGGCCCGCATCAGCGTCTCGACATGGTCGATGGCCTGATCGAACGGTCGGGATTCCCGCGCCTCTTCGGCCCAGCGGCAGGCCTGACCGGCCGTCGCCCGCGTGACGCCGAAGGCGTGGCCCACCCGGTCCAGCGTCCAGCCGTGCCCGACGTGCGCGAGATACAGCGCCAGCCAGCGCGCGCGGCACACGACCTTGCCCTGGCTGCCTCCCCGGGCCACCGCCTCGGGCGCCAGGTCCGTGAGCGCCGCGGCCAGATGCAGGGCCAGCGCCGCGCGCGCCCGGTCCCCGCCCGTGATCGGCACGCGATAGACGTCCCGCTTCATCCTCAGAACTCCTCCACAGATCGCGCGGCGCGCTTCTGCGCCGCTTGAAATAGGAAGATAGTCCTATGATGCGTCCAAATCGGTCGCAGAGGTTAAGATTTGCGTGCGCTTGACCGCGGACTCTCGACGCCGATTCGCAAATCAGCCTACGATTCGCCCCGATGGCGTCGTTAAGGGTTCTTAAGCTTTTGGGCGGTTAACGTCCGAACAAGGTTACCCGGAACCCGGGCGCCACAAAGTCACGGCCAAGCTTCGCCTGGAGGGGCATTCATGCGCGTTCTGCTCATTGAAGACGATCACGCGACCGCGCAGAGCATCGAGTTGATGCTGAAGTCGGAAGGCTTCAACGTCTACACGACCGACCTCGGCGAGGAAGGCATCGATCTGGGCAAGATCTACGACTACGACCTGATCCTTCTGGACCTGAACCTGCCCGACATGAACGGCATCGAGGTTCTGCGTCAGCTGCGCGTCGGCAAGGTCAACACGCCGGTGATGATCCTGTCCGGCACGACCGAGATCGACACGAAGGTGAAGACCTTCGGCGGCGGCGCCGACGACTACATGACCAAGCCCTTCCACAAGGATGAGCTGGTCGCCCGCGTCCACGCCGTGGTGCGCCGGTCCAAGGGCCACGCCCAGGCCATCATCCACACCGGCGAGATCGCCGTGAACCTGGACGCCAAGACGGTGGAGGTCGACGGCCACCGCGTGCATCTGACCGGCAAGGAATATCAGATGCTGGAGCTGCTCTCGCTCCGCAAGGGCACGACCCTGACCAAGGAAATGTTCCTGAACCACCTGTACGGCGGCATGGACGAGCCCGAGCTGAAGATCATCGACGTCTTCATCTGCAAGCTGCGCAAGAAGCTGGCGACGGCCGCCGGCGGCAAGCACTACATCGAGACGGTCTGGGGCCGCGGCTACGTGCTGCGCGATCCGGCCGAAGGCTCGCAGAGCGCCGCGGCCTGATCCCCTTCACCGCGACGCGATCCGAGACGCCCGCCGGGAAGCCGGCGGGCGTTTCCGCGTTCAGGGGTAGATCATCGGCGCGGTGATCGTCGTGTCGCCGGCGATCGCGACCTTGAACTGATCGAAGGACGGCATGCCCATCAACGGGCCGTCGGAGTTTGAGAAGGCATAGCCCTCGGCCGGCATGTAGCCGTTCATGTCCATCTGGCCGTTGGCGTTCTCGTCGTGCATGACCATCACCGCCCAGTCTCCCGGGGCCACGTCATGCAGGGTGACGGTGACCGTGCCGGCCGTGCCGCCCGACGCCTTGACGGCATGTTCGGGCTGACCGCGCATGAAGGTGTTCGGCCCGGCCAGCGACACCATCAGGTCGCCGCCGCGCGCTTCGACCCCGGTCAGGGTGACGGTGACGTCGGCGGACTGGGCGGCGGCGGGACCCGCCAGAGCGGCGAAGAAAAGGGCGGTCGAAACCAGGGCGGCATTCATCGTGATCTCCTTTGATGAAGTGCTTTAAATCATAAAGCGAAGGGCGCGGCAAGAGCGCTTCCTGTCCGGACAACTTCCGGTCCCGCGCGACGCGCCCTAAGAGGTCTGGGCCGCCCGGCTTCCGTCGGCTATCAAGCGGTCTGTAACCGATTACACGAGATGCTCCGCTCCATGTCTGACGCCGCGTCGATCCGAACCGAAGCGCCGCCTGCCGTCTCCCCGCGCGCAGGCGCCGGAAGGCTGGACGGCTCGCCGGAGGGGATCGCCCGCCTGATCTCGGCCATGACGCTGGAGGAAAAGGCCGGTCAGCTGACCATCATGCCGGCGGCCAAGGCGCCGGCGCTGGCGGAGGCCGCCAATCCCACCGCGATGGCGGCGGGGATGGCCGACCAGGAGCAGGCAGTGCGCGACGGCCTTCTGGGCGGCGTCTTCAACGGCGACGACGCCGACTGGCACCGGCGCATGCAGCAGGTGGCGGTGAAGGAAAGCCGGCTGGGCATTCCGCTGCTGTTCGCCGCCGACGTGATCCACGGCTTCCGAACCATCTTCCCCGTTCCACTGGCCGAGGCCGCGGCGTTCGATCCCGATCTGGCCCGCCGCACCGCGCGGGCGGCGGCGGAAGAGGCGACCGCGACGGGCCTGGCATGGAATTTCGCCCCCATGGTCGACGTCTCGCGCGACGCCCGCTGGGGCCGCGGAGTCGAGGGCGCGGGCGAGGACGTGTTGCTGGGCTGCGCCCTGGCCACGGCGCGGGTCGAGGGATTTCAGGGGGAAGGACTCCGCGATCCGTCGGCGATGCTGGCGACGCCCAAGCACCTGGCCGCATATGGCGCCGCCGCCGCC
Organism: Afipia felis; assembly: GCA_943371835.1. GTDB lineage: Bacteria > Pseudomonadota > Alphaproteobacteria > Caulobacterales > Caulobacteraceae > Brevundimonas. The sequence goes on along the minus strand of CALRWJ020000006.1, from coordinate 12,745 downwards.
GGCCTGGACTACGCCGGCGCCGACGTGTCGGAGCGGACGCTGCGCGAGACCTATTTCCCGCCGTTCCAGGCGGCGTTCCAAGCCGGCGCCCTGTCGACCATGGCCGCCTTCAACGACGTGGCCGGCGTGCCCTGCCACGCCAACGCCTGGCTGATGAAGGACGTCCTGCGCGGCGAATGGGGTTTCGAGGGGTTCGTGGTGTCGGACTACACCGGCGACTTCGAGCTGATCGCCCACGGCCTGGCCGAGGACGAGCGCGACGCCGCGCGGCTGGCGTTCAAAGGCGGCGTGGACATGAGCATGTCCAGTGGCCTGTACGCGCGCTTCCTGCCCGATCTGGTGCGGTCGGGACAGGTGTCGGAGGCCGACGTGGACGTGGCCGTGCGCCGCGTGCTGACGCTGAAGGCCGCGCTGGGGCTGTTCGACGATCCCTTCAACCGACTGGCGCCCGAGCGGGTTGAGATCGACCACGCCCCCCGCCATCGCGAGCTGGCGCGCGAGGCGTCGCGTCGGTCGATGGTTCTGCTGAAGAACGAGGGTGGACTGCTGCCGCTGGCGCGCGACGCGAAGATCGCCCTGATCGGCCCCTTCGCCGCCGGGCATGACCATCTGAACGGACCCTGGGTCCTGTTCGGCGATCCAAGGGCGGCGGTGACGATCGAGGACGGCCTGCGCGCCGCCATGGCGGACCCCCAGGGCCTGTCGGTCGTGGCGGGATGCGAGGCCGAGCGTGCGCTGGACGGCGGGATCGAGGCGGCGGTGGCCGCCGCGCGTCAGGCGGACGTGGTCGTGCTGGTCGCCGGCGAGGGCGAGCGCATGTCGGGCGAGGCCCAGTCGCGCCTGGACATCGGTCTGCCCGAACCGCAGCGCGACCTGATCGCGGCGGTGCGCGCCGTGGGCAAGCCGACGGTCCTGATCCTGAAGTGCGGGCGCGCCCTGACGCTGGACCCCGCGTCGGACGCCAGCGAGGCCATCCTGGTGGCCTGGTTCCTGGGCGCCGAGACGGGCACGGCATTGGCCGATCTGCTGTTCGGCGACCACCCGCCGTCGGGGCGTCTGCCGATCAGCTTCCCCCGGCACGTCGGCCAGTCGCCGTTCCACTACGACCGCAAGGTGTCGGGCCGGCCGCCGCTGACGCTGGAGCACGGCGAGGAGTTCAAGGCCCGCTGGCGTGAGAGCCTGAACGTCGCCGCCTGGCCCTTCGGCCACGGCCTGACCTACGGGGACGTCGTCTATGCCGACCTCGACGTCGGCGGCGGGCGTCTGGACTGGGACGGCGCGCTGCAGGTTTCGGCCACGGTCGCCAACCGGGGCGCCCGCGCCGCGACCGAGCTGGTCCAGCTGTACGTGCACGACCGCGCCGCCAGCGTGACCCGCCCCATCCGCCAGCTGAAGGCCTTCCGCCACGTCGATCTGGCGCCGGGCGCGTCCGAGCGCGTGACCTTCACTCTGACGCGCGCCGACCTGACCTTCGTCGGCCTGGACCACCGTTGGATCGCCGAGCCGGGCCGCTTCACCGTCTGGATCGCGCCGTCGGCCGAGACGGGGCTGCAGGGCCAGTTCGAACTGGTGCGCTGAACGCCTCGCCGATCCTGAAATGGGGCCGCGATTTTCGAGATCAAGAATTGCGCCGGCGCGAAGCGTGCGCAGACTGCGAGGCCTCTGATCGCGGAGGCCGACGATGAAGCTGGACAACACCGATCCGACCTGGGGCACGGTCGCGGCGGGGCACGTGCCCGAGGTGCTTTACCACGGGACGCGCGCGGACCTGTAGGTCGGCGACCTCTTGCGGCCCGGCTTCGCCTCGAACTGGGAGGACCGCCGACCGCTGTCGTGGATCTACATGTCCGGTCTTTTGGAGCCCGCCGTCTGGGGCGCCGAGCTGGCTCAGGGGGCGGGTCGACCGCGCGTCTTCGTGGTCCAGGCGACCGGCCCGATCGAGGACGATCCCAACCTGACCAACAAGAAATTCCCCGGCAACGTCACCCCGTCCTACCGCTCGCGCGATCCGCTCCGCATCGTCGGCGAGGTGCTGGACTGGCAAGGTCATGCGCCGGAGGAGATCAAGGCGGCCCGCGACCGCATCGACGCCGCGTGGGACGGCGGCCCCTCCCGGATCATCGACTAGGCGCGCAGGGCTCCGACGACCGCCGCGTGCATCGGCGTGGGCGCGCCGACGGCGTCGAACAGCAAGGGCTCGTCCTCCGACTCCGCGCCGACCTCGCGGTTCAGCCAGCTGTCGGGATCGCGCGCGCCCCAGACGGTGAAGGCGAATCGCTGGGCCTCGGGCAGCGCCATGAAGCTCTCGGTCAGCTCCGTCACCCGAGCCGCCTGTTGCGCCTGCTTCTGAGCGTCGGGGCGCAGGTCGAGGCGGCGGTCGGATTTCAACGACGCGTCCAGTTCCGACACGTGGATCTTGAGCCCGGTCGCGGCGGCGTCGCGGAAGAAGGCGGCGATCTGGCCCTCGGCGATTTCGACGTCGAGGTGGCTCTGCGTGCCGATGCCGTGGATCGGCGTGCCCGCTTTGATCAGGGTCTCGACCAGCTTCAGGAAGGTCGCCCCCTTCCGCGGCAGGTTTTCGAGATTGTAGTCGTTCAGGAACAGGACCGCGTCCGGATCGGCCTCGTGCGCGACGTCGAAGGCGCGGCGGATGTGGTCGACGTCGCCCAGGGCGGCGGACCAGTGATGCTCGCGCAGCCCGTCGCCGTCCTCCGCGACCGCCTCGTTGACCACGTCCCAGCTGACGGCGCGTCCGCGATATCGACCGGCGACCTCGCGGACGTAGCGGTCGTAGTCGCGGGCGAAGGTCGCCTCGTCCAGGCCGGCGAACGCGTCGGCGCCCTGTGAGTACCAGACCAGCGCGTGGCCGTGCAGGCGCATCCCGTGGTCCCGCGCGAAGTCGGCGCAGGCGTCGGCGCGGGCGAAGTCCAGCGACCGGTCGGACCGCAGGATCGCCTCCATCTTCATTTCCCACTCGGGCGTGAACTGATCGAACTCGCGGGTGACGACGCGCAGCCAGGCGGGATCGGCGAATTGGCCGGTCATGCCGCACACGCCCGCCGGGCAGGGGAAGAGGTCTTTCAGCGGACGCGAGGTCGCGGGCGCGCCCGGCGCCGCGGCGCAGGCGGCGAGGGCGAGGGAGGAGGCGAGCAGGGCGCGGCGGCTTAAATCCTCCCCCGGAGCGAAGCGAGCGGGGGAGGATTAGGCACTTCGCCTTCTCAGTCCCAGCTCGTCGAAACGCGCGGTCTCGCGCTTGGCGGCGGCGACGAGGGCGTTCAGGCGGGTGGTCTCGGCGACGTGCTCGAACTTCTTCAGTTCCTCGAAGGCGCCGGTCAGGGCGTCGCGGGCGCCGGCTTCCTCGGCGTCGATCTCGGCCACGTCGGCTTCGGCGACGCTGCGGCGCGCCTTCCAGCCGATCACGTAAGCGTCCAGCAGCATGCGGGCCTCGGCGTCGGAGCGTGCGCGCTCGCGCTCCACCTCGACCTCGGCGTCCAGCACGGCGACGCGCATCTGAGCGGACGCCTTGCGCGCGGTGATTTCGGCCAGGCGCTTCTGCAGCGTCTCGACCTCGTAGTTGGAAATGCGGATCAGCGACTGCGCCCAGGCCGTCATGTCGTCACTCCCTCACCATGCCCTGGTTCAGTATGGCCTCCAGCCGGGTAAAGGATTCGGTAAGAGGCGTCGCCTCTTCCGGCCTTTGGCTGAGAAACGCCTCCAGCGCGGGGTTCAGCGCGATGGCTCGGTCCACGATGGGGTCCGCGCCGCTGCGATAGGCGCCGATGCGGATCAGCTCTTCCATGTTCGCATAGGCGCTCAGGCACTGGCGGGCGCGCTTGTTCAACTCGCGCTCGGGCTCGGTCTGGTTGCCCGGCATGGTCCGGCTGATGGACTTCAGCACGTCGATGGCGGGAAAGCGCCCGCGCTCGGCGATCTTTCGGTCCATGACGATGTGGCCGTCCAGGATGCCTCGCACCGCGTCGGCGATCGGCTCGTCATGGTCGCCGCCGTCCACCAGCACGGTGAACAGGGCGGTGATCGGCGCCGCCGTCGTGCCGTCCGGCCGCCGCGGACCCGGCCCCGCGCGCTCCAGAAGTTTCGGCAGTTCGGTGAAGACGGTGGGGGTGTAGCCCTTGGTCGTCGGCGGCTCGCCCGCCGCCAGGCCGATCTCGCGCTGGGCCATGGCGAAGCGGGTGACGGAATCCATCAGACACAGGACCTCCAGGTCCTGATCCCGGAAGTATTCGGCCAGCGCCAAGGTCATGTAGGCCGATTGCCGGCGCTTCAGAGCGGGTTCGTCGGAGGTGGCGACCACCACGACGGCGCGACGCAGGCCCTCTTCTCCCAAAGTCTCCTCGACGAACTCGCGCACCTCGCGGCCGCGTTCGCCGATCAGGCCGACGACGACGACGTCGCAGGTCGCCTCCTTGGCCAGCATGGACAGGAGCACCGACTTGCCGACGCCCGATCCGGCGAAGATGCCCAGGCGCTGGCCCCGGCAGGTGGTGGTGAAGACGTCCATGGCGCGCACGCCCAGGTCCAGCCGCTGGCCCACACGACCGCGCGAATGGGCGGGCGGGGGCGAGGCGCGCAGCGGATAGGCCGCGGGGCCGACGGGCAGGGGACCCTTGCCGTCGATGGGCTGCCCAAAGGCGTCGACGATGCGGCCCAGCCAGGCGGTCGTGGGCCGCACGGCGGCGGCGGCGTCGACGATGCGGATGTCCGCGCCGGGCGCCACGCCCTCGACCGGCCCGAACGGCATCAGCAGAGCCTTGGCGTCGCGAAAACCCACGACCTCGGCGGGCAGGGGCGCGAGGCCGCGCCCGCGTCCGATTTCGGCCCGGGCGCCGACGGCCAGACGGGACAGGCCGCCCCGGCTTTCGATCAGCAGGCCCGAGACGCCCGCGACCTTTCCCGTCACGACCAGCGGATCGACGGCTTCGACGGCGGCGATGAGGTTTTGCAAGCGAGCGCCCCGGGACTGAGCCTCAGGGATGCGGGAACGTGGTTAATCCGCGCTTAAGGACCCGCCGGCGCGTCGATCATCTGGGTCACCTTGGCGGCCAGATCGTGCATGACGAAGGGCTTGGTCATCACCTCCATGCCCGGCTCCAGCAGGCCGTTGCCGACGGCGGCGTTCTCGGCATAGCCGGTGATGAACAGCGTCTTCAGCCCCGGGCGCAGCAGGCGCGCGGCGTCGGCGACCTGTCGCCCGTTCATGCCGCCGGGCAGGCCGACGTCGGTGATCAGCAGGTCGATGCGGGCGTCGGTCTCCAGAATGCGCAAGGCCGTCGGGCCGTCGCCGGCCTCCAGCGCGCGATAACCGCCCTCGCGCAGCACTTCGAGGACCAGCATGCGGACGGTGGGCTCGTCGTCGACGACCAGCACGACCTCGCCATGACCGGGCGCGGCGTCGTCGGAGGCGGGCGGCGCGACGTCGTCCTCGGCCTCGCCCAGCCAGCGCGGCAGATACAGGCACATCGTCGTGCCCTTGCCGACCTCGGAATAGACACGAACCTGGCCGCCGGACTGACGCACGAAGCCGTGGATCATCGACAGGCCCAGACCCGTGCCCTGGCCGATCGGCTTGGTGGTGAAGAAGGGGTCGAAAATGCGTTCCGCGGTCGCCGCGTCCATGCCCGAGCCGGTGTCGGTGACGCACAGCGACACGTACTGGCCGGGCGACAGGTCGCGCTCGCGCGCGTGGCGCTCGTCCAGCCACTTGTTGGCCGTCTCGATGGTCAGCCGGCCGCCGCCGGGCCCCATGGCGTCGCGGGCGTTGACGCACAGGTTCAGGAGGGCGTTCTCCAGCTGCGACCGGTCCACGCGCGTTGTCCACAGGCCACCGGCGCCCACGACCTCGACCTCGACGTTCGGGCCGACGCTGCGGCGGATCAGGTCCTCCATGCCGCCGATCAGGCGGTTCATGTCGGTGGGTCGCGGATCCAGCGTCTGGCGCCGCGAGAAGGCGAGCAGGCGCTGGGTCAGGGAGGCCGCGCGCTGGGCCGCGCCCTGGGCCGCCTCAATGTAGCGCTCCATCCCCGAGGTGCGGCCCTCGGCCAGTCGCTTGCCCAACAGTTCCAGGCTTCCGGAGATGCCCGCCAACAGGTTGTTGAAGTCGTGGGCGATGCCGCCCGTCAGCTGACCGACGGCCTCCATCTTCTGGGACTGGCGCAGCGCCTCCTCGGCCTCGCGCAGGCGGGCCTGTTCGGCCAGGCGGTCGGTCACGTCATAGACGATCTGATAGGCGCCGATTTTCGCCCCCGCCGCGTCGAGAAGGGGGTAGTAGCGCATCTCGTAGAAGCGGCGGTCGCGCCTCGGATCGCCGAACTCCTGCACTTCGACGAAGGGGGCGTGGGCGATGGCCTTGGCCCAGATCGCCTCCACCGCCGCGGCCTGTTCGGGCAGGTGGGACAGGGTGTCGGACATCTTCATGCCGACGACGGGCCGCACGCCGAATATGCGCTCGAACTCGTCGGCGGACGACTCGTTGACCGCCAGCCACCGGCCGTCGAGATCCACGACCTGCACGAAGGCGTCGGCGCTGCGGATGATGTCGGCGAACAGCTTGCGATCCGCCAGAGCCTCGGCGACACGCGCCTCCAGCGTCGCGTTCAGCCTCTCCAGCGCCAACTCGGCCCGCTTGCGTTCGGTCAGATCCTTGAACAGCACCGCGACCTGATTGCGTTGGGGCGGCTCGACGCGGAACGCGGCCAGTTCCAGCCAGCGCCCGGTCGCCTCCAGCTCCTTCTCGAAGCGGATCGACTTGCCGGTGATCAGGACGTCTCGATACAGGTCGATCCAGCCCTCGGCTTCGTCCGGCACCATCTGGCGGACGTACTGGCCGACGACGTCGGGGATGCCGGCGTTGGCGGTGTAGGCGGGGTTGGCTTCGACGTGGACATAGTCGTCCAGCGGTCCGCGCGGGCCGTCGACGAACTCGATGACGCAGAAGCCTTCGTCGATCGCCTCGAACAGGGTGCGATACCGCGCCTCGCCCTCGCGGCGCTCGATCTCGCCGCGTACGCGCTCGATGTGGGCCCAGCACCGCGCCGTGACCTCGCGGATGGTGGCCAGCTCGTCCGCGCTCCAGGCGTGCGGCGCCTTGTGGTGCACCGCCATCAGCGCCAGCAGCCGATCTTCCTTGATCAGCGGCATGCACACCGTCGCGCCGATGCCCAGCGCCTGGAAGGTGGCGGCTTCGTCCGGATCCAGTTGGCCCACCACGTCGTCGACGACCAGCGGCCGCCCGGCTCCCAGCTCCCGCACCGCCATCCTGCCGAAGTCGGCCAGGCGATAGTGGCCGACGATGCTGGGCGATCCTGGCGCGGACCAGTCGCCGCGGATGGTGAAGCCGTCCTGATCCGCGTCCATGTCGGCGTAGGCGCAGATTTCGGCGCCCAGGTGCCGGGCGGTCATGCGCGTGATGATCGCCAGGATCTCGGCAGGATCGACGGTGCTCTGCGCCGCGCGCGTCAGGTCGTCGAGGAAGCGCAGGCGGCCCTCGCTTTCCTTCAAGGCGCGGGTGGCGACGCGGCGTTCCGTGGTCTCGACCACCATCGCCAGAAAGCCCGCCGGCCGACCCTCATCTTCGCGCACGGGCACGTAGTCGATGTCCAGCCACAAGGGCGCCGGCCCCTCGCCGCGGTCCAGGGTCAGCTCGACGTCGCGCAGCGACCACGCCTCGCCCGCCAGCGCGCGCCGCAGGTTGCCTTCGTTGAAGTCGGCGATCTCGGGCCAGGCCTGGGCGTGGGGAAGGCCCAGCAAGAGGGGGTGACGCTCGCCGGCGAACTGGGCGTAGGCGTCGTTGTAGAGCAGGATGCCGCCCGGCCCCCACAGCATGGCCTGGGCGCCCGGCGCCGCGACCATCATGGCGACCAGCGCCCTCAGGCTTTGCGGCCAGGTCTCGACGGCGCCCAGGGGTGTGGATGCCCAGTCGAAGGCGCGGATGCGCCCGGCCATCTCGCCGTCGCCGTGCGGAAAGCCCCGCGTCGCGTCGCGCTCGTCCGTTTCGCCCCTCAGTGTCTCATCCCCCCGTTGCCGCTCGCGGCCCGAGGGCCGAACGCGCCGGATCGGCGCGGGTTCATCCGTACCAGCGTGTTTTAGGGCGCGCTTGCGGAGACGCGGAAACTGCTGCCTTGTCCGACGGAGAAAGGTCGGCGCCGATGAACCGTTTCCCACACGCGGCCGCTTTTACGGCGTTGCTTCTGACGGGCTGCGACGTGGGTGACTTCGCCTATGGCGTCGGTCGCGCGCTGGCCGAAGGCGAGCATTACGACGTCAAGGACGGTCGGGTGATCTGGGTCAGCCACCCCAGCATGGGGTCGATTCCGCGCCGGGTCGAGCAGCCCGTGGCCGCCGACGCGGCGACGTTCAGGGTCGCCGAGGACAAGATGTACGGCCTCGACGCGACGGCGGTCTTCTGCAAGGGCGAACCCCTGGAAGGCGGCGATCCGCAGGATTTCCGTCTGCTGCCGCATTCGGGCGACGAGCGTGTGCCGGTGGCGACCGACGGGCGAAAGGTCTGGCTGTCGTGCGACGAGATCGAGGGCGCGGACGGCGCGACCTTCAGATTTCTGGACGGGCGCTATGGGACGGACGGAAAATCCGTCTTCATCGCCACGTCGCGGATCGATGGCGCGGACCCCGCAAGCTTGGAAATCCTGGATCCGGAGGACGAAGTCAGCCGAGACGCCAGCCGCGCGTACGCCGGCACGTTTCCAATCCCCACCGACGCACCCCGCTCGATCCGCAGTCTCGGCGCCGGCTACTCCACGGACGGGCATCGCGTCTATTGGCGCCAGTTTCTGGCCGACGGCGCCGACCCGGCGACGTTCGAGGTCAGGGCGGACGAACGCTTCGGACGCGATGGTTCGGGGTGCTGGAACGGCCCGCGGCCGCAGCCCTGTCTGACGCCCTGAGCACCGCGGGGGCTTGCGCCGGGCCGCATCGTCACGATGTGCGCTGGGACGTCCTCGTTCCGGAGCCTCCCCATGTCCGAACCCGCCCCCTATGACGCCGGCCGCCACAAGAAGGCGGGCCGGGGCAAGGTGTACGCCTCCATCGTCGACACCATCGGCGACACGCCGCTGGTCGAACTGCCGCGGCTGTCGGCGGAGCTGAAGCCCAAGGGACGCGTGCTGGCCAAGCTGGAGTTCTTCAACCCGATCGCCTCGGTGAAGGACCGCATCGGCGTGGCCATGATCGAGGCGCTGGAAGCCGCCGGAAAGATCGGCCCCGGCAGCGTCCTGATCGAGCCGACCAGCGGCAACACCGGCATCGCCCTGGCCTTCGTGGCGGCGGCCAAGGGCTACCGGCTGATCCTGGTGATGCCGGAATCGATGTCGATCGAGAGGCGCAAGATGCTGGCGTTGCTCGGGGCCGAGCTGGTCCTGACGCCCGCCGAGAAGGGCATGAAGGGCGCGATCGCCCAGGCGCAGGAGCTGCTGGAAAAGACGCCGGGCGCGGTGTCGCCGGCCCAGTTCGACAACCCGGCCAATCCGGAAATTCACCGCCAGACCACGGCCGAGGAAATCTGGGCCGACACGAGCGGCGCGGTCGACATGGTGATCGCTGGCGTCGGCACGGGCGGCACCATCACCGGCGTGGGCCAGGTGCTGAAGGCGCGCAAACCCTCGGTCCGCATGATCGCGGTGGAGCCGACGGCTTCGCCCGTGCTGTCCGGGGGCGAGCCGGGGCCGCACAAGATTCAGGGCATCGGCGCGGGCTTCGTGCCGACCATCGTCGACCGCTCGGTCATCGACGGCGTGGAGCAGGTGTCGAACGAGGACGCCTTCGACATGGCGCGCAAGGCCGCGCGGGTGGAGGGGATACCGGTCGGCATTTCGTCGGGCGCGGCTCTGACCGCCGCCTTCCGTCAGGCGGCGCGGGACGAGAACGCCGGCAAGACGATCGTGGCCATCATCCCCAGCTTCGCCGAGCGCTATCTGTCGACGGCCCTGTTCGAAGGGCTGTGACCGTCATCGGCGGTTAACCCGTCGGCTCCAGACTCGGCGGCGATGTCGGAGCCCGCTTCCGTCCCGGACGCCGCCCCGCCCCAGCCGACGCTGCGGGCGCGCCACGCGCTGCTCAAGCGCCTGGCCGACGTCGTGTCGCTGCCCGCCAGCCGGATCAACGCCTTCGAGCGCGCGGTGACGGGCGACCTGCTGGTCGACATGCTGCGGCTGGCGACGCCCGACGACCGGATGCGCGTGGCCCAGCGGCTGGCGTCTCTGGCCGAACTGCCGAACAGCATCACGCGGCTGCTGCTGCGCGACGAGCCGCGCATTGCGGCGGTGCTGATCGAGGGGTGTCCGTCGCTGTCGGATTCCGACCTGCTGTGGTGCGCGATGGACGCCTCGACCGAGCATCGCCGGCTGCTGGCCGAGCGGCGCGGCGTGCCGGAAGTGGTGGCCGAGGCGATGATCCGCCCGGACGAGCCCGACGTGGTCGAGCGCCTGCTGCGCAACACCACCGCCCAGCTGTCGCAGCGCGCCATCGAGGACGCGGTGGCCATGAGCCGCGACCATCCCGACCTGTGCCTGCACCTGCTGCGCCGGCCCGAGATGCGGCCGTCCGGCGCCTACGTCATGTTCTGGTGGTGCGGGGCCGAGGCGCGTCGCACGATCCTGCAGAGGTTCGCGGTGTCGCGCGAGGCGCTGCAGGAGGTGTCGGAGGACGTTTTTCCCATGGCCGCGGCCGAGGGGTGGCAGGATCCGGTGGCGCGCAAGGCGCTGCAGTTCATCGAACGGCGCCAGCGAAATCGCGCCGCCATCGAGAAGAGCCCGTACGACAGTCTGGAACACGCCGTCGCCCTGGCCGCACAGTCGGGCGTGACGCGCGAGACGGCGTCGGAGATCGCCTATCTGTCGGGCATCAAGCCGCTGACGGGGGCCAAGATCCTGGGCGACCGGGGCGGAGAGCCGCTGGCCATCCTGTGCAAGGCGACGGGCATGGGGCGCGAGGACCTGCTGAACCTGTGGCGTTCGACGCGCCGGCCGGAGGTCGGCGCGGACGGGCAGATGCATCCCGACCTGGCGCGGGTGGTGACGACCTACGACATGCTGGCGGTGGACCGGGCGCAGACGGTGCTGCGCTACTGGAACTGGTCGCTGTCGTCGGCGCTGACGCCCGCCCTGACGAAGGCGATCCGCGAGGGCGACATGGAGGCGCTTGACGAATATTCGGCGCCCGAACGCGCCGCCATGCTGGCGCTGGCGGAAGACTTCGGCCGCTGATGGCCTGTTCGGAAATGACGCAGGTCTGAACAGATCAGCGTCAGCATCGCCTGACCGCATTGCTATTCACGGCGACGCGGACTAAGGGGCGGACCAAGGCCGGTCGTCGTCCGGTCAGGTGAAACGCCGACTTATTGGGAAGTTGAGACGCCGATGGAAGAAAACGCCAACCTGCTGGAAATGACGGCCGACATGTTCTCGGCCTACGTCAGCAACAACACCGTGTCGCCGGACGGCGTCGCCGCGCTGATCGGCTCGATCCACGCCACGATGACGCAACTGTCGACCGGCGCGGTCGAGCCGGAGCCGGAAAACAAGGAACCGGCGGTGCCGATCCGCAAGTCGATCACGCCGGACTACCTGATCTGTCTGGAAGACGGCCGCAAGTTCAAGTCGCTGAAGCGCCACCTGCGCACCAAGTACGACATGTCGCCCGAGGAATACCGGTCCAAGTGGGGCCTGGCCAAGGACTACCCCATGGTCGCCCCGAACTACGCCAAGGCCCGCTCGGACCTGGCCAAGCAGATGGGCCTGGGCCAGGGCGGCCGCAAACCGGCCCGCGCCGGCCGCGCCAAGAAGTAAGCCCGGCGAAAGCTGGGAATGAGAAGGCCCGCCGGCGCGATCCGGCGGGCTTTTTCTTTCTTCCTCCCCTTCGTGGCGAGGGAAGACCGCGAAGCGGTCAGGGTGGGGCAAGTTCGAACGCACCCCACCCTGGCGTCGCTTCGCGCCGACGTCCCTCCCCATGAAGGGGAGGGAGAGGTGTGGTCAGGCCGCCTGCGCCGCCCGCCTCGCCTTCCAGAACCGGAGCGTCCGCAACGCGGCGTCGCGGCTGAGGTCGGCGTACATGCGGGCGTAGGCGTGGGCCTTGCCCATGGCGTCGCCGTCGGTGTTCAGCAGGACGACGGCGTAGGTCAGGAACAGGGCGCGATCCAGGTCGGCGGCGCGGCAAATGACGGCCAGGGCGTCCAGGTCCTGGCGCTCGACGATGCCGCGCGCGGTGTGGAAGTCGACGTCGGCAAGCTGCGACAGGGCGATCAGGAAGCTGGTCTTGGACCCCGAGCGAAGGAAACGGGCCAGCATCTGGGGCGTCAGCTGGCCGGCGGCGCGCATCTCCTCGACGTACGCCAGGCAGGCCGAATAGTCGGCGGGCAGGGCGCCGTCGACCTCGGCCAGGCGGGCGCGCCCGGCGCTCAGCGCGCTTTCCAGCAAGGCCGGATCCATGCGCGCGTTCTGCTCCAGGATGCGCGTGCGCAGGCGGGCCTCGACCACGAAATACATCTCGTTCAGCAGGTCGGGCGGCAGGGACGCGCGCTCGACCGTGGCGGCGTGCAGGGCGGGGTTGGCCTTGGCCCGCTCGACGGCGGTCTCGGTGGCCTTGCGCGACAGCGAGGCGCCTTCATTGCCCAGCAGGGCGCCCAGCGTCTCGTCGTCGCCGCGTTCGACGATGACGTCGGAGATGGCCTCCGACACCGTCTCGCGGGCCGACACGGCGCGCAGGTGCGCCTGGCCCT
>CALRWJ020000005.1:0-171705 GCA_943371835.1 Afipia felis | reverse complement strand
TCGGCCTGGGCGGCCTGCGCGGCCTCCGCGGCCTGAGCGGCCTGCTGCTTCTGGGCGGCGTCGCGGCGGGCGCGCTCCTCGGCGGCCTGGCGCTCGCGCTCGGCCTGCTGGCGGGTGGCCAGTACGATGGCGCGGCGGCGCGCCTCCTGCTCGGACTGCGACAGACCGCCGGCGTCGGCGGGCGCGGACGGGCGCGGCGCCGGGGCGGCGGGCGCCTCGGTGCGCGGACGCGCGACGTCGAAGCCCTGCGGGCGCTGATGACCGCCGCCGGGAGGGGCGCCGACGCGCCGCTTGGTCTCGACCACCACGGTCTTGGAACGCCCGTGGCTGAAGCTCTGCTTCACGGTGCCGGCCGCCACCGCGCCGGCCTGGCGCGGCTTGAGGCTCAGCGGCGCGCGCGGCCCCGTCGCCGAAGGCGTCTGGGTCGGGGTCGTCTTGCCGTCGTTGGTCTTGTCGTTCTCGTCGGTCATCCGGTCGCTTCATCATGACGGCGCAAGGGTCGCCGTCCTCAAACACAAAAAGCCGTGCGACGTCCCGCCCCGCTAGGAAGCGAAACCCCGCCCGTCTGAAAATCCATCCGGGTCCTCAGCCGCATCGCCCCGCCACTCGGGCGGCGTCAACGGTCGAAATCCCGCCAGTCGTTCGACCTCGGTGGTCCAGCGATCGGCTCGCCCGCCCGCAAGCAGGACGGCGTGTATCGCATTTTCCAGCCCCAGGGCCAAACTCAAATCGTCCGCGCTGAAAAGCCCGCAGACCTTGGGCGGCGGCGTCTGGTGACGCGCCAGCGCCAGAAGCTTGCCGCGCCCGTCGGCGGACCCGTCCGCCGCCTCGACCAGCCAGGCCGCGCGTCCCGACCGGATCGCGGCCGCCGCCTTTTCGAAGCCGGAGATAAGAACGCCCTCGCGCCGGGCAAGCCCCAGCTGATCCAGACAACGCCGGAACAGCAGGCTCTCGACCGTCTCCACCAGGTCGGCGGCCGGCTTCAGCGGCGCCTTGGCGGCGCGCGCGAACAGGTTTTTCGAGGCGGCTTGGGCGACGGCCTCGCGGGTGGCCTCCACCCACATGCCGCGGCCCGGCAGCTTGCGCGCCAGGTCGGGGGCGACCGAACCGTCCGGAGCGGCGACGAAGCGGATCAGACGAGATTCATCCATGACCTGGCGGGTGACCAGGTCGCGGCGTTCCCTATCTGCCGTGGCGTCGCGCAGCCCCATGGACGGTCCGGGCCTCCATCACGCGTCTTGGGGCTGGTCGTCGGCCTCTTCCGAGGCCTCCGCGTCGCCCGCACCGGCGTCGCCGCCGCCGAAGACCACGTCGGGGTCGTACTCGCCCTCGGCGTACTCTTCCTCGTATTCCGGCTCGGGCTGCGGCAGTTCCGAGGCGTCGATCCAGCCGGCGGCCACGCGGGCCTGCAGGATCAGCAGTTCGGCGTCTTCCTGGGCCAGATTGAAGCTCTCCAGCACGCCGGGGACCTTCACCCGCTCGCCGTTCTTCATCTCGTAGCCGCCGCGGATCTCGTCGGTGGCCAGGTCGGCCAGGTCCTCGACGGTCTTCACCCCGCCCTCGCCCAGCGCCACGGCCATCGGCAGGGTCACGCCCGGAACGTCCAGCACGCCGTCCTCGACGCCCAGCTCCTTGCGCTTGGCGTCCTGCTCGGCGGCCAGCTTCTCGAGGTGGTCGCGGGCGCGCGCCTGAAGCTCCTCGGCGGTGTCCTCGTCGAAGCCCTCGATGTCCGAGATTTCGTACGGTTCGACGTAGGCCAGGTCCTCGACCGTGGCGAAGCCTTCGGTGACCAGCAGCTGGGCGATGACCTCGTCGACGTCCAGCGCTTCCTGGAACAGCTGGGTGCGCTCGGCGAACTCGCGCTGGCGACGCTCGCTGTCCTGGCTTTCGGTGATGATGTCGATCTGCCAGCCGGTCAGCTGGGAGGCGAGACGCACGTTCTGGCCGCGACGGCCGATGGCCAGCGACAGCTGCTCGTCCGGCACCACGACCTCGACGCGGTCGGCTTCCTCGTCCAGCACCACCTTGGACACTTCGGCGGGAGCCAGGGCGTTCACGATGAACGTCGGCTCGTCGTTGTTCCACTGGATGATGTCGATCTTCTCGCCCTGCAGCTCGGCCACGACCGCCTGAACGCGCGAGCCGCGCATGCCGACGCAGGCGCCGACGGGGTCGATGGAGCTGTCGTTCGACAGCACCGCCATCTTGGCGCGCGACCCGGCGTCGCGGGCGGCGGCGCGGATCTCGATCACGCCGTCATAGACCTCGGGCACTTCCTGGGCGAACAGCTTGGCCATGAAGCCGGGATGGGCGCGCGACAGCATGACCTGCGGGCCCTTCGCCTCGGGGCGGACGTCGTAGATGTAGGTGCGGACCCGATCGCCGATGTTGAAGACTTCGCGCGGGATCGAGTCGTTGCGGCGCATGATGCCCTCGCCGCGGCCCAGATCGACGATGGTGTTGCCGTATTCGACGCGCTTGACCGTGCCGTTGACGATCTCGCCCACGCGGTCCTTGAACTCTTCGTACTGGTTGGCGCGCTCGGCGTCGCGGACCTTCCCCATCACCACCTGGCGGGCCATCTGGGTCTGGACGCGGCCGAACTCGAACGGCGGCAGGTCCTCGACGTACTCCTTGCCGACGACGGCCTCCGGATCGCGCTTCAGGGCGTCCTTCAGGCGCACCATGGCGCTGTCGTTGAACTCTTCCAGCTCGTCTTCCGGCTGCCAGTCGTCCTCGACGATGGTGACGTGGCGCGTCAGCGCCATTTCGCCGGTCTTCGGGTCCATCTTGGCGCGGATGTCGTGGTGCGCGCCGTAGCGGGACTTGGCGCCCTTCTGCACGGCCTCCTCGATCGCCTCGATGACGATCTCGCGGTCGATGTTCTTCTCGCGCGCGACCGCGTCGGCGATCTGCAGCAGTTCGAGACGGTTCGCGGAAACGCCGACGGCCATGGAGTCTGTCCTCAGTCTTCTTCGGTTTCGGTGCGGGCGGCGCGCTTTTCGGCCCCCGCCTTCATCAAGTGATCGTTCAGAACCAGCTTGGCGTCGGCCAGCCAGGCGAAGGGCAGAAGGGCGGTGTCTTCCTCGCCTTCCAGATCGACGAGGACGTCGTCGCCCTCGACCCCGGCCAGCACGCCCTTGAAGCGCTTGCGCCCCTCGACCATGCGGTCGGTCTCCAGCCGGGCCTCGAAGCCTTCGAAGGTCTCGAAGTCCTCCAGACGCGTCAGCGGGCGGTCGACGCCGGGCGACGAGACCTCCAGCAGATATTCGCCGGAAATCGGGTCCGCGGCGTCCAGCACCTCGGAGATGGCGCGGCTTAGCTTGGCGCACTCCTCCACGGCGATGTCGTGATCCGACGGGCGCTCGGCCATGACCTGAAGCCGCCGACGCAACGTGCCGCCCATCAGCCGGACGCGCACGATCGCCAGCCCTATGGACTCGGCCACGGGTTCGATCAGCTCAAGCAGAGCGCGGTCTTCGGCGGTCTTGGCTTTCAGGGCCCTGGTCCAAAACAAAAGCGGCGCCCGGTCCGGGACGCCGCTTCAATCGGCGCCGTTAGGACGCCGGTCTAACGATGTGGAGCGGCATATAGACCCGCCGTGCCGGCTTGTCAGCCCCCGATCAGCGCCAGCTTTCCCAGAAAGTCGCGCTTGCCCAGTTCGACGCCGCGGTGGCGCAGGATCGCGTAAGCCGTCGTCACGTGGAAATAGAAGTTGGGAATGCCGAAGCTGGTGAGATAGCCCGAACCGTCGAAGTCCAGTTCGACGCCCGGGAACCGGATTTCGACGCAGCGGCCCTCGGCGCCCTGGAATTTCGCGCTGTCGATCCCCTCGATGAAGGCGATCGACATTCTCACCGTCTCGCGAAGCTCTCCCAGGCTCGTCTCCGAGTCGTCGGTCTTCGGCCACTCCACGCCGGTCAGTCGCGCCACGCACGCGCGGGCTCCGAAGGCGCTCATGCGAATCTGGTCGGAGAACGGCCGCATGTCCGGCGCCAGTCGCGCCTCCATGACCTCGGCCTCGGGAATCCCCGAGGCCTCCGCCTTGTCGATGAGATGAAGCGCGACGTTCAGCCCCCGGACGAAGATGGGGGTGGCGGCGTCATAAAAATCGAAGCTCATGGTTCGTCGGTCCTTGCGCGGCAGGCGGCATTTCACCGGCCGGGAGGCCGATGTCCAGCGCCTCAGTCGCGGACGTAGTCCAGGAACACCGGTGCACAGTCGCCCAGCTTCTTTTCCTCATAGCGCGTGACGACGTGGTCGGCGGGCGCGGTGCGGTCCTCCGGGTCGCCGACCACGGCGGGAACGCGCGTCAGCCCGTCCGTCGCGTCCAGCAGATCGCGCGACTGGTCGGCGTAGTCCTGCCAGTCGGTGACGAAGCGCAGGAGTCCGCCCGGCTTCAACACGCGCATCAACTCGGCCAGGAAGGCCGGTTGCAGCAGGCGGCGCTTGTTGTGCCGCGCTTTCTGCCAGGGATCGGGGAACAGGATGAAGACCCGGTCGACGCAGGCGTCGGGCAGGGCGGCGACCACGTCGCGGCCGTCGTCGGGGTGCAGGCGGACGTTCTTCAGTCCGCCCTCGTCGACGTGGCGCAGGGCCGAGGCCACGCCATTGACGAAGGGCTCGGCGCCGATGACCAGCACGTCCGGCCGCCGCGCGGCCTGGACCGCCATGTGCTCGCCGCCGCCGAAGCCGATCTCCAGCCAGACCTCGGTCGCGCCGGGCATCAGCGCCGCAAGATCGACCGGCCCCGCCTTGGGATCGGGCACGCGGATCGACGGCAGCAGGGTGTCGAACAGCGCGGCCTGCCGCGGCTTCACCGCCCGCGACTTGATGCGGCCGAAGGAGCGGAGCGGGGGATGGGCGGGCGAGGCGGGGTCGGACATGGGGGCGGGCTATATCTCTCCCTCCCCTGCATGGGGAGGGATGTCGGCGCGAAGCGACGACAGGGTGGGGTATGATCGAACTTGCCCCACCCTGACCGCTTCGCGGTCTTCCCTCCCCATGACGGGGAGGGAGAGCGTCAGATCAACTTCAGACCAGCGCCTTCAGCTTGTCGACCAGATCGGTCTTTTCCCAGCTGAAGCCGCCGTCGGCGTCGGGCTTCTGGCCGAAATGGCCGTAGGCGGCGGTGCGGGCGTAGATCGGCTTGTTCAGGCCCAGATGAGTGCGGATCGACCGCGGCGTGGCGCCGCCGATCAGGCCCGGCAGTTCCCGCTCCAGCACCTCTTCGTCGATCTTTCCGGTGCCGTGCAGGTCGACGTGGACCGACTGGGGCTGAGCCACGCCGATGGCATAGGACAGCTGGATGGTGCAGCGGTCGGCCAGGCCGGCGGCGACGACGTTCTTGGCCAGATAGCGCGCGGCGTAGGCGGCCGAGCGGTCGACCTTGGTCGGGTCCTTGCCCGAGAAGGCGCCGCCGCCGTGCGGGGCCGCGCCGCCGTAGGTGTCGACGATGATCTTGCGGCCCGTCAGGCCGGTGTCGCCGTCGGGTCCGCCGATCTCGAAGATGCCGGTCGGGTTGATGTGCCACACGGTCTCGTCGGTGATGAAGTCGGCGGGCAGGACCTCGCGCACCACCGGCTCGACGACCTTGCGCACGTCGGCCTGCGTCAGGCCCTTGGCGTGCTGGGTCGAGACGACGATGGAGGTGGCGCGCACCGGCTTCCCGTTCTCATAGAACAGGGTGACCTGGCTCTTGGCGTCCGGCTCCAGCGCCTTTTCGCCGCCGTGGCGCAGGGCGGCCAGGCGGCGCAGGATCTCGTGGCTGTAGGCCAGGGTGGCCGGCATCAGTTCCGGCGTCTCGTTCGAGGCGTAGCCGAACATGATGCCCTGGTCGCCCGCGCCTTCGTCCTTGTCGCCGGCGGCGTCCACGCCCACGGCGATGTCGACCGATTGACCGTGCAGGTGGTTGGCGAACTCGAACGTCTTCCAGTGGAAGCCGTCCTGCTCATAGCCGATGTCCTTGACCGCGGCGCGGACGGCGTCCTCGATCTCCTGCTCGATGTTTCCGACCCAGGCGCCGTTCTCCCAGATGCCCTTGCCGCGGATTTCGCCGGCCAGCACGACCCGGTTGGTGGTGGTCAGGGTCTCGCAGGCGACGCGCGCCTCGGGATCGCGGTCCAGGAAGAGGTCCACGATGGTGTCGGAGATGCGGTCCGCGACCTTGTCGGGGTGGCCCTCCGAGACGCTTTCGGAAGTGAAGTGGAAGGACGAACGGCTCACGGGCGGCTCCTGCGGACGGCGAGGCGCGCAGCCATATAAAGATATCCTTATATGTGCAAGTCGTCAGCCGCGGGCGCGGGCGCTGCGGATCAGCGGCGCCGTCCGCTCCGGTCCCAGCTGGTGGTTCAGCGCCAGCCGCGACTTGCCGTCCGGCCCCATCAGCCAGATCGCCAGCGAGTGGTTCATCGTATAGTCCTCGCCCTCGCCGACCTTTTCGTAATAGGCGCCGTAGGCCTTCGCGATCTGGGCGATCTGCTGCGGCGTGCCGGTCAGGCCGATCACGCCTTTGGGGAAGCCGTCGCTGGACAAATAGTCCTTCAGCGCCTGCGGCGTGTCCCGCTCGGGATCGACCGAAACGAACAGGATCTGCAGGTCCTCGCCCTCGGCGCCCAGCTCGCGCTTCGTCGCGTCCAGCATGGCCAGCGTGGTCGGGCAGTAATCCGGGCAATAGGTGAAGCCGAAGAAGACCAGGCTCCAGCGACCCTTCAGCATCTCCTGCGTGACGGTTCGGCCGTCCTGATCGACCAGGGTGAAAGGGCCGCCGACCTGTGGCTGGCCCGTGCCGCCGACGGTCAGGGCGCTGCCCGCCTCCCCCCGCGCCGGGGACGCGCGGTCGCGCGCGCCGACCACGACCAGGGTCACCAGCGCCAGCGCCAGGGCGATGCCCGCCACGGCGGCGGCGAACAGGATGGTGGTGCGACGCGGCATCGCGCTCTCCGGGGTCGTTCGGGGTTTCGCGGCGGTCTATACGGGGCGCATGAGCCCCGTGGAAGCCGACGCCGCGCCGCAGGACGCCCGCCTCCCCGGCTGGCACGACCTGCCGCGTCGCGGGCGCGGCCTGTCGCTGCGCACGCTGATCATTCTGCGCTGGCTGGCGCTGGCGGGACAGAGCGCGACCATCTTCACCGCCACGGTCATCCTGCATTTCGACCTGCCGTTGACCGCCTGCGCCGCGGCGATCGCGGCGGGCGCGCTGTTCAACCTCTACGCCTCGTCCGAGCTGAAGAACCTGGACCCGCCGGCCGCCGACGGGCGCCGGACCGCGCTTCACCTCGGCTTCGACATGACCCAGCTGACGGTGCTGCTGGCGCTGACGGGCGGGCTGCAGAATCCCTTCTGCCTGCTGCTGGTCGCGCCGGTGACGGTGGCGGCGGCGTCGCTGCCCGCGCGTCAGGCGCTGGCGCTGGGCGCGCTGGCGCTGCTGGCGGCGGTCGCCCTGTTCCACTGGTCCATGCCGCTGCCCTGGGCCAAGGGGACGGAGCTCAACCTGCCGCCGCTCTATCGCTTCGGGATCGGCCTGGCGCTGGTGACGGGGGTGGTCTTCACCGCCACCTATGCGTGGCGCGTGGCGGCGGACGCGGAGAAGCTGGAGCTGGCGCTGGCCACCACCCAGGACGTGCTGCAGCGCGAGCAGCGGCTGGCGGCGCTGGGCGGGCTGGCGGCGGCGGCGGCGCACGAGCTGGGCACGCCTCTGGCCACCATCCAGGTCGTCGCCAAGGAGTTGAGCCGCATCGCCCAGGGCGACGCCGCCCTGGCCGAGGACGCGCAGCTGATCCTGCAGCAGGCCGAGCGCTGCCGCGACATCCTGAAACGCCTGTCCCAGGCCCCGGAGGACGACGGCGCCCTGAGCGCGGCGGTCAGCCTGCGCGCCCTGCTGGAAGAGGTGATCCAGCCGCACCGCGGTTTCGACCTGGACTTTCAGGCCCTGGTCCGCACCCGCTCGGGCGAGCGCCCGCCGCATGTCCGCCGCCTGCCCGAAGTGGTGCACGGCCTATCGACGCTGGTGGAGAACGCCGCCGACTTCGCGGTGGCCGCCGTGCGGGTGGAGGCGGTGGTCGACGCCGGCTGGATCGAGGTTTCGGTGCTGGACGACGGCCCCGGCTTCGCCCCCGACATCCTGCCGCGTCTGGGCGAGCCCTATGTGACCAGCCGCCCGCAGGGCAAGGCGCGCGCCGCCCTGACCGCCCAGATCGCCGCCGCCGCGACCGTCGGTCGCAAGGGCAAGGCCGCGCGCCCGCCGACGCCGCCGGCCCCCAGCCAGGGCGGGATGGGGCTGGGCTTCTTCATCGCCCGGACGCTGCTGGAGCGCAGCGGCGGCTCGGTGTCCATCGGCTCGGCGCAGCAGGCCGACCCGCCGCTGAAGGGCGCGCGCGTCACCGTGCGCTGGCCGCGCCCCGCGCTCGAATCGTCGCAGGCGGACTGAACCCCTTGCGCGCGCCCGCGCGCCGACCGACATCCCCGCGCAGGAGGATCCCATGACCGACGCCCAAGCCCCCGAAGCCCGCGTCGCCGCCCTGGCGGACCGGTCGCTGCTGCTGCTCGACGACGATCAGGCCCTGCGCTCGCGTCTGGGCCGCGCGCTGGAAAGCCGCGGGTTCGAGGTGGCGACCGCCGCCTCGGTCGCCGAGGCCGGCGTCGCCGTGGCCGCGCGCCCGCCGGCCTTCGCCGTGCTGGACATGCGGCTGGAGGACGGCAACGGCCTGAAGGTCGTGGAGATGATCCGCGAGCGGCGCGAGGACAGCCGCATCGTCATGCTGACCGGCTACGGCGCCATCGCCACGGCGGTCGCGGCGGTCAAGGCCGGCGCCGTCGACTACCTGCAGAAGCCCGCCGACGCCGACGACGTGGTCAAGGCCCTGCTGATGACCGGCGAGGCCCCCGAGCCGCCGGACAACCCCATGAGCGCCGACCGCGTGCGCTGGGAACACATCCAGCGCGTCTACGAACTGTGCGACCACAACGTCTCGGAAACCGCCCGCCGCCTGGGCATGCACCGCCGCACCCTCCAGCGCATCCTGGCCAAGCGCGCGCCGAGGTGAGGGCGTAGGATTATAGTGGCCGTCTCGCAGCTCCAGGAGCAGCACATCTGAAAAACGCACCCAGTCGCCCTACTGACAATACTTCGTCTCTTCTACTAGAGATTACGTCCGCCAAATATCGATTCCTTAGACGTTGATAGTTCAGCAAACATCGAGTTCGCTTAGTTAATCGCCCCGACAAGACAGTGACTACCTACTCCTTGCGGCCCACGGCAGCGCCTCCACAACGCCGGCATGGATTGCGCCGCGCAGCTTATCGCACCTGTAGGCCGCTCGTCTGCTGACTTCATCGAAATCACCGAGCGTTATTATATGGTGGTCTTGAGTGTCTTCGGCCTCGTGGAACTTTTCGGCTGAGAATCTTTGCTTGTAGACTTCTACCAGATTCTGGCGTCTGAGATTCTCGCCCTCTAAAACACATCCCATCAGAACCGAGCTTATTATGCGCGAGCTGCATCTTTCTACGATATCAATGTATTGTTTCTCAATGTCTATGCATGTTATGGCTTGGTATTTTTCGATTATATCTTGACTAACTTTAAGGACGCTGGCGACTTCGCCAAAAGAAATTCCTTGTGAGTTCAAGGCATCCACCAAGAACATGGGCAAGTGGTCCCACGTCTTTGTTGTTGGAAAACAAAATACATCGATGTGCCAACCATCCGACTTGAAGGAAGCTGCCACGCCGCAAGCCACAGATCGCTGGCGCGAAGCGACGGCCCAGTTCGCTCCCACCGTGAAATGCGGTAGATTCGTCTTAAGTATTTGCTTAATCGATGTTCGATCGTTTGAGCTAGTCATCTAACCCGAGGATGTATACGGGGGTGCCCGGCGGCAGGTTAATTTGCAACCTTTCGCGCTGGTATACAGTCATGTACATTCCGCCAGTCTTTAGATCGGCAACGAAATAGGGCGCATACCGAGGCCCCCAACGGGCATCAACACGACTGCTCCCTAACGTCCCATATGTCGTCGACTCTCCTCTAAACCAAGACTCTTCCGCTCCAAAATCGGGACCTAACGCCCGAACGTTCTTTGCAAATATAAAGTGAACTAGCGTGCCTCGCACTGGCTGACGGACACTCGGATGCACCGCCAAGTTTGCGCGTCGGGCCGCATCTTGGAGCAACGCGAGAGGCCGCGCATGGGAAGAGGAAGCGTAGTATGCGGAGGTGCGAGCTGGAAGTAGAAGCCGAATAAGCTTTGCAAGCTCGATGAGTGGATCATCATCTGTCCTGCCAACTGACCACCCGCCCCCCACATCGAAATCCGGGTGAAACAGGGCAAGCCCCGTCGGGTCCGTCCCATTGAACGGATCATTACCCACGTAGGCGTACAGGTTCAGCGAGTCCTCGTACCCGATCGGGTCCGTCTGCAGGAACCGCCCGATCTCCGGCGAGTACGCGCGCGCCTTGTAGTGCCAGAGGGGGACGTCGGGGACGAGGGCGGTCTGGCCGGTGTAGCGGAAGCGGGGGCCGGCGAAGCCGTGGACCGCGTCGGGGCGGCCGTAGGCGTCGTAGGTGTAGGGCGTGCCGACCAGGGCGCCGGCGGCGTCGACCTCGGCGATGATGGAGTTCTGGTGGTCGCCCAGCAGCCACCGGCGCGATCCGTCCAGCTGCGCCAGAGGCTCGTCGGGGCCGGGGCCGTGCATCCAGCGCCCGGTCGGCACGTTCGAGCCGTCGAAGGTCCCGACCAGCCGGTCCCCGTCCCACAGATACTGTTCCACCACGGTGGTGGTGACGGTGCGCTTGATCCGGCCCAGGGGGTCGTAGGCGACGTCGACCTTCAACACCCCGCCCTGGTAGACGGCCGTCAGACGGTTCTCGACGTCGTAGGAGAAGCCGCGGACGCCGTCGCCGGTCAGGTTCTGCCGCGCGTCGTAGCCGAAGCCGACCCCGCCCACGGTGACGTACCGGTTCAGGCCGTCGCGCGTGTACGCCTCATTCACCGCGGGCGCGGCGTAGCGATAGGCGGAGTTGGACACCGACCGGCTCACCGCCTGTCCCGCCGGATTGAACGCGAACTGATAGGTGACGTCGGCGGTCGTGCCGGCCAGGTCGTGCGTCATCGACCAGTCGCGGCTGCCGGCGGCGTAGCTCCAGCTCGTCGTCGCCGAACCGGCCCGCGAGAGGGTGATGCGCCTGCCGAAGTCGTCGTAGGCGTAGGTGGCCGCGGCGCCGGCGCTCGGTCCCTCCGCCGCCGAGGTCATGCGATCCGCCAGGTCCCAGCCGTAATCGACGTGCCCCGAAAAGGGCGAGGGCCACGTCAGGCGCGTACGCCGACCGGCCAGATCGTAGGTCGAGCTCAAGGTGCGGCCGTAGGAGGTCTCGCTGGTCTGGCGACCCAGGGCGTCCCAGGTCCACAGGATCGCGTTGGCGGACGTCGGACCGTCGAACCGCGCGGACAGCCGCCGGCCCAGATTGTCGTAGGTCGAAAAGACGTCGTCGGACGTGCCCAGCCCGGGGACGGTCTTCACCGTCTCGCGGTTCAGGGCGTCATAGGTGAAGGTGATCGTGTCGGCGCTGCGCAGGCGACGCGAGGTCAGGTTGCCGTTGGCATCGTAGCCGTAGGTTTCATAGTCGGTCGAACTGGGGCCTTGGGCTCCCAGGACGGTCGAGGGGAAGTTCAGCTTCGAGAGCCGGTCGTAGGTGTCATAGGTGTAGTCGCTGCGGTTCCGGTTGGCGTCCTGAACCCAGTCCAGCTTGCCGTTGGGGGTCCAGGCGTTGGCGCGCGTGGTCTGGGCCAGGGACGTGCCGTAGGCGGACGTGACCAGCGTCAGCCGGTCGGCGGCGTCATAGGCGTTCTGGGTGATGCGATCGTCGCCGAACGAACCCGCCGTCCCCAGAGTGCACGCCGAGGACGGCAGCGATCCATAGGCCGACGGATTCATCCTCACCGCCGTGCAGATCAGACGGTCGCCGGCGTCGTAGCCGTACTGGGTCAGGCCGATCGTGCCCGTGCCCAGCACCTGGACGTCGGTCACCTTGCGCGCCTGGTCGTCATAGGTCGTGTCGACGCGGCTGAGTTGGGCGAAGGCGGCGAAGGCCGTCTCGCTCTGGCCCGCCGTCGTGCCTTGCTGCGACGAGGTCACCAGACCGTCGGCGTCGTAGACGGTCTTCGTCGCCGGAAACGCCAGCGGGCCGGCGCCGTCCGGATCGGGCGCGACGACGCCGACCTGACGCCGCAGGGCGTCGTAGGCGTACCATATGGTGTCGGCGGTCCCGGCCAGCGGGCCGTCCACGGTCTTGAGGTCGCCCCGCGCGTCCCACGTCGAGGTCGTCACGGCGGTCAGCGAGCCGTCGCCCGCGCCGCTGGACGCGGTGATCGGCAACAGGTTCGAGGGCACGGAGGCGGAGCCGCTCTGATAGCCCGTCGTGGACAGGACCTCGTCGGCCGTGCCGGCGCAGCCCGGGCTGGGCGCCGCGGCAGTGGCGCACGCCGACGTCGAGGCCGGCAGCCAGACGGGGGCCGCCTGGGTGAAGGACCCGGAGGACGACGTCCGATACCAGGCCGTCCCCTGAGCGTAGGTCATCCGGGTCTGCGGCCGGACGGCGCCCGTGGTGGGCGCCGGCGACGTCTCGGTCAGCAGACCGCCGTGAACCGTGCTCCACGTCAGATCGGTGGTGTTTCCGCGCGCGTCGGTGATCGAGGTGGGCTTGTTGCAGGTGACGGCGTAAGTGCAGGTGGTCGGATAGGTGGCCGTCACGTCCAGGTTGGGATCCGTGCTCGGCGACTTCCCGGTCTGGCGCGCGCGGGTGATGTTGCCGCGCGTGTCGTAGGTGTATTCGCGCCGCTCGCCCTCGGGCATCTGGATCGCGGTCAGGCGACCCTGATTGTCGTAGTCGAAATCGGTGCGGTTCCCGACCGGGTCGATGACGTAGTTCAACCGGTTGATCGTCGCGACGTCGCCCATTGGTCCGGGATTGGGTCCGATGCGCATGCGCGACCGATAGCGGGTCTGATTGCCGTTGGGATCGGTGACGGTGGTGTTCTGGAAGTTGAGGCCGGACTCCTCGAACACATAGGTCCACGCGGCGCCGCCGTCCGAATAGGTCGAGACCCGGCCGTAGGCGTCATAGGTCAGCGTCGTGGACGCCCGTCCGCTCTGCGCCCAGTCGATCGTGTTCAGCAGGCTGCCGCCGTCGATTCCCGGCTGATAGACGTAGCCGGTCGTCTGGCTGAGTGCGTTGGTGACGTCCGTTCGCTTGTTCGACCCCGACGTCGAATAGGCATAGGTCGCGACGGGCCAGCTCTCGGTGAAGCCCGAACAGGTGTCGGCGGTCGGATCGCACCAGTCGACGGCGTTGTTGATGCCGCGCGTGCTGGTCAGTTCCTGGAACGACGCCAGCTGCCCGGTCGTGGTGGGCGTGCCGTTGAACGCGTACTCGAACTTGATCTGATAGCCGCGGGTGTTGGTGACCGACTGGACGCGATGGGCGTTCGTGGTTCCGACGGTCGCGGTCCGATAATGCCAGTCCGTCCGCGTGCCGTCCGGCGCGGTCATCTGGGTGATCTGCCCGCCCGGTCCCGAGATGGGCGTCCCGATCGACGTGTATGGGGAGGCATAGGCCGTGCTGAACAGCCGGATCGTGCCGCTGGCATCGACGTGCGTGTATTGGCTGGAGCCGTCGTACGTCAGCGTCGACCCGTCCTGGCTCTTGGACGTCATCGTCGCCGTCGGCGAATTGATGCTGAGGTTCTGGAAGAAGCTTTTCTGCCCGCCGATGCTGACGGAATAAGCCCAGACGTCGTAGCCCGGCGCCTGGCCGGCCAGTTCGACCTCGATCAGGCCGTCGATGTTGCTGCGCTGGCTCTCGCCCGCGCTGATCCGCGTGTAGGACAGGCCGCCCTGGGCCGGACCGATGGTCACGTCGGTGGCGGAGTGATTGAACGTGCCCTGGACGACGTCGACGTTGTTGGCGTCGACCGTGTAGCTCTCCGGCGCCTGCGGACCCTTCGCGGTTTGAGCTTCGGCTGCGCCTGCGAGCCCCAAGGCCGTCATAAGCGCAAGGATAGAGGCTGAGGACTTGGCTGAACGGCTCATTTCGCCCCTCAGCTCAGATCGATCGTGGCGACCACGTTCGGCGAGTAGACCGTCGTGGAAGCGGCATCGACGACACGGCACCGCCAGGTCGCCTGCTTGAGCGGCGGCGTGGGGTTCGAGCCCGTGAACACCCACTCCGTCCAGCTGCCTGTGGGCATGCTCGGCTGCACCGTCGCCAGCCCCGAAACGCGCTGCCAGGTGAAGGCGTAGGGCGGCACGCCGCCGCTGACCAGGGCGGCGACGGGCGGGTCTTCGCCACTGGCGGCGCTGCTCAGCCAGGTCGTGGCCGAGATCCCCACCGCGAGGGTCGAGGGCGTGGGCGGGCCGGGCGGGGTCGGCGGCGCGGGCGGCGTGCCGTTCCGCTGGACCTGAGTCCGGTTGCCCGCCGCGTCATAGACGTAGTGCATCACGTCGCCGTTGTCGTAGGTGACACTGATCAGGCGACCCAGCGCGTCGTACCCATAGACCTCAGGATCCCGCGCCAAGGCGATGCTGGGAGCGCAGGCGAGAAGCGATCCGCCGGCCAAAAGGCGTTTCAGCGTGGTGCGACGATCGTCCGACAAGAGCCCCCTCCATCAGCGCGTTATCGTCATGGGTGCACAGATAGCTTGAATACGTCAATCAATAGGCGAAATAAAAGGAGCGTCTGATCTTCGCCAAGGTGACGTCGGCGCCACGATGCGGACCGGTGGATCGCGCCAAACTCGGGCAGCCCCGTCCAATGGATCGGTCGGGCCTTTACACCCACGCCAGACAAGTCGTGGCCGGGTGGAGGTCTAGCCCTTCAGCGCCCTCATTGCGCCCAGCCGGGCGAAGGCCAGCGTCAGGGCCTTCCTTCGCGCGGGCGCCAGGGGCGCGGGGGTCGCGTCGCGGATCACGGCGCCGCCGAAGCCGTCGGCGACGATCAGGCCGCAGTCGCCGTCGATCAGGTCCTGGGGAAAGTCGGGCGCCACGGCGAACCAGAAGGCGTCGCAGAAGGGGCCGTACTCGCGCCATTTCTGGTCGCAGCGGAAGTCGTCCAGTCCCGACTTCACCTCGACGATGACCACGTCCCCGCGCGGGCCCAGCGCCATGACGTCGGCGCGGCGGCCGTTGGGCAGGCCGACCTCCAGCAACGGCGCATAGCCCATGTCGACCAGCAGCCGCGCCGCGCCGCGCGTCACCGCCAGCGTGGTCTCGGGCCGCGAGAAGACGAGATCGATCTGAAGCGCCGCGGCCGCCATTCCGGCATATGTTCCGGTTGTGTTCCGACCGTCAAGCCGGTAGTGGGTCAGTTTGAAATCGAGCGGGAAGGCGATGATCGTCGCATCGGTCGTCATGACCACCGCGACGGTGACCATCACCCCCATGTGAACGTTACCAAACGCATGGTTAAATTTGGCGTCTGCGAGCTTCAGGGCGACTCAGACAACTACGTTCGCTGCGAAAGGGTAGAAGTTACCCCTTCGGCCATGGCCGATTTGCAATTTATCACTCGTGCCCGAATGGTTAACCGGGTCGAAAATTGCGCGATATCGGAACATGTGATTTGACGCGCCGTTGATGCTGCATCAATGATCCCCCATCTGGTGGGGAACAGATATCGCCATGACCAAGAACATCGTCACAGATTCGCAGCTTTTGAAGCGCCTTGAAGCAGCGGCGAAGCACGTCATGACTGCCGAGGAAATTCGCCGTCAGCGCGTGTCCTTCGTCTACGGAAACATGCCGCATGATGCGGCAATGACCCGGCACCAAGTGCAGGAGGTGCTAGCTCGCCTCGAGGGTGAAGCGGCCTAACCGCCGGTGATCGTCCACGAACTGGTAGGGACCGAGCAACACCCGGTCTATCAGGCGCTAGCCGCGGAAAACCTCGCGCGGCAATACGACTTCCTACGGTCCATGGTTCAGGCCTCGCTGTCCATGGACCACCCGCTGCTTTCGATAGAAGCCATCAAGGCGCTCAACTATCATGTAATCACGTGTCTGCACGTGACGCCCGGCGAGTTTCGGCCGTGCCCGGTGACGGTTGGCGGGGTTCCCTTCGGGCCGCAGCATTTCCAAGTGCCAGCCCAGATGCAGATGTTCACAAACCAAGTGAACCGGAGCTGGGAAAGCGTCGATGCGGTGACCCTGGCAGCCTTCGTCCTCTGGAAGCTCAACGCAATCCACCCGTTCATTAACGGCAACGGACGGACGGCGAGGGCGGCGTGCCACATGGTTCTCTGTATGCGGCTGGGCGGATGGCTCCCCGGTGACCCCATCTTGCCCGAGCTCATTCGAGCAAACCGTGAGGAATACGTGGCCGCGCTCAAAGCCGCTGACGCTAGCGTAGCCGCCGGAAACCTCGACCTTTCGGTCCTGCACGCCTTTCTGTCGAAACTTCTGGACCAGCAACTAAAGTCAGCACCGCCCCAACCGGAGCCAGAGGCTCCACCGGCGGGGGGTTAGGAGCCGCGCTTCCGGTAAGGCCCTCGCTTGCCCGGCTTCGCATCTGCGGCCTCCACGATGGCGACGAGGTCAGCCATTTCCCACAGCTTGTTCGTGACGCCAGCGGCCATCGCCGGGGTCATGCGAAGCGTCTTATGGATGCGGACGAAGTTATAGTAGGCGAAGTGAAGGCCAATGGCGTTCACGTGCGCCTCGAATTTTTTTGAGAAGGCGTTCGTCAGGCGCGTGAAGCGGCGCATATGCATCCGCATCGTGAGGTTCTGTCGCTCAACATACGACGTGCTGATATGCGCGGGGTCCGGTTTGCCGATGACCTGCGTCGGCTTGGCACCGATGCACTGGGGCGGGCTGTAGCGGTTAGTGGCCCCCAGCGATCCGCCGTAGATCTTCACCAGCTGGCCGAAGTCCACGTCATCGCCGAAGTGGCGCTTGATCGCACGCTTGTAGACCGCATGGCCGTCGGACGTGATCTGGCACCGGCCGGAGATGCGCGAGGCCACGTCCTCGATGAAAGCCATCGCGCAGTCCACGTCGCGCCCGCCAACGAAGATCGAGAACACAAGCTTCGTGTCCGCGTCGATCGCAGTCCAAGTCCACGTATCGCCCGCCCATTCAGGCGCGGCCTTGGCATCGGCAACGTTCTTTTGCTTGGCGTAGGTGAAGGCCCAGATTTCATCGACCTGCACGCGCTCGCATTTCAGGTCGCGGAACACTTCGTCCTGATAGGCCCCAAGCGCCCGACCCGCGTCGTTGAGGAGCTTGGACACGGTGTTCTTGCTCGCCCCGGTGATGCGCGTGACGGCGCGGATCGACATGCCCTCGCAGAGAAGCTGGAGGATATGAGCGCGCTCTTGGGGGGACAACTTGTTCATGGACACAACGTAGCATTCCGGCGGACTCAGTCAAGCATAAAGGTCAGATTGGAGTCCGTTGGGGCGACCCGCGAAGGGCCGCCCCGGTCCGACGATCAGAGGCGCCGGTGCGGTCGGGGTTTCGGACGATAGATCGGTTTCGGCCAGTGCCGACGCCCCATCTCCCTTTCCTTCCGCACCTGACGCGCAAGCGCCATCGTTCCCATAGAATAGGCTCCTATGAGGGGTTGACGTGATGGCGCGGGCGAGGAAGAATTAGGGTCTCTTAGGTCCAGTTCTCCCGGCCCGCGCCGGTGGTTTGGAAACGGCGGCCTCCTGCTCTTGCGGGGGGCCGTTGCCGTTTCAGGGCTAGATCATCACATCTCGGAATCGCCTCTTTCTCCTGAGGCGACCTTTCTGCCCCATTCGGAAGGCGGCGCCAAGCGACCTTGTGTCCGATTTGAGTTTCCGTTCCCCATTCATTCGTGTAGTGGGGGCGAGGGACACGAAGGGACCGCCATGACCGACCTTGTCAAAGCTGCCCGCGACCGGATCGCGGTTCTGCGCCAAGAGATTGAAGAGCTTGAACATTTCGTCTCGGCGAGCGAGCGCGTGATGGCGATCCTGACGCCGAGCGCCCCCGCCGCATTCCACAATCCGGTGCCGAAATCTCCCGGGGACGAATCCCCCCGGCCTGTGGACCGGCCCCAGACTCGCGTGACGGATAATCCGAAACCGGCGGCGGTGGTGGCCGGGGCCATCGAAATTCTGCGGGCGCACGGCAGGCCCATGACGCGCCGCGAACTTCACGGTGCGCTGGCGGAGCGTGGCCTAGAGGTAAGGGGCGCAGACCCCGTGAAGGCCCTCGGCACGATGCTGTGGCGGGGCCGGGATCGGATCGAACAAATCGAAGGACGCGGCTACTGGCCCAAGGGCGACCGTGTGCCTCAACTGTCTTTCGACACGGAAGACTTTCTGTGATCTAGCCCCAGCGGGCCTTCGCGGCCTTTCTGGCGATCTCGCTCCGTTCGGAGGCCGAGAGGCTTTGGGCTCTCGCCCTTCCGCCCGCTTTCCCGCCCTTCACCTGAGCCGGTGACTTAGGCGGCGGTGGTGTGTCATCAGCCTCGCCCGTGGCGATATCCACGATCAGCTTTGCAAGCTGGTTCGGATCGCGGGGACGCTTGGGGTGGGCGGTGGTCATTGGGCGGAGGCCAGAGCGATCTGCCCTTGGTCTTCCTGCACATCCACGTAGTCGGTCCCGCCCGCGAAGTAGAGGCGAGTGCCGTTCATGCCGAAGGGCGCGACCTTCTTCACTTGGTCGAGATTGACCAGAATCTTTTGGCCGTCCGTGCGCCCTAGGGGCGTGAGGGTCATGAAGTTTGCCATCCCGCCAACATAGCGGTGGTCGCGTCCGCCCGCCACAGGGGCCAATTTCAAACTGACCCACTACCCGTCAAGCCGTCAGCCGCCGGTGGTCACCACCTGCGACGTGTCCAGGCCCAGCTGTCTCGCGCGGGCCAGCGTCTGGCTGCGCACCGCCGCCGACGGGCTCTGGCTGCGGTGCCAGATCCACCAGTCGGACTTGTTCGGCAGCGCCAAGATCGCCCAGCTGTAGTCCGGCGCGTGGTCGAACACCCAGTAGTTCTGACCCGCCAGCCCGCCGAAGCTGAGCAGGCCGCGCAGGGTGAAGCGGAACTTGGCCGGCTGAGCCGGGTCGATGCGGGCGTCGGCGCGCAGGGTCTCGACGCGCCCGTTTGAGCTGAGGGTGCAGGCGACGGTCAGGGAATAGCGGTCGGCGCGACCGGTGCCGGTGAAGTCGATCTGCGCCCGGCGACAGTCCTTCTGCACGTCGTTGGGGCTGCGCGCGATCTCGAACCAGCGGCCGTCGAACCGGTCCAGGTCCAGCGTGCGGACCTGGGCCTGGGCGGCGGCGGGGGCCAGCAGGGCGAAGGCGAGGGCGGCGCTCAGGGCATGACGCATCAGGGTCTCCATCTCCATCCGACCCGGCAGATACGGGCGAAGGCGTTCAAGGGTTGCGGCGGGCGCGCCACTGGTCCCGCGTCTGGCCCCAAGCGTCGACCGTCGCGTCCTGAAACGGCCGGGGCAGCCGGGTGCGACCCAGATTGGTCGATCCCAGCCGTTCCGCCAGCCGCTGCGACGGCGCGTTGTCGGGGTCGATGCAGTGGATGACGTCGGTCCAGCACAGTACGTCGAAGGCGTGATCCAACGCCGCCGTCGCCGCCTCGACCCCGTATCCCCGCCCCTGCGCGTCGGGATGCAGGCCCCAGCCGACCTCGGTCCCCGGCCAGTCCAGCGGGCGCCACGGCCCGATCCGGCCCAACCAGAGACCGCTGGACTTCTCGATCACCGAGAACATCGCTGTGCCCGTCAGGGCCCAGGCGCCCGCCATCGTCATAAAGCCGCGCCAGGCGACCTCGGGCGGCTGCGGCCCGCCGATGAAGCGCGCCGCCTCCGCGTCCGCCATCAGCTCGGCCCAGCGGGGAAAGTCGGCCATGGCGGTCGGGCGCAGAAGCAGGCGTTCGGTCTCCAGCGTCGGCCCCGGGGCGATCCAGTCGGTCACAGCAGATACTCCCGCTCCAGTTCGTAGCGGCTGCCGTCGGGCGTCAGCACGCTGGAGTAAAGCCCGAACCGGTCGACCCGCGCGGGCGGCGAGGCCAGGAGGTTGTGCCCGGCCATCCAGGCGGCGATGCGCCCGGGATCGGCCTGAGCCTTCAGATAGGCCAGCGTCACGTGCGGCTTGTAGGCCCGCGCCTCCAGCTTCAGGCCCGCCCGCTCGCCCGCCGCGCGGCATCGCCCGGCCAGCACGTTCAGCCGCTCGTTCGGCGTCACCCCGGCCCAGATCGCATGGGTGCGATGGCCCTCTCCGAAGGCCCCGACGCCCGCGAGCGACAGGTCGAACGGACCGCCGGCCGCGGCGCGCTCCAGCTCCGCGGCCAGGTCGTCGGCGGCGCGCTCCTGAACCTCGCCATAGAAGGCCAGGGTGACGTGCAGCGCTTCCGGCGCACGCCAGCGCGCACCGGGCAGGCCAAACTGGCGCTCGACCAGCGGCTCGGACAGTTCCAGCGGCAGGGACAGGGCGGCGAACAGCCTGATCATGCGGCCTTTGGTAGCGGCAGGATCGATCCGGCCCAAGTCCGGTTTTCCTTGCGTCACCCCGGAACGGCCCCGATATTCGACGGGAACCCGGGACATCCGGGGATTTTGGGAGATCGAACTCGCGATGAGCGACTTCAACAACGGATACGCCCGCCCGCTGCCGCAGACGGCCGACATGTCCGTGGACGCCGGTCTGCGCGCCTTCATGCTGGGCGTCTACAACAAGCTGGCGCTGGGCCTGGTGGTGGCCGGCGCCTTGGCCTGGGTCACCGGCAACGTGCAGGCGGTGCAGCAGTATTTCTACGTCCAGGGCCCGGACGGCGCCCTGGCCATGACGCCGATCGGCATGGCGGTTCAGTTCGCGCCGCTGGTGCTGCTGTTCGGCTCGATGTTCTTCATGAAGAACCCGACGGCCAAGGGCGTGAACCTGCTGTACTGGGCCGTGGTCGCCACCATGGGCGCCTCGCTGGGCTGGATCTTCCTGGTCTACACGGGTGGGTCGATCGCCTCGACCTTCTTCGTCACGGCCGCGGCCTTCGGCGGACTGAGCCTGTACGGCTACACGACCAAGCGCGACCTGTCGCCGATCGGCACCTTCCTGATCATGGCCGTGATCGGCCTGATCATCGCCTCGGTGGTCAACATGTTCGTCGGCTCGGGCATGCTGGGCCTGATCATCAGCGCCGCCGGCGTGCTGATCTTCTCGGGCCTGATCGCCTTTGACACCCAGCGGCTGAAGATGACCTATTACGCCGCCGGCGGGAACGCGAACGCCCTGGGCGTGCTGACGGGCTACGGCGCCCTGACGCTGTTCATCAACTTCGTGAACCTGTTCCTCTTCCTGCTGCGCTTCATGGGCGGCAACCGGAACTGAGATCGTCGACGACGGACGCGAAAGGCCCGGGGCGACCCGGGCCTTTTTCGTGCGCAAAGGGGCTTGCGGCCCCGGCGGGGCGTCCGCTATACGCCCCGCTCTCGACTGAGAGCGCGGGCGTAGCTCAGGGGTAGAGCATCACCTTGCCAAGGTGAGGGTCGGGCGTTCGAATCGCCTCGCCCGCTCCAGTCAGAGACCAAAGAAAACAAAGCCCTGGCGGTCACGCTGGGGCTTTTGTTTTTCTTGTCCCCGCGGCTTGGTCATCAGGCGGTCAGCACGGTGGCGCATTTGGGCCGTCGGCGAGCGGTCCCGCCACCTTACAGAGGGCTGAGATGGTCACCGGGGCATGATCAGGGCTTTCGCCCTCGATCCCCTCGTCTTGCCCCGGTCAACACCTCAACTGTCCTTCATAGGGGTAAGGCTGACCGGCTGCGGACGGTGACTCCACGCTCGTCTGGAGCATGTGGGCGGGTTCGTCTCAGAACCGGCGAGGGAGCGGCTTGCCCGGATGCGGAGGCTCCGATAGGCGCCGGAGATGAGGCGGGATTTCGAGCCGGACTGAGTCGAGGATCTGGCTCTCGCCGCGCCCAAACCGTCCGCTGTCCCTCAGCACGTTCTCGCGTGTGTGCATCACGCTCATGATCGACGCGAAGGACTTGGCCATCTGGCGGGCACCACGCGCGGCGGCTATCTCCCAGACTTCGTATGGCGACAGCGGGCCGTGCTCCCGCAGGATCGTCCACACCCAGGCGCGGACGCTGGCCTTGATCTGGTCGGCGTGGGCACGGGCTGCGCGCCGGGTCTTGGTCTTTCCCGGCGACCCCGCTGCGTAGCGGGGCACGGGTGACGGCTTGGTCACGGTCGGGCGGTCATATGACCCGGGGAATCGAAATCGCTGCACTGGTGGTTCGCTTTGGTCGGGGATCACGTGACCGAGAGCACATACCCCGGGCCGGACTCAACTCGGCGACCGTCGATTTCTAACACTGGTAGAGCGGCCACTTGGCCGCTCATTTCCAGATTAGCTCCGATGTCCCGAGGCGCCGGGCGCCCCCTCTGAGCCTGGGCTCTGCCGGGGGCCTTGGGTCCCATCGGCTGCGCAGAAAAAAGGGGAGGCACCACCGCCCCCCCTTTTTTCCCGACAACGGAAGTCCGCAAATCTGCGGAGTTCTCCGCCGGTCACTGCTTCATCGCTGGCTTCACTCCAACCGCTCTGCCAGCGCCTCGGCATCGCGGGCGTGCTGTCGCAGCAGACGCGCGATCTCTGGCCCCAGGTTAGGGTTCACGGGGTAATCCTCGCCGGCCAGGGCGGCGGCTGCGATCCGGTTGACCGTGCGCTCCGCCATGCCGAGGGCTCGGCTCATCGCTCGCCGCCAGTCGCGACCGAAGAGCACTTCGCCGGCCTCGGCGAATAGTGCGGCGTTGATGGTCATGGCGGTCTCCTATTGCGGCGGCCCGTTCTCGCGACGAGCCGCCGGGGGTAGTCAGAAAATCGACCGGTTGGACAGGGTGCGGATCGTGGCGGCCCGTGCCAGCCGGCCGGCGATGTAGCGCCGTTCCTCAGGCCCGGGCCGCGGGCCGTGCAAGGGGACGACGTTAGGAGGGCGCTCATTCTGCTCCAGCTCGACGGCCCACGCCTCCAGCCTCGCCCGCGCCTTGGCCCGCGCCTTCGGCTTCATCTCCTCGGACAGGATGCAGATGACGTTGTGCACAACGTCATTGAACTCCTTCGCGTCGAGTCCCTCGCCGGGCAGGGGCCATCTGGGGTCCTGAAGGCCCATCATGCCACGCTCCCTTCGCTGACGTTTGTGGGGTCGGCGGCAAGGCTGGAGGCGTCTTCCGCGATCGAGGCGAAGAAGTCCTGCTCCGCAGCTGCCAGCTCGAAATGCCCCCAGCGGGAGCAGCGGGTCAGCACCTGCATGATGCGGCCCTTGTGGCCCACGTCGGCCGAAGTTCTCGCGGGTATCTCGGCGGCGCGAACTACGACGTCTTCCAAAAGGGCGTCCAGCCCTGACAGGTAGACGCTGGAGACCACGCTGTCCAAACCTCCGGTCTCTTCGGCATTGGCCCGGTCCAACGCCTCACGTTCTGCCTGCTCCCAGCCGTCCAGACGGCGGGCCAGGACTCCCAGATCATTGGCGCCGCCATCGCTCTTGGAAGGCTGGAGGCCCTCAAGGTCCTCCAGAACCCGCAGCAGCGGCCACGCGCCATCCAACGTCGTGTCGGCCATTCCCGCGGTCCGCACCGCTTCGTCGGCGAGATCGTCAGAGCGGCCGTCCAGATGGCCGTGACGGATGATGATCTGAAGCTTCGTGATCGCCGCGGCCAGAGACTCGGCCGGCGTGTCGATCAGGAGACCCAGGGCGGCCGTCGTGGCGTCGCACGCTCGTTCCCATTCGCCGTTCAGGCTGGACAGCGCGGCGGCGGCCGCGCGGTCATCTTCAAGACGGCGCGAGTAGCGGTCCAAGGCGACATGCCAAGGTTCAATGTTTACGGTGGTGGTCATAGGGCTGCTCCCTCTGACGCGCCGGCCTATGCCAGCACGTTCGGCCTGATTGCCAACTTGCCGCCGGACCATTCCAGCAGCGTCCCGACACCGGATGAGGTGGCGTCAGTGGCATACATGTCTGCCACTTCCCGGCCTTTGTCAACCGCCTATCGCTCGGGCGGCGCTCAGAAGCGGGGCGTGTTCGAAACGGCATCGGTTTTTCGGCCGCCTTGTCTGGGCGACGGCCACTCGTGATCGGGGCCACGGAAAACCGGGTCCAGATCGGGGCGCCCCGGGGGCGGGGGGAAAAACGCGGGCCGCGCGGTCCCGAGGGGCTTGGTCACACTGATCGCTCTACCCCTCCCCCGGTGTGGCCCAGATTTTTTCGCACCCCCCCACCCCCCGAAGACTCAGCTAACCTTCGCCGCAAACAGGAGCCGATGATGTCGTCACCCCTGAAGCCCCGCGGTCTGAACGATCCCGTGACGGCCGCCGAAATGGCGAACCTCGTCGAAATGCTGACCAAAGAGGCCTCCGCGGTGCGCCGGGCGGCTGAGGTTCTCGCCAACCGTCTGCCGCAGGCGAAGGGCGATCGGGAGCCGCTCGGCGACTACAAGGCGCCCGACGCCGGCAAGCCGATCGCTCTCGTCCGGGCGATGCGCAGCGCGATAGTCGAATGCGACCATGCGCTGCACAACATCCGCTGGGTGCGCTCCCGCTTCGACGCCTGGTCGAACGACGCCTACCTCAGCAGTGATGTCCGGGAGTGGGTCGAGATGGGCGAGGAAGACAGCGCCTGAACGGCCCGCGTCAAAACGCGCCGACGTTGAATCGCGGCGCGAGTGGGAGCGGGATCCTTAAGCCGCGACCGCTTTCTTGACCTTGGCGATGCGGGGGGTCGGCTCTCCCTGCCAAGCCATTTCCCAGACGTCTCCTGGGGCAACCGATTGGACGACGTGAGGCGAGAGCGCGGCGAAACAGGTGCCGCCCGGATGGCGAACTGAGGGATACATGATCAGATTGATCCCCTTCGACCGGGCTGCCTCCGCCACAGCGTTCCCGACCGGGTAGCCGATTTCCGGGCTGGGGTTTAGGCATTCATGGTCGTTCGCGGCCGTCAGGTCCAGAAACTCGCCCGCGAAACTGGCGTGCATCTCAGCGTATTCCACCCGGGTGTCGTAGCGGCCGATGTTGTTCAGCTCTTCAATCAGGTGAAACTTGACCTCCTCGAGGCATGTCTCCACCGCCAACGCGGCATACCAGGCACCGCGCCTCCCGTCGTTGAACCGATTTGGCTTCGCCGGCTTTGCATAGGCGAAGCTGGCGTTGATGAAGTGGGCGTGCGGCACGTCATACACGAACTCGGTCTGCTCGATGCCGCCGGTGCCGCGCCATTGGCCGTTGAGCCGGCCGCTGGTCGCCCCTTCGATCTCGTAGAGCTGGTCCAGCATCTCGGCCGGGACCAAGTCCTGAAGGACGGGTGGCCTTAGCCGCGCCGTCGAGACCAGCCTGACGGTTCGCTGAAATGCTCCACGAATGATCGTCAGGCCGTCCAACATCTCAGAGCCCGCCCCTCAGCGCGTCAACATGACGCCGAACGTCCAGCATTCTCGGAATGCCACCTTCGATCATCGCATCGACGGGCGTCTGACCGTCGAACAGGGCGCCTTTGTTCGTGAGTTTCGGCCACTCGTCGGCAAGTCCGTCGGCGAAAAGCAGCCGAAGACCCTTCAGGATGCCGATCAACGCTGAGATGCGGGTCAACTGGTCTTGGTTCAGAGTGCCCGCCCAGTCGGCTTTCTTCATCCGTTCCCAGGTGCTGGGGGAGACGGCGAGCAAAGACGCGGCCTCGGCACCCGTGAGTTTCCAGGAGGTGCCCAAGGCCCGATAGGCCGTGATCGCCACTACCGACAGGCGGACCCGGTCGTTCTCTGTCGAGAAGGTCTGTGGCTCAAGCGGCGTGAGCCGGCGGTAAGGCGCGGGCTGCGCGAGGGTATGGACCGGCATGGTGGCTCCTTACGCGGCGGACACTCTGTCATATGACGCAGAGTGTCAACTTCATCTGAACGCCCTTGTTCCACCCCGATACGTCAGTTTCGGTCGCATCGGTCGCGGGTTCCAAGCCCTGAGCAGCGTGCTCGGGGTCGCGCGGTGCCGTGTTGCGCTGCCATGGCTCTTGAGTGCTGCTCTTCTCTTAGGACCGGCCAGTAGATGATTTCCGTGGGCGTCACGTCGCGAACGCGGCGGACCAGAGAGAACTTTCCCTGGGCTCCGCAGGGTGGGCGCTTCCCATCATGGCCGCGGAAATCGCATCGCAGTCTCGGCTCCAAGCTATGGAGCGGCACATCGCCGAACCGCGCGATCAGCAGGTCCGGGAAAATGGTGGTGTTGTGCGCGCACCTAGAGCAGGTCGCGATCAGCCTCACCTTGGGATGCAGGTGGGACGGAGGGAACCAGAACGGGCGAGGCATGCAGGCGCAGTCCAATGGGGCGCCAACCGACCGCTGACGGCTTAGCCTACCGGGATGCCGGGCGGCCATCGGGTGCATTCATGAAGCTGGGGATCGAAGCCAATCTGGTGGCATGCCGATCCCTCTCCTCGCCATCGCCGCCGCAGGCACCGCCCTGAAAGGGCTCGCCGGGATCGGCCAAGGCTACATGCAGGGCAAGGCTCTCGCCGGCCAGGCCCTCGGCGCCCGCATCGAGCGGGACATGGCCTTGTTGCGGGCGACGCAGATCAAGGAACAGAGCCGAGCGGGCCTCGCGACGACGCTCGGCAACATCGCAGCGATCCGATCGGCACGCGGCGCCGGTCTCGACAGTCC
Source organism: Afipia felis (assembly GCA_943371835.1). Taxonomy (GTDB): domain Bacteria; phylum Pseudomonadota; class Alphaproteobacteria; order Caulobacterales; family Caulobacteraceae; genus Brevundimonas. The sequence goes on along the minus strand of CALRWJ020000005.1, from coordinate 145,032 downwards.
GACCGGCCGCGCCATCGAGCGCCGAACGGCTCAGGACGTCTACCGTGAGGAGGCCGTGGTGGTTCTCGGCGAGCTGAACCGTGCGAGCACCGCGGGGATGGCGGCGAAGGGCTTTCGAACCGCGAGCCGGTGGGCGTTGCCCCTTTCGGTGGTCAACGCCGCCGGCGACTTCGCCCAAGCCTATTCCTACGGCAAACAGGCGTTCACCAAGCCCTCGCCGCCGGCCGACCTGAACGGGCTTTACTGATGGCTGCCCGTGGAACTGGCCTGCCGGCGACTGAGGGCGGCGGCGTCACGCCGCTGGTGGACATGTCGCGCGGCTTCGGCGCCGCAGACGCGGCCACCGCCGAAGGTCTCGGGCGCCTGCGTAACAGCGTGGCGGCGGGCATGCAGGAATGGCTCCAGCCCCAACTCAACGAGCGGGCCAAACGTCTCGCGGCCGCAGACGTGGAGGCCGGTCGCTGGGATCTTCGAACGGCACTCACCGAGGACGACCGCGCCTACAACGAGGCGGTGCGCACCGGCGCGCTGGCCGAAAAGACGACGGAGATCGAGAGGTGGGCAGAGGAGGCCCGGCTGGAGCACCTCTACGACCCGGACGGGTTCGCGGCGGCGGCGGCGGCACGAAGGGCAGCCTTGTTCGGCGGGAAGGATGGCGGCGAGGTTCCGGGCTGGATGGCGCTCGACGTCGCCAACGTGTTCGACCGGCAGACCGGCGCCCAACTCGACGCGATCCGTCGTGGCCGGGCGGAACGGGACATCGTGCGCGCTGAGCGAGGGGTCGCCGCCCGTGTCGAAGCGCTGGACCGGCGACTTCTGAGCCTCGATCCCAACTCCCTCGAGTTCGCCCTCGTCGCTGCGGACCGGCGGGCCGTTCAGTCGGCACGCAGCCAGAATCCGGCGTTCAACTACACGCCGGAGCAGGCTGCGCTCGACGACGCGGAACTGGAGGCCAAGGCTCACGTCGCGGCGGCGTCGAGAGGTGCGATCGCAGCGGCGGAAGCGGCCGGCGGTGGACTGCCGGGCCAAGCGGCGGCCTACCGTTATCTCGACGAGAACATCCTGAAGAACCCGGCCCTCGCCGACGTCGATCCGCAGATGCTCGCGGACCTCTGGAGCGCCGGTCGCCAGCAGGTGGACATCTTCACTCGAAGCGACATGGAAGAGCGCCGTGCCGAGGCTGAAGCCAAGCGCGCGGCCGATGCGGCGGCCCGAGAGGCCATGGGCGACTGGCGCCTCAGGATCGAACTCGACGACGCGACAGAGGCGGACATCCTCGCGGACGAAACGCTGACCGACGCGCAGCAGGCGAGCCTGATACGCGGCGTCCGGGCACGTGATCGCCGCCAGCAGTCGGATGCAAATGTCGAGAGGCTCGCCGGCTACACCGAGCTGGCTGACCAGGCGCGAGCCGGCGCACTGACGGACGACGAGATCGCCGACGCCGTAGGGAGCGGGCTCATCACGCGCGGGCAAGGGGGCACCCTGCGACGCCTCCGATCGACAGCCCTCCGCCCGGTCATCGCCAACGTGCTCGCACCCGTGCGGGACGAGGCCGGGCGCCCCGGACGCTCGATGCGCGGCACAGCGGAGATCATGGCGAGCGCAGAAGCCGACGCCGCGACCTGGGCCGCCGCGAACCCGGACGCCACGCTCGGCGAACAGCTGGAGTTCGGGCGCACGTTGGCCGCTCGATACTTCGCGCCTGCGACCAACCGGCCCGTCGCAGAGCGAGGTGCGGCAGGACAATCGGGCGAACTCCGCGCGCTCGAGGATGAGCGCGGGCGTCGGGCGCGGAGCGGCAACCCCATGACCACCGGCGAATACAACCGTCGCCGAAACGAGATCATCCATGGCCGATGAACTGAACCGCGACGACGACCCGGAAACCGTGCGCCGTGTCATCCAGCAGGTCGCGCCCGGTGCCCAGATCACCAGCGGGTACCGGGACAAGGATCGCAACCGCCGCGTCGGCGGCGTGCCGAACAGTTGGCACACGCGCGGAACGCCCGATCAGCCGCTGGCCTTCGATCTGGTGCCGCCGCCCGGCATGAGCATGGGCGAGTTGCACAAGCGCGTGGGCGCCAGCGGTCTGGTCCTGGAGGAGCGGATCAACGAAGGCGATCACGTCCACATCGCGTTCCGTGCAGACGCCAATGGGCCGGGGGAGAAACGGCTGGCCACGCCGATCTCGCAAGATCCCGACGGCAGGCCGGCGCCCAAGGCCACCGTGACGATCGACGGCCAGGTGCGCGAGGGCACGCCGGACCCGCAGATGGCGGGCAAGACCGACGACGAGCTGCGCGCGGCCGGCTATCGCCAGGACGACAACGGTCGCTGGTATAGGTTCGGCTCGGCGACTCCCGCCACGGCGGCCGAGCCTCTGAACGACCTGTATGGCCGGCGACAGGAGGATCGCGAGAGCCGCGCCCTCGACGCGGAAGCCAAGGAGATCGAAGAGCGCGCACGGTTCGTCCAGGCCGCTGTAATCCCCCAGGCGGTCGTGAGTGATGTGGCCAAGGGCGTGTTGGTCGAAGGCGGCCAAGCGGTCGTTTCCGGCATCAAGCGCGGCGTCAACGAGACGCTGGACCTGATCGACGAAGCCGCGGACTGGATCGAGAGGATCGTCCCGGGCACCATTCAGTGGGAGGGTTTCGACTTCGACCCCTCGACCCCGATGCGGGTGCGTCTCACCACACAGGATGACGCTGAGGCGCGCATCCGCGAAGCGCAGGGTGGGCGACTGTCCTGGTTGCAGGGCCTCGGCCTGGCTCGGAACCGCCTTCCGACCTCCGAGGAAGAGCGACCCGAGACCGTGACGGGTCGGGTTATCGAGGGCATCAGTCAGTTCGCCACCGGCTGGGTCGGCGGTGGTCAGGCGCTCCGAGGCTGGAAAACGGCGACCACCGGCGGTCGCGTAGGCAAGGCGCTGGCGCAGGGCGCGCTCGCGGATTTCACAGCGTTCGATGGGCAGGAAGCGCGCCTGTCGAACATCCTCGAAGAGCACGCGCCCGACGCGGTGGCGCCCGTGTTCGGCTATCTGGCCGCGCGGGAAGATGATCCCGAACTGTGGGGCCGGGTCAAAAACGCCATCGAAGGCGGTGCGCTGGGCGTCGGCGCCGACGCGATCCTGGGCGGACTGCGAGCCCTCAGGGCCGCACGAGCGGCTCGCCGCGATCTGGTCGAGGCCGCCGAACGCGAAGGCCTGCAAGTCCGGCCGGACCTCTCGCAGGCGGAAGCCGCACGAGTTGGGGAAGCGGCCGAAGCGCAGATCAGGGAAGCCTTGGGCGATCCCTCGGCCCCCTTGTTCTCCAAGAAGGTCGATCAGGCTGAGAAGAGCACGCGTCAGGCGCCGGCTGACCTTGCCAATCGGATCGCCGACGGCGCCGACGATGCGGCCAACCTCTTCGACGTGAACCTCGCGCGGATCGAGACCCCCGAGGACGTTGCCGCTGTCATCACCGGCATAGCCGATCGTTTCCGCGACGACGTGGACCTGGCACGTCGGGCTGCCCAATCGTGGGACGAAACTCGCGCCGCGGCCGGAGGCATAGACTGGATCCAGTCGATGGCTGCGCGGCGCCGGGGACAGGCGGTCAACGCCGAAACCGCCCTGGCCTATCGCCAAGCCGCCAACGCGAGCGGCGCGAAGGTCTTGGACTTGGCCCAGCGGGTCGCCGCAGAGCCGACGCTGGCCAATCAATACGCCTTCCGCCGCGGCGTCGCCGCGCACCATGCGATCCAGCTTGAACTGATGGGCGCCCGTGCCGAGGCGGGCCGCGCGCTGAATGCTTTCCGCATCCCCGCCGGAGCCCCGGACAACACGCTTCGGCAGATCGACGAGATCATGGCCGACGCCGGCGGCGCGAACGGCGCCCAAGAGCTGGCCAAGAAAGTCTTGGAGGCCGTTCGCCGCGGCGACACGGCGCTGAATGAGATGGTGCGCGGCGGCGCGATGGCGCGCACGCGCGACGCAATCCGGATGGCCTACACCAACGGCCTGCTGTCGGGGATCGGAACGCCGATCATCAACGTGGTCGGCAACGCCGCCATGCTGCTCCAGAACGTCGCTGCGCGCGCTGTCAGCCCGAGGCTGGCCCGTGCCTTCGGAGGTCAGCCTTCGACCCGGGTGGGCGAAGCCGCTGCGTTGGTGCACGGCTACCAACAGGCGATCCGTGATGCCTTCCGCCTGAACCCCGTCGAGACGGCCCAGCGTGTTCTGGCTGACGACGCGGCCTATTGGCGTCAGGAAGGGCTCGTTCGCGGCCTCGCTCCCGGGCTCGACGATGCCGCGCCTGCGGGCATCAAGATGCGAGCCGAGCGAGAGGAGGCCGGGGCGCGTTTCGGAGGAAGCAACCGGCCGCTGTCGGCGGGCGCGTGGCGCGTGTCGGAAGACTCGCTGCTGGGCCGGGTGTTGGACATCGCCCAGATGGCGATCGACGCCCCTTCGAACCTGAATGCGCTGGGAGACGACTTCTTCAAGACCCTCGCCGCCCGCGGGGAGCTGCACGCCCAGGCCTTCCGGCGCGTCACGGCGGAAGGACTCGAAGGAGAGGCCGCCCGGTCTCGCATGGCGGACCTCCTTCAGAACCCCACCACCGACATGCTGGCTGCGGCCGAACGCGAGATGCACGACCTCACGTTCACCCGTCAGACGCCGGGCATGGCGACGGCGTTCATGGACCTGCGTCGCTACATGGACAGCAACCCCACGCCCATCCCGCTGGGCACCGTGGTCATGCCCTTCATTCGGACGCCGGCGAACCTGATCAGCATGGGCATGCGCTACTCGCCGCTGGCGCCGTTCATGCGTCGGTTCGCCGACGACCTGGCCGAGGGCGGGGCGCGCGCGGAAATGGCCAAGGCTCAGATGGCGGTGGGCACGGCGCTCTGGTCCGTCTGGTTGGGCATGGCCATGGACGGTCAGATCACCGGCAGCGGTCCGGCCAACCGCGGCCAGCGCGAGGCCCTTCAACGGATCGACGAGTTCGGAGGCGCGATCTGGCAGCCCTATTCAGTCAGGCTGGGCAACCGCTGGTATAGCTTCGAACGCGCTGATCCCATGGGCCAGGGCATGGGCCTCATCGCCGATCTGGCCGAGCTGCTGAACAACAGCGACTGGGACGATGCGAGCGTCGATGGGATCAGCGAGATCGCCGCCCATGCGGTGGCGGCGCTCGGTCACGCCTTCTTCGACAAGACCATGCTGTCGTCCGCGACGGAGTTCACGTCTGCGATGCTGTCCGGTGGCACGCCGGAGGCGGAGCGCCTGCTACAGCAAAGGGCCGCCTCGGCGGTCCCCTTCAGCGGCGCCGCGCGCATGCTTCGGCGCGGGCAAGACCCCTATCTTCGAGAGACGTGGGACGTCGTCAGCGCCTTGCGGAACGTCATCCCCGGACTCAGCGACGACCCGCCCATGCAGCGCGATCTGTGGGGGCAGCCGCGCACTTACCAGACGGGCCTGGGCACTGTTTACGACGCCATCGTGCCCGTTCGGACGCGCGTCGCCGGCGGGGCCGCGATCGACCTGGAGATCCTGAACAACGGCGTGTCGGTGTCGATGCCGCAGCGCTCGATCTCGATCGCCAATGTGGACATCTCGCTGCGGAACCGGCCCGACATCTACGAAGAGCTGGTGGTGCGCGCCGGCCAGCCGGCGTTCGAGTATCTCAACGCGGTGGTGACTGGCCGCGACGAGGACTCGGACTTCTACTTCAGCCTCACCGACGGGCCGGACGGCGGAAAGGCCGCGTTCATCCGTGACGTGGTGGCGGACTATCGCGCCCGCGCCCGTGCCGAGGTGATGGACATCTATGCGCGAGACCTCGAAAACATGGTGGCCGCCAAGCTTCAGCGGCGGGACGAAGCCCGAGCGCCGCGATGACCACCGACCGCATCGTTGACCTGTTGAGGCTCACGCCGCATCGGGTGCTGTGTCTCGCCCTGGCGGCGCCCGCGGTCTGGATCATCTGGATGGTGGTCGATCGAAACCCCGCGAAGGCCACGATCCTCGTGCTCGCACTGCTGTGGGTCGCCGTCCTGGCGCGCACCTGGTCATGGTATTCGAAGGCAACCCGGACTGCCGGCGCGTAGCCCATGGCGTTCGATCCCGCCGACCCCGGCACATGGCCGCCACGCATGCTCACGAGCGAAGTGGCGCAGGTCATGCGACTGTCGAAGGCCACCGTCCTGCGCCGCAACCGCGACGGCTCCTTGGGCTTCCGACACATCGACCGCGGGGCGGCGCTGATCTTCGCCAAGGCCGATCTTGAGAGGGCCACGGCCAAGTCGGCCGGTGAGGAGCCCGTGCCCGAGCCGACGTGGGACCGGCCCGACCGCGCGGCGTTCCGTGCTGCACATGCCACGCGGCGCGGACGTTCTCGGCCGATCAAGCCTGACACCTCCCCATCCACTTCGGATGAGACGGCCGCGGCGCGCGCATTTGGCCTGGCAATCCGGCCGGGAGTCCGTGTGGACGATCTGAAGGACGGGTCTTTCGTGGTCAGCTACGTGCGCAGTCGGAACCACCGGCCGGAGGGGTGGCCGCCCGTCGTGCGGCTTCCACTGAGCCGGCCCGGACCCGTTCGACTGGATGACGACGCACAGTTCGAAGCGATCGTCGCCGATCTCGCCAACCTGGTCACTCGCTGGCGGAAGGCGGCGGGCACCGGGAAACGCGATTCTAAGGCCCGCTGAGCGCCTTCAGGCCCAAGCCGCCCGTCCACCGCGGAGAACGCGTCGAGGCCACTCAGCGGGCATTTTCTGTGGCTCAGCGTCGATTTCATGAGCGGCCCGCGGTCGGTGCCGTTCTCACTGCACGGAATCCGACCCCGCGATCATGCTCGCTGCCGCCGCTTCGCCGCGTTCGATCGCCGCCGCCATGTCGATGAGCGTCTGGCCGGCGAGTTGCAGACCGTGGTCCACCGCGACGGGATCGGTGCAGTGGGTGTCGAGGGGTGTCGAAAGCAGGTCGAGGGCGATGCGACGAAGGTCCGCCGCCTTTCCCACTGCGAATGCGCAGGCGAGCGCCTGGCATAGCGTGCTGAACGCCACGTCCATGCTCAGACGGTGCCGCTCCAAGGCCTGAACCTGAATGAACAGGTCGTCCAACGTCGGAGTGGCTGGCTCTTCGTCCCTGTGTTGGTCGGTCGTCGGGGAGGCTGACATGTGTGGCTCGTGCTGTGTGGGAAGGTGGGTTTTCACGCCGTCGCCTCGCGCGCGCGCGCGGACGGCTGGGTGCCAACGGTCTGATGGGCTTGTTTTGGCGGGCTTTTCAGGGCTTCTGTCGCTCCGCAAGGAACGCGGCGATCTCGGCTTTGCTGAAGGTCCGCACGGGCTCGCGCTTCACGTGGGTCCAAGGGCCAGGAGTCGGACCACCGCCGGTCGGCGCGGCCTGCTCCTTGGTGCGCTTGTCGCGCGCGGCTTTTCGCCAATCGTTGGGGCGGCTCATCGTGCAAGTGCCTCAGTGAGAGGTGGGGCGCCGGAACGCTTCTGCATCAGGACGCACTCGTGCCGCGGGCGATGGCAGCGTCGATCCATTCTTCCCACGCCTTCGGCCAGTCAGTGAGCAGGCTGCGGGTTCGATAATGGTGAGAGCGGAAAGCGCGCCGCTCAGCCCGGAGGTCTACTGCAATCCCGGCGAAATCCGCCCAGCAGTCGGCGTTTTCCATATCCTGATCGTGAGGAAATCCGGTCGGCAGTGGACATCCACCTTCATCATGCCCTTGCGCCGGCGCGCGAGCGGCGGCCGAAACGGTAGTTTCGGAACCGTCTTCTACATCCGGTGATCGTTTCAAGGGTTCGGGGCATGCCAGCATGCCTGTTCTCGCACGCCTAGATGCCTCTTTCGCACGCTGGCATGCCTCTTTCTGAGTGAGGAAAGGGGCATGCTGGCATGCCTCTTTGTGGTCTCTCCATGCTTCGTAAAGCGTCCAAACCGGCTGGGTGTCGGCGACCTCCTTCAGCTTGTATCGGTTGACCTTCGACCTGCCGGGCCGGCCGTCCTTTTCGATCGTGGCGATGTAGCCCAGGTTCCAGAGCCGCTCGACGGCACCGCGGACATTCTGCTTTGCCGCACCGGTGATGAACTCGAGAGTGTCGTAGCTGGGCCAGGCGGTTCGGTCGCTGTTGGCCAGAGCAGACATCACATGGATGATCCGAACCATGAGCGGCGAGCATCGGTCATCAAGCGCCACGGTTTCGAGAAGGGCGAACTTGGCCGCGGCTTCGGCAGCCTTGCTCGGGCGCGTTGCGGGGGCGGACATCAGGCTCCTCGGCGTTGCCCGACGTCCGACCACGCGCTATGTTTCGCGGGCCGGTGCGGACTGGCAGATTTCAGAGGGCGGGGCCTGTGCAGGGCCTCGCCTTCGCCGTTTGTGGGCAGTGGCATATTTCAGGTCGCATCCGTCTGCCGGCGCTGCTCCACCCAGGCGATCAGATCTCCGACGCGATAGACCACTGCGCGGGCGCCCGCCTTCGACCATGCCGGGCCGACCCGTCGGACCCGCCAGTTGCCGAGGGTTTTCGGCGACAGGCCGAGAAAAAGGGCCGCCTCGGCCGTGCGGATGTGATGATCGGGATTGAGGACGTGCATGTGGCCTCGCGTTCTTGAGAAGCGCTAAGGTGGCTCGGGGGGTGATTGGTGGACAATGCACCCACCCTCGACTGGTCCAGGACGTGCCGCCCTAAGGCGTGCGACGAGCAACAATCTCGGCAGCTTCGGCCATTCTCGGCACCAAACCCGCAAGTCGCTCAGCGGGCACGACCACCCCGTTTCGCCCCGGCATCATGACGCCGGCAGCGCTGAAGGGGGCGAACTCGCGGACATCCACCACGGGCCGCCCGCGTTCGGTGGTGAGCGTGATCCTCAGTTCGCGCCCTTCCCCTAGCGGCAGGGTGCCGATCTGGTGAGGCGCGGGCATCAGCCGGCTCCCAGCTTCATGCGGATCACGGCCACGCGGATCGCAAGCCGGAGCGCACGGAGGCGGCGGCTCACGCGCGACCACCGGGGTCAGAGGTCGAAGTGCGCTGGTGGTCAGCGAGCCAGGCGTCCAGGGCGGAGCGGGCATAGACGATCTTGCGGGCGCTCAGGCGGATGTAGGGCGGCCCACCGCCTTCGGTGCGGCGGCGATCGAGGAAGCTGCGGTGCACACCCAGAAAGGCGGCGGCGGCAGGCGTGGGCAGAAAGGCGTCGGTCATGTCCGGTTCGGCGCTTGTTGGCGGGTGACCGTAGGATCGCGCGCCGGCCGGTAATCCAGAATGCGGAAAGTCGTTCGAGTCTCCCGAGAAACTCAGGAGGGTCGGGCGTTTTTCCGAAGAACGCGCGCCGGCAGCACTCCCGATTTTCGCCACGCCCTGATCTCCGTTTCCTCGAGATCGGTCGATAGGGCCGCGGTTGGACGATGCTGCTTCCGAAAGGCCCGCGCGATCTCCGCCGTCGTCGCGTGCGGGTTCGCGTCGATCATCGCCTGAGCGAAGGCCAGCAGTCGCCCGCGACGGTCATCAGCGGCTTCCTTCCGCGCGTGGGCGTAGGACAGCAGCATGTCGTTGACCTGGCTGCGGGTGGTGGTCAGCAGCCCCTTTGCGCTGCCCCCGTCCACGCCCAATGCGAAGCCGGCATAGAAGGCCGCGGACGCGATGTCGCCTTCCGGCAATCCGAAGTCCGCCGCCCCCTGCTGCGAGACCATGATCCGCAACTGCTGAAAGGGGCCATCCGGGTCGATCGTCGCCATTTGGAAGAGCAGGTTCCAGCAGAAGGCGGTCGTCTCTTCCTCGGCCGCGGGCCAGAACAAAGCGGCCGCCTGCTTTCGCCTTCTCCAGTGCCTGATCGCGAACATCAAGGCGACGGCCGTCATGTCCTGACGATCGGCTGGGCTCCATGCCGGGCTGATGGTGTGCGCCCTCGCGACAGCGCCGCCCAGGATTTGGTCGAAGTCATCGGCGGTGATCGGACGACCGGCGTCGGAGGTCAGAAAGGTGCGGTTGATCTCGTCCCGGTCGATCATCTCCGCCCGACCTTCGCCGAGCCCTCTCCGGCGCCGTAGCGTTTCGACACGCCTTCCGCCGCCACCGCGCCCGCGTTCCTGGCCAAGTGGGCATAGCGCTCGGTGGTGCTGACACGTGCATGCCCCAGCATCTTCGACAGTGTGTAGATGCCATGGTCGTCCGCCATGACCTGGCTGGCGAAGGTGTGGCGGATCACATGGAAGCTGGAGTCCGTGACGCCGGCGCGCTTCAGCACGCGTCCCCACTGTGATTTCGGCTTTGACATCGGCTTGTTGGCATAGGTCGCAGCTCTGACCTCGCCATCGCGGTTGCCCAGCTTCGCCGGCTGATCCTGTGCTGGAAACACGTATTCGATGGCCGTCCGCTTTTCGCGAAGGCGCGCCAGCACGTCGATGGCAGGCGGGGGAAGCTGGAGCGACTTCGGTTTCGTCTTTCCACCCGACTTGTGGCGCGCCGGCGGGAGCAGCAGGAGTCCGCGGCGAAGGTCAACCTCAGACCACCGGAGGCTTCTGATCTCGCCGATCCGAGCCCCCGTGAGCAGCAGCAGTCGGAAGGCGGCGACCAGCGCTTCCGTCAGACTGCCCTCGGCGTGCAGTTCGTCGATGGCGACCCAGATCGACCGGGCTTCCTCGTCAGACAGGTAGCGCTCACGCACGCCGTCGGCGATCTTCTCAACGTCGCGCCCCGGGTTGACCTCGACAAGGCCGCGGATCCTCGCCCACTCGAACATCGTCGTGACCACACGGATCGCTTTTGCGGCGGCGCCAGGTCCGCCCCTGACGTTGATCACGCCGCGCTTTTTGCCGGAAGGCTCTCGCTTCGCCGTGGCGCCGGCAGCGACCTTCGCCTGCCACTCGGCCAAGTGTTCCGGCCGCACTTCGCGGGCGATCTTCTTCCCCAGGAGAGGCTTCGCGTGGTGGATCAGGTTGTAACGATCGACCTCCCACGAACTCGCTCGCTTGTCGGGCTTCCACGCCGGGCCTTGGAGCAGATAGGCGTCGATCAGCTCGGCCACGGTGAGCGAGGCTCGCAAGGCGGCTTTCGCCTCCAGCGGGTCGGCGCCGCCGTGAACCTTGCGCAGGATGGCCTTGGCTTCGTCGCGGGCTTCTTCGACCGTCCAGGGGCTCCCGTGGACGCCGATGGTTGCCTGGCGCTGCGACTTGGACCCGGCGGGCCTGTAGCGCACTTCGTATGACTTGCGCCCGGTGGGCCGGACGCGAAGGCGGAAATCGACCACCTCAGTATCCCAAACGATCACGTCGGCGTCCGGGCGGGGGCTCGTGCTGTCCACCACCCGCTTGGTCAGCTTGGCCTTGGACGACACGTATCCAACCACCGCCATCCTCCTTGGTCATCAGCTGGTCATCGACGACCGAGCAAAACGAGCGGAAATCTGCGTAGCTGACCGCAAGCCAGTATGGCGGAGAGTCAACAAATACGGGCCTTCCCGCGAAGTCGTGACAATATGCGCCAACTCCCGCCTATACGCCAGTTCAACCTTGCCAAGGTGAGGGTCGGGCGTTCGAATCGCCTCGCCCGCTCCAGTCGAAGCGTCAAAGGGCTCGATCCCCGGATCGGGCCTTTTTGCTTTCGCGCTCAAGCAGCGAGCCGCCGCGCGGCGAGCGGTGGCGCCCCGGGGCATGCCGCCTTTCTTGTTTTCCGCTTGCGCTTGATCCAGCCTGCGTGCGGGATCGGGGGCGCGCACATGGATCATGTCGAATCTCGCGGAGAGGCCGCCAAGCGGCTGGACGCCTTCGTCGACGCGGCCTTCGCCTTCGCCGTCACGCTGCTGATCATCGCCGGGGCCGAGCCGCTGACGTCGTTCGCGGACCTGGGCCGGGCTCTGGCGCACGTGCCGGCCTTCGCCGCCGGCTTCGCCCTGGTGACCATGTTCTGGGCGTCGCATCGCGGTTTCGGCACGCTGACGGCCGAGCGGGGCGGAATGATCGGCCTGATCAGCCTGGCCATCGTCTTCACCGTGCTGGTCTACGTCTTCCCGCTGCGTCTGCTGACCGAGAGCGGAATGGGCTGGATGTCGGGCGGGCGCCTGCCTGGTTCCGAACTGATCGGCTCGCTGGACGACCTGCGCGGCATCTTCGTGACTTACGGGATCGGCTTCGCCTTTCTGAGCCTGCTGTTCGCAATGCTGAACCACTTCGGCCTTCCGCACGCGCACGACGCGGCGGCGCGCGCGGCGCTGGGGACGTCGCGCGACATCTGGCGGATATGCCTGTTGGCCGGGGTGATGTCGGCCGGACTGGCATCCTCGCCCCTGCTGGCCCACGCGCCCTGGGCGCCGGGCTTCGCCTACTGGCTGATCCCGGCGGGCATCGGCCTGTATTACGGCCTGAAGGGCAGGCGGAAGCCGGCCTAGAGGCCCAGCGCCGCCTTCACGTCGCGCCAGTCGACGTATTTGAAGTTCTGCGCGCCGCCCGGGTTCACGTCGTCCTGGACCACGATCAGGCCCTCGGGGAAGGCGTCGCCGACCGGCCCGCCCAGCGCGTCCAGTCCGTCGGTGCCCGTCACACCGTCCACCGCGCCGTCGTGCACGGCGAAGCGACCGACCCAGCTCGGCCCGGCGGCGTCGAGGCGCCACACGGCGAAGCCCGAGTCACCCTGGCTGGACACGATCAGATAGCGGTTCGCGCCGTCGATCAGCACGGTGGCGCCCTCGACGTCGGCGGTCAGCCGCTCGCCGTCCACCGCCTGGATGAGGGTCCGCGCGTCGCCCGACGCCGGGTCGAAGCCATAGCGCCAGACGCCGACGTTCTCCTCGCTGACGAACAGGGAGCCCGACGCCTCGTCCACCGCGCAGCCCTCGGAGATCGACCCGACCTGGAAGCGGCGCACGACGCGGGCGGCGGGCTTGCCGTCGGCGCCCTCGGTGATCACCGACTGCACGACCTCGCCGTCCTTGGACACCAGCACGGCGTCCACCTGGCCGTCGCGGCGACCGAAGCAGAAGCCATAGGGTTCCGACACGTCGAACGGCACGACGCCCCACGGGCGCACGGTCGCCGACACGCCCGGCTCGTACAGGAAGAAGGACACGCCCATGCGGTCCGCGCCCCGGTCGCTGGCGCCCAGCAGGACCTGACTGCGCCCTCCGGCGCGGAAGCCACCGATGACGTCGACGTTGTTCAGCAGCCCCTCGGGCAGGAACTGCATCACCTGCCCGTCCAGCGCATAGATGTAGAGGCCGGCCTTCTTGTCGGTGCCGGCGACGAAGCCCTGCGACGTCACCCCGCCGATGGTGATCGGCGCGCGCGAGGCCCAGATGGCGGGATCGTCGGCGGCGTCGGCGTTCGCCGTGCCGACGGCGGGCGTCTCCAGCCGGGCGAACACCTTGGCGCCCGGGCCCGGGACCTCGACGGTCGAGCAGGCGGCCAGCAGCGCGGCGGCGGCGGTCAGGACGATCAGGCGCATCGCGGTTCTCCCCGGTTCGCGGGCCGGGTCGCATCGTCCGCCGCCGCGCGTCAAGCGTTCGGAGCGTTCGTCACCAAACGATGATCGATCCGAGATTCATCCGTCATCCCCGCGTCGTCGGAGCGTCGCGCGACGCCCCTAGAGGCGGCTTCAGAGGCCGGGACGAAGGGTCGCCCGGCGCTCGGGGGACACCATCCAGATGCGCATCAAACTGTTCATGGGGGCCGCGCTGGCCCCGCTCGCCATCGCCGGCGCCGCCCAGGCCCAGGACGCCCAGGGCCCGGTCACCTCGGTCGAGGACGTCATCGTCACGGGTCAGCCGGCCCTGCGCAACCGCACCGACGACGTGGCGCCGACGCTGTCTTACGACCGCGACTATTTCCAGCGGTTCGAGCCGCTGACCGTGGGCGACGCCCTGAAGCGCGTGCCGTCGGTCACCTTCCTGTCCGACGTTCTGGAATCCGACGGCGCGCGTCTGCGCGGCCTGGACCCGGGCTACACCAAGGTTCTGATCGACGGCGAGGAAGTGCCCGGCGCCAATCTGGACCGCAGCTTCTTCGTCGACCGCATCCCCGCCGAGCTGATCGACCGCGTCGAAGTGGTCCGCTCGTCCTCGGCCAACCGGTCGGGCGACGCGGTGGCCGGCACGCTGAACATCGTGCTGCGCGACGCGCTGGCTCTGGACGGCGGCTATGTGCGGGTCGGCGCCATCGCCTTCCCCGACAGCGAGTACGGCCGCTGGGGCGGCACCTACGGCGCGGTCTGGGGCGGAGAGGCCCTGGGCGGGCGCCTGCTGCTGGGCGCCAACGTCCAGGATCGCCGCAATCCCAAGGACAAGCTGTCGCTGCGCTACGATCGGCCGGGCGGCACGCTGGACAACAGCGAAGTCCAGACCGACGTGCGCGACGGCACCGACTACGCCTTCAACGCGGCCTATGAGGCCGACGTGGCGGGCGGCGAGTTCGAGATCGCGGGCGTCTTCGTGCGCACCGACCGGTACCAGGACGAAGACTCGCTGGAATACCGCGGCGGGGTCGAGACCGACGCCAATCTGCTGTCGGTCAACGACAACGACCTGGACATCCGCACCGACAACCTGTCGGTCCGCACCCGCTATGAGCGCGAGATGCTGGGCGGCGAGACGACGTTCAAGCTGGCCTATGCGAACATCGACGACCAGCAGTACGAGTTCGAGGCCGAGTCCGAATACCTGCGCGACGCCATCCCCTTCCCGGACGAGGATCGCTTCACGCTCGATTCCACCACCACCGACGTCCAGGACGAGGAGTGGAAGGCCGCGGTCGAGCACAAGATCGACCTGTCGGGCGACATGGAGCTGGAGTTCGGCCTGCAGGCGAACTGGAAGACCCGCGACGCCCTGATCACCGAAACGCCGCGCATCCGCTTCAACGTGCCCAACGCGCCGAACCCGCGCCCGGCCGTCCCGGCCTTCGGCGCGTCCACCCCGGTCCCCGGCGGCGACGTGACCATCGAGGAGAACCGCCTGGATCCCTACGTCATGCTGTCGGGCGAAAACGGCGCCCTGAAGTGGGAAGCCGGCCTGCGCTACGAGACCACCGACGTCACGATCACCGACCGCACCGTCGCCCCGGCCGACCAGGTGACCGAGACCGACGACGCCCAGCTTCTGCCGTCATTCAGCCTGCGCTGGTCACTGACGGATCAGGACCGCGTCACCTTCTCGGCCGCGCGCACCGTGCGCCGTCCGAACTTCGACCGCCTGTCGCCGGCGCTGCTGGAAGAGGAGTTCGGCGACAGCGACTTCGTCGGCAATCCGGAGCTGGAGCCGGAGATCGCGACCGGCTTCGACGTCGGCTACGAGCGTCGTCTGGGCCGCCGCGGTGTGGCGGGCATGAACTTCTTCTACCGCGACGTTCAGGATCTGGTGGAAGAGACCAACACTGGCGTGCAGGGGTCGGCCGGTGCGGGCACCTTCGTCTACACCGTCGACAACGTCGGCGACGGCAAGGTGTGGGGCCTGGAGTTCGACCTGTCGACGCCGCTGGACTTCATCGGCATGGACTCGACCGGCGTGTTCCTGAACTACAGCTGGCTGGATTCGGAGATCACCGACTTCCTGGGCGACCGCCGCTTCAACGGCCAGTCGGACTACGTCTACGCGGTCGGCTTCACCCAGGACCTGCCGACCTGGGGCGCTGCCTTCGGCGCCAGCTACCGCAAGCAGGGCGACGCCTTCGACCGCGTGCTGGCCGAGGAAGTCCGCACCTCCTACGGCGCCGACCTGGAGGTGTTCGTCGAGAAGCGGCTGGGCGAGAACGTCTTGGTCCGCCTGACCGGCTCGAACCTGCTCGACTCGTCCAAGGACGAGGCCTTCGACAAGTTCGCCAGCGTCGCCGACCAGACCGCGCGCGTCTACGACGAGTACGAGCTGGAGACCGAGGAAGCCGGCCCCGTCTATCAGCTGACGGTGCGGGTCGCCTTCTGATCCGGACGTCCGGTTCGACGGAAACCGAGGGGCCGGGCGGCGACGTCCGGCCCCTTCTTCGTACGCGCGCCATGGTCACGCTGGACCGGCGTCCGGCGGCGGTCTAGTCGCGTGGGGGGCGAGCGGTTCGCCTCTTGCAAGAACCCGACCGGGCGCCGCCGGGCGCCTCATTTCGGGATGGAGCGCGCGTCGTCATGGTCATGGAAGGTCAGATCGACTGGACCTTGGTGTTCGCCGCACTGGCGGGCCTGGGCTGGCTTCTGGCCGTCGTCGGCTGGGTCCGGGCGATGACCCGGGGCGGCGGCGACGAGGCGACCGGCGACGCGCTGAAAGCGGCCGAGGCGCGCGTCGAGGCCGCCGAGGGCCGCATGTTCGAGGTCCTGAACGCCATCCCGGTCGCCCTGGTCCAGACGGACAAGCAGGGCAAGTTCGTCTTCGCCAATCGCGCCGCGCATCAGCTGCTGGGGCGCCGCGACGCCGAGCTGCTGGGCCTGCGGTTCCACTCGGCCACCTGGGGCATCACCTATCCCGACGGCCGCCCCGTTCCGCCCGACCTCCTGCCCAGCGCCCGCGCGCTGCGCGGCCAGACGGTCAAGGGCTTCCAGCACCTGCTGGCCAACCCCGCCACCCGCCGCCAGATGCTGGTGTCGGTCACCGCCATGCCGATCGAGACGCCCACGGGCGAGATCACCGGCTCCACCGCGGCCATCGTCGAGACCGAGGGCCTGACCCAGCCGGCGCCCGAGGCGGTCTTCGAGGCGCCGACCGGTCCGTCGCCGGAAGACGTGCTGGTCCGCCGCGTGTTCGAGGCCGCGTCCAGCGCCCTTGTCGTGCTGGATCCGCAGGGCCGGGTGCGCGAGGCCAACCCCGTCGCGCGGGCGCTGAGCGGGCGCGACGACCTGATCCTGGGCGGGGACTACGCCGACCTGTTCCTGGGCGAGGACGAACGCGTCGAGGCCCGCCAGGCCCTGCGCGCCGCCCTGACCGCGCCGGTCGGAGAGGCCGAGCCGCTGCGCGTCCGGGGCGGTCCGGCCGCCGGAACACGCTGGAATCTGCTGCCGCTGGTCGGCCCCAACGGCGCGATCGAGGCCCTGCTGGCCGCCGGCGAGCGCGCCGACGACGAAGCTGACGCCGCCGCCCCGCACGAGCAGACGGACGACTCCCGCCTGACGGCCCTGCGCGCCGAGCTGGACGCCGCCGTCGCCCGCGCCGCCCAGGCCGAAGCGGAGGCCGCGCAGGCGCGGCGGACCGTCGAGATCGAACGCGAGGCGGCGCGCCGGCTGGAGGACGTCGGTCGTCTGACGGGCGGGCTCAGCCGCGACTTCCACGGACTGCTGGCCGTGATGACCAGCGCGCTGGACATGATGGTCGGGCAGGCCGACGAGCCGGACCGCGTGCGCCGTCTCGGCCGCGCCGCCCTGGCCGCCGGTCAGCGCGGCGAGGAACTGACGCGCCGCCTGTCGGCCTTCGCCGACGGCGACGAAGGGGCGCCGGTGCGCACGCTCGACGTCGCCGCCGTCGTTCGCGGTCTGGAAAGCAAGCTGCGGCTGGTCGCCGGGCCGGGCGTCGACCTGATGGTGGAGGTCGGGTCGGAACCCATGACCGCGCGCGTCGATCCCGTCGCGCTGGAAGCCGCCGTCGCCGCCCTGGTCGCCAATGCGGCGCAGGCCGTCAGCCAGAACGGCTCGGTCGCCGTGCGTCTGTCGCGGCTGGACGACGCCCGCCTGCGCCTGTCCGTCCGCGACGACGGCCCGGGCATGGACGAGGACGTGGCCCGCCGCGCGGTCGAGCCCTTCTTCACCACGCGCGAGGGCGCCGCCGGCCTGGGCCTGGCGCAGGCGCACGCCTTCGCCCGCCAGTCGGGGGGCGAGCTCACGATCCGGTCCGCGCCCGGCGAGGGGGCCGAGGTCGCGCTGGACGTTCCCGCCGCCGGCTGAGGCGCTGGTCGGCGCGCCGTTTTTGGAGTTTGATCGCGTCCGGACCGGAAAGGACCCGAAGATGAAGCTTCTGCGCGTCGTTCTGCTGCTCGCGGTCGTGGCCTATGCCGGATGGCTGGCCTGGCCCTTCGTTTCCCCGCTGCTGGAAGGCGCCGACCCCGGCGCGGCGATCACGCGCATGGGCGCGGAGATGGGCGGCGGCGGCACGCTGACGGCCGTGCTGTGGATCGGCGCAGTGGCTCTTTATCTGATCGCGGCGGGCCTGCTGGGCTCGGGCAATCCGCGCGCGTCGATCGCCTATTTCCTGGGCTTCCTGGCCGACGCGGCGCTGCGTCTGGCCATCGATCGCGGCGGCTCGGGCGCGGGTCCGGCGGACGTCGCCGCGCGCTCGGCCCCCTCGGCGGCGCCGGGCGGACCCGAGGCCGCGCCGTGGGACCTAGGCGCCTCGCTGGGCGTCGACCCGATCTGGCTGGTTCTGGGCGGGCTGCTGGTGCTGGGCGTGCTGATCGTCGTGGCCTCGCGCCGCGTGCGCCGCGCCCGCACGCCCGGGCAGCTGTCCTTCTGACGGCCACGGCGCGGTTGATTCCGCGCCCGCGATGGTTAGGTTCCGCGCGCGCTCTCTCCAGCCGCCCGAGGACACCATGGCCGACGCACAGACCGCCGCATACGACGTCATCATCATCGGCGGCGGCCCCGGCGGCTACAACGCCGCCATCCGCGCGGGCCAGCTGGGGCTGAAGGTCGCCTGCGTCGAGATGCGCGAGACCCTGGGGGGGACCTGCCTGAACGTCGGCTGCATGCCGTCCAAGGCGCTACTGCACGCGTCGGAGCTGTTCGAGGCGGCGTCCAAGGACTTCGCCGGTCTGGGCATCGACGTGGCGCCCAGGCTGAACCTCTCCCAGATGATGAGCCAGAAGCAGGACAGCGTGACGGCCCTGACCAAGGGCATCGAGTTCCTGTTCAAAAAGAACAAGGTCGACTGGCTGAAGGGCCGCGGCCGTCTGGACGGCCCGGGAAGGGTTGTGGTCGAGGGCGCCGACGGGGCCACGACCTATTCCGCCAAGAACGTCATCGTCGCCACGGGCTCCGAGCCGACGCCGCTGCCGGGCGTCGCCTTCGAGGCGGGCAAGGTGGTGGATTCCACCGGCGCCCTGTCGCTGCCCGCCGTGCCGAAGTCGATGATCGTGGTCGGCGCCGGCATCATCGGGCTGGAGCTGGGCTCGGTCTGGCGCCGCCTGGGCGCCGAAGTGACGGTGGTCGAATACCTGGACCGGATCACGCCCGGCATGGACGCCGACCTGGCCACCGCCTTCCAGCGCGCCCTGACCAAACAGGGCATGAAGTTCAAGCTGGGCACCAGGGTCACCGCAGCGAAGTCCGGCAAGGACGGCGTCGAGCTGACGGTCGAACCGGCCAAGGGCGGCGAAGCCCAGACCCTGAAAGGCGACGTCGTGCTCGTCGCCATCGGGCGTCGTCCGTACACGGAAGACCTGGGACTGGAGACCGTCGGCGTGAAGCCCGACGCGCGCGGCTTCATCGCTCACGACCACTTCAAGGTGGCCGACGGCGTGTGGGTCATCGGCGACGTCACGCACGGCCCGATGCTGGCGCACAAGGCCGAGGAGGACGCCGTCGCCGCGGTCGAGCTGATCGCCGGCAAGGCGGGCCACGTCGACTACGACCTGGTTCCCAGCGTGGTCTACACCTTCCCGGAGGCGGCCTGGGTCGGCAAGACCGAGGACCAGCTGAAGGCCGAGGGCGTGGCTTACAAACTGGGCAAGTTCCCCTTCACCGCCAACAGCCGAGCCAAGATCAATCACGAAACCGAGGGCTTCGTGAAGGTGCTGGCCGACGCCGCCACCGACCGCGTCCTGGGCGTGCACATGCTGGGACCGCAGGCCGGCGAGCTGATCGGCGAGGCCTGCGTGCTGATGGCCTTCGGCGGCGCTTCCGAGGATCTGGCCCGCACCTGTCATCCGCACCCCACGCGATCGGAAGCCGTGCGACAGGCGGCGATGGGCGTCGAAGGCTGGACGATGCAGGCCTGACCGACCTCGGGCCGGTTCAGAAGCGCTGCAGCACGCTGAGCCGGTCCTTGCTGACCTCGGGCCGGGGCTCCACGGCGATGAAGGCCGCGCACAGCCCGGCCCACAGGGCGTAGGACACGCCGACCACCGCCGCCAGCGGCAGGCCGCCGACGCCGAACAGCAGCAGCGCCGTCTCGGTGAAGCCCAGCGCCTGTCCCGGATCGGCCGAGGTGACCCACCCCATTACCGAGATCACCAGCGCCAGCAGCGCCTGCAACGCCACCGCCAGCAGGCCGCCGTAGAACATGAAGCGCCACACGACGCCCAGCCGCGTGCCCGGACGACCGGTGGCGGCGTTCTCGCGCCGCAGCTGCCACAGCATCGTCGGCACCGCGATCAACCCGACCAGCAGCACGATCAGCCGCCAGTCCGTGTCCACGCCCCGAAACCAAGCCGAGGGCCGCCACACCAGCAGGGTCAGCCACAGCGGCGGCCAGAGCACGCCCGCGACGGCCGCCAGGGCCAGAGCCCCGGTCGAGCGGCGGAACGCCACCGGCATGCGGCCGGGCAGGCTTTGCGGATCGTCGAAATCGACCTTCATCGCGTCGGCGCCGGGACGTCGCCGGAGTAGTCGTAGAAGCCGCGCCCGGCCTTGCGGCCCAGCCATCCGGCCTCGACGTACTTCACCAGCAGGGGACAGGGGCGATATTTGCTGTCGGCCAGACCGTCGTACAGCACGTTCATGATCGCCAGGACGACGTCCAGCCCCATGAAGTCGGCCAGCTCCAGCGGCCCCATCGGATGGTTGGCGCCCAGCTTCAGCGCCGCGTCGATCGAGGCCACGTCGCCAACCCCTTCGTACAGGGTGAAGACCGCCTCATTGATCATCGGGGCCAGGATGCGGTTGACGATGAAGGCCGGGAAGTCCTCGGCGTTGGTGGTGGTCTTGCCCAGGCTTTCGGCGAAGGCGACCGCCGCGTCGTAGGTGGCCGCCGAGGTGGCGATGCCCCGCACGATCTCGACCAGCTTCATGGTCGGGGCCGGCTTCATGAAATGCAGGCCGATGAAGCGGTCGGGGCGATCGGTGGACGAGGCCAGCCGCGTGATCGAAATCGACGAGGTGTTCGAGGCCAGCAGGGTGTGCGCCGCCAGGTGCGGCGTCAGTTCGGCGAAGACCGCCTTCTTGACCGCTTCGTCCTCGATCGCCGCCTCGATCACCAGGTCGGCGGCGCCGACCTGCGCCAGCCCGTCGGCGGCGGCGATGCGCGCGCCCGCCGCGGCGCCCTGTTCGGCGGTGATGACGCCGCGCTCGACCTGACGCGCCAGGCTGGCGGCGATCTCGGCGCGCGCGGTCGCCACGCGGGCGAGGTCGACGTCGTGCAGGCGGACGTCATAGCCGCCAACGGCCACCGCCTGGGCGATGCCGGCGCCCATCTGGCCGGCGCCGAGGACTGAAACTGTGCGGATGGAACTCATGTCTTCCGGATGATGTCGGACGGCCCCGCCCGTCGCGCGCACCTTAGAAGCCGGGCCGCAGGGCGCAAGGGCAAGCGCGCCTCAGAGGCCGCCGAGAAGCTGGTACAGCGCCGAGCACGAGGCCGGCAGGATGTAGCGCTGGATGCCCGAGATCAGCACCAGGGCGATGAGCGGGGTCAGGTCGAAGCCGCCGATGGACGGAATGAACGACCGCAGCGGCGCCAGGATCGGCGCGGTCACCGCGTCCAGAAACTGGGCGATCTGCCCGACGAAACGATTGCGGTAGTTGACCACGTCGAAGGCGAACAGCCAGCTCAGGATCACCGAGCCGATGATGGCCCACGACAAGAAGGTCAGGATCGCGCTGACCAGGAAACAGATGAAACCGGCGATGCCCGCGCCCATGAGCGGCTCCGTCAACAGAGGGGTGAACCCCGCTTCTAGCCGCGCCCGCCGCCACGTCCAAAGGATTCCGCCGCGCGTCCCGTTGACAGCGCCCCGCGCGCCCGCCTATGTCGCGCCTCCGCCTGGACCGGTCGAGACCGGGGCCGTAGCTCAGTTGGTAGAGCGCGTCGTTCGCAATGACGAGGTCAGGGGTTCGACTCCCCTCGGCTCCACCAGGCGTCATTCGGAAAAGTTGATTTCTGGCCCGGCGCGCCCGATGGTCCGTCGGTCGTTCGCGACGGCGAGAGGGAGCGTCGAATGTCGGATCTGCGTCAGGTCGCCTACGTCAGTCGCGCGACCGCGCCGATGGATCAGCTGCTGAACATCGCCGAAATCCTCAGCGTGTCCCAGCGCAACAACTGGCGCGACGGCGTGACGGGCGCGCTGGTCTATGCCGACGGGCGCTTCTTTCAGGTGGTCGAGGGGCGATCCGAGGCGGTCGACCGGCTGCTGGCGCGCGTCGGGGCCGATCCCCGTCATGCCGGCGTGGAGGTGGTGCTGAGCCGCCCGGTGGAAACGCGCGGCTTCCCCGAGTGGTCGATGGCCATGCCGCGCGTGGCGCCCGAGGCCGAGCCCCTGATGCGGCAGGCCGTCGACGCCGCCGCCGACGAGCCGTTGCGCGCGCTGACGATCCTTCGGGCCCTGGCGGAGACGCACTCGGTCTCCTGACCGGCGTCACTCGCCTTCGTCGAATTTCCGCTCGACCAGTTCGGCCAGCGCCTCGACCGCGGCCTCGGCGTCCGGGCCGGTGGCCGCGATCTCCAGCCCGCAGCCGTTGCCCGCGCCCAGCATCAGCAGGCCCATGATGGACAGGGCGTTCACCGTCGTGCCGTCGCGCGTCACGCGCACCTCGGCGTCGTGGGCCGCGGCCAGTTTGACGAACTTGGCGCTAGCGCGGGCGTGCAGGCCCCGCTGGTTGCAGATGCCCACCGTGCGGCGGATCCAGGTCTCGTCCATGTCGGCGTCGCTCACTTGTCGCCCGCCAGAACCCACGAGGCGACGGAGATGTATTTTCGGCCCGCGTCCTGGGCATGGGCGACGCAGGCCTCCATCGGCTCGCGTCCGCGCACCCCGGCCAGCTTGATCAGCATGGGCAGGTTCAGGCCCGCGATGACCTCCGCCCCCGTCTCCTGCATGACCGAGATGGCGAGGTTGGACGGCGTGCCGCCGAACATGTCGGTCAGCAGGATGACGCCGTGCCCGTCGTCGACGGCGTGGGCCGCGTCGACGATGTCGCGACGGCGACGCTCCATGTCGTCGTCCGGGCCGATGCAGATGGCGGCCACGCCGCGCTGCGGGCCCACCACGTGCTCCATCGCGGCCAGAAACTCGGACGCCAGGCCGCCGTGGGTGACGATCACCAGACCGATCATTTAGGGAGCGATCCCCGCAACCGGACCCAATCCGGCCCGCAAGCGGCGCTTGATAGGCCAAAGCGCGCCGGGTTCAAAGTCGTCGGACGGCGTGTCGCACCGCCTCGGCCGCCGAGGGCGCCCGGACGTCCACAGACAGTGACGGCAGCGACACGCCCTGGTGGACCCAGGTTTCCGGCTCCGGCAGGCGCTCCGGCGCTTCCGGCGCGCAGGCCACGACCAGACCCAGCCGGGCGACCGGCCGGGGCGGCAAGGAAACTATCCCCAGACCGCGCATCTCGATCCGCCCGGAAATCGTCTCTGGACAGGCGGCGTGCAGAGCGTCCGCCTGACGCCAGACGACGACCGCGTCGTCGGCGACCAGACGCGCCCCGCCGGCGATCAACCGGAGCGCCAGATCGCTCTTCCCCGCGCCGGACGGTCCCGTCAGCAGCACGCCCGTCCAGCCGCGAGGCCCGAACAGCGCGACGCACGAGGCGTGCAGCGGCGCTCCGGACGTCACGGCGCGGCGTCGCCCGCCGGCAGCACCACGGTGAAGCGCGCGCCGCCCACCCCGCCGGAATCGTCCATCAGGTTCTCGGCCCAGACCCGCCCGCCGTGCACCGCCACGATCTGGCGCACGATCGACAGGCCGAGACCCGAGTTGCCTCCGAACGCCGTGCCCTTGGGCCGCGAGGTGTAGAACCGCTCGAACACCGTCTCCAGATTGTCGGGCGGAATGCCGGGGCCGTCGTCCTGGACCGTCACGCGCCAGCCGTCGACGTCGCGGGCCAGGTTCACACGCACGCGTCCGCCGGGCGGGCTGAAGGACAGGGCGTTGTCGATCAGATTGCGGAACACCTGGCCCAGCGGACCGTCGCGTCCGGTCAGACGCGCCGGTCCCGTCACCTCGCTGGCGAAGTCGACGGGCGCCGCCCCCGCCCGCGGAGAGTCGCGATAGACGCCCACCACTTCGCTCAGCAGCTGGTTCAGATCGACCGTGCGCAGGCGGTCGCGCGCCAGCTCGGCGTCGAGCCGCGAGGCGTTGGAGATGTCGGTGATCAGCCGGTCCAGCCGCCGCACGTCCTGTTGCAGCAACCCCGTCAGCCGCTCGCGCTGCGCCGGCGTCTTGACCAGCTCCAGCGTCTCCAGCGCCGAGCGGATCGAGGTCAGCGGGTTCTTGATCTCGTGGCTGACGTCGGCGGCGAAGCGTTCGATGGCGTCCATCCGCTCGGACAGCGTCGTGGTCATCGTTTCCAGCGACCGCGCCAGGTCGCCGATCTCGTCCTTGCGGTCCTCCAGATCGGGGAAGGAGATGGCGCGCGCGCGCTGCATCCGCACCTGATCCGCAGCCACGGACAGGCGCATGATCGGCCTGACCACGAAGATGTGCAGCAGCAGCGACGACAGCAGCGACACCGCCAGGGCCACCAGGGCGAAGGGCATCAGGGCCGCGCGCTGGGCCGCCAGAATGGCGTCGACGTCCGCCGCCTCCAGCGTGAGCACGCCCAGCACCTGGCGAACGTGCCGGATGGGCACCGAGACCGACACGACGCGCTCGCCCGTTTCCGACCGGCGCAGCCCGACCTGCGGCTCGCCGCGCAGCGCCGCCTCCACCTCCTGCGCCAGCGCCGCGCGGGCGCGGTCGACCTGGGGATCGTCGGCGGCGGTCTCGGCGGCCTCGAGGCGGTTCATCTCCGGCGAGCCGACGGGCGGCAGGGGGCGACCCGGTATCTGGTCCGACACCTGAAAGCTGTCGGCGACGAACAGACCGTCGGCGTCGTGGACGCTGGCGCGCTGGCCGGCCGGGATGAAGGTGTCGCGCAGCCACTTCGGCACCTCGACCAGGTCCAGCGCCGGGCGCGGCTCTCCCCGCGTGATCTCCAGTTCGCCGAGCACGTTGGCCAGCAGTTCGGCCTGCGACAGCAGCGATTCCTGCCGCGCCTCCACCAGACCGCGACGCCATTCGTTCAACGCCAGCGCCCCGCCGAAGAGGATCAGCAGGCTGAGCAGGTTCAGGATCAGGATCAGGGCGCCGAGACGCGACCCCAGCAGCCGGATCGGCGGCCGGCGCGGCGCCTCGTCGGCCCCCTGTCCGTCAGCTCTCGCGGTATCGGTAGCCGACGCCATACAGGGTCTCGATGGCGTCGAACTCAGGGTCGACCATCCGGAATTTCTTGCGCATGCGCTTGACGTGGCTGTCGATCGTCCGGTCGTCGACGTAGACTTGGTCGTCGTAGGCGGCGTCCATCAGATTGTCGCGCGACTTCACGAAGCCGGGCCGCTGGGCCAGCGCCTGCAGCAGCAGGAACTCCGTCACCGTCAACTTCACGGGCTTGCCGTCCCAGGTGCTTTCGTGCCGCGCCGGGTCCATGGTCAGCTTGCCGCGCTTGATGGCGCGCGAAGCGGCGTCGCCCGCGGCCTCCGGCTCGGCGCCGTCCGCGCCGGTGCGGCGCAGCAGCGCCTTCACGCGCTCGATCAGCAGGCGCTGGCTGAAGGGTTTGTGGATGTAGTCGTCCGCGCCCAGGTTGAAGCCCAGGATCTCGTCGATCTCCTCGTCCTTGGACGTCAGAATGATGACCGGGATGCTGGAGGTCTGGCGCAGGCGTCGCAGCACTTCCATGCCGTCCATGCGCGGCATCTTCACGTCGAGAATCGCCAGGTCCGGCGGGCTGGCCTCCAGCGCCTCCAGCCCCGACGCGCCGTCGTGCCAGGCGGTCACCTTGTGCCCGTGGCTTTCCAGCGCCAGCGACACCGAGGCCACGATGTTCTCGTCGTCGTCCACCAGGGTGATGTTGGCCAAATCCGTGCTCCTGAGCGTCTCTGCGCGTCCTCAACCGAAGCAAACGCGCGGAAAGCGTAACCGTTCTGAACCCTCACGACGAGAGCAAGGCGAATTTCCGGCGAGACGGCCGCCGAAGCGCGGAAACGCGCCCTTAAGGCGGCGTCGGCATGATGCGGGCCTTCAGTAGAGAGCGTTCATGTCCGGAGCCGTCCACTACGAGGTCTTCATCCGCAAGACGGCGCCCGCGCCGTGGAGCCTGCTGATGGCGACCGAGGACCGCAAGGTCGCGGTGGAAACCGCCGAGGACCTGCTGCGCGACGACCGCGCGGCGGCGGTGCGCGTCACCAAGGAGACGCTGGACCCCGAGACGCTCGAATTCACCAGCCTGACTGTGCTGACGCGCGGCGCGCCCGAGGTGAAGCGCAAGCGCGTGATCCCGGAGGACGAGGCCGGGCCGCGCTGCAACGGGCCGCAGGACCTCTACACACCGCAGGCACGCGAGCTGGTCGGACGGGTGTTGGAGGACTGGCTGCAGCGCCAGGGCGCCACGCCGTTCGAACTGCTGCACCGGCCCGATCTGGCGGAACGTCTGGAGGCCGCCGGCGTCGAGCTGCAGCACGCCGTGCAGAAGGTCGCCGTGCCGGAGAGCCAGGCCATCGGCCAGCCGGTCCACGACCTGATGCGCCATTATCAGAAGCTGGCGGATCAGGCGGTCGAACGGCTGGTGGCGGCCGGGCGGCGCAACCTGTTCCCCAGCCTGGAGGACCGCAGCCTGGCCGACGTCGCGCATCGGCTTGCGGGCACGTCGGACCGGGCCTTCGTCATGGGGGGCGTCGTCGCCGGCGCCCTGAAGGGGCTGCGCGGCGCGCGGGCTCGCTTGGATCGCCTGATGACGCTGGCCGAGGGCGCGCCCGCCGACGGCGCTCCGCGCGCCTTGGTCATGGTCGCGATCGAACAGATCCTGTGCGAGCTGCTGTCGTCCCGGATCGGCCTGGCCGACGTGCTGGGCCCGTCCCTGGATCAGGGCGCCAGCCTGGCGGCGGTGGTGCGGATGGTCGCGCCCCGCGAGATCGACGCACTGATCGCCGCCGATCCGCGTCTGGACCTGCTGATCCCAGTCGTCGACGGACCCGCCGCCAGGCTGGGCGTCCGGCTCCAGGGCGGCGAGTTCCCCCTGCTGAGCGCCGCGCTGGCGCGCATGGTCCTGCGCGAACTGATGAGTCCGCGCCGTCTGCGGCCGAACGATCCGGCGGGCGAGATCGACATCCTGCGCGTCCTGGCCATGTCGCTGACGGCCACGGCGGGCCGGCTGCTGACGCTGGAAGAGATCCAGAACGCCTTCACCGAGCGGTCCAAGAGTCTGGTCACCGCAGACTTCGTCGCCGCCTACGTCAAGCACTGCGACACCGTCCTGTGCGAGGCCGAACAGCTGGCGCGGCTGTGCGAGAACGTCACGGGGACGGCGAACAAGCGGTCGGCGGCGCGCTGGCTGTCGGCCTGCGTCGGCTCGCTGAGGTTCGAAAGCGAGATGCGCCGGCACGCGGACGGTCACTCCCACGCTTTGGCGGCGCTGGCGGCGCTGCAGAGGTCGGTGCGGGCTTGCGCCCTGTCGGACGTGGACCAGGACCAGATCCTGGCCGCCGTCGGCGCCGTGGGCGGGACGGTCGAGGCCGAGGCCCGCATCGTCGCCCAGCTTGTGCGGTCGCCCGCGCCCGTGGTCGCGCGCCTGCGCGTCCTGCTGAAGCTGGCCGCCGGCGAGACGGGGCCCACGGGACCTTGCGCCGACCGCGCCAAGGCCGAGGTCATGCGCCTGTTGCGCGCGCCGGAGGTCCGCGGCGCGCTGGGGGCCGCTCCGGCGGAGGTCGCGCCCCTCAAGGCCCTGATGCGTCAGGCCGGCCTGGCCGCCTGATCAGTCGAAGATGTCGAAGATGGAGGGCCGCTTCTTGCGGTAGCCGTGGCCATATTCCCCGCGCTCGCCGTACTCGCCGCGTTCCCCATGTTCGCCGCGCTCGCCATAGCCCCAAGGCTGCTGCGGAGGGGCCTGGTGACGAGGCTGCGGGGGCGGGGCGGCCGCGGCCTGAGGCGCGGCGCGGGGCGCTTCGTCGACGGCCGCCTGCATCAGGTTCTCCAGCTCGCCGCGATCCAGCCAGACGCCCCGGCACTTTGGACACATGTCGAACTGCACGCCCGACCGCTCGACGGTCTGCATGGGGGCGTCGTCGTTGGGGCACATCAGAAGGGGCATCGAAACTCCGGATCGAGAGGACGGTCGATCGGGCGCCCGGCGCCGAGGGTGGGGGCCGGTCGAACGCCGGGGCGCCCGATGCGGTCCGACATCACGCTTCGGACGCGGCCGAGGGGTCGCCGCTCCGAACGCGCCAGAGGGGCCCGTCCCGCAGTTTCATCCTGTCAGCCCACGGCCGGTTCGCCCACGCGACCGATCAGCACACCTGGCCCGCGGCCCAGCCCGACGACCAGGCCCACTGGAAATTATAGCCGCCCAGCCAGCCCGTGACGTCGACCGCCTCGCCCACGACGTACAGGCCGGGCACGGACCGGGCCGCCATCGTCTGCTGATCCAGCTGAACCGTCGCCACCCCGCCCAGGGTGACCTCCGCGGTGCGATAGCCCTCGGACCCCGTCGGCTTCACCGTCCACGCGTTGACGACCTCCTGAAGCGTGCGAAGCCTCTTGTCGCCGACCTCCGCCAGCTTGCCGCGCAATCCCTCGTGCTCGGCCACCGCCTCGGCCAGCCGGCGCGGCAGGACCTGGCTCAGCGCGGTGTGCAGCATCTGCTTGCCGTTCCCGGTCTTGGCCGCGGTCAGCGCCGCGCCCACGTCCTGATCGGGCGCCAGGCTGAGCGTGATCGCCTCACCCTCGCGCCAGTAGCTGCTGATCTGCAGGATCGACGGACCGCTGAGGCCCCGGTGCGTGAACAGCAGGCCTTCGCGGAACCGCGTCCGGTCGTTGGCGACCACCGCGTCCACCGACAGGCCGCTGAGCCCCGACCACCGCGCCAGCCAGTCCGGGTCGAAGGTCAGGGGCACCAGGGCAGGCCGCGTCTCGGTGACGCGCAGACCGAACCGCCGCGCCACGTCCCAGGCCCAGCCCGTGGCGCCCATCTTGGGGATGGACTTGCCGCCGGTGGCCAGCACCACCGACGCCGCCCGCACCGTCGTGCCGTCCGACAGCGCGACCTCGAAGCCGTCGCCCTGCCGATCCAGCCGATCCACCGAAACGCCGAGGGACAGACGCGCGCCAGCCTCGACCATCTGGTCGGTCAGCATACGGACGATCTGTTTCGCCGAGTCGTCGCAGAACAGCTGGCCCAGGGTCTTTTCGTGCCAGGCGATCCCCGCCCGATCGACCCGGGCGATGAAGTCGCGCGGCCCGAACCGCTTCAGCGCCGAGGCGGCGAAGCGGGGGTTTTCGCCCAAATAGCGGTCGACGCGGTCGCCCTCCAGATTGGTGAAGTTGCACCGACCGCCGCCCGAGATGCGGATCTTCTCGCCCGGCGCGCGCGCATGGTCGATCACGCGCACGGCGCGGCCCCTGCGCCCGGCCTCGACCGCGCACATCATCCCCGCCGCGCCCGCGCCGACGATCAGGACGTCGAGGCTCGAGGGCTTAATGCGCGTCGTCCCAGTTGGCGGCGGCGCGGGCCTCGACGACCAGCGGCACGGACAGGGCGACGGCGGGTTCGGCGGCGCCTTCCATCACGCGCTTGATGACGGCGATTGCCGCGTCGGCCTCCGCCTCCGGCGCCTCGAACACCAGTTCGTCGTGCACCTGCAGCAGCATCCGGGTCGTCAGCCCCGCCTCGGCCAGCGCGCCGGGCATCCGCATCATGGCGCGACGGATCACGTCGGCCGCGGCGCCCTGGATCGGCGCGTTGATGGCCGCGCGTTCGCCGAAGCTGCGCTCGGCCGCCGACTTGGACGTGATCGCCGGAATGTGGATGCGGCGGCCGAACACCGTCGACACATGTCCGCTCTGGCGTACCTCGGCCTTGGTCGCGTCCATATAGGCGCGGATGCCGGGGAAGCGCTCGAAATAGGTCTTGATGTAGGCCCCGGCCTCGCCCTGGTCGATGCCCAGCTGGTTCGCCAGGCCGAAGGCCGAGATGCCGTAAACGATGCCGAAATTGATCGCCTTGGCGCGGCGGCGGGTCTCGGGGTCCATCTGATCGACCGGGACGCCGAACATCTCGCTGGCGGTGGCGGTGTGAATGTCGATCCCGGCGGCGAAGGCGCGCTTCAGCTCCGGAATGTCGCCGATGTGCGCCAAGAGGCGCAGCTCGATCTGCGAATAGTCGGCGCTGATCAGCACGTGCCCTGGCGCGGCGATGAAGGCCTTGCGGATCTGGCGGCCGGTTTCCGTCCGTATCGGGATGTTCTGCAGGTTGGGGTCGCTGGAGGCCAGTCGTCCGGTCGAGGCGGCGGCCAGCTGATAACTGGTGTGCACCCGGTCGGTCTCGGGGTCGGCGGCTTCGATCAAGGCGTCGGTGTAGGTGCCCTTCAGCTTGGACAGCTGGCGCCAGTCCAGCAGAACGCGCGGCAGCTCGTGGGTTTCGGCCAGCGTCTCCAGCGTGGCGGCGCCCGTCTCCCACTGACCCGACGCGGTCTTCTTGCCGCCCGGCATGTCCAGCTCGCCGAACAGGATGTCGCCGATCTGGCGCGGGCTGCCGACGTTGAAGGGGCGACCGGCCAGGGCGTGCGCCTTCTCCTCCAGCTCGGCCATCTTCATTCCGAACTCGGACGACAGGCTTCTCAGCTTCGCCGGATCGACGCGGATGCCGGCCCGCTCCATGTCGGCCAGGACGGCGGGCATGCCGCGCTCCAGCGTCTCATACACCGTGACCAGACCTTCGTCGGCCAGCCGGGGCTTCAGCACCTTCCACAGGCGCAGCGTGACGTCGGCGTCTTCGGCGGCGTAGCAGGTCGCCGGCTTCAGCTCGACGTGCTTGAAGCTTTTCTGGCTCTTGCCCGTGCCCGCCACCTGTTTGAACGGGATCGGATCGTGGCCCAGCCAGCGGCGCGCCAGGTCGTCCATTCCGTGCGCGTGCTTGCCGCCGTCCAGCACGTAGGAGATCAGCATGGTGTCGTCGATCGGGGCCACGCGGATGCCGCGGCGGGCCATGACGGCCAGGTCGTACTTGCCGTTCTGCACGACCTTCAGCACGCCGGGGTCCTCCAGCAGCGTCTTCAGCCGCGCCAGCGCGATGGGCTTGTCGATCTGGGTCAGCGGCGCACGCTGGTCGGCCTGGGCGCCGTCGAAATCCAGCCCCCCGGAACTGGCCAGCGGCTCGTGCTCGTGCGTCAGCGGGAGGTAGCAGGCGTCGTTCGGCCCGATCGCCAGCGACACGCCGCACAGCCCCGCGTGAGTCGCCGACAGGGCGTCCGTCTCGGTGTCGAAACCGACGACGCCCGCCTCGTGCGCGCGGGCGATGAAAGCGTCCAGCTCCTCGATCGTCTGCACGCAGCGATAGGCGTCATGGTCGACGCTCTGCGTCTCGACCGGCGCGGTTTCGGTGGGCGCGAAGCGCGGCGTGGCGACGGGCGCGGCCAGCGGCCTGGGCCGGGCGACGAAGGCGGTGCCGTCGCGGGCCGGGGCCTTGCCGTCGCCCACGCGCGCCCGAAGCGACCGGAACTCCATCTCCTCCAGAAACGCGCCCAGCGTCTCCGGGTCCGGATCGCGCACGGCGAAGTCCTCGATCGGCTCGGGCGCGGGGGCGTCGCAGGTCAGCTTCACCAGCTCGCGGCTGAGCAGGATCTGATCCCGGAAGGCCATCAGGGTCTCGCGGCGCTTGGGCTGTTTGATCTCACCCGCCCGCTCCAGCAGCGCGTCCAGGTCGCCGTACTCGTCCAGGAGCTGCGCCGCCGTCTTGGGACCGATGCCCGGGGCGCCCGGGACGTTGTCGACGCTGTCGCCGATCAGGGCCTGGAGGTCGATCATCTTGTCCGGCGTCACGCCGAACTTCTCCATGACCGCGTCCTCGGCCAGGCGGCGGTCCTTCATCGGGTCCCACATCACCACCTGCGGCCCGATCAGCTGCATCAGGTCCTTGTCGGACGACACGATCACCGCCTCGCCCCCCGCGTCGCGTGCCTTGCAGGCATAGGTGGCGATCAGGTCGTCGGCCTCGTATCCCGGCAGCTCGACGCAATGCACGCCGAACGCCGCCGTGGCCCGCCGCACCAGCGGAAACTGGGGGATCAGGTCCTCGGGCGGCGCCGAGCGGTTGGCCTTGTACTGGTCGTACAGCTCGTTGCGGAACGTCTTCTCCGAATGGTCGAAGATGGCGACCAGGTGCGTCGGCCCGTCGGCGCCCTTCATGTCGCGCAGCAGCTTCCACAGCATGTTGCAGTAGCCCTGGACCGCCCCGACGGGCAGGCCGTCGGACTTTCGGGTGAGGGGGGGCAGTGCGTGGTAGGCGCGGAAGATGTAGGCCGAGGCGTCGATCATCCACAGCCGCAGCGCGGGGCCGTCCTGGGTCAGCGGGCGGTCGTCGGCGGGAGCTTCGGCGTCGGTCATGGACGGAACATAGGCGGGCGGAGCGGCCGCGTCAGCCGCCGGGTCCGAAGTAGCGGCTCAGAACTCGCGCCAGCTGTCGCCGGGGTCGCGCTCGCCGGGGTCCAGACGCTGCTGACCCCAAGAGAAGATCATGAACAGCTTGTGGCTGCGGATGCGGAACTGGCCCGTCATCGGCTCCACCGCGCCCAACGGCGCGCCGGTCTTCGCGTCGTAGAAGAAGCCCGAAAACTCGGCGACGCCGACGCGGTCGCGGCGGCTGTAAACCGACAGTT
This sequence comes from Afipia felis, assembly GCA_943371835.1. Classification (GTDB taxonomy): domain Bacteria; phylum Pseudomonadota; class Alphaproteobacteria; order Caulobacterales; family Caulobacteraceae; genus Brevundimonas. The sequence continues at coordinate 112,307 of CALRWJ020000005.1, read as the reverse complement.
CCGGCAGGGAGACGACGTTGAAGCTGTCGTTGATCGGAATGCGCATCTCCGGCACGCCGAACACGCGCCGCATCTGCTCCAGCGACAGGGCGCCGGCACGGATCTCGAAGATCACGTCCGCTTCCTCGCGGGTGCGGGCCAGGGCGTGGCCGCCCTTGGACAGCGCCTCGCGCATCGCGCTGACGGCATAGGGGGCGTTCTCCGCCCGGAAATAGCTGTCGTCGACGAAGATGCGCGACGCCTTCGGCACCGGCAGGGTCAGGCCTTCGACCGCGTCGTCGGCGGCGCGGGCGACCAGCAGCTGCTCGGTCGCCGTTCGGCCCGGATAGGTCTCGGTGGTCGAGGCGCAGGCCGCCGCCAGCAGCAGCGGCGCCAGAGCGACGACGCGCCTCACCACGTGCCCACGTTGGGCATGGAGACCCAAGGTTCGGCCGGGGGCAGCCGCTCGCCTTCCTGCAGCAGTTCGATCGAGATGCCGTCAGGCGAGCGGACGAAGGCCATGTGCCCGTCGCGCGGCGGGCGGCTGATCGTCACCCCGCCGTCCATCAGCCGCCGGCAGGCGGCGTAGATGTCGTCGACCTTGTACGCCAGGTGGCCGAAGTTGCGCCCGCCCGAATACTCCTGCGGGTCCCAGTTCCAGGTCAGCTCCACCTCGGGCGACCGCTCGGCGGCCGACCGCTCCAGGTCCTTGGGCGCCGCCAGGAAGATCAGGGTGAAGCGCCCCGCCTCGTTGTCCATGCGCCGGACTTCCTGAAGGCCCAGCAGATCGCACCAGAAGCGGAGCGAGGCGTCGACGTCCGTCACGCGGACCATGGTGTGCAGATAGCGCATGGGCTCTTCCGGGGAGGGGAGGCGATGGGCCTTCTAGCGGATGCGGCGCCGGCCGCGGGTCACATCCTGTGACTCAGTGGTCCGAGATCGCGCGCGGCGACGGATCGTCATAGTGCGCCTTGACGCCCTTGGGGGCCTTGGCCTTGCCCTCGACGCGCTGGAAGCGCCGGTCGCAATAGCCGCAGTCGACCCAGCCGCGCTCGCCGATCTCCAGCCAAACCATGGGATGGCCCAGAGCGCCGCCGCCGCCGTCGCAGGCGACCTTGTGGCCGTGGACGGCATAGGCTTCGGGCGGAGGAAGCGCCTCGGCGGCGACGGGCACGGGCACTCGCGCGGTCATTTCGGGCTCACGGCTTGGCGGAACGGGGTCGCGGGCATACCTATGCGGCCCCCCGCGCGGCGTCAAACCGCCGGGCCAGCAGACCAAGGCCCCCATGTCCGACACCCCCCCCCTGCCCGCCGACGCCGTCCGCATCCGGGGGCTGACCAAGACCTACGCGGGATCGAAGTCCGCGCCGCCCAAGGAGGCGCTGAAGGGAGTCGACCTGACCATTCCGCGCGGCTCGATGTTCGGCCTGCTGGGGCCCAACGGCGCGGGCAAGTCGACCTTGATCAACATCCTGGCCGGCGTGGTGAACAAGTCGGGCGGCGAGGTCATGGTCTGGGGCCGCGACCTGGACCGCGATCCCCGCGGCGTGCGCGCCGCCCTGGGCGTGGTGCCGCAGGAGATTTCCGCCGACGTCTTCTTCACCCCGCGCGAGGCGCTGGAGGTGCAGGCCGGGTTCTACGGCGTTCCGGCCAAGGCGCGTCGCTCCGACGAGCTGCTGGCCGCCCTGGGACTGGCCGACAAGGCCGGCGCCTACGTCCGCGCCCTGTCCGGCGGCATGAAGCGCCGCCTGATGGTGGCCAAGGCGCTGGTGCACAATCCGCCGATCCTGATCCTGGACGAGCCGACGGCAGGCGTGGACGTGGAGCTGCGTCGCCAGCTGTGGGCCTATGTGCGGGAGCTGAACGCCGCCGGCGTCACCGTCATCCTGACGACCCACTATCTGGAAGAGGCGCAGGAGCTCTGCGACACCATCGCCATCGTCAACCGGGGCGAGGTGGTGGCCTGCGAGCCGACGCCGGTGCTGCTGCGCCGCCTGGACACGCGCAACGTCGTGGTCGTGCCCGAGGGCGAACTGGCGACCCCGCCGACGCTGGCCGGCTTCGACGTCGCGCCGCGTCCCGGCGGCGCCTTCGCCGTCACCTATCGCAAGGGCCACGGCTCGGTCGAACAGGTGCTGGCCGCCGTGCGCGCGGCGGGCGTGACCATCCAGGACGTCTCGACCGAGGATCCGGATCTTGAGGACGTCTTCCTGGCCCTGACCTATGGCGACGCGTCGCGGCCCGACCCGACCCGCGACTGAGCGCGGGCGCCGACTGACGAACGTCTCAGACGATCATCACGGTCCCGAGCAGCACCCGGGCGCCGGCGCGGCCCAGGGTGCGGTCGGTCGCGGCCTGCAGGTCGCGGCCCAGACGATCCAGATCCGGCGGCGCGCCGGGCAGAAGCGCCGAGGCGGCCTGCTGGACCACCTGATTGTAGGCCGCGCGCAGGCGCGGGGCGGACTGCGTCGCGCGGGTGCGCAGAGCGGCGTCGGGCACGTCGACGCCCGTCTCGACCGTCATCACGCCCTGCCCGCCGCCCGAGCGCCGCGCATTGGCCGTCACGGTGGCCAGGCGCACATAGCTGGCCTGCCCCCCGCCCTCGCCGCCCGATGTCTTGAAAGCCAGAAGATCGCGCCGATTCATGCGCCCAGCATGCGCCGATCCGCCTTAAGACGGGGTTAGACGCCAGCGGCGCGGCGTCAGATTTCCAGGATCAGCTCGCCGCGGTCCAGATCGATCACCACGCGGCTGAACACGCCCAGCACGTCGACCCCGATCAGCATCGCCGGCTCCTCCGCCAGGTCCAGATGCCGGAAAATGTGGAAATCGCCCATAAGCACGCCCAGCCGGTCCATGACCATGCCGCCCATGCGCACCGCGTTCACCGACATGGGCGCGGCCCCGATGGACGCCCCGGTCGGCGAGCGCACCGCGCGCCCCGTGTCGGACTGAATCAGCGCCAGCGGCCGCGCCTGCGCCGCCTCGGCCAGCGCCGGGTTGATCAGGCTGACCGCCGCGCCGGTGTCCACGACGCCCTTGGCGCGCCGCCCGCGCACCATCATGTCCAGCACGATCAGGCCCCTCGCGGGCGCGCCGGCCGGCGCGGGCGGCGGGGAAAAGCTGACGCGCGGGCGTTCGGCCTGCAGGAAGCTGTCGTCGTCCAGGCGCGATCGGCCGATGGACGAGCCGCGTCGGCCCCGCAGCCTCAGATCGACCCTCTGCCCCGCCAGCAGATCCAGGCCCAGCAGCCCGTCCAGCCCGATCAGGCCGCCCCGGTCGCCCACCGCCAGACGCGCGCCCTGCCGCGACAGCGCGCCGCTGCTCAGCGCCGCTGCGCTGACGAGATCGACGGGCTCGGCGCCCACGATGGTGTGCATGGTCGTGCGTCCGGCGGGCGTCAGGCCCAGCTGTCCGACCAGGTCGGACGCGATCACCGACGCGTTCGCCGCCGTGTCGAGCGCGAAGATCAGGTCCCGACCGTTCAGACGCACCGGCACGGTCGAACGTCCGACCCGATCGACGCCGTCCTGTGCGCCCGCGCGCCCCGCGACGGTCGTCGCCGCGAGGGCCGCCAGAACGCCGCGTCTATGCTGTCCCTGCACCCCGCGTCCTCCCGCCGGCAGCATGACACGGCTGCGCGCCTCCGGCGAGGGCGTCATATAAGGATATCCTTATGCGATGTTGCTCCGAAGGACCCGAGCCGCTATAGCGCCGCGACCTCATTCCGCGCGAAAGCCCCTTCCATGACCGACTACATCGTCCGCGACATCTCCCTGGCCCCGTTCGGCAACAAGGAGATCGCCATCGCCGAGACCGAGATGCCGGGCCTGATGGCGCTGCGCGCCGAGTACGGCGCGGCCCAGCCGCTGAAGGGCGCCCGCATCGCCGGCAGCCTGCACATGACCATCCAGACCGCCGTGCTGATCCAGACGCTGGAAGCGCTGGGCGCCGAGGTCCGCTGGGCGTCGTGCAACATCTTCTCGACCCAGGACCACGCCGCGGCCGCCATCGCCGCGAACGGCACGCCAGTGTTCGCCACCAAGGGCGAGACGCTGGAGGAATACTGGGACTACGCCCACAAGATCTTCGAATGGGCCGACGGCGGCTATCCGAACCTGATCCTGGACGACGGCGGCGACGCCACCCTGCTGTGCGTGCTGGGTCCGAAGGCCGAGAAGGACATCTCGGTCCTGGCCAACCCGCAGAACGAGGAGGAAGAGGCCCTCTTCAAGGTGATGAAGCGCTACATCGCCGAAAAGCCCGGGTTCTATTCGGCCATCCGCGACGCCATCGGCGGCGTTTCGGAAGAAACGACCACCGGCGTGCACCGCCTGTATCAGATGGCCGAGCGCGGCGAGCTGCCGTTCCCCGCCATCAACGTCAACGACAGCGTCACCAAGTCCAAGTTCGACAACCTGTACGGCTGCCGGGAATCGCTGGTCGACGCGATCCGTCGCGGCACCGACGTGATGCTGTCGGGCAAGGTGGCGGTGGTCTGCGGCTACGGCGACGTGGGCAAGGGCTCGGCCGCCTCGCTGCGCCAGGGCGGCGCCCGCGTGATCGTGACCGAGATCGACCCCATCTGCGCCCTGCAGGCGGCGATGGAAGGTTATGACGTCCAGACCCTGGACGACGTGGCGGACAAGGCCGACATCTTCGTCACCGCCACGGGCAACAAGGACGTCATCACCGTCGACCACATGCGGCGGATGAAGAACAACGCCATCGTCTGCAACATCGGCCACTTCGACAGCGAGATTCAGGTCGCGGGTCTGCGCAACTTCAAGTGGGACGAGATCAAGCCGCAGGTCGACCACATCGAGTTCCCCAGCGGCAACAAGATCATCCTGCTGTCGCAGGGCCGTCTGGTGAACCTGGGCAACGCCACGGGGCACCCGTCGTTCGTCATGTCGGCGTCCTTCACCAACCAGACGCTGGCGCAGATCGAACTGTGGACCAACAAGTCCAAGTATCAGAACCAGGTCTACGTCCTGCCCAAGCACCTCGACGAGAAGGTCGCCATGCTGCACCTCGAGAAGCTGGGCGCGAAGCTGACCAAGCTGTCCAAGGAACAGGCCGACTACATCTCGGTGCCGACCGAGGGTCCGTTCAAGCCGGACCACTACCGCTACTGATCGACCTCAGGCCGCGAGCGCGACGTCCGGCGTCTCGCGGCCGGCCAGGCTGGCGTCGAAGTCGGCGAGGAGGTCGTACAGCTCCTCGCACGACGGCCGCGGCTTGCCCGCCTCCGTGCGGAACCGCCAGAAGCTGACGATGTGCTGCAGCGCGCCCAGCCGCTCGCCCAGCCGCGAGAACAGCAGGGGCGCGTCCTTCAGGAAGGACCGGAAGCGCGCGGGTTCGCCGTGGACCGTCAGGGCGGCGAACGCCTGATCGTACACCGCCAGCATCCCGGTCGCGGCCTGACAGGTGTCGGCGATGCGGTCGACCACGCGCTCGCGCACGCGCTCCAGCGCGATCCGCTGCTCGGCCTCGACCCGCCCGCGCGGGTGGGCGCGTCGCACCCCCTCCAGCACCCCGCCGACCTCCCCATGGACCGCCGCCAGCGCCCATTTGTAGTAGAGGAAGCCCTTCCAGCAGAAGATGCCCTCCTCGTACGCCTGCGGCTCCAGCTGCAAGGTCGCGCCGAGGTCGCTCATGTCTTCGCCGGGGGTGAACGACATGATGCGCGCGGTCAGCCGCGCGATCGGCTTTGCGGCGACCAGCTCCAGATCCGGTCCCAGCGTCAGGTCCACCAGCGGCCTGACCTCGCGCGCCACGAACTCCGTCATCCGCGCCAGATCGGCGTCGCTGAGGTTGAAGTAGCAGGGATCGGGCGCGAACCCATTGCGGCGCAGCTGTTCGCGCAGCAGGAACGGGTCCAGCCCGGGCAGTTCGTCCATCAGCTCGAGCACGCGCCGGTCGGGATGCGCCTCGCCGATGCCGAAGGTCTCGCGCAGCGTTCGATCGTATCCCGTCTGATCCACGAACAGGTATCGCCCGCCGACGCGCAGGTCGTCGCCGTCGATCGGCAAGATGATCTTGGTCGCCACGCGTCGGTGGGAGCGGAACCGGTCGACCTCGTCGCGCCGCAGCCGGTGCTTCAGGATCAGCGCCCGGTTCAGCGCCGGATGCTGGAACATCGGCGCGCTCTTCCAACCTTCGGTGCGCCCATGCTCCTGCCAGACGCGCAGCAGGTTCAGCACCCGGGCGGTGGACGCCGTCGCCTTCAGGTTGGCCAGATTGCGGACGGCGCGGTCGGTCAAGCGGGGTCTCCGGTCGGCGGAAACCCTGCACGGCAAAGGTTGAAACGGCGGAGACGAGAAGGGTTAGCCGCGCCTGAACGGCGTCAGTTGCCCGCGGCGGGCCGCTTGCCCGCTTCAAGGATCGGCATGCCGGCCTCGGTGGGGATGTAGATCACCTGCCGGTCCTGTTTGTCCGCCGTCTCCTTCAGCATGTCGATGTAGGCCCAGCGCAGGTAGTTTTCCGGCCCGCCCAGGCTCTGGGCCATGATGCGGTTGGCCTCGTCGGTGCCGCGCGCTCGGGCGACCTCGGCGCGCGCGGTCAGCTCGGCGGAATCGAGCGCGGCCTGGGCTTCCAGAACGCGGATGCGGCGGTCCTGAACGGCCTGCTCATAGGCCGCCTTGCCCGCCATCTGCTTGCGGTAGACGTTGTAGCTGGGCAGGCCCAACAGCACGCCGGCCACGACCGCCAGCGCCCCCACGATCAGGGCCATGGTGCTTCCGAATCCGCGCATCTCGTCCTCCCGCTCCGCAACGCCCGAGGCGACCAGTCGGGGCGACGGAAGTCAACCGTGCCCTCAGCGCGGCACGACCTCCAGCAGGTCCAGCGTCGATTCATACGCCGGCCACGGCATGACCAGACGCCAGCGCCGGTCGCCGAAGCGTTCGAACACGCCCACGACGTCGCGATCCGACCCCCGCCCGTAGCTGTTCGCCGTCGGTTCGTCCGCCAGCGCCAGGCCGCCGAGGAAGATCATGCGGTCGACCGATTCCGGGAACAGCAGGCCGGTCTGGCGCTGCGACCCGGTCAGCTTGGAGAAGCGCAGGCCCGCGGCGGTCCGCTCAACGCTGCAGTCGAACCAGCCGTAGACGACGTAGCCCAACCCCGTGCCGCCCCGGTAGCCCAGCTTGACCGTGCGGCAGCGATAGTCGCCGACGGGCGGCTCCGCGCCCGCGCGCGCGGCACGCGGGTCGATCAGGTTTCCGACCGAAGCCAGGTCGCCGGAGCCTTCGTTTCGGCGCGCCTCGGTCAGCGCCTGATCCCAGGCGCGATCCAGCCGGTTCAGCCGGTCGCGGTCGTTGGCGGTGATGGCGGCGCGCCAGTCGGCGAGCACGGGCCCGTTCGGGCCGGGCGGCGGCGGCGGGGCGGTCCCGCCGCCGGGGGCCGCGGGGGCGTACGGCGTGGCGCAGGCGGCCAGCGTCATCGCCGCGGCGACGGCGCTCAGGGACGGAAACGAACTGCGCATGGGACCCTCCTCGACGGCGCTCCGACGAGAAGGCGTGCGCCCGGCCCCGTCAAGGCCCGAACGCTCCCGCTTCGGCGCGGTTTCCGCCTATTCGGAGGCGGCTTCGACCTTCTTGCGCGGCGCGCGACGGCGCGGCGCGGGCGTTTCGGCGGGCGCCTCGGCTTCGCCGACGGGGGCCGACGTCGGGCGGGTCAGGAACCCCGGCAGCGCGCCGCCGTCGTCCTCGACTTCCGTCGCCGGCGAGGCCTCTACGGCGGTCGGCGTATCGGCGGCGTCGGACGAGCCGGAGGTCGCCTCGCCTTCGCCCCGCTCCTCGGCGAAGCGGCGCTGGCGTTCCTGCTGACGGCGCTCCCAGCGTTCGCGGCGGGTCTCACGGCGGCCGCCTTCGCCCTCGGTGCGGGCCTCGCCGTCGTCGGCCTCGGCGCGCTCAGCGCGTTCCGGACGGTCGCGATCGTTGCGGTCGGGACGGTCGCCGCGATCGCGGTCGGGTCGCTGTTCGGCGCGCTGCTGCTCGCGGCGGCGCTCTTCCTCGGCGGCGCGGTCGGCGGCCTGCTGGGCGGCCAGGAAGGCGGCCGCCTGGGCGCCGCTTTCGTCCTCGAAGTCGATGTCGAAGCCCTGTCCGGCCAGTTCGCGCTGGGCGATCTCGCTGGCGGGGCGCTGGGGCTGCAGCGCGCGCAGGACGCGGAAATAGTGCTCGGCGTGCTGCAGGTAGTTCTCGGCCAGAACCCGGTCGCCCGCCGACGACGCGTCGCGCGCCAGCTGCATGTAGCGCTCGTACACGGTCTGGGCGTTGCCGCGGACCTTGATGTTCTCGGGGCCTTGCGAGTCCCAGGACCGGTTCGGGTTGGCGCTGTTCGCGCCGCCGCCGCCGCCCGTCTTGCGGTTGCGTCCGCGCTGACGCTTCATGCCCTTGAAATCTCTCATGCAGGTACCGTGCAGGGGCGCCGTGGACCTGTGGCCCGGCCGGTCGCCGTGGGAGGTCTTTCCGCTCGCTTCGGGATGCCCGTCGTCGAGTTGTGAGGAAATCGTCGCGTCGCCCGGAGCGCGGGCCGCCATGGCGACCGCGTCACCTTGGTCCGCTCGCACGACGCCGTGCCGAAGGCGCGGTCAGGGGCGAAGGGATGGGAGACGAAGCGAGACTTAGCGCGCCCGGCGCGGCTTGGGAAGGGGCGCCGGAATCACAGGCTGACGGGCGCCGCGCGCGGGTCCGGGCCGTTGGTCACGACGCGGGGCCGATTGGCCAGGTCCAGGGTGACCTTCACGTCGTCGAACCCTTCCGCCTCGAACAGCGCCTTGACCGCCTCGCCCTGGGTCCAGCCGATCTCAACCGCGAAGACGCCGCCGGGCTTCAGGATGCGCCGGATCTCGGGCGCCAGGGCGCGATAGGCGTCCAGCCCGTCCTCGCCGCCGTCCAGCGCCAGCCGCGGGTCGTGGTCGCGCACCTCCGGGTCCAGCGTCTCGATCTCGGCCGAGGCGATGTAGGGCGGATTGGACACGACCAGATCGAACGCGGCGTCGTCCAGACCCGCCGCCCAGTCGGTGCGCAGGAAGGCGGCGCGGCCTTCCAGCCCCAGGTTGGCCGCGTTCTCGCGCGCCACGGCCAGGGCCTCGGCCGACACGTCGGTGCCCAGCCCCGTCGCCGCCGCCCGCTCGGCCAGAACGGCCAGCAAAAGGGCGCCGGACCCCGTGCCCAGGTCGATCATGCGGAAGGCGCGTCCGTCCGGAAACGCGGGCAGAACGACGTCCAGCAGGGCCTCGGTGTCCGGGCGCGGGCTCAGCACGTCGGGCGTGACGTTCAAGAGGATCTTCCAGAACCCCTTGCGGCCCAGGATGCGCGAGGTCGGCTCGCGCCGCAGGCGCCGCTCGACGAAGCCGTCCAGCGTCGCCAGCTGCTCGGGCGTCACTGCGCGATAGGGGTCGGTCAGGATGTCGGTGCGCGTCGCGCCGGTGGCCGCCTCCAGCAACAGGCGCGCGTCGATGGACGGGCTGTCGATGCGGCCCGCCTTCAGGCGCGCCTGGGCGGCCTTCCAGGCGGTCAGCAGGGTCGGGGCGGCGGCGGCGGTCTCGGACATGGCGCGGGAGATAGGGCGCCCGACGCCGCAGGGGAAGTTTGGGAACGGCGCGCCAGCTTCACCGTTGCCTTGCTCATGTCGGGATCCCAACACGTCGGCCGTACGAAACGGGGCGGCCCCTGGCTGTGGCTGGCGGCCGCGGCGGGGGGTCTGACGGCGGGCGCGGGCGCCGCGCACCTGCTTTACACGCGCGGGCACAGGGTCGGCATGGACCTGCGGGTGTTCAAGCCCGACCCGCCGGACACGGGGCCGCCCCAGCCTCAGGACTTCGAGGACAAGGAACCCGGGCGCGGCCGCCTGGCCGACCGGCCCGAGCGCATCCCCCACAAGGGCTGGGTCGACATCTTCTGGCGCTGGGGCGCGTCCTATTTCGGCGACCGTGTCGGTTTCGTCGCGGGCGGCGTGACCTTCTTCGTGCTGCTGTCGCTGTTCCCCACGCTGGCGGCGATCGTCACCATCTATGGCCTGTTCGCCGATCCGACGGACGCGGCGGGCCGGCTGTACTTCCTCTATTCCGTCCTGCCCGCGGGGGTGGCCGAGTTCATCGGCGGCGAGATGCAGAGGTTGGCAGAGAACTCCAGCGGCCAGCTGACCTTCACCCTGGCGTGGACGCTGGCCCTGTCGCTGTGGACCGCCAACGGCGCGGTGAAGGTGCTCTTCTACGGTCTGAACGTCGCCTATCACGAGGTCGAGAAGCGCAACATCGTCAACTACAACCTCCAGTGCATGGTCTTCACCGTGCTGAGCCTCGGCGGCGTGCTGACGTCCGCGGCGCTGGTCGTGGGGGTGCCGCTGGTCCTGCAGCCGCTGGGTCTGATGGCGGCCTGGGGCCATCTGGCGCCGCTGCGCTGGCCGCTGCTGCTGCTGGTCTACGGCGCCGGCCTGACGCTGATGTATCGGGTCGGACCGTGCCGGCGGCGCGCCCGGTGGCGGTGGCTGACGCCGGGCGCGATCCTGGCCGCGCTGCTCAGCGTGGCGCTGTCTCTCGGGTTCAGCTTCTACATCCAGAACTTCGTGCGCACGGCGTCCTACGGTCCGCTGGCGGCCATGATGGGCTTCCTGCTGTGGACCTGGCTGACGGTCCAGATCATCCTGATGGGCGCCGAGTTGAACGCCGAGATCGAGCACCAGACGGCGCTGGACACCACGACCGGCGCGCCCAAGCCGATCGGTCGACGGGGCGCGGTCGTGGCCGACACCGTGGGGCCGCGGCGCGGCAGTCCGGCGGCGCTGACCTTCACCGCCAAGCACGCTGAGGCCCTGGCCGATCGGCTGCTCAAACGGCGCATCCGGAAGTAACTGGACGTCCGCACGGTTTGGCTTAAGCCTGACCGCATGAGCACCGCCGACGCCGCGCCACCCAAGATCAAGTCTCCGGCGCTGGCCGTTCTGTTCGCCACGGTCTTCATCAATCTGGTCGGCTTCGGCCTGGTGGTGCCGCTGCTGCCCTTCTTCGCGCAAAGCCTGAACGCCGAGGCGTGGCAGATCACGCTGATGTTCTCGGCCTATTCGCTGGGCCAGTTCTTCGCCGAGCCGTTCTGGGGCCGGCTGTCGGACCGCATCGGCCGCAAGCCGGTGCTGATGATCACCCTGGGGGCCAATTTCCTGGGCTATCTGGCCCTGGCCTTCGTGCCGAACATCTGGCTGGCCATCGCGGTGCGGCTGTTCACCGGCCTGGGCGCCGGCAACATCTCGACGGTCCAGGGCTACGTCGCCGACGTCACCCCGCCGGAGCAGAGGGCGGGCCGGATGGGTCTGATCGGCGCGGCCTTCGGCCTGGGCTTCATCGTCGGGCCGGGTCTCGGCGGTTTGCTGACCCAGCCGCAGCTGGGCCACGTCGGCTATCAGCTGCCCATCTTCGTCGCCGCAGGCATGGCCGGGCTGGCGGCGCTGGCGGTGATGCTGTTCCTGAAGGAAAGCCGCGCCAAGGCCGACCCCGCCGCGCCGCGCCCCGCGTTCCTGTCCGGCCTGCGCGAGGCGCGCGACAATCCGGTCGTGGGGCGGGTGTTGACGGTGACCCTGTTCTACATGGCCGGCTTCTCTGCGATGGAGAGCGTCTTCGGCCTGTGGGCCGAGGACCGCTACGGCTGGGGCGCGCGCGAGGTGGGGCTCAGCTTCATGGTAGTGGGCATCATCTCCGCGCTGAACCAGGGAATCTTCTCCGGCCGTCTGGCGCGCCGCTTCGGCGAGACGCGGGTTCTGGCGGTCGGCATGCTGATATTCGGCGCGTCGCTGGTCCTGCAGGTGCTGGCGCCGCCCGCCTGGTTCCCGGCGTTGGACCTGTCGATCGCCGGGCGCGTCGTCCACGTCGGCCAAGGCTGGATCATCCCCGTCGTGATGTCGATGGGCGCGTTCGGCATGTCGCTGGCCATGCCCAACATCTCCGCCGTCATCAGCCGCGCCACCTCGCCGGACCGACAGGGCGCCATGCTGGGCCTGAACATGGCCGCCGGATCGAGCGCACGCATCTTCGGGCCCATGGCGGCGGGCGCGCTGTTCTCGGGCTTGGGCCACGACTGGCCGTTCCTGATCGGCGCGGCGCTGACCGTCCCCGCCGCCGTCATGGCGATCAACGCCGGTCGCGTCCTGCGCGCCCAGGCCGCCGCCCGCGCGCCGGCGCCCGCCTGACGTCAGCCCAGCTCGGCTTCCAGATCGGCCAGGCGCGCGGCCTGATCCTCGGCGATCAGGGCGTTCAGCAGGGGATCCAGCTCGCCTTCGAGAACCTGGGGCAGGCTGTGCAGCGTCAGGCCGATCCGATGGTCCGTCACGCGTCCCTGCGGGAAGTTGTAGGTGCGGATGCGCTCGGACCTGTCGCCCGATCCGACCTGCGACTTGCGCGCGTCCGACCGCGCCGCGTCCTTGGCCTGTCGCTGCATGTCGTACAGGCGCACGCGCAGGTTCTTCATCGCCTTGTCGCGGTTCACGTGCTGCGACTTCTCGGAACTGGTGACGACGATGCCGGTCGGCAGGTGGGTGATGCGCACGGCGGAATCGGTCTTGTTGACGTGCTGGCCGCCCGCGCCGGAGCTGCGATAGGTGTCGATGCGCAGGTCCTGGTCGCGGATCTCGATCTCCACGTCCTCCACCTCCGGCAGCACGGCCACCGTCGCCGCCGAGGTGTGGATGCGCCCCCCCGCCTCGGTCGCGGGCACGCGCTGCACTCTGTGCACGCCGCTTTCGAACTTCAGCCGACCGAAGACGCCGTCGCCGGTGACGGTGGCGACGACTTCTTTATAGCCGCCGACCTCGCCTTCGGAGACGCTGTCGATCTCCACCCGCCAGCCCCGAGACTGGGCGTACCTCGAATACATCCGGAACAGGTCGCCGGCGAACAGCGCCGCCTCGTCACCGCCGGTGCCGGCGCGGACTTCCAGCACGGCGCTGGCGTTCTCGTCGGCGTCGCGGGGCGCCAGAAGCAGCGCCACCTCGCGCTCCAGGTCCGGCAACCGGTCCCTCAGCGCGGCCAGCTCGTCGGCGGCCATCTCGGCCAGTTCCGGGTCGGCCTGCATCGCCTCCAGATCGGCCATTTCGGCGCGGGCGCGGGCCAGGCCCTGAACCGCGTCGGCCACCGGCTTCAGCTCGGCGTGCTCCTTCGACAGGCGCACGATCTCGGCCCCGTCGGAGGCCGCGCCCATGCGCGCCTCCACCTCGTGGAAACGGTCCAGAACCTGATCGAGTCGGGCCTGCGGAAGGCGCAATCGGAACTCCTGGTGGCGGGCGCACCGCGATAGCGGACGCGGACCCCGCCGTCCAATGCGGTCACGATCGCGTCAGGGTCGCGCGCGGATCGGAACGCGCGCCCCAGCTTCACCTTTACCGCATCTGCGAAGGCGATCCGCCATGGTCGCCGATCGGGGGGCGAATGGACACCTTTCTGCTGTTCCTGATGGTCGGCCTTCTGGCCCAGGCCGTCGACGGCGCCCTGGGCATGGCCTACGGCGTCATCTCGACCTCGGTGTTGCTGGCCTTCGGCGTCCCGCCCGCGACCGCCAGCGCCAGCGTCCATGGCGCCGAGGTGTTCACCACCGCCGCCTCGGCCGGCAGCCACGTCGCTCACCGCAACGTCGACTGGCGCGTCTTCGTGCCGCTGACGATCGCCGGCATGATCGGCGGGGCGCTGGGCGCCTTCGTCCTGACCGGCGTCGACGGCGCGGCGGTGAAGCCGTTCATCATCGTCTACCTAGCGGTCATCGGCCTCTGGATCCTGTGGCGGACCCGCAAGCGGCGCGAGACGCGGCGCGTCCGCTCCGCCTGGATCACAGCGCCGCTGGGGCTGGTCGGCGGCCTGTTCGACGCGATCGGCGGCGGGGGCTGGGGCCCGACGGTGTCTTCGACGCTCATGGGCGCGGGCGCCGAGGCGCGCCGGGTGATCGGCACCGTCAACTCGGCGGAGTTTCTGGTGACCTGCACCATCTCGGCGACCTTCGTCTGGGCCCTGTTGACCGGACGGTGGAGCGACGTCGGCGCATTGCACGACCACGCCGCGGCCGTCGCCGGCCTGGTCGTCGGCGGGCTGATCGCCGCGCCCTTCGCCGGACACATCGTCAAGCGCGTGCCGCAACGGGCGTTGAGCTATGCCGTAGGCGGCCTGCTGATCTGCCTGTCGATCTTTCAAGGCCTGCAGCTGGCGGGAGTCGTCGCCTAGACGGCGTCGGGTCGCGTCTCGGCGAAGCTGTCGCGCGCCTCAAGCTCGGCCTGCAGCGCGACCAGACGCGGTCGCCCGTTCGCCCAATCCAGATCGGGGTGGCGGAAGCCGGTCCAGGTCACCAGCACGCCGGCGGTGATCCGCCCCATGTCCAGCGGGAGCCCGGGGGCGACGCCCGGATCGACCTCCAGCCGGTCCAGCACGCGGTTCAGATTGTCGGTCCAGCGCGTCAGCCACGACGCCGAACGCTCGGTCTCCGGGCGACGCAGCTCAAGCACGCGCTTGACGCCCATTTCCAGGCCCGCGTTCGCCAGCGTCTCCAGACGCTTGACGCGCCAGCGCTCGGGCCCCTCGCCGGGCAGGAGGCGCGGCCCGCCGCCGGTCGCATCCAGCCACTCGCAGATCACCGGGCTGTCGGTCAGCACGCCGTCGTCGGTTTCCAGCGCCGGCACCTGGACGACCGGGTTGGCGGCCACCAGACGGGGGTCGGAGGCGTAGGGATCGACCACCGCCTCCTCGATCGCCACGCCCTTTTCGCGCGCGACGATCCGGCACTTGCGGGCATAGGGCGAGGGGATGGTGATGTGGAGACGAGGCGTCATTCGGCGGCGACCTTCTGGGCGGCGCGCGCGGCGTCCAGCTCGGCGGCCTTTTCCTCGACCATCTCGACCAGGCGGTCGACCATGTCGGCGTTCGACAGCTTCTGTGCGATCTTGCCGTTCAGATACATCATGCCCGATCCCGCCCCGCCGCCGGTGAAGCCGACGTCGGTGTACAGCGCCTCGCCCGGGCCGTTGACGACGCAGCCGATGATCGACAGCGACATGGGCGTGGTCACGTGGGCCAGCCTTTCCTCCAGGACGCCGACGGTCTCGATGACGTTGAAGCCCTGACGCGCGCAGCTGGGGCAGGCGATGATGTTCACGCCGCGGTGGCGCAGGCCCAGGGACTTCAGGATGTCGAAGCCGACCTTGATCTCCTCGACCGGGTCGGCGGCCAGGGAGACGCGGATGGTGTCGCCGATCCCGGCCCACAGCAGGTTGCCCATGGCGATGGACGACTTGATCGTGCCGGTCCGCAGCGGCCCCGCCTCGGTCACGCCGACGTGCAGCGGGCAGTCGATGGCGTCGGCCAGCTGGTGATAGGCCGCGACCGTCAGAAAGGGGTCGGACGCCTTCACCGAAATCTTGAACTCGTGAAAGTCGTGGTCCTGCAAGATGCGCGCATGGTTCAGCGCGCTCTCGACCATCGCTTCGGGACAGGGCTCGCCGTACTTCTCCAGCAGCTCCTTCTCCAGACTGCCGGCGTTGACGCCGATGCGCATCGAGCAGCCGTGGTCCTTGGCCGCCTGGACCACGTCGCGCACGCGGTCGGCGCTGCCGATGTTGCCCGGATTGATCCGGAGGCAGGCCGCGCCCGCCTGAGCGGCCTCGACGCCGCGCTTGTAGTGAAAGTGGATGTCGGCCACGAGCGGAACGCGGGCCTCGCGCGCGATCGTGCGGAAGGCGGCGGTCGAGTCCTCGTCGGGGCAGGAGACGCGGACGATGTCGGCGCCCGCCTCTTCCAGCTTGCGGATCTGGTCGATCGTCGCGGCGGCGTCGGACGTCGGCGTGTTCGTCATCGACTGGACGGTGATCGGCGCGTCGCCGCCCACCAGAACGGAGCCGACCCTGATCTGGCGGCTCTTGCGGCGTTCGATGTGCCGCCAAGGGCGGACGTGGGTGTGGTCGGCGCTCATCGGACCGAAAGATAGGCGCAAGGTCGCGTCAAGACCATGACCGCGCGGCGATCAGCCCGGCAGCTGATCGTAGGGGATGCCGACGTCGGCGGCGCGCGGCGCCGGACGCGGGGCCGAGGGGGCGGGCGCCGCGGGGCGCGGCGTGGCGGCGGGCTGGACCACGACCGGCGCCGGCTGGGCCTGCCGGGCCGCGGCTTCGGCCTCGGCGGCGGTCGCGCGCGCCTTGGCCTGGGCCTGGGAATTCAGGCTGCCCAGCTGAGTCTGCGCCTGCGGCAGCGAACCCGCGTGTTCGCCGAAGATGTAGACGTCGAAGGCGGCGGGATCGGCCACCTCCACCACGGCCGAGACGCCGCGCGGCGCGCGCCACGCCTCACCGGCCGCCAGCTGGCGCGCGAACAGCACGCGGTTGTCGCCCATGCGCACGACGACGTAGGCCGGCTTGCGCGCCTGGATGATCACGTCCGAAGACCCCGCGGCCGAGCCGTAGACCGCGCCGCGCGGGTTGAAGGCGCGGGCGACCGGACCCGTGGGCGCCACGACGTCCGAAACGGGCATGGCCTCGGCCAGCTCCTCCTCAAGACCCGGGGTGCGGTACAGCACCGGCACGGTCTGGTCGGCGGGCGCGGGACGCGGGACTTCCAGCCGGGCCGGGGAGTCGGCTCCCAGGACGCCGCCCAGGCTCCACGTCTCGGGCACCGCCACCAGATCCGAGCGCGACGGGGCGTGCAGGCGGCTGACGCGCTGGAACACGTTCCAGCCCAGCACCGACACGACGACCAGGGCGACCGCGGCGATGACGCGCGGCGAGTGGCGACGCACCTCCTCGAAGGCCACGCCGACCGGCGGCTGCAGCGGCACCGACCCGTCGGGCGCGTCGCGCTTGAACCGCTCCACCGCCAGCTGCTCGTCCAGGCCCAAGGCGGCGGCGTAGGCGCGGACGTAGCCGATGGCGAAGACGCGCGTCGGCAGCACCGACCAGTCGTTCTCTTCAAGCGCGGTCAGATAGCGGGCGTGCACGCGGGTGGCGGTCGACAGCTCGGCCAGGGACCGGCCGGACGCCTTGCGCGCCGCGCGCAGGCCGGCGCCCAGGGACTCGGCGTCGGTGATCGGAGGAATGGGATCCTTCCAATCCGGATGCGCCTTGAACTCTTCGGGGACGTTCCCCGTATCCAGCGCCATGACGCTCGACCCTGACAAAGACGCGGGGGACCCCACGTCGAAACGCACACTCAGGGCGCCGGATAACAGGAAACCATGACGGATATCGCGTCCCCCACGACCGGCGCCCGTCTCGTCCTGTGGATAAACCATGAAGCCCGCCCGTTCAACGACTTCGTTAACGAAGCCGCGCCGTCCCACCCCGGGACGGTTCAGAGGGCGACGTTCAACTTCCGGGCCAGGGATTCGATCTCGTTACGGACGGTTCCGGCCGACGAGCCGAGCAGGCCGGGCATGGCGCGCCGCGCCGCCGTCAGATCGGTCGACAGGACCATGCGCTTGACCGGCCCCACGCCGCCCGCGGGCGCCGACAAACGGTGGAAGCCCAGCGTCAGCAGGGCGAAGGCCTCCAGCGGCCGGCCGGCCAGCTCGCCGCACACCGACACGGGCGTTCCGGTGTCCACGCATTTCCGCTGAATTTCGGCCAGCGCGCGCAGTGCGGGCGGCGACAGCGGGTCGTAGCGGTCCGACACCGTCGGGTTCGTGCGGTCGGCGGCGAACATGTACTGCAGCAGGTCGTTGGTGCCGACCGAGATGAAGTCCGTCAGCGGCAGCAGGGCGTCCAGGTGCCACAGCAACGACGGGCATTCGACCATCGCCCCAACGCGCAGCACCTGCGGCAGGGCGCGCCCGCGCCGCCGGGCCCAGTCGCATTCCAGATCGACCATCTCGCGCGCGGCGCGATACTCGTCCACCGTGGCGATCATGGGGAACATGACGCGCAGCTCGCGCCCCGCGCCCGCCGCCAGCAGGGCGCGCAGCTGCATTCTCAGCAGGGCCGGACGATCCAGGCCCAGACGCACGGCGCGGCGACCCAGGGCGGGGTTCTCCTCCCGCTCCTGATCCAGATAGGGCAGGACCTTGTCCCCGCCGACGTCCAGGGTGCGGAAGGTCACCGGGCGCTCGCCCGCGGCGTCCAGCACCGTGCGGTACAGCGCCGTCTGCACGTCCAGCCGCGGCAGTTCGTCGGAGACCATGAACTGGAATTCCGTCCGGAACAGGCCGATGCCCTCGGCCCCCGTCTCGTTCAGGTTTTCCAGATCCACCGCCAACCCGGCGTTGGTCAGCAACGTCACGCGCGTGCCGTCCAGGGTGACGGCGGGCACGTCGCGCAGGCGGGTGAACTCGGCGCGCCGCTGGTCCCGCACCTCCATGCGCGACTGCACCGCCAGCAGCATGTCGGGCCGGGGCCGCAGATAGGCCTCGCCCGTCTCGCCGTCGGCGATGACCAGATCGCCCTCCGACAGCCGGTCGCGCAGCCCCATCAGACGGCCGACGCACGGGATCTGCAGTGCCCGCGCCACGATGGCGGCGTGGCTGGCCGCCGACCCCTCCTCCAGCAGCAAGCCCTTCAGCTTGTGGCGGGGGTATTCCAGCAGGTCCGCCGGACCGAGGTTGCGCGCCACCAGGATGGCGTCGTCGGGCAGGTCGCGGTCCCCCGGCTTGTCGCCGGCCAGGATGCGCAGCAGCCGATTGGCCAGGTCCTCGAAGTCGTGCAGCCGCTCCTTGATGTACGGATCGCGGGCCTGGGCGAAGCGGGCGCGGTGCTCGTTGCGGACCCGGTCCACCGCCGCCTCGGCGGTCAGGCCGTTGCGGATCGCCTCCTCCAGCGACCGGTTCCAGCCCCGGTCGTCGGCGAACATCCGATAGGTTTCCAGCACCTCGAACGACGGTCCGGCCAAGTTGCCCAGCCCGCCCTCCAGCATGTGGTCGACGTCGGACTTCAGCCGGTTCAGCGCCTCGCGCAGGCGGATTTCCTCGACCTGCTGGTTCTCGGCCAAAAGGCGTTCCGGCGGCAGCGGCGCCTCGTGCAGCACCACGTGACCGAAGGCCAGTCCCTCCGAAAAGCGCTGGCCGATCAGGCGCTCGGCTCGGTGCGGCGCCACCTCGACGTCGCGCAGCTCCTCCTGCGCCAGCAGTTCGCCAGAGGCCACGGTCTCGGCCAGGACCATGGCGATGGTCTGGATGTCCTCGATCTCTTCCTCGGCGTAGCGCCGCTCGGTCTTGTTCTGGACGACCAGAACGCCGATCGCCCGCCCGCCGCGCAGAAGCGGCGCGCCCAGGAAGGCGTGATAGGGATCCTCGCCTGTCTCCGGCCGGTACGAGAAGCTGGGATGCGACGGCGCGTCCGACAGGCTGATCGGCTGGGCCAGCCGCGCCACCTCGCCCACCAGGCCTTCGCCGGGCCGCAGCCGCGTCGTGTGCACGGCCTCGCGATTCAGGCCCTCGGTGGCGAACAGCTCCAGTTCGCCCGAGGCGCGGCGCAGATAGATGGAGCAGACCTCGGCCACCATCGACCGGGCGATGATGCGCACGACGCCGTCCAGCCGCTCCTGGGCCGGGGCCGCGCCGGCCATGGCCTCGCGGATCTGACGCAGGAGGTTTCTGGGCCCCCTCGTCGTCATGGCCGGTCCTGTCGGCATGGCCGCTCCGGTTCGCGCCCCGTCCGGGCGCCGTGGAAGTCCTATACCGCCTCCAGCCCATAGGCCGAATGCAGCGCGCGCACGGCCAGCTCGGCATAGGCGGCGTCGATCAGCACGCTGATCTTGATCTCCGACGTCGAGATCGCCTGGAACTTGATCCCCTTGTCGGCCAGCGCCCGGAACATGGTCTGGGCCACGCCCGCGTGGCTGCGCATGCCGACGCCGACGACCGAGACCTTGGCCACGTCCTCGTCCACGCGGATGTCGGCGAAGCCCAGCGCGTCCTGCGCCCCGCGCATGAGCTCCGCGGCGCGCGGCGCGTCGCGGCGGCCGGTGGTGAAGGTCAGGTTGACCGTCCCCTCGTTGCGCGACTGGCTCTGGACGATCATGTCCACGTTGACGCCCGCCTCCGCCAGCAGGGTGAACACCTCCGCCGGGGTCTCGGTGCGGTCGTCGAGGCCGAGCAGGGTGATGCGGGCCTCGTCCCGGCTCATGGTCACGCCGGACACGATGCGTTTTTCCACGATCTCCTCCTCGTCGCAGATCAGGGTGCCGCCCTTGTCGGGCAGGGCGCCGGTTTCGTCGGGTTCGATGAAGCTGGACAGCACGCGCACGGGCACGCGTTTCGCCATGGCCAGCTCGACCGAGCGGGTCTGCAGCACCTTGGCGCCCAGCGACGCCATTTCCAGCATCTCTTCGTAGGAAATCTTCTCGATCCGGCGCGCCCGGCTCTCGATGCGGGGGTCGGTCGTGTAGACGCCGTCGACGTCGGTGTAGATGTCGCAGGGGCAGTCCAGCGCCGCCGCCACCGCCACCGCCGAGGTGTCCGACCCGCCCCGGCCCAGCGTCGTGATCCGCCCCTCGCGCGTCACGCCCTGGAAGCCCGGCACCACCGCCACCTCGCCGCCGTCCAGCGCCCGGCCCAGCACCTCGCCCGGCACGTCCTCGATGCGCGCGCGGCCGTGGGCGTCGTCGGTGACGATGGGGATCTGCCAGCCCATCCAGCTGCGCGCGTCCACGCCCATGTTGCGCAGGGTCAGGGCCAGCAGGCCCGACGTGACCTGCTCGCCCGAGGCGACGACCACGTCGTATTCGTCGTCCGAAAGCTCGATGCCCGGCGCCGGGCGGCCCGCGCCGTCGGTCCAGGCGACCAGTTCGTTGGTCTTGCCCGCCATGGCCGAGACGACCACCGCCACCTTGCGCCCGGCCTTCACCTCGGCGGCGACGATGCGCGCGGCGCGACGGATGCGTTCCAGGTCGCCCATAGACGTGCCGCCGAACTTCATCACCAAGCGCGTCATCGTGAAACGGGCGGCTCCGTCTTGCGGGGAAGGGCCGGACGGTTCATGCCTCGGACCATGATCGGTTCTAGCGATGGGTCCGGGGCGCGCAATCCCCAAAGCGAGGCCATTTCGGGCGCCAAGGGTCCCTCCATCGACCCGGCGGACGTCGCGCGCTTCTCGGCCCAGGCCGCGGAATGGTGGGATCCGAAGGGCCCCTTCGCGCCCCTGCACCGCTTCAACCCGGCGCGTCTGGCCTTTCTGCGGGACCGGTTCGCCGCCCGCTTCGGCAGGACGGGGCGCGGCGCCTTCGAGGGTCTGAGCCTGATCGACGTCGGCTGCGGCGGCGGCCTGATCGCCGAGCCCATGCGGCGGCTGGGGTTCGAGGTGACGGGCGTCGACGCCTCAGCCGAGAACGTCGGCACCGCCCGCGCCCACGCCGACCAGATGGGCGTGGATGTCGACTACCGCGCCGCCACCGCCGAGCAGATCGCCGCCGAGGGCCGGACGTTCGACGTCGTCCTGGCCCTGGAGATCGTGGAGCACGTGGTCGATCCGGACGCCTTCCTGAAGACCTGCGCTTCCATGGTCGCGCCCGGCGGGATGATGGTCGTCGCCACGCTGAACCGCACGCTGAAGTCTCTGGCGCTGGGCAAGGTCATGGCGGAATACGTGCTGCGCTGGGTGCCCGCCGGCACGCACGACTGGCGACAATTCCTGAAGCCCGAGGAGGTCGCGGCCATGCTGGACGGGACGGGCCTGACCGTCACCGGCCCGTTCGGGATTTCCTACGATCCGCTAAGGGACCGATGGAGCCAGGGCGACGACGCGGGGGTGAACTTCTTCATGGTCGGCGTTCGCGACTGAGGCTTACGGCGATTTCACCTAGCTTGCGGACTTGTAACGGGCCTTGGAAGCGGCGCCGTGAGAGGGAGCGCTCATCCCCCGAACGGAGATCATCGAGATGAAAAAGAAACTGACCGTCCTCGTCCTGGCCGCCGCCGCTCTGGCCACCTCGGCCTGCGTCACGGTGATCGACGCCGCCGACGGCGACGACTACGCCTGGACCGGCCAGGGCGCGCAGCCCTTCGACGCCGCCCGCGACCAGTGCCGCGACCGCGCCGGCGACAAGGAAGGCACCACCGCCTTCATCACCTGCATGGCCGAAAAGGGCTGGACCCGCACCAACGACTGAGGACCGCCTCAGTTGGCCTTGTCGGGGTCCGGCGGCAGGGGGGCGACGGGCACGCCGTCGTCCTTCAGCTTCCTGACCTCGGCGGGCGTGGCCTCGCCGTAGATTTCGCGCTTCTCCGACCGGCCCTCGTGAATGTCGCGGGCCTCGCGCGCGAAGGCGTCGCCGACGTAGTCGAAATTGGTCTCGACGTGAGACCGCACCTCTTTCGCCGCGCGCATCATCATGGTGCGCAGCGCCGCAGGGTCCGGGCTCGCCGACCGCTTCGTGCCCGCGACCGCCGGGGCCATGATCTGCTTCGACACCTCGGTCGAGCCGCAGAACGGGCATTCCACCAGCCCACGCGCCGCCTGGTCGTCCCAGTCGGCCGACGAGCCGAACCAGGCCTCGAACTCATGGCCGTGGTCGCAGTGCAGGGCGTAGCGGATCATGTCAGGAGATCGGATCGGGCGGCGTGAAGCCGCGGTCGTGCGTCAGTTGCGGCACCGCCTGCCGCGCGCGGGCGACGGCCGACAGGTCGAGATCCGCGAAAAGCACGTCGGGCCGGTCGTGGTCCAGCTTTCCGATCACCTCGCCCCAGGGCCCGATCACGGTCGACCGGCCCCAGGTCCGGCGCCCGTCGGCGTGGATGCCGCCCTGCGCCGGCGCCAGGAGGAAGCAGCCCGTCTCGATGGCCCGGGCGCGCAGCAGCGTCTCCCAGTGCGCCTCGCCCGTCGGCACGGTGAAGGCGGCGGGCACGGCGATCATGTCCGCCCCCGCGCGGGCCAGCGCCCGGAACAGATGCGGGAAGCGCACGTCGTAGCAGACCGTCAGTCCCAGCCCGCCCCACGGCGTGCGGGCCACGACCGCTTGGTCTCCGGGCCTGACCGCCGCGCTTTCGCGCCAGCGCTCGCCGGTCGGCAGATCGACGTCATAGACGTGTAGCTTGTCGTAGCGGGCGACGGTCTGGCCCCCATCGTCGATCAGCAGCGAGCGGTTCGCCGCGCGCGCGTCGTCGGCATGACCGGACTTCACGATCGCCGAGCCGACCAGCAGCCAGACGCCCAACTCGGCCGCCAGCGCCTTGAGGCCCACCACCGCCGCGTCGTCGCCCTCGTCCGCCAGCAGCGCCTCGCGCCGCGCCCGATCCTGCACCAGCAGGTTCGTCCCCTCCGGCGTCAGGATCAGCTTCGCCCCGCCCTCCGCCGCGCGCCGGATCAGGGGCGCGACGTGCGCCAGACCCTCGACCGGATCGGCCGGGGTCGTGGTCTGGATCAGGGCGACGCGCAGCGGCTCGGTCATCCGGCCAGCAAGGCGTCCAGCTCGCCCTTGCGCTCCAGCGCGTGCAGGTCGTCCGAGCCGCCGACGTGGCGCTCGCCGATGAAGATCTGCGGGAAGGTCATGCGGCCGCGCGAACGCTGGATCATCTCCTGCTTCTTCTTGGCGTCGTTGGAGGCGACGATTTCCGTGTAGTCGACGCCCTTCTTCGCCAGCAGGGCCTCGGCCATGGCGCAGTAGGGGCAGCCGGGCTTGGTGTAGATCACGACGTCGGGCATTCGAATCTCCTTCATTTCCGTCCCCTATCAACGCGCGGCGGGGCCGGAGGGGGTCATGTAGGCAAGGTCCGCGCCGTCCGCACCCTCGCCACCACCGCCAGATCGACCGCCGCCGCTCCTGCGGCCAGCAACGTCCGGGCGCAGGCCTCGGCCGTGGCGCCGGTCGTCAGCACGTCGTCGATCAGGAGCACGCGCCGCCCGTCGACCGCCCGCGCGCCGCCCGGGCTGACGGCGAAGGCCGACTTCACGTTCAGCCGACGCCCACGCGCGGACTTTCCGCCCTGGCTGTCGGTCCGCGCGGTGCGGATCAGGGCGTCGGGCAGATAGGTCAGGCCCATCGCCCGGGCGAGCGGCCGGGCGATCTCCGCCGCCTGGTTGAAACGCCGCGAAAGCAGCCGCAGCCGGTGCAGCGGCACGGGAACGAGCGCGTCGCACTCCGCCAGCAGCGGCGCCGCCGCCCGCTCCAGCCAGCGTGCGAACAGGGGCGCGAACTGCTGCTGGTCGCCGTGCTTCAGCCGCAGGATCACCTGCCGCGACGCATCGTCATAGACGCAGGCCGCCCGCGCTCGGGAGAAGGCGTAGGGCTGGGCCATGCAGGCCGCGCACCGCGACTCGGCGAAGGCGCCGCCGTCGTGCTCGAACGCCGCGCCGCATCCGTCGCAGACGGGGTCTTCCAGAAACGTCACGCGCGAGAACGCCCCCGCCGACAGGCCCGCCGCGCCCATCGCCTCCGGCGCGTCATGCGCCAGCGGCGGCAGCAGCAGGTCGGTCAGGCCGCGGCCCAGATGCGCCAGACGCGGTCGGGCGGCTTCCCAGGCGCGGGTCCAGACCCCATCCTGTCCTCGCAATGACCCCTCCCCCCCGGATTCAGGCCCGCCTGTTCGACCCCGACCGCCGCGCCGCCCGTCTGGAGCGGAGCCGGCCCCTGTTCGCCGGCGCAGACTTCCTGCACCGTCGCGCCGCCCAGGGCCTGGTCGAGAGCCTGGAGGCGATCCTGCGCGACTTTCCGGCGGTCGTCGACCTGTCGCCGCACCCGGGCGCCTTCGCCGAGGCGCTGGCCGCGTCCGACGCCGCCGGTCGCGTGGGCGCACCGCGCGCCGTCGCGCCGCCGATGGGGCCGGAGGATCTCGATCTGGCGGCGGCCTCAGTCGACCTGATCGTCTCGGTGCTGGGCCTGCACTGGGTGGAGGACCTGCCGGGCCTGATGGCGCGAGCGCGTCGCGCGCTGAAGCCCGACGGCCTGTTCCTGGCGGTCCTGTTCGGCGGGTCGACGCTGACCGAGCTGCGCCAGGCGCTGACGGCGGCGGAGCTGGAGGTCACCGGCGGGGCGGCCGCGCGCGTCTCGCCCTTCGCCGACGGCTTCGACGGCGCCGCCCTGCTGCAACGCGCGGGGCTGGCCCTGCCCGTCTGCGACGTCGATCGCGTGACGGTGCGCTACGGCGATCCGGTCGCGCTGATGCGGGATCTGCGCGCCATGGGCGAGACCGCCGTGCCGACGGGTCCGCTGCGCCCCTTGCGCCGTGACGTGCTGATGCGCGCGGCCCAGACCTATGCGGAGCGGTTCGCCGACGCCGACGGCAGGCTGATCGCCACCTTCGAACTGGTCACCCTGTCGGGCTGGGCCCCGCACGAAGGTCAGCAGAAGCCCCTGCCGCGCGGCTCGGCCAAGGTGCGCCTGGCCGACGCCCTGGGCGTCGTGGAGCACAAGGGGGACTAGCCTCCCATGGCGTTCCGGATGGCGTTCATCGCGCCGTTGAAGATGCCGGTGGAGGTGTCGCCGAACGCCGTCAGCGCCGTCAGGATGACCAGAAAGATCAGCGAGATGATCAGCCCGTATTCCAGCGAGGTCGCCCCGGACGGGTCTTGAAGGAGGCGCTTCAGCGTCCGCATCGGCCCTCCTTTCCGAAGGCTAGAGCAGGTCGCGCAGCCAGGCGACCAGGGGCGCGTCCGCCGGCGGCATGGGCCAGTCCGACAGGGCGGCGGGCCGGACCCACTTCAGCGCCGCGTGCTCGTGCGCGACCACCGTGCCGGACCAGCGTCGGCACAGATAGAGTGGCATCAACAGGTGAAAGCTTTCGTAAGCGTGGCTGGCGAAGACGAAGGGGGCCAGGCAGGCCTCGTTGACGTCGATGCCCAGCTCTTCCTTCAGCTCTCGGATCAGCGCCGCCTCGGGCCGCTCGCCCGGCTCCACCTTGCCGCCCGGAAACTCCCACAGGCCCGCCATCTGCTTGCCCTCGGGCCGCTGCGCGATCAGCACGCGCCCGTCGGCGTCGATCAGCGCCACGGCCACGACGAGGACGGTCTTCAGCTCGCTCACGAGCGATAGTCGCCGTTGATCTCGACGTAGCGCTTGGTCAGGTCGCAGGTCCAGACGGTGGCCGAGGCGCGGCCCATGCCGACGTCGACGGTGACGTCGATCTCCGACCGCTTCATGTAGGCGCTCATCCTGGCCTCGTCGTAGGTCGGCGAGGGCGCGCCGTCGATCGCCGCGACGTTGGGGCCGAAACGGATGGCCAGACGCTCGCGCGACACCGGCTCCTCGGTCTTGCCGACGGCCATCACGACGCGGCCCCAGTTGGCGTCCTCGCCGGCGATGGCGGTCTTGACCAGGGGGCTGTCGGCGATCGACTTGGCCAGCTTGCGGGCGCTGGCCGGGCTGGCGGCGCCCTCGACCGTGACCCGCACGAACTTCGTCGCGCCCTCCCCGTCGCGGACCAGCTGGTGCGCCAGGTCCAGCATCACCCTGTCCAGCGCGGCCGAGAATTCCTTCAGCCGCCGGTCGCCGACCCGGCCGATGCGAGGCGCGCCCGACGCGCCGGTGGCGAACAGCAGGCAGGTGTCGTTGGTCGAGGTGTCGCCGTCGACCGTCACGCTGTTGAACGTGGTGCGCACGTGAAGGCCCAGCAGAGCCTTCAGCACGCCGGGGTGCAGGTCCGCGTCGGTGACGATGAAGGCCAGCATGGTCGCCATGTCCGGCGCGATCATGCCCGACCCCTTGGCGATGCCGGCGATGCGCACCTTGACCCCGTCGATCCGCGCCTCGGCGTAGGATCCCTTGGGGAAGGTGTCGGTGGTCATGATGCCCTGACCGGCCCGCGTCCACTGGTCGGCGGCGGGCACGTCGGCGTCCAGTTGCGCCTCCACGTCGGGCAGGCGCGCGGCGATCTTGCGGTCGTCCAAGACGACGCCGATCACGCCGGTGGACGCCAGCATGACGTCGCGCTGGCGGCAGCCGAAGCGCTTGGCCGTCTCCGACGCCGTGCGCCGTGCCGCGTCCGCGCCCGCCTTGCCGGTGAAGGCGTTGGCGCAGCCGGCGTTGACGACCAGGGCCCGCACGTCGGCGCCGCCGCCCTCGCCCTCCAGATGACGCCGGCACCAGTCGACGGGGGCCGAGCCGATCTTGTGCCGCGTGAACACGCCCGCGCACGTCGTGCCGCGCTGAAAGCGAAAGACCACCAGATCGTCGCGCTCGTGCTTGTAGAAGCCGGCCCGGGCGGTCGCGATCTCGACCCCGCCGACCGCGCCGAAGGTCGGAAAGGGCACGGCCAGCGGCGACACCTGCAGGCCGGGCTTGCCCGGCGCGGCGGGCGCGGAAGCGGCGCCCTTCGGCTTCAGAGCCGAGGCGAGGGGATCCAGCGCCTTGCCGATCGCCTGTTCCAGCTTGCCGCCGGGCTTGCGGCCGTCGCCCGCGCCGCTCAAGGCCGGGCCTTCGGCGCGGCGGTGGCGGCGGGCGCGGAGCCCGAGGTCGGCGCGGTCGCGGGGGGCGGCGTGGGCGCGGGCGCCGAGGCCGGTTCTTGGCCGTCGGTCGTCGCCGGCCCACCCAGCAGGATTTCCACGTCCGCCCGTCCGCGCAGATCCTCCAGCAGGCGACGCACGCCCTCATAGGTCAGATAGCGCACGATCTGCGGCCGCGCCTGCTCCAGCGTGGGCGGGGTCTCTCGCCGACGATCCTCGATACGGACGACGGCCCAGCCGCCGTCGACCTGGAACGGCCCGACGGTCGAGCCGGCCGGTCGGTCGCGCAGGGCGTCGGCATAGGCCTTGGGCATCACGTCGAGCGTCGAATAGCCCAGGTCGCCGCCCGAGTAGCGCGTCGCCTCGTCGATCGAGCGTTCGGCCGCCACCGCCTCGAAAGCCGCGCCGGTGGCCAGCACCCCGACGACCTGCGTCGCCTCGGCCTGGGTGCGCGACACGATCTGGCGCACGCGGATCTCCTCGGACGACCGCGCCAGCTTCAGCTGCTCGTCGTACAGCGTCTGCACCGCCTGGTCGGTGATGGTGCCGTTGACCACGGTTTCGACCAGCACGTCGCCCAGGATCCGGTCGCGCGTGGTGGCCAGCCGGCGCTGGGTCGACGGGCTCTTGTCCAGCCCGCGCCGCTCGGCCTCGCGGGCCAGCAGCTTCTGGTCGATGACCTCGTCCAGCACGCGGCGGAACAGGCCGGAGGTGACGTCCAGCGGCTCGCCCTCGCCGATCAGCCCCTGCGCCACCGCCTCGCGCTTCACGTCCGAGGCCCAGACGGTCTCGCCCGCCACCCTGGCCA
Source organism: Afipia felis (assembly GCA_943371835.1). Lineage (GTDB taxonomy): Bacteria > Pseudomonadota > Alphaproteobacteria > Caulobacterales > Caulobacteraceae > Brevundimonas. The sequence continues at coordinate 84,193 of CALRWJ020000005.1, read as the reverse complement.
CCGCCCGGTCGCCCGGCTCCGGCGGACGATCGTTCCCGCCGCCGCCGCCGCACGCGGCCAGCACCAGGGCGAAACTGGCGATCAGGACGGCGAACAGGGAGGACGGGCGCTGGTACATGGGCGTCTCGCTCCGGCGAAAGGCCGCTGCCGGCGGGACGCGGCAAAGCCCCTCGCGTTGACAGGGGTAAGGGCGGTGCTTAAGTCCCGCCTGCGTTCAAGTCGAGGGAATTTCGACGGTCCGCGCGCCCTCGACGCGCCGCTGTTTCAGCCGGGTCGGGACCGCGCGGCTCCGGAAGCCCCGAGGCCGGCGCCGTCGCCCCGCCGGGTCTTCCACGGGGCTTTGATCCCAGGCCCAGAGCCACAGTCCCAGAGCCTAGACCGCTCGCCCGCATCCGGATCCCTCATGCTCGGCTTCGCCAGGAAACTCTTCGGTTCCTCCAATGACCGCAGGGTCAAGGAATTCATGGGTCAGGTGACCCGGATCAACGCGCTCGAGGAGAAGTTCGCCAAGGTCTCCGACGACGAGCTGCGGATGATGACCGACGTCTTCCGCGACCGTCTGGCCAAGGGCGAGAAGCTGGATTCCCTGCTGAACGAGGCCTTCGCCGTGGCGCGCGAGGCGTCCCGCCGCGTGCTGGGCCAGCGCCAGTACGACGTCCAGCTGACCGGCGGCATGATCCTGCACGAGGGCGGCATCGCCGAAATGCGCACCGGCGAGGGCAAGACCCTGGTCGCCGTGGCGCCGGTGTATCTGAACGCCCTGGTCGGCAAGGGCGTGCACGTCATCACCGTGAACGACTATCTGGCGCGCCGCGACGCCGAGTGGATGGGCCGCGTCTATCGCTTCCTGGGGCTGGAGGTCGGCGTGATCGTCAACGGCCTGTCGCAGGGCCAGCGCAAGGCCGCCTACGCCGCCGACATCACCTACGGCACCAACAACGAATTCGGCTTCGACTACCTGCGCGACAACCTGGTCTACGACCGCAACGAGATGGTCCAGCGCGGGCACCACTTCGCCATCGTCGACGAGGTCGACTCCATTCTGATCGACGAGGCGCGCACGCCCCTCATCATCTCCGGTCCGACCGAGGACCGCTCGGACCTGTATGTGACGGTCGACGCCATCATCAAGGAGCTGATCAAGGACACGGGGACCTTCGACCTCGACGAGAAGCAGCGTCAGGTGCTGCTGACCGAGGAAGGCTCCGAGCAGATCGAGCAGATCATGGAGGAGCGCGGGCTGTTCGCGCCCGACACCACCGGCCTGTACGACGCCGCCAACATCACCCTGGTGCACCACATCAACCAGGCCCTGCGCGCCAACACCCTGTACCAGCGCGACAAGGACTACATCATCCGCGCCGGCGAGATCATGCTGATCGACGAGTTCACCGGCCGCATGATGCAGGGCCGGCGCCTGTCGGAGGGTCTGCACCAGGCCATCGAGGCCAAGGAAGGCGTGAAGATCCAGCCCGAGAACCAGACCCTGGCCTCGGTGACCATCCAGAACTACTTCCGCCTCTACGAAAAGCTGTCGGGCATGACCGGCACCGCCGCGACCGAGGCGCAGGAGTTCCTGGACATCTATTCGATGGACGTCCTGGAGGTGCCGACGCACCGCCCGATCAAGCGCATCGACCACGACGACGAGGTCTATCGCTCGGCGCGCGAGAAAAACGCCGCCATCGCCAAGCAGATCGCCGAATGCCATGTCCGCGGCCAGCCCGTCCTGGTCGGCACCGTCTCGATCGAAAAGTCCGAGCAGCTGTCCGAGCTGCTGCAGACCTATGAGTACTCGGTCGAGCTGAAGACGCTGAAGGCGAAGCACCAGCAGCTGGAAATCGACGTCCGCTCCGACGATCCCAAGACGCGCGCGGCGGCCCGCAAGGCCTATCAGGCGCTGAAGGACGAGGATTTCGACGTCGAGGTCCGGACGGGGCGGGGCATCCCGCACAACGTCCTGAACGCGCGCCAGCACGAGCAGGAAGCCTTCATCGTCGCGGACGCGGGCCTGCCCGGCGCGGTGACCATCGCCACCAACATGGCCGGCCGCGGCACCGACATCCAGCTGGGAGGCAACCTGGAAATGCGCATGCAGCGCTGGCGCCAGGACCAGCGCAATCTGGGCGTGGAGGTCACGCCCGAGATGGAGGCCGCGCGTGAGGCCGAGGTGAAGGCCGAGATCGCCGTGCACCGCGATCGCGCCCTGGCCGCCGGCGGCCTGTTCGTCCTCGGCACCGAGCGCCACGAAAGCCGCCGGATCGACAACCAGCTGCGCGGCCGCACGGGCCGTCAGGGCGACCCCGGCACGTCGAAATTCTTCCTGTCGACCGAAGACGACCTGATGCGCATCTTCGCCGGCGAGCGGCTGGAAGCCATCATGAAGACCTTCGGCGTGCAGGAGGGCGAGGCCATCGCCCACCCCATGCTGAACAAGGCGGTCGAGACCTCGCAGAAACGCGTCGAACAGCGCAACTACGACATCCGCAAGAACCTGCTGAAGTACGACGACGTCGTGAACGACCAGCGCAAGGCGGTGTTCGAGCAGCGTCAGGAGTTCCTGGACCTGGAGGACCACTCCGAACTGGTAAGGGAGTTCCGCCACGACGTGGTCGCCGACCTGGTCGAGCAGCACATGCCGCCCAAGGCCTATGCCGAGCAGTGGGACATGGAGGGCCTGAAGGAAAAGGTCCTGTCGACCTTCGGCCTCGAACTGCCGCTGGAGGAGTGGGCCGCCGAAGAAGGCGTGTCGAACGAGGAGATCGAGGAACGCCTGGTCCAGGCGATCGACGCCCGCGCCGCCGAGCGCGAGGAGGTCGTCACCCCCGAGCGCATGCGCGGTCTGGAAAAGCAGTTCCTGATGCAGATGATCGATCTGCAGTGGCGCGAGCACCTGGTGCACCTGGACCACCTGCGCGGCGTCATCGGCCTGCGCGGCTACGGCCAGCGCGATCCGCTGAACGAATACAAGACCGAAGCCTTCAATCTGTTCGAGACCCTGCTGACCCAGCTGCGCCACAATGTGACGCGCTGGCTGATGACGGTGGAGTTCCGCTTCCAGCCGCCGCCGCAGATGGAGATGCCCGAGTTCCAGGAAATCCACCTGAACCCGGAGACCGGCGAGAACGAGATGGCGAACCCCGCCGCCCAGCTGCCCGAGGGCGCGCTGCAGGGCGACGACCGGTCGCGCCTGCCGGTCGAGGCCCTGCCCCCGGGTTGGGAGCGCACCGGCCGCAACGCCGACTGCCCCTGCGGCTCCGGCCGCAAGTTCAAGCACTGCCACGGGGCTTTGGTCTAAAGAAGCGCTGCCGCTCGCGACGCGGTCGCTCGCTGCTTGAGCGCGAAGGAGGAATGCGGATGACGAGCGCGCGGAAGGATCTGTTCTCCCGCGCGCTGGCCGCCGCGCCGGGGCGGCTGCACTTCGCCGCGCACAGCCATCACCTGTGGCCCGACGCCGGGTTCGAGGGTCAGGTGCGGGCGTGGGAAGACGCCGTCCGCCACGCCGACCGGAAGTGGGAGCACGTGTTCGGCGAGGTCATCCCTGAGGCGCAGGGCCACGTGGCGCGCGAACTGGCTCTGCCCGACCCGTCCAGCCTGACCTTTTCATCCAACACGCACGACTTCCTGCTGCGCCTCTTCTCGGGGATCGAGACCAAGCCGGTCCGCATCCTGTCCACCGACGGCGAGTTTCACTCGTTCCGGCGCCAGGCCCAGCGCTGGGAGGAGGCGGGTCAGGCCGTCGTCGAGCGCGTCCCGCTGGACCCCTTCGACACCTTCGAGGCTCGGTTTCTGCAGGCGGCTCGGGCGGGCGGACACGACTGGATCGTCGTCAGCCAGGTCTTCTTCCGCACCGGGCGCGCCTTCGAGTCGCTGGAGGCGCTGGCCGAGGTGGCGCGCCCCGACGGCCCGTGGGTGCTGATCGACGGCTATCACGGCTTCATGGCGCGACCCACCGATCTGTCCGCCGTCGCCGATCGCGTCTTCTACACCGCCGGCGTCTACAAATACGCCATGTCGGGAGAGGGCGGCTGCTTCCTGCACGCGCCCGACGGCTTCTGCCCACGCCCTGTGGTGACCGGCTGGTTCGCGGAATTCGGCGATCTGGCGGGGCCGCCCGGCGGCGTCGGCTATCGCACCGACGGCGGTCGCTTCTGGGGCGCGACCTTCGACGTCTCGGCTCTGTATCGCTTCAACGCCGCGCGCCGCGCGCTGGATCAAGCGGGGCTGAAGACCGCCGCGATCTCGGCCCACGCGACCGCCCTGGCGGCGAAGTTCCAGCAGGCCGTGCGCGACGGCCGGGCCGGACCGCCGGCGCAGGCGGAGATGCTCAACCCCGTCGAGGGCGACGCGCCCCGCGCCCGCTTCCTCGCCCTGCGCCACTCCCGCGCGCCGCAGTGGCAGGCGGCGCTGATGGCGGCGAACGTCGTCACCGACGTGCGCGACGACGTCATCCGCTTCGGCTTCGGCCTTTATCAGGACGAGGCGGACGTCGACGGCCTGATCGCCGCCTGCGCGGCGCTGTGACCGCGCCTCAGTAGAAGGTCGTGTCTTCCTGCTTCGTCGGCTGCGGCGCCTTGCGCGGCGCGGCGGGCGTCGTCGGGGCCGTGCGCGGCGTCGTGGCGGCCGGGGCCTGCGCGGCCCCCGGCGTGACCGGCGCGTCTTCGGGCGGGATGGTCGGCAGAGTGGGATAGGGCAGCGGCGGGGCCGACCCCGGCGCGGCCCCGTCCACCGGCGGCAGGCCCGGATTCGGCGGCGCGTCGCGTTCCACTCGATCCGGCGCGCCCAGATCGTCGCGGATGAAGGCCCAGGAGCGGGGGTCGGTGCAGGCGCAGGCCTTCAGATACCCGTCCCGGTCGCGCCAGATCACCAGCGGCCAGCCCGTGCGCAAACCCGACGCCGCCAGGAGCTCGGACAGGTCGGTGGAGAAACTGCGCCCCGCCTCGACCACCGCCATGCGCGCCAGATTGCCGTCCGCTTGGGGCAGGCCCGCCGCCGTCCAGGCCGAGGCCGGGGTGGCCGTCCATCGTTGATACAGCGCCCAGTCGCGGCTCAGCCACAGCTCGGCCACCGTGGACCGTTCGGCGGCCGTGGAGCGCTCCAGCCCCTCGCGATCCGGGCGGGCGAAGACCACCACCCGCACCTCGACGCCCGCGGCTCGCAGCTTGGGCGCCTCTTCGCGCTCGTAGCGCTGCATGGCCGCGCTGTCGCGATAGCCGACGATCCACAGCGCCTGTCCGCCGCCCCCTTCCGACACCCAGCCGGAGCCGTCCAGCAGGGTCTGGACCGCGCCCTGATTGCGCGTGACCGTCACCGGCTGGAACCGCGCGTAGAACTGCCAGTAGGCCCAGTAGCCGCCGCCCGCGATCAGCAGGCCGACGAGGGCCGCCAGGGCCGACCAGACGAAGAAGCGACGCATGCGGAAATCCGGGTTCGTTTCAGTCGAAGCCGAGCCTTAACACCGAACGCCGGTCGGAAACATGACGCGGAGGACACGCCCCCGCCGCCCCGTTTCCGGCCTCAGCGCATCGTCGGGATGACGAAGCTGCTGTCGGCGTGTTCCAGCTCGCTGTCGGGCCAGCGGGCGGTGACGGTCTTGGTCTTGGTCCAGAACCGCAGGCCTTCCATGCCGTGCTGGTTGATGTCGCCGAAGGCCGAGCGCTTCCAGCCGCCGAAGGTGTGATAGGCGACCGGCACCGGGATCGGCACGTTGATGCCGACCATGCCGACGTTGACGCGGGCGGCGAAGTCGCGGGCCGCGCGGCCGTTCTGGGTGAAGATGGCGACGCCGTTGCCGTACTGATGCTTGCTGGGCAGGCTCAGCGCCTCCTCGAAGCTCTCGGCGCGGACGATCTGCAGCACGGGGCCGAATATCTCCTCCTGATAGCTGCTCATCTCCGGCCTGACGTGGTCGAACAGCGACGGGCCGATGAAATAGCCCCTCTCGTGCCCCTGCAGGCTGAAGTCGCGGCCGTCGACGACCAGTTCGGCGCCTTCCTGCACGCCCTTTTCGATCCAGCCGGCCACGCGTTCGCGGTGCTGGGCGGTGACGACGGGACCGTAGTGCGCCTCCGCGTCGGTCGAGACGCCGACCTTCAACGTCCGCATCTCCGCCACCATCCGCTCGCGCAGCTCGTCGGCGGTCTTTTTTCCGACCGGCACCACGACCGGCAGGGCCATGCAGCGCTCGCCCGCGGAGCCGAAGGCGGCTCCGGCCAGATCCTTGATCACCTGGTCCATGTCGGCGTCGGGCAGGACGATGCCGTGGTTCTTGGCCCCGCCCATGGCCTGGACGCGCTTATGGTTCGCCGCGCCGGTCTGATAGACGTAGTGGGCGATGTCGGACGAGCCGACGAAGCTGACGGCGTGGACCAGCGGGTGGGTCAGGATGCCGTCGACCGCGGTCTTGTCCCCGTGGATGACGTTCAGCACGCCGGCGGGGGCCCCCGCCTCCATCATCAGTTCGGCCAGACGAACCGGGACGGACGGATCGCGCTCCGACGGCTTCAGGATGAAGGTGTTGCCGACCGCGACGGCCATGCCGAACATCCACATCGGGATCATTGCGGGGAAGTTGAACGGCGTGATGCCCGCCACCACGCCCAACGGCTGGCGCATGGAATAGACGTCGATGCCCGGACCGGCGCCCCAGGTGTATTCGCCCTTCAGCGCGTGCGGGATGCCGCAGGCGAACTCGATGACCTCCAGCCCGCGTTGGATGTCGCCCTTGGAGTCGGCGATGACCTTGCCGTGTTCCGAGCTCAGCATCTCGGCCAGCTCATTCATGTTCGCCTCGACCAGGCGCTTGAACTCGAACATCACGCGCGCGCGGCGCTGCGGATTGGTCGAGGACCAGCCTTCGAAGGCGTTCTGGGCGGCCTGCACCGCGCGGTCCACTTCCGACGCGGTGGCCAGCTGCACGCGCGCCTGCACCTCTCCGGTGTTCGGGTTCATCACGTCGCCGAAGCGGCCCGAAGCCCCCGTGAAGGCGGCGCCGTCGATGAAGTGCTGGATCTCGCGCATGGGCAGGCATTTCCTCAAGTACTGACGCGGGCGGTTTAGCGGCTGGCGCCTGCCCGCGCCAGCCCGCCGGCCGGTCGGATCAGTGCGCGTGCGCCCTGCGTCCGCCCAGCCCCGGGATCAGGCTCTTGATCATGAAGAAGACCGCGATCACCACCGCGTATCCCAGGAACAGCGCCAGCGCCGTCAGCCAGAAGGTCAGCGTCAGCACGGGCGGCAGTGCGAACTGTCCGCCGTCCAGCACGGGCCGCAGCACCTGGACGATCAGGTGCACCACCGTCGCGCCCGCCGCCGTCGCCCACAGCGAGCGCCAAGCCGGCATCATCAGCGCGGCGACCAGGGCGATGATCAGGCCCACGACCTGATTCACGCCGTCGAAGCCCGACTGGGTCAGGGCCCACAGACCCGCCAGAAAACCGCCGATCGCGTCGATCAGGGACTCCATGCCGCCTCTCCGTCATTTCGGCCAAGCTTGACCGCCGGTTCGGTTAACGCGGTTCGCCGGAATAAGGTTCAGCGACCGGTGGAGCCGAAGCCGGCCGCGCCGCGCACGGTCTCGTCCAGCACCTCGACCTCGATCGGCGCCGCCTGCACGAACGGCGCGACCACCATCTGCGCGATGCGCTCGCCCCGCGCGATCACGAAGGGCTCGCGCCCATGGTTGATCAGGATCACGCCCACCTCGCCGCGATAGTCCGCGTCGATCGTGCCGGGGCTGTTCAGGCAGGTGACGCCGTGCTTCAGCGCCAGTCCCGAGCGGGGCCGCACCTGCGCCTCATACCCCGGTTCCAGCGCGATCTGCAGGCCGGTGGGGATCAGGGCGCGGTCGCCGGGGTTCAGCGTCACCGGCGCCTCGGTGGGCACCGCGGCCCTCAGGTCCATGCCGGCGGCCAGCTCCGTCTCATAGGCGGGCAGGGCCAGACCCTCGGCGTGCGGCAGGCGGCGGACGCGCAGGGTCGTCATTCGGATTCCTTGAAATGCTCGGCGATGCGCGCGGCCAGAACACGGGCGATCTCGGCCTTGGAGCGCCGATCCAAACTCTCCTCGGCGCCGTCGGCGCGGATCAGGGTGACGGCGTTGGCCTCGGCCCCGAACACGTCGGCGGACACGTCGTTGGCGACGATCCAGTCGCAGCCCTTGCGCGACAGCTTGGCCCGAGCTTGGGCGATCAGGTCGCCGGTCTCGGCGGCGAAGCCCAGGACCAGCGCAGGCCGTCTTGGTCCCTTGCGCGACACCTCGGCGAGAATGTCGGGGTTCTCGATCAGGCTCAGCTTGGGCGCGCCGCCGGGCGCCTTCTTGATCTTGCCGGTCGCCACGCCGTCGACGCGCCAGTCGGCCACCGCCGCGCTCATCACGGCCACGTCGGCGGGCAGGGCGGCCTGCACCGCGTCGCGCATCTGTTCGGCGGTCTCGACCCAGACCCGGGTCACGCCCGCCGGGGCTTCCAGCGCCACCGGGCCGGACACCAGCGTGACCTCCGCCCCCAGGTCGGCCAACGCCTGCGCCACCGCATAGCCCTGCTTGCCGCTGGACCGGTTGGTCAGGCCGCGCACCGGGTCGATCGGCTCGAACGTCGGGCCGGCGGTCACCACGGCGCGTCGTCCGGTCAGGGGACGGCCGTCGGGTCCGTCCAACAGCGCCAGCGCGGCTTCGAAGATCGCCCGCGGCTCGGCCATCCGCCCGGGCCCGAACTCGCCGCACGCCATCTTGCCCTCGTCCGGGCCCACGAAGGCGACGCGGTGCAGGCCTTCGAACCCCTTCAGCCGCGCGACGTTCGCCTGCACGGCCGGGTGGGTCCACATCCGCACGTTCATCGCCGGCGCCATGAGCACGCGCTTGTCTGTCGCCAGCAGAGTGGTCGAGGCCAGGTCGTCGGCGTGCCCGTTCGCGGCCTTGGCGATCAGCCCCGCCGTCGCCGGCGCCACCACCACCAGATCGGCCCAGCGCGACAGCTCGATGTGCCCCATCGCCGTCTCGTCGTCTGGGTGAAACAGCCCTTGGCGCACCGGCCGCCCGGTCAGCGCCGCCAGCGACAGCGGCGTGACGAACTCTTCGCCCGCCGTGGTCAGGATCGCCTGCATTTCAACGCCCGCCCGGGCGAACAGGCGCACCAGCTCCAGCGACTTGTAGGCCGCGATGCCGCCGCCGACGATCAGCAGGACGCGACGGGGCCGGGCGGGGGCGGAGGTCATGCCGACTAGATAGCGGTCCCCGGCGCCCGGCGAAATGGAACATTGCAAGAACGAAAAACCTGTGCCACGAGTCCGACCGCGGGTATTTCAACGGAGGGTTGGATGAGGGTTCTTCTTGTGACGGCGTGCGCCGCCCTGGCGCTGGCGGGATGCGACGACGGCGCTTCGGCGGTCGAGACGCGGGATCGCGCGGCGGCGGCGGGGGGCGATCAGATCGTCCAGACCGCGGCCACGATGGAGGCGGCGGCTCCCGCCGAGGCGGCCAAGGCCCCCGCCGCGCCGATCACGGCCAACCGGAGAGAGACCGTCGACGCCAAGATCCAGCGGCTTTACGAGCGCAACGGCGCGGACTTCGGCGCCCGCTCGGCCGAGGACTACCTGGCCAAGGTCACCGCCTTCACCCGCAATCCCCCGGCGGGCGTGGAGCGGGCCGAGCGGCCGAACGGCGACGTGCTGCTGTATCAGGCGTCGACCAACACCTTTGCGGTGGTGGATCGCGACGGCGTGGCGCGGACCATGTTCAAACCGCGAGAGGGCGCCGCCTACTGGGCCGACCAGAAGGCCAAGGCCCCGACCTTCGGCCGGCGTCGCGCCGACTGACGATCGATGCGATCCGCGCTCAGTCGTCCTTGGCGGCGTGCAGGGCGCGGATCAGGTCCAGGGCCAGCTTCTGCTTCTGCGGCGGCAACTGCGGAACCAGCTTGGCGATCTCGACCGACTGGCGCGTGGCGGGGAAGTCGTGGTCGAAGCCGGCCCCCTCCTCCGCCATGCCCGGCGCGGCGCCCAGGCCCTGGAAGAAATAGCCGATGTCTGTCTGGAAATAGCGGGCGATCTCGAACAGCTTCGACGCCGAGATGCGGTTCGTGCCCTTCTCGTACTTCTGGATCTGCTGAAAGGTCACGCCGACCGCGCGGCCCAGATCGCTCTGGTTATAGCCCAGCGCGATGCGCTTCTCGCAGACCCTGCGGCCCACGTGACGGTCCACGGGATGCGGTCCGTCCTCGATCACCTTGCCTCGCGCCATGGCGCCCTCCGACCCGCGAACGCCGCGGTCAAGCCGACGAATGCGCTCGCCTTCGCGTCATGTCACGGGAAAAAACGCGACGTTTTCAAGGCGAAACATCATCCCGGGCGCCGCGTCGCGCCGCGCGTGCACGCAAGGCGGGAGCCAGCCCGAACAGCAGTCCGGCCAGCACGCCCGCCAGCCACGGCAGGTCGCCCACCCGCGCGTAGGGCGTCGGCGTCAGCGCCTGCGGCAGCGCCGCGTCGATCACGCCGCTTTCGCCCGGATCCAGGCGCTTGTCGCCGACCACGCGCCCCCAGGGATCGATCACCGCAGACGTCCCGGTCGGCGTGGCGCGCACGACCGGCAGGCCCGTCTCGATGGCGCGATACGACGCCAGATTGAGATGCTGCAAAGGCCCCGACGTCTTTCCGAACCAGGCGTCGTTGGACACGTTGGCGATCCACGTCGCCTCCGTGGTTCGTCCGACGAAGCCGGGGAACAGGCTTTCGTAGCAGATCAACGGCTGCACGTCGGGCAGGCCGGGCAGGGCCAGCGGCGTCGGGCGCGGGCCATGGCTGAAATCGGCGGGCACGTGCACCAGGCTGCGCACGCCGACGCGGCTCATCAGCGCGCCTGCGGGCAGGAACTCCCCGAACGGCACCAACCTGAACTTGTCGTAGATCGCCTCGATGCGCATCCCGCCCTGCCGGCCCGGCAGCCGGCGCAGCGCGATCAGGCTGTTGTAGTAGCGACCGCCCGTCTCGGCCGTCGGATCGGGCTCCGCGCGGCTGAGGCCGGCCAGCAGCACCTGGCCGGGCTGCAGCGCCGCGGCGATGGCCTCGGCCTCCCAGGCGCCGGGAGCCAGCACCCGTTCGGCCACGTTGGGCAGGGCGCCTTCGGGCCAGACCACGACGTCCGGCACGCGCGCGCCCGGTCGCCCCGTCAGGGCGACGTAGCGCTGGACGATGTCGCGATAGGCGTCGGGCGACCACTTGGCCTCCTGCGCCACGTCGGCCTGCACCACTCGCACGATCGTGCCCGTGGTGCGCGGCTCCACCCCCGCCAGTCGCACGGCCCCGCCGACGTACAGCGCCGCCAGCGCGACCACGCCCGCCGCCGCCGCGCCGATCCGCGCCTTGCGCGCGCCGCCGCCCGTCACCAGCGGCGCCAGGGCGCAGACCGCCGCGATCGTGACCAGCCCCAGACCGTACACGCCGACCACCGCGGCGAACTGCGACGGCGCCGAGCCCGCCTGCCATCCGGCGCCGGCGGGGTTCCACGGGAAGCCCGTCAGAACGTGCCCGCGCAGCCATTCCAGGATCGAGAACAGGGCCGCGAACAGCAGGACGCGCGCCGGAGCGGACGGGGCCAGTCGCCGGTGCAGCGCCGTCGCCGTGCCCCAGAACAGTCCCAGGCCGGCCGGCAGCAGACTGGCCGCGAACGGCGCCATCCACGCCTGCTCCGGATTGACCATGAAGGCCTCGGCCACCCACCAGCAGCCGATCAGGAAATAGGCAAAGCCCGCCAGCCAGCCCATCCAGAAGCCGCCGCGCGTCGTCCGCGACTGCTCCGCCAGCGTCATCAGCAGGGGATAGCCCAGCAGGCCCGGGATCAGCCCGAACGGCGGGTGGACCAGCGCCGCCGCCGCCCCCGCCGCCAATGCCAGCGCGACGCGCGCCCAGAACGCCAGGCGCGGCGACAGCACGGGAAGGCGGGCGGCGACGTCGGTCAATTCGGGTTCACCTCGGCACGATAGGGATCGTCGACGCCCAACCCTGCAAGGATCGTGCGTTCCTCGGCCTCCATCGCCTCGGCGTCGTCGTCGTTCACGTGGTCCCGGCCGAGAAGATGCAGCACGCCGTGCACGACCAGATGGCTCAGATGGTCGCCGACCGCCTTGCCCTGGGCCTCGGCTTCCGCCCGGCACGTCTCCCATGCCAGCGACAGATCGCCCAGATGGGGCCGCGCGCTGTCCGGCGCGGGGAAGCTGAGCACGTTGGTCGATCCGTCCCGACCCCGAAAGCGCGCGTTGAGCTCGGCCTGAGCCGCGTCGTCGGTCAGCAGCACCGTCACCACGCCGTCCTCACCGCCCAGCGCCGCCACCGCAGCGCGGGTCACCAGCGCCTCGACGTCGGCGATCTCCGTCCAGTGTCCGGCCTCGACCTCGACGTCGATCCGGTCGCTCACTGCGCGTCCTCGCCCCGGCCCCGCGCGGCGTCGGCGTCGTAGGCGCGCACGATCCGCTCGACCATGGCGTGACGCACCACGTCCTGGGCCTGGAACCGCTGCACGCCGATGCCCTCCACGCCCTCCAGGATGCGCAGGGCGTGGGCCAGGCCGGAATCGCGCGTGTTGACCAGATCGATCTGGCTGGGGTCGCCCGTCACCACCATGCGCGCGCCCTCGCCCAGGCGGGTCAGCACCATCTTCATCTGCAGCCGGGTGAGGTTCTGCGCCTCGTCGGCGATGACGAAGGCGTGGCTGAGCGTGCGCCCCCGCATGAAGGCGATCGGCGCGGCCTCGATCTCGCCCTTGTCGCGGCGGCGGCGCACGTCGTCGGCGCCCAGGATGTCGTTCAGCGCCTCCCAGATCGGCGCCAGATAGGGATCGACCTTCTCGTTCAGGTCGCCGGGCAGGAAGCCCAGCTTCTCGCCCGCCTCCACCGCCGGGCGGGTGACGACCAGCCGGTCCACCTCGCCTCGCCGCAGCAGCGAGGCTCCGTAGGCGGCCGCCAGGAAGGTCTTGCCGGTGCCGGCGGGGCCGACGCCGAACGTCACCTCGCAACGCCCCAGCATCGACATGTATTCGGCCTGGGCCTTGGTCTTGGGCGCGATGGCCCCGCGCCGACCGACGGGCAGGGAGACGGCCGAGGCCGCCGCCACGTCCGACTTTCTACCGGCCTCGGGACGCGGCGCGCTGACGGCGGCGCCCAAGGCGGTGCGCACGTCCGCCTCGGTGATCTCGGCGCCCGTCTCCGCGCGATCGGCCAGGGTCTGGATCACGCGCTTGGCCTGGGCCCGGTCGCGCGGCGAGCCGTTCACCGTCACCCCCCCGCCCGGCGCCTCGATCAGCACCTTGAAGGCCGTTTCGATCAGCGCCAGGTGCCGGCTGCCCGGCCCCACGACGGCGCGCAGGGCGTCGTCGCCCAGCGCCAGGAATTCGGTGTCTCGGGCCAAGGTCAGGCGGCTCCCATCGCGCGGGCCGGCTCGGCCCCGGGCGACGAAACGTGGCCGTCGGCGATCAGTTCGCCGCTCAGGCTGTTCTGCTGGCCGCTCAGGATCCGCACCGGCACGATCCGCCCGATCAGGTGAGCGGCGTCCTCGACGTGCACCGACTGCAGATAGGGCGAGCGGCCGATGGCCTGTTTGCCGTGGCGCCCCTTACGCTCGAACAGGACGGGCAGGACCTTGCCCGCCTGAGACCGGTTGAACGCGACCTGCTGCTCCGTCAGCAGCGCCTGCAGCGCATGCAGCCGCGCGCGCGACACGTCGCCCGGCACCTGCGCCGCCATGGTCGCCGCCGGCGTGCCGGGGCGCGGCGAATACATGAAGGAGAAGGCCGAGGCATAGGTCACGCGCCGCACCAGATCCATCGTGTCCTCGAAGTCGCGCTCCGTCTCCCCGGGGAAGCCGACGATGAAGTCGCCCGACAGCGCCAGGTCCGGCCGCGCCTCGCGGATGCTGTCGATCAGGTCGAAGTATTTCTGGCGCCCGTGCTTGCGGTTCATCAGCCGCAGGATGCGGTCCGATCCCGACTGCACCGGCAGGTGCAGATAGGGCATCAGCTGCGGCAGGTCGCGATGCGCCGCGATCAGGTCGTCGCCGAAGTCGTTCGGATGGCTGGTCGTGTAGCGGATGCGGTCCAGGCCCGGGATCTCCGCCAGTTCGAACGCCAGCCGCGCCAGCGACGACGCCGCACCGTCGGCGCCCTCGCCGTCGTACGCGTTGACGTTCTGGCCCAAGAGGGTGACTTCGCGCACGCCGCGCGCGGCCAGTTCGCGCGCCTCGGCCACCACCGCCGCGACCGGCCGGGACCACTCCGCGCCGCGCGTGTAGGGCACCACGCAGAAGGTGCAGAACTTGTCGCAGCCCTCCTGCACCGTCAGGAAGGCGGTGACGCCGTCCACGCCGCGCGCCTTGGGCAGGGCGTCGAACTTGTCGTCGGGCGCGAAGTCGGCGCCGATCCGCTCGCCCCGCGCCCGCGCCGTGCGCGTCAGCAGCTCCGGCAGCTGGTGATAGGCCTGCGGCCCGACCACCAGATCGACCGCCGGCTGGCGCTTCATGATCTCCTCGCCCTCGGCCTGGGCGACGCAGCCGGCGACGGCGATGGTCATCGCGCCAAGACCGTTCTGTGCCTTCTCCTCCTTGAGGACGCGCAGCTTGCCCAGCTCGGAATAGACCTTCTCGGCCGCCTTCTCGCGGATGTGGCAGGTGTTCAGGATGACGAAGTCCGCGTCCTCGACCGCGTCGGTCGGCGCATAGCCCAGCGGGCGCAGCACGTCGGCCATGCGCTCGCTGTCATAGACGTTCATCTGGCAGCCGTAGGTCTTGATGAACAGGCGCTTGGGCGCCCGCTCTTCCCGCGGCGGAACGAGGGTTTCGGTCATCGTGGGCTTATGCTGCCGGAACCCGGCGACGGCAAGGCGAGGTCAGACGTCCACCCGCGCGGCATGGCGCGTGTAGACCAGACCCTCACGATCTTCGGGCGCGGCGCCGGGGATGGCCTTGCCGTACAGTTCCAGCTTGTGCCCGACCAGTTCGAAGCCCAGCCGCTTGGCGATCTCGGTCTTCAGCCGCTCGATCTCGGCGTCGAAGAATTCGATGACCTCGCCCGTCCTGGTGTCGATCAGGTGGTCGTGATGGTCGTCGCCGGCCTCTTCATACCGGCTGCGCCCGTCGCCGAAGTCGTGCTTCTCCACCACGCCCGCCTCTTCGAACAGGCGGACGGTGCGATAGACGGTGGCGATGGAGATGTGCGGGTCGATGGCCGAGGCGCGGCGGTACAGCTCCTCGACGTCCGGGTGGTCCGAGGCGTTGGACAGGACGCGCGCGATGACGCGCCGCTGTTCGGTCATGCGCATGCCGCGCTCGGCGCAGAGTTTCTCGATCCGGTCCATGGCGCGTGAGAATAGGGGGCGTCGGGGGGCTAGGGAAGCGTTTCGGGCAGGTCCAGGCTCAACAGCAGGGCGTCGGCGCGCGTGCCGTCCGGTCGGGCATAATACCGCGGCCGCCGACCGACCGCCCGGAACCCCAAGGCGTCGTAGAGGGCCCGCGCCGCCGCATTGTCCTCCGCCACCTCCAGAAACAGCCGACGCGCGCCCTGCGCCGCCGCCCGCGCCGCCGCCCGTACCGTCAGCGCCCGCGCCAGCCCGCGCCGACGCGCCGCGGGCCGCACCGCCAGGGTCAGGACCTCCGCCTCGTCGCCCGCGACCTGAACGAGGACGAAGCCGTCGGGTTCGGCCTCCAGCACGGCGCCCGGGCGGTCGATCAGCAACTCCAGGGCGGCGGCGTCCCATGGCGCGTCGAACGCCTCGGCGTGGATCGCGGCCAGGGCGTGCGGATCGAACTTCACGTCCGTCCCGGACGCGGTTGTCCCGGCAGGCGCGTCGGCGGCGTCGCGTCGGGCGCGCGAAGATACTGCGGGCGCGGCGCGTCGGCTGATCCTGACGACAAGGCTGCGCGCGTCAGCGCGATCAGCGCCTGCGCCGTGGGACCCGCCAGATCGACGGCTTCCCAGGCGGGCGCGGCGTCCCCTGCCGGATGCGCGCCGGTCCCCACCAGCCGGCCCCCCTGCCCTGCCCGCGCCAGCCTTGCGGCCAGCGCCGTCAGCGGCGTCGCCTCCGCCTCGTCCAGAGGCGCGCCCTCGGCGTCGAACAGGCGCGCATAGACCTGGCCCCGACGGGCGTCGATCACGGCCGCGAGCGGCCGACCGTCCGGCGCGACGGACGCCGCCAGAGCGTCCAGCGTCGACAGACCCGCGACCGGCCGACCCAACGCCGCGCCCAGCCCCTGAGCGAACGCCAGGCCGACGCGCAGGCCCGTGAACGAGCCCGGCCCGACGGTCACGCCGACGCCGTCCAGATCCTCGAACGACAGCCCGGCGTCGCGCATGACGCCCTGAACCAGAGGGGCCAGCGCCTCCTGATGCCCGCGCGTCATCGCCTCGGATCGCGCCACGATCCGCGCGCCGTCGCCCACGGCCGCCGCGCACAGGCCCAGCGACGTGTCCACCGCCAGCACCCTCACGGCGCGACCCCGCGCCTCAGACAGCCAGAGCCGCCGCCAGTCCGATCAGGGCGGTGCGCACCGCCGCGTCCGGGATGCGCGCGGCCAGCCGGTCGAAGGTCTCCGCGTCCCGCTCTTCGCCCGACGCAGGCGCACGTCGCGGCAGAACGTCCGCCGCCGACAGGCCCAGCGTCTCGGCGATCACGACAAGGCGCGAGGCGGAAATGCGGTTCGCGCCGGATTCGTACTTGGCCAGCTGCTGCACGCTGACGCCTGCGCACGCCGCCACCTGCTGCCGCGTCAGGCCCAGAGCCGTGCGTCGACGCGACAGGCGCTCGCCCAGCGCGCGGTCGATGTCGGTGCTGTCTCGCGGTCCCATGCGCGCGGCCTCTCGTTCGATTCAACCGAACGAGTTTCACAAACTCCCCGCTCACGCAACTAAATAGTTTCATTGCTCACGGCGCGCCGTCACCGCGCTGACCGCCAGAACGTCTTGCCGGGACATTCTCACCAGCGCGTCCAGCCCTCCTTGGCCGCCTCGCAGATGCAAGGTGCCGGCGTCCGCGCCGTCGAACAGCCAGACTGAAACGGAACCGTTGCGCGATTCCACCACGCAGCCCTGCCCTCGGCGCGGAAACCGCTCGGGGTCGTAATCGACCACCGTCCCACTGCCGGCCCACGGATCCAGCGAATCGTCGGTGAGCACCAGTTGGCCCGGTCCGCGCCTGACGGGCGCTTCCGGAACGTCCTTGAATCCACGTCCGGCGCTTTCGACGCCGTTTGACCGACCGCCGGCGACGCCCGCCGCCTCGCCCGCCGCCTGCATCGCCAGGGTCTCCGGATCCGCGTCCAGCGCGGCGGTCAGGCGGCGCTGCACGTCGGGCCGGAACAGGCCGGGCCGCTTGCCCGATTCATACAGCCCCCAGCCCTGCCCCGTCATTCCGGCCCGCGCCCCGGCCTCCGCCTGGTTCAGCCCCGCGGCCTTGCGCAGACGCATCAGGGCCTCGCCCAGCCGTCGGGCCTCCTGGGCCGCGCGTTCGTCGCCGCGAAATCCGCTCATGCCGCATCATGCCGCGCGTCGGCGCGCGACGGAAGCGTTTCAGAGCGCGGCTTCGACCGCCGTCACTTCGGGCACGTAGTGGCGCATCATCTGCTCGACCCCGGCTTTCAGCGTCGCGGTCGACGAGGGGCAGCCGGCGCAGGCGCCGCGCATGCGCAACGTCAGCACGCCCGTCTCGCGGTCGAAGGCGTCGAACAGGATGTCGCCGCCGTCCTGCGCCACCGCCGGGCGGATGCGGGAATCCAGCAGCGACTTGATCTCCTGCACCACTTCGTCGTCGTCCTCCGAGGCGGCGTGCGCGGCGCCGGCGGCGCCGTCGCGCAGCAGCGGCGCGCCCGACATGAAATGGTCCATCATCGCCGTCAGCACGTGCGGTTTCAGCTGGGCCCAATCCGGCCCCGCCGGCGAGCGCGTGACCGCGACGTGGTCGGGGCCGAAAAAGACGCCCGTCACGCCGTGCAGGCCGAACAGGGCGTGCGCCAGGGGCGAGGCCTGGGCCGACGCCGCGTCGTCGAACGCCATGCCCGCGCCCTCGGCGACCACGCGGCCCGGCAGGAACTTCAGCGCGTCGGGATTGGGAGTCGGTTCGGTCTGGATGAACATGGGCCGCAGATGCGCCCTGCCGGCCCGCCGTTCAACCCCGACGCCCGCCTGGGCCGAGGGTCAGGCCAGCTCCTCGACGTCCTTCTCGCTCAGCTCGCCCGGCACGATCGTGACCGGCAGCTTGCGTCCGCCCAGCCCCTTGATCGCCGCGGTGACCAGAGGCCCCGGGCCCCGCCCCCCCACGCTGGAGGCCAGCACCAGGATCTTGATCTCGGGGTCCTGCTCGACCGCACGGCGGATGGCGGCGACGGGATCGCCCTCCTCGATCAGGAACTCCGGTGCCGCGCCCGACCGCTCCGCGGCCTCCTTGCCCAGGCGCGTCAGCAGCTTCTCGGCCTCCTCGCGCAGCTCGCGCTGGATGTCGTCGCGCACGCCGCTCCAGTGCGCGTCCGAGCCGCGCGGCACGACGCGCAGGAGCGCCACTCGCCCGCCCGTCGACCGCGCCCGCCGCGCGGCGTAGCGCAGGGCGGCGTCGAACTCCGGGCTCTCGTCGGCGACGACCAGAAACTTGCGCGGCATCGGCCCCTCCCCTTGCGGATCACCGCGCGGTGGCGGCGATCTCCCGGATGGTCGCGTTGGCGATGGTCAGCTTGGCGAAGGTCCAGCCCGCGCCCGAAGCCTCGATCTCGTCGACCGAGGCGCGGACGCCCTCCACGATCGAGAGCCGCGGCCCGATCCAGGCGTCGACCGCCTTTTCCGCGGTCAGCTCGTCCTTGCCGCACGAGGCGTCGGTCGAGCGCGCCACCGCGCGGGTCAGGGCGACCTGCTCGGCCATCAGGTCCTGGATCAGGCGTCGCACGGCCATGCGGTCGAAGCGGTCGTGCGACGGCACGCCGCCGGTCGCCGCACGCAGGCGGTCGAAGTCGAACGCGGCGCCGACCTGGTGGTAAAGCCGCGCCATCGACGGGGCGTCCCAGCCGGCTTCCCGGGCCAGGTCGCCGATGTCGGCCGTCGCCACGGTCGGACGCAGCAGGGCGACGGTCTGGGCCAGATCGTCCGGCGCGCCCAGAGCGCGGAAGGCGTCGATCCGCGCCTGCAGCCGGGCCTGTTCGAACCGCGACAGCACTTCGCCGCCGTGCGGCTTCAGCGCGTCGGCCACGGGCTGATAGGCGTCGATGAGGGCCTGAACCGTGCTGCCCGCGCGTTGCGCCCGGCGCGTCAGCCAGACGGTCTGGCGGCGCATGACGGTGGCGATCTCCTGATACAGCGCCGTCTGCGCCTCGGCGGGGATCTTCAGATCCAGCGCCGACACCGCGTCCCACGCCTCGTCCAGGCGGAAGATGCGGCGCGCGGCGGCGAAGGCCAGGATCATCGGCCCGGTGCCCGTCTCGGCGCTCTGACGCAGCCGCAGCGGGAAGGTGGCCCCGCAGGCGTTGACCACGTCGTTGGCCAGCACGGTCGCGATGATCTCGCGCCGCAGGCGGTGCCCCTGCATTTCGGTCTCGTAGCCGTGCAGCGCCTTGGGGAAATAGTTGACCAGAGTGGTCTTGAAGAAGGGGTCGTCGGGCGCTTGCGACGCCACGATCTCGTCGAACAGCACGATCTTGGAATAGGCGGTCAGCACCGCCAGCTCGGGCCGCGTCAGGGCCGAGCCGGTGGCCTTCATCTCGGCGATCTTCAGATCGTCGGGCAGGCCCTCGACCTTGCGGTTCAGCAGCCCCTCGGTCGACAGCGCCTGCATGAAGGCCTGCTGCGCGTCCAGCGCCTCGGCCCCCTCGGCCTGCTGCAGCGTCAGGGCCAGCGTCTGGTCGTAGTTGTGCTTCAGCACCTTCAGCCCGACTTCCTCGGTCATCGAGGCCAGCAGGGCGTCGCGGTCCGCCGGCTTCAGCGCGCCGGACATGATGGCCGAGCCGACCAGGATCTTGATGTTCACCTCGTGGTCAGAGGTGTCCACGCCGGCGGAGTTGTCGATGGCGTCGGTGTTGATGCGGCCGCCGCCCGTGCCGCGTCCGGACAGGGCGAAGGCGATGCGGCCCGCCTGGGTCAGGCCCAGATTGGCGCCCTCTCCGACCACCTTCACGCGCAGCTCGGGACCGTCGATGCGCAGGGCGTCGTTGGCCTTGTCGCCGGCTTGGGCGTCGGTTTCGTGCGGCGCCTTCACATAGGTGCCGATGCCGCCGAGGTAGAGCAGCTCCGCCGGCGCCTTCAGGATCGCCTTCATCAGCGACGGCGGATCCATGGACTCCTGCTCCACGCCCAGCAGGGCGCGGACCTCGGGGCTCAGCGGGATCGACTTGTCGCCGCGCGAGAACACCCCGCCGCCCTTGGAGATCTTCGACCGGTCGTAGTCCTGCCACGACGAGCGCGGCAGCTGGAACATGCGGTTCCGCTCGGCCCAGGACAGGGCGGGATCGGGATCGGGATCCAGGAATATGTCCCGGTGATCGAAGGCGGCGACCAGTTTGGTCGCCTTGGACAGCAGCATGCCGTTGCCGAACACGTCGCCGGACATGTCGCCGACGCCGACGGCGGTGAAGGGCTGGGTCTGGATGTCCTTGCCCATCTCGCGGAAGTGGCGCTTGACCGCCTCCCACGCGCCGCGGGCCGTGATGCCCATCGCCTTGTGGTCGTAGCCGACCGAGCCGCCGGACGCGAAGGCGTCGCCCAGCCAGAAGCCGTATTGCGCCGACACGCCGTTGGCGATGTCCGAGAAGGTCGCCGTGCCCTTGTCCGCCGCCACGACCAGGTACGGATCGTCGTCCTCCCACGCGACAACGTGCTGCGGCCGCACCACCGACCCGTCGGCGGCGATGTTGTCGGTGACGTCCAGCAGGCCGGACAGGAAGGTCTTGTAGGCGCGGATCGCCTCGGCCTGCTGCGCGTCGCGGTCGGCGCCGGCGCGGACCAGGGCGGTCAGGTTCTTCGGATAGAAGCCGCCCTTGGAGCCCACGGGCACGATCACGGCGTTCTTGACCTGCTGGGCCTTGACCAGACCCAGCACCTCGGTGCGGAAGTCGTCGCGCCGGTCGGACCAGCGCAGCCCGCCGCGCGCCACCGGGCCGAAGCGCAGGTGCACCCCCTCGACGTGCGGCGCCCAGACGAAGATCTCGCGATAGGGCTTGGGCAGCGGCAGGTCTTCCAGATCGCGCGAGGCGATCTTGATCGAGATGTGCGGCTTGGGTCCACCGTCGGGGCCGACCTGATAGAAGTTGGTGCGCTTGATCGCGTCGATCAGGGCGCCCAGCCGGCGCAGGGCGCGATCGTGATCCAGGCTCTTCACGCCCTGCAGGATGTCGGCCAGACGCCCGTCCAGCTCGGCCACCTTGGCCTCGCGCGCCGCCACCTCGCCCCGCGCGGGATCGAACTTGGCCGCGAACGTCTCCAGCAACGTCCGCGCCGCGTCCGGATACAGGGTCAGCGCCTCTTCCTGCACCGCCTGGCTGGGATCCAGGCCGCTCTGCTGGCGATAGCGGGCCAGGGTGCGGATCAGCGCCGCCTCGCGCCAGCTCACGCCGAGTTCCAGCACCAGCCGGTTGAAGCCGTCGCTCTCGGTCAGGCCGCTCCAGACGGCCTGCACCGCCGCCTCGAACGGGCCGGCGACGTCGTCGAAGCGCAGGGCCTCGCCACGCGGATCCTCCAGCAGGAACTCGTGCACGTGGACCGGGTCGCCGCCCAGCGGCCGCACCGCATGGCCCCATTCCTCCAGCGTCTTCAGGCCCATGTCGCCCAGGATCGGCAGGATGTCGGACAGGGGCACGGCGCCGCCCCGCCGATACAGCTTGAACCGGAACTGCAGGGCGCTGTCGCCCGGATTGCGGAAAGCGCGGACGCCCACGGGTTCCCCCAGCCCCGGCGCGCCGTCGTCGTTGAGGCGGTCGAACGCCTGGAGGTCGCGCACCGCCTCCGCCGCGTCATACCGGTCGCGATAGCCGGCGCCGAAGGCCTCGGCCCAGCGGTCGCTCAGCGGCCCGACGCCCACCTC
Organism: Afipia felis; assembly: GCA_943371835.1. Classification (GTDB taxonomy): domain Bacteria; phylum Pseudomonadota; class Alphaproteobacteria; order Caulobacterales; family Caulobacteraceae; genus Brevundimonas. The sequence goes on along the minus strand of CALRWJ020000005.1, from coordinate 62,169 downwards.
CTCGACCGACGCGGCGCGCAGGGCCGCCTCGAACCGCTCCTTCCAGCCGCGCCCCGCCTCGACGATGCGGCGCTCCAGCTCCGCCAGGTCCGGCGTCGGGTGTTCGCCCGGCGTGACGCCGATGATGTAGTGGATGCGGACCAGCGGGTTGTCGGACAGTTCGGGGTACCAGGCCGACAGACGCCCACCCCAGGCCTCGGCCAGGATCCGCCCGATCCGCTCGCGCACAGAGGCATGGAACCGGTCGCGCGGAATGAAGACCAGGACCGAGACGAACCGGTCGAAGGGGTCCTTGCGCGTGAAGCTGCGGATGCGCGGGCGGTCCTGCAGGTGGAGGATGCCCAGAGAGATGTCGAGCAGCTCGTCCTCGCCGATCTGGAACAGCTCGTCGCGCGGATAGGTCTCGAGGATGTTCTTCAGCCGCTTGTGGCTGTGGCTGCCCTCGGCCTTGGCGGCGCGCGCCAGGGCGTTGGAGACCTTGCGCCGGATCAGCGGCACCTCGGACGCCTGGCGGTCATAGGCTTCGGCGGTGAACAGACCGACGAAGCGCGCTTCCCCCGAGGGGCGACCCTCGGCGTCGAAGCGCTTCACGCCGACGTAGTCCATGTAGGCGCGCCGGTGCACGCGCGACCGGGCGTTGGCCTTGGCCACCGTGACCGGATCGGACAGATCGATCTGGCGCCGCATGGCCCCGGTCAGCACCGCCGGCTCGTTGGTCCGGCGCAGCACGGTGCGCTCCGGGTCGCGCAGCACGCCCAGACCTTCGCGCGACTGCGACAGCGGGGCTTCGGGCTGATAGCCGCCCGACGCGTCGCGCGGATAGTCGTAGTCGCGCTCGCCCAGGAAGACGAAATGGTCGGCGTTCAGCCATTCCAGGAAGGCGATGGACTCCGCCAGCAGCGCGGGATCGACCCCCTTGGGACCCGCGCGCAGATGTTCGATGGCGCGGCTCATGGCGGCGTTCATGGCGCCGTGGTCCGCCACGGCGGCCGCGACGTCCTGCAGGGTCGCGGAGAGGCCGGCGACCAGGGCGTCCCGGCGATCCTGGGGCAGGGCGTCGACCAGGACGACGATCAGCGACTCGCGGCCCGACGCTCCCGAGGCGCGCGCGCCCGACGCGTCGCGGCCCACGGCGACCACCGGGTGGAACATGGCACGGACGTAGACCCCCGCGTCGGCCAGCTCGCCCATCACGCTGTCGACAAGGAACGGGCCGTCGTCCTGCAGGACCGTGATCAGGTCCAGGCCCGTCGGGCCGTCCGAGCCCCGCAGCGGCGTCACCTCGACGCGCGGCGGGTCGCCGGCGCCGCGGCGGGCCGTCGCCGCCCAGACTCCCGCCAGGACGGCGCCCAGATCCGACAGGCCGATCTCAGGCGTCTCGTCCGCCGACCAGTCCTCCAGGGCCTGCTTGAGGAAGTCGAGTTCCAGGGGGCCGGGCTCGCCCCCGCCCGCCGCCGCGAAGTCCCGCGCCAGCGCCTCCATCCGGGCGGCGGACGACGGGGCGGCGGGGGCTTGGGCGGCCATGTGGGCTCTCTTGTCGGCTGCGGTCCTCCCGACCGCTCTTGCGCCGATGGTTAGTGCGGCGCTCGGCAAAGGGGAAGGCCGGAAACGCAGACGCCGGGCCCGGTTTCCCGAGCCCGGCGTCCAAACTCCCGTGGAAACGGGATCAGAAGCGGACGTTCATGCCCAGACGGAACTCGTGGGTCTTGAAGTCCGGGTTCGACCGCGTGATGTCCGTGCCGGCCGTGTTCGGGGCCAGGATGAACGGGTTGGTCGCGGGCGCGGTGCCCGGCCCGGCGCGCACGACGTAATCGCCGGCTTCCAGGTTGGTGTAGAGGTATTCGCCGACCAGCGTCAGGTTCGGAGCCAGGCTCCACTCCACGCCGCCGCCGAACTGATAGCCGTCGGCGTCGTCCTCGTCCTTGGTGACGGTGAAGCTGTTGGCGCCGTTGGTGGTGCGGAACTCGTTGTCGATCTTGCCGTAGGCGACGCCGCCGGTGCCGTAGAACAGCGCCGGACCCATGGCGTAGCCCAGACGGGCGCGCAGGGCGGCGGTGTGCTTCAGGTTGCGCGTGAAGGCGTAGTTGGCCGGGGTGGTGCTGAAGCCCGTGACGGTGTCCTCGGCGTCGACGCCCTGGATTTCGCCGACGGCGCCGACGACCCAGTTGCCGAACTGCATGTCGTAGCCGACGCGGGCGCCGGCGGCGACGCCGGAGTCGTCACGATCGCAGCTGGTCGGCGCGGCCGTGCTGCCCTGGCCGGCGCAATATCCGGGGCTGAAGGCGTTGTTCGTGGTGCCGCTCAGCACGACGGTGTCGTCGAAGTCGCCGTCGAAGTCGCGGTCGAACACCAGCGTCTCGTTCTTGTCCTCGTCGCTGTCCAGGAACCCGCCGTAGACGCCGACGTAGAAGCCGGACCAGTCGGGGGCCGATTGCGCGAAGGCCGGAGAAGCGCCGGCGGCGAGCAGCAGGGCCGTGGCGGCGGCGGCATAGGTGATCTTCATGGAATCCTCGAAAATGACCGACGCGGTGCCGCGCCGTGGATGTGGAAGCCCTCCCACGGCCCCAGAACGTGGCCTCGGCGTGGCGCGTTCCGGCCAAAGCGGAGCAATAAAGCGACGCTGATTAGAATGTGGCAGTTATGTCACGCCGCCGCGCGGCCCCAAAAACGCGAAAGGCCGCCGAAGCGAACTTCGACGGCCTTTGCCGGTTCGGCGCCGGGAGGGGGAGGGAGGCGCCGTCCTTGGTCGTCGCGGCCGGGAGGGGGAGGGAGGCCGCGGCGATGACGTGGATGTGGGAGCCGCGTCGCCCTGTTCAACCCCCGTCGGTGGACTTGGCGCCCCCGGCGCGGCGCGGCGAGTCGTCGCGGGCCTTCTTCTCGTCCTCGTCGGCATAGGGCTCGCCGTCCCCCGACAACAGGATCGCCATCCAGCGGCTGCCCCGGAACTCGGCCAGGACGGCCATGGCCATGACCGCCAGCGGCGTGGACAGGAACATGCCGACCACGCCCCACAGCTTGCCCCAGAAGGCCAGCGACAGCAGCACCACCACCGGATCGATGTTCTGATTGTCGCCCTGCATCCGCGGCTGGATCATGTTGCCCGACACGAACAGGATGATCTGGAGCCCGATCAGCAGGATCACGGCGGGCCAGTAGCTTTCGAACTGGACCAGGGCGAACAGCGGCGGCGCCAGCCCGGCGATCGCCCCTCCCAGCACCGGGATGAAGCCGACCACGAAGATGACGAAGGTCCAGAACTCCGCACTTTGCAGGCCGACGGCGCGCATCAGCACCCAGGCGGCGGCGCAGATCATCAGGCCCGTCACGGTCTGCACCCACAGATAGCCCTCGACCCCGCCGCGCACGCGCTCGAACACTTCCATGGCCTCGGTGCGCGACTTCCGCTCCGGGAACATGCCGACCAGCTTGCGCCGGAATCCCCACTGCGACGCCAGCAGGAAGGCGAGATAGATCAGCACGAAGACCGACCCCGTCAGCACGCCCTGAACCTGCATTGCCGCCCGGCCGATCCAGGACCTCAGGTCCAGCTGCGACAGCAGCTCGGTCACCGTCGGCGGCTCGTTCTGTCCCGCCAGCGCCCACGCGTCGCCCAGGATCTGGTCCAGGCGCGGACCGATGTTGGCGGACACGCCCGACGCCTCGCTGAAGAAGCCGATGGCGCCGTTCAGGATGATGGCCACCGAGGCGAAGAAGCCGACGACGACCAGCAGCAGCGCCGCGACCTTGGCCCAGCGCGGGCTCAGCCGGACGTGCTGTTCAAGCCAGCGCTGCAACCCGCCGATCATGATCAGCAGGAAGATGGCCATGGCCAGCGGCGTCAGGATGTCCCGCAACCAATAGACCGCCCAGCAGCCCGCCACCGCGGCGATGACCACGAGGGCGTTTCTCGACACGGTGGACGAGGGGATCACGGTCGGTGGCTTCATGGGCATATGGTCAAGGTCCGGCCGGGCGGCGTCAACGGGCCTTGATCCCCGCCCCGCCCCGGTGAAGCATGAGCGCCGCCGAACCGTCGCGGTTCCGGAAAGGACGCCTCCATGACCGACGCCCCCGCCCTGTTTCTGGGCCAGTCCGACCAACCCGAGACGCTGCTGCTGAACCGGGCCAACCGGCACGGCGTGGTGGCGGGCGCGACGGGCACGGGCAAGACCGTCACCTTGCAGATCATGGCCCAGGGCTTTTCCGACGCCGGAGTGCCCGTCTTCTGCGCCGACGTGAAGGGCGACCTGTCGGGCATCTGCATGCCGGGCGCCCCCAACGACAAGCTGCTGGCCCGCGCCGCCGAGATGGGCCTGACCCTGACCCCGCGCGCCGCGCCGACCGTGTTCTGGGACCTGTACGGCCAGAAGGGCCATCCGATCCGCACCACGATCAGCGAGATCGGCCCGGTGCTTCTGGCGCGGATGCTGAACCTGAACGAGGTTCAGGAAGGCGTGTTGTCGGTGGTCTTCCACGTCGCCGACAAGGAGGGCCTGCTGCTGCTGGACCTCGACGACCTGCGATCCATGCTGGCCTACGTCGGCGAGAACGCCGAGCGGATCGGGCGCGAGGTCGGCAACGTCGCGCCGGCCTCCATCGCCGCCATCCAGCGGTCGATCCTGCAGCTGGAGCAGCAGGGCGGGGCGGACTTCTTCGGCGAGCCGGCGCTGCGGCTGGAGGACATGCTGCGCACGGGTCTGGACGGTCGAGGGCAGGTCAACGTGCTGGACGCGACGCGGCTGATGAACTCGCCGCGCCTGTACGCCGCCTTTCTGCTGTGGCTCTTGTCCGAGCTGTTCGAGCAGCTTCCGGAGGTGGGCGACCCGGACAAGCCGCGTCTGGTCTTCTTCTTCGACGAGGCGCACCTGCTGTTCACCGACGCGCCCGACGCCCTGCGCGAAAAGGTCGAGCAGGTGGTGCGGCTGATCCGCTCCAAGGGCGTCGGCGTCTATTTCGTCACCCAGAACCCGGCCGACATCCCCGACAGCGTGCTGGCCCAGCTGGGCAACCGCATCCAGCATGCGCTCCGCGCCTACACGCCCTCGGAACAGAAGGGGCTGAAGGCTGCCAGCCAGTCGTTCCGCCCCAACCCCGCCTTCGACACCGCCGAGGCGATCCAGGGTCTGGGCGTGGGCGAGGCCCTGGTCTCGACGCTGGACGAGAAGGGCGCGCCGCGCGTCGTCGGTCGCACCAGGATCCGCCCGCCGGACAGCCGCCTGGGTCCCGCCACCGACGCCGAGCGCGCTCAGGTGATGGCCGCCAGCCCCGTGCGCGGCCTCTATGACGTCGCCGTGGACCGCGAATCCGCCGAGGAGGTCCTGGCCGCCCGCCGCGGCGCCGCCGACCAGGCCGCCGCCGACGCCAGACTGGCCGAAGCCCGCGCCAAGGCCGACGCGGCCGCCGCGAAGGACGCCGAAAAGGCCGCCGCCGCCCGCGAGAAGGATCAGGCCCGGCTGGACCGTGAGCGAGAGCGCGAAACCGCCCGCGCCCCGGCCCGTCGCTCGTCGCGCCAGACGCCGGTCGAGGCGCTGACGAAGTCGGTGCTGCGCACGGCGGGCAGCACGATCACGCGGGAACTGCTGCGCGGGGTGCTGGGCGGGCTGAGGCGGAGGTAGGAATCGCAGGCGCCGTTGACCCCGTGAGTCAAGACTAGAGTTTGACTTTTTGCGCCCGATTCGCTAATTTGTTTTGGTAGTCTGAACTCGGGCTCAACCCGTTAGTAGGACCGCACCGGGGAGGAGGCCGCTGGTCGCCTCCCCCTTTCATTTGCTTACAAGACTACGATGCCGAAACCGTTTGCGAGGCTCGCCCGCGTATTGAGTACGGGATGGAGGCGGTTGAAGTAGTTGGCTGCGCCCTTGCGCCTTACGTAAGCACACGGCTGATATTTCTGGTGCAGGAAGTAGGCTGCAACGTCGCAGGCTTGGATGAGGTAGCTGTCGGCTGAGTTCTTGTGGTGCGGATCCTCGATGACCCGCACCATCGGAATGTTCCTCGCGGGTAGTCCCCCCATTCCAGGGATCACGTTGTAGACGGCCATTTTTCGCACGAGGCGCATCAACTTCTGGCCGTCGGTGTTGTCCGAAATCACCATCCCCCGGTCCGCTCGATGTGCACCAGGGAAGTTGCCATACCCGATGGTATTCTCGAACCTCTGAAACAAGGCTCGCCACGCGTGATCAAAGACATCGTAGCCAGCCGGTTTTCCGTGCTTGTCTACAACGATGTTGGTGATCCGAATGTAAGGAATCTTCGCCAGCTCATCGAGAAGCTGTCTCATGATTCCGAGGCGTGTGTGTTTGGCCATCCCAGCAACGGGCGGACTTCTAATATATTCGGAGGCGTGCAGCTCCGTTCGCATCGGCAAGCCATGGACAGCCTTCAAAGTTCGCCTGAAGGCAACAAGAACTGCCAAGAAATCTCGCCACCGGCTCTCGTGCACAGTGATGCCGGATAGAGCGAAATACCGCGTTGGAGAGTTCACCAAGCCGGTGTCACCGCTCTCGTCGACATACATCAAGTACACAAGCGACTCCCGAAGCAAAGACGGCAACGTGCCAAGGTTGCGCGCTTCTGCAAGGGCTCATCTGCTTTACCGCCCCACGATCCGCCACATCCTGAGGGGATGGCGGACCGTCCCGGCCTCGGCGCCCGCCGCGTCGCCTCGGCCCATGTAGAAGTCGGCGCGGACGGGACCGCGGATGGCCGAGCCGGTGTCCAGGGCCATGACCAGGCCGGAATAGCCTGAGCGCGCGCCGGACAGGTTGCCGGCTTCGGCCTCGATCCACACCGGCGTGCCGTAGGTCCAGTAGGACGGATCGACGGCGATCGACCGGCGCGCCGTCAGCGGCACGCCCGCGGCGCCCGCGGGATGGCCGCCGTCGTCGGGGTCTAGCCGGAACCAGATGTAGCGGGGGTTCAGCCGCATCACGTCCGCCGCCTCCGGCCCGCGATGGGACGCCAGCCAGGCGCGAATGGCGTCGCCCGACGTGCCGTCGCGTGGCAGCAGGCCGCGCTCGGCCATCGGCGCGGCGATGCCGACGAACCTCTGGCCGTTGTCGGCGGCGTAGGCGGCGCGGGCGCGCGTGCCGTCCTCGAACGTCAGATAGCCCGAGCCCTGAATCTGCATGAAGAACAGGTCCTCGGCGCGCATGAAGGCCAGGGCCTGGGGCGCCGGCAACGCCTCGATCTCGGCGCGCGTCGGCCCGACGTCGCCGCGCCGCCAGCCCGCCGGCGGCGGCATGACGGGGGCGGAGAACTCCGCGTCGGGAAAGCGGCGCGCCGCGTATTCGGGCGCGAAATAGGACGTCAGCCGGCCGGGCGACCCGTCGGGCGTGCGCGCTTCGACCGCCGCGAAGTTGGCGTCCAGCCAGGCGCGTGCCTGGGCGCCGCTCGGCCCGGTCGCCATCAGGGCGCGGGCGGGGGCGCACACCGGGTCGGCCGCCGGTCGGCAGCCCCCGGCATAGGCCCCCAGTGCGGCAAGATGGTCCTCTCGGTCCCAGCCGGGGAGGGAAGACAAGGCGACCGATCCGGCGGGCAGGGGGCGCGCGGCGGGCCGGGCGTCGGCGTCCCGTCCCGGCACGACCACGCCCGATCCGTCCGGCGGGGCGACGATCGGCGGCGGAGACGCGGGCTGCACTGGCGCGGGCGCCGTGGCGCAGGCGGCGGCCAGCAGGCCCAGCAGCGGAAGAAGCCGGCGGATCACGCCGTGGCGGGCTCCACTCGGGCCAGCACCCAGTTCGGATCCTGGGCCGTCAGGGGACGCTGGAAAGTCCAGATCTCGGCGGTCCGGCGTTCTTCCACCACATCGTCACGGCCCGCGGCGGACGAGGTGGAACGCAGTTCGGCCAGGAAGCGGACCTTGGCCAGCGCGTGGTCGCCTTCGACGGTCGCCAGCTCCAGGTCGGCGCGCGGCGAGTGCACGAACTCGACGCGCTCGGTCTCGCCCCGCGTCTCGCGCGCGGCGATGCCGGCTTCGAACGAGGCCATGACCGGCGCGGCCAGCAGGGGCTTCAGCGCGTCGCGGTCGCCGGCGGCATAGGCCTGAACGATCGTCTCGTGCGCGGTTCTGGCGCCGTCCAGAAAGCGGTGCGGATCGAAGCCGGGATCGCGCGCCTTCAGGCCCTGAATGGCGGCCAGGGTGTGGCCGTCCACCGGCCGGGCCGGAGGCTGGCCGACCGCCGGCCCGGCGGGCACGGGTTGGGCGCGCACGTCGTCCTCGGGCTGGCGGCCCACCTTTTTGCCCAGCACGTTGTAGAGCTGGAACAGCACGAAGGCGGCGATCACGGCGAAGAGCACGATCTGGAATTGGACGGGCACGGGGCATCCCTGGCGGCGACGATGGGGTCAGGCTTAGGCGGTCATATGGGGAGGGGCAAGCCGAACGCCCAATGCGCGGGGGCGGCGCGGCGTTGCGACCGGGCGTCGCGCATGATAGTCGCCGCGCCTTCCGGCGGGCCGCCCCGCCGTCGCCGCAATTCGGAAACCGCGAGCCATGACCGACGCCACGACCCCCGCCACGCCCGCCGGCGCCGAGCCCGTCCAGGGCCAGCCCGCGGCCCCCGGCTTCCGCATCCTGGCTCAGTACGTCCGCGACCTGTCCTTCGAGAACCCCAAGGCGCCGGAGAGCCTGCGCGCTGAGGGCAAGCCCGCCATCGACATGGGCGTGGAGCTGAACGCCTCGGGCCGCAAGGACGGCCTGTTCGAGGTCGATCTGAAGCTGTCGGTGCGCGCGTCGGTCGACGCCGGCCCGATCTTCGCGGTCGAGCTGGTCTACGGCGGCCTGTTCCAGCTGATGGGCGTGGCCGAGCAGGACATCGAGCCGATGCTGCTGATCGAGTGCCCGCGCTATCTGTACCCGTTCGCGCGCGAAGTGATCGCCCGCGCCACGTCCGACGGCGGCCTGGTGCCCCCGTTCCTGATGGATCCCATCGACTTCAGCGCCATCTACATGCAGCGCCGCGCCGAGATGGAGCGCTCGCCGGCGGCGCAGGCCTGATCAAGCGGCGCCCAGCAGGGCGTCCCATAGCGTCGTCGACTTGATCTCGCCTTCCAGGAAGGCGCGATGTGCGGCGGCTTCGGCGTCGGTCAGGCGCGGAGTCAGGGGGCGGGGGCGCGCGCCGTGCGCCGTGCCGCCGGCCTGAGTCGTCGCGACGACCGCGGCGGCCATGGACAGGTCCAGCTTGCGCGCCTTGCCGCCCTTCAGCTCTAGATAGACCTCGGCCAGCAGCCGGGCGTCGATCAGGGCGCCGTGCAGGGTGCGCTCGGTCAGCGAGATCTTGAACCGCCGACACAGCGCGTCCAGCGAGTTGGGCATGCCCGGAAACTTCGTCTGGGCCAGCTGCAGCGTGTCGACCCAGCGCTCCATGGGGATCAGATCGCGCCCGCAGTTGGTGCATTCCCACTCGATGAAGGCGCGGTCGAAGTTGGCGTTGTGGGCGATGACCGGCGCGTCGCCGACGAATTCCAGGAAGTCGCCGACGATCTGATGGAATTTCGGCGCGTCCTTCACCTTGTCGTCGGTGATGCCATGCACGGCGATGGCGCCGGGCGGGATCAGGCGCTCGGGATTCACGTATCGGTGGAAGGTCCGGCCCGTCGGCAGCAGGTCCTCGATCTCGATGCAGCCGATCTCGATCAGGCGGTCGCCCGTCTTCGGATCGAAGCCGGTGGTTTCGGTGTCGAGGACGATCTCGCGGGCCATGGCCCTTACTGGCCCGGTTCGGCGTCCAGCGGAAGGCGTCCGGGCGCGGGCGTCCACGCCGGATCCAGAACCGTCCCCACGATCCCCTCGACCTGGGTCATCGCCGCCTTTAGCCCGCGCGAGGTGTCGACGACGAAGTCGGCGCGACGCCGCTTTTCCGCGTCGGGCACCTGACGGGTCAGGATGGCGTCGAAGCGCTCTCGCGTCATGCCGGGCCGCGCCAGGACGCGTTCGGCCTGAACCTCCGCCGGCGCGGTCACGACGACGACGGCGTGCATCGCGCGGTCGCCGCCCGTTTCGAACAGCAGGGGGATGTCCAGGACCGCCAGCCTGACTCCCGCCGCCCGCGCGGCGTCCAGATCCTCCAGACGACCGCGCGCCACCAGGGGGTGGACGACGCCCTCCAGCCGGGCGAAGGCGGCGGCGTCGCGTCCCAGCGCCTCGGCCAGGCGCGCCCGGTCGACCGCGCCGTCCACCACCACGCCGGGAAAGGCTTCGCCCACCGGCACGACGGCCGCGCCGCCGGGCGCATACAGCGCGTGCACCGCGTCGTCGGCGTTCCACGTCAGCGCGCCGGCCAGCGCGAACATCCGCGTCGTCGTCGACTTGCCCATGCCGATCGAACCCGTCAGCCCCAGCAGGATCACGCCACGTCCTCCATCGCCTTCAGGCACAGGGCGCGGACGTCCACGTCCGGCGGCGCCACGCCGAAGATCGCGGCGAACGAGGGCCGCGCCTGGCCGATCAGCATCGCCAGCCCGTCCACCGTCGTCAGGCCCCGCGCCCGCGCGGCGGCCAGAAACGGCGTCGTCAGCGGGCGATAGGTCATGTCCATGACCACGGCGTCGGACCTGAACCGAGCCGGATCCACCCCCGGATCGACGGGCAGGGCGTTGATGATCAGGTCCGCGTCCGACAGATCGTCCGGGGTCTGATGATCGACGCCCAAAGCTTCGATAAGGCCCCGCGCTCGTTCGGCCGAGCGGTTGACCACGCCGACGCGCGCGCCCGCCTCGATCAGCGCCGCCGCCGCCGCCCGCGCCGCGCCGCCCGCGCCCAGCAGGACGGCCCGCGCTCCGTTCAGGTTCAGCTCGGGCGCCTGCTCGGCCAGGGCGTCCCGCACGCCCCGCCCGTCGGTGGAGTCGGCCAGGACGCGTCCGGCCTCGAACGTCAGCAGGTTGGCCGACCCTGCGCGGCGCGCCGTCTCGCTCGCGTCGTCGCTCGCCGCCAAGGCGCGCAGCTTCCATGGCGCGGTGACGTTCAGTCCCCGGATCGATCCGCGCCGCACCTCGCCGATCAGGGCGTCGAACGCGGCCTCGTCTTGCGCCGGCCAGGCCTCGTAGTCGGCGTCCAGACCCGCCGCGGCGATCCACGCGCCGTGGATGAGCGGGCTCAGCGAATGCCCGATCGGCCAGCCGACGACGCCCCCGCGGATCATTCCGGCAGGACCCCGTTCGCCCGCAGCGCGTCCAGAAGGGGCCACAGCGGCATGCCCATGATGGTCGCCTGCGCCCCGTCCACGCGCGCGAACAGCTGCGCTCCGCGCCCCTCGATGCGGTAACAGCCCACCGACGCCAGCAGTCCCTCGCCCTCCGCCGCCAGATAGGCGTCCAGAAAGGCGTCCGAGAACGGCCGCATCGTCAGCGTCGCTGGCTCCCGGTGCGACCAGACGACGACGCCGCCGCGCGCCAGCGCCACGCCCGACCACAGAACGTGCTCGCGCCCCCGCATGGCCGTCAGCCGCGCGCGGGCCTCGTCCATAGAGCGCGCCTTGGACACCAGGCCGCCGTCGAAGGCCAGGATCTGGTCCGAGCCGATCACCCAGTCCTCGGGACGGCGACGCGACACGTCCCGCGCCTTGGCCTGGGCCAGGATCACGCTCAGACCCGCCGGGTCGCTTCGCGCTTCGGGCGTTTTCAGCGCCGCCTCGTCCACGTCCGCCGGATCGACCTCGAAGGCGACGCCGGCCTGCTCCAGGATCGCGCGCCGCGCCGCGCTGGCGGAGGCCAGGACCAGCGTCATCGCGCGGCCTCGCCCCGGGCCCGGCGTTCCTGCAGCAGGTTGACCACCGCCGCCGCCGTCTCTTCAACCGAGCGCCGCGTGACGTCGATCACGGGCCAGCCGCGCCGTTCGAAGGCGCGCCGCGCCTTGACCGTCTCGTCGCGCACGGCGTCCTGATCCACGTAGGACGAGGCGCGGTCGGCGTTGAGACCCTCAAGTCGGTTGCGCCGGATCTGCACCAGCCGGTCGGGCGAGACGGTCAGGCCGACCACCAGCGGTCGGCGCAGCGTGGTCAGCCGCTCGCCGTCCTCCTGGCCCGGCACCAGCGGCACGTTGGCCGCGCGGATGCCGCGATGCGCCAGATAGATGCACGTCGGGGTCTTGGAGGTGCGGCTGACGCCCGTCAGCACCACGTCGGCCTGTTCCAGCTGTTCGGTCGTGCCCTGGCCGTCGTCGTGCGCCATGGCGAAGTCCAGCGCCGAGATGCGGTTGAAATAGTCGTGGTCCAGCGCGTGCTGGGCGCCCACGCGGGTGGACAGGGCCGCGCCCAGATAGCGCGACAGTGCGCCGACCAGCGGGTCCAGCGCCGCGATCTGTGGCATGTCCAGGCGGCGGCACCCTTCCTCCAGTTGCGCCCTCAACTCGGCGTCGACCAGGGTGTGCAGCACCACGCCCGGCGCGTTCGCCACCTCCTCCAGCACCCGCTCCATCTGCTTGGACGACCGCACCAGCGCATAGATGTGCTCGATCGGAATGATGCCGTCGAATCGGGCCGTGACCGCCTTGGCCATGGCGTTCAGCGTCTCGCCGGTGGAGTCCGAGACCAGATGGACGTGGAAATAGGTGGCCAGTCGGCCCGGGCGCGGCGGAGTCATCTGGTGCGCGCGTTCGGGGAGGACCGATGGAATCCTGGGGAGAAATCGTGGGGCAATCGGGGCGCCGGGGCGAGGGGAACGGGGTCGCTTTCCATAGCAAAGGCCCTGGATCGGAGCGAGCGGGGGATGACGGGGGACGGCCGTGGCCACGGCGCCTGCGGTTTTCCCCGCGTGGAAGCTGCGAGGCGACCGGGCTGGGGAAAGGCTTAACGAGCGGTTAACGGCCCACAGCGACTGAGCAAGGCGCGGCGGTCGCCGAACCCCGGCGTTAAGGCCTCGTTAACCGTCGACCGCCGCCTCGGCGCCCGCTTTCGTCCCCATGCACGGCGACGGAGACGCGCCTGGTGGACAACCGGCGCCGAACGGGGGATGTCCCGAGGGTCATCCCCGTCATCCCCGGCCCAACCCCCTTCTTCCCTTCTTTCGATTCAAAGGAAGGGTAGGAAGGAAGACCCGTCGGCTTGAGCGGGGACGCGTCAGCCCGTAAGTCCGTCGCATGACGACCCCCCGACTTCTGAGAGCCCTGGCCGGCGAGACGCTGGACCGCCCGCCGGTGTGGTTCATGCGTCAGGCCGGGCGCTACCTACCGGAGTACCGGGCGCTGCGGGCGACGACGCCGGGCTTCATCGAATTCTGCCTGGACCCGGAGAAGGCGGCGGAGGCGACGCTGCAGCCGATGCGCCGGTTCGGCTTCGACGCGGCCATCGTCTTCGCCGACATCCTGCTGATCCCCCGCGCCCTGGGTCAGGACGTCTGGTTCGAGGCGGGCGAGGGGCCGCGTCTGGGCGCCCTCCCGTCGCTGGAGGCGATGCGCGCCCTGGCCCCCGACGCGGGTCGGGCGCTATCCGAGGTCGGCCGGACCCTGTCGATCGTGCGCGGCCAGCTCGAGCCGGAACGCGCCCTGATCGGCTTCGCCGGCGCGCCGTGGACCGTGGCGACCTACATGCTGGACGGCGAGGCGCGCACCATCGGCAAGGGCGAGCGGGCGCAGGCGCGGACCTATGCCTATGCCCAGGCCGATCTGGTCGACGGCGTGCTGGACGTGCTGGTCGAGGCCACGGCCCACTATCTGAAGATGCAGGCCGACGCCGGGGCCCAGGTGCTGAAGATCTTCGAAAGCTGGGCCGAGGGGCTGCCCGACGACCTGTTCGAGCGCCTGGTGCTCGGGCCGCATCAGAAGCTGGTCGACCGGGTGCGCGAGCTGGGCGTCACCGTGCCCCTGATCGGCTTTCCGCGCGGGTCGGCGGCGCTGGCCGAGCGCTATGCCGTTGAGTGCGACGTCCAGGCCGTGGCGCTGGACACCGCCTGTCCGCTGCCGGTCGGGCAGAGGGTGCAGGCGATCAAGCCGATCCAGGGCGCGCTGGACCCGCTGCTGCTGCGGGCGGGGGGCGCGGCGCTGGACCGCAGGGTCGACCAGTTGACCGAGGCCTGGGGACAGGGTCCGTGGATCTTCAATCTCGGCCACGGCATCCTGCCGGACATGCCGATCGCGCACGTCGAGCGCGTGTTGACGAGGATCGGGGCGCAGTGACCGAAGCAGGGGCGGGCCGGCGGATCGCGGTGGTGCTGTTCAATCTGGGCGGACCGGACGGTCCGACCGACGTGAAGCCCTTTCTTTTCAACCTGTTCAACGATCCCGCCATCATCGGCCTGCCCGGCGTGGTGCGCACGCCGCTGGCCCGTCTGATTTCGTCGCGCCGCGAGAAAAGCGCCCAGGCCAACTATGACCTGATGGGCGGCGGCTCGCCGCTGCTGCCCGGCACGCGCGCCCAGGCCGAGGCGCTGAGCGATCTGCTGGCCGAGGAGTTGCCCGACGACGAGGCGCGGGTCTTCGTGTGCATGCGCTACTGGACGCCGCTGACCGAGCAGGTCGCGACCGAGGTCGCCGCCTTCGCGCCCGACGAGATCGTTCTGCTGCCGCTGTATCCCCAGTTCTCGACGACCACGACCGAGTCGTCACTGAAGGCGTGGGTGCGCGCCTACGTCGGGCCGGGGCGTTCCCGCACCGTCTGCTGCTGGCCCGTCGCCGACGGCTGGATCGAGGCCCAGGCCGAGGCTGTTGCCGGAAAGTTGGCCGAAGCCGGCGATCGACCCGTCCGCGTGCTGATGTCGGCGCACGGCATTCCGGAGAAGCTGGTCTCCGGCAAGGGCGACCCCTACCAGGAACAGGTGGAGGCGACCTGCGCCGCCCTGGCCGATCGGCTGGGACTGGGCGCGCGCGGAGACCGATGGGACGTCTGCTACCAGAGCCGCGTCGGTCCGCTGAAGTGGCTGGGCCCGTCGACGCCCGAGGCGATCCAGAAGGCTGCGGCCGACGGTGTGGGCGTCGTGCTGACGCCCGTCGCCTTCGTGTCCGAGCACATCGAGACCCTGGTCGAGCTGGACGTGGAATACGCCGAGCTGGCTCACGGCCTGGGCCTGGCGCCCTATCTGCGCGCGCCGGCGGTCGGCACGGCGCCGGTCTTCGTCGAGGTTCTGGCGGACGCGACGGTCGACGCCCTGGCGCGCGGGGGCGGCACGGCGCCGTTCGGGCCGGGGTGCCGCGCGGACTGGAAGGCCTGTCCATGTCGGGCCGAACGGAGGGCCGCGGCATGAACCTGTACGATCTAGCTCGCGGTTTCCACATTCTGGCGGTGATCGCCTGGATGGCGGGGCTGCTGTTTCTGCCCAGACTCTATGCCTACGACGCCGAGCAGGCCGACAAGGCCGAGCCGCTGCAGTCCGAGATGCGCGGCCTGCTGCGCGTCTGGCAGGGGAGGCTGTTGAAGATCATCCTGACGCCCGCCATGATCCTGTCATGGGGCCTGGGCCTGTGGCTGCTGTGGCTGCGCAGCGGCGGCGGTCAGGACTGGAGCTTCGCGCATCAGCCCTGGATGGTCGCCAAGCTGACCGGCGTGCTGGCGCTGAGCGCCTGGCACGGCTATCTGTCCGCCGAGTTCCGGCGGGTGCAAGCGGGGACCTCGGTCCGCTCCGGGCGGTTCTGGCGCATGACCAACGAAATCCCCTTCCTGATCGCGGTCGTCATGGTCCTGTCGGTCACGACGGAATGGACTTTCGGTTGACCTGACGCGGCCGGCGTGGTTTCGCTGGCGGCGAACCGCTCCTGGCCCCCGACGGACGGTCCCTCTCTCCTCACCGACGCCGTTTCCCGAACGCGAGACGGAGCCCGTCGGTCCCCCCTCGGCCGCAAGGCCGCATATCCGAAGCCCGCACGCCCTCGCCCTTCGCGAGCGGTCGGGCGCGTCTGCCCGAAGAAGATCCGCATGACCGACGTCCGCGACACCGATCCCGCCTCGCCCGAGGCCGAAACCCTGGACGCCGTTCAGGACGGCCTCGCCGACGATCAGGTCGAGATCGATCAGGAGGCCGAGGACGAGGAGGACGACGGCGAGCCGATCGTCCCCAATGGCCGCATCACCCTGGCCGAACTGAACGAGAAGACGCCGGCCGACCTGGTCGCCTTCGCCGAGCAGCTGGAGGTCGAGAACGCCTCCAACCTGCGCAAGCAGGACCTGATGTTCGCCATCCTCAAGGCTTTGGCCGAGGAAGAGGTCGAGATCATCGCCGACGGCGTGCTTGAAATCCTGCCCGACGGCTTCGGCTTCCTGCGCAGCCCGGACGCCAACTATCTGCCCGGGCCGGACGACATCTATGTCTCGCCGTCGCAGATCCGCCGCTTCGGCCTGCGGTCGGGCGACACCATCCACGGCGCCGTGCGCGCGCCGCGCGAGGGCGAGCGGTATTTCGCCCTGCTGAAGTGCGACACGATCAACTTCGCCGATCCCGAAGAGGTGCGCACCAAGGTCCTGTTCGACAACCTGACGCCGCTCTATCCGGAAGAGCGGCTGCACATGGAAATCCAGGATCCGACGCTGAAGGATCGCTCGGGCCGCGTCATCGACATCGTCGCGCCTCTGGGCAAAGGCCAACGCTGCCTGATCGTCGCGCCGCCGCGCGTCGGCAAGACGGTGATGCTGCAGAACATCGCCAAGTCGATCGAGGCCAATCACCCCGAGGTTTCGCTGATCGTCCTGCTGATCGACGAGCGCCCCGAGGAAGTCACCGACATGCAGCGCACGGTGAAGGGCGAGGTCGTGGCCTCGACCTTCGACGAGCCCGCCACCCGGCACGTCGCCGTCGCCGAAATGGTGATCGAAAAAGCCAAGCGTCTGGTCGAACACAAGAAGGACGTGGTGATCCTGCTGGACTCGATCACCCGTCTGGGCCGCGCCTACAACGCGACCGTGCCGTCGTCGGGCAAGGTGCTGACCGGCGGCGTCGACGCCAACGCCCTGCAGCGGCCCAAGCGCTTCTTCGGCGCCGCGCGCAACGTGGAGCAGGGCGGTTCGCTGACGATCATCGCCACGGCCCTGATCGACACGGGCAGCCGCATGGACGAGGTGATCTTCGAAGAGTTCAAGGGCACCGGGAACTCGGAAATCGTGCTGGATCGCAAGGTCGCGGACAAGCGAATCTTCCCGGCGATCGACGTGCTGAAGTCGGGCACGCGCAAGGAAGACCTGATCACCCCTAAGGACCAGCTGGCCAAGACCTACGTCCTGCGCCGTATTCTCAACCCCATGGGCCCGCAGGACGCGATCGAGTTCCTGCTCGACAAGCTGCGACAGTCGAAGAACAACGCCGACTTCTTCCAGTCGATGAACACCTGACGCGCTAAGCCGCGTTTCACGTGAAACAGGAGGCCTCGGCATGAAGGTCAACGTCGAAGTGGAGTGCACCCCTGCCGAGGCGCGCGCCTTCCTCGGCCTGCCCGACGTCACCCCTCTGAACGAAGCGGTGGTTTCGGAAATGCAGAAGCGGATGGAGGCCAACGTCGCCGCCATGCAGCCCGAAGAGCTGATGAAGACCTGGACCAGCTTCGGTCTTCAGGCACAGGACCAGTTCCGGCGGCTGATGGAAGCCGCGACCAAGGGCTGAGGTGAGCGACACCGTCTTCGCCCTGGCCACCCCGCCGGGCCGCGGCGCGATCGCCGTCGTGCGCCTCAGCGGTCCCTCGACGGGGGCCGCGCTGGCGGCTCTTGCCGGGGGCTTGCCCTCTCCGCGTCAGGCGACGCTGCGCACGCTTCGACACGCCGGCGCGCGACTGGACCAGGCGTTGGTGCTGTGGTTTCCGGCGCCGGCTTCCTACACCGGCGAAGACGTCGCCGAGCTCCACCTCCACGGTGGGCGCGCCGTCGTGGAGGGCGTCCTCCACGCCCTGTCCGAAATGAACCTGCGCCCCGCCGAACCCGGGGAGTTCACCCGTCGGGCGTTCGAGAACGGCCGCATGGACCTGGCACAAGCCGAGGCGGTCGCGGACCTGATCGACGCGGAAAGCGCGGCCCAGGCTCGGCAGGCCCTCGGCCAGCTGGACGGAGCCTTGAGCGCCGTCTACGCGGGCTTTCGGGCCGCTCTGCTCCGCGCGTTGGCTTTGGTCGAGGCCGAAATCGACTTCCCGGACGAAGAGGTGCCGGACAACCTGGCCCGCAGCGCAGGACCGGTCCTAGACGCGCTGGCCGCGGATCTTCGAGGAGCCCTGGCCGACGCGGCGCGAGGCGAGCGCGTGCGAGACGGCTATCGCATCGTGCTGATCGGCGAGACCAACGCCGGCAAAAGCTCGCTGTTCAACGCGCTTGTAGCCAGGGAGGCGGCCATCGTGACGCCGATCCCGGGCACCACGCGCGACGTGCTGGACGCTCAACTGGTCATCGACGGCTATGCGGTGACCCTGTCGGATACCGCCGGCCTCCGCGATTCCGCCGATCCCGTCGAGGCGGAGGGCGTGCGCCGGGCCCGCGCCCGAGCCGAAGCGGCGGACCTGCGTATTTGGGTTCGCGGTCCCGGTGATCCCGAGGGGGCCGCCGCCCAGTTCGTGCGGCCGGGCGATCTCGTCGTGTGGACCAAGTCCGATCTCGCCGATCAAGACGGACTGTCGGTTTCCACAGTCACGGGCGCCGGCTTGGAGCGCCTCCACGTCGCGATCGGCGAGAGGCTGCGGCTCGACCTGTCGGGCGCCGACTTCCCGCCGGTCACGCGCCTGCGGCACCGCCGGCGCCTCGAGGATGCGCTTGCCGCTGTCCTGGACGCCCGGCGCGCGCTCGACCTCGCACCGGAGATGGCGGGTGACGATCTCCGACGTGCGGCGATGGCCCTTTCCCAAGTCACGGGCGAAGTCGGCGTCGAGGACGTTCTGGGAGAGGTGTTCGCCAGCTTCTGCATCGGCAAGTAGACGCCTGTTTCACGTGAAACGTCAGTGGAATTCCCGCTCCGACTGGACTAAGCCCGGCCACCCATGACCCAGTTCGACGTCATCGTTATCGGCGGCGGCCACGCCGGCTGTGAGGCGGCCGCTGCGTCCGCCCGCACGGGCGCGCGTACGCTCCTCCTCACGCAGAAGCTTGAGACGATCGGCGAGATGAGCTGCAACCCGGCGATCGGCGGGCTGGGCAAGGGGCATCTGGTTCGGGAAATCGACGCCATGGACGGCCTGATGGGCCGCATGGCGGACGTGTCCGGCATTCAGTTCCGGATGCTGAATAGGTCCAAGGGCGCCGCCGTGCGCGGGCCGCGCAGCCAGATCGATCGGCGGCTCTATCGCGAAGCCATGCAGGCGGAACTGGCGCAAGCGCCGAATCTGACCCTCATGGCCGGCACGGCGGAGCGTCTGATGCTTGCCGGCGATCATGTGGTGGGCGTCGTCACCGGCGAGGGCGCCGAGATCGCCGCCGGCGCCGTCGTGCTGACGACCGGCACCTTTTTGAACGGGGTGATCCACAAGGGCGACCAGCGCATCCCCGCCGGCCGTCATGGCGAAGCGCCGTCGACGGGCCTCGCCGCCGACCTCTACGGGGCGGGTCTCGTCATGGGCCGGCTGAAGACCGGCACCCCCGCGCGCCTGGACGGCCGCACCATCGCCTGGGAGCGGCTCGAGATGCAGGCCGCCGACGACCGGCCCGTGCCCTTCAGCTTCCTGACCGATCGCATCGAGGTGCCCCAGATCGCCTGCGGCATCACCGCCACGACGGAAGAGACGCACCGGATCATCGCCGAGAACCTGGGCGAGAGCGCCGTCTATGGCGGCCATCTGTCGGGTCGCGGCCCGCGCTACTGCCCGTCGATCGAGGACAAGGTCGTGCGGTTCGCCGACAAGACCTCGCACCAGATCTTTCTGGAGCCCGAGGGTCTGGACGATCCGACGGTCTATCCCAACGGGATCTCCACCTCTGTGGGCGACGCCACCCAGATGGCCTTCCTGCGGACCATACCCGGGCTCGAGGCGGTCGAGGTGTTCCGCTTCGGCTACGCCATCGAATACGACTACGTCGATCCGCGCGAACTGACGCCCGGGCTGGAGGTGAAGGCGCGGCCCGGCCTCTTCCTGGCCGGCCAGATCAACGGCACGACCGGCTATGAGGAGGCGGGCGCTCAAGGGTTGATCGCGGGCTTGAACGCGGCGCGCAAGGCCGGGGCCCAGGACGCGGTCGTCATCGGCCGGGACCAGGGCTACGTCGGCGTCATGATCGACGATCTGGTCACGCGTGGTGTGACCGAGCCCTACCGCATGTTCACCAGCCGGGCCGAGTGGCGGCTGAACCTGCGCAGCGACAACGCCGATCAACGCTTGACGCCGATCGCCTTGGCCTCCGGCCTGGTGGGCTCGGAGCGTGCCTCCCGCTTCGCGGCCAAGCGGGACGCGGTTGCGCAGGCGCTGGCCGCCGCACGGCAGACGACCTTCACGCCCAAGGAGGCGGGCGAGTTGGGCGTCGCCGTCAACGCCGACGGCCGCCGGCGATCCATCCGCGACCTGCTGGGGCATCCCGGCGTGACGCTCGAACAGTTCCGGTCGGTCCTGCCCGCGATCGACGACTGGTCTCCCGAGGTACGCGAGCAGGTCGAGGTCGACGCCGCCTATGCCGGCTATCTGGACCGTCAGGCCGCGGACGCCGCCGCGCTGAAGCGGGACGAGGAACTGCGGCTGCCGCTCGACCTCGACTATGGCGCGGTCGGGGGCCTGTCGAACGAAGTGCGCGAGAAGCTTCAACGCGTCCGTCCGCTCAGCCTTGGCCAGGCCGGCCGCATCGAGGGCATGACGCCGGGCGCCCTGACCGCCCTGCTGGCGCACGTGCGGCGCGTCGCGGCGTGACGCTGGACGCCGCCGGATTCCAGGTCGCGACCGGCGCCACCGACGCCGAGATGGCGGATCTCGAGGCCTATCGCCGCCTGCTGGCCGATGGCAATGCGGTGATGAATCTGGTTGGGCCGGACAGCCTGCCGGACTTCTGGAACCGTCACGCGCTGGATTCGGCGCAGCTGCTGGACCATGCGCCCGATGCACGAACCTGGGCCGATCTGGGCGCGGGCGCGGGCCTGCCCGGCATCGTGCTGGCGATTTTCATGAAGGCGCGCGGTGGGCACGTCCACCTGATCGACAGCCTGCAGAAGCGGTGCCGCTTTCTGCAATCGGTCGTCGACGCGTTGCACCTGCCTGCGACCGTCGTCTGGGCCCGCGCGGAAGGACAGGCGGTGAAGGTCGACGTCGTGACGGCGCGCGCCGTCGCGCCTCTGACCAAACTTCTGGGCTATGCACAGGCTTATCACCAGAAGGGGGCCGTCGGCCTGTATCTCAAGGGCGAGAAGGCCGAGGTCGAGGTGGCGGACGCGCGCCGCGTCTGGCATTTCCAGGGTGAGACGTTCCCGTCGCGCAGCGACGCGCGGGGGCGCGTGGTGTCCGTTCGGAGTCTTCGTCGTGTCCGCTGAAACCCGCGTCCTGGCCGTGTCGAACCAGAAGGGGGGCGTCGGCAAAACCACCACCGCCATCAACCTGGGAACAGCCCTGGCGGCGATCGGCCAGCGTGTGCTGATCGTCGACATGGATCCGCAGGGCAATGCCTCGACGGGCCTGGGTGTTCCACGTGAAACACGGCGGGTGACGATCTATGACGTGATCGTGGACGGCCGATCCGTCGACGACGCGGCGGTGGCGACCGCCGTCCCCGGGCTGCACATCATTCCGGCGGACGCGGACATGTCGGGCGTGGAGATCGAACTCAGCCAAGCCGACCGCCGGTCCTACCGCCTGCGCGACTCGCTGGCGGCGCAGGCGGCGGGGGCGGGCGAGGCGTTCGATTACGTTCTGATCGACTGCCCGCCCTCGCTGAACCTTCTGACCCTGAACGCCATGGCGGCGGCGGACGCCGTTCTGGTGCCGCTGCAATGCGAGTTCTTCGCGCTTGAGGGCCTGACGCAGCTGATGAAGACCGTCGACATGGTCCGTCAAAGCCTGAACCCCAAGCTGGAAATCCAGGGCCTGGTCCTGACCATGTACGATCGCCGCAACGCGCTGTCGGGTCAGGTCGAGGCCGACGTCCGCGCGCATTTCGGCGACAAGGTGTATGACGCGGTCATACCGCGCAACGTTCGCGTTTCGGAAGCGCCGTCCTTCGGCAAGCCGGCCTTGATCTATGATCTGAAGTGCGCCGGCAGCCAGGCCTATCTGCGTCTGGCGCGGGAAGTGGTGGCGCGCGAGCGCGTCCGGTTGCGGGCGGCGTGAGAGAGTGAGCGAGATGATGAGCGAACGTCAGCGCGGCCTCGGTCGGGGTCTTTCGGCCCTGTTGGGCGAGCAGGTGGCCGAGACGGCGTCCGTCGACGGAGGGTCGGCTCCGGCGGGCGTCCGCGCCGTGCCGATCGAGGCGCTCAAGCCCAACCCCGATCAGCCGCGCAAGGTCTTCACCAAGGACGAACTGGACGAACTCGCCGGCTCGATCCGCGACCGCGGCGTGTTGCAGCCCATCCTGGTGCGCCCGCATCCCGAAGAGGCGGGCGTCTGGCAGATCGTGGCGGGCGAACGCCGCTGGCGCGCCGCGCAGCAGGCGCGGCTGACCGAAGTGCCCATCGTCGAGCGTCTCCTGGACGACGTCGCGGTGCTCGAGGTCGCCATCATCGAGAACGTCCAGCGGGCCGACCTGAACCCGCTCGAGGAGGCCGAGGCCTATCGCATGCTGATGGACCGGTTCGGCCGGACCCAGGACGCCGTCGCCGGCGTGGTCGGCAAGAGCCGCAGCCACGTGGCCAACACCCTGCGTCTGCTTCAGCTGCCCGACCGCGTGCTGGACTACGTCCGCGACGGCAAGCTGTCGGCGGGCCACGCGCGGGCGCTGATCAACACGCCCGACCCGGCGGCGCTGGCGGATCGCGCCTTTATGGAGGGTCTGAACGTCCGCCAGACCGAAGCCCTCGCGCGTCGTGCCGTCGAAGGCGAGCGCCCGGCGGCGTCGCCGTCGCGCTCCGCGTCGCGGCGTTCCGGCGAGTTCGACGCCGATGTGGCCGCCCTACAGCAGGATCTGGAAGAGCAGCTGGGGCTGAAGGTCCAGCTGACCGCCCGCGGCGACAAGGGCGAGCTGACTCTGCACTGGCGCAGCCTCGACCAGTTGGACGACCTGTGCCGCCGCCTGATGAGGTTGTGACGGCGGAAGAGGCGGCCGCGGACGCCGTCATCGATCTGTATGACCGTCACGCGGAAGCGTGGGCCCAAGCGCGGGGCGCCTCTCTGAACGCGGAGGAGGCGCCGCACATCTCGCGCTTCATGCAGGCCGTGGCCCCCGGCGGCGACGTGCTCGATCTGGGCTGCGGCGCCGGTCGTCCGGTCGCGTCCACGTTGATCAAGGGCGGATTCCGCGTCACGGGCGTCGACGCCGCGCCGAGCCTGATCGCCATGTGTCGTCGGGACTTCCCGGACCAGACCTGGATCGTCGGCGACATGAGGCGCCTGGCTCTTGGGCGCCGGTTCGACGGCGTCGTCGCCTGGTGGTCGAGCTTCCATCTGACGGCCGACGCCCAGGCCGACATGGCCGACGCCTACGCGCGGCACCTCAATCCGGGCGGGGTCGTGACCTTCGTCGGCGGGCCGAAGCGCGGCGTCTCCCTGGGCCGGTGGATGGGCCGCGACCTGCACCACGCCAGCCTGGACCCAGAGGAATATCGACACGGCCTCCAACGCGCCGGCTTCGAAGCCGTGGAGCGACGACCGATGACGCCGGACGGCAACGACGGCGCCTGGGTCTGGACGGCGCGGCGAAAGACGTCAGACTGAGGCCATGACCGACAAGCCGACGAACCCGACCTCCGAGGCGATGAAGAAGGCCCTCGCCGCCAAGCGCGCCGGGGCGTCGTCACCGAAGTCCGGCGGCTTCAAGCCCGCGCAGCATGCCGAGAAGTCGGTCGAGCGTCAGAACGCGGCGCTGAACAAGCCCGCCTTCCGGCGCGCCTCGAAGCGGGGCTAGAGCCCCAGACGTCGGGCGCGCGCGGCGATCTCCAGGATCAGGCGTTCGGCGATCAGCTGGTCGGGCGAGCCGGTGGAGCGGCAGGCCAGTTCGGCGGCGTTCAGGGAATCCATGACGGCGTCCAGGGCGTCCGGCGACCAGGCCTTCACCTGGCGCAGCACTTCGGACTCCTGCTTCCAGAACACGCCGGCCGACTTGGCCGCCTCTTTCGCGCCGGCGCCGGCCGACGTCAGCGTCTGGACGCGGATCAGCACCTGCAGCTGCCGCCCGATCGCCCGCAGCGCCGCAACGGCGCCTTCGCCCTCCAGAAAGGCGCGGCGCAGACCCGACTGGGCGGGCGCCGCCTTGCCCCCGAACGCCTGCTGCGCCGCGTCCTGAAGGCTGGCATCGGGTTCGACGCCGAGATGCTGATCCAGTTCGGCGACGTCCAGGGTCCGCCCGCTGCCGGGGCCGATGAACAGGGCCAGCCGCTCGATTTCCTGCCGCATCAGCCCGCGTTCGCGCGGCAGGCGGGCGACGAACCGGTCCAGCGCCTCGGACGTCAGGGCGACCTTGTCGGCGGACAGCGCCTCACGCGTCATCCGAGCGACGTCCCCGACCTCGTCCTCGTAGCAGGCGATGCCGACGGCGGCGGGACTGGTCTCCGCCGCCTTGCGCAGCGCCGAGTCGCGGCCCAGGGCGCCCGCCTCGACGACCAGCATCGCCTCGGGATTGAACGCCCCGTCCACGTGCTGCTTCAGCGCGGCGGCCAGGGCCTTGTCCGTCGCCGCCTTCTCTGCCGACAGTCGCACGCGCACCAGGCGGCGTCCGCCCATCATGGACAGGGCGGACAGCGCGTCCTCCAGCCGCCCGTCGCCCGCGTCGACGTCGCCGTCCGCCAGCAAACTGACGTTGAAGGGGTCGTTCAGGTCGGGCGTCACGGTGCGGCACAGGATTTCCGACCGCTCGGCGACGCCGGAGCGGTCGCGCCCGTGGATCACGACCGCGCGCACGGCCGGGTCGGGCGATTTCAGGAAGCGCTCGACCTCCGGGCGCTTGGCCAGGATCACGGCGTCACCGCCCTGCCAGGACCGACAGCACGTCCAGCCGCAACTTGCGCGCCAGTTCGGCCGCCGCCCGGGCCTCGGCGTCTTCCTGCGCCGCGATGGCCGCGACGGGCTGGTCGGCGGAGGCATAGGTGACCACCGCGGTCTCGGCGCCCGAGACGGGCGAGCCGCCCGCCGCCGGCGTCAGCGTCCAGGCCAGGCGGACGGTGAGCTCATAGCGCGCGGCGGTGTCGTCGATCCGGCGGCCCAGCGGACGACGGTCCTGCTCCACCGCCGTATCCAGACGCCATCCCGGCGTCGCCGCCATATCCGTTCCGAACGCGTCCTCGACGGCTTCGCGCAGACGATAGCCGAAACGGTCGTCCGGCGTCGTCACGGCGACGCGCGACAGCACCACGCCGGCTCCATCGCCGTACAGGGGCGTGAAACCGCAGCCCGAGAGCGCGATCGCCGTCGCGAGAGCGAGAGCCGCCCCGCGCATCAGGCCACCACCAGATTGACGATCCGGTCCTTGACCACGACGATCTTGCGCACCGTCTGCCCGTCCAGACGGGCCAGCACCTCGGGGTCGGCCATCACGATCGCCTCCACTTCGGCGGGCTCCAGCCCCCGCGCGACGCGGATTTCCCCCCGCCGCTTGCCGTTCACCTGGATCGGCAGCACGACGTCGTCGTCAGCCGCCAGCGCCGGGTCGAAGGTCGGCCACGGCGCATCGACGATCATCCCGTCCTGACCCAGCCGCGTCCAGCATTCTTCCGCCAGATGCGGCACGAAGGGCGAGATCAGCCGCGCGAAGACCGAAAGCGCCTCGCGCCGAGCCGCTTTGCCCGCCGCCTCGTGTCCTTTCAGCGCGCCCAGAAATCCGTACAGTTTCGCGATGGCGGAATTGAAACGGAAATGTTCCACGCCCTCCGTCACCGCCTTGATCAGCTTGTGGGTTTCGCGGCGCAGGCCGGCGTCGGCCTCCGCGTCCCCGGGACCCGGCTCTCGATCGAACTCGGCCCAGACGCGTTGCACGAAGCGGCCCGCGCCTTCCAGACCGCCGGCCGTCCACTGAACGTCGCGCTCCGGCGGGCTGTCCGAGAGCACGAACAGCCGCCCGGCGTCCACACCGTGCAGGTCCAGGATCTCCTGCGGCGCGACGACGTTCTTCTTGGACTTGGACATTTTCTCGACGTCGCCGATGATCAGCGCCTCGCCGGTCGACAGGCGGCGTGCTCCGCGGCGTCCGGCGTCGTTCGACAGTTCGACGTCGGTCGGCTCGACCCACTGACCGTCTGCGGTGCGATAGGTCTCGTGCACCACCATGCCTTGGGTGAACAGGCCGGCGAACGGCTCCTTCACCGCCATCAGGCCGGCGTCCGAGAGGGCCCGGCTGATGAAACGGGCGTAGAGCAGATGCAGCACGGCGTGCTCGACCCCGCCGATGTACTGATCGACCGGCAGCCAGCGGTTCGCCGCTTCGGCGTCGATCGGCGCGTCGGCGTGCGGATCGGCGAAGCGGGCGAAGTACCAGCTCGAGTCCACGAAGGTGTCCAGGGTGTCGGTCTCGCGCGTCGCGTCGCCGCCGCACGACGGGCACGCCACGTGCTTCCACGTCGGGTGCCGCTCCAGCGGATTTCCCGGCACGTCGAAGGTCACGTCCTCGGGCAGGACGACGGGCAGCTGGTCGGCGGGGACGGGAACGACCCCACAGGCGGCGCAATGGACGACCGGGATGGGACAGCCCCAGTACCGCTGACGGCTGACGCCCCAGTCGCGCAGGCGATAGACCGTCGCGCCCCTGCCGGCGCCGTCGGCCTCCAGCCGGCCGATCGCGGCAGCCTTGCCGGACTCGACGTCCAGGCCGTTGAGGAAGTCCGAGTTGAACAGCCGACCAGGGCCGACGTAGGCCTCGGTTCCGACGTCGAAGTCGTCGCCCGCGCCCTCGGGGCGCACGACGGGCAGGACGGGCAGGCCGTATTTGCGGGCGAAGTCCAGGTCGCGCTGGTCGTGAGCCGGGCAGCCGAAGATCGCGCCCGATCCATAAGTCGACAGCACGAAATTGGCCGCCCAGACCGGCACGGTGCGTTCGGGGTCGAACGGATGGCGCACGCGCACGCCCAGATCGACGCCCAGCTTCTCCGCCTTTTCGATTTCGGCCTCGCTGGTGCCCGACCTGGCGCATTCGGCGACGAAGGCGGCCACGTCGGGCCGATGCGCGGCGATGGCGGCGATCAGCGGGTGGTCGGGCGCCAGCGCCACGAAACTGGCGCCGAACAGGGTGTCGGGCCGCGTGGTGTAGACCTCTATCGGATCCCGGTCATGGCTCGCCCGCCCCTCGGGCTGTGCGGCCAGGAAGTCCGGCGCCTCGGCGATCGACCACCACAGGGTGGCGCCGCGGCTCTTGCCGATCCAGTTCTCCTGCATCAGCCGGACCTTGTCGGGCCAGCGACCCTCCAGCTCCTTCAGGCCGTCGATCAGGTCGTCGGCATAGTCGGTGATGCGCAGGAACCACTGGTTCAGCTTGCGCTTCTCGACCACCGCGCCGGAGCGCCAGCCGCGGCCGTCGATGACCTGCTCGTTGGCCAGCACGGTGTTGTCGACCGGGTCCCAGTTGACCGTGCCCTCGCGCCGGAAAACCAGGCCGCGCCGGAACAGCTCCAGGAACCAGGCCTGCTGCTTGCCGTAATACTTCGGCTCGCAGGTGGCGAACTCTCGCGACCAGTCCAGCGACAGCCCCAGCAGCTTCAGCTGATCGCGCATGGCGGCGATGTTGGACCGCGTCCAGTCGCCCGGGTGGACGCCGCGCTCCATCGCCGCGTTCTCGGCCGGCATGCCGAAGGCGTCCCAGCCCATGGGATGCAGCACGTCGAAGCCCTGCATGCGCTTCAGCCGGGCGACCACGTCCCCCATGACGTAGTTCCGCGCGTGGCCCATGTGGATGTTCCCGGACGGATAGGGAAACATCTCCAGCACATAGTATTTCGGCTTGCCCGTCGGCGCGTCGGGCGCGCGGAAGACGTCGGCGGCCGCCCATCGCGCCTGCTGGCGGGGTTCGGCGGTCTTGGGATCGTAGCGGGCCACGGCGGGCGTTTCCTGGGGGCAGGGGGGCCCGTCAGGCTCGGCCTCGGGGCCCGTCGTCGTCGGGGAGGGCGAAGCGCCCGGCGAACCGGGCGCGGAGACTTAGCGGGCGTCGGCCAGGTTGAACTGACGCGCCTTGGTCAGGATGGCGTTTTCCAGGTCCGTCTCGGTCTGGGGATCGACCGCCGCGGCCACCCACGTGCCCGAGGCGTCGCGGATCTGCTTGGTCAGCGAGACGTTCAGCGCGTCGGCGCGCAGGCGCGTGTCCAGGATGAAGACGGTCGCCTTGAAGCGCTCGTTCGGAGTCGCGGGATCGCCGTACCAGTCGTAGTTGATCACGCCGCCCCACGGGTCGGCGCTGGCCAGCGGCATGAAGCTGAGCGTGTCCAGCGTGGCGCGCCACAGATAGGCGTTCACGCCGATGCCCAGCTGCGCTCCCGAAGTCGCGGGACGCGGCGCGCCGCCGCCGAAGACGTCGCCGACGGTCGGGCCGAAGGGCCGCTCGGCCGTGCAGGCGGCCAGGCCCAGGCTGGAAACGATCAGGATGGTCGCGGCGACGCGAACATTTCGCATGAAGTCACTCCGTCAGACGAAGCCGCGCGCGCACGCGCCGGTCGCCGAGGCCTTGGGAAAATCCAACTCGGTCGGGTCCTATAGCACGGCGAAAAGGGGCGATGACAAGGCGAAGGCGCGGCGGAACGGCGAACATGCGCCCAAACCGGGGCGGTCGCGCGGCGGGCGAGCGGGCGTCGCCGCCTTTCGCGTGACGCGCGCGCCACAAGCGGCGCGGGAACGTCCTGCCGACTTCACCGTTCGATTGACCGCGACGCGTCGCGGCGCCTAGATCGACAGCCGGATTTGGGAATGCCTCGACGATGACCGCCCCCTCGCGCGCGATGAATGGAAGGACCGGCGTCTTCGCCGCGACCGCCTGCGCGTTCGCCTTGATCGGCGTCGCCGGCCAGGCTCAGGCTCAGGCCCAGGCCGCGCCCCGCACCGTCGTCAGCGCGGGCGAGGCGTCCCGCGCCGCGTCCGTGGCGCCGTCCCGCCGGGCTCTGCGCGTCGACCGGTCGGGTCGCTGGAGCGTCGATTTCTCGCTCAGCCCGTCCAGCGAGCCGGCCGAAGTCGTCGACATGGGCGCCGGCGCCTACTACCGCCTCAGCCCGCGCCTGCGCGTCGGCGCCTCCGCCGGGCTGACGGAAACGCCCGCCGATCCGGGCCGCCCGGTCCAGACCGAGCGCAACGTCGCGCCGCGCGTCCGGCTGGAATCCACTTTCCGCTTCTAATCGCCCCAGGCGTTCAGCACGGCGTCCACGGCGGCGATCCCGCACGTGCCCGTGCCCGTCAGCGCCGACGCGTGCGCCGCGTCGACCCCGCCCAGGGCATAGGTCGGCAGCCCGGCGAGGCCGACCGTCTCTCGCAACCCGTCCGCTCCCAGCGGGCGGTTCGACGCCGAGACGCCGCCCGCGGGAAACACGGGCGACGCCAGGATCGCGTCCAGCCCGGCGGGCGGCACAGACGCGTCGGCGTGGTGCGCCGCCGTGATGAACCAGTCGGGATGGGTCATCCGTACGGACCCGGCGCGATCTCGCGCGCGCTGCGGAAGATGCAGGCCGTCCGCGTCGGTCGCGCGCGCCAGATCGACGTCGAGGGCGATCAGCAGCAGGACGCCCGCCCGGGCCGTGGCCTCGCGCAGCCGCGCCGCCTCGTCCGCCGCTTCGGCTCGTCCGAAGCCGCGATGGATCACCGCCGCGCCCGCGGGCAGGCGGGCGGCGACGCGCCAGGGCTCGGGCGTCCGAGCCGGATCGGTCAGAAAGATCAGCGGCGGCAGCCGCGCGGCGCGGGGGTCGACCGCCGCGGCGGCGCGGTTTAGGTCAAGCGCCGCCCGCCACAGCGCGTCCGCAGAGGTTCGATCCGCCATGACCGCCTCTTCGCCCATGCCGCCCGCCGCGTCCATCGCCGCGCGTCTGGCCGACGTCCGCGCCCGCATCGCGGCGGCCGAGGTCGCCGCGGGCCGCCCCCCCGGCTCGGTGACGCTGACCGTCGTGACCAAAACCCAGCCCCCGGACGCCGTGCGCGCGGCGATGGACGCGGGCGAGACCGTCTTCGGCGAGAACCGGGTGCAGGAGGCGCAGGCCCGGTGGCCCGACCTGCCGCGGCCCCACGACCTCAGGCTGATCGGTCCATTGCAGTCCAACAAGGCCGCCGCCGCGTGCGCCCTGTTCGACGTGATCGAGACGCTGGATCGAGACAGTCTGTTGAACGCCCTGGTGGATCAGGCGCAGAAGCGCGGCCGCTCGCCGCGCCTGCTGGTTCAGGTCAACACCGGCGAGGAGCCGCAGAAGGCGGGGGTGATCCCCGCCCAGGCCGACGCTCTGATCGCCCGCGCGCGCGCCGCGGCCCTGCCGGTGGAGGGGCTGATGTGCATTCCACCGGTGGGTCAGGCGCCGGGTCCGCACTTCGCCCTTCTGTCCGAGCTGGCCGCGCGAAACGGGCTGCGCGTCCTGTCGATGGGCATGAGCGACGACTTCGAGACCGCGATCCGCCACGGCGCCACCCACGTCAGGCTGGGATCGGCGCTGTTCGGCCCCCGTCCTGCCCCGTGAGGTGAAGCCGAACGGCTTTTCGGGCGTTCGGGGTTGGCGTTCCCGCCCAGCGTCGCCATTGTCGAGTCCATGCCCAGCGCCAAGAACATCCTGATCATCGACGACGACGACGACCTGCGCGAAGCCCTGGCCGAGCAGCTGGCGCTGCATGAGGAGTTCGCGCCGATCCAGGCCACGACCGCCGGCGAGGGGGTCAAACTCGGCCGCGAGTCGCGCGCCGATCTGATCTTGCTGGACGTGGACCTCCCCGACATGGACGGGCGCGAGGCGTGCCGCCTGCTGCGCAAGGACGGCGTTTCGACGCCCATCATCATGCTGACGGGCCAGTCGTCGGACAGCGACACCATTCTGGGCCTCGATTCCGGGGCCAACGACTACATCACCAAGCCCTTCCGCTTCGCCGTCCTGCTGGCGCGCATCCGCGCCCATCTGCGCAGCCACGAACAGTCTGAAGACGCCGTCTTCCGCATCGGGCCCTATGATTTCCGCCCCGCCGCCAAGGTCCTGGTCGCCGACAAGGGCCGCAAGATCCGGCTGACGGAGAAGGAAACGAACATCCTGAAGTACCTCTATCGCGCCGGCGCCAAGGCGGTGTCGCGCGAAGAGCTGCTGACCGAAGTCTGGGGTTACAACGCCGGCGTCACCACCCACACGCTGGAAACCCACATCTATCGCCTGCGCCAGAAGATCGAACCCGAACCCGGCCAGGCCCGCCTGCTGGTGACGGACCAGGGCGGGTATCGCCTGCAGCCCTGAGCCGGCCGCTCTAGCCCGGCCGCCACTGGCTGAGGACGACGCCGTCGGCGGTCTCGAAGGCGACGCGGTCGACGGCGACGGCGGCGACGCAGGTCGGGCGGGCGTCGGGGCCGGGCGCGCGGCAGCGGAAGGCGCGACCGTCGGGGAAGCTCTGGATCCGGCCCTCGAGGCGCACGCGCCAGCCGTCGCGCGGCGTCTCCAGCGCGGAGCCTTCGGATCCGCGCATGACGAAGCGGTGGGCGCGCCCGTCGCGGCGCCCCAGGCGAGAGGCGCCTTCGGCGTGCACGGCGGCCAGACCGACGCTGGGCGGCTCGGCGAAGGCGGCGCCGATCTGAAGCGGATCGGCCTTCACCGTCGGGCAGCGGTCCTCCAGCAGCCAGGCGTGGTCGATCCAGTAGCCCTCGACCTGCTCCCAGTCCGCTTCGGATTCGGCGATCAGCGCCGACCCGGTCCAGTCGGCGGGGGGCAGGGTCAGGACGACGGCCTGACGGTCCTCGCCCTGCCAGGCGGCGTGGCCCAGGCCGGCCAGACCGCCTGAACCCTCGGGCTGCGGCCCGCCGCATCCGAACGGCAGGCTGACGGAGAAGCTGCGTCCGACCAGGGGGTCGCCGTCGGTCGGGTTCGCGCCGACGGCATAGGCGCCGGCGGCCGCGGCGGCGCCGGCGATCAGGTCGGCGCGGGTCAGCGGCAGGGCGGGAGCCGCGACGCTGGGGACCTCGACCGTGGGCGCGGGGGCCGGCGTGGCGTCGATGGTCTCGCGGTCGCCGCAGCCGGCGAGCGCACCCGCCAAGGCCAGACAAATCAGCGACTTCACCTTCGCGTCACCCATGGCGACCAGCCTAGCAGCCGCGCGTTGAGAAGGCGACCTTGGCCGTTCCGGCGGGTTGACGTGGACCCGAGCACGGGGTGTGGAGGGGCATGAGTTTCGACCAGATCACCGCGCTCGTGGTGCTGATCGCCGTCGTCGGCGTGCTGATCCACGGCCGCATCCGCGCCGACGTCGTGGCGCTGAGCGGATCGGCGGTGCTGCTGATCGTCGGCGTCGTGCGCCCCACGGAGGTGCAGTCCGCCTTCGCCAGCCCGGCCATCATCGCTCTGGCCGGGCTGTTCGTCATCGCCTACGCCATCGAAATCTCCGGATTGCTGGGCCTTTTGATCCGCCAGGCGACCAGGCTGGCCCAGCGTTTCGGCGCCGCCGGCATCTGGGCCGTTCTGGGGATGTGCGGCTCGCTGGGCGGCTTTCTGAACAACACGCCGGTGGTCGTTCTGGCGGCGCCCGTGGTCCGCGACGTTTCGAAGTCGCTGAAGCTGTCGCCCAAACGCTTCCTCATGCCGCTCAGCCACATCTCGGTGCTGGGCGGGCTGCTGACGCTGATCGGAACCTCCACCAATCTTCTGGTCAACGACATGGCGCGCAACGCGGGCCAGCCGGTCTTCAGCCTGTTTGAGATCACGCCGGTGGGCCTGTCCATCGCCCTGGTGGGCGCGCTTTGGCTGTATTTCGTCGGCGCGCGTCAACTGGGCGCCAGCGTCGCCGCGGACGAAAAGGAAGCCGCCTATCTCGCCGCGCTGGAGGAAGAGGCGGAAAAGCTCGCCGAGGTCGAACGGCAGAGAAAGCGGCGGCTGCGCCTGCCCTTCGGCCTGCCGTTTCTGGGGGAGGCGCGCACGAACCGCGACGGCTCCGGCGACGCGCATCTGGGCGACGTGACGCTGTTCGAGGCGGCCGACCGGCCGTTTCATCTGCGCCGGGCGCTGGTGTCGGCGGCCGTCTTTCTGACCGTCGTCGTGGTGGCGGGCCTGGGATGGGCGCCCATCGCCGCGGCGGCCTTCGCCGGGGCCGTCGCCCTGATCCTCCTGCGTGTCATCACGGCGGAAGAGGCCTATGCCGGCCTGCGCCCCGAAATCCTGCTGCTGATCGCCGGCATGGTGGTGATCGGCGTGGCGATCGAGGTGACTGGCCTGGCCCAGACTGGGGCCGCGGCTCTGATCGACGTGATCCGACCGCTGGGGCCTCTGGGCGCGCTGATCGTGCTGTACGGCGTGACGCTGTTCGCCACCGAGCTGCTGTCGAACGCCACCGTCGCGGTGCTGATCACGCCGATCGCGGTGGCGCTCGCCGAAAGCCTGGGCGTGGACCCGCGGCCTTTCCTGGTGGGCGTGATGATGGCCGCGTCGGCGGCGTTCGCCACGCCGTTCGGCTATCAGACCAATGTGCTGGTGTTTCAGATGGGCGGCTACAGCTACATGGACTTCGTGCGGGTCGGCCTGCCGCTGAACCTGATCACCTGGATCGCGGCCATGGTGGCGATCCCGATTTTCTTTCCGTTCTAGACGTCCAGATCCACCGCCACGGGCGCGTGGTCGCTGGGGCGGTCCCAGGCGCGTACGGGCTCGTGGATCATCGCCGAGCCGCGCACGACGGCGGGCGTCAGGCCGGGGCTGGTCCAGACGTGGTCCAGCCGCAGGCCGCGCGCCGATTTGCGGAAGTCGACGGCGCGATAGCTCCACCAGCTGGCAAGCTTGGTCGGCTCCGGCGCCTGGTCGCGGACCACGTCGGCGAAGCCGCCGGCGTCCTGCAGACGCCGCTGGGTCTCGACCTCGATCGGCGTGTGGCTGACGATCTTCGACATGTAGCGGTGGTTCCAGACGTCGTTCTCGCCAGGCGCGATGTTGAAGTCGCCGGCCATCACCAGCGGCGCCTGACGATCGCGCCTGGCCACGTCGGCGGTCAGCCGTTCATAGAAGTCCAGCTTGTGGTCGAATTTGGGGTTCAGCGCCCGGTCGGCCACGTCGCCGCCGGCGGGGATGTAGAAGTTCTGGAACTCGACGCCGGCGATCCGTGCGGCGACGCAGCGCCCGTGGCCCTCGCGACAGGCCTCGATCCGGGTCGCGTCCTGGATCGGCAGGCGGCTGGCGATCGCCACGCCGTGCCAGCCCTTCTGCCCCGCCAGCCGCAGGTGCGGCAGGCCCATCTCCTCGAACGCGGCGCGGGGGAACTGGTCCTCCGTGCACTTGATCTCCTGCAGCATCAGCACGTCCGGACTCGTCTCGGCGACGAAGCGGGCGACCTGGTCGACGCGCAGGCGGACGGAGTTGATGTTCCAGGTGACGACGCGAAGCATGGCCGGGCACTAGCAGGCCGCCCGCCCCGGCGCGACCCACGCCCTCAAGCAGCGAGCGACCGCGTCGCGAGCGGTAGGGCAAGCATCAAGAAGACGCCCTCAAGCAGCGAGCGACCGCGGCGCGAGCGGTAGGGCAAGCATCAAGAAAAACGCCCGACCAGGGGGACCGGTCGGGCGCTTCAGGTTCGTCTCTCTTCGCCGCCGGGAGGGGGATGATCCCGATGATCGATCAGGCCGAGGCCTGTGGCA
The DNA here is from genome assembly GCA_943371835.1 of Afipia felis. Lineage (GTDB taxonomy): Bacteria > Pseudomonadota > Alphaproteobacteria > Caulobacterales > Caulobacteraceae > Brevundimonas. The sequence continues at coordinate 27,469 of CALRWJ020000005.1, read as the reverse complement.
TTCGTGTCACACGATCCGGAAATCGTCAAGCGGACGACGCATCACCCTCGCGTGATCAGCGACGTCCCGGCCGGCGCGTGGGGTCGCGCAGCTGGAACAGGCTGGCGGCCAAGTCCGACGCGGGCGACAGGCTGGTCAGCTGAGTGCGCGTGCGGGTGCCCTGGGCGTCGACCACCGTCCACTCCTGCAGCCGCATCGGCGAGCCGGCGAAGGCCAGGACGGCATAGCCCTCGTTGGGGCGACGCGCGTCGCGCACCGTCACGGCGAAGGCGCCGGATTCGCGGCGCGTCACCGCGTCCACGCGGACGCCCTGGTCAAAGCTGACGTTGCGCGACAGGAAGGTGGACAGCGGCGTCTGGCCCAGCGGCACCTGCTGGAAGGTGTTCAGGCGCGGGTCGTAGCGCATGACGTTGCTGCCGTCCGACACGACCAGCAGACCCGCCGGGTTGGCGTATTCGAACCGCATCTTGCCCGGACGCTGCAGCCAGAAGCGGCCGTTGCGGCGCTGGCCGCCCGCGCCCGTCTCGGTGAACTGGCCCTGGGCCGAGGTCAGGCCGCGCAGATAGGTCTGGGCGCGCGCCAGCGCCTCGCGGTCCGCGGCGGACAGGCCGGCCTGCGCCGACGCCGGGGCGACGGCCAATCCCGCGATGAACGGGGCGGCGAGGGTTCCGAGCGCGAAGGCGCGACGGGTAACGGTCATGGTCTTCTCCCTTATGGGATTGTGAGTTCGGCCTTCATGCCGCCCGGGCTTGGCGCGGTGAGGGCGCCAGCCTGACCATATTCCGGCGGCGGGATGAAGCGTCGTTCAGGAACGCCGACCGGCCGGGGCGGTTCACCGCCCTCAAGCAGCGAGCGACCGCGTCGCGAGCGGTCGGGCCCCTAGATGACCGGCGGCGGGCCGGCCAGCACCTCGCGCTTGCCGGCGTGGTTGGCGGCGGTGATGACGCCCTCCTGCTCCATCCGCTCGATCAGGGTGGCGGCGCGGTTGTAGCCGATCTGCAGGCGGCGCTGGACGTAGCTGGTCGAGACCTTGCGGTCGCGCGTCACCACGGCCACGGCCTGGTCGTACAGGTCGTCGCCGGAGGAGGCATTGCCCCCCGCGCCGCCGCCGTACGGCCCGTCGTCGTCGCCGTCGCCGTCCGGATCGTCGGTGATCAGGTCCAGATATTCCGGCTCGGCCTGGGCGCGCAGGTGTTTGCACACGGCCTCGACTTCCTGATCCGTCACGAACGGGCCGTGCAGGCGTGTGATCCGTCCGCCGCCGGCCATGTAGAGCATGTCGCCCTGGCCCAGCAGCTGCTCGCCGCCCTGCTCGCCCAGGATGGTGCGGCTGTCGATCTTGGACGTGACCTGGAATGAAATGCGGGTCGGGAAGTTGGCCTTGATCGTGCCGGTGATGACGTCGACCGACGGGCGCTGCGTGGCCATGATCAGGTGGATGCCGGCGGCGCGGGCCATCTGGGCCAGACGTTGGACGGCGCCTTCCACGTCCTTGCCGGCGACCAGCATCAGGTCGGCCATCTCGTCCATGACCACGACCAGATAAGGCATGGGTTCGGGCCGGATCTTCTCGCTCTCGTAGACAGGGCGGCCCTGCTCGTCGAAGCCGGTCTGGACGGTGCGTTCGAAATGCTCTCCCGACGCCTGGGCCGCGCGCGCGCGCTCGTTGTAGCTGGCGACGTTGCGCACCCCCAGCTTGGACATGCGGCGATAGCGGTCCTCCATCTCGCGCACCGTCCACTTCAGGGCCACGACGGCCTTTTTGGGATCGGTGACGACGGGCGCCAGCAGGTGCGGGATGCCGTCATAGACGGACAGCTCCAGCATCTTGGGGTCGATCATGATGAAGCGGCAGTCGGCGGGCGAGTGCCGGTACAGGATCGACAGGATCATGGCGTTGACCCCGACCGACTTGCCCGAGCCGGTGGTGCCCGCGATCAGCAGGTGCGGCATGCGCGCCAGATCGGCGACGTAGGGCTCGCCCCCGATCGTCTCGCCCAGCGCCAGCGGCAGCAGGTGCGCGGGCTTGTCGAACTCGGTCGAGGCCAGCAGATCGCGCAGATAGACGGTCTCGCGCCGGGCGTTGGGCAGTTCGATGCCGATGGCGTTGCGGCCCTGGACCACGCTGATGCGGCAGGCGCGGGCCGACATGCTGCGGGCGATGTCGTCGGACAGAGCGACGACGCGGCCGTGCTTCACGCCGGGCGCCGGGGCCAGTTCGTACAGGGTGACCACCGGACCGGGGCGGATCTGATCGATCACGCCCTTGACCCCGAATTCGGCCAGCACCTCCTCCAGCATGCGGGCGTTCTGCTTCAGCGCCTCTTCGTCCACGGCGGCGGCGCGCTTGGCGGGCTTGGACAGCATGCCCAGCGGCGGCAGGTCGAAGGCGCCCTCGGGCCGGACGAATTCGAAACTGCCCTGATCGTCGTCGACGCGCCTCGAGGTCTTCGTCGCCTTGGGCGCGGCCACGCGGGGCTCGGACACCAGGGCGGGCGCGGGGGCGCGGGGGGGCGCGGGCTCGTCCCACGGCGGCGAGATCTCTTCGGCGGCGGCCACGTCGGCCTGACGCGCCGCGACCTCCGGTTCGGGGCGCGGACGGGCGCGAGGCTTGCGGACCGGCGCCGGCGCGGGTCGGGCTGACGCGCGGCCCTGGGCCCACTGCAGGGCGAGGGACAGGTCGGCGGGTTTCAGGCCCAGCGCGCGGCCCAAGGCCACGAGCGCGCCGGCGAAGGCGGCCAGCCCCATGATCAGGCGCGCGCCCGGCACGCCCAACGCCTTCAGCGCGCCGGACAGGCCGCCGATGACGGCGTCGCCCCCCAGGCCGCCCATGCCGGTCGCCAGCGGCCAGGCGCGCGGCGCGACGGGGGCCGACAGCGTCGCGGCCAGCAGCAGCACGCCGACGGCGGCCAGCAGAGCATTCAGAGGCGTGGGCTTCAGCCTCTGGCGCACGGCGTCGCCCAGGGCGGTGGCCAAGCCGAAGGCGATCAGCAGCAGCGCCGCCGCATGCGCCGCCAGCCCCAGCGACTGCACGAACAGATCTGCCACCACGGCCCCCTGCGCGCCCAGCCAGTTGGTCGGCGCCGCCGGACTGGCGACGTTCAGGCTGGGATCGTCGCGGTTCCACGAGATCAGGGCGAAGACCAGCAGGCCCGCCAGCAGCGCCTGCAGCACGCCGCGAAAGCGCACCATCGCCGGCGCGCTCCAGATCAGGCGGGCTCCGGTCCAGACTTGCAGACCGACGGCGTGGGCGGCGGACATGGGGCGGCGATCCTCCGGGACGGGGGCGTTTCGACCCACCCTCGCCTCCGCAGGGTTAAGGGCCTGTTTACCGCGACCATTCGGCTGTGGACGGGAAGCCCCGCCCGCGCGACAAGCGGGCATGAGCGATCGGGACAGGTTCGACGTCGTCGTCTCCGGCGGCGGCATGGCCGGGGCGGCCTTCGCGCTGGCGGCGGCGCAGGGCGGGTTGAAGGTCGCGGTGGTCGACGCCGCGCTCCTGTCGGACCAGGCGGCGCCCACCTTCGACGGTCGCGCCACGGCCTTGTCCTTCTCCAGCTACCGCATGCTGGACGCGCTGGGCGTCGGCGAGGCCTTGCGGCCCCACGCCTGCCGGATGGACCGCATCCTGGTGACCGACGGGCGGCGGCCCGGCGCGGCGTCGGGGCCGGCGTCCGCCGCCTTCCTGCGCTTCGACGCCGACGAGATCGCCGACCGCACGGGCGGCGAGCCGCTGGGCTACATGGTGGAGAACCGCCACATCCGCGCGGCGCTGGGCGCGGCGCTGATCGCCGGCGACGTGACCGTGCTCGCGCCGGCCTCGGTGGAGGACGTGACGGTCGGGCCGGGCGCGGCGCGGGTGACGCTGGCCGACGGCCGGGTGCTGACCAGCGCCGTCGCCGTGGGGGCCGAGGGGCGCGGCTCGCGCGTCCGCAAGGCGGCGGGCATCGACGCCCTGGGCTGGAAATACGGTCAGTCGGGCGTCGTCGCGACCGTGCGGATGGAGCGGGACCACGGCAATGTGGCGCACGAGCATTTCCTGCCCGGCGGACCCTTCGCCATCCTGCCCCTGACCGACCGGCGCGCCAGTCTGGTCTGGACCGAGACGACGCGCCGTGCCGAGGCGCTGAAAAGCGCGTCCGACGAGGCCTTCCACGCCCACCTCATGCGGCGCTTCGGCCCGTTCCTGGGTCAGGCGACGGTCGAGGGGCCGCGCTTCGTCTATCCGCTGTCGCTGGAGCTGGCCGAGCGCCTGACCGGCCCGCGCGTCGCCCTGATCGGCGACGCGGCGCACGCGGTGCATCCCGTGGCGGGGCAGGGCTTCAACATGGGGCTGCGCGGCGCCGCGGCGCTGGCCGAGGTGCTGAGCGAGGCCGCCGCGATCGGCGAGGACATCGGCTCCGAGCTGGTTCTGGAGCGCTACGCCCGCTGGCGGCGGTTCGACGTGGCGGTCCTGTCGGCCGGGTTCGACGCCTTCGTGCGCCTGTTCTCCAACGACGTGGCGCCCGTGCGGCTGGCGCGGGATCTGGGCATGGCGGTGGTGAACCGTGTGCCCGCCCTGCGCCGCGCCCTCATGCAGGAAGCCGGCGGCGCCTCGGGCGACCTGCCCCGGCTGATGCGGGGCGAGCGGCTGGCCGCCTGAGGCGCCGCGCCGGTCGTCAGTCCGTCAGATCCCGCGCCTCTTCCGGCAGCAGGATCGGCACGCCGTCGCGCACGGGATAGGCCTTCTTCGCCCCCGCCGAGATCAGTTCCTGTGCCTCCCGGTCCCACGTCAGGCGGCCCCGCGTGACCGGGCACACCAGAACCTCCAGCAGGCGCGGATCGACGGTGGGCGGGGTGACGAAGTCGTCGCTCATGGTTCAGGGTCTCACTGACGCGTGGTTTCGGCGTCGTCGTCGGGATCGGCCGCGTCGATGCTGAGGATGGCCGTGAGCGCGGTCAAGCGATCGGCGACGCTTCGCGCCTCCAGCAGCGCCTGCTTCTCGGCGATCTCGAACGGCAGCGCCATGGCCAGGCTGTTGACCAGCGGTTCGACCGGGGCGTCGCGCGCCGCGTCCCAGTCCACGTCCATCTGGCGCCGTTCCAGCCAGCGGTGCAGCACCTCCAGCAGGGCGGCGCGGTCCTCCGGGTCCGCTTCGTCAGGGTCCGCCTTCAGATCGCATTCGAACGGCGCGAAGTCCGCGCGCACCTGACGATACGGCGTCTGGGCCGGAAGCTCGCTCAGCAGCCGGAAGCGGCTGACGCCCGTCAGGGTGATCAGATAGCGGCCGTCCGAAGTTTCGGCGAAGCTGGTCAGCTTGCCCACGCAGCCGACCGGCGACAGGGCGGGCAGGCTGGGCGCGCCGCCCGACGGCTGCACCATGCCGATCAGCCGATCGCCGGCCATGGCGTCGTCGATCATGTTCAGATAGCGCGGCTCGAAGATGTTCAGCGGCAGCTGACCGCGCGGCAGCAGGATGGCGCCGCCCAGCGGAAACACCGGGATCACCTGCGGCAGGTCCTCGACGCGGACGAAGCCCTGGGGCATTACGCTTCGCCTACCGCTCGCGACGCGGTCGCTCGCTGCATGAGGCGCGACCGCATCGTCATGAGAAGAGGATGGAGGACAGACGGCGGCGGCCGTCGCGCGCCACGTCCGACCCAGCGCCGGCGGCGTCGAAGACGGTCAGCAGCGTCTTGCGCGCGGCCTGATCGTTCCACTCGCGGTCGGCGCGGACGATCTCCAGCAGCTCGTCGGTCGCGCCCTTGAAGTCGCCTTGGGCGGCCAGCGCCTGCGCCAGATCGTGACGCGCCTGATGGTCACCCGGGTTCGCCTTGACCCTGTCGCGCAGGGCCGTCGTCGCGCCGTCGTCGGCGGGGGGCGCGGCGCCCAGGGCCAGCTGGGCGCGGACGTTCTGGACGTCCGGGTCGGTCGAGTCCTTCGGCGCCATGGCGATGGTCTGGACCGCCTGCTCGTGGTCGCCGGTGGCCAGATAGACGCGCGCCATGCCGGCCACGGCCTTCACGTTGCCGGGGTCGATCGACAGCACCTCGGCGAAGGCCTGGGCCGCGCCGCCGATGTCGTCCAGACCCAGAGATTCCTTGCCCAGCGCCAGCAGGTGCTCGACGTCCGACACGCCGCCGTCGCCGGCCAGCTTCTCGATGAAGGCCTTGATCTGGCTTTCCGGGATCGCGCCCTGGAAGCCGTCGATCGGCTGGCCGTCCTTGAAGGCATAGACCGTCGGGATGGACTGCACGCGCAGCTGGCCGGCGTAGGCAGGGTTCTTGTCGACGTCGATCTTGACCAGCTTCACCGCGCCCCGGGCAGCCCGCACGGCCTTTTCCAGAGCGGGCGTCAGCTGGCGGCAGGGTCCGCACCAGGTGGCCCAGAAGTCGACGATCACGGGCTGGGTCTTCGACGCCTCGACCACGTCGGCCATGAAGCCGGCGTCGGAACCGTCCTTGATCAGGTCGTCTGCGGGGGGCGTGTCGGTCAGGCTCATCGTCATCTCCAACGCCGGCGCGGCCGGTCGGCTCCGCAGATGGTCACGCGGCGCGGATTTGGCAAAGGGGGTCAGGCGATCCGTCGCGGCCCGGCGCCGGCGTCGGTGAAGTCGACGACCATGGGCTCTCGACCCAGCAGGGTCAGCAAGCGCCGGAACTCGTCCCGGGGCAGGGCGGTGGTCGCGTCGTTGGACAGGGGGTGGAAGTTGACCACCTCAGCGTCCCACAGCGCTCGGTCCAGCACGAAGGTCACGCGGGCGTCAGGGTCGTTGATCAGGGCCAGGGCCGTCACCGAGCCGGGGCGGACGCCCAGCGTCTCCCACAACAGCTCCTCGCGCCCGAAGGACAGCCGGTCCGCGCCGATCGCGCGCGGCAGCCGTTTCAGGTCCACCGTGGTGTCCTGTCGCGCCGAGACCAGCCAGAGCGTGCCCTTCTTGTCCTTCAGGAACAGGTTCTTGGTGTGCGCGCCGGGCATGGACGCCTTCAGCTCCAGCCCTTCCTCGACGCGGAACACGGGCGGATGGTCGTGGGTGACGACGCGCAGGTCATGCGCGCGCATCCAGGCTTCCAGGCGAGGGCGGTCGAAGGGCGGCGTCATCGGGTCTTGGCGGTTCGGGCCGGGGGCGGTTAGGACTGTCGCGCGTCACTAGCCCATCGGAGCCGCGCCTTGGAACTCGAATGCTTCCCCATGACCGCTCGGCCGCCGGACCTGGTGCCGGGACGCCAGGCCCGCGCCTGGATGGACGCCTTCTCCTCGCGGCATCCCTACAAATGCCTGCCGCTGAACATGGCCAACACCACGGGCTGGGAGATTCTGTGCCCGCACGGCTTCACCGCCGAGTGGAACGGCGGCCCGCGGCAGGAGGACATCAAGATCACCGGCGATCGGCCGACGCCGGAGCTGGAGCACTTCGTCACCTCGCACTTCACGCAGGGCGTGCTGACCATGCATCCCCAGTATCTGTTCCGGACCCCGCCGGGCTGGGGCATGCTGGCCATGGGCGCGCCCAATCACATCAAGGACGGGATCCAGGCGCTGACCGGCCTGATCGAGACGGACTGGCTGCCCTTCCCCTTCACGATGAACTGGCTGTTCACGCGGCCCGGGCGCATCCGCTTCGAGCGAGGAGAGCCGTTCTGCTTCGTCACCCTGATCGAGCACCGCAAGATGGAGCAGGTCGATCCGGTGGTGCGCGCGCTGGACAGCAATCCGGTGATGCAGGGTCAGTTCGAGGCCTGGAACCGCCAGCGGACGGACTTCAATCGGCGGCTGGCGGGCGGCGATCCGGCGGCGGCCAAGGAAGCGTGGCAGCGCTTCTACTTCAAGGGCGAGATGCCCGAGGACCTGGGCACGGCGCCCGACACCCACACCAACAAGCGCCGCCTGCGCGCGCCGCGCATCGGCTGACGGCGTCCTCAAGCCGCGCGGGGTGGGACAACCAAAAAAGCCCCGGCCGAAACCGGGGCTTTTTCAGTTCACATCCGGACGCGGGGGCCGATGTTGGCGATCACCTCGCGCGCGTCGAAGGCGTTGGCGTCGCCTGCGGGCTTGGCGCCCCGGCCCATGATGATCTCGGTGGTCGCCTCGAACCGCTCGACCTCGCGGACGTCCAGCTCGGGACCCCACAGGCGGTCGTAGGGGCTCCACAGACCTCGGCGATAGAACCGCCACGACGGCCCCCAGAACGGGCTGTAGCGGTCGTAATAGAAGGGGTCGCGCGAGGCGTAGTAGCGGGCGTCGCGGTCGGTCGCGCGGTTCACCGTCGCAAACCAGTCATAGCCGCTCTGCACCGTCAGCTCGGCGGAGCGCAAAAGCAGCGCCATCTCCACCTGTTCGCGCGACGTGACCGAGTTTCCGGCGAAGCCGACGCGCCAGCGGTCGGACTCCAGCCGCTGCTCCGAATAGCCGTAGCGGCCGCCCGGCTCGGCGGGGCCATAGGTGGTCGGCGTCGCGCAGGCCGCCAGCGTCAGCGCGCCGACGACGGCCAGCGCGGTGGCGCGCAGGAATTTTCTTTGGGGTTTCATTGGCTTCTCCTTGCGGGCCAATTGGCCGTCAACCATCGTGAACGGACGCTGAACGACCGGGTTCCGGCTTTCAGTGACGTAGGCCGATCAGCGCGGCGGCCGTCAGCAGCAGGACGCCGACGACCGCGTCGAAGCCCCGGCGCACGGCGGGCCGGGTCATCACGCGCTTGAGCGCCGCGCCGCCCAGGCCGTAGGCGGTCATGGTCAGGAAATCCATGCCGACGGTGGCCAGGGCGAACAGACCCAGCTGCGGCGCCGCGGGACGGGCGGGATCGATGAACGGCGGCAGCACGGCGGTGAAGAACAGCACCGCCTTGGGGTTCGACACCTGCACCAGAAACCCGTCGAGCAACGGCCCCCGCCCCAGTTTGACCGGCGGCGCCTCGGGGTCGTCCTCGGACCGCTGCGCCGCGCTCCACAGCGACTTCAACCCCAGCCAGGCCACATAGGCCGCGCCCGCCCAAGCCACCAGCCGGAACGCCTGCGGGAAGGCGGTCACCAGCGCGCCGAGCCCCAAGGCCGCGGCAGCGAACCACACCAGCGTGGCCGCGCTCATGCCCACGACGCCCAGCACCGCCGCCGCCTTGCCCCGCGCCATGCCGTTGGCGACCGAAAACAGGTTGGCTGGCCCGGGCGTCACGGCCAGCACGGCCATGACGGTCAGGAAGGTCGCGTATTTGTGCGGATCGACGGGAAGGACCATGGCCGCCCGATGCGCCGCCCTACGGGCGTCGTCAATCGCCGGTCAGATCAGGGCGTTCACCGCGGGCGCCTCCGCGCCCGATCCGGGAAACACCTTGGCGTCGAGATCTGCTCGCTCGATGCCCAGGTGGTCCCGCAGCACGCCCTTGAACACGCTCCTGACGTCGAGCGACGGGGCGAGGTCCCGACCCTCGAACAAGGCGCCGTCAGCCAAGGTGGGCCAGTCGCCGATCATGCCGCCCGGCTTGACCGCACCCCCCATCAGCAGAAGCGACGAGGCCGTGCCGTGGTCGGTGCCGCCGGTCCCGTTGGCACGCGCGGTTCGGCCGAATTCGGTGGCCAGGACGACGGCGGTCCGCGCCCAGGCCTCGCCGAGGCCGGCCTTCAGACCTCCGATCAGGGCGTCCAGGGCGCCCAGGCGCGTCGCCATCTGCGGAGCCTGGCGCACATGGGTGTCCCAGCCGTCTACCGAAACGGCCACCACGTCGGCGCCTTGGTCGTCCAGCATCAGTCGGGTCACGGCCCGACCCAGCGCGTCCATGTCGTTGCGGCGGATGCGACCGCCGTCGGCCAGTGCGTCGGTCGCCAAGCCTCGCGCCAGATTGCCGGCCAGCAAGGCGTCGTCGGCGTACAGATCGGCCAGCTGGGAAATCAAACGCGCGTCCTGCTCGACCGGGCGACCCGGCGCCCAGCTGCTCACCGAGGCGGCGCCGCGCAGCACCAATGGAGTCTGCGGTCCCACCGAAAGCGCCGACAGACGCCGGCCCCCCGCCGACGTCAGGGCGCGGTTCAACCACCCGTCCGCCTGACCCCGCACGGTTTCGGAGCCGCTTTCCAGCACGTCTTGGGCGTCGAAGTGCGAGCGGATGCGGGCGGGAATGGCGACCGCCGGCGCGAAGCGCATCTGGCCGGCCTGGAAAAGCCCGTGCGTCGTGGGCATCGCCGGGTGAAGTCCGAAGCCGTCCGACAGGTCCAGGGCGCCGCCGGGCTCTCCGGGCGACGGCACCGCCAGCGCCCCTCTCAGGCGCGCGTGGTTCGGATCGGCATGCGGCGGCGTCAGCGACAGCCCGTCCAACGCTCCGCGGGCGATCAACAGGATCAGCTTCGGTCGCCGTCCGTCGCTTTGGGCGCGCAGGCGCCCGGCGCCCAGGAGGCCGACGCCCAGCGCGCCGGTCAGAAGGGATCGCCTGAGAACTTGGGTCATCGACGCTGAAACTCCGGCGACATGAGAAGCAGAGTGAGCCCTTCCACGCGACTTTCGGCTCGCCGCACGGCCAAGGCGGTTCGTTCTCCCAGACGTCCGCCCAAAGCGCTTTCGGCCAGAACCGTCGGATCGATCCCGCCGGCCTCCATGCGTGCGGCGGCCTCGCGCGACCACTCCAAACGTTTGACCAGAGCGTCGGGGCCCGCCCAATCTTCCTCCGCATCGGGCCAGCCCTCGGGCGAGGGCGGCCGCCAGGCCGGCTGGCCCATGGCTTCCAACGCGGGCGCCAGATCCTGAACCCGACGGGGCGAGGCGCCGGCGGCGCGGTGGGCGGACACGACGAAGTCGTACGGCGTCTTCATTTTCGTCGGGGACCGGCTCCATGCCTCCGGCGCGAGGATGAGGGTCCGGGCGACGGTCGCCAGGTCTCCCCCCGACCGCGTCCACGCCATTTCCAGCCTGGAGACCAGTTCGGGGTCGGGATCGTCCGCCGTGAAATGCGCCGCGATGCGCCCGCACAGCCGCCGCGCCGTCTGGGGCGCGCGAGCCAGTTCGCGCAGGATCGCCACGCCCTGCCCCGCGCCGGCGTCGGCGTAATCGCGTCCAAGGATCCGACGCGGTCCGGGTTCGTGCACCGCAGGGCGGAAGACGAAACCGGCGGACGTGCCGGGGGTCGAAGCGGCGGGGACGACGCCCCGACGATCGCCCCGCCGCCGCCGGCCGCTCCGGCCCGCGCCGCGTCCGCCGTCGATCGTCCAACCCGTCAGGGCGCGCGCCAGCTCCGTGACGTCCTGCTGGGAATAGCCGCCGTCCGCGCCCAGGGTGTGGAGCTCCATGCACTCTCGCGCCAGGTTCTCATTTAGGCCGGCCTCACGCCGACGACCGGCCGCGCTGCCCGGTCCGACGGACTGCGCCTGATCCAGATACAGCAGCATGGCGGGATGGCTCTCGCAGGCCAGCAGCAGATCCTCGAACCGACCGAAGACGCGCGGCCGGACCGCCTCGCGCTCGTAGGAATCGATGAAGACGGCGCTCTGGAACTTGGTCGCGGAGACGGTGATTTGATTGGCCCAGAAGGCCGCCCAGCGCTCCGCGAAGGGCGCGTCGGTGGTCGCGGCATGACGGGCGCGCGCCAGGAAGGCCTCCGCCGACAACTGCGTCAGCGCGCGACGTCGCTCGCGGCGTCGGTCGGCGGACGCGCCGGTCTCCTCGCCATCTCGGCCGGAATCCCTGCGATAGTCGTCGAACGCCGCGAGCTGCTCGACCGCGCCGGGGAATTCGCCCGGCGGGTTCGGCGCGCCGTTCTGCGCGATCTGGGCTTCGAGCCAGGCGACGGGGTCCGGGGCCACGAGGGGAACGTCGCCGGGGCGGGCGCCATAGCCGAAGCGGCCCAAGGCGATCGCGGCGTTCAACTCGGAGGGTTCGGCGGGCATCGGCGCGGCTCCTGTACCGTCTTCAACGGGTGCAGGCGTCGAATCCGTCGAGACGCGAACGATTCCCGATGCTGCGGCGTTGAGTCGCGGCGTCACGAACCGAGGAGTCGTCCCATGGCCGCGCGTCCGACCTGGCAGGGCCATCTGAAGCTGTCTCTCGTCACCTGCCCGGTGGCCCTCTACACCGCCACCAGCAGCTCGGATCGGGTCAGCTTCCACCTGATCAATCCCGACACCAACAACCGCATCCGCATGGTGCCCACCGATCCCGACGCCGGGCCGGTCGAGCGTTCGGATCTGGTCAAGGGCTATGAGGTGGCCAAGGACGAGTACGTCCTGATGGACGACGCCGACTTCGACAAGGTGAAGCTGGAGTCGACGCGCACCATCTCCATCGACCGCTTCGTCGACGCCGACGAGATCGACCGGCTCTATTGGGACAGCCCCTTCTACGTCGTGCCGGACAAGGGGCCGGGGGCAGAGGCCTTCGCCGTCATCCGCGAGGCGATGCGCGAGGCGGGGAAGATCGCGATCGGCTGTCTGGTGCTGCGCAACCGCGAGCGGCAGATCGCGCTGGAGGTGCGGGACAAGGGGCTGATCGCCTGGTCGTTGCGACCGCATGACGAGGTGCGCGACGCCGGCGACTTCTTCGACGACATTCCGGCGTCGAAGGCCGATCAGGACATGGTCGCCATCGCCGAGAAGATCATCGCCCAGAAGGAAGGAGATTTCGATCCGTCCACCTTCGTCGATCGCTACGACGAGGCGCTGAAGGACCTCATCAAGGCCAAGCAAAAGGGCGGGAAGGCGGTGGTCGAGGCGCCGGAGCCGGACGACACCAACGTGGTCGACCTGATGGCTGCCCTGCGCGCCAGTCTGAAAGGATCGGCCTCGGGCGGTCGCGCCGCCCCCAAGCCCGCGAAAGCCTCGGCGAAAAAGGAGCCGGCCAGGAAGGCCGCGAGCAAGAAGAAGGCCGCCTAGCGCCCTCCGGCGCGGCGCCAGGCGTCGCGCACCGCGGTCAGTCGGCCGGGCACCAGTCCGCGCAGGGACGCGCCGTCGCCCGCCCGGCGCAGCCCCGCCTCCTGGCCCTTCTGCCAGACCACGGTGACCGGCGTGGCGACGCCGCCCGGCACGTCCACGATCGTCAGGTCGCGCGGCAGGGCGGTCGAGCGGTCCAGGCGCACGCGCAGGCCAGACGCCGACTGGTCCACCAGGCGGCAGACCTGCTCCACCGCATGCCCGACCAGCAGGCCCCGCCCGTCGGCGGGCAGGCGGACTTCAAGGCGACGGTCGGCGGTCATCCAGCGATAGGTCCCGGGACGCGATTTCGATCCAGCGACACGGTCACGTCAGCCGCCGCCCCGCCGGCCAGCATCCGGCAGGTGATGCGCTCGAAATACTGGATGAAGTCGGCCAGCCGTGCGCGCTCGGCGCCGGGCAGGTCGGCGGGCGCCACGCCCAGAAGGTCCGCCTCCTGCTGACAGCGCCAGTCCAGCACGACGTCGAAGCCCGGCGCCTTCAGAAAGAAGATGGCGTCCAGCCCCGCCGCGAAGTCGGCGTAGGCGCCGCCGACGAAGCCGTTCACCGCCAGGCGCCAGCCGCCGTCCGGGTCCCGATCCCGCTCCAGGGCATTGATTGGGTGCTCCAGCGCCGCCGGGTCCTCGGCGACGGCGCCCAGGCACCAGGCGTCGATCAGGATCGCGGACGGCCGTCCCCGGAACGCACGCCAGCGGTCCCGCGGCAGGCGGTCGTCGCCGCGCTTGTCGAAGTCGGGCAGCGGGACCTCCTCGCCCGGCCCCGCGTTCGACAGCCGGTCCATCAGGTCGGCCAGCAGGCCCAGATCGTGCGTTCCGGGCGGGCCGCGCGTGACGAACAGCGGATGGACGTCGCGCGCCATCGCCTCTCGCTCCGCCCGCGTCAGATAGACGTCGTCGATCGAGATCTGCGCGGCGCCGAACGTCCGCGCCGCCGTCCGGGCCAGCGTGGTCTTGCCGGACCCCTGCGCGCCCACGATGGCGATGCGCGGCGGGCGATCCGTCGGGCCGTTTTCGATCAGCCGCCCGACGCGGGCGACCATGTCGGGGTGCGCGCTCAGTGCTGGTTTTCCGGCAGGCGCACGATCAGGCCGTTTAAGTCGTCCGACACGCGGATCTGGCACGACAGCCGGCTGTTGGGCCGCACGTTCTCGGCGAAATCCAGCATGGACTCCTCCATCGGGCTCTGGCGACCGGTCACGTCCTGAAAGGCCTCGTCGACGTAGACGTGGCAGGTGGCGCAGGCGCAGGCGCCGCCGCAATCGGCGTCGATGCCGGGCACGTTGTTGCGGATCGCGCCCTCCATCACGGACAGGCCGTTCTTGACCTCGACCACATGCTCGCGGCCGTCGTGCTCTACATAGGTGATCTTGGCCACGTCAGCCCTCAAGCAGCGTCAGCGTTAGGGCGAACATCAAGCCGGCGCCTTGGTCTTCTTGCGCGTGGGAGAAACCATGAGCTTCTTGGTTTCGGCGATGGCCTTGGCGGGGTTCAGCCCCTTGGGGCACACCTGGGCGCAGTTCATGATCGTGTGGCAGCGGTAGAGCTTGAACGGGTCCTCGAGGTCGTCGAGGCGTTTGTCCGTCGCGTCGTCGCGGCTGTCGGCGATCCAGCGATAGGCCTGCAGCAGCGCCGCCGGGCCCAGGTATTCCGTCTGGTTCCACCAGTAGCTGGGGCAGGACGTCGAGCAGCAGGCGCACAGGATGCACTCGTACAGCCCGTCCAGCTTCTCCCGGTCCCTGGGCGACTGCATGCGCTCCTTTTCCGGGTCCGGCTCGTCGGACTGGAGGTAAGGCTGGATCGAGTCGTACTGGGCGTAGAACAGGCTCAGGTCCGTCACCAGGTCCTTGACCACCGGCTGGTGCGGCAGCGGCGAGATGGCGATGGTCGAGGACGAGCACTCGTCCCAGCCCTTGGTGCAGGCCAGGGCGTTGCGCCCGTCGATGTTCATCGAGCACGACCCACAGATGCCCTCGCGGCACGACCGCCGGAACGACAGGGTCGGGTCGATGGTGTTCTTGATGTGGATCAGGGCGTCCAGCAGCATGGGGCCGTGGTCGTCGGCCGACACCTCATAGACGTCCCACCGGGGGTCCGCGTCGACCTCGGGGTCGTAGCGATAGACCTTGTAGGTCTTCACGTTCTTCGCGCCCTTGGGGGCCTTGTGGACCTTGCCGGTCCTGGGCTGCGAGCCCTTGGGGAGAGTGAGCTGGACCATCAGTAAACGCGCGCCTTCGGGGCGATGTAGTCGATCTCGTCGGTCATGGTGTAGGCGTGGACCGGGCGGTCATCCAGCTGGACGGCCTCGCCCGGGCGCTTCCACGCCAGGGTGTGCTTCATCCAGTTGGCGTCGTCGCGGTCCGGGAAGTCCTCGCGGGCGTGGGCGCCGCGCGACTCCTTGCGGTTCAGGGCGCCTTCGATGGTGACCAGGGCCTGGGCGATCAGGTTGTCGTATTCCAGGGTCTCGACCAGGTCGGTGTTCCAGATCAGGCCGCGGTCGGTCGTGCGGATCGTGTCGCCGGCGGCGTCGATGGCGCGCAGCTTGTCCACTCCTTCCTGCAGCGTCTTGCCGGTGCGGAAGACCGCGGCGTCCGACTGCATGGCGCGCTGCATCTGGATGCGCAGCTCGGCCGTCGGCGTCGAGCCCGAGGCGTTGCGGAAGCGGTCGAAGCGCGCCAGGTGGCCGTCGGTGGTCGAGGTGGGCGCGTCGGGCACGGCCGACGCCTTGTTCACGATCTGGCCGGCGCGCAGGCCGGCGGCGCGGCCGAACACCACCAGGTCGATCAGCGAGTTGGAGCCCAGACGGTTGGCGCCGTGCACCGACACGCAGGCCGCCTCGCCCACCGCCATCAGGCCGGGCACCACGGCGTCGGGATCCCCGTCGCGCTTGGTCAGCACCTCGCCGTGGAAGTTCGTGGGGATGCCGCCCATGTTGTAGTGCACGGTCGGCAGCACCGGGATCGGCTGCTTCGTCACGTCCACGCCGGCGAAGATCTTGGCGCTTTCCGAGATGCCGGGCAGTCGCTCGTGCAGGATCTTCGGGTCCAGGTGATCGAGGTGCAGGAAGATGTGGTCCTTGTTCGGACCGACGCCACGACCCTCGCGGATCTCGACCGTCATCGAGCGCGAGACGACGTCGCGCGACGCCAGATCCTTGGCCGAGGGGGCATAGCGTTCCATGAACCGCTCGCCCTCGGAGTTGGTCAGGTAGCCGCCCTCGCCGCGCGCGCCCTCGGTGATCAGGCAGCCGGCGCCGTAAATGCCGGTCGGGTGGAACTGGACGAACTCCATGTCCTGGCACGGCAAGCCGGCGCGCAGGACCATGGCGTTGCCGTCGCCGGTGCAGGTGTGGGCGCTGGTGGCCGAGAAATAGGCGCGGCCGTAGCCGCCGGTGGCCAGGATCACCAGCTTGGCGCGGAAGCGGTGCAGCGTGCCGTCGTCCAGCTTCCACGCCGTGACGCCGGTGCAGGCGCCGTCCTGCATGATCAGGTCCAGCGCGAAGTACTCGATGAAGAACTCGACCTCGCGCCGCACCGACTGGCCGTACAGGGTGTGCAGCATGGCGTGGCCGGTGCGGTCGGCGGCCGCGCAGGTGCGCTGGACCGGGCCTTCGCCGAAGTTGCGCGTCATGCCGCCGAAGGCGCGCTGGTAGATCTTGCCTTCCTCGGTGCGCGAGAAGGGCACGCCCCAGTGCTCCAGCTCATAGACGGCCTTGGGCGCCTCGCGGACCAGGTATTCGATGGCGTCCTGGTCGCCCAGCCAGTCCGACCCCTTGACGGTGTCGTACATGTGCCACTGCCACTTGTCCTCGCCCATGTTGCCGAGGCTGGCGGAGATGCCGCCCTGGGCCGCGACGGTGTGCGAACGCGTCGGGAAGACCTTGGTGACGCAGGCGACCTTCAGACCCTGCTGGGCCGCGCCCAGCGCCGCGCGCAGGCCGGAGCCGCCGGCTCCGACGACGACGACGTCATAGGCGTGATCGACGAACTCATAGGCGGCCATCAGCAGCTCAGATCCCGAAACCGGCCGGCAGCGGGGCGGACCCCACGGCCAGGCGCACGATGAAGAAGACGCCCGCGGCGGCCAGAACCAGGCCGGCCAGCGAGTTGAGGCCCAGCAGCAGGTTCCGGCTGGACGGGCGGTGGATGTAGTCGTCGACGATGACCTTCACGCCCATGGCCATGTGCCACAGGGTGATCAGCCACAGGGCCGACAGCAGCCACGGCGTCTCGGGTCGGGCGAACCACGACAGGGCGCCGTCATAGCCGCCGCCGGTCAGGGCGACCGCGCTCCACAGCGCCCACAGCGCCAGCGGGACCAGGGCGACCGAGGTCCAGCGCTCGGCCGACCACTCTCCGGCGCCGTGGCGCTCGGACACCTTCACGCCCTTGCGAAAGGCCTTGGCGACGCGGCTCACAGCTGAACCCTCCCGGTGGCGAACAGGAAGGCCCAGAAGGCGACCGTGGCGACGATCGAGCCGACGATCGACGCCCAGGCCAGGGCGTCGGCGGTCTTGGGCGCCAGACCGGCGCCCGTGTCCCAGATCAGGTGCCGCATGCCCGAAAACAGGTGGTAGAAGCCCGCCAGCGTCAGGCCGATCCAGACGACCAGCCCCAGCGGCGATCCGGCCAGCGCGACGAACCGATCGTAGGCGTCGGGTCCGAAGGCCAGGGCGCCCAGCCACAGGGCGATCAGCACCACCCCGGCGATCAGGGCCGAGCCCGTGATCCGGTGAAGGATCGACGCCGTCATGGTGACGTGGAAGCGCCAGACCTGGAGGTGGGGAGACAGCGGTCGGACGCGGCCGTTCGGCTGGACCACGAAGCGACCCGTCTGGTCCTCCGCGGCGCCGCTGGCGTGGGGTTTCGACATGCGAACAATTCTCAGGCGGCGCGGGGGTTCGACGCGCCTCGGACGGCCTTGGCTTTAGGTCATGCCCGCGCCGCGCGTCAACGAACGCGGCGCCGCAGCGCGGCAGGAGCGATCAGCCCGCGCGCACCAGTTCCAGCGCGCGGCGCAGGGCGGCGTCGTCGAGGGCCACGGCGGCGCCGCGGCCCCAGACGGGATCCGGCCACGCCGCGTCGTCGGCGCGGCGACCCACGACGTGCTGGTGCAGCTGCCGCGTGACGTTGCCGAGCGCCGCGACGTTCAGCTTTTCGGGAGGACGGCCCCAGGCGCGGCCGACGGCGCGGACGATCCGGCCCGCGCGCACGGTCTCTTCCATCAGCATGACGCGCTCCACCGCGCCCAGATCCTCGATCTCGCTCAGGCCCACGCCCCGGGGGATCAGAATCAGCCAGGGATAACGGGCGTCCAGCTGAAGCCGGACGTGGCACAGCGTCCACTCGGCGGCGGCGGTCGAGCCGTTCAGAAAGGCGGGGTCCGGCCGGAATCCGGCGTCGGGGTCGGGGGCGGCGAAGACCGTCATGGCGTCAGGCGGTCGCCCCGCCCTCCATCAGAAAGGCGTTCAGCTTGTTGCCGTCCGGATCGCGGAAATAGGCGGCGTAGAAACCCTCGCCGCGCGGTCCCGGCGGGCCCTCGCACGTTCCGCCGTGTTCCAGCGCGACGGCGTGCAGACGGTCGACCTGGGCGCGGTCTTTGGCCTCCAGCGCCACCATCACGCCGTTGCCGACGCTGGCCGCGTTCCCGTCGAAGGGCTGAGTCAGGCCGATGCCCGCCCCGCCGCCCGGCGCGCCCCAGGCTATGGCCTTCGGCCATTCCATCATCCGACCGACGCCAAGCTCGGCGGCGAGGGCGTCGTAGAAACGCGCCCCGCGTTCAAGGTCGTTGGTGCCCAGCGTGACGTAGCCGATCATGGCGAAACCCCTCCGTTCCCGATCACCAAACCATGAACAAAACCGGAACGCAAGGTCAGGCGGCCGGCGGCGCCGCGGCGGCCTGGAGATGCCGCACGAACAGGTCGAGCCCTTCCAGCCAGATCACCGCCGCGTCGGCCAGCTGGTCGACGCGCTGACCGCTGATGAACAGGACGTCGTACTGGACGAAGATGAGCGGCTGGCCCGCCGCGTCGGTCTGGAACGCCTTGAGGAAGCGGCGTTCGCGGTTCCAGGCGGCGACGACCTCGGGCAACACGTCCTTCCCGTCGAAGACGGTGTTGAACTGCATGTCGCCGCAGCGACCGTCGGCCTCGCAGTCGTAGAAGAAGACGAACCAGACCGTGCCGCCGTCCTCGACGCGGAAGAAGACGTCGCTCTCGTCGCGCGTGACCGGGCCCGCGGTGGCTCCCGCGGCGACCAGCCACTGGCGCACGGCGTCGGGGGTCAGGCCGACGAAGGGCGCGGCGGCGGGCGCGGGCGCGTCCTGGGCGCTCGCGGCGGACGGCAGGGCGACGGCCAGAAGCGCGGCGGCGAAAAGGGCGGACAGGCGGATCATCGGGACACTCCGGAGGGGACGGCGCCATCCTGACGCGCCGACGGCGACCTGGAAAGCCAGGCCGGAGAGGTCATTTCGTTCAGGCGCGACGCGGTGCGTTCGAACTCGAAGGCGCCCCTCCCTCTTTCATACAGGCGCCCCGGCTCGGCGTCGGCCAGGACGACCAGCCGCGCGCCGGCTTCGTACAGGGCGTCGATCAGGGTGACGAAGCGGCGCGCCTCCATGTGCCGGGCCTCGTTCAAGATGGGCACGCGGTCGACGAAGACGGTGTGGAACCGCTCGGCCAGGGCCAGCCAGTCCTGGGGTCCCAGGGGTCGCGTCAGCATCTCCGCGAAGTCGAAGCGCGCCACGCCGCCCACGGTGCGCTCGATCCGCACGTCGCGGCCGGCGACCTTGAAGACGCAGGGGGCCTCGTCCGCCTCGCCCTCCAGCTCCGACCACAGCGCCTCGAACTCCCCGCGACGGGCGGGGTCGAACCAGGTCTTGGCCCGCGCCAGACGATCGACGCGCCAGTCCCGCGCGCCCGCCACCTCGACGACGACGCAGCGGTCGCGCAGCAGGTCCACGAAGGGCAGGAAGAGCTCGCGGTTGACGCCGTTGAGATACAGCCGGTCCGGCGCGCGGTTTGAGGTCACCGCCAGCACGGTGCCGCGGTCGAACAGGGCCTGGAACAGCCGGCCCAGGATCAGGGCGTCGGCGATGTCGATGACCTCAAGCTCGTCGAAGCACAGCAGCCGCGCGCGTTCCGACAGCAGCGCCGCGATGGGCGCCAGGGGATCGTCGCCCTTCCACTGGCCGAAGCGCGCCAGACGCGCCTTGCGGTCGCCTTCTCGCCATTCGCGGATCAGGCCGTGCACCTCGGCCATGAAGACGTGGAAGTGGCGGCGCAGCTTGGGCTCCGGCGCGCAGGCGTGGAACAGGTCCATCAGCATGGACTTCCCGCGCCCGGGCGGGCCGTGCAGATAGACGCCGCGCACCTCCGGCCGCCCGCCGAACAGGCCGCGGCGCTTCAGGTCCTTCTCCAGCCGGGCCAGCTCGGCGATCGCCGCGTCCTGACCGGGATCGGCGGTCAGCCGACCCTCCTTCAGGCGTCTGTCATAAGCGGCGCGAATGCGGGATCCCATGAACTCGGGCTTAGCGGCGCGCGGAGATCAGGAAAAGCGATTGCTTCCCCGGCGCGAAGGACTATCTGCCGGAGACTCTCCGAACACCCGCCCTCAAGCAGCGAACGACCGCGTCGCGAGCGTCAGGGCGTCCGAAGGACACACACTCATGGCCTATTCCGTCGCCGTCGTGGGCGCCACCGGGGCCGTCGGCCGCGAGATGCTGACGATCCTGGACGAACTGAACTTCCCCGTGGCCGAGCTGCATGCCGTCGCGTCGCGCAAGTCCAAGGGCGTGGAGGTCGCGTTCGGCGACCGCACCGTGAAATGCGAGGACATCGAGCAGTTCGACTTCTCCAAGGTCGATCTGGTGCTGATGAGCGCCGGGGGCGACGTGTCGCGCGCCTGGTCGGAGAAGATCGGCAAGCTGGGGCCGATCGTCATCGACAACTCCTCGGCCTTCCGCGCCGACCCGGACGTGCCGCTGATCGTGCCGGAGGTGAACCCCGACGCGGCCAAGCTGGCCAGGACCAAGAACATCGTCGCCAACCCCAATTGCTCGACCGCCCAGCTGGTCGTCGCGCTGAAGCCGCTGCACGACGCGGCGAAGATCACCCGCGCGGTGGTGTCGACCTATCAGTCGGTGTCGGGCGCCGGGAAGGAGGGCATGGACGAGCTGTGGAACCAGACCAAGGCCATCTACGGCCTGGGCGACGCCACGCCCAAGGTGTTCGCCAAGCAGATCGCCTTCAACGTGCTGCCAATGATCGGATCGTTCCGCGACGACGGCTACACCGACGAGGAGGCCAAGATGTGGAACGAGGTCCACAAGATCATGGACCCCGACATCCGCCTGACGGTCACCTGCGTGCGGGTGCCGGTCTTCGTGGGGCACTCCGAAGCCGTGACGCTGGAGTTCGACCGCCCCATCGAGCCGGACGAGGCGCGCGCCCTGCTGCGCGACGCGCCGGGCGTGCTGGTGGTGGACAAGCAGGAGGCCGACGGCTTCGTCACGCCGGTGGATGCGGCGGGCGAGTTCGCCGTCTACGTCAGCCGCATCCGCAAGGACCACTCGGTCAAGCACGGCCTGCAGCTGTGGGTAGTGTCGGACAACCTGCGCAAGGGCGCGGCGCTGAACGCCGTGCAGATCGCCCAGCTGCTGGACGAGCAGGGCGTCATCACGCCCAAGAGCGGCTATCGCTCGATCACGGTCTGAGGTGACCCGGCCGTCCGAAGCGCGCGCCGCCCTGATCGCGGGGATCGGCTGCTACGCCATCTGGGGGTTCATCCCGCTGGTGTTCCAGGGCATGGCCGGCGTCGGCGCCGACGCGTGGGAGATCATGGCACACCGCATGGTCTGGTCGGTGCTGCTTGCCGCCGTGCTGGTGATGGCGCTGGGTCAGTGGGGGCAGGTTGCGTCGGCCCTGCGCGACCGGCGCACGCTGGGCTGGCTGGTCGTCTCGACCCTGCTGATCGCGGTCAACTGGACCGTCTACGTCATGGCGGTGAACGGCGGGCGCACGCTGGACGCCAGCCTGGGCTATTACCTGAATCCGCTGCTGAACATGGCTGCCGGGGCCTGGCTGTTCCGCGAGCGGCTGAGCCGGGCGGGCCTGGTCGCCATCGGTCTGGCGGCGGTGGGCGTGGCCTTGCAGGCGGCGGCGCTGGGCCACCTGCCGTGGGTGTCGCTGCTTCTGGGCTTTTCGTTCTGCGCCTACGGCATCATCCGCAAGAAGATCAGCGTCGACGCCGGGCCCGGGCTGTTCGTCGAATGCCTGATCCTGGCCGTGCCGGGTCTGGCCTGGGTCATCTGGCTGGCGGTGCAGGGGACGGGGCATTTCGGCCAGAGCGCGCCGGCGACGCTGTGGCTGCTGGCGGCGGGGCCGTCGACGGTCGTGCCCATGGCCATGTTCGCCTGGGCCGCGCGACGGATGCCCTATTCCAGCATGGGCTTCCTGCAGTTCCTGGCGCCCACCATCGTCTTCGTCATCGGCACGCTGCAGGGCGAGCCGCTGGGCGCGTTGCGTCTGGTCAGCTTCGGCTTCATCTGGGCCGGCGCGATCGTGTTCGCCGTCGGCGCCCTGACCCGCAAGCGGGGCGCGGCGCCGGAGGCCGCCGTGGCGCCTGAGCCGGGTCTGCTGGATGATCCGGCGGAGGACCGCGCCCGACCCTAGAGCGCGGCGTACAGCGCCTCGATCAGGCGCACGGCGCGCGGATCCGCGACCAGATGCGGCGACTGGCGCGTCATCGCATAGGCCCCGGACAGGCCCCGCGTCGGGTCGGCGAAGGCGCAACTGCCGCCCCAGCCACAGTGGCCCAGCACTTCCGGCTCCGGCCCGAACATGCCGCTCGTGCCGTTGCGCATCAGGCCGGCGGCCCAGTCCAGGTCGAACGGCAGAACGCGGTCGGGGCCGGAAATGCGGACGCGTCGCAGGGCCTCCAGCGTGGCCGGCGACAGCCGCTCGTCGCCTCCGACGCGACCGGTCGCGACCAGATTCACGATCCGTGCCAGATCGTCGGCGCGGGCGTGCATGTTGGCGGATGGGATTTCGGCCAGGCGCCACTCCGCCGAGCCGCGCCCGCCTGGGGCCGAGCCCTTGTCCAGGAAGGCGGCGCGCTTGACCGCGTCGATCGTGCCCAGATCGGGGGCCGCGGCGGGCTTGCGCATCTGGGCGACGCGGGCGTGCTCGGTCTCGGGCAGGCCGATCCACAGGTCGAGGCCGGGAAAGTCCTGGCGCAGGGCCGTGCCCATGGTGCGGCCGTCGACGCGACGGAACAGCTCGCCGGCCAGATAGCCGATGGTGATGGGGTGATAGCCGCTGGCCGTGCCGGGCGGCCACATCGGCGCCTGGGCGCACAGCCGGTCCAGCACCGCCTGGCGGTCGAACCAGATCGACGGATCGACCTGTTCGTCGAAGCCCGGCAGGCCCGACTGATGGCTCATCAGCTGGGCGACGGTCAGGTCCTGTTTCCCGGCCTGGCCGAATTCGGGCCAGTAGACCGACACGGGACGCTCGTAGTCCAGCAGGCCGCGCTCGACGCAGGTGGCGATCAGGATCGCCATCACCGCCTTGCCGGTCGAAAAGACCGGCGTCAGCGTCGTCTCGCCGAAGGGCGTCGTCTTCGACGCGTCGGCCCAGCCGCCCCACAGGTCGACGATCACCTCGCCGTCCTGCACCATGCTGAAGCGGGCGGCCTGTTCGTTCAGGCCCTCGGGCGCGTCGGAAAAGTTTGCGGTGAAGGCGTCCTTCACCGCGGCGAAACGGTCGGGGCAGGTTCCGTGGATCTCGGTCATGCCGCGCTCCTATCACGCTTCAGCCGGGCCAAGACGCCGTCGGCCGCGACCGCGCCCGAGGCGAAGCAGGCCTGCAGCAGATAGCCGCCGGTCGGCGCCTCCCAGTCCAACATCTCACCGGCGACGAAGACGCCGGGCAGGGCGGTCAGCATCAGGGCGTCGTCGACCTGATCCAGCCGGACCCCGCCCGCCGAGGAGATGGCGCGGTCCAGGCCCTGCGTGCCGGTGACGGTCAGGCGGACGGCCTTGATGCGGCGCGCCAGCTTGTCGGCGCCCGTCGGCACGTCGCCCGGGATTTCACGCAGCAGGCCGACGGCGACGGGCGACAGGCCCGCGGCCTTGCGCAGCCAATTCGAGACGCTGTCCTTGCCGCGCGCCTTTTCCAGCCGCGCCGCCAGGGCTTCCACCGTCAGGTCGGGCCGCAGGTCCAGCGTCAACGTGGTGGACCCGTCATGGTCCAGCGACGCGCGGAGGTCGGACGACAGGGCGTAGACGACGCCGCCTTCGAGACCATAGCGCGCGACCATGGCCTCGCCCCGAACCGTGCGGCCGGCGTGGGTCATCCCCACCTTCTTCAACGGCTGCCCCGCGAAACGGTCGGCGAAGACCGGCGACCACGAAACGTCGACGCCCATGTTGGCCGGGCGGAACGCGGCGACCTCGACGCCCTCGGCCGCCAGAAGGTCGCGCCAACCGCCGTCGGAGCCAAGACGCGGCCAGGAGGCGCCGCCCATCGCCAGGATGGTCGCGTCGGCGAAGATGCGCCGCGGACCCTCAGGCGCGTCGAAGGTCGCGGCGCCGTCGGACCAGCCCGTCCACGTCCAGCGAGGGTTCAGCGTGACCCCCTGCTTGGCCAG
This sequence comes from Afipia felis, assembly GCA_943371835.1. Taxonomy (GTDB): domain Bacteria; phylum Pseudomonadota; class Alphaproteobacteria; order Caulobacterales; family Caulobacteraceae; genus Brevundimonas. The sequence continues at coordinate 2,940 of CALRWJ020000005.1, read as the reverse complement.
GCGCGCCAGCCAGGCCCGCAGCAGGGGCGAGGCCTTCATGGCGCGGGGGAAGACGCGGCCGCTGGAACCGACGAAGGTGGGCTGGCCCAGGCCCTCGGCCCAGGCGGTCAGATCGGCGGGCGGGAGTCGGTCCAGCCAGGCGGAGACGCGGGGCGCGGCCCCGGCGTAGCGGGCGCGAAAGGCGTCGATGGGCTCGGAGTGCGTCAGATTCAGTCCGCCGCGTCCCGCCATCAGGAATTTGCGGGCGGGCGACGGCATGCGGTCGGCGACGGTGACGCGCAGGCCGGCGGCGGACAGGCGCTCGGCGGCGAACAGGCCCGACGGGCCGGCGCCGACGATCAGGACGTGGGGAGGGTGAGGAGCGGCGTCGGTCACGCCCGAGGGTCTGGCCCCCCGGCGCGGCCGACGCAAGCGTCCGTCGTCAGTCGTGTCCGGCGTGGGCGGCGGCGTCGGCCTCGGCCTGGGTCGCGGCGACGTCGGCGCGGACGGCGGCCAGTTCGACCTCCATCTCGGCCAGCGAGGCGTCGAGTTCGTCCAGACCGTCCTCGGCCTGACCGAGGGCGTAGTCGGCCATCAGGCCGTAGGTGGCCATGTGCTCCGGGTCGTTCGAGGCCCAGGCGCCGTTCGACGCGAAACCCTGCGCCATCGCCAGGGCGTCCACGTCGACGTCGGCGAGCGCGTCGGCGACCAGGGCGTCGACGTCGATGTCGGCCAGGGCCTGTGCGGCGATCAGGTCGGCGTTGGCCGAGACCACGCCGGTGAAGTCGCCCAGGAAGGGCTCGTACTCGGCCCAGAGGGCCATGATCCGGGCCTCGCGCTCGTCTTCCGACAGGCTTTCGTCGTCGGCGATGGCCTCGGCGCGCTCGCCGAACTCCTCCATCCGGGCCTCGAAGACCTCGGCGGCGGCCTCGATGGCGGCCTCCGGATCGGCGGGGGCTTCCTGGGCGGAGGCGGCGGCCAGCGGCAGGAGGGCCAGGGCGGCGGCGAGCGAGAGGGCGCGGATCATGGGGTCAGTCTCCGGTTCGAGGCGAGGTTCAGCCGCCCATGCCCATGCCGGAGAAGTCGCCGGACTTCATGGCCTGGGGGATCTGGGCGAACTGCGCGGCGACCATGGACTTGATGCCGTCGGCCTGGTCGGCGGGAATGTTGCCGGCGTCGACCTGCTGGTCGATGAAGCTGGTCACCAGGGCCGCGAAGGCGTCGATTTCGGGCTGCTTGGCGGCGATGGCGGCGTCGATGCGGGCGTTCTTTTCGGCGTCCGACAGCGAGGCGTCGGCGCGGATGGCGCCGACCTGCTCGCCCAGCGCTTCCATCGAGGCGCCGAAAATTTCGGCCTTGGCTTCGACGTCGGCCTCGGTGATCGGGTCCTGGGCGACGGCGATCAGCGCGGGAGCGGCGGCGGCCGGCAGGGCGGCGGCGAAGGTCAGGCCGGCGGCGACGGCGGCGGCGAGGGCGAACTTCTTGGTCACGGCGAAATCTCTCGAGAGGGAGGGGCGATGACGCAAGGGATGCGCCCGACCCCGCCCCGCCTCAAGTGAAATCGAGGACAGGATGTTACCGTCCCGTCATGTCCTCAGCGCCGCTCGCGCTTGCCCAGCACGCGCAGGCGCAGGGCATTCAGCTTGATGAAGCCCTCGGCGTCGTGGTGGTCGTAGGCCTGGACGCCTTCCTCGAAGGTGACCAGGTCCTGGTCATAGAGGCTGTCCTTGCTCTCGCGGCCGATCACGGTGACGTTGCCCTTGTAGAGCTTGACCCGGACCGTGCCGTTCACCCGCGCTTGCGAATGGTCGATGGCCGCCTGCAGCATCTCGCGCTCGGGCGAGAACCAGAAGCCGTTGTAGACCAGGTGGGCGTACTTGACCGCCAGCTCGTCCTTCAGGTGCATGGCGCCGCGGTCCAGCGTGATGCTTTCGATGCCGCGGTGGGCGGCCAGCAGGATGGTCCCGCCCGGCGTCTCGTAGACCCCGCGCGACTTCATGCCGACGAAGCGGTTCTCGACCAGGTCCAGGCGGCCGATCCCGTTGTCGTGGCCGTACTGGTTCAGCGCGGTCAGCAGGGTCGCGGGCGACATCGCCTCGCCGTCGATCGAGACGGCGTCGCCCTTGTCGAAGCCGATGGTGATGACGGTGGCCTGGTCCGGCGCGTCTTCCGGCGAGATGGTGCGCTGGTGCACGAACTCGGGCGCCTCGACCGCCGGGTCTTCCAGCACCTTGCCCTCGGAGGACGAGTGGAGAAGGTTGGCGTCGACGCTGAACGGCGCCTCGCCGCGCTTGTCCTTGGCGATCGGAATCTGGTGTTTCTCGGCGAAGTCCAGCAGGGCCTCGCGCGACTTGAACTCCCACTCGCGCCAGGGGGCGATGACGCGGATGTCGGGCTCCAGCGCATAGTAGCCCAGCTCGAACCGGACCTGATCGTTGCCCTTGCCGGTCGCGCCGTGACAGACGGCGTCGGCGCCGACCTGGCGCGCGATTTCGATCTGGCGCTTGGAGATCAGCGGCCGGGCGATGGAGGTGCCCAGCAGATACTGGCCCTCATAGACCGCGTTGGCGCGGAACATGGGGAAGACGAAATCCCGCACGAATTCCTCGCGCAGGTCGTCGACGAAGATGTTCTCGGGCTTGATGCCCAGCTTCAGCGCCTTCTCGCGCGCCGGCCCCAGCTCCTCGCCCTGGCCCAGGTCGGCGGTGAAAGTCACGACCTCCGCCCCGTATTCGGTCTGCAGCCACTTCAGGATGATCGAGGTGTCCAGCCCGCCGGAATAGGCGAGCACCACTTTCTTCGGGGCGGTCTTGGCGGTCATGGACATATCCTTGGTCGAACGCGGGGAGGCGTGGCCGCGCTTAAAGGGCCGACGGCCCCGCGATGCAAGGGCGGGAATGGGGCGGGGACGACGGCAAAGACCCAGGCCGGGGTCGATCCCCCTCCACCCCGCCGGGCTTC
>CALRWJ020000004.1:0-182855 GCA_943371835.1 Afipia felis | reverse complement strand
TACCACATGGTCAGAACCTTCACGCCGACGCCGTAACGGCGCAGCAGCGAGCGCTCGTTGCAGTCGCGCTCCGGCTTCTGCGGCTTGCACTCCACGGTGCCGCCCGGCGTGTGCCACAGGCTGTCGCCCTTGCGGCACGTGGTGGTCTCGCCGTGATCGAAACGTTCGTCGCCCTGCCAGTCGGCGATGATCACTTGCATGTAGGTGCCGGCCAGGCAGCGGAACAGCTCGCCGTCATAGTCGGCCCAGACGTCGCGGTCGGGCCGCACCTGCGACGCCGGATGCGGCACGCCCCGGTCGTCCATGCAGACGGCGCGGATGACGACGCGCTTCTCCACGCGGCGACGTGACTCGAACGGCACGCGAATCGTCTCGCGCACCATGCCGCCGCCGACCTGCAGACCCTGGATGGTCGTCGGATAGGGCTGCTCGACGTTGACGTAGGTCCCGCCGCCGCCGGCCACGATCACCGTGGCGCCGCCGCGCGCAGAGGCGCTGGCCGACGCGTTGGCGTTCGCATTGACGTTGACGTTGACGTTCAGGTTTCCACCGCCGCCGCAGCACGGCGGGGGCGGGGGCTGCTCGCAGCACGGCCCGGGGGGCGGCGGAGGCGGAGGGGGCGGCGGCGGGGGCGAGCAGCACGGCGGCGGCGGGGGCTGGCACCCCGATCCGCACTGAGCCGCGGCCTTGTCCGAAAAGGCCGCCACGGCGACCAAAGTCACCGCCGCGGGCAGCCAGGTGAGCGCGTGCAACCGCATGAGGTCGCCTCCGAAGGTTCAATCGACGGATTTCCCAGCAAGAACCGGGCCGTCTTCCGCCGCAGGGGAGCACGGCGGGCCTTTCGATTCCGTTGCGATCGGCCCCGGTCTTGCGCCGCGTCGCGCGGAGACGCCGATGATGTTCCATTCCGACACGCGCGCCCTGATCGACCTCTGGACCGGCCTCAGCCGGGCCCAGGGGGCGCGCGGCGGCCTGCCCGAGCGCGCGGCGCTGCGTCCAGACGCCGTCGGGGCGAAGCTGACGCGCGTGTTCCTGGCCGAACGCCTCGGCGACGACGCGGCGATCCGGCTGGCGGGCGACGCGCTGGAGGCGTTCCACGCCTCGCCCCTGACCGGCGCGCGCCTTCTGACGCTGTGGCGCACCGAATCGCGCGCGCTGATCACCTCGGCGATGCGTCAGACGGTGCGCGAGGCCCGCCCGATCGTCGTCGCGGCGACGGCCGCGCGAGGCGCGCTGGAGGTGGCGATGGTTCCCTTCCGCGGCGACGGCGGCGGCCGCGAGCTGATTCTCGGCCTCTACGCCCCGCCCGGCGCCCTGCCGCGCGACGACGTCTCGCACCGTCTGACGGCCCAGGCCGTCGTGGCCGTCGGCGAGCCCGCGCGACCGCGCCTGTCGCTGGCGGCGCTCGACGGTCGCAGCATCGCCTGAACCTCAGGCCGCGCGCAGGTCCCGCGCGAACCGCTTCCAGTTCTGCACATAGTGCTCGGCCGAGGCTTTCAGCGCCTCGATCTGCCCCGGTTCCAGCTGACGCACCACCCGCGCGGGGCTGCCGACGATCAGCGACCCGTCCGGAAACTCCTTCCCCTCGGTGATCAGCGCGCCCGCGCCGACCAGGCAGTGCTTCCCGATCTTCGCACGCCCCAGGACCACCGCCCCGATCCCGATCAGACTGAAGTCCCCGACCGTGCAGCCGTGCAGCATCGCCATGTGCCCCACCGTCACGCCGCGTCCCAGCGTCAGCGGCTCGCCCATGTCGGTGTGCAGGACGGAGTTCTCCTGGATGTTGGTGTCCTCGCCCACGATGATCGGCTCGTTGTCGCCACGCAGCACCGCGCCGAACCACACGCTGGCGCCCGGCTTCAGAATCACGTCTCCTACCAGCGTCGCCGTCGGAGCGACCCAGTATTCACCGTCCGCCGGCAGGCGCGGAGACTTGTCTCCGAGCGCGTGAACATTCATCCGAACCCCTCCAAATCTGAACGAAATCCGCTCTTTAAGCGTTCGTAAACCACGTTAGCATCAATCTGCGAATGCGATTCGAGGCGGGCATTTCCGCCCCGGATCCGAAGCCGGATCAAGCCCGGTCCGGTCAGCTCAAGGAGAACGCACGTGATGCGTTCCGGTCGGCGGGTTCTTCCGCTGGAGCATGAAGCCTCCGACGACCCGGGCGGACACGTCGTTTCCGCATCCTTCCTCCCCGCTCCCGTACGAGGCGGCGCCTTTCCGGCGTCGCCTTTTTTCATGCCCGCCTGGAGACGACCATGACCAAGCGTTCGGCCCTGAAGCGCCAGACCCGCGAGATGTCCCGTGAATTCGGGGTTCTGGACGGCGCCCAGTTCATCGAGGACGCCAAGGTGCGGCGCCTGCCGCGCCACGCCGGCGAACCGCATCGCGGCTGGTCGCCGCATCCGTCGAACGACGAGCGGGACCAGGGTTATCTCAAGACGCTGAAGCCCAAGTCGGACGGCCAGGCCGAGCTGATGACCCTGATCGATCATCACAACCTGGTTCTGGCGCTGGGTCCGGCCGGCACCGGCAAGACCTATCTGGCCGTCGCCAAGGCCGTCGAAGCGCTGGAGGCGGGCCGCGTCGCCCGCATCGTCCTCAGCCGTCCTGCGGTCGAGGCCGGGGAATCCATCGGCTTCTTGCCCGGCGACATGGAGGACAAGCTGGCCCCCTATCTGCGCCCGCTCTACGACGCCCTGTCCGACCGGTTGTCGATGAAGCGGGTCAAGGCGCTGATGGCCGAGGGGCTGATCGAGATCGCCCCCATCGGCTACATGCGCGGCCGCACGCTCAACAACGCCTTCATCGTCGTCGACGAGGCCCAGAACTGCACCTACGTGCAGCTGAAGATGCTGCTGACGCGCTTGGGCTGGCACTCGACCATGGTGGTCACGGGCGATCCGCAACAGTCCGACCTGTTGCCCGGAGTGTCCGGGCTGGCCGACATCGCCGAGCGCCTGACCCAGGTGCCCGACATCGGCGTGGTCAAGCTGGCCGAGCGCGACATCGTCCGCCACCCGCTGGTGGCGAGCATGATCGGCGTGCTGTGACGGACTAGATCAGGTCCCGCACCGCGACGCCCTCGGCCTTGGCCGGGGGCGTCGTCGGTTTCGCCCCCATCCGGTCGATCAGCTTGAACACGAACGGATTCAGCGAGATCGACAGCAGAGCCGCCGCCAGGATCAGGTCGTGCGTCGTCTGGCTCATCGCGCCCAACGACACGCCCAGCGCCGCCAGGATGAAGCTGAACTCTCCGATCTGCGCCAGGGACGCGCCGACCGTCAGACTGGTCGCCCGATCCATCTTGAACGCCGTCGTGATCGCCAGCGCCGCCAGCGTCTTGCCGGCCAGCACGATGCCCAGCGCGATCAGCACCGCGACCGGCTGCTCGACCAGGATCATCGGATCGAACAGCATGCCCACCGACACGAAGAACAGCACGGCGAACGCGTCGCGCAGCGGCAGCGACCGCTCCGCCGCATTGTGCCCCAGCGGCGAACTGTTCAGCACCAGCCCGGCCAGGAAGGCCCCCAGGGCGAAGGAGTGGAACAGCGCATAGGCGATCCAGGCGATGCCCAGGGCGATGGCCAGAACGCCCAGGGTGAACAGCTCGCGCGACTTGGTGTGCGCGATCCGCACCAGCACCCAAGGCAGCACGCGCCCGCCGACCACCAGCATGAAGCCGACGAACAGGGCGACCTTGAGCAGCGTCCACCCCACGCCCATCGCCACGTCCGCTGCGCTGCTGCCCTCCCCCGCGGGAGCCAGCAGCATGGGCAGCAGCACCAGGGCGATGACGATCACCAGGTCCTCGACGATCAGCCAGCCCACGGCGACGCGGCCGATCTCGCCCTTGTTCTGCTTCCGCTCTTCCAGCGCCCGCATCAGCACGACGGTCGACGCCACCGACAGGGCGAAGCCCATCAGCGCCGCCTCGACGTCGCCCAGCCCCAGCACGAACCGGCCCAGGCCCCAGCCCATGGCCGTCGCCGCCGCGATCTGAACCAGGGCGCCGGGCACGGCGACCTTGCGCACCTGCATCAGGTCCTTGGGCGAGAAATGCAGGCCGACCCCGAACATCAGCAGGATGACGCCGATCTCCGCCAGCTGCGGCGCCAGCGACGTGTCCGCGACGAAGCCCGGCGTGAACGGTCCGACAGCCACGCCCGCCAGCAGATAGCCCACCAGCGGCGACAGCTTCAGCCGGTTCGCCAGCATGCCGAAGACGAAGGCCAGCACGAAGCCCCCGACCAGAGTTGAGATCAGGGTGTCGGCATGCGGCATCGGCGCTCCTGCGGCGTCGGGACGAACGTCTCCGGTTTGTGGACCCCTTCTAACTGGGGCCGACGTGGGCCTGCGGCAAGGCTTGGAGGCGCTGAAGGATCAGGCGCGCGCCGCGCCTTTCGTCACACCCAGCGCCGTCATGGCGGCTACCGCGATCTGTTCGGCGTTCAGCCCGGCCTGATCGTACTGCTTCGCCGGCGCGTCCTGGTCCTGGAAGACGTCGGGCAGGTGCAGGGTGCGGATCTTCAGGCCGGCGTCCAGCGCGCCCTTCTCGGCCAGCGCCTGCAGCACGAAGGCGCCGAAACCGCCCATGGCGCCCTCCTCCACCGTGACAAGGGCCTCGTGCTCGCGCGCCAGCCGCAGGATCAGATCCAAGTCCAGCGGCTTGGCGAACCGCGCGTCGGCCACCGTCGCCGAGACGCCGCGCTGGGCCAGCAGGTCGGCCGCCTTCAGCGATTCCTGCAGGCGCGTGCCCAGGCTCAGGATCGCCACGCCCGTGCCCTCGCGCACGATGCGCCCGCGGCCGATCTCCAGCGGCGCCGCCAGCTCGGGGATTTCCACGCCCACGCCGTCGCCGCGCGGATACCGGAAGGCGCTGGGCCGGTCGTCGATCTCCAGCGACGTGGCGATCATCGCGGCCAGCTCGGCCTCGTCCGCCGCGGCCATCAGCACCATGCCCGGCAGCGCGCCCATGTACCCGACGTCGAAACTGCCCGCGTGCGTCGAGCCGTCGGCGCCCACCAGCCCCGCGCGATCCATGGCGAAGCGCACCGGCAGCGACTGGATCGCCACGTCATGCACCACCTGGTCGTACCCGCGCTGCAGGAAGGTGGAGTAGATGGCGCACACCGGCTTCAGCCCGTCCGCCGCCATGCCGGCGCAGAAGGTGACCGCGTGCTGTTCGGCGATGCCGACGTCGAACGTCCGCTCCGGAAACGCCTGTCCGAACAGGTCCAGCCCCGTGCCCGACGGCATGGCCGCCGTCACCGCCACGATCTTCGGATCGAGCTGCGCCCGCTTGATCAGCTCGGTCCCGAAGACCTTGGTGTAGCTGGGCGCGTTGGAAACCGGCTTGGACTGCTTGCCCGACACCACGTCGAACTTCACCACCGCGTGCAGCTTGTCCGCGCTGCTTTCGGCGGGGGCGTAGCCCTTGCCCTTCTGCGTCACGACGTGGACCAGCACGGGCTTGTCCTTGATCGCGCGGGCGTTGCGCAGGATCGGCACCAGATTGTCCAGGTCGTGCCCGTCGATCGGGCCGACGTAATAGAAGCCCAGTTCCTCGAAGAAGGTGCCGCCGGTGACCATGCCGCGGGCGTATTCCTCGGCCTTCTTGGCGGCCTTCACGAACGGGCGCGGCAGGTGTTCGACAACCTTCTTGCCCAGCTTGCGCATGCCCCGGTACGTGCCGCCCGCGACCAGTCCGGCCAGATAGGCGCTCATGCCGCCCACGGGCGGAGCGATCGACATGTCGTTGTCGTTCAGCACGACCATCAGCTGGCCGCCCGTCGCCTCGACCGCGTTGTTCATCGCCTCATAGGCCATGCCCGCGCTCATCGAGCCGTCGCCGATCACCGCGACGATGCGGTTGTCCTCGCCCTTGCGGTCCCTCGCGGCGGCAAAGCCCAGCGCGGCCGAGATGGAGGTCGAGGCGTGCGCCGCGCCGAACGGGTCGTATTCGCTCTCGCTGCGCTTGGTGAAGCCCGACAGACCGCCGCCCTGGCGCAGGGTGCGTATCCGGTCGCGCCGCCCCGTCAGGATCTTGTGCGGATAGCACTGGTGCCCGACGTCCCAGATCAGGATGTCCTTGGGAGTCTCGAACACGTGGTGCAGGGCGACCGTCAGCTCGACCACGCCCAGCCCCGCGCCCAGGTGGCCGCCGGTGGTCGACACCGCGTCGATCGTTTCGGTGCGCACCTCTTCCGCCAGCTGTTTCAGCTGAGGCAGGTCGAAGCTCCGCATGTCGGCGGGGACGTGGACCTTATCGAGCAGGGGCGTGTCGGGCATCTAAGGCAATCGCGGCGGCGCCCCAAGGAGGGCGAAACGGGTTTCCTCTCTCTTGAACGTCTCGCGCCGCGAGCGCCAGTGAGGATCGTCTGAGGAATCGGTGAGCGGGCGGCTTCGCGTCACCGCCGACGCGACAGGACGTGATCCACGCTGGCCTTCAGGATGTCGGCGTCGGCCCCGAACGGATCCAGGTGCGCCCGCGCCTGATCGGCCAGATGCGAAACCCGGCCGCGCGCCTGCTCGACGCCCAGCAGGGTGACGAAATTGGTCTTGCCGCGCACCGCGTCCTTGCCGCCCGCCGCCTTGCCCAGGGTCTCGGCGTCGCCCTCGGCGTCCAGCAGGTCGTCGACGATCTGATAGGCCAGCCCCACGTCGTGCGCGAAACTCAGCAGCGCGTGCCGCGCCGCGTCGCCGGCGTCGGCCAGAATCAACGGTATCTCGAACGCATAGGCGAACAGGGCGCCGGTCTTCAGCCGCTGCATGCGCGCCACGCCGCCCAGGTCGTCGCGCACGCCCATCAGGTCGATCATCTGACCGCCCGCCATGCCGCGCGCGCCACTGGCCAGCGACAGCCGCGCCGCCAGCTCGCACCGCACCGCCGCGTCGTCGTGGGTGTCCTCGTGCAGCAGAATGTCGAAGGCGGCGGTCTGCAGCGCGTCGCCCGCCAGCACCGCCGTGGCTTCGTCATAGGCGCGGTGCACCGTCGGCCGGCCGCGCCTCAGATCGTCGTCGTCCATGCACGGCAGGTCGTCGTGCACCAGCGAATAAGCGTGTACGCACTCCAGCGCGCAGGCCGCGCGCAGCACCGGCCGCTCTTCCAGATCGAACAGCCGCGCCGCCTCCAGCGCGAAAAAGGGCCGCAACCGCTTGCCCGGCCCCAACGCCGCATACCGCATCGCCTCGGTCAGCCGGGACTCGGGACCGTCGGCGCGCGGCAGCAGCTCATCCAGCGCCACGGTGACCAGATCCGCCACCTCGGCGACGCGGTCGATCACGCCCTGCTCGGGCGAATTTGCCGCCAGCGCCGTCAAAACAGCCGCCCGCCGACCACGGCGTCGCGGTCCACGCCCACCAGCACCACCTCGCCGTCCGCGTCGGGAAAGCCCAGCGTCAGCACCTCGGACATGAACGGCCCGATCTGCCGCGGGGGAAAGTTCACCACCGCCGCCACCAGTCGGCCCCGCAGCTGCTCGATCGTATAGTGGCGCGTGATCTGGGCCGAGGATTTCTTGACCCCGATCTCCGGCCCGAAGTCGATCTTCAGCTTGAAGGCGGGCTTGCGCGCCTCCGGAAACGGTTCGGCCTCGACCACGCGGCCGATGCGCACGTCCACCTTCAGGAAGTCGTCGAAGCCGATCTGCGCGGCCGGCGCCGTCACTGGCCGAAATCGGCCGGCGCCGTTCCCGTCGGCCGACCGTCCGCGCCCAGCACCACCTTCTCGACCCGCAGCTGGGCCTCCTTCAGGCGCGCCTCGCACAGGGCCTTCAGGCGCGCGCCCTCCTCATACAGGGTCACCGCCTCCTCCAGCGGGGCCTGTCCGGACTCCAGACGCTGAACCAGCGCTTCCAGCCGCGTCAGGGCGGCTTCGAAGGACAGGTCGGCGTCGGCGGGGGCTTGGTCGGTCATCGCGGCGGAACCTAGAGCCGGCGCGCGCGCCCGGCAACGGTCAGCGGCGCTCGTAGCGACGCTGGCTCCAGTATTTGAAGCCCTGATCGTGCACCAGCGCCCAGCCGTTGGCCTTCAGCCGCTTGCCGACCATGTGGTTGAAATAGCCGTGCGCCAGAACCAGCACGTCCTGCCCCGCCTCGGCGCGCGCGATCAGCTTTTTCGCCGCCGCGTCGGCGCGGACCTTGGCCTCGCGGTGGGTCTCCTCCTGGTGGTGGCGGTCCGACAGCCGCCACCAGATGCGCGACACCACGCCCCACCAGCGCGGCGACAGTCTGATCCAGTCCGGCAAGCGCGGCGGCGGCAGCGGCGCCTCGATGAACAGGGCGTCCGACATCACCTCGCGCCCCGCCGAGACGGCGGCGGCGGTTTCCTGCGCGCGTTGACGGGTCGAGGCGTAGATGGCGCCCGCGCCCGCGGCGGCGTCGATCAGCTCCGGCGGCGGCGTCTGGCCCGCCAGCAGCCCGCCGACCTCGTATTTGGCCCACCAGTCGCCGTACTGGCGCGCGGTGATCAGGCATTTGCGCGACAGCGCGGGTTCGCCGTGACGCGTCAGGATGATCGACCCCGGCGCCTCCACGCCGCCCGTCGGCGCCGCGTGCACGGCGGGCTCGGGCGCGGCGACTGGACGGGAGATCGGCTCCTGCACGGTCATGATTCGCGGACGGCGACGGGGCCGGTCATGCACCGGTCGGCGCGCATCCTCATTCCTCCCCCAGGGCGTGGACGTGGGCGACGGCGGACCGGCCCAGTCCCTCAAGGTCGTAACCGCCCTCGAGCGACGACACAATCCTGCCGCCGCAGACGCGCCGCGCCACCTCCGCCACGGCGCGCGTGGCCCAGGCGAAATCCTCCGCCTCCAGGCTCTGGTGCGCCAGCGGATCGCGCCGATGCGCGTCGAATCCGGCCGAGATCAGGATCAGATCCGGCGCGAACGCCTCGAGTTGGGGGATCAGGCCGCCTTGAAACGACGCGCGCCACGATTCTCGCGGGGCGTGCGGCGCGACCGGCACGTTGACGACGTTGCCCACGCCCGTCTCCGAGGCCGCGCCCGTGCCGGGATACAGCGGCATCTGATGGATCGAGCCCAGGAACAACGTCGCGTCGTCCTCCACCGCCGCCTGGGTGCCGTTGCCATGGTGGACGTCGAAATCGACGATCGCCACCCGCCCCAGTCCCGCCGCCTGCGCCGCCCGCGCGGCCACCGCGACGCTGGAAAACAGGCAGAAGCCCATCGCCTTGTCCGGCTCGGCGTGGTGCCCCGGCGGGCGAACGGCGCAGAAGGCCCGCGTCAGGTCGCCCGCCGCCACGGCTCGGACCGCGTCTATGACCGCTCCCGCCGCCAGCCGCGCCGCCCGCACGCTGCCGGGCGACAGCACCGTGTCCGCGTCCAGCGCGCGGATCCCTTCCACGGGCGACGCCTCCAGGATCGCCCGCACGTGGTCCGCCGGGTGCACCCGCTCCAGATCGGCCACCGCCGCCTCCGTCGCCGCGCGCCGATCGACGTCCAGCCCCGCGTCGCGCAGCGCGTCCAGCACCGCCGTCAGACGCGCGGAGCGCTCGGGATGCCCGGCGCCCGTCGCGTGCAGGATCATGTCCGGGTGGGTGAAGATCGGCACGGCCATCCGTTCACCATAGGCGCCGACTCGTGCCCCTGTCGCGTCCCGCGTGATCCGGCTAAGGGCACGCCATGGCCGCAGACGTCGTGATCCGCTCCGCCCGCCCCGAAGACGCCGAGGCCCTGTCGCGCCTTGGGCGTCGCACCTTCATCGACACCTTCGTGACGGGCTTCGGCATCCCCTATCCCCAGGCCGATCTGGCCGCGCATCTGGACAAGACCTTCGGCGTCGAAGCGACGCGCACCGCCCTGGCCGAACCCGGCGCTGCCTGGTGGGTGGCCGAGCGCGACGGCGACCTGCTTGCCTTCGCCAACGCCGGTCCCAACGGCCTGCCCCATCCCGAAGCCAAACCCTCCCACGCCGAACTGCGCCGCCTCTACGTCGACAGGTCCGCCCAAGGTCTCGGCCTGGGCACCGCGCTGCTGACCCGCGCGCTGGACTGGATGGAGGCGAACGGCGACGGCCCGCTGTGGATCGGCGTCTGGAGCGGCAACCTGAAGGCCCAGAAGCTGTATGAGGCCCACGGCTTCGAGAAGGCCGGCGAGTACCAGTATCCCGTCGGCGCCTGGCTGGACGACGAGTTCATCCTGCGCCGGGATGGTCGCGCCGGGGCGGGCGTGGCTTGATCGAGGTGTATCAGAGGACCCTCGGATGATCAGACGCGTCGCCGCCGCCTTAGTCATCGCGTTCACACTGCACACCGGCGTCGCGGCCCAAGACACGGATGGCGCACCGACCGCCGCCCAGATCGCGGCGGCGGGCGAACGGGCGAGCCGGATCGTGGAGGCGGCGCAAGCCGCCGACGTGTTCGAGAATGCCACGGTCACAGACATTCCTGCCGTGCGGCACAGGCAAAGCGGACTGCGCTGCCTTCTGATCGGCGATCAGGGCGTCGATTCCCTGCGTGCCGACCCCATCCCCGGCCTCCCCCGCGGCGACGACGTCTCCTGCGCCAGCTTTCTAGGAGCTCTGGAGTTCACGCTCTACTTCACGCGCTACCCGGAGCAGCCCTCGGCCGAGGAAGATATGAAGATGGCCGTCGGCGCGATCCTTCGACGTCTGCCCGATGCCAAACCTCACCAGGGGAACCTCTCGATCGCCTCGTCCGACCTGGGCGAGCCGCTGTGGGCGGGATTCGACATAGTCGTGTCCGGGCGGGAAATGTTCACCTTCGTGGCGGTGCAGAAACACGGCCCCTGGATGGTCAAGGTCCGGGCGACGGGCCCGCGCGAAGACGCCGACGTCATCAGCACCCTGGCCAGCCTTTTGGTGGTGCGCGCGCCGGACTGACCCGGCCGATTGGGCGCCGCTTGGCCCGGTGATAGTGTCCGAGACATGCTCCTCCCTTTCTTCACCGCCCTGCGCGACGCCAAGGTGCCCGTGTCCATGAAGGAATGGCTGCATCTGATGCAGGCCATGGATCGCGGCGTGGCGTCCGGCCGGGTCGACGACTTCTATCACCTGTCCCGCGCGGCGCTGGTCAAGGACGAGAAGCACTACGACCGGTTCGATCAGGTCTTCGCCAAGGTGTTCGCCGGCGTCGAGACGGTCGGACCCGACGAACTGGCCCCCGCCGAAATCCCCGAGGACTGGCTCAAGCTGCTCACGCAGAAATACCTGACCGACGAGGAGAAGGCCCAGATCGAGGCGCTGGGCGGTTTCGACGCCCTGATGGACACGCTGCGCAAGCGAATGGAAGAGCAGCAGGGCCGGCACGAGGGCGGCAACAAGTGGATCGGCACCGGCGGAACCAGCCCCTTCGGCCACGGCGGATACAATCCCGAGGGCGTGCGCATCGGCGGCCCGGGTCGCCACGGCCGCGCGGTCAAGGTCTGGGAGAAGCGCGAGTACCGCAACCTGGACGACTCCGTCGAACTGGGCACGCGCAACATCAAGGTCGCCCTGCGCCGCCTGCGCCGCTTCGCGCGCCAGGGCGCGCCGGACGAGCTGGACATGGACGCCACCATCGACGGCACGGCGCGCCAGGGCTGGCTGGACATCCACATGCGACCCGAGCGGCGCAACACGATCAAGGTCCTGCTGTTCCTCGACGTCGGCGGCTCGATGGACGGCCACATCAAGCTCTGCGAGGAGCTGTTCTCGGCCACCCGCACCGAGTTCAAGCATCTGGAATTCTTCTACTTCCACAACTGCCTCTACGAGGGCGTGTGGAAGGACAATCGCCGCCGCCACTCGGAAAAGACGCCGACGTGGGAGGTGCTGAACAAATACCCCGCCGACTGGCGCGTCATCTTCGTCGGCGACGCCACCATGAGTCCCTACGAGGTCACCATGCCCGGCGGTTCGGTCGAGCACTGGAACGAGGAAGCCGGCGCCGTCTGGCTGAAGCGGGCGACCCAACAGTGGGACCGCGTCGCCTGGCTGAACCCGTCGCCCGAGCGCTACTGGAGCTATTCCGCCTCCGTGGGCATGATCCGGGAACTGGTCGACGACCGCATGTGGCCGCTGACGCTGGACGGTCTCGACAAGGCCATGCGGTCCCTTTCGCGCTGACCGCGTCAGGTCACGTCAGTGGCCGTTCCGCGAGATCGCGCGCACGACGTTCGGCGGGAGGCCCGCCATGTTCGTGCTCATCGCCCTGTCGCTGTTCTTGCAGGACCCGCCGCCCGGCGAGGTGATCGCGACTGCCCCCCGCCGCCCCGCGACGGTCGCCGAACCGCCCCCCTCCTCCAGCTCCGCGCCTGCGCCCGCGCCGGCGAACGAACCCGGAAGCTACGAAGCGCTGTTCGGACCCAGCCCTTTGGCGTCCCTGGAAGCGATGGAACCGCGCGACGCGGGAGACGACGTTTGGGACGCGTTCGACGAAGCCATGGGCGCTCCCGCACCTGCCGCGCCGCCCAAGCCCCTGCCGCCCGAGGCCCTGTCCGACCCGGTCCGCTACGCCGCCGATCAGTGCCGTCCCGGGGTGCGTCCGCCGGACGAGGACGTGGCTGCCTGTTTCGACCGCATCGACCGCGCCGTGCGTGAGGAAGAGGCTCGGCGTCGCGACGCGCGCCGTCCGCGCGCCACCTGCACCCAGCGCCAGACCCGGAACGACGACGGGCGGACGACCGAGTCGTCCGCCCGCTGCGTCATCGGCACAGGCGATCCCGCCCTGGCCGACAGACTGTTCGACTGGGACTGAGCCTCAGTGCTTGGTGTCGCGCACGGCGTCCTTCATGCCGCCGACGGCGTTCTGGGTCTTGCCTTCGACCTGGTCCATGCGGCCTTCGGCCTTCAGCTTCTCGTCGCCGGTCATCTTGCCGACGGCTTCCTTGACCTCACCACCGATGTTCTTGGCGGCGCCTTCGATGCGGTCTTGATCGGGCATGGTGTGCTCCTGTCCTGAGGGGGCGCGGCCCCAGCGGCCGCGTCGTGCCGAAAAAGCGCGCCCGGCCAGGACGTTGTTCCATATGGCCGCGCTTGCCGGCGTCAGCGGCGCGTCCACTTGGCGACGGCCCACGCATGGGCGTCATGCCGCAGCCCGGCGATCGCCTCCTCGGGCGTCAACCAGACCAGCTCATGGTCGTGCTCGACCTTCGCGGCGGGATCTTCGGCCACCAGTTCAACGGTCCAGAAGCCGCCGACGTTGTTGACCGGCGTGCCGTCCGACTTGCGGAACCGTTGGCCCGCCTCGGCGAACCGTTCCAGCGGCGACACAGTCAGCCCCGTCTCCTCGACGAACTCGCGCACCAGCGCCTCGGCCTCGCTCTCCTCGCCGTCCACCGCGCCGCCGGGCAGGTCGAAATAGCTGGCCGCGCCCCGGTCCACCCGGACGCAGGCGATCAAACCGTCCCGCTCGACGACGCCGAACGTCGCGGCGCGAAAGCGGAACGCGACGCCCGCGTCGTCATCGCCGAACTGCAGCGCCGGCGTCACAGGTCGAAGGCCAGCCGCGCGCGCACGCCCTTGTGACCGTGGTCGAACTCCAGGGCGCTCTTCAATCCGCCCGCCATGGCCGAGATGATCTTGCGCCCCAGCCCCGTGCCCTTGGGCTTCACCTCGGCCGGATCCATGCCGGGTCCGTCGTCCTCGACCGTCAGCAGGGCCCGGTTGCCCTCGGCGCGTTCCAGCCGCACGCGGATTTCGCCGGTCTGGCCGGGGCCATAGGCGTACTTGGCCGCATTGGTCACCAGTTCCGACACGATGACGCCCAGCGACACCGCCTGGTCGGTGGACACGGTGATCGGCTCGGCCTCCAGCTTCAGCTCGGGCCCCGTCCCGTCCGGCCCCAACGAGGTCGCCAGTTCCTCGACCAGCCCGATCAGGTATTCGTCCATGGCCACGGTCGACATGTCGCCCGACGCGTACAGCCGGCGGTGGACGTGCGCGACCGCCTCGATCCGCGCCTGCGCCTCGCGCAGCGCCGCGCGCGCCTGGTCGTCGCTCAACTGCCGCGCCTGCAGCGAGATGAAGCTGGACACCAGCTGCAGCGAGTTCCCCACCCGGTGGTTCACCTCGCGCAGCATGGCCTCGGCCCGGTCGCGCGCGACCGCGATCTGGGCCTGCGCCTCCTCGTGCTCGCGCTGCAGCCGCCGCCGGGACATGGCGTCCTCGATCGCGCTGCGCAGCAGGGGCACGAAGTCCGCCGAGACGTCCTTGATCACATAGTCCGCCGCACCCGCCCGCAGCGCCGCGACGGCCAGCGCGCCCTCCTGCGCCCCGGTCACGTAGACCACCGGCGGCGCCTCGGGCACGGCGATCATTTCGGGCAGCACGTCGATGCCGTCGCGTCCGGGCATGTAGTGATCCAGCGCGCAGGCGTCCCAGCCGCCCTCGGACAGCCGCGCCAGACCTTCGTCGCCGTCCGGCACGCAGACGACTTCCCAGCCCTGACGGCCGAGCTCCTTCTGCACCAGCCGCGAGAGGGCGGCGTCGTCGTCGACGTAAAGCAGGCGTACGGGGCGCTTCAGCGGGATCACTCGATGTCCGGCGCCTGCATCACCGACAGGAACAGACCCAGCTGACGGATCGCGTCGGCGAAGCTCTCATAGTCGACCGGCTTGGTGATGTAGACGTTGCAGCCCAGGTCGTAGCAGCGCTGGATCTCGACCTTGTCGTCGGTCGTGGTCAGAACCACCACCGGCGCGCGGCGCAGGCGTTCGTCGCCCTTCACCCTGGCCAGGATGTCCGTCCCCGACATGTCGGGCAGGTTCAGGTCCAGCAGGATCAGCAGCGGCCCGTTGGCGCTGACCTCTTCGGAAAACAGATAGTCCAGCGCCGACCCGCCGTCGTCGAAGTGGGCGATCTCGTTGGAGATGTTGGCCCGCCGGATGTTCTTCTCGATCAGCCGGGCATGGCCGTGATCGTCCTCGACCATGACGATCTTCACGGGGCTGCTCATACGGGATCTCCGGACTCGTTGACGACAAGGGTTTTGGGCAAGATCAGCGAAAAGGTCGAGCCTTCTCCGGCCACGCTGGTCACTTCGACGTCGCCGCCCAGGCGTCGCGCGCCGTTGCGGACGAAGGCCAGGCCGAGGCCTTCGCCCGGCCTG
Organism: Afipia felis; assembly: GCA_943371835.1. Taxonomy (GTDB): domain Bacteria; phylum Pseudomonadota; class Alphaproteobacteria; order Caulobacterales; family Caulobacteraceae; genus Brevundimonas. Next base: position 167,777 of record CALRWJ020000004.1, on the reverse strand, counting down.
TCCTGTTTCCCGGCCCGACGGAACAGCTCGAAGATGCGCTCCAGATCGCGCTCGGCGACGCCGCGACCGTTGTCGATCACGCGCACTGCGACCCGATCGCCCAGATCCTTACCTTCGACGCGGATCACGCCGGGGCGCGCGGGATCCAGGTATTTCACGGCGTTGTCGACCAGATTGCCGATCAGCTGCTCAATGGTCAGCCGGTCGCTCACCACCGCCGGAATCTTTCCGACGTCGATGCGGGCGCCCTGCTCCGCGACCTGATGGTTGACGCTGGCGGCGATCTGCTCGGCCATGGCCGTCAGGTCCAGCCGCTCGGGCCGCAGCGCGCGGCGGCCGTCGCGCGACAGTCGCAGGATGGCGTTGATCAGGCGGTCCATCTTCTCGGTCGAGGCGCGGATGAAGCCGATGGCCTCCGGCACGTCCTCGCGCGCGGCGACGACCGCCTCGGCGTCGACCAGCTTGGGCGCCTTGTCCTCGATCACGCCCACCTGGCGCGCCAGCGCCTTGCCCGCAGCCTCCAGCTCGGCGGTGTAGCCCATGACGTTGACCAACGGCGCGCGGAGGTCGTGGCTGACGATGTAGGCGAAGCGCTGGATCTCCTCGTTGGCGCGCGTCAGCGCCAGCGTGCGGTCGCGCACCTGGTCCTCCAGCCCGGCGTTCAACCGGTCCAGCTCCATCTGCTTGTCCCGCATCTCGCGGATGTAGGTGCGGATCAGCCAACCGATGGCGACGGCCAGCGAGATGATCAGCACGCTGGAGATGCCGTTCATCAGGCCGACGGTGCGCAGCCCGTCGGAAGAGGCGCGATTGGCGGTCTCCAGGCGCGAGCCCGCAAGATCGTCGATGCCTTGCACGGCGACGCGCAGGCGCTCGGTCAACGCCTGGCCTTCCCCCGTCTCCATGATCCGCACCGCGTCCGCGGGCCGCCCCGCGGACGCCAGATCCAGCGTCACGCCGATTTCGCGCGCCTTGGCGACTGCCGTGTTCCGGGCCTCGACGAGCAGGGGCGTCAGCTCGGGATCGCGCGCCTCCTCCTGCGTCAGCAAGGCGATGGCCTGATCGGCCAGGCGCAAGCCATCTCGAGCGCCGGCTTCGTAAAGCGGATCGCCCGTCAACAGGAACCCGCGCTGCGCCGTCTCCGCGGTCAGCGTGCCGATCAGCAGCGAGCGCGACGCGCGCCGGATGTCCGAAAACCGCGTCGCCTCGGCGTCCGACGCGGCCGTCCGCTCGATCATCACGAAGGCGGTGACGTTCACCGCCAGCTTCAGCGCGAACGCCAGCACGAGCAGCAGCGTCAGCCGCCGACCCAGTCCGGGCGTCGCCAGAAAGCGTCGAACGTCGTTCAGCCTGAAAGGCAAAGCTGCTCGCATGGCGGCGGACCATTCACGCGCGCAGGCGCGAAGTCCAGTCGCTTTCGGGGGGAAACGATGGTCAGGTCCGCGTGTTACGGCCTAGCATCGGCATAACGGCGAAACGTGGGAGACGGGCATGGTCTGGTGGTGGTGGGCGATCCCGGCCGTGGTGGCGGTGCTGGGCGTGATCTTTCTGTTCAGCGGGCTGGGCTCGCTGTTCCGCGGACGCATCATCTCCGGCGGGCTGGGCGCGATCGGCGGGGGAGGGCTGCTTGCGGCGGCCGCCGTCGCCGCGCTGCTGGCCCTGAACGTTCAGACCTACTCCCGCCTGACGTACGAGCGGCCCGTCGCCACGATCCGCACCAAACAGCTCGGGCCACAGTATTTCGAGGCCACCGTGACCCAGCCCGCCGCCGGCGAGGCCGCGCAGCCGGTGGTCGGCGTCTATCCCATGCACGGCGACGAATGGCGGCTGGAGGCTCAGGTTCTGAAGTGGAAGCCGTGGGCCAATGTGCTGGGGCTCGACACTCAGTACCGGCTCGACCGCCTGTCCGGTCGCTATCAGGCCGTCGAGCAGGAGCGCAACGCCGTGCGCAGCGTCCACGAGATCAAGGGCGGCGCGCCCCAGGTCGACGTGCCCTGGTCGCTCAGCGCCTGGGACATGGCGCGCAAATATAGGCGCTGGGTCGACGCGGTCGACACCCTCTACGGCGGCGGCGCCTACATGCCGATGGCCGACGGCGCCGAATACGAGGTCTGGATCACCCAGTCCGGCATGGTCGCCCGTCCCCTCAACGCCACCGCGCGCCAGGCTTCGGCGGGCGGTTGGGTCGAGGTCCGCTGATCCGCGCATGCGCGGCGGCGGCGTCCATGCGAAGAAGGGCGATCCGTCGTCCCGAGGTTCGCCATGATCGCCGTCGCCGCCGCCGCCGCGCTTCTCTTCGTCCAGGACCCGGCCCTCAGCCAGGCCGAGTATGAAACTTTCCAGACCTGCCACGGTCATTTCGAGGGCGCCTACGCCGCAGGCCAGATCCTGATGGCCGACGACGCCGCCGGCCTGGCCCGGTTCCGGGAGGTCGGCGAAGGCTTGGGCGAGCTGTTCGACGCCTTTTCGGCCGACATCGTCCGCGTGCAACCCAGTCTGGACGCACAAGCCGGGGAGCGCGCCTACCAGTCCGGCAAGACCTCTTGGAACGGTGTGCCCCAACGCCCCGACGCCTTCGAATATTTCGCCGCGAACGGTCAGTTGAGCGACGAGTGCCTGGAGGTGGGCGGTCGTCTCGCCGCCATCCTCGACGGCGCCGGCGACTAGACGCTGCCGACCGTCCTCAGTCGCGCGCGGGGGTGAACCTCGTTCTGGCTCATCACCGTCGTCTGGCCGCGGAAGCGCTCGATGATCGACCGGACGTAGGGCCGGATCTGCGGCCCGGTCAGCAGCACCGCCGTCTCGCCCGCCATGGCCGCGCGCTCGAAGGTGTCGCGCACCGCACGGATGAAGTCCTGAAGCCGCGACGGCGCCATGGCCAGCTGTCGGTCCTCGCCCTGCCCGACAAGACTTTCGGCGAAGGCCTGCTCCCACTCCGGCGACAGGGTCACGATCGGCAGGGCGCCGTCGTCGCCCCGATGCTGCCAGCACAGCTGACGCGCCAGCCGCGTTCGCACATGCTCCACCAGACCCGTCACCGACGACGTGTGCGGCGCGGCCTCGGCCAGCCCCTCCAGGACCGACGCCAGATCGCGGATCGACACCTTCTCGCGCAGCAGCGACTGCAGGACGCGCTGCAGCGTCGTCACCGTCACCACCGTCGGTATCAGCTCCTCGACCAGCTTCTTCTCCTCGCCCTCCAGCCCGTTCAGCAGCTTCTGAACCTCGGCATAGGACAAGAGGTCGGCCATGTTCTCCTTCAGGATTTCCGTCAGGTGCGTGGTCAGCACCGTCGACGGATCCACGATGGTGTATCCGCGGAAGGTCGCCTCTTCCTTCAACGCCTCGTCGATCCACGTCGCGGGCAGGCCGAAGGCCGGCTCGCGCGTGTGCTCGCCGGGCAGCTCGACTTGGCGGCCCGCCGGGTCCATGGCCAGCAGCTGACCCAGCCGCACCTCGCCCGCGCCCGCCTCCATCTCCTTGATGCGGATCGCATAGCCCTGGGTACCCAGCCGCATGTTGTCCAGGATGCGGACCGCCGGCATCACGAAGCCGTACTCCTGCGCCAGCGACCGCCTCAGCGCGCGCACCTGATCCGTCAGGCGCCGTCCCTCCAGCTCGTTGATCAGCGACAGCAGCGAATAGCCCAGCTCGATCTTCACCTCGTCGATGTTCAGCGCGGTCGAGATCGGCTCCTCAACGTCGTCCTTCGGCTTTGCCGCCGCGGGATCGACCACCGCGGGCGGCGGCTTCAGCCGCTCGCGCCCCAGCTTCCAGGCCATGAAGCCCGTCCCGATCGACAGCGCCGCGAACGGCAGCAGCGGCATGCCGGGGATCAGACCGATCAGGCCCGCCGCGCCCGACACCACGCCCAGAGACACCGGGTTGGTCGCCAGCTGCTGCACCAGCGCCTTGTCCGCAGAGCCTTCGACGCCCGCCTTGGACACCAGGAAGCCCGCCGCGATCGACACGATCAGGGCCGGCACCTGCGTCACCAGACCGTCGCCGACCGTCAGCAGGACGTAGCTGTTGGCCGCGTCGCCCGCGCCCATCTGGTGCTGCATCACCCCGATCAGGACGCCGCCCAGGGCGTTGATGGCGGTGATGATCAGACCCGCCACGGCGTCGCCGCGCACGAACTTGGACGCGCCGTCCATGGCCCCGAAGAAGGTCGATTCCTGCTCCAGTTCCTTGCGGCGCAGCTTGGCGGTGTCTTCGTCGATCAGGCCGGACGACAGGTCCGCGTCGATCGCCATCTGCTTGCCCGGCATGGAGTCCAGGGTGAATCGCGCCGACACCTCGGCGATGCGGGTCGAGCCCTTGGTGATGACGACGAAATTCACCACCAGCAGGATGATGAAGATGATGATGCCGATGACGAAATTGCCGTTCATCATCAGCGTGCCGAACGCCTGGATCACCTGACCGGCGCTGGCCGTGCCCTCGTGTCCGTGGCTCAGGATCAGCCGCGTCGAGGCCAGGTTCAGGCCCAGACGGAACAGCGTCGAGACCAGCAGAACCGTCGGGAAGATGGCGAAGTCCAGCGGCCGCTTCATCAGCAGCGCCGTCATCAGGATCAGCACGCTGGACACCAGCGAGATCGCCAGCAGCAGGTCCAGCAGGAAGCTGGGCACCGGCAGGATCAGCAGCATGACGATGCCGATCACGCCCATCGCCATCAGCACTTCGCCGCGCGCGACCCAGCCGCGGACGTCGCGCCCCGTCGGCCGCGCCATGCCGTCCTTCATCAGCACCGCGTCGCTCATGCGGTGTGGCCCATCGCGGCCAGCGTCATGCGCGTCGCGTCGGCGATGACGGCCTCGTTCTGGGCGTCGGAGCTGGCGCGCACGCCGTGGTAATAGATCGCCAGCGTCACCGGCTCGCCCGTGAGCGGATAAAGCAGGCCGATGTCGTTGGTCGGGCCATAGCCGCCCGTGCCGGTCTTGTGCGCCACGCGCCAGCCGGTGGGGACGCCGGCCTTGATCCGCCCCGCGCCGGTCGGCGAGCTGAACATCCAGCCCAGCAGCTTGCTCTTGGACTCCGCCGACAGCGGCGTGTTTCGATCAAGGAACAGCCGGTGCAGGTTCGCGCGCGACTGCGCGGGCCGGATCGTGTCCTTGTCCCCGTCCAGCCGGTTCATCTCCGGCTCGAACCGGTCCACGCGCGTCGTCGGGTCGCCGAGGGCGCGGTAGAAGGCCTGCATCGCTTCCAGCCCTCCCAGCGCCTTCAGCAACAGGTTGGCCGCCGGATTGTCGCTGACCTCGACGATGGCCTTCATCAGCTCATCGACGCTCAGGTAGCCGCCGATCGCCGGCTCCGTCACCGGCGCATGATTGACCATGTCGGCCGCGGTGATCGGAATGCGGCGATCCAGCCGCTCCTCACCCGCCTGCACGCGCAGCAGCGTCGCGGCGGCCAGGTACATCTTGAAGGTGGAGCAATAGACGAACCGCTCGTCCGCGCGCCACTCGACCGCGCCCTTCTCGCTGAACGCCGCCAGACCCAGTCGGCCGCCGTGCCGCGCCTCCAGCGGCGCGAAGTCGACGGCGATCTTGGGCACGCTCGGCAGGGGCGGATCCTGCGGCTCTTCGGGCCGGGCGCAACCGATCAGGCCGAGCGCGCCCAGCCCCGTCAGCACTCCGCGCCGGTCCGCGCCGGTCCGCACGATCAGGCCGCGTAGCCGGCGGCGACGCCCGACTGGGGCGCCGGGATGGCCGTGCCCTCGTCGGCGTATTCGTTCAGCTTGTTGCGCAGCGTGCGGATCGAGATGCCCAGGATGTTGGCGGCGTGCGTGCGGTTGCCCAGGCAGTGCGTCAGGGTGTCCAGGATCAGCGCCTTTTCCATCTGCGCCACGGTCTGGCCGACCTGGGCGCGCGAGACGGCGTCGGCGGTCTGGGCCGCGCGGCCCGCCGGCCCGGCGTCATAGGTCGCGCCGCCGGTCAGCGGCTGTCCGTCCGGCAGGCGAATGGCGTCGACGTCGATCTCCGCCCCCGTCGCCAGCAGCACCGCGCGGTGCATGGCGTTCTCCAGCTCGCGCACGTTGCCGGTCCAGCGGTGGCCGGTGATGGCGCGGCGCGCCTCCGCCGAGATCGGGCGAACCGGCACGCCGTTCGCCGCCGCGTACTTCTTCACGAAGTGGTCGGCCAGGGCGACCACGTCCGCCGGCCGCTCGCGCAGCGCCGGCAGCTTCAGGTTCACGACGTTCAGGCGGTACAGCAGGTCTTCGCGGAACGTGCCTTCGGCCACCGACTTGGCCAGGTCGCGGTTCGATGTGGCGACGATGCGGATGTTGACCGGCACCGGCTTGCCGCCTCCCACGCGGTCGATCACCCGCTCCTGGATCGCGCGCAGCAGCTTGGCCTGCAGCCGCACGTCCATCTCCGAGATTTCGTCCAGCAGCAGCGTCCCGCCGTCGGCCTCCTCGAACTTGCCGATGCGGCGCGCCACGGCGCCGGTGAAGGCGCCCTTCTCGTGCCCGAACAGCTCGGATTCCAGCAGATTGTCCGGAATGGCCGCGCAGTTCACGCTGATGAAGGGCCGCTCGGCGCGCTTGGACTTCTGGTGCAGATAGCGCGCCATCACTTCCTTGCCGACGCCGCTTTCGCCGGTGATCAGGATGCTGGCCTCCGACCGCGCCACCTGATCGGCCAGCTGGATAACCGCCTTCATCGCCGGATCGGCCGAGATCAGCGGGCGCTCGTCGTCCGACACCGCCGACAGCACCGCCGCGATCAGGTCCGCCTCGGGCGGCAGGGGAATGAACTCCTTGGCCCCCGCGCGGATCGCGGCCGCCGCCTCGCTGGGTCCGGCGTCGACGCCGCAGGCCACGACCGGCACGTGGATGCGTTCGGCCTCGTTGGCGGAAATCAGCTCGGCGATGTCGACGCGATAGTCGACCATCAGCAGGTCCGCGCCCTGCCCCCGGCGCAGCTGTTCCGTCGCCTGGTCGCCGCGTTCGACGTGCTGGACCTTAGCCCCGTGGGCCATGGCCATCTTCACCGCCGTGGCGAGCTGTCCGCTCAGTCTGCCGACCACCAGAAGCCGCATGGGTCGTCCTCCCTAAATCTCGCTTGCGGTCGCCCCTCAGGCGCCCGCGTCCTCGGTCTTGATGATTTCCGTCATGGTCACGCCCAGCCGGTCGTCGACCACGACGACCTCGCCGCGCGCGACCAGCCGGTTGTTGACGAAGATGTCGATCGCCTCGCCGACCTTGCGGTCCAGCTCCAGCACCGACCCGGCGCCCAGCTTCAGCAGCTGCGCCACCGACATGTGCGACTTGCCCAGCACCGCGGCGATGTTCACCGGCACGTCGAACACGGGCGCCAGGTCAGCCGCCGACTTGTCGGCCGCGTCGTCGGCCAGCGTCAGCGCCGTGCCGTCGGGAAACTCTTCGAGGGGCAGGTCGGCGGCCATCGTCAGGCTCCCAGGTCCAGCGGTTCGGCGTGCCCGGCCTCGGCGGCCAGGGCGGAATGAAGGGCGTCGGCCAGCCGCGCGGCGGCGGCGTCCGGATCGAACTCCGCGCGGCCGTCAGCCCAGGTCAGCTCGAAGGCCGCGGGCGCCATCGACGGGTCGTCGCGGAACGTCACCGCCCCCGCGTGCCCCGCCTGGACGCACGCATCCTCGATCTGGCGGCGCGCCTCGTCGTCCAGTCCGGCGGCGCGGATCGTCAGCCGGGCCTGCGCCTCGATCTCGCGGCCCAGGGCCTCGATCGCGCCGGTGATGCCGCCGGCGGGAAACCGCTCCAGCGCGGCGCCGGCCAGCGCGCGACCGCACGCCAGCGCCAGCCCAGCCGACTGTTCGCGGTGCCGCTGCGCCACGTCCGACAGCACGGTCATGCCGCGCGCCACGCCGTCGGCCACCACCGCCAAGGCCGCCGACCGCTGTCCCTCGACCTCGGCCAACGCCAACGCGCGCGCCTCGGCCGCGGCCTGCGCAACCAGCGCCTCGACCTCGGCGGGCAGATAGGCGCGCTTGGCCGGTCGCCACTGCGACGGACGCACCACGCGGCCGTCGTCGGAGAACTCCTGGTCGAAGGCGAAGGGTCTGACGTCGGCGGGCTGGGTCATGTCAGTAGATCAGCTCGTCGTCGCCGCCTTGGCCGGCCAGCATGATCTCGCCCTTGGCGGCCAGGTCCTTGGCGACCTGCACCATGGTCATCTGGGCCTGATCGACGTCCTTCAGACGCACCGGCCCCATGCCCTCCATGTCCTCGCGCATGATCTTGGCCGCGCGCTCGGACATGTTGGAGAAGAACATCTCCCGCAGGCTCTCCGACGCCCCCTTCAGCGCCAGGCCCAGCTGATCCTTCTCCACCGCGCGCAGCAGCGTCTGCACCCCGCCGGGGTCCAGCTTGGACAGGTCCTCGAACACGAACATCAGCGCGCGGATGCGCTCGGCCGCCTCGCGGTTGCGCTCCTCCAGCGCGCCGATGAAGCGCGCCTCGGTCTGGCGGTCGAAGCTGTTGAAGATGTCCGCCATCATCTCGTGGCTGTCGCGCTTCGACGTGCGCGCCAGGTTCGACATGAACTCGGTCCGCAGCGTCTGCTCGATCTTGTCCAGGATCTCGCGCTGCACCGGCTCCATGCGCAGCATGCGCTGCACGCACTCCAGGGCGAAGTCCTCGGGCAGGGCCGTCAGCACGCGCGACGCGTGGTCCGGCTTGATCTTGGACAGCACCACCGCGACGGTCTGCGGGTATTCGTTCTTCAGATAGTTGGCGAGCACCGCCTCGTTCACGTTGCCCAGCTTGTCCCACATGGTGCGACCGGCGGGTCCGCGGATCTCCTCCATCATCGCGTCGACGCGATCGGGCGGCATGAAGGCCGTCAGCAGGCGCTGGGTCTGCTCGAAGCTGCCCATGACGGCGCCCGAGCCGCTCATGCCCGAGACGAACTCCAGCAGCAGGTCCTCGACCACCGACGACGACACCGTGCCCAGCGACGCCATGGCCTGCGAGATTTCCTTGATCTCGTCCTCGTCCAGCCCCTGCCACAGGCGCACGTGGTCTTCGCCCAGCGACAGCAGGACGACGGCGGCCTTCTCCGGCCCCGTCAGCTTGCGGGCGTCCTCGACCGCCGGCTTTTTCGTCATCAGCCGGGCCATCAGCCTTCATGCACCCAGCTGCGGAGGATGGAGGTCGACTCTTCCGGATGCTTCTCGACGAAGTCCGCGACCTTCTTCACGGACGAGGCCTTCACCTGTCCCTCGATGCGGGCGATGTCGAGCCGTTGCTCCATCTCGGTCGGCCCCGACAGCTGCGCCATCGATCCGCCCGCGCCGCCGCCGGCCATGACGGTCTGCAGCTGCGTCACCGAAGGCCCACCCGGACCCGCGCCGGCCAGGCCGGGCATGCCGCCCGCCGCGCCGCCGCCGCCGGTCGCCGCCTTCAGCAGCGGACGCAGCACGAAGAAGATCAGCAGCACGCCGGTGATCAGCAGCACCAGCAGCTCGACCCCGCGCATGATGTCGTCCTTGCCGAAGTCGAACATGCCGCCGCCCTCGGTCCCGCCGTCCGGCAGGGCCGCGCGGTCGAAGCGGGCGTTCGTCACCTCCAGCTTGTCGCCGCGCGTCTCGTCGATGCCGACCGCCGCGGCCACCAGGGCCTTGATCTGGGCGATCTCCGCCGGCGTGCGCGGGGCATAGGTGGGCTCCTTGCCCGCCGCGCCCGGCGTCCACTTGCCGTCGACCGCCACCGCCACCGCCAGGCGCCGCACCTCGCCCGGCTCCTTCACCGTGGTCGTGGTGGTGTTGGAGATCTCGTAGTTGATGGTCTCCGACGTGTCCTGCTGGGTGGACCCGACCTGCGCCGTCTGCGGCCCCTGGCCGCCCGGAATGTTCTCCGTCGCCGTCGCGCCGCCCAGCGACTGGGCGCTGGTGTCCTGCGCGGTCGAGCCATTGGTGGCGGTGGAGCGCACCACCTGGCCGTCGGGATCGTAGCGCAGCTCCTGCGTGGTCTGGCGGCTCTGGTCGATCTCGGCCGTCACCTCGACGCGCGCAGCGCCGGGGCCGACGATGCCTTCGACGATGTTCATGATGCGCGCCTGCAGCTGGCGCTCGGTGCTTGCCTTGGCCTGCTCCGCCGCCGCGCCGAAGCCGTCGTCCTCGCCGCCCGCCGCCAGCGTCCGGTTCATGTCGTCGACGACCGTGACGCGGTTCGGCTTCAGGTTCGGCACGGCCGAGGCGATCAGATTGCGGATCGCCCGCACGTTCTCGGCGGTCATCTCGCGCCCGCCCAGACCGACGACGACCGAGGCCGTCGGCTCCGCCGCCTGCGCCTGGAACAGCGCCCGCTCCGGGATGGCGATGCGCACCCGCGCCATCGACACGCCGCGCAGGGACATGATGTCCCGCGCCAGTTCGCCTTCCAGCGCGCGCTTGGCGTTCAGGTTCTGCTGGAACTCCGTCTGGCCCAGCACCGACTGCTCGTCGAAGATTTCGTAGCCGACCGACCCTTGGGTCACCAGGCCCTTGCCGGCCAGCAGCATCCGCGCCGTGCCGACCTCGTCGCGGCTGACGAAGATGGTCGAGCCGTCGCCCTTGGACGAATACTTGATCCCCGCGCCGTCCAGCGCGGTCGTGATCTCCGACGCTTCGCGCAGGTCCAGATTGGAGTACAGCAGGGCGTCCGGCGCCTGGCCGATGCGCAGCATGACGGCGACCAGAACCGCCGTCACGCCCGCCGCCACGCCCAGCACGGCCGCCAGGCGACCGATCCCGAATCTCTGCAACGCCGCCGTGAAGCCGCCCACCCGAACCCGCCTTGAAACACCGGCGGGACATCCGAACGCGCCCGCTAGGCAGAAACTGCCGGGAGCGTGGTAAATGCGGCGTTAAGGGACGAAGGCCGACACGCCGTTCTCCCTCCCCTTCTGGGGAGGGACGTCGGCGCGAAGCGACGACAGGGTGGGGCGAAGTCATGGCGAACGCCGCCGCGAACGCACGTTCCCGCGAAATGCGGAAAGCCCTCACGCCGCCCGAGGCCCGTCTTTGGGCCAGTCTCAAGACGCTGCGGAGCAACGGCTTCCACTTCCGCCGGCAAGCCCCATTCCGGGGTTACTTCCTCGATTTCGTCTGCCACTCGCGTCGCCTGGTGATCGAGGTCGACGGAGCTCATCACGATCTCATCGCCGCCCACGACATGATGCGGGACGCGGTCCTGCGTCGCGAGGGCTACGTCGTGCTTAGATTTCCCGCGACCGCGATCCGGGATCATCTTCCGGACGTCATGGACGGCATCGTCCATGCGCTGAACACCGCTCTGCCCCACCCTCGCTCCACTGCGCGGAGCGGTCCCTCCCCCGAAGGGGAGGGAGAATGAGGGATCACGCCGCCAGTTTCAGCTCCGCCGCCTTCTGGATCCGCGCCTCGGCGATCGCGTCGGCGATCTCGTAGGTCGGGCGCTTTTCCGACGCCGAGCGGTCCAGGACCTCTTCCAGCGTCTCCATCAGGCGGCTCAGCTTGCCCTCGACCCACGCGGGGTCATAGGCGCCGCCCGTCTGGCGGGCCTTCAGCTCGGACGCCACGTTGATGATCCCGCCGCCGTTGACGACGTAGTCCGGAGCATACAACACGCCGCGCTCGAACAGGATCTTGCCGATCTCCGGCGTGGCCAGCTGGTTGTTCGCCGCGCCCACGACCGCCTTGACCGTCAGTCGGTCCAGCGTCTGCGGGTTCAGCGTCGCGCCCAGGGCGCACGGAGCATAGATGTCCGCCTTCACGTCATAGATGGCGTCCGGCGCGACGATCTCGGCGCCCGTGCGGGCCGCGACCTCTTCCAGCAGCGGCTGGTTGACGTCGGTGATCACCAGCTTGGCGCCGGCCTTGTGCAGCTTGTCGGCCAGATAGCCGCCCACGTGGCCGATGCCCTGCACCGCGATCGTCAGGCCCGTCAGGTCGTCCTGGTTCCACAGACGCTTCGCCGCCAGCAAGGTGGAGCGATACACGCCCTCGGCGGTTACCGGGCTGGGGTCGCCCGAGCCTTCCTTGCCGCCCGACAGGCCGACCACGTACTCGGTCTGGGTGCGCGCCTGGGCGATGTCCTGGACCGACACGCCCACGTCCTCGGCCGCGTAATAGTTGCCGCCCAGCTGGTCGATGAAGCGACCGAAGGCGCGGAACAGCTCCGGCGTCTTCTGGGTCTTGGAGTCGCCGATGATGACCGACTTGCCGCCGCCCATCTCCAGGTCGGCGACCGCGTTCTTGTAGCTCATGCCCCGGGACAGGCGCAGCACGTCCTCCAGCGCCTCGGCGGCGGAGCCGTAGTTCCACATCCGCGTGCCGCCCACGGCCGGGCCGCGCGCCGTGGAGTGAACCGCGACGATGGCCTTGAGGCCGGTCTTTTCGTCCGAAAAGGCGTGAACGCCTTCGTGATTCGCGAACGACGGGGAATCAAACAGCGTCATGCCCTGTTCGAGCCTTTCCTGGGTATTTTTGTTGCGGCGGGCCTTACGCGGCGAAAGGGGCGGAGGCAAGGCGCCCTTACGTCACGTCAGCGAGAGGAAAGCTCGGGCAGGACCGGCGGCGCGCCCGACGGCAGGGGCACGGACGGATCGCGCGCGAAGGCCAGCACGTCGGCATAGACCGTCACCGCGAACAGATCCCGGTTCAGCAGGTGCCGCCCCTGTTCGTACCAGCCGGTGCGCAGGTTCGGCGCCGCCCCCGCCGCCTCCAGCGCGCGCCGCATCGCCGGCTGGGGCACCAGGTCGTCGTGCGCCCCGTACAGCAGCAGCGTCGGGACCCGCGTCCGTCCCAGATCGTCCGACGCCGCCTCCATCAGATCGACCAGTCCGTACAGCACGTCGAACCGCGTGGCGGTGAGGAAGGCCGGGTCGCGCCCGCTGCGGATCAGCTCGATCAGGTTGTCGCTGGCCAGCACGTCGCGCGTCGCCCACTCCGGCGGCTCGACCGCGCTGGCGCCCGCCAGCCGCGCCGCGGCCCACAGACTGATCCGGTTCAGCCAGCTCTGGCTCGACCATCCCCACACCGCCGGACCCAGCAGGATCAGCCGATCCGCGTCCGGCGGGTCGTTCGAGGCGAAGGCCGTGATCCCGACCGCCCCGCCCATGCTCTCTCCCACCACCGCGATCGGAAGCCCGGGATGCCGCGCCCGCGCCAGCGCGACGACGTCGCTCAGATCGTCCTGCAGCAGTCGGCCCGGCCACAGGCCGCGCCCCGGCGCCCGACCGAACCCGCGCTGGTCATAGGCATAGGTGATCGCCCCGCGCTCGGCCCACCACGGTCCGGCCAGCCGCCACGCCGCCGAACTGTCGTTGACCCCATGCAGCGCCACGATCACCAGATCGGGCTCGGCTTGCGGCGGCGCCCAAACCCGCATCGGCAGACGCGCGCCGTCTCGCATGACGAAGGCGTCGGCCTCCATCCTCGGCCCGGCGAACCCGACCGGCGGCGTCAGCGGCGACTGCACCGCCGGCGCCGCACAGGCCGCCAGCGCCAGGGCGGCGAGAATCCCAAGAAAGTTCCGCTCATCCCGGCGAAAGCCGGGACCCAGTGCTTTGGGCGATCCCCTGCCGCCGATCCCCCGCACGGCCCGCCCCGAGCCTCTACGAAAGTTCTGGGTCCCGGCTTTCGCCGGGATGAGCGGGAGAACTCGTCTCCGGCAGCTTCAGCCGGATCACGCCCTTGAAGGCCTCGGGGTTCACCGGCTTGCCCTTCTTGGTGATGACCAGCCGCCCCTGTCGCGCCAGGCCGGTCGCCACGGCGCGCACCTTGCCCATTTCGCGCTGCCAGCGGTCGGGCGCGATGATCTTGGCCACTTCGGAGGGGCAGATGCTCTTGCCCGGCTCCCGCTTGGCCAGCAGGTCGAAGATCTCGGTTTCGATCGGATCGCTCATGGCGCCTCTATCCCGCATCGGCGCGAAAGAAAAAAGCGCCGCCGGTTGCCGTCGCTCCTCCCGACTGCGGCTATAATGGGCGCCGAACGCGTTTCGGACCGTCGGATGTGCACGATGTGCACCCAAAATTCTGAGACGTCGCCGCTTCCCCTTTCGACTCGATCGACTCGATCGACTCGGTTTTTTCCGCCGGCTCCCCCCGGCTTCACGGAGGACCTTGATGGTCGCCAAGATCACCGTCACCGAAGGCGAGTTCGCCGGCTGGCAGACCTACGACCTGCACGGCACCTTCGATCAGGTGGTCGGCCCCTTCTACTTCCGGCCGGACCCGGACGGCCGGATGCGCTGCGCCTTCCGCGCCGAGCCCAAGCACATGAACGCCGGGAACCGGATGCACGGCGGTTGTCTGATGACCTTCGCCGACATCGCCCTGTTCCAGACCGCCTATCAGGAGATGGAGGGCGCCTCGGGCGTGACGGTGTCGCTGGACTCCACCTTCGTCGACGGCGCCTACGTCGGCGAGCTGATCGAGGCCACCGGCGAGGTGGTGAAGGCGGGCAAGAGCCTGATCTTCGCGCGGGGCCAGATCACCACCGGCGACCGCGTCCTGATGACCTTCTCCGGCGTCATCCGGAAGTTCCAGCCGCGTTGAGCGAAGCCTTGCGTAACGACGTGTGATCGGCGGCGGACGGCCTTCGCTTGATTTTTGGACAGTCGGGTCCATTTAAGCGCGACCCTCCTCCCCGAGAGCCTGCAAATGACCGTCTCCCCCGCGTTGAAGAAGCGTTTGCCCTTGATCGTAGCTGCCGTCGTCGTCCTGGCCCTGGTGGTCGGCGGCGTCTTCTGGTGGACCGGCAAGCAGCGGTGGGAGACCACGGACAACGCCTTCGTTCAGACCGACACCACCAACGTCAGCCCCCAGGTTGAGGGCTATGTCGTCGAGGTGCTGGTCGCCGACAACCAGCGGGTCGAGGAAGGCCAGATCCTGGTCCGGCTGGACGACGCCAACGCCCGCGCCGCCCTGGCCCGCGCCGAGGCCAACTATCAGGCCGCCCTGGCCGGGGTCGGCAACGTCGACGCCCGCGCCGATCAGGAGCAGGCCATGATCGCCAGCCGCGCCGCCGCCGTCAGCGAGGCCGAGGCCCAGGCCCGCCTGGCCCACGGCGAGGTCGAACGCTACGCCACCCTGGCCCAGAAGGGTTGGGTCTCGGACCAGCGCATCCAGACCGAGCGCGCCGCCGCCGCCCAGGCCGACGCCGCCCTGGCGCAGGCCCGCGCCGGACTGGCCGCCGAGCAGAAGTCCGTCGGCGTCCTCGGCTCCAACCGCGCCCAGAGCGTCGCCTCGGTCGAGCAGGCCCGCGCCGATCTGGAAGCCGCGCGCCTCGCCGTCGAGCGCACCGTGATCCGCGCGCCCGTCGGCGGCGTCGTCGGCGCGCGCGGCGTTCGCGTGGGTCAGTACGTCCGCCCCGGCGCCTCCATCCTGTCGATCGTGCCGCTGGGCGACGCCTATGTGGTCGCCAACTTCAAGGAGACCCAGGTCGGCCGTCTGAAGATCGGCCAGGAGGTCGAGATCAAGGCCGACGCCTTCAAGGGCCGCACCATCACCGGCCACATCGACAGCTTCGCCCCGGCCACCGGCTCGGAGTTCGCCCTGATCCCGATCGAGAACGCCACCGGCAACTTCACCAAGATCACCCAGCGCGTGCCCGTGCGCATCCGCATCGACGCCAGTCAGGGCGCGCCCCTGCGCCCCGGCCTGTCGGTCGAGGTGAAGGTGGATCTCAAGAGCGGCGGCGGCGCCGCCTTCGCCGATGCGGGCGCCGTGGTCGAGGCGCGCGGCTGATGACCGCCCCCGCCGCGGCCCCGGCCGGGGCCCAGCCCTCGGTCAACTGGACCGTCCTGCTGCTCGGCTTCGCCGGCATGGTGATCGGCCAGTTCATGGCCATCCTGGACATCCAGATCGTCGCCTCGTCCCTGCCCCAGATCCAGGCGGGCGTCGGGGCCTCGAACGACGAGATCAGCTGGATCCAGACCGCCTATCTGATCCCCGAGGTCGTGATGATCCCGCTGTCGGGATATCTCTCGCGCCTGTGGGGGACGCAGCGCCTGTTCCTCGTCTCCTGCGCCGGCTTCCTGGCCATGAGCGTGGCGACCGGTCTGGCCGGATCGATCGAGGCCATGATCGTCTTCCGCGCGCTCCAGGGCTTCGTCGGCGGGGCCATGATCCCGACCGTCTTCGCCGTCGCCTTCACCGCCTTCCCGCCCGAAAAGCGGGTGACCGCGTCCGTGGTCATGGGCCTGATCGTCACCCTTGCGCCGACGGTCGGCCCGACGCTGGGCGGTCACCTGACCGAGTGGCTGTCGTGGCGCTGGCTGTTCTTCATCAACGTGATCCCGGGCGCGCTGGTCCTGTTCCTGGTCGGCCGTTACGCGAACTTCGACAAGGGCGACCCGTCGCTGGCCAAGGGCTTCGACTGGTGGGGCCTGGGCCTGATGGCGGCTTTCCTGATGAGCCTGCAGTTCGTGCTGGAGGAGGGCGCCAAGAACGACTGGTTCTCCGACGACGGCATCCTGCTGTTCGCGGTCGTCGCGGCCATCTGCGGCCCCGCCTTCGTCTGGCGCTCGCTGTCCTATCGCAACCCGATCGTGGAGCTGCGCGCCTTCGCCAATCGCAACTTCGCCGTCGGCGTCGTGATGACCTTCACCGTCGGCGCGGCCCTGTTCGGCGGCACCTTCCTGCTGCCGCTGTTCCTCAGCCGGGTGCGCGAGTATTCGGCGGCCGAGGTGGGCACGACGATGGTCGTCTCCGGCCTGGCCATGTTCGCCACCGGCCCCTTCGCCGGGCGACTGGTGCGCAAGCTTGACGCGCGCATCCTGATGTTCGGCGGCTTCATGCTGTGCGCCTGGGGCATGTGGGACGCGCGCCTGGTCACCGACCAGTGGGGCTTCTGGCAGTTCGCGGGCGTCCAGGCCCTGCGCGGCGTCGGCGTCATGCTGGCCATGATCGCGGCCCAGCAGGTCACCATGTCCACCCTGCCCCCGCACATGGTGAAGAACGCCTCGGGCCTGGTGAATCTCAGCCGCAACGTCGGCGGCGCCTTCGGCCTGGCCTTTCTCAACACCACGCTGAACACCCGCTCGGCCGCGCACATGGGCGAGTTGACCTCGGCCATCCCGATCACCGACGCGGGCGTGGCCGGGATGCTGGCGGGCCTGCAGGAGCGGTTCGCCGCCTCGGTCGATCCCGCGGGCGCGGCCATGAAGGCGCTCTATGGGATGCTGCAACGTCAGGCCACGACCCTGGCCTTCGGCGACGCCTTCGCCCTCCTGGCCGTCGCCTGCGCCTTCGCGGCCTTCGTGACGCTGTTCTCGCGCCCGGTGAAGGCCGCGCCGAACGCCCCGCCGTCGGAGGCGCACTGACATGCCCCGCGTCGCCGGACAGGTCGACGAGGCCAAGACCCGCGCCATCCTGGACGCCGCGCGCGAGCTTTTCTCCGAGCGCGGCTATCAGGCCTCGATGGAGGAGATCGCGCGCCTCGCCGGCGTGTCGCGGCAGACCGTCTACAACCGCTTCCCCTCCAAGACCGAGCTGGGACGCGCCATGGCCCGTCGCTGGTCCGACGCCATCAGCGCGCCGCTGGACTCCGACCAGTCGCCCGAGGCCGTGCTGACCGCCTTGGCCACGGCCATGCTGGAGAAGTTACAGGGCAAGGGCGGCTCGGCGATCCGCGGTCTGGCCCTGACCTCACCCGACGCGCCCGAGATGGCCGCCGCGGTCTATGAGGCCGGCCCCGGCCAGACGCTGGCCCGCCTGACCCGCTGGCTGAAGGCCCAGGCCGACGCCGGACGCCTCGACGTGCCCGATCCGGCCCAGGCGGCCGAGGCGTTCGTCGGGTCCGTCACCGGACACGCCCACCTGCGCGCCGTGCTGGGCGTGCCGCACCCGCCGATCAACGTCCCCGCCCGCGCCGCCGAGGCCGCACGCCGCTTCCTGAGAGCCCACGCCGTCTGAGAATCAGCGCGTGATCCGCGCCGCCTCGTCGCGGCCGCAGCGGAAGCCGGCCACCGCGTCCGCCTTCTGGCGGGCCACGCGGTTGGCGTCCGCCACGCCGCCGTCGATCACGGCCACGACGCAGGGCGCCTTGCCGTCGCGCCCGACCGTCTCGACCACCAGCCAGCTCTGACCCGGCGCCTCGGGCGTGGCCGAGACCAGGCGATAGATGATGGCCGTCGGCGCGTCCGTCGGCCCGCGCCACTCCACCACGTCGCCCGGGTCGTTGAACGGCCCGATGCCCGGCGCCTCGCCCGTCAGACCGGCGTCCACGTCGAAGCGGCCGTCGCTCTCGCGCACCAGGATCGGCACGTTCGCCCGCCCCTCGCAGCGCCAGTCCTTGTGGCCCTGGTCGTCCTGATGCGTCACCTGACACCGCTCCAGCACCAGCGGCGAATAGACGCCCGGCGCCTCGGTCGGCGGTGGCGTCGGCGCGGGTCCAGGCGTCGGCGTCCCGGGCTGTGGGGTCGTCCCGCCCGGCGTCTCCGGCTGCCCCGGCTCGGGCGCGTTCGGCGATCCGCACGCGGCCAGCGCCAGCGCGGCACACGCGGCGGACAGGGTCAGAAACGGCTTCATGCGGCGATCTCCACGGTTTCGTCCCGAACCGCCGCGCCCCCCGCCGGGTTCCCTCAGATGCCCGCCTGCGCCGCCGGCCGCGCCTTGCAGTCCGCCTGCCACCGCGCCAGGTTCGTCAACTCTTCCGGCGGGCGGTATTTGATCAGCCGCGCGAAATCCAGGCCGACCACAGCGACGATGTCGGCGATGGTGAAGCGGTCCTCGGCGATCCATTCATGGTCCGCCAGGCGACGGTCCAGGCTCTTCATGAACTTCTCGGCGCCCAGCCGGCTCCACTCCGCCACATGCGGCTGCGGCGTCTCCAGCGCGGCCAGCGCCGGGTGGCTGAAGCGGACGTTCAGCATCATCGGATTGGCCAGATAGATCTCGCAGCGCCGCGTCCACATCTCGATGACCGCCTGCTCGCGCGCGTCGCGCCCGAACAGGTTCGGCTCCGGGAACAGCGCCTCCAGGTAGCGGCAGATGGCGACCGATTCCGAAATCGTGGTGCCGTCGTCCAGCTCCAACGCCGGCACGTGCGGCACGCCGACCTTTTCGCGGTACTCCTTGGTCCGGTGCTGGCCGGACAGGAGGTCGACCTCGACGATCTCGACCCCCTCCACGCCCTTCTCGGCCATCACCCAGCGGACCCGGCGCGGATTGGGCGCGCGGTGAGAGGTGAACAGCTTCATGGCACGGTCCCGGATCGAAGGTCGGTTTCGATCCGAAACCCTATCTGCCGAACACCGCCATCGGCAAGGCGCCGACCACCGCCGCCGTCATGATCGTGGCCAGGAAGCCGGCGAACAGCGCCTTCCACACCATGCCCAGGACCTCTTGGCGCCGCTCGGGAATCAGAACCGACAGCCCCGTCACCGTGATGCCGACCGAGCCGATGTTGGCGAAGCCGCACAGGGCATAGGTCATCAGCATCCGCGTCCGCTCGCTCATCTCGCCCTCCGGCACGGCGCCCAGCTGGATGAAGGCCACGAATTCGGTCAGCGTCAGCTT
Source organism: Afipia felis (assembly GCA_943371835.1). Lineage (GTDB taxonomy): Bacteria > Pseudomonadota > Alphaproteobacteria > Caulobacterales > Caulobacteraceae > Brevundimonas. The sequence goes on along the minus strand of CALRWJ020000004.1, from coordinate 148,310 downwards.
CACCCCCAGCAGCCGCCCGGCGATCCCGGCCTCAGACCACTGCACGCCCGTCAGCCACGCGACCGGCATGAACAGCCAGCCCAGCACCCGCTCCACCGTCACCGGCGCGTCGAACAGCCAGAACCCGCCGACCATGACGTTGACCAGCGCCACCAGCGCCACGAACACGATCAGCACCGCCGAGATGTTCAGCACGACCATCAGCCCGTCGGACGTGCCCTTCACCAGGGCGTCGATGGCGCTGTCGTACTTCAGGCTGGTGCGATAGTCGGCGACCTCGCCGCCCTCGCCCGGCTTCTCGGGGATGATGATCCGCGCCAGCAGCACGCCCGCCGGCGCCGACACGATCGACGCCACCAGCACGTGCCCCGCGGCATTGGGCAGCACGGGCGCCAGGATCGCGGCGTAGGCCACCATGGTGGACCCTGCGACGGTGGCCAGGCCGACCACCATCATCAGGAAGATTTCGGACCGGGTCAGCTTGTCCAGATAGGCTCGGATCACGATCGGGCTTTCGATCATTCCCAGGAAGATGTTCGCCGCCACCGCCAGCGCCGAGGCGCCGCCCAGCCCCATCGTCTTCTGGAACAGCAGGCCGAAGCCCCACGTGATCCACTTCAGGATCTTCCAGTGCCACAGCAGCGCCGACAGCGCCGAGATCACCAGGATCAGCGGCAGCACCTGGAAGGCGAAGGTGAACAGGGCGCCTTCGTCGGTCACGCCATACGGCTGGTCCCCCCCGGCCAGATAGCCGAACACGAACCGCGCGCCCTGGTTGGTCGCGGCCGCCAGTCCGTCGACGCCGCCGGTGATCGCCGCCAGCACGCCCTGCGAGCCGGGAATGGCGAACAGCGCCAGCACCAGCGCGGCCTGCACGGCCACCGCGCCGATCGCCAGGCGCCAGGGAAACCGCTTGCGGTCCTCCGAAACCAGCCAGCAGACGGCGATGACGATCACGAGCCCCAGCAGGGCCTGGCCATTCAGCGTGGTGAACATAGCGGCGCGGCCCCTCCCCCGGGCGCTGCGACCTTAGAACGCCGCCCGCGCCGCCTTGGCAAGGGCCGTCAGGTTCGGTCGGCTTTTCAGCGCCGCCAAGGCTGGAGTAACGTCGTCATGCTGAGGTCGAGGGGGCCACCATGAAGACGACGATCCGGACCGTTCTGGCGGGGCTGGCGACCGCGCTGGCGGTGATGACGATGGGCGCGGGCGCCGCGTCGGCGCAGTCGCAGCTGTCCATCGGCGGCGAGGCCGCGGGTCGGCTTCAGAGCGGCGACCAGCAGCTGGACACGGGCGAATACGTCGACGTCTGGACCTTCCGCGGAACGGCCGGGCAGCAGGTCACGATCAACATGAGTTCGACCGACGTCGACGCCTATCTGATGCTGCGCGGTCCGTCCGGCGTGTCGGAGTGGAACGACGACCGCGCCACGGGCGAGACCAACGCCCGCATCACCGTCCGCCTGCCCGCCGACGGCCTGTATCGCGTCAGCGCCACCACCTATGAGCCGGGCGAGAGCGGCGAATACCTGATCAGCGTGATCGAGGGCGCCGGCCCCGCGTCGGGCCACGAAGGCGGCGGCGACATTCAGCTGGGCCAGACGGGCGCCGGTCGGCTGGCGCTGGGCGACGACCGCCTGGACGCGGGCGAATTCGTGGACCGCTGGACCTTCCGCGGCACGCCGGGCCAGTCCTACGTCGTGCGCCTGAACTCCGGGGCCTTCGACCCCTACGTCTTCATCCGCGGCGAGGGCCTGGAGGCCGACAACGACGACGATCCGTCCGGTCGCGGCGCGGTCAACAGCCGGCTGGAGTTCGTCATGCCGTCGGACGGCGAGGTGCGGATCTACGCCACCAGCTATCAGGCCGACGAGAGCGGCGACTACGCCCTGCTTCTGTCGGAGGCCGGCGCCGAGGACGCCCCCGCGCCCGTCGTCGCCAGCGCGGCGACCCTGGCCGTGGGCCAGACCCTGTCGGGCAGCCTGTCGGGCGACGCCCCGACGCTGCGTTCCGGCGAGTACATGCGCACCTACGCCCTGCGCGGGCACGCCGGCGACCGGGTGGAGCTGCGCCTGCGCTCGTCCGGGTTCGACCCCTACGTCTTCATCACCGGCCCCGGCGACTTCTCCGCGGCCAACGACGACGACGAGTCAGGCCAGGACGGCACCAACAGCCGCCTGATCGTCACCCTGCCCGCCGACGGCGAATATCAGGTGGTCGCCACCAGCTACGAGCCGGGGGAGACCGGGGACTTCGTCCTGGCCGCCGCCCGCGCCTCCGACGAAACGGCCCCCACGCAGACGGCCAGCACCTCCGCCGCCTTCGAGGACGGCATCGTGCGCGAGGGCCGCCTGGCCCCCGGCGACGAGACGCTGGGCGACGGTCAGTACGTCGACACCTTCCAGTTCACCGGACGCCGCGGCACGCGCGTGGCCCTGACCGCCGAGAGCGACGCCTTCGACACCAACCTGTTCCTGATGGGTCCGGGCGCCACGTCGGAGAACAACGACGACGGCCCCGACGGCACCAACAGCCGCATCGACTACGTCCTGCCCGCCGACGGGACCTATGACGTGGCCGTCACCTCATTCAACGGCGGGGAAACGGGCGCCTATCGCCTGACCGCCGGCCTCAGCCTGGGCACGCCGCGCCAGGCGTCGGTCCAGGGGGGGCCCCGCGTCTTTGCCGTCATGGTCGGCATCTCGGACTACGGCGGGTACGCGGGCAATCTGGCCTACACCGCCGACGACGCGCTGAAGCTGGCCGAGGACCTGCGTCGCGACGGCCTGCTGAACCCCGCCAGCGTCGTCCTGACCGACCACGACGCCACCGTGGCCAACGTCCGCGCGGCCTTCGCCCAGGTCGCGGCCCAGGCCGGCCCGAACGACATCTTCCTGTTCTTCTATTCCGGCCACGGCTCCCAGCGCGCCGGCGTCGTCAGCGCCGCCGAGCCGGACGGCAAGACCGAGACCATCGTCATGGTCGACGGCCAGATTTCGGACGAGGAGATGGGCCGGATGTTCGCCGACCTGCACTCACGAATGGCGATGATCGTGCTGGACAGCTGCTTCTCGGGCGGGTTCGGCCGCAACGTCGTCAGCCGACCCGGCATCATGGGTCTGTTCTCGTCCGAAGAAGATCTGACCAGCGCCGTCGCGGGCAAGTTCCAGGCGGGCGGATACCTGTCCCACTTCCTGCGCACCGGCCTGACGGGCGAAGCCAACGCCGACGGCGACGACATGATCACCGCGGGCGAGCTGACCCAGTACCTGCGCCGCCGCTACGCCATCGACGCCGCCGACGTCCGCACCCAGACCGCCGACGGCCAGCGCAGCTACCAGAACCTGGTCGTCGAGCGCGGCGGGGTGCAGGTCGACGACGTGGTGGTGCGGGTGTCGCGGGGCTGAGCGGTCAGCCCTGCCGCCGCACCAGCTTCGAGTAGTCGTCCATCAGCCCCAGCGTGATCGCGCCCGGCTTGAAGGCGTACTCGCCGATCTCCGAAACGGGCGTCACTTCCGCCGCCGTGCCGGTCAGCCAGCACTCGGTGAAGCCCGACAGCTCCTCGGGGCGGATGTGGCGAACGACGACCTCGATGCCCTTGGCCTGGGCCAGCGCGATCACCGTCTGGCGCGTGATGCCGTCCAGGATGGCGTCGACCGGCGGGGTGTGGATCACGCCGTCCTGCACGAAGAAGACGTTGGCGCCCGTCGCCTCGGCCACGTAACCGCGCCAGTCCAGCATCATGGCGTCGGCGTATCCGCGCTTCTCGGCCGCCGTCTTGGACAGGGTGCAGATCATGTAAAGGCCCGCCGCCTTCGCGGCCGACGGCGCCGTGGCGGGGTCGGGGCGGCGCCACTTGGCCCACTCCAGGCGGATGCCCTTGGCCTTGGTCTCGGCGTCGAAATAGCTCGGCCAGTCCCACACGGCGATGGCGACGTGGATCTTGGTCGCGCCCGCCGTCACGCTGACCTGCTCCGGCCCGCGATAGGCGACCGGGCGGACGTAGCAGTCCGACAGGCCCATCTTCTCGCAGGTGTCCTTGCAGGCTTGATCGATCTCGGCGACGCTGTACGGAAGGTCGAAGTCCAGCAGTTCGCCGGAGCGCTTCAGCCGCTCGGAATGCTCCGTCAGCTTGAAGATTTCGCCCGCGTACATACGCTCACCCTCGAACACCGACGAACCGTAGTGCAGGGCATGGGTCAGAACGTGCGTCTTCGCGTTCCGCCAGGACACGAAATCCCCGTCCATCCAGATCCAGCCGTCACGATCGTCGAAAGGAACGAAGGCCATTGAACGTCGTCTCCCGTTGCCTGATCGGGGTTAGACCCGCCCCGAACGCCCCCGTCAACGCCGGGGCGGTGCGCTGATGGCCATGACCGGTTCCCACGGCCGCTCCGGCCCCGTCGCCGGCGCAGGTTCCGGTCGCCACCTGCTGGTGGTGGACGACGACGACCGCATCCGCGAGCTGCTGAAGGAATTTCTGACGCGCGAGGGCTATCGCGTCACGGGCGCCGCGCACGCCGCCGCCGCGCGCCGGCTGGTCGAGCTGATCGAGTTCGACCTGATCGTGCTGGACGTGATGATGCCGGGCGAGAGCGGCTTCGATCTGACCACCTGGATTCGGGCCCAAGCCGCGACCTCGGCCACGCCCGTGCTGCTGCTGACCGCGCGGGGCGAGCCGGGCGACCGGATCGAGGGACTGTCGCGCGGCGCCGACGACTACATGTCCAAGCCGTTCGAACCGCGCGAACTGGCGCTGCGCATAGACGCCATCCTGCGCCGCACCGGCGGCAAGCCGCTGACCCCGCGTGAGATCAAGCTGGGCGACGCCGTGTTCGACATGGAGCGGCTGGAGCTTTTGCGCGACGGCAAGCCGCAACGCCTGACCGAGGCCGAGGCCCAGCTGCTGAAGACCCTGGCCATCCACGCCCACGCGCCGGTCGAGCGCATCAGCCTGTCGCCGGACACCGCCGACGTCACCGGCCGCGCCGTCGACGTCCAGGTCACCCGCCTGCGCCGCAAGCTGGAGGCCGACCCCAAGAACCCGCGCTATCTCCAGACCGTGCGCGGCATCGGCTACATGCTGGCGCCGGACTGAGATGAAACTGCCCTCGCCTCCGGTCCTGAAGCGGCTGCTCAAGCGGCGGCTGCCCAAGACGCTGTGGGGCCGGTCCCTGCTGATCATCGTCGTGCCGGTGATGATCATGCAAGGGGCAGTAACCTGGGCCTTCTTCGACGCTCACTGGCAGACGGTGAACGCGCGCCTGTCCGAGGGGCTCGCCGGCGACGTCGCTTGGGCCGCCGAGGCCTATGAGCAGAACCCGACGCCCCAGGGTCTGGCCGCCGTCGCCGATCGGGCGGAACGGTTCATGGCGCTGTCGGTCGCCTTCCAGCCCGGTCGCGACCTGCCCGACGAGCGCCGGCGCGGCCCCACCGGCCTGGTCGATCGCGCTCTGGGCTCCGCCCTGTCGGCCAAGCTGCACCAGCCGTTCTGGTTCGACACCACGCGCTACCCCGCCTACGTCGACATTCAGGTGCAGGCGCCCGGCGGCGTGTTGCGCATCATCGCGCCGCGAGAGCGCGCCGTGGCGACGCAGGCGCACATCTTCGTCTTCTGGCTTCTCGGCGCGACCGCCCTTCTGCTGGGCGTTGCCATCCTGTTCATCCGCAACCAGGTCCGGGCCATCGAGCGACTGAGCGAGGCGGCCGAGGCCTTCGGGCGCGGCGAAAGCGACGCCCGGTTCAAGCCGCACGGCGCGCGGGAGGTCCGCGCCGCCGCCCAGGCCTTCCTGGCCATGCGCGAGCGCATCCAGCGCCACATCGAGCAGCGCACCGCGCTTCTCGCGTCCGTCAGCCACGACCTGCGCACGCCGCTGACGCGGCTGCGGCTGGAACTGGCCTTGGCGCCCCCGTTCAAGCGTCAGGACGCCATGCGCGCCGACATGGACGAGATGGAACATATGATCGACGAGTACCTGGCCTTCGCGCGGGGCGAGGCGGGCGAGGCGGCGCAGACCCTGTCGGTCGCCGACCTCCTTTCCCGCGCCGGTGAGGACGCGGCGCGCGCCGGCGCGCGGGTGGAGGTCCAGGCGCCCGACGACCTCAAGGCCTCGGTTCGGCCCCTGGCCTTCCGCCGCGCCTTGGCCAATCTGGCCGGCAACGCCGCCGCCCATGGCGAGACCGTGCGTCTGGCCGCGCGCGTCCTGCCGTCGGGCGGGCTGGAGATCACGGTGGAGGACGACGGACCCGGGATTCCCGACGACATGCACGAGGAGGCGTTCCGCCCCTTCTCCCGCCTGGACTCCGCCCGCAACCAGAACCGCAAGGGGGTGGGCCTAGGTCTGGCCATCGCCCGGGACGTCGCGAGGGGGCACGGCGGCGACATCACCCTGTCGCGCTCGGACCTCGGCGGGCTTCGCGCGACCCTGCGCCTGCCGGCCTGACGTTCGCGCCCGGAGCGAAAAGAGAGTAGAGTGATCCCTCATTCGCTTCAGGAGGTCGCCGTGTCCAAGTCCGCCTTCCTCGCCTCGCTCATCGCCGCCCTCGCCCTGTCCGGCGCGGCCCACGCCCAGACCGTCAACGTCCGCGTCGGCGGCGAACTGCGCCGCGACGACCAAATTCTGGGCCGTCACGAACTGGACCGCCAGGCCGATCGCCTGGGCGAAGTGGTCCGCCGCGCCCTGGTGCGCGACGGGGGCTATGAGGGCGCCACCGTGAACCTGGTGCTGCTCGACGTCCGCCCCAACCGCCCAACCTACGAGCAGATCGCGCGCAGGCCCGGTCTCGACGCCCACCGCAGCGTGTCGATCGGCGGCGCGGAGATCGAGGGCGAGATCATCGGCGCCGACGGCACGGTCACGCCGCTGCCCCGCTGGGACTGGTACAGCCACTCGATCACCGAGGTGATGGGCTACGGCACCTGGCAGGACGCGGAAGTCGCCTATGCGCGGTTCGCCACGGCGCTGACGTCAGGACGGCTCTGACCCCAGTTCGCGGGCGCGCGCGACGGCCGCGTCGATCGCGGCGTTCGCGCCCCGACCCACTTCCTCGACAGAGGCGTCCAGTCCGGCCCGCGTCGTCCCGCCGGGCGAGGCGATCCGGGCGATCAGCGCATCCAAGTCGTGGCCCTCGGCGGCGCCGGCGGCCGCCGACCTCAGCGCGCCCCGCGCCAGCGACAGAGCGGCGGCGGCGTCCAGGCCCTGCGCCTCCCCCGCCCGCGCCAGCGCCTGCGTGAACGCCAGGATGAAGGCGGGCGCCGAGCCCGCCGTCGCCGTCGCCGCGTCCATCAGGGCCTCGTCGTCCAGGTCGACCACGTCCGCCACCGATCCGAACAGCTCGCGCGCCAGGAACCGCGCCGGCGCGGTCGCGCTCCAGACCGCCGCGACGCCCTGGGCCTGCGCCACGCCCGTGGTGGGCATCACGCGCGCGACTGGGCGATCCAGCGTCGCCGAGATCGCCCCGGCGGACACCCCCGCCATCAGCGAGATCACCGCGGCGTCGGGCGCGATCGCGGTCTTCAGCGGCTCGATAGCATTCCGCCACGCGGCGGGCTTGACCGCCAGCACGACCGCGCGCGCCTCGGACAGCGCCGCGGCGGGCGGGTTCACCCGCGCGCCCTTGGCCCGCGCCGCCTCGGCGACCGGCTTTTCGGACGGCGTCAGGATGATCAGGTCCTCGGGCGCCACGGGACCGGCCCGCATCCAGCCCTCGACCAGGGCGGAGCCCAGGCGGCCGCAGCCGACCAGGACGACGGGACGCCCCATCAGGCGGTGCCGACGGTCTCGAACATGGCGGCGGCGATGGCGTCCGCCGGCTTCTTGCCGCCCCGGATCATGAAGTCGAAGGCGGGGAAATAGCGGTCCGCCGCCTCAACCGCCGCGTCGATCATGGTCGCGGCCTGGGCCAGCGTGGGCCGGTCGCCGTGCGGCAAGGCCAGCGCGGTGCGGAAGACGATCTCCCCGTCCTCGGGCCACAGCTCGAAATGGCCGATCCAGGTGCGCTGGTTGACCATGCCGATCAGTTCGTTGGTGGCGTTGCGGCGGCTCTTGGCCGCGCGCAGGTCCAGCGAGCAGCACAGCTGCAGGCAGTCGCCCTCGGGCCGCCAGGCGAACCACAGCTCGTAATCCCGCCAGTCGCCGGCGAGCGAGAACGCCAGGTCGCCGTCGTCCGTCCGGTCGAACGGCAGGTTCTCCGCGCTCAGCACGTGTTCGACCACGTCCAGCGGGTCGAAGGCGACGTCGACCTCATCGGGTCTTGCGGCGTCCATTCAGGCGTTTCCGATCGTTTGCGGCGACGGACGCGACTCACGTCCGAAAGGGTGACCGTAGGCGGGGCGTCGGATTCGGCTCAACCGGCTGCGTCCTTGGGGGGAACCGCGCCTGTGGACCTTCCCGTCGCAGGCTTGTTTTTCGCCGGGGCGGCGGCCTTCAGCTCGGCCAGTTCCGCTCTCAGAGCGGCGATCTCGGCCTTCAGCACGTCGAACTCGTCGCGCCTCACCAGATCCAGCTCGGCCACCATGCGGTCGGTCTGGGCGCGCATGGCGCTCTTGGCTTCCTCGCCCGCCGCCTGCGCCAGGCCCATGGCGCCGGTGGTCAGCTTGGCGAACTCGTCCAGCAGGGGGTTGCGCGTCTGCATCTGTGATCTCCTGCCTCGAAGGGTCCGGCGCGTCGGTTGCCATATGGTAAACGAAATCTTGCCGTTCCACCCGACATCTCCGACGAAGGTGGCGCCGTCGTGACGCTTCGGACCGATTGAGGCGCGACGCCGCCCGCGACGCTTGCTAAAGCGCGGGCGAAACCGTGCGGAGGCGTCCCTTGGAGTTCCCCAATTTCGATCCGGTCCTCATCAGCATCGGCCCCCTGCCGATCCGCTGGTACGCCCTGGCCTACGTCGCCGGCCTTGGCCTGGGTTGGTGGTACGCCGCCCGGCTGGTCAAGAGCGCCACGGCCTGGGCGACCAACCGCCCGCCGCTGACGCCGACGCAGCTGGACGACCTGATCATGTGGGTGGCGCTGGGCGTCATCGGCGGCGGTCGGCTGGGCTTCGCCCTGTTCTACAAGCCTGAACTGTACGCCCAGCTGTTCAGCGGGCCGGACCATTTCGCCCTGTTCCGGCTGTGGGACGGCGGCATGAGCTTCCACGGCGGCTTCATCGGCGTCTGCCTGGCGATCTTCTTCCACTCCCGATCCATCAAGGCGCCGCTGCTCAGCGTGGCCGACGTCGCCGCGACGGTGGCGCCGCTTGGCCTGTTCTTCGGGCGCGTCGCCAACTTCATCAACGGCGAGCTGTGGGGCCGCCCCACCGACGTGCCGTGGGCCATCCGCTTCTGCAACGAACGGATCATGGACGCCTACGGCTTCTGTCCCGCCGGCGACGTGCCCCGCCATCCCAGCCAGCTTTACGAGGCGGGGCTGGAGGGGCTGCTGCTGTTCTCCCTTCTGTGGCTGGCGGTGTGGCGGCTGCGGCTGCTGGCAAAGCCGGGCTTCGTCACCGGCATCTTCCTGACCGGCTACGGCCTCAGCCGCGCCCTGCTGGAGACGGTGCGCGAGCCCGACGCCTACATGCCCGAGGCGCTGCGCGGCACGATCACCATGGGAATGCTGCTGTCCATTCCGATGATCCTCGTCGGCGTCTGGCTGATCTGGCGCGCCCGCAGCCGCCCCCCGGTGGTCGCCCCGGCGGCATGACCGAGACGCTGAAGGCCCGGCTGGCGCGAGAGATCGCCCTGACCGGGCCCATGCCCGTCGACGCCTTCGTGACCCGCTGCCTGCACGATCCGCAGGGCGGCTACTACGCCACTCGGCCCGCCCTGGGCGCGACCGGCGACTTCATCACCGCGCCGATGGTCAGCCAGATGTTCGGCGAGTTGGTCGGCTTGTGGGCGGTCGAGACCTGGCGACGTCTGGGCGCGCCCGAGCGCGTGCGGCTGGTCGAGGTCGGACCGGGCGACGGGACGCTGATGGCCGACGCCCTGCGCGCCGCGCGGCTGGACCCCGGGTTTCTGGAGGCCGTCGATCTGGTCCTGATCGAGCCCAGCGCGCCGCTGCGTCAGGTGCAGGCGCGCATGCTGGCCGACGCCGACGTCCACCCCCGCTGGGTCGCCGACCTGGGCCGGGTCGAGACCGACGCGCCCGTCATCCTGATCGCCAACGAGGTGCTGGACTGCCTGCCGGCGCGCCAGTTCGTGCGCGACGGCGACGCCTGGCGCGAGCGCTGCGTCGGCGCCGATCCAGCCGGGGACCTCGGCTTCGTCCTGTCGCCCATCACCGGCGGCTTCCGCCGTCCGGCCTTCGACGTCGCCGACGGTCAGACGGTCGAGATTTCGCCGTCCCAGGAAGGTTTCGGTCGCGCGGTGGCCGAGCTGGTCGCCGCGGCCACCGGCGCCGCCCTGCTGATCGACTATGGCCGGGAGCAGCCCGGTCCCGGCGACACGCTCCAGGCGCTGTCGCGGCACGCCAAGGTGGACCCGCTGAGCGACCCCGGCGCCGCCGACGTCACCCAGTGGGCCGACTTTCCGACGGTGCTGGAGGCGGCGCTGCACGCCGGCGCCGACGTCACCGGCTGCGTGACGCAGGGCGAGTTCCTGCGGCGCCTGGGCATCGAGGCCCGCGCCGCCGCCCTGTCCGCCGCCCGGCCCGAGGCGGCGCCCGTCGTCGCCCGCCAGCTGGCCCGCCTGACCGCGCCCGACCAGATGGGCGAGCTGTTCAAGGCCTGCGCCGTCTTCGCCCCGCGCAGCCTGGCCGTCCCGGGGTTCGAACCCTGAAAAAAGCGAGTCGATCGAGTCGATCGGGTCTATTTTTCGCGGGTAAGCCATTGTTTTTCCGTCCGGGACGAATTCGACCCTCTCCGCCCGGCGGGACGGCCGTCGAGGCGGACCATTCTGGCGGGCGCCTGCGTCAGCCACGGTCGCAGGCCCGTGCCGCCCAACTGCGCATGAAAGGATCGCGGACCTCCAGGTCCGCGTTGTGGCGGTCGAGACGGCCTCGCGGACCTGGAGGTCCGCGCTCCAAGAGGGTCGCTTCATCTTGAGCGGCGTTCCCCCTACGATCACGACATGTCGACGCCCCAGCCCATCACCCACCCCCTGCTGGAGGCGACCGGCGTCCGCCACGGCTTCTTCACTCGGGAGGGCGGGGTCTCGACGGGCATCTACGAAGGCCTGAACTGCGGCCTGGGCTCGTCCGACGATCCGGACAAGGTCCGCGAGAACCGTACTCGCGTGGCCCGCGCGCTGGGCGGCCTGACTGACCATCTGGCGGGGCCATACCAGATCCATTCGGCCGAGGCGGTTCTGGCGGAGAGCGGGTGGCCGCACGACCGGCCCCGGGGGGACGCCGTGGTCACAACCACGCCCGGCGTCATCTGCGGCGTCCTGACCGCCGACTGCGCCCCTATCCTGCTTGCCGATCCGGTCGCCGGCGTCGTCGCCGCCGCGCACGCCGGCTGGAAGGGCGCGCTGGGCGGCGTGATCCAGTCCACCGTCGACCTGATGAAGACCGCCGACGCCGACCCCGCCCGCATCGTCGCCGTCGTCGGCCCCTGCATCGCGCAGGACAGCTATGAGGTGGACGAAGCCTTCGAGCGCCGCTTTCTGGTCGAGGCGCCCGGCAGCGGGCGGTTCTTCCGTCTCGGCGCGCGCGAAGACCGCCGGATGTTCGACCTGCCCGGCTTCGTCCTGTGGCGGCTGGAACAGGCCGGCGTCGAACAGTCCGCCTGGACCGGCCACGACACCCGCCCGGACGCCGCCCGCTTCTACTCCAACCGCCGCGCCTTCCTGACCGGCGAGCCCGACTTCGGCCGCATGATGAGCGCGATCAGGCTGGGGTAGCGTCACCTCTCCGCGCGCGAAGGCGCACGGGGAGGACAGGCCGCGTCAGCGGCCAGGAGGGGGCGGCTCCGTCGCCGCCCGTCGCTCCCTCACTATCCGCAGCACAAAATCGAGAACCCCTTCCGGGTCTTCCCGAACGTCCCTCGCCGCAACTCGGATCACCCGCAGGCCGCGAGTGTGGAGCCAAGACGTTCGGCGACGATCGTGAAGCATCTGGGCCGGGTCATCGTGGCCGGCGCCGTCGATCTCGACGGCCAAAGCTGCGGCTGCGCAGTAGAAATCGAGAATGTAGGGGCCGATAGGATGCTGCCGTTTCCACTTCAGGCCCCGCAGCCGACCCGCTCGAACCGCGTTCCAGAACCGGGCTTCCCGCGGCGTCATTCGCCGACGCATCGCTTTCGCGCGAATGTAGCCGAGACTGTCGACCATCGGTGAGGTCTGCGTCGCCCCCTCCTGACGCTCTGCAAGCGTCTGTCCTCCCCACGCGCCTCCGCGCGCGGAGAGGTGATCCCTCAGCCCGCCATCGCCAGTTCGGGGACGCGTTCGACCTCGCGCCAGGCGTGGGGGGCGGCCAGGAGGGCCCGGACCAGCTTGTTGTTCACGGCGTGGCCGGCCTTGAAGCCTTCGTAGCGGCCCAGCAGGGGCGCGCCGAGCACGTACAGGTCGCCGATGGCGTCCAGCGCCTTGTGCTTCACGAACTCGCGGTCCATGCGCAGGCCGCCGGGGTTCAGGATCTGGTCGCCGTCGATGACCACGGCGTTCTCCAGCGAGCCGCCGCGCGCCAGACCGGCCTGACGCAGCGCCTCGACCTCGTGCGCGAAGCCGAAGGTGCGGGCCGCCATGATCTCGCGGCGGAAGGTCGCCTCGTCGACCACGAAATCCACGACCTGGTTGCCGATGACCTTGGACGGGAAATCGATCTCGAACCGCATCTCATAGCGGTCGCAGGGCAGAAGCGCCGCGGTCTTGTCGCCGTCGGTCACCCGCACCGGCTCCAGAATCTCGACGTAGCGCACGGCGCGCGGCTGGCGGCGGAAGCCCGCGCGGTCCAGCAGCTGCACGAACGGCAGGGCCGAGCCGTCCAGGATCGGCAGCTCGGGCCCGTCGACCTCGACGACCGCGTTGGACACGCCCAGGGCGGCGAAGGCGGCCATCAGGTGCTCGATGGTCGACAGGGTCGTGCCGGCCCCGTTGGCGATCATGGTGTTCAGGCGCGCGTCGACCACGGCCTCGCCCGACACCGGGATGCGGTTGTCGGCGTCGGTGACGTCGGTGCGCACGAAGACGATGCCCGTGCCCGCCGGCGCCGGGCGCACGGCCAGGCGCACGCGGCGGCCCGTGTGCACGCCCACGCCCGCGATGATCGCGGGACCCACCAGGGTCTTTTCGCTGTGGTCCTCGACGACCGTCACCAGAAATTCTCTTCGACTGCGCGTCCGCCTCTGCGTGCGGAATTTCGCCCCACGCCTTCCTAGTCGAAGGCGGTCCAGCCGGTAACCAAAGTCCGGTTTCGGATTGTTTCGGGGGAGAAGGCAGTAGGCAGTGGGCAGTGGGCAGGAGCAGCCCCGGATGCGCAAGGGGCCGCCCTTTCGGACGGCCCCCACTGCCTGTTGCCTGTTGCCTACTGCCTGCGCCCTAGTTCGCCAGTCGCCGCAGGAACGACGGGATCTGCAGGTCGTCGTCGCTTTCGGGCTCAGGCTCATAGGCCGGCTGCATCGCGGCGGCCGAGCGGTGCGCGCCCGGGGCCTGGGCCGTCGTGCGGGTGGTCGGCGCGCCGTAGGAGGGCGCCGGCGGGGCCGAACGCTTCTTGCCGAACAGGCTCCAGCCCGACTTGCGGTGATGATCGTCGTGGCCCCAGTCGTCCTCGTCCTGGGCGACCGGCTGGGCCTGCGGCTCCGGACGGGCCTGCGGGACCGGGGCGTCCATGTACAGGTCGCCCTGCGCCACGGGCTGCGTCGTCGGGGCGGCGTGGGCCGCGGCCGGACGGGCCTCGTACTCCTCGACCCAGGGGTCGACGATCGGCTCCAGCTCGCGCGGGGCTTCCTGACGCGCGACCGGTGCGGCGACGGGGGCCGGCGCCGGGGCGGCGGCGAAGGTCGGGACGATCGGCTCGCGGCGCGGCTCGGCCGGGCGGATGATCGGCTCGGGACGGGCCTCGACGCGCGGGGCCGGGGCCTCCATGCGCGGCGCGGGCTGGGCGCGGCCCAGACCCAGGCCGGTGCGCGAGGTCGACGGCTCGATGGTCTGCTTGACCGCCTCGTCCATGCCGGTGGCGACCACCGAAACGCGGATCTTGCCGTCCAGCGCCGGATCGAAAGCCGCGCCGAAGATGATGTTGGCGTCGGCGTCCACCTCGGCCGAGATGGCGTTGGCGGCCTCGTCGACTTCCAGCAGGGTCATGTCCATGCCGCCGGTGATGTTCACCAGCACGGCCTTGGCGCCCTTCAGGCTGGTCTCGTCCAGCAGCGGGTTGGCGATGGCGTTCTGGGCGGCCATCAGGGCGCGGTCGTCGCCCTCGGCCTCGCCGGTGCCCATCATGGCCTTGCCCATTTCGGACATGACGGCGCGCACGTCGGCGAAGTCCAGGTTGATCAGGCCGGGCAGGATCATCAGGTCGGTGATCGAGCGAACGCCCGAGTGCAGGACCTGGTCGGCCATGCCGAAGGCGTCGGCGAAGGTGGTCCGCTCGTTGGCGACGCGGAACAGGTTCTGGTTCGGAATGACGATCAGGGTGTCGACGTAGCGCTGCAGCTCGGCGATGCCGGCGTCGGCCAGGCGCATGCGGTGGCGGCCCTCGAAGGTGAAGGGCTTAGTCACGACGCCGACGGTCAGGATGCCGCGGTCGCGCGCCGCCTTGGCGATGACGGGCGCGGCGCCCGTGCCTGTGCCGCCGCCCATGCCGGCGGTGATGAAGACCATGTGGGCGCCTTCCAGGTGCCCGCTGATCGCCTCGGCCGACTCTTCGGCGGCGTTCATGCCGACCTCGGGGTGGGCGCCCGCGCCCAGACCCTGGGTGATCGTCTCGCCCAACTGGATGCGGCGGTCGGTCTTGGCGAAGCCCAGGTGCTGGGCGTCGGTGTTGGCGACGACGAACTCGACGCCCTCCAGGCCGGCGTCGATCATGTTGTTGACGGCGTTGCCGCCCGCGCCGCCGACGCCGAACACGACGATGCGGGGCTTCAGTTCCGTGTTTTGGGGGCGAACCAGCGACAACGACATATGATTTTCCGACCTCTAGGACCCTGCCCGACCCGCCAAGCGATCCCCGCCGATTCGCATTGGTTATGAGCGCGTTAAGGAAACGCCCCGAACCGTTAACGGAGCGTTACCCGCCTTAGCGCGAGTCGGCGCGAGGCCAAGCGCCGCCTTGGGTTTTCGTGCGCAATTCGTCCGCGCAAACGAAAAGGGCGGCTCTTTCGAGCCGCCCTTCCCGTCTTCAGGTCCGATCCGATCAGAACGGACGGTAGTTCAGGCCGATGTTGAAGCGACGGCCGTAGGGGTCGAAGTTCGAGGCGAAGCCGACCCAGATCGGCGGCTCGGCGTCGAAGGCGTTGGTGACGCCGGCACGCAGGGTCAGGTCGTCGCGCACCTTGTACCGGACCGAGAAGTCGTTCCGGAAGAAGTCGCCCGATTCCCAGGACTCCACGTCGTCGACGTCGAAGTTCAGGGAGGCGACCACGTCGCGCTTCTTACGCAGGTCTTGCGAGGACATGTAGTCCAGCGACCAGGTCACCGCCCAGGTGTCGTTCGGGTTCCAGGTCAGACGCGAGGTCAGGTCGACGCGCGGGAAGAAGATGCCCGTGGTCGAGTCCGTGAACGCCGAAGGCACCGCCGGGTTGGTGTAGCTCTTCTGCTCGATCAGCCACAGGCCGCTGAGGTCCCAGTTGAACGTGCCGATGTTCAGACCGAACGTCTCGTAGGCGTCCAGACGGTAGCGGACGGTGAAGTCCAGACCGCGGGTCTGCAGCTTGTTGGCGTTGATCGGCGCCAGGATGAAGCCGCCGACGGCGTCCCCGGTCGGCGCGCCGACCTTGAACACGTTGTACGGGTCAGCGGTCTGGTTCGGGTTGTTGCGGAACACCAGCGAGCAGGTCGCGGCGTTCGGCGTGTCCGTGGCCGAGACGCAGTTGTCCGCCAGGAACTGACCGGTCACCGTGGTGATCGCGTCGGTGATCTGGATTTCATAGTAGTCCAGGATCAGCGTCAGGTCCGGGAAGAAGCGCGGCTGGATCACCGTCGAGAAGGTGAACGATTCCGACTGTTCCGGCGTCAGGTTCGGGTTGCCGCCCAGCACCGAGGCGATGCCCGCGGCGTAGGTCGGCAGGTAGTCGTCCGCCGTCGAAACGGTGGCGCCGGCGAAGTCGTAGCTCAGGCCCTTGGCCGCGGCCAAGGTGGTGCAGTTGGCGATGCGACGGGCCTTGACCTGGGCCGCGTTGTCCCCGGTGAAGCCGGCGATCACGCGGGTGTCGCAGGGATCGGAGAAGCCGTTGACGAAGGTCTGAGCCGCCGGACGGAAGTTCTCCGACAGGTTCGGCGCGCGGAACGAGGTGTTGAAGCTGGTCTTGAACGTGATGTCGCGGATCGGACGATACACGAAGTTCACGCCGTAGACGTCGCCGGTGCCCGCGGTTGTGTAGTCGAAGTAGCGGTACGAGCCCGACAGTTCGGCGTACTCACCCAGCCAGCTGTCGCGCAGCAGCGGGATGGCCAGCTCGGCGAAGGCTTCTTCGGACTCGTATTCCGCGCCCAGGAAGTCCGCGCCGGTGTTCAGCTGGAGCAGACGGCCGGCGGTGTCGCGGTCGCGGCCCACGCCCTCGGTGAACTCACGACGGTACTCGGCGCCGACGGCGAAGCCGATCGGACCGGCGCCCCACATGTCCCACAGGTTGCCGCCGAACGAAGCGATGGCCTGCTCCTGCTCGTTGGTTTCGCGGACGTTGATGGCGGCGGTGATGTATTCGATCGCCGCGGCGCTCTGGTTGCCGGCGCCGAACACGTTCAGCGGCACGCACCCGTTGACTTCGGGGTCGTTGATCGCCGTGCCCGTGCCGTAGGTGGTGCGGGCGGTGAACGGGTTCTGTTCGGCGACCGCCAGGCCCTGCGCGCGGAGAAGCTGGACGCGGCAGACGATCTCGCCCGGACGACCGTTCACGATGCCGGCGGCGTCGACCACGGAGTCCATGGCGTGACCGAAGCGGATCGCGTCGGGGCCGACCTCGCGGTTGACGTTGTTCATCTCACCGTAGGTGTACGAAACGTCCCAGTTGAAGTTGTCGATGAACGCCAGGCGATCCATGCCGCCGGTCAGAGCCGCGACGTAGCGGGTGATCTCGCGGTTGTTCGTCTGGTTGCGGTCGATGCCGAAGCCGCGGTGATCGGCGATGGCACCCGAGCGGAAGCCGGCCGAAGTGCCGTCGGCGTTAGTCGTCGGCGCATTCCAGGCTTCAAACTGGTTGGCCTGGATGGCGGCTCTGACGTTGGCGGGCAGGAAGGCGTTGTCGGTGCGCGTCGTGAAGGTCGACGTACCCGAGATGATGCCCGGCTGAGCCGCGGTGGTGAAGCCGTCGGTGATGTAGATGTCCCAGAAGGACTTCTGACCCACGTCGAAAGCGTCTTCGGTCGTGTACTTGGCTTCCAGCGACAGGCGGACGCTGTCGGTCACGTCGAAGTTCAGGCCAGCCTGGTAACGCTGCGACTCCTGGAACGGGAAGAACGAGCGCTGGTCGAACGACGTCATGTTCGCCGTCTCGCCGTCGCCGCCGATGTTCCACGGGCGGTTCAGGCCGGTCGAGCCGATGCGCTGGCCGAAGTTGGCCAGGCGGCCCGTCGTGCCGTCATACCAGTAGGTGTAGTTCGGATCGACATTGAAGCAGTTGGCAGAGGTGTTGGTGTTGCCTCCGGTGCAGTTGCCGAAGGGGATGTCCGGGTCGGTGGTGCGCGACGGACGCTGCATGTTGGCCAGGGTGGTCGAACCCCACACCGGGCGGTCCAGGCGGCGGGCGCCGTAGAAGTTGCCGACGTCGACGACGTTGTCGGCCGCCGGGCCGATGAGCGGGTTGGTCGGGTCGGCGTCGATACCCAGGCGGATGCGGCCCGTGCGGCGCCAGTCGATGTGCTCGCTGTAGACTTCTTCGGCGCGCTCATACTCGCCGAAGCCGTACAGGTTCAGGCGGTCGTCCAGCAGGTTGATGCCGGCCAGGGCCGACAGGCGACGGGTGTCGGCGGCGCCGCCCTCGACCAGTTGGCCGTAGTTGGCGTCGATTTCGAGACCCTCGAAATCCTTGCGCAGGACGTAGTTGATCACACCCGAGACGGCGTCGGCGCCGTACACCGACGACGCGCCGCCGGTGACGATCTCGATGTTTTCGATCAGCAGGCGAGGAACCGTGGAGACGTCGACGGCCAGGTTGCCGGCGGCCGAACCGACGTGGCGGCGGCCGTCGACCAGCGTCAGGGTGCGGCCCGAACCCAGCGAGCGCAGGTTGGCGAACTCAAGGCCGCCGTCGTTCAGGTTGGAGCCCGTCGTGTCCGACGGAACCAGCGAGTTGGCCAGGGCCGGAATGGTGGCCAGGTAGTCGACGACGGTGGCCAGACCGGTGTCCAGCAGCTGCTCGCGGGCGACCTGCTGCAGCGGAGCCGGGGCCGTGGCCGGGTCGCGACGGATGCGCGAACCGGTGATGACGACTTCCTCGACCTGCGCGACTTCCGGATCCTGGGTCGTCTGGGTCTGGGCGAAGGCGGGCGCCGACGCGGCGATGACGCCGGCGAGGACGGTCGTCCCGAAGAGATACTTGCGCTTCAAGAGCATGTGTTTGGCCCCAACTTGATAGTTATGAGTTCGACGCGGACCCGCCCCCACGGGCTGCGTCCCCACTGCGCACGCTAGCAGCAACGGTCCCCGCCACAAGGCTTTGTGGCCTGATAGTGTCCATTGCTGGCCCGGATGTAACAATACAGACACAGTCTCGCCACGGAGGCGAAACGTTCGGCCCTGGTCAGGCGGGGCGGGCTCAGAGGTTGTCGCGCAGCCATCCGGCGACTCGGGCCGTAAGTCCCCCCGCCTGGGCGCGGGGCGCGTCGCCTGCGCCGATCTGCCGCGCCATCAGCTTGCGCGCCGACACCGATTCGCGCGGGCCGTAGGCGGCCCGCAGCAGCACGCCCGCGGCGGCGCAGAACGCGGGCCCCGACGCCGCGTCCGCCAGGTGGGGCGCGCGGAACGGCCGGGCCAGACGCACCGGCCGGTCGAACACGCGCAGCGCCAGTTCGCGCACGCCGTTCAGCTGGCTGGCCCCGCCGGTCAGCACCACGCCGGCGCCCGGTTCCGGTCCCGCGCCCGCGGCCTTCAGTCGGTCGCGGATCAGTTCCAGCGTCTCTTCCACGCGCGGGGCGATGACGGTCTTCAGCATGGCGCGCGGCACGTGCACGGTGGCGGCGTCGGGATCCTCGCCCCGCTGCGGCGCCTCCAGCATCTCGCGGTCTTCGTTCGCGCTGGCCATGGCCGAGCCGTGCAGGGTCTTCAGGCGCTCGGCGCCCGCCTTGGACGTCGACAGGCCGCGCGCGACGTCGGCCGTCACGTGGTCGCCGCCGACGTTCAACCCGTCGACGTGCAGGAGGCTGCGCCCGCCCCAGACGGCGGCCGAGGTCACGCCCGCGCCCATGTCGATGCAGACGCAGCCCAGGTCCATCTCGTCCTCTTCCAGCGCCGCCAGAGACGACGCCAAGGGCGCAGCCACCACGCCCTGCAGGTCCAGATGCGCCAGCTCCATGCAGTGGCTCAGCGCCGCGAAGGTCGCCTCCGCCATAGACACGACCAGCAGGTCCAGCCCCAGCGTGCGGCCCTGCATGGCGCGCGGATCGCGCAGGCCGCGCGCGCCGTCGACGGACCAGGCCACCGGCATGACGTGGATGGGCCGGCGATCGGGCATCCGGATCTCGTCCAGAGCCAGGGCGATGGCGCGCGCCAGATCGGCGTCGCCCACCGGATTGGCGCCCAGCGAGACGCGCGTCTGCACCCGGCGGCTGCGCATCTGGCCGATGGAGGTGGTCACGACCACGCCCGACACCGGCGAGGCGGCCGAGCGCTCGGCGCGCTCCACCGCGCGGCACACGGCCTGCGCCGCTTCTTCCATGTTGGTCAGGACGCCGCCCTGGACCCCGCGCGACTGCACGTGGCCGAAGCCGGCGACGCGCACCGTGCGGTCGGCCTGACGCGCGCCCTCCGGCTTCATGATGAAGCAGGCGACTTTCGACTGGCCCAGGTCCAGCGCGGCCGTCACCGGCGCGCGGCCGGGCGTTCCTTCCAGTTCAAGCTTACGCGGACGCACCGGACGCTCCCTCCGCGGGCGGCGCCGCGCCGGCCCCGCCCTCTCGCACCACGACCTCGCCGGCCGTCCGCAAATCCACCAGATCGAAACCGCG
Source organism: Afipia felis (assembly GCA_943371835.1). GTDB lineage: Bacteria > Pseudomonadota > Alphaproteobacteria > Caulobacterales > Caulobacteraceae > Brevundimonas. Next base: position 128,068 of record CALRWJ020000004.1, on the reverse strand, counting down.
CTCGAACAGGCCGCGCCGCGCGTCCAGCCCGTCCAGAGCGATCAGCGCGGCCTCCTCGTCCTGTGCCGGCAGGCGGATCAGCGCGCCGTCCTTCAGCCGCACGTCCCAGCGCCGCTGGTCCACGCGCACCAGGGCGTCGACGCGCGCCGCCAGCCGCGGCCGCTCGGCGATCAGCGGCAGGATGCCGGCCGCCGCGGCCTCGGCCCCCTCGCCCACCACCAGCGGCAGTTCGGAATGCGCCCCCGCGTCGGCGCCCTGGATCGGCGTGCCGGTGGCGTCGATGACCCAGGCGCGCGCGCCGTCCTGCCACACGGCCAGGCCCCGGCGCTCGGCCACCTCGACCATCAGCAGGTCGGGATACAGCCGCACGACGCGCACGTCGCGGACCCACCCCACCTGGCGCACCCGGTCGGCGACGGCGTCCAGATCCAGCGTCGTCATCGGCTGATCCAGCGTCAGGTCCAGCGCCGCCTGCACCTGCGGGCGCACCGCCGCGCTGGCGCCTTCGATGCGCACGCGCTTCAGCTTCAGCCCCATGGCGGCGGTGGCGTTTCCATAGGCGTCGCCGACGCCCTGCCCCAGCTTCTCGGCGCGCGATCCGGTGGCCATCACCAGGGCCAGCACCGCCACGCCCGCGCCGATCGAGATCATCACCGCGCGGGGCGACAGATCCAGCCTTCCCAGCGCCGCCAGCTTGCCCGGCACGCCCGAGACGGGGCCGCCGCGACGCGACGCGCCGCCACGCGGGGCGGGCTTGCGACCGCCTCCACGCCCCTCCTGCCGCCGACCGCCGCGAACTACCGCGGGCATGAGGCGTCCTCCACCATCCACCGAACCAGATCTTCGAACCCGATCCCGACATGCGCCGCCTGCTCGGGGACGAGCGACGTCGGCGTCATGCCGGGCTGGGTGTTGACCTCCAGAAGGACCAGATCGTCCTTAACGCCGTCATAACGAAAGTCGGAGCGGGACACCCCGCGACAGCCCAGCGCCGCGTGCGCCGCCGCCGCGTGCTTCAGGCAGGCCTGAAAGACCGCCTCCGGCAGCTCGGCGGGCAGCTGGTGGGTCGATCCGCCCGGCGCGTACTTGGCCTCGTAGTCGTAGAATCCCTTGGCCGGCGTGATGTCCGTGACCGTCAGCGCCCGCGGCCCCGCCGCCTCGCCCAGCACGGTGACGCACAGCTCTTTGCCCGCCACATAGGGCTCGACCATCACCTGCTCGCCCCAGGTCCAGCCGTCCGCGCCGACCTCGGCCACCGGGGCGTCGCCTTTCTTGACCAGATAGACGCCGACCGACGACCCCTCGGCGTTCGGCTTTATGACGTAGGGCGGCGGGATCACGTGGCCGGCGCCGACCTCGCGGCGGTCGAACAGACCGCCGCCCGGCACCGGCACGCCCGCGGCCTTCAGCACGGCCTTGGACTTGTCCTTGTCCATCGTCAGCGCAGACGTCAGCACGCCGGAGTGGGTGTAGGGGATTTGCAGCGTCTCCAGGATTCCCTGGACGCATCCGTCCTCGCCCCACTCCCCGTGCAGGGCGTTGAACACGACGTCCGGCCGGATCAGACCCGACAGCACGTTCGACAGGTCGCGCCCCGCGTCGATCTCGGTCACCGTGAAGCCCGCCCGGCGCAACGCCGCCGCGCATTCGCGGCCCGAAGACAGCGACACCTCGCGCTCGGACGACAGCCCGCCCATCAGGACGGCGACGTGGGTCTTGGCGGGATCGCGGGACATCGGGGACACTCGGGCGCGGGGCGAACCGCCTTTTTGGGGCCCGCTTGGTTTACGCCCGGTTTACCGATCCGAAGATTGCGTGAATCCCTCCGACGCCCAGCGCCGGATGAAGTCATGGTGATCGGCCCAGTCCGCCCACACCGCCTGGGCCCATGCGCGGACGGCCTTCTCATGGGCATCGGGCGTTTCAGCGTCGACCACGTCGGCCACGGTCATCTCGTAGGTCGCGCGCGGCGGCAATTCGAGCATGTCGGCCTTGCGCGCGGCGAAACCGAGCATGGCCGCGTTCGCCGCATCTCCCGAAAGCCCGTCGTCCAGCTGGACCATCAACCGCGCCAGATGCAGACCCACCGATTGGATCGCGCGGCGTGATCCGTCGCCAGGGTGCTGGACGGCCCAGGCGTCGACCGTCAACCGATGCACCGGCATCAGGTCAGGGTTCTGATATTCCCGCGCATTGACCCGCCCGAACGCCGCCCAGCACGCCGGCGACGACGTCATATAGGCGTGCGTCGGCCCGTCCAGGGCCGGCAGCCGCGACCCGCAGCCCGGACAGACCTGCTCAGCCGGGCCGCCCAATCCGCTTGATCTCCCAGTCCAGCTGAACGCCGGTCTTGGCCAACACGTCGGCGCGCACCGCCTCGCCCAGACCCTCGATGTCGGCGGCGGTGGCCTCGCCCGGATTGATCATGAAGTTGGCATGCAGCTCGCTGAACTTCGCCCCGCCGCCGGTGACGGCGTGCAGTCTGCCGCGCCAGCCCGCCTCGTCGACCAGTTTCCATGAGGAATGGCCGGGCGGGTTCTTGAAGGTCGAGCCGCCGGTCTTCTCACGGATCGGCTGCGTTTGTTCGCGGCGGCGGGTGATCTCGTCGATCCGCGCCTGCACCGCCTCGGGCGCGTCCGGCATGCCGCGGAACGTCGCCTCGACCCAGATGATCTCGTTCTCCGGCACGACCGAGTGGCGATAGGTGTAGCCGAAGTCGGCCAGCGAGAACTCGACCCGCTCGCCGCGCCGGTTCAGCCCCCAGGCCGAGACCAGCACGTCCTTGGTCTCCGCGCCGTAGCAGCCGGCGTTCATGGTCAGGGCGCCGCCCACGGTGCCGGGGATGCCGGCATAGAACTCCAGCCCCGCGATGCCCGCCCTGGCCGACGCCTTGGCCACCATGGCGTCCAGCGCGCCCGCGCCCGCCGTGATGGCGTCGCCCTCGGCCGTCACCTGACCCCACGCGCGCCCGGCCAGCCGGATGACCACGCCTTCGACCCCGCCGTCGCGGACGATGACGTTCGATCCCACGCCCAGCACCGTCACCGGCACGGACGGATCCAGCGCCGTCAGGAAATGCGCCAGATCCTCGGCGCCCGCCGGAATGAACAGCGCGTCCGCGGCGCCCCCGACCCGGAACCAGGTGTACGGCCCAAGCGGCTCATTCAGCAGCAGCTTGCCGCGCACTTCGGGAAAGTCGCTCATTCCAACCCCATGAAGAAGTCGAGGTTTCGGCGAAGCTGCAAGGCGTTCGCCGAGGCGGCCCGATAGCGCCACGCCTCATTTACCCGCCCCAATAGTTCTTCCTGCACCAGCTGGATTTCTCGTTGCTGCTTGAGGGGGTCCACCTGCCTCCGAAAGGGATTGAAGCGTGACCAAACCGTGAGTGGCGGATAGCGGTCCACGACCACTTCCATGGCCATTCGCTCCGTCAGATCGACGAAGACCGCCTCCATCACAATGGATGCGTCGTGCGAGCGAACAAGGTCGTATGGGATGCCCCTGTCTGAGGCCGAGTAGACGTACTCACCCGCCGACGATGCGTCGATGCTCCAACCGTGCCGGTCTTCTCGGCCGCAGAACGGCACCATCTCGTCCGGGGCATCGATCAGCGACGCAAGCCTGCGCATCTCGTTGCAGAAGTCGACGATGGACGACCGAACGGCGTCGCTCACCCCGCCGCCTCCAGCTGTCCCGGCAGGGCATAGGCCCACTGTGTGATGTCGCCGGCGCCCAGCAGGACGACCAGATCGCCGGATTTGGCCTCCGACCCGATCACGTCGGCCAGCGCCGCGGGTCCTTCCAGCGCCTGCACCGAGCGGTGGCCGAAACGGCGGATGCCGTCGACCAGGGCGTGCTTGTCGACGCCCTCGATCGGCTGCTCGCCCGCCGGATAGACGTCGGCCACGATCACCGCGTCGGCGTCGGAGAAGCAGGTCGAGAAGTCCTCCATCAGGTCGCGCAGGCGGGTGTAGCGGTGCGGCTGGACCACCGCGATGACGCGACCCGACACCTCGCCGCGGTTGGCCACCTGACGCGCGGCCTTCAGCACGGCGGCGATCTCGACCGGATGGTGGCCATAGTCGTCGACCACGCGCACGCCGTTGACCACGCCGGTGGTCGTGAACCGCCGCTTGACCCCGCCGAAGCCCGCCAGCCCCTCGCGGATCGCCTCGTGCGACACGTCCAGCTCCAGCGCCACGGCGATGGCGGCCAGGGCGTTCGACACGTTATGCCAGCCGGCCATGGGCAGATGCAGATCCACGATCCGTTCCGGCTCGTCCAGCGCGCCCATGCCCGGCCGCTGGATCAGCACGTCGAAGCGGCAGCCGTCCGGCCCCATGTCGCAGGCGTCGGCCCGCACCATGGCCTGGGGGTTGAGGCCGTAGGTGACCAGTCGTCGGTTGTCGATCGAGGCCGCCAGCCGCTGAACCTCCGGATGGTCCAGACACACCGCCGCGAAGCCGTAGAAGGGAATGTTCTCCACGAAGTCGCAGAACGCCTTTCGCACCCCGTCGAAGTCGCCCCAGTGATCCAGATGCTCCGGGTCGATGTTGGTGACGATCGCCACCGTCGACTTCAGGCGCAGAAAGCTGCCGTCGCTCTCGTCGGCTTCGACCACGATCCAGTCGCCGTCGCCGACCTTGGCGTTGGTGCCGTAGGCGTTGATGATGCCGCCGTTGACCACCGTGGGGTCCAGCCCGCCGGCGTCGAGGATCGCCGCGACCATCGAGGTGGTCGTGGTCTTGCCGTGCGTGCCGCCGACCGCGATCGAGAACTGCAGCCGCATCAGCTCGGCCAGCATCTCGGCGCGGCGCACCACCGGGATGCGCAGCTCTCGCGCGGCCCGCATCTCGGCGTTGTCGGCCTTCACCGCGGTGGAATGCACCACCGCCGACACGCCCTCGCTCACGTTGGCCGCGGCGTGACCGATGAAGATGCGCGCGCCCAGCTTCTCCAGCCGCTCGGTGTTGGCGCTGGGCTTGGCGTCCGAGCCCTGCACCTGATAGCCGATCTTCAGCATGATCTCGGCGATGCCGCTCATGCCGATGCCGCCGATGCCGACGAAGTGGACGGGGCCCAGCTGGAACGGGACGGGTCGAAGGCGCGCGATCATCAGGGCGTCATAAAGGTCGTCGCGCCCGGCGCAAGCGCCCGACCTGACGGTTTCTGGCGTCATCGCCGAAGCCTCTGGACGCGCGGCGATTTCCGCGCGCACCTTGCCGCATCACGTCGTTCGGGGATCCCCATGCGCCTGTTTCTGATCGCCGCCGCGGCCTGCGCCCTGGCCGGGCCCGCCGCCGCCCAGGTCTTCGCCATCGACCAGCGCGCGCCGCTGAAGGTCGTCGGCGACACCGACGACACGGTCTATGTGACCCAGATTCCCGAGGATCGCCGCGCCCCGACCGCGCCGTTCGACGGCTGGGTCTGGACCTTCACCCGCGCGCCCCAGCTGACGGGCGCCGCGCGCTTCGACGGCAGCGCGGTGCTGACGCGCTTCGACTGCGCGGCCGGCACGCGGCGGCGTCTGCGTTACGAATTCTATCTGGGCGAGGTCGTCGTCAACGACGCCGCCGCCGACGAGGCCGCCGCCGTCCCCACTCCCGGCTCGCCCGACGCGGCGACGCTGAGGACCGTGTGCGACCCGACGTTCAACCCGACCTTCGCCGTGCATCCGCGCGCGCGGGGCCTGCGCGCCTCGGCGGCCGAGTTCTGGTCCGAGACGGCGACCGAGGCGTCGGGCTGGGCGCTGGACCGCACCGCGCCGCTCAAGGTGACGGCGGAGACGGACGAGGCGCTGGGCTTCGTCGAGGTCGCCGCCGACCGAACCGCCCCGAGCGCGCCGTTCGAGGCGTGGACCTGGATGTTCACCAAGCGCATGCGTCCGGGCCCCGACGGGTCGTGGAACGCGGTTGCCACCCTGACCCGCTTCGACTGCGGCGCCGGCACGCGCCGGCCGCTGCGGATGCAGTTCTATCAGGACGGGACGCTGATCCACGAGATGACGACGACGGACGCCGCCGGCGCCCCGGGCGCCGGATCGATGGACGACTTCGCGCTGAAGACCGCCTGCGATCCGGCCTTCCAGCGCGACATGCCGGTGGATCCCCGCGGCGCGCGGGCGGTGCGCACCTCCGTGACCGGCTACTTCGCCACCCTGCCCTGACGGTCAACCCGGCCTTAACCGTGATGATTCAGGACTGACGGCTCAGTTTCCTTCCGGGGCCGTCATGTCCGAACTTCCCGTCGATCAGGTCCTGCGCGGCGACTGCCTGGAGGTCCTGCGCGGCCTGCCGGACGCCAGCGTCGACATGGTGTTCGCCGACCCGCCCTATAACCTGCAGCTGGGCGGCGACCTGCTGCGGCCGGACAACTCCAAGGTCGACGCGGTCGACGACGACTGGGACAAGTTCTCGGACTTCGCCGCCTACGACGCCTTCACCCGCGCCTGGATGGCCGAGTGCCGCCGGGTGCTGAAGCCCGAGGGCACGATCTGGGTGATCGGCAGCTATCACAACGTCTTCCGCCTGGGCACGGCGATCCAGGACCTGGGCTTCTGGGTCCTGAACGACGTCGTGTGGCGCAAGTCCAACCCCATGCCGAACTTCAAGGGCACGCGCTTCACCAATGCGCACGAGACCCTGATCTGGGCCGCGCGGTCGCGCGACCAGAAGCGCTACACCTTCAACTACGACGCGCTGAAGGCGTTCAACGAGGACGTCCAGATGCGGTCCGACTGGACCTTGGCCCTGTGCACGGGCGAGGAGCGCATCAAGGGCGAGGACGGCAAGAAGGCGCACCCGACGCAGAAGCCCGAGGCCCTGCTGCACCGCGTGCTGCTGGCGGCGTCGAAGCCGGGCGACGTGGTGCTGGACCCCTTCTTCGGCACCGGAACCACCGGCGCGGCGGCCAAGCGGCTGGGCCGCCGCTGGGTCGGCATCGAGCGCGACGAGACCTACGCCAAGGTGGCCGAGGACCGCATCGCCGCCGTCGTGCCCGCGGCGCCCGAGGACCTGGCCGTCATGGGATCCAAGAAGTCGGAGCCCAAGGTGCCCTTCGGCGCCCTGGTCGAGGCCGGCCTGCTGCGGCCCGGCGACCGCCTGTACTGCCCCAAGGGCGAGCGCGAGGCGCGGGTGCGGGCGGACGGCTCGCTGATCGCGGGCTCCCTGACCGGCTCCATCCACAAGCTGGGCGCGCTGATGGAGAATGCGCCCGCCTGCAACGGCTGGACCTACTGGCGCTTCAAGACCGACCAGGGCCTGAAGCCAATCGACGCCCTGCGCGCCGAAATCCGCGCCGGGATGCAATGACGGCAAGGCGACATAGCGTCGCTGTAACAGCCTGATCCGAAAACCGAAAAAGTGATCGCGCCCCGCGGGAACGCGAGCGCCGGTTCGCGCCTTATTGCAGCGCCGCAATTCCGCGCCTCCGGACTCGCTCTGCCATGAAGATCGCTCAGGTCACCCCGCTGTACGAAGCCGTTCCGCCGAAGCTCTACGGGGGCACCGAGCGGGTCGTCGCGCACCTGACCGACGCCTTGGTCGACCTGGGACACGAAGTGACGCTGTTCGCCTCGGCCGACGCCCAGACGCGGGCGCGCCTGATCCCCGTGCGCGATCAGGCCATCCGCCTGGACCCCGCGCCGCTGAAGTCCGACCTGGCCGCGCACATGACCATGCTGTCCGAGGTGCTGTCGCGCGCCGATCAGTTCGACGTGATCCACTTCCACACCGACATGATCCACTTCCCCTTCTTCTCGAAGTGCGCGGACAAGACGTTGACGACGCTGCACGGGCGGCTGGACCTGAAGGACCTGCCCGGCGTCTACGCGCGGTGGGACGAGTTCGCCCTGGTGTCGATCTCCGACGATCAGCGCCGCCCCCTGCCCTTCGCCAACTGGGCCGCCACCGTGCATCACGGCATGCCCGCCGAGCAGTACGTGCATTCGCCGGAGTCGCAGGGCTACTTCGCCTTCCTGGGCCGCATCTCGCCCGAGAAGCGTCCGGACCGCGCCATCGAGATCGCCACCCGTCTGGGCCGTCCGCTGAAGATGGCCGCCAAGGTCGACGCCGCCGACAAGGTCTATTGGGAGACGGTCATCAAGCCGATGGTCGACGCCAACCCGCTGGTCGAGTTCGTCGGCGAGATCGGCGACCACCAGAAATCGGCCTTCCTGGGCGGCGCCGAGGCGCTGCTGTTCCCCATCGACTGGCCCGAGCCCTTCGGCCTGGTGATGATCGAGGCCATGGCGTGCGGCACGCCGGTCATCGCCTTCCGCTGCGGCTCGACGCCCGAGGTGATCGAGGACGGCGCCACAGGCTTCATCGTCGACACCATGGACGAGGCGGTGTCCGCCGCCGGCCGAGCCCACCTGCTGGACCGCGACGCGATCCGCGCGCGGTTCGAGCTGCGCTGGTCCGCCACCGCCATGGCGCGCCGTTATCTGGACGTCTACGCCGAACGTCTGGCCCGCCGGCCCTTCGGCAAGCCCGTGCCGGCCCCCGACGCCTTCATGCTGCCCACGGGCGCCGAAACCGCGCCGATCGCCGCCTCGGCCTGAAACCGTCAAGGCTCCGCCGCATTCTGCGAACAGCGGCCTCATCCCCTCCGCATTCGGGGATGAGGCTGCGGCCCCTCGTCAACTTGGGACGCCGTGAATGGACGACGCCTATACGGTCGACATGGCCGCCCTCGAAACCGGAGAGCCGGAGCCCGTCGAACAGCTCCAGGCGCTGAAGTCGGGCAACGCCTTTCTGGTGGCCGACGCCTACGGCGACGTGAAGTCGGGCGCCGACGGCCTGTTCGACGAGGACACGCGCATCCTGTCGCGGCTGATGCTGACGCTGGGCGGCAACCGACCATCGCGGCTGTCCTCGGGCGTCAGCCAGGACAACGTCTTCTTCACCTTCCACGGCACCAATCGGCCGCTGCCGCCCATGGGGGGCCGCACCGCGCCGGCGGGGATCCTGCACGTGGAGCGCCGACGCTTCCTGCACGAGCGCCGCCTGTTCGAGCGCATCCGCGTCACGAACCACGGCGGCGAGGACGTCATGCTGCCGCTTGAGGTCGGCTACGCCGCCGACTTCGTCGACATCTTCCAGGTGCGCGGCACGCCGCGCGACCGGGCCGGCACGACCCATCCGGTGCGTCAGGACGGGCGGCACGCGCGCTTCGCCTACGACGGCCTGGACGGGGTGCGGCGCACGGGCTGCGTCTCCTTCTCCGAGCCTCCGCACCGCATGACGGCGGATCGCGCCGACTTCATGCTGACCCTGCGCCAGGGCCGCACCGTCGATCTGCACCTGGAGGTCGGGGCCGACGCCTGCGAGGAGCCGTCCGAGGCGCGCTTCCGTCGTCACGCGGTGCAGGCGCGCCTGGCCATGCGCGCCAAGCGCCGCCGGGGCGCCTCGGTGCGCGGCCCGCGCAGCCCGCGCTTCAACGACTGGCTGGACCAGAGCCGCGCCGACGTCGCCCTGCTCACCACCGACCTGCCGACCGGCCCCTATCCCTATGCCGGCACGCCGTGGTTCTCCACGCCCTTCGGGCGCGACGGCATCATAACGGCCTGGCAGATGCTGTGGCTGGACCCCAGCCTGGCCAAGGGCGTGCTGACCTATCTGGCGGCCCGCCAGGCGACTGAACGCTCCGCCTTCCAGGACGCCGAGCCCGGCAAGATCATGCACGAGACGCGGCGCGGCGAGATGAGCGCGCTGGGAGAGGTGCCCTTCGGCCTCTACTACGGCGGCGTCGACACCACCTGCCTGTTCGTCGCCCTGGCCGGGGCATACGCCCGGCGCACCGGCGACCTGGACCTGATCCGCGCCATCTGGCCGAATCTGATCGCCGCCGCGGGCTGGATCACTGGCCCCGCCGACATGACGGGCGACGGCTTCGTCCGCTACGCCCGCGCCGCCGAAACAGGCCTGTCCAACCAGGGCTGGAAGGACAGCTTCGATTCCATTTTCCACGCCGACGGTCGCTTCCCCAAGGGGCCGATCGCGCTGGTCGAGGTCCAGGGCTACGCCTTCGCCGCCTTCCAGGCGCTCGCCGACCTGTCGAACGCCCTGGGCCAGCCCGACGCCGCGCAATGGCACGACCGCGCCGAGACGATGCGCGCGCGGGTGGAGGAGCGGTTCTGGCAGGACGATCTGGGCTACTACGCCGTGGCGCTGGACGGCGACGGCGCGCCGTGCCGCGCCCTGACCTCGAACCCCGGCCACCTGCTGTTCTGCGGCCTGCCGTCCAATGCGCGGGCCAAGCAGGTGTCGCAGCGGCTGATGAGCGCGCGCTTCCGCTCCGGCTGGGGCCTGCGCACCCTGGCGACGGGCCAGGCCCGCTACAGCCCCATGAGCTATCACAACGGCTCGGTCTGGCCGCACGACACCTCGCTGTGCGCCGCCGGCATGGCCCGCTACGGCGAGCGGCCCGCCGTCGCCCTGCTGCTCAGCGAAATCTACGCCGCTGCGGCCCGCTTCCACCTGCGGCTGCCTGAGCTGTTCTGCGGATTCGAGCGCGAGACGGGCGAGCCGCCGATCGCCTATCCCGTCGCCTGCCTGCCCCAGGCATGGGCCGCCGGTTCGGTCTTCCTGATGCTGCAGGCGGCGCTGGGCGTGTCGATCGACGCCTTCGAAGGGCGGGTCGACGTCGACGATCCCGTCCTGCCGACCGGCATCGAGCGGCTGAACGTCTGGAACGTCCAGGTCGGCGACGCGGGCATCGACCTGACCTTCCGCCGCGTCGATCACCATACGGTGGTCACCAGCCAGAACCGGCGCGGCGACGTGCGCCTGCGCCATTCGCGCTAGGCCAGTCCCCGCTCCAACGCCTTTCGGAACACGGTCGGCAGGGCGGCCCGGGCCTCCGCCGCCGTCGTCCATATCAGGTCGCCCGCCCCCTCGCCGACCCGCACGTCCAGCGTCAGGCGGAAGTGGGTGAAGATGTGCGTCACCGACCCCGCCTCGCGCCAGGGGCCGGGGCCGGGCGCGGCGTCCTCGCCGCCGCCCCAGCCTGCGGTCGGCAGGCCCAGCATGCCGCCCAGCAGGCCGCGATCCGGCCGTCGGACCAGCCCCACACGGCCCGCGCCGTCCAGCGCGACCCAGGCCACGCCCGTCCGCTCGGGCTTGGCCGCCTTCGCCGCCTTGACGGGAAACCGCTCCGGCGCGCCCGTGGCCAGGCCGGCGCACCACGGGGCCAGGGGGCAGCGCGCACAGTCGGGCGCGCGCGGCCTGCACACCGTCGCGCCGAGGTCCATCAGCGCCTGCGCCCAGTCCCCGTGTCTGGCCCTCGGCCGGTCGTCCGCGACCAGGCGCTGGGCCAGGCGACGCAGTTCCGGCCGCGCGGCGGGAAGGGGCCTCTCGACCGCGAACAGCCGCGCCATCACCCGCTCGACGTTGCCGTCCACCACATTGGCCGCGCGGCCGAAGGCGATCGCCGCCACCGCCGCCGCCGTGTACGGGCCCAACCCCGGCAGGGCGCGCAGTCCCTCCTCCGTGTCGGGAAAGACGCCGTCGTGATCGCGCGCCACGGCCCGCGCGCAGGCCAGCAGATTGCGGGCGCGGGCGTAGTAGCCCAGCCCCGCCCAGGCCCCCATCACCTCCGCGTCGTCCGCCGCCGCCAGGTCCGCGACCGAGGGCCAGCGGCGCGTGAAGGCCTCGAAATAGGGCGTGGCGTGCACCGTCGTGGTCTGCTGCAGCATCACCTCCGACAGCCAGACGCGAAAGGGATCGACCGCCGCGCCCGAGCCCGGCGGCGCGCGCCACGGCAGGGTGCGCGCATGGGCGTCGTACCAGTCCAGCAGGGCGCGGCGCAGCGGGGCGGGGTCCATCGCCCCACCCCTAACCGCTCGCCGCCCGGCGACAAGGGCTCGCGCCGCCGCTATGGGAAATCCATGCGCCGTCCCCTGCCGACCGAAGCCGAAGCGCGCGAGATCCTGGCGCGTCGCCGCACGCGCCCGGCGCCCCGCCCCGCGCCCCGCGCCGACCGCGCGCTTCAGGACTTCATCCGCGAGATGGACAAGCGCTTCGGTCGCGGCGCCGGCGCGCTGGAACCCCGCTGGCGCGAGATCGTCGGCGAACGCCTGGCCCGCGTCTGCCGCCCGCAGAAGCTGACCCGCGGCCGCGACGGTCGCGGCGGCACGCTGGAGCTCCGCGTCGCCGGCGCCGCCGCCCTGCTGGTCCAGCACCAGGCCGAGGAGATCCTGGGGAAGGTGAACCTGTTCCTGGGCGCCGGGTCGGTCGACAAGCTGCGCATCGCCCAGGGCCCGGTGAAGCCCTTGCCCGAGCCCACGGCCCGCCCCGCCCGCGCCGAGTCGCCGCCGCCCCTCAGCGCCGCGGAGGAAGCCGAGCTGAAAGGCGCCGTCGCCGCGGCCCCCGAACGCTTGGCGGAGGCCTTGGCGAAGCTGGGGCGGGCGATCAAACGCCAGGCGTGACCGCCGTTCGGCGTTGACAAAACTTCGCCGCACCTGTTCTCGAAAGCTTCGGGACGCGCGGTTCGTCGGGAATCGCGCGACGTTCCTCGTCCGCATCACGGGAAAGCCGCCATGTCCGCCTCGCGCCCCTCGACCTTCCGCTTCTCCGCCATGAGCCGCCGCGCGGCCATCACCGGCGCGGCCCTGGCCGCCATGGCCCTGTCCGCCTGCTCGGGCGGCGCCAAGGGCGCGGCCGAGGGCGACATGGCCCAGGGCGCCGACGAAGGCGCCAAGGTCACCGTGGTCGAATACGCCTCGGCGGCCTGCATCGCCTGCGCCGCCTGGCACAAGGAAGTCTATCAGCAGTTCAAGCAGAAGTACGTCGACACCAAGAAGGTGCGCTTCATCGTCCGCGAGATGCCGGTCCACCCCGAAGAGGACGCCGCCGGCTTCCTGCTGGGCCGCTGCGCCGTGGCCAAGAGCGGCGACACCGAGGACTATTTCAAGGTCGTGCACCAGATGTGGGACAACCACCCGCAGCTGACCCCCGGCGGTCCCGGCTATCCGCAGATCCTGCAGAACATCCGCACCGGCCTGGGCTTCAGCCAGGACGAGTTCATCGCCTGCGTCACCGACAAGGACGCGATCGCCGGCCTTGAGAAGCGCGCCGCCGCCGCGCGCGCCGCGGGCGTGACGGCCACCCCGACCTTCTTCGTCAACGACCGCCAGATCTCCGACCGTTCGCTGGAGAACCTGTCGTCGGTCATCGACGCCGAACTGGCCAAGTGATCGGGCGCCTCGCCGCCCTGATCGCCGCCGCCGGGCTGGCGCTGGCCGCGCCGGCGACGGCGCAGGTCGCGCCCGTCCCGGCCGTGGCGGCGGGAGAGCGCACGCTGGGCCGCGCCGACGCGCCGGTCACGGTGATCGAGTACGCCAGCTTCACCTGCCCCCACTGCGCCGAATGGGCCCACTCGGTCCTGCCGGCCGTCAAGGCGCGCTGGATCGACGGGGGCCAGGTGCGGCTGGTCTATCGCGACCTGCCCACGCCCCCCGCGGAGGCGGCCTATCTGGCGGCCAAGCTGTCGCGCTGCGTCGCGCCCGAAAAGGCCTTTCCGGTGATCGAACAGCTGTTCGCCCAGCAGGGCGCCGCGCGGCTGATGCGCTGGCCGCCGGGCTGGTTCCTGAACGCCGTGGCGATCGGCGGACGCGACGGTCAGGCGATCGCCGACTGCATCGAGGATCCCGCCACGGCGGCGGCGCTGGACGCCGACCTGACCGCCGCGGGCGCGGCGGGCGTCACCGGCACGCCGACCTTCTTCGTCAACGGCGTCCGCGTCGCCGATCCGACGCTGGAGGGCCTGGCCGCCGCCATCGACCCCTTGCTGGCGGGGCGCTGAGCCCCGGCCGATGCAGTTCCAGCGCCTCCGGCTCGTCGGGTTCAAGTCCTTCGTCGATCCGACGGAGGTCTTCATCGAGCCCGGGCTGACGGGGATCGTCGGACCCAACGGCTGCGGCAAGTCCAATGTGCTGGAGTCCATGCGCTGGGTGATGGGCGCCAACTCCGCCAAGGCCATGCGCGGCCAGGGGATGGAGGACGTCATCTTCGCCGGCGCGGCCGATCGGCCCCAGCGCAACTGGGCCGAGGTGCAGCTGACCATCGACAACGCCCAGCGCCGCGCGCCCCAGCCGTTCACCGACGCGGCGGTGCTGGAGGTGTCGCGCCGCATCGATCGCGGCTCCGGCTCCACCTATCGCATCAACGGCAAGGAGGTGCGCGCCCGCGACGTCCAGCTGCTGTTCGCCGACGCCTCGACCGGCGCCAACTCGCCCGCCCTGGTCCGCCAGGGCCAGATCAGCGAGCTGATCGCCGCCAAGCCCCAGAACCGCCGCCGCATCCTGGAAGAGGCGGGCGGCGTCGCCGGCCTGCACACCCGCCGACACGAGGCCGAGCTGCGCCTGCGCGCCGCCGAAACCAACCTCGAACGGCTGGAGGACATCGGCAAGGAGATCGAGGGCAATCTGTCCCGGCTGAAGCGCGAGGCGCGGCAGGCCGAGAAGTACAAGAAGATCAGCGCGGAGATCCGCGCCCTGCAGGCCGCCCTGGTCTGGGTCCGCTGGAACGACGCCCGCGTGGCCGACGAACAGGCCCGCGACGAGCTGGCCCAGGCCGACCGCGCCGTCGCCGAAACCGCCTCGGCCGCCGCGCGCGCCCAGACCGCCGCCCTGAAGGCGCAGGAGGCGATGAAGCCCGCGCGGGAGGAGGACGCCGTCGCCGCCGCCCTGCTGCACCGCGCCACGCTGGAGCGCGACCGGCTGGACATGGCCGAGCAGGCCGCGCGCGCCGAGGTCGACAGGCTGGAGGCGGAACGCGTCCGCATCGCCGCCGACGTCGAGCGCGAACAGGCGCTGGCGCGGGACGCCGAGGCCGAGCTGGCCCGGCTGGACGCGGCGCTGGACGCGCTGAAGACCGAGATCGCCGCGGCGCCGCAGCGGGGGCCGGAGCTGGAAGCCGCGCTGTCCCAAGCCGAGAGCGCCCGCGCCGAAGCCGACGCCGAGGTGGAACGCCGCGCCGGCGCGGTCGCCGCCACCGAAGCCCGCGTCGCCGCCGAGACCGCCCGCCTGCGCGACGCCCAGGCGCGCGTCGCCCGCGTGCAGGGCCAGTTGGACCAGGCGCGGCGCGAACAGGATGCTCTGGGGCCGCTGGAGACGCCAGAGCTGGCCCAGGCCCGCGCCGCCGTGGAGACTGCCCAGACCGAACTGGCCGCCGCCCGCGCCGCCGTGGAAGAGGCCGAAGCCCGTCGCGGCGATCTGGCGCGCGCCGAGCAGGAGGCGCGCACCGCCGCCCGCGCCGCCGAGGATCGACTGGGCCGATTGCAGACCGAGGCGCGGGGACTGGCTCAATTGCTGACCTCGGCCCGCCGCGACCACGCCCCGGCGCTGGATCAGGTGTCGGCCGCCAAGGGGTACGAAGCCGCGCTGGCCGCCGCGCTCGGCGACGATCTGGACGCCGCGCTGGATCCGAAGGCGGCCGTGCATTGGGCCGGGGCCGAGCCGCCCGCGCCCGTCTGGCCCGCCGGCCTCGAGCCGCTGTCGAACCACGTGACCGCGCCGCTCCAGCTGGCGGCGCGACTGGCCCTATGCGCCGTGGCCGATGCGGCGCAGGCGGCGGCGCTGGCGAAGGGGCTGCCGGTCGGGGCCCGGCTGGTGACGCGCGAGGGCGACCTGTTCCGCTGGGACGGTTTCGTCGCCCGCGCCTCGGCGCCGCGCCCGGCAGCGATCCGCCTGGCCCAGCGCACGCGCCTGTCGGAGCTGGAGGCCGAGATCGATCAGGGCAGGCCGGCGCTGGACGCGCTCCAGGCCGGCCTGAAGGCCGCCACCGACGCCTTCCGCGCCGCCGAGGACGAGTTGAAGACCGTGCGTCAGGCGCCCTTCGCCGCCGACAAGGCCCTGACCGCCGCGCGCGACCGCGCCGAGAGTCTGGGCCGGGATCAGGCTCGTCGCGAGGCCCGCGCCCAGGCCCTGTCCGAAACCACCGCCCGGCTGGAGGCGGAATTGAAGGAGGCCGAGCAGGCGCTGGCCGCGGCGCGGTCCGGCGACGCCGCCTCCGAAACGCTTGAAGCCCTGCGCGCGGAACTCTCCGAGGCCCGCGCCGCCGCCGACGCCGCCCGGCAGGCGTCCTCCGCCGCCCGCGCTGCGCGCGACGCCGAGGCCCGCGACCACGCCTCGCGCGAGCAGCGGCTGTCCGCCACGGAACAGGCGCGCACGGGCTGGTCGACCCGCGCCCGCGACGGCGCCGCCCGCATCGCCGCGCTTGAATCCGACGCCGCGCGCGCCCTGTCCCTGCTCGAGACCGCCTGCGCCCAGCCCGAGGCTCTGGCGCAGAAGCGCGCCGGACTGATGGACGCGCTGACGGCTGCGGAGACCCGGCGCAAGGCCGCCGCCGACGCCATGGCGGTCGCGGAAGGCGAGGCGCAGCAGGCCGACCGCGAGGCCCGCGCCGCCGAAGCCGAGGCCGGTAAGGCGCGCGAGGTCCGCGCCGGCATGGCCGCCCACGCCGAGGCCGCCGCCGCCCGTCTGGACGAGGCGGACCGCAAGGTGCGGGAGACCGCTCAGATGTCGCCGGACGAGTTGGGCCAGAAGCTGACCGACGACGCCATCGCCCGCCCGCCGGACGCCGCCGGCGCCGAAAGCCTGCTGTACGGCCTGGAGCGCGAGCGCGAGGCGCTGGGCGCGGTCAACCTGCTGGCCGAGGAGGAGGCGCGCGAGAACGAGGACCGGCTTCAGACCATGCGCGGCGAGCGCGCCGACCTGACGTCCGCCATCGCCAAGCTGCGCGACGGCATCGACGAGCTGAACGCCGAGGGGCGCGAACGCCTGCTGGCCGCGTTCGACGTCATCAACGACAACTTCAAGACGCTGTTCGAGGCGCTGTTCGACGGCGGTCAGGCCGAGCTGAAGCTGGTCGAGAGCGACGACCCGCTGGAGGCGGGGCTGGAAATCTTCGCCTGCCCGCCGGGCAAGCGTCTGGCGGTCATGTCGCTGATGTCGGGCGGCGAGCAGGCGCTGACGGCGGCGGCGCTCATCTTCGCGGTCTTCCTGGCCAATCCGGCGCCCGTCTGCGTGCTTGACGAGGTGGACGCCCCGCTGGACGACGCCAACGTCGACCGCTTCTGTCGGATGCTGGACGAGATGCGCAAGCGGACCGACACCCGCTTCATCGTCATCACCCACAATCCGGTGACGATGAGCCGGATGGACCGGCTCTACGGCGTGACCATGCCCGAGCGCGGCGTGTCGCAGCTGGTCGGCGTCGACCTGAAACAGGCCGAGACGCTGGTGGCCTGACGCCGCCGCGACGCCATCAGGTCCGCCATAGCGGGACCCGCCAGGATCCACGGCTCGATCACATAGCGCCGCCACAGGCGCTTCGGATCGGCGGCCAGCCGGAACAGCCACTCCAGCCCCAGGCGACCCATCCACCGCGGCGCGGCCTTCTGCACCCCGGCCTCATAGTCGAAGGCGGCGCCGACGTTCAGCACGACGCAGGTCGGCAGGGCGTCCAGGTGATCGGCGATCCACAGCTCCTGGCGCGGCATGCCCATGCCGACCATCAGGACGTCGGGCTTGAAGGCCGCGATCTCCTTCAGAATGGCGGCGTTGTCTGCGGACCCCGCGGTCGCGTCGAAATGGCCGTTGCGGGTCCACACCCGCGCGTTCGGACGCCTGCGCCCGATCCGCTGAGCCGCCTCCTCCGCCACGCCGGGGGCGCCGCCCAGATAGAAGACGCGCCAGCCCTCGCGGTCGGCCAGGCTCCAGAAGTGGTCGCGCCAGTCCAGATAGGTGCACCGATGCATCGGCCGCGCCGCCAGCTTCAGCAGCCGCGCGAACGCCAGCAGCGGGCGCGAGTCGACCTCGATCAGATCGGCCCGGCCATAGAAGCGGCGCAGCTGCGGCTCCGACCGCATCAAGGCCAGACTGTGCAGATTGTGGTTGGCGATCACGGCCTTTCTGCCGTCGCGGATCCAGCGACGCATCCACAGCATCACCTCTTCGGGCCGGACCAGGTCCATGGCCTCGCCCAGAAGCGTCACGCGCTCCTCGGGCCGCCGGGCCTGCCTGTGCGGCGTGCGCGCGCGTCGGCGACGGTCCGGCGTGGAAAGGGCGGTCGGCAGGGCGAGGGTGCTGTCGAACATGGCGCGACCTTGCGCCCGCATCGCTGAAAACGACGTTCGCGGACGCGGTTAACCATCGATTGCCACGCGCCCCGCACGCGAGGATTGCGCGGCAGCGTGGCCTGCCGGCACTGGCGCACGGCGTCCGCGCGCGTCACCGTGATCCCCTGACCCTTCGTTCCGAGGACGCCTCCATGCTCGCCGCCCTGACCGCCGCCGCCCTGCTCGCCTCCGCTCCGACGCAGGACCCCCTGTCCTTCGACCAGACCGTGACGTGCGCCGCCATGTTTTTCGTCCAGTCGCAGATGCTGACCGAGGCCGAGGAGGTCGAGGCCTTTCAGATGGGCATGGTCGAGATGATCACCCGCGCCGAGGGCATGGGGTCCGGCATGGACAGCGAGGCGATCATTCAGAGCGCCTCGGATCAGGCGGACATGATGATGGCCGGCATCGACGCCGCGACCGACGCCGACGCCAAGGACGAGGTGCTGTGGACCTGGGGCCCCGGCATGGTCGCCTGCATCGACGCGGTTCTGGCCTGATCTAGCCGCCCCTTCGCGCCACCGTCGCCTCGACCAGATCGGCCAGACGCCCGGCGGCGTCGGGAATGGCGACGGATCGCGCGCCCGCCGACATGGCCGCCAGCCGCGCCGGATCGCCCAGCACGTCGGACAGAATGGCCGTCAGTCGCTGCGGCGTGGCCTCGCCTTCCGGCACGCTGACGGCGGCGCCGGCGTCGACCAGGCTGCGCGCGTTCTGGGTCTGGTGATCGTCCGTGGCGATGGCCAGCGGAATCAGCACCGACGGCATGGCCGCCACCGCCAGCTCGGCGCAGGTCGAGGCGCCCGCGCGCCCGACCAGCAGATGCGTGGTCGCCAGCATCCCCGCCATGTCGCGGAAGAAGGGCGCGACCTCGGCGGCGATCCCCGCCTCCAGATAGGCCTGACGTGCGGCCTCCAGGCTCTCGGTCCGCGACTGCTGGAACACCTGCAGCCGCGCGCGCAGCGTCTGCGGCAGCGCCGCCAGAGCCATCGGCACGGCCTCGGACAGCAGGCGCGCGCCCTGGCTGCCGCCGGTCACCAGCACCCGGATCGGCCCGCCCTCGGCCGGCGGTTGATACGCCCGGTCGAACAGGGGCCGGATCTCGGGGCGCACCGGACTGCCGACCACGTGCACCCCGTCGCGCCCGGCGATGGGAAACGTCGAGGCCACCGCGTCCACCCGCCCCGCCAGCATCCGGTTGGTCCGACCCAGCACCGCGTTCTGCTCGTGGATCACCGTCGGTCGCCGGTCCATCAGGGCGGCGATCAGCGCGGGCGCCGACGGATAGCCGCCGAAGCCGACCACCGCCTTCACATCGGACTTGCTGAACGCCGCGCGCGCCTGACCGGCCCCTTTCAGGATCGCCAGCCCGGCCTTCACCAGCCCCACCGGCCCCCGCCCCGTGGCGGCGTCCAGAAACAGCCGGTCGTCGGCGGGAAAGCCGTGCGCGAACTTCTCGCCCCGGTGATCGGTGGCCAGGATCACGCGCCAGCCGCGCCCGGCCATCTCGCGCGCCAGCGCCTCGGCCGGGAACATGTGCCCGCCGGTGCCCCCGGCGGCGACGACGCAGGTCCGGCTCATGCCCGCGCCCGCTTGACCATCTCGGCCCACGGCCACTGCATCGGCCCCGGCTCATAGGCGCCCGGCCGCTTCCGCGTCAGCGCCAGCGCCAGACCCATGGTCAGCCCCATAGCCAGCATGGACGAGCCGCCATAGCTGACGAAGGGCAGCGTCATCCCCTTGGTCGGGATCAGGTTCAGGTTCACCGCCACGTTGATGCAGGCCTGCAGCCCGATCAGCATGAACAGCCCCGCCGCCGCCGTCTGCTCATAGGGGTCGCGCAGGCGCAGCGCCCGGCTCATGCCGCGCACCACGATGAAGGCATAAAGCCCGATGATCACCAGCGACAGCATCAGGCCGAACTCCTCGGCCCCGACCGAATAGATGAAGTCGGTGTGCAGGTCCGGCACGTGGCGCTTCATCACGCCCTCGCCCACCCCGCGCCCGACCAGTCCGCCGGCGCGGATCGCCTCGCTGGCCCGGTCGATCTGGTGCGTGTCCTCCACCCCCGGCGCCACGAACTTGGCCACCCGCGCCCGCACGTGGTCGAAGGCGAAGTAGACGGCGAACACGCCCCCCATCACCGCCCCGCCCAGCGCCAGCATCCACTTGAAGGGCACCCCGGCCATGAAGAACACGGCCATGAAGGTGGTGGTGATCAGCAGCGTCTGGCCGATGTCCGGCTGCAGCAGCAAAAGGCCGACGGTCAGGGCATAGGCGGCGAAGGCGATGGTCACGCCCGGCACGCCCTGCCCCTTCTGCGCCTCGGCGAACATCCAGGCGGAAAAGACGATGATGGCCGGCTTGGCGAACTCGCTCGGCTGAAGGCCGAAGGGCCCGATGTTGATCCACCGCGCCGCGCCCTTGGCCTCGTGCCCGATGAAGGGCAGCAGCAGCATCACCGCGATCGCGCCCAGCAGCGCCAGCACCGCGATCCGCCGCACCCCGCGCGGCGACAGCAGCGAGGTCGTCAGCATGATCGTCAGGCCGATCAGGACGAAGACGATCATCCGGATCGAATAGTGGAACGGGTCGGTGATCCCGTCCTCGGCCAGGATCGCCGCCGGGCTGGACGCGAACGACAGCGACACGCCGATGAACATCAGCGTCAGCGCCGCGCCCAGCAGGCCGCGGTCCACCGTCCAGAACCACTTGGCGACGGCGCTCTGGTCGGACCGGGAAAAGGCGGGCGTGTAGGCCTGGCTGGTCATGATTGGTCAACCATGTCCGAAAGGTGTGGCCCCGAGGTTAAGCACGGCGGCGCGGAACGCCTCTCCGCGCGCCTCGAAGTCGGGGAACTGGTCGAAGCTGGCGGCGGCGGGGCTCAGCAGCACCACCTCCTCGCGCCCGGTCGCGGCGGCGGCGTGATAGGCGTGGCCCACCGCGGTCGCCATGTCGCCGCTGATCCGATGCGGCGTGTCGCCCAGCGCGGCGGCGAACGGGCCCGCAGCCTCGCCGATCAGAAAGGCCTCGGTCACGCGCGGAAACAGGTCGTCCAGATCGTCGATCCCCCCCGCCTTGGCCCGCCCGCCGGCGATCCAGAACACGCGCTCATAGCTCCCCAGCGCCTGCCGCGCCGCGTCGGCGTTGGTCGCCTTGGAGTCGTTGACGAAGGTGACCTTGCCGAGCCGCCCGACCGGCTCCATCCGGTGCGCCAGGCCGGGGAAGGAGAGGAGGCCTTCGATGACGACGTCGTGCGGCAACCCGAGGTCCGTCGCCGCCAGAAACGCGAAGGCCGCGTTCTGGGCGTTATGGCGTCCGGGCAAAGAGCGAGCCTTGGACAAATCCACGATCTTGCACCGCTCGATCGGCCCGTCGGGCTGCGGCCTGACGTTGTAGGTCAGCCATCCCTCGTGGAGATACATACCGGTGACGCCCTCCAACCGGTGATCCACCGACACCTCGTCCACCGATCCTCGGCGCCGCAGCTCCTCCAGCAGCGCCACGCCCGTCGGGTCATCCACGCCTACATATTTGTCCGTGGCGGCCGCCCGAAAAATCTTCGCCTTCGCCGCCACGTATCCCTCCATCCCGCCGTGCCGGTCCAGATGGTCCGGCGTGACGTTGGTCAGGATCGCCACGTCGGGCGCGAAGCTTTCGGTCAGATCCAGCTGATAGCTCGACACCTCGACCACATAGACCGCGTCCCGCGTCGGCGCGGGCAGGGCCAGCACGCCGATGCCGATGTTGCCGCCCATGTGCACGGTCAGGCCCGCCTGCTTCAGCACCCAGGCCGTCAGTGCCGTGGTGGTCGACTTGCCGTTTGTGCCGGTGATCGCCACCACCCGGGGCCGTTCCCCCTCCGGCAGGGCGGCGATCGCGCGGGCGAACAGCTCGACGTCGCCGACGATCTCGACCCCCGCGGCCTTCGCCCTGTCCACCGTCCAGTGCGGCTTGGGGTGCGTCAGCGGCACGCCGGGCGACAGCACCAGCGCCGCGAACCCCGACCAGTCGGCCGTCGTCAGGTCCTCGACCGCGAACCCTTCGGCTTCCGCCTGCATACGGCTGGAGATGCCGTCGTCCCACAGCACCGGCTCGGCCCCGCCGGCCTTCAGCGCCCGCGCCGCCGTCAGCCCCGACCGCCCCAGGCCGAAGACCGCGACGCGCCGCCCCTCGAAGCCGGGAACGGGGATCATCTCAGCGCAGCTTCAGCGTCGCCAGGCCCGCCAGCGCCAGCATGGCCGACACGATCCAGAAGCGGATCACCACCGTGGATTCCGGCCAGCCCAGCTTTTCGAAATGGTGGTGGATGGGCGCCATCAGGAAGATGCGCTTCCTGGTCATCTTGAAGTAGCCGACCTGGATCATCACCGAGGCCGCCTCAAGCACGAACAGGCCGCCGACGATGCCCAGCACCAGCTCGTGCTTGGTCATCACCGCCACGGCGCCCAGCGAACCGCCCAGCGCCAGCGAGCCGGTGTCGCCCATGAAGATCTTGGCCGGCGGCGCGTTGTACCAGAGGAACCCCGTCCCCCCGCCGACGATGGCCGCCAGGAACACCGCCAGCTCGCCCGACCCCGGCACGTGGTGGATGCCCAGATAGTCCGAGAAGATGAAGTTGCCAGACAGGTAGGCGATCACCCCGAACGCCGCCGACGCCATCATCACCGGCACGATGGCCAAGCCATCCAGACCGTCGGTCAGGTTCACGGCGTTGGAGAAGCCCACGATCGTGAACGCCGCGAAGGCCACGTAGAACCAGCCGATGTTCAGCAGCACGTTCTTGAAGAAAGGAAAAGCGATCGACGTCTCCAGCCCCGGCGAGGTCGGAGAGCGCCACATCCACAGGACGGTCAGCACGCCCGCGATCACGGCCACCAGGATTTGGGCCGCCAGCTTCTGCTTCGACGTCAGCCCGGCCGAGGTCTGCTTGGTCACCTTGGCGTAGTCGTCGACGAAGCCCAGCACCGCGAAGGCGGCGGTCACCAGCGACACGATCCAGATGTAGGGGTTGGTCAGGTCACCCCACAGCAGCACCGCCGCCGCGATCCCCGCCAGGATCATCAGCCCGCCCATCGTCGGAGTGCCGACCTTGGACAGATGACTGACCGGACCGTCGTCGCGGATCGGCTGGCCCCGGCCCTGCTTGGCGCGGATCCATGCGATGAAGCGGCTGCCCATGGCCACCGCCACGATCATGGCCGTCGCCATCGCCAGCGCCACGCGCACGGTCTGGTACTGGACCAGGTTCAGCAGGGGATAGTCCTGCGCCACGTCGGCGTAGTGCAGGTAGAGCAGGTAGAACATCAGGCGGTCCCCTCTTCGTCGCCCCGGTCCAGATCGGCCAGGGCGCGCGCGATCTGCGACGCCTTCGACCCGTTGGATCCCTTGACCATCACCACGTCGCGCGGCGCGACCAGGTCGATCGCCACGTCGGCCAGTTCGGCGGCGGTCTCGCGCCACTCGCCCCGACGTTCCGGCGCGATCGCCTCGTGCAGCGCGCGCATCTCCTTGCCCGCGGTGTGCACCACGTCGATGCCCGCCGCCTCGATCGCCTCGGCCAGCCCGGCGTGCAGCGCCCGCGACTGCCCACCCAGCTCCAGCATGTCGGTCAGCACCACGATCCGCCGCCCGCCCGGCTGAACCTCGCGCGCGCCCAGGCTGGCGAAGCCCGCCTTCATCGACAGCGGATTGGCGTTGTAGCTCTCGTCGATCAGGGTGAAGGCCCCGCGCTTCAGCCGCACGGCGCGCACCTGCCCGCGCCCGGCCAGCGGCGAGAAGTTCGCCAGCGCCTCCAGCCCGACGTCCACCGGCACGTCCAGCGCGTCCAGCATCAGGATCACCGCCAGGCTGTTCAGCCCCCAGTGGAAGCCCGACTGCTTCAGGCGGAACACGTGATCCCGGCCCAGGATCGTCGCTTCGACCCGCGCGCCGTCTGCGTCGGGCGTGAAGTCGATAAGCCGCGCGGCGCAGTCCTCGGCGGTGCCGAAGCTCAGCACCCGCGCCCCGCGTCGCAGCGCCGCGCCGCGCAGGACCTCCAGCCAGGCGTTGTCGGCGTTGATCACCGCCGTGCCGCCCGGGCCCAGCCCCTCGAAGATCGCCGCCTTCTCGCGCGTCACCCCGGCCTCGCCGTCGTCGAACGCCTCGATGTGCACCGGGCCGACGGTGGTGACGCAGGCGGCGTGCGGCTGAACCATGCGCGCCAGCGGCCCGATCTCGCCCGGCGCGTTCATGCCGATCTCGAAGATCGCCCGCTCCACCGCCGCCGGCATGCGCGCCAGCGTCAGCGGCACGCCGATGTGATTGTTGAAGCTCTTGACCGAGCCGTGCGCAGGACCGGCCAGATCGAGGCCCGCCTTGATCGCCTGGGTGACGCTGGTCTTTCCGACGCTGCCCGTCACCGCGCCGCGCCGCACCTGGGGCGCCCGATCCCGCGCCGCCGCGCCCAGCCGTTCCAGCGCTTTCAGCGCGTCGTTCACGACGATGCACGGCCCGCCGTCCACCGGCCGCTCGACCAGGGCGCCCGCCGCGCCGGCCTCGAACGCCGCCGCCACGAACTCATGCCCGTCGCGCGCGCCGCGCAGGGCCACGAACAGGTCGCCCGGCTCCACCTCGCGGCTGTTGAAGTTGACGCCCCGGCACTCGAACGCCCCGCCCTCGATACGGCCCTCGACGGCCAGGGCGATGTCAGTGGCGGTCCACAGCGGGGCCGAACCGGCGGCTTCAGGCATGCAGTCTCAGGGCCTCGGCTGCGACGGCGACGTCGTCGAAGGGATGAGTCGTGGAACCCACGATCTGTCCCCTCTCATGCCCTTTTCCGGCGATCACGACCACATCTCCCGCGCGGCCCGTCTCGACGGCGTGGAAGATGGCCTGACGCCGGTCGCCGATCTGCGCGGCGCCGACCGCGCCCTTCAGCACCTCGGCCCGGATCGCGGCCGGATCCTCGCTGCGGGGATTGTCGTCGGTCACCACCGCCACGTCCGCCAACCGCGCCGCCACCTCGCCCATCAGGGGCCGTTTGCCCCGGTCCCGATCGCCGCCCGCGCCGAACACGACGATCAGCCGCCCCCGCGCGTGCGGGCGCAGCGCGCTCAGCACCGTCTCCAGCCCGTCGGGCGTGTGGGCATAGTCGACGTAGACCTCCGGCCCGCCCGCGCCGCCCGGCACGCGCTGCAGCCGGCCCTCGGCGCCCTGGATGCGCTCCAGCGCGCCCAGCACGTCCTCGACCTTCGATCCCGCCGCCACGCACAGGCCGGCCGCCACCAGGGCGTTCGACGCCTGGAAGGCGCCGGCCAGCGGCAGCAGCACCTCGTGCGTCACGGCGCCCGCGTCGATCGTCAGCCGTTGTCCCTCCGGCACCGCCTCGCGCGCCGCCAGCGTCAGGTCGCGCCCGCGCTGGCCGACGCCATAGACGCCCAGGCCCGACATCAGGCCGGCGGCGGCGAACCGCGAATAGGCGTCGCTGTCGGCGTTCAACACCGCCGTCCGTCCCCGCGGCAGCAGCGTCTCGAACAGCCGCAGCTTGGCGGCGCGGTAGGCCTCCATGGTGCCGTGATAATCCAGGTGATCCTGCGTCAGGTTGGTGAACCCCGCCGCCGCCAGCCGCACGCCGTCCAGCCGCCGCTGGTCGATGCCGTGGCTCGACGCTTCCAGCGCCAGATGCGTCACACCTCGCCCGGCCAGCTCGGCGGTCAGCCGGGCCGCGTCGCCCGCGTCGGGGCTGGTCAAGCCCGGCGGCGTCAGGCTTTCGGTCGCCGCGCCCGTCTGCATCACCGTGCCCAGCGTGCCCATGCTGGCCGAGGCGTGACCCAGCGTGGCCCAGATCTGACGACAGAACGACGCCACCGAGGTCTTGCCGTTCGTCCCCGTCACGGCCACGCACGTCTTGGGCTGCGCGCCGTAGAAGCCGCGCGCGGCCAGCGCATAGGCCCGCCGCACGTCGGCCGAGGTGACCAGCACCGGCGCCGCGTCGCGCGGCGTGTCGGTCGGCGCCAGCACCGCCGCCGCGCCCTTGGCCAGCGCCTGCGGGATGAAGGCGCGCCCGTCCGCCGTCGTGCCCGGCAGGGCGACGAACAGCGTGCCCGCGTCCACGCGCCGGCTGTCGGCGGTCACGCCGGTGATGACCGGGTCGCTGGGCACGTCGCGGCGCAGGATGTCGGACAGCCTCAGCGCGCTCATCCCAGGTCGCGCTCCATGTCCTGAAGCGTCGGAACCTTCTTGCCGTCGGCGGTGCGCCAGCGGTCGGCGCGGCGCTCCACGCCCACGATCGGCGCGATGCGGTCGGCGATGCGCCCCACCGCCGGCGCGGCCACGAAGCCGCCCGTGCGCGGCCCGTGCGACGGCTCGTCGACCAGCACGAAGACGGCGTAGCGCGGCCCGTCCAGCGGCCCGTCCACGGGGAAGACGGCGGCGAAGCTGCCGACGCCCAGCGTCGAGTCGTAGCGCGTGCCCGTCCACTTGTTGGCCGACCCCGTCTTGCCGCCGACCCGCAGCCCCGGCGCGTCCGCGCGCCCGCCCGAACCGTTGACGACGTTGCGGCGCATCAGGTCCAGCATGGTCACGCTGGTCGAGGCCTGGACGATCCGGCGCGGCCCGACGCCCGCCCCGCCCTTGCGGATCGACAGCGGCACGTAGAAGCCGCCGTTGGTCAGCGCGCCCATCGCCGCCACCGCCTGCACCGGCGTGACCATGATCCCATAGCCGAACGACAGCGACGCCAGCGTCGAGTTCGACCACTCGCGCGGCAGCACCGGCGCGGCGGATTCCTTCAGTTCCAGCGGCGCGGCGGCCAGCAGGCCCAGCCGCTGGAAATACCCCTTCATCGCCTCGGGCCCCAGCTGCATGGCCAGCTGCGACGTGCCGATGTTGGACGAGTGGATGTAGACGTCCTCCAGCGTCATCACGCGGTTCTGCGCATGGAAGTCCGTGATGCGGCGGTTGCCGATCATCAGCGCCTGGCTGGCGTCGAAGGTGGTGTTCATGTCGGCCAGGCCGCGGTCGATGCCCGCCGCGATGGTGAAGCTCTTGAACACCGACCCCATCTCATAGTGGCCGGACGTCGCCAGGTTGGTGGACCGGTTCGTCGGCCAGCTGGCCATGGCCAGGATCTCGCCGGTGTGCACGTTGGTGACGATGGCGACCCCGTTCTTGGCGCCGGTCTCTTCCATCGCCGCGGCCAGCTCGCTTTCGACGATGCCCTGGATGCGCAGATCGATCGACAGCGGCACCGCCGACCCGTCCACGCCCGCCGCCTTCAGCTCCGCGTCCAGCGCCAGCTCCGCGCCCGTCAGGCCCTTGCCCCAGGCGTCCGACACCCCGATCACGTGCCTGGCCGACCCGCCCAGCGGATAGACGCGGCCGTCCTCCTGTTCGAACGTCACGCCGCCCAGGCCCAGGGCGTGAACCCGGGCCCGCTGCTGCGGCGTCATCGCGCCCATGACCAGCACGCGGCGCTCGCCGTCCAGCGCCCGGCGCAGGCGCCGCGCGTCCACCTCGGGCAGGGCAGCGCGCACCTGGCGGAAGGCGAAGTCCTTGTCCCAGACCTGGCTCGGATCGACGTACATCCCCCAGAAGACGACGTTGGTCGCCAGCAGGCGGCCGTTGCGGTCCACCAGGTCGCCGCGCGTCAGCTGTCGCTGCGCCTGCGCGCCCGCGCCTTCCAGCACGGGCGACAGCAGCGCCGACCACGCCGCGCGCGTGGCCAGGCCGGTGAACACCACGGCGAACGCCGCCATGATCAGGAAGATGCGGACACGCGTGTCCTCTTCGGGCCGCGCCTGCGCCTTGGAGCGCTCGAAGGCGTGCTCGATCCACCACAGCACCGCCGTCAGCCGACGCCACGACGGCGGGCGCGGCAGGCGCGCGCCGGGCGCCGGACGGACGTGCGGGCGATGATGCGGCTGGGCGGTCATCGCTCGATCTCCACCGACGTTTCGGCGGGCGGCGACGACGGCGCGGGCGTGGGGACCGCGGGCGCAGGGGCCGGCGACTCCATTTCGTCCAGCTCGGCCTCGTCGACGCGCTGGTCGGCGTCGATCGGCGTCAGCCCCAGTCCCTTGGACAGGGCGTCCAGCCGCGCCGGGCTTTCCAGTTTGGCCGCCTCGGCGCGCAGCAGGCGCACACGCTGCCGGTCGGCGGCGATGTCGGCCTCAAGCTCGGCGATGCGCGTCGTCTGCTTCTGCGCCCCGGCCTTCACCAGATAGACCGAGCACAACATGGCCGCGACGCAGACCACGCCGATGATCTCGATCCAGCGCACGCCGCGGATCTTCCAGTCGAACAGGCGGCGGATGACGGCGGGCGTCTTCATGCGGCCATCCCCCAGGCCGGCGCGTCGGTGCGCACGGCGGCGCGCAGCTTGGCCGACCGCGCGCGCGGATTGGCGGCGACCTCCGCCTCCGTCCCGTCACGCGCGCCCTTGAACAGCAGGGCGAAGCTGGGCGCGCGCGCCGTCGTCGCCTGCGGCAGGTGGCGCGATCCGCCCGGCGCGTTGCCGCTGCGTTCGGCCAGGAACGCCTTCACGATCCGGTCTTCCAGCGAGTGGAAGGTCACGACCGCCAGCCGTCCGCCGGGCCTCAGTCGCGCCTCGGCCGCGATCAGCCCGCGCTCCAGCTCGCCCAGCTCGTCGTTCACGGCGATGCGCAGCGCCTGAAAGGTCCGCGTCGCCGGATGGATCGGCGCCCCGCGCCGACCGCCCAGCGCCTTCTCCACCACCTCGGCCAGGTCCAGCGTCCGCGCGAACGGGCGTTCGACCCGGCGGCGCAGGATGGCGGTGGCGACGCGGCCCGACTGTCGCTCCTCGCCGTACTGCTTCAGGATGTGCGCCAGCGGGCCGTGATCCCACGTGTTGACCACGTCGGCCGCCGTCGGCCCCTCGCCCGACATCCTCATGTCCAGCGGCCCGTCGCGCAGGAAGGAGAAGCCGCGGTCGGCCTCGTCGATCTGCATCGACGACACGCCGACGTCGAACACCGCGCCGTCGATCGGGCCGTCGACGGCGTCGGCCAGGTCGCCGAACGGCGTCTCGATCAACCGGAACTTGCCGGGAAAATCCTTGGCCACGGCCTCGGCGTGCGGGCGCACGGTCGGGTCGCGGTCCAGTCCGATCACCTCGGCGCCCGTCGCCAGGATGGCGCGCGTGTAGCCGCCGGCGCCGAAGGTGGCGTCCACCATCACTTCGCCGACCCTTGGAGACAGCGCCTCGATCACCTGGTCGATCAGAACGGGGACATGTGGCGCGCCGCTCATTGCCCGCCCTGCGTCTTCAGCTGCGCCGCCAGCCTCAGGGCGCCCAGCTCGGCCAGCCCCTCGCGCGCCACCTTGCGCTGCTCGGCGCGGCGCGCGGCCCAGGCGTCCTTGCTCCAGATCTGGAAGCGGTCGCCCAGCCCCACGATCATGACGCTTTCGCCCAGACCGGCTTCGGAGATCAGGCTTTCCGGCAGGGTGATGCGCCCGCCGCCGTCGAAGGCCAGCCGATTCTGCTCGCCCAGCACCTGCCATTCCAGCGCCGACCGCTGGGCCGAGCCGAACGGCAGCGACTGGATCATCTCGACGTAGACGGCGAACAGGTGATCGCCCCCCGCCTCCAGACAGTCGGCCTCGATCGACGGAAAGCAGAAGACGCGGTGCTCCGCGCCGTTGTCGGCGGTGCGGAACTCCTGCGGGATCAGCAGGCGTCGCTTGCCGTCCAGTTGTTTCTCGAACGTCGAGAGAAACACGCCCCGCCCCGCTGAAAGGCCCTTCGGCCCGCCCTGAAATCCCCCGAACGCGCCCCGCGCGCCCGTCACGCCCAAATCATGGGTTCTGGGATATCATGGGATCAGATGGGTCACAATGGGATTAGTTGACGGATTTTAACCACAACCGGGGACCGTTCGACTGATCAGTCCGGAACAATCCAAGAACATCATCAAGTAATCCCCACCCTGTGGACATCCTGCGCCCCACCGCCGCCGCAGGGGTTAACGGGGCGTGGTCAAATCCTCACCCGTAGGGGGAGGGGGACCGCGGCGGGCGCAGCCCGACGGGGTGGAGGGGGCGAAATCCTGGACTGTGCTGTCGAACGGCGCCCGCCGGCGCCTGCGGCAGGCCCCCTCCACCCCCGCCGCTCCGCGTCGGCGGTCCCTCTCCCCCTACGGGTGAGGATTTTGGACCTCCGCCCTCAAGCAACGAGCGCCTGCGGCGCGAGCGGTAGGGCAAGGACAGAGATCGCCCTCAAGCAGCGAGCGCCCGCGGCGTGAGCGTTAGGGCCAGAATAAAGCGCCAGACGGTCTGTAAGCCGGGTTCTGTCCCCGCCAAGGACGAGCCCTGGCGGGTGACGGTCATTCCTCTGGACCGCACCTCGCGGAGCGGTTCTCGCGACCAACCCGGACGCCTCGGGCGGTGAACCCTGCGGGCGAACCCGCGCGACGTCCCTATTCGGTCTTGCTCCCGGCGGGGCTTGCCATGCCGTCCGCGTTGCCGAGGACGCGGTGGGCTCTTACCCCACCCTTTCACCCTTCCCGGCCCCGAGGGGCTGGAGGTTTGCTTTCTGTGGCGCTGTCCCTCGGGTCGCCCCGGGCGGGAGTTACCCGCCGCCGTTTCACCGTGGAGCCCGGACTTTCCTCGACGGGACCGAAGCCCCGCCGCGACCGCCCGACCGTCTGGCAGGGGGACAGATGCGCCTTGCGGGCTTCGCCGTCAAACCGGCGTCAGTTCAGCACGCCCGTCACGCTCTCGGCGCTGGCCAGCTGGAGCAGTCCCACCAGGCGCGCGCGGGTCTCGCCGTCCGCGACCCCGTCCACCGCCGCGGGCCGCCAGTGGCGCTGGAAGGCCTCCACGGTCAGCCGCAGCTCGTCGTCATAGGTGCCGCGCGCCGTGACGCCGTAGCCCAGCCGATGCAGGCCGGCGCTCAGCACCGTCACGCCGATGCCCTCGTCGCCGGGGCTCAAGGGCGCGCCCAGCGCCGCCACCCGTTCCATCGCCGGCTCGAACCACAGGCCGTGATGCGCCTCGGCCAGTCGTTTCCACGGGAAGCGCTCGCCCGGATCCTGCTTGCGGTCGGGCGCCAGGTCGGAATGGCCGATGATGCGCGCGTCCGGGATCGACCAGCGCGAGCGAATTTCGCCGACCAGGGCGATCACCGCCGCGATCTGCGCGTCCGGAAAGTCGCGATAGCCGAACTCGTGCCCCGGATTGACGATCTCGATGCCGATCGAGGCGGCGTTGCAGTCGGTCTCGGCCTGCCAGACGCCCTTGCCGGCGTGCCAGGCACGCCGCTCCTCCGGCACCAGACGCAGGATCGATCCGTCCTCGTCGACGACGTAGTGCGAGGACACCCGCGCCTCGGGATGGCGCAGGCGCGCCACGGCCTCCTCGACCGTCCTCATGCCGGTATAGTGCAGCACCAGCATGTCCGGCGGCGCGCGGCGCACGTCGAAGTTCGGAGACGGCGCCTCGACGATCGAGAGCGTCATATGAGGATCAGCGCCGGTCCCAGCCGTAGGCGACCCAGGTCCCGTCGACCTTCTTCGCCTCGAGGATTTCCGGATCGGTCGCCCGGCGCGTCCGGCCGCCCAGCGCGCGGCGGGCCTTCAGCGCGAACGCCGCCAGGGCCAGAACCAGTCCGCCGACCAGCGCCATCACCGCCACGGCGGCGGCGGCGAACACAGCCAGCACCGCGCCCACGGCCATGGCGACCGCGGCGGCCATCACGCCGAACAGGGCGGTGAACGGCCCCAGCAGGCCGCGCGGCTTGCGCGCGTCGGGTCCAAGGGCGGCGAGGCGGTCGAACTGGGTCATCTACGGTCCTTCAACCTTCGCAATGTCGGCGCGCGATCCTGAACGGTCAAGGAAACGCGCGTTCACGCTCCGGTGTTCACCACGTTCAGTTCAGCGGGCGGTCGGCCAGCACCATGGCGCCTTCGCGGCGCATCCGGTCGGCCTCCACCCGGCCGGCGATCGCCTGGGCCTGGGGGTCCTGCGCCACGCCGCCCAGGAAGACCAGGGCGCGCGCCGCCTCGGTCGACACGCCGAACGCCTGGGACAGCGCCTCCCATGGCGACAGAGGCTCGGGGAAGCGCTTCAGCCGGATGCGCGCGTCGGCGGGGATCTTGGCCAGCTGCCGCGCCTTGGCGATGGCCTCCTCCAGCCCGCCCAGCTGATCGACCAGACCCAGGCCCAGGGCCTGCGAGCCCGTCCACACCCGGCCCTTGGCGATCTCCCGCACGCGCGCCGGCGGCAGGTCGCGCCCGCGCGCCACCCGCGCGACGAACTCGTCGTAGACGCGGTCCATCTGCCTGGAGATCGCCGCCCGCTGCCGCTCGCTCCACGGCTCGGACACGCCATAGGCGTCGGCGAACTCGCCGCCGACCGACAGGCCGCGCACGTCCACGCCGAACCGGCCCAGGGCGTCGCGCAGCACGAACTTGCCGCCGAACACGCCGATCGAGCCCGTCAGCGTCGACGGCTGCGCCACGATCCAGTCGGCTTCGGCCGAGATCCAGTAGCCGCCGGACGCGGCATAGGCGCCCATGGACACCACCACCGGCTTGCCCGCCTTCTGCGCCGCGCGCACCGCCGCGGCGATCTGTTCCGACGCCTCGGGCGAGCCGCCGGGCGACGACACGCGCAGCACGATCGCCTTCACCGCCTTGTCCTCGATCGCGTCGTAGATCGCCTCCGCCGCGTCGTCCGACATGATGTTCGATCCGCCGCCGAACGGGCTGCCGCCGCCGCCCGTGCCGGTCATGATCGCGCCCTCGGCATAGACGATGGCGATGGCGTCCGAGCCCGTGCCCTCGCGCGGCCCCTTTGCCGAGACGTATTCGTGGAAGGGCACGATCTCGGCCCCGCGTCCGGCGCGGCGCAGCACCTCGGCCTCGGCCTGTTCGACTTCGCCCAGATGGGTGATCAGCCCGCGCGCCCGCGCCTCGGCCGCCGTCCACGGTCCGGCCTCGACCGCCGCCTTCATCGCCTGCGGCGTCATCTTGCGGTCCGCCGCCGCCGCCGCGATCGAGGTGTCGTAGATCGACCCCATCCACCCCAGCGTCGCCTCGCGGTGCGCGGCGGTGTAGTCGGACTGGGTGTAGACGTTGACGGCGTTCTTGTACTCGTAACGCTGCTCGAACTCCGGATCGACGCCGTACTTGTCGAAGGCGCGGCCCAGGAACATCTCTTCAGTCGCCAGGCCGGCCATCTGGAAGCTGGCGCTTTCCTGCATCCACAGCTCCGACGCCGCCGCTCCGACCATGTAGGACGAAACCGCCGTGCCCATCGGCATGAAGCCCTGCGAGTGGGCGATCACGATCTTGCCCTTGGCGCGCAGCCGGCGGATCGCCTGGCGCACCTCGTCCGCCGCCGCCGGGGTCAGCCCCGCCTCGGGCAAGCGAACCAGCACCGCCTTGATCGAGGCGTCGTCGCCCGCCTGCGCCAGCCCGTCGACGATCTCGATCACCGACAGGTCCGCGCCGCCGAAGCTGAGCGGATTGTTCGACGGGCTGTCGCTGACGCCCTGCCTCAGGTCCAGCTCCAGCACGGCGTTGCGCGCCACCTGCGGCTTGGACCCCGCGGACGCCGCGGCCATCATGATCAGCGCCACCGGCACCACGACGAGGAACAGCACCAGCCCGGTGAACACGCCGAGCACGGTCAGAAAGAATTGCTTCATGGGAAAGGGTCGTCGTCCGGATCAGCCGAGGCGGCGCGAAGCCTCGACCATAAGCGCCCGACCGTCACCGTCAAATGAACCTCCCGTAACGGGCGAAAGCGTCGCGGCGACCGGCCATGTTGCGATGCGGCGCCGCGATTGATGCGCGGCCCGGAAATCCCTATGTACGGCGCGCGCCGCGGGGGCGTTTCACTCCGCGCCACGACGAAGGACCGCACTCCCCATGCTGGTCACGCTGATGAAGTCCAAGCTGCACCGCGCGACGGTGACCCAGGCCGACCTCGACTACGAGGGGTCGATCGCGATCGATTCAGACCTGCTGGACGCCGCCGACATCCTGCCGCACGAGCAGGTCGACGTGCTGAACATCACCACCGGCGCGCGCTTCACGACCTACGCGATCCCCGCCCCGCGCGGCTCGAAGGTGATCGGCGTCAACGGCGCCGCCGCCCGCCTGGTGCAGAAGAACGACAAGGTCATCGTCGTCACCTACGGCCAGCTGCCGCAGGAAGAGGCCCGCAACTACAGCCCCACGGTGGTCCTGCTGGACGACGGCAACCGCATCAAGCGCGCGGCCTGATCACCGCCCGACGCCCTCGTGGGCCAGCAGGGCCCGCTTGCGCTCCACCCCTCCGGCATAGCCGGTCAGGTTTCCGTCCGCGCCGATCACGCGGTGGCAGGGCACGATGACCCCGACGGGGTTCTTGCCGTTGGCCAGGCCCACGGCGCGCACCGCCTTCGGCCGCCCGATCCGCGCCGCCAGCGCGCCATAGCTGACCGTCTGTCCCGCCGGGATGGCCCTCAAAGCGGCCCAAACCTCACGCTGGAACGCCGTGCCGTTGGTCCTCACCTCCAGGTGGTCCAGCGCGCCCAGGTCGCCCGCGAAATAGGCGTCGAACGCCGCCTTCACGGCCGCCGGGACCGGCCCCTCGACCAACACGACATGACCCCAGTGCCGCGTCAGCAGCCGCCGCATCCGGTCCTCGAAGTCGGCGAAGTCCAGCGCCCGCACCGCGCCGTCGGCGTCGGTCACGGCCAGCATCTCGCCCACCGGCGTGTCGAACCGGCTCAAGGTCAGGGTCTCAGGCCGCATCTCTCGTCTCCTCGATCAGGTCGCGCGGGTCGATCCCCGCCGCGCGCAGGTGCGCCAGCGCATAGGCCCGCCACGGCCGCCACCCTTCGGCCCTGGCCTCAAGCCCGGCCACGTCCATCCGGTCGCTGGGCGCGTCGTCGCCCCCGTCTTCCCATGCGCCCGCCAGTCTCAGTCCCGGCCGCGCCGCGATCAGCGGCTTCAGCGCCGGATCGGCCGACAGGTCGCGCGCGACCGCCTCCGGATCGCACGCCAGGTCGAACACCCGCCGCACCCGCGCCAGCACGCCGGGAATGGCCCTGAGGTCGTCCACCTCGATGCGTACCTCGGCCCGCCCCGGACCGACGCGCGTCACCGTGATCTGGCCGACGCCGCCGTCGACGTCCTTCACCAGAGCGTGCCGCCACAGCCCGCCGTCCACAACGTCCCCGCGCGCCGCCAGCTCGGCCAGCAGCGCCTCCCAGTCGTGCGGCTCGCGATAGGGCAGACTCAGCCGCACCCCGCCGTGCCACGCGCGTTCCGCCCGGCGGCGCAGCGCTGACGGCGGCCGTCCGTACAGGGTCTGAAACGTTTCGTTGAACCGGCGCACGCTGCCGAAGCCGGCGGCCAGCGCCACCTGCGCCATCGGCAGGTCGCCCTCCTGGATCAGCGCCTTGGCCAGCAGCACGCGCCGCGTCTGCGCCACGCCCACCGGCGTCGCGCCCAGATGCTTCTTGAACAGCCGCCTCAGCTGCCGCTCGCCCACGCCCAACCGTCCGGCCAGGGCGTCGACGTCTCCCCCGGATTCGGAGGAAGGGTCCAGCGCGCCCGCCTCGATCAGCGCCAGCGCCCGCGACACCGTGTTGGACGTGCCGTTCCAGGCGCCCATCTCGGGCGCCGTCTCGGGCCGGCAGCGCAGGCAGGCGCGAAAGCCGCCCTCCTCCGCCGCCGCGGCGGTCGGCACGAAGATCACGTTCTGCCGCAGCGGCGTCCGCGCCGGGCACACGGGCCGGCAATAGATCCCGGTGGTCTTCACGCAGGTGAAGAACCGCCCGTCGAACCGTGCGTCGCGCGTCCGCACCGCGCGCCAGCACGCCTCCTGATCCAGCTCGGGTCCGCTCTTGAACATGGGCGGAGCATGCGCCCCGCCCTGCGTCATGTCTCGCGGTTTTCGGACACGGACCTCACCGACCGCGCGCGACCTTCACCCCTTCGCCCAGCATCTGCAGCAGCAGCGACAGGCCGATCCCCGCGAGCACGAAGCTCAGCACCGTGCCCAGCACCTCAGCCTGGCCCTGAACGGTGCGCTCGGCCTGATCGATCGCGTCCAGCGCCTCCCACCGCAGCATGTCCAGCCCGCCGCGCACCTGCGCCGTCGCGCCGTCCACCGCCGTCAGGTCCAGCCAGTGCCCGGCCTGGAAGACCCGCCACGTCAGCCACAGGCCGAACGCCAGCACCGGCAGGCTCAGCAGCGCCCGCGTCCGGACCGCCTCCGGTCGCACCAGCCCGATCAGATCGACCGCCATCTGCGCCAGCGCATAGGCCAGGATCGGCGCGAACAGCACGCTCCAGATCGGCGCGGCCGACACCGCCGCCATCTGATCGCCCAGCTCGATCGTCGTGCCCCACGGCCAGGCGATCAGGCCCGTCCACCAGCCGACGAACAGCCCCATGAAGATCAGCCCGAACAGGGCGTCGGACCCCGGCAGCTTGCCGCGGGGCCGGCCGATCACGACCGGTCCCGTCCGCTCCCGCCCGGCGGGCTTGGCCCGGTCCCCGCCGCCGAAGCCCCAGCGCTTCGGGTCCGTCAGGGTGAAGGCGTGCAGGTCCTTGGCCTTCCACTCGGTCATCCAGCGCGGCTTGCCGCCCCAGCGCTCCATGCCCCAGGCCACGGCGGTCACCACGCCGATCAGCACCATCGCCCCGTCGATGAAGCCCGAGATCGCGTTCGGAATGGCGTCGCCCATTCCCTGCGGCGATCCCAGCGCGACCAGCAGGCCCAGCGCCTGCACCGCCGCCACCACGGCCAGCCCCGCCTTCACCGCGAACAGCCAGTAGGGATACAGCTCCGGCCCCACCAGGCTGTCGGGCCCGTCGGAGTAGCGGTGCGCCACCACCAGCGGATGGCCGATCTCCCGCAGGATCGCTTCCTGCTCCGCCTCGGTCAGCGGCCGCCCCAGCTCCTCCTCCTTCGCCTCGAACCGGCTCAGGATCAGCTCGCGCAGCTCGGCGGTGATGTCGGCGCGCTTCTCGCTGGGCAGCTGCGCCGCCACGGCCTCCAGATATTTGTCGATCAGGGTCATGGTCCCCTCCCCCCTCAAAGCATCTTGTCCAGGGACGCGCCGATGCGCCGCCATTCGGCGGTCAGGGCGTCCAGCATTTCGGATCCTTGCGGCGACAGGCGATAGAAGCGCTTGTTCCGCTTCTCTTCCTCGCGCCATTCGCTCAGCAGCAGGCCCTGGCTCTCCAGGCGACGCAGAAGGGGATAGAGGGTTGATTCCTCCATCTCCAGCCCGTCGGCCGCCAGCGCCTGCCGCAGGGTGTAGCCGTACCGCTCGGTCCGCAGGCAGGCCAGCACGGCCAGCACCAGCGACCCCCGCCGCAGCTCCAGCCGCATCGCCTCGAAAAGTGCGCCGTCCGACGGCATCGCGCTTCACCCTGCTCGCCACATAGTGTGTGTCACACAGTGTATGGCGCAAGGTGAACGCCGGAGTCAACTCCGCCCCTAGTGCCGCTTTCGGCGCCGTTTTTGAATTCGGCCGGCCGCGACCTTCGCGCCAATGACTGCGAGGGCGATGATCAGGCCGCCGCCGATGGCGACCGGAACGGCCTGCGCGAGGTAGACTCCGTCGACGACCGCAAGCTGGCCGTACTCTTCAGACGCGGCATCGACAGGTCGAGGCGGAATGGACATGAGCGAAAGCTAACTCAGTCCTTGAGAAAAAACAGCGCCTCCACCGTCACGCCCAGCGTCCGCGCCAACGTCAGGGCGAGGGTCGTCGACGGCACGAAGACCCCGTTCTCCACCGTGTTGATCGTCTTGCGCGACACCCCCGCCCGCTCCGCCAGCTCGGCCTGGGTCAGGCCTGCGGCGGTGCGGACTTCCTTGAGATGCGACCCCAGCCGCGGGTCACTCACCCCGCGACGCCTCACGTTCCAGCCAGGCGAAGCGCAGCGCCGCCGTCGCGCCCGCCCCCACCAGGGCGAAGGGGATCGCCGCCACGCCGATCTCCGGGCGCCACAGTCCCAGGCCCAGCGCGATCGTGCCTCCGATCATCAGGACGCCGAACGCCCAGACCACGGCCCGCGCGCGCAGGGCCTGCGTCAGTTCGTCCTCCAGATATTTGCGATTCTTGCGCGAGTTGGCGTCCCATCCCAGGGTCACCGCCGCCGCCAGCCAGGCATAGATTACGGGCAGGCTTGCGCGCAGGAAGTCGCTCCATTCCGCCCCTCCCCGCTGGATCTCCATCGTCGCGCGCGTGCCTTCGAACAGGAAGGCCGCGGTCGCCAGCGGCAGCAGCCACAGCATTGTCGATCGCTGCGCCTGCATCCGCTCGCGCTTGGCCCCCGCGCCGGCCACACCTTCAGGGCCGCCCGCGCGATAAAGCCAGGCGATGATCGCGCCCATGCCGAACAGACCGCAGCCCAGCCCCGTCATGACGCCCGCCGTGGTGTCGTCGACCCACAGCTTGGTCAGCGCCAGCGTCACCCCGCCGACGGCCAGCGCCAGTCCCAGCGCGGCAAGACCCACCGCCAGGCGCTGTTTGCGACGCCGCCCGCCCGTTTCCTTGGCGACCGAACTTTCCATGATCCGCACTCCCTCAAGGCATGTCACCTTGGGGTTACATCTCACCTATAGGTGACACGGCGTCAAGCGCCGATCAGATCGCCGGGTCGGCCTCCTCGACCGCGTCCCCGCCCTGCACGATCCGCGTCACCGCCAGATCGGCCGTGACGTTGCCCAGGGTGCGGAAGATGTCGGGTATCACCTCCACCGCCAGCAGGATGGGCAGCAGCTCCAGCGGCACGCCCATGGCGATGCAGATCGGCGCGATCGAGACGAAGAAGCTGACCTGTCCCGGCAGGCCGACCGACCCCACCGACACCAGGATGGCGGTCAGCCCCCCCGCCACCATGGCCGGCAGGGGAATGTCGATCCCGAACACGTGCGCGCACCAGATCGCCACGCCCAGGTTGGCCACCGGGCTGGTGATGCGGAAGATCGCCACCGCCAGCGGCAGGACCAGACCCGCCGTGGACCGCGACACGCCCAGCGCGTCCACCGCCCGCTCCACCATGACCGGCAGGCTGGCCAGCGAAGACTGCGTCGAGAACGCCACCACCTGCGCCGGCGCCGCGGCCCGCGCGAACCGCGCCAGGCTCACCCGCCCGAACACGACGACCAGCGGATAGCACAGCAGGATCAGCCCGATCTGCACCAGCGCCAGGATCGACACGTACTGCAGCAGCACGCCCGCCGCGCCCACTCCGGCGGTCAGCCCGACGCCCATCGCCAGGGCGAATACCCCCAGCGGCGCGACCGTCAGCACCCAGCGGACGATCACGATCATCGTCTCGCCCACCGCCTCGAAGAAGGTCACCAGCGGCAGCCTCAGTCGGTCCGGCAGCCGCGTCGCGGCGAAGCCGAAGAAGACCGCGAACACCACCAGCCCCAGGATGGCGTCCTCGGCCGCCGCGCGGATCGGGTTGGCGGGCGCCAGGGTCTTGAAGAACTCGCTGAACGGCGCGCCCGGCCCCAGGCCCTCGGGCGGCGCCGGCGCCCCGGCCCGCACCGCCGCCGCGCCGTCCGCGTCCACCGGCCAGATCGACAGCAGGCCATAGTTGGCCACGAAGGCGTAGATCACCGCAAAGACGATCAGGATGGCGAACCACAGGATCGCCTTGGCCGCCAGTCGCCCCGTCCGCGCCGCGTCGGCGATCGAGGCGATGCCGGTCACCAGCAGGCTGAACACCAGCGGGATGATCGTCATCTTCAGCGCGTTCAGCCACAGCGCGCCGATCGCCGATATCATGCCCGCCGTGCCCTCGCCGCCCGGCAGGCCCCACTCGCTGGCCGCCGCACCGGCCGCCAGCCCCCCGGCGAGCGCCAGCAGCACCCACAGGCTCAACGACGAGAAGAAGGAGCGGGAGGATCGGGGCGCGGCGTCGGTCATCGGGTCAAGCTAGGGGTCCTTTCGCGCTTGCGAAAGGGGGGCCGGCGTCGCGCGATCGACGCGGCAACCTCCCCCTCCTCGAACCGTTGTTCCGCGACACGAAAGGACTTTTCTCCCAATGACCTCCCTGCGCAGCTTCACGCTCGTCGCCGCCTCCGGCCTGGCCCTCGCCCTCGCCGCCCAGCCCGCCGCCGCCCAGACCTCCGCCCCGCGTCAGGACGACGTCATCGGCGCCATCTTCGGGGCCATCTTCGGCGACCGCTTCGGCGCCTCGACCGGCCTGGACCAGCAGTGGTCGCTGGGCCGTCGTCCGCTGTATGACCAGCGCGCCCGGTTCGACGCCCAGGTCCAGGCCGACGTCCGCGCCGGCCGCCTGACGACCTGGGACGGCGACCGCCTGCGCCAGGACTACGCCGCCCTGGTCGAGATCGAGACGCGCTACGCCGCCGACCGCCGCTTCACGCCGCAGGAGCGCGCGGACCTGACGGCCCGCTACGACGCCCTGACCCGCGCGCTGGAGGGCGGCGGCTACGACGACTACGGCTCGACCCCCTCGGTCGGCGACGGCCGCGCCGAGTTCGAGGCCCGCGTCGACGCCCAGGTCCGCGCGCGGCGCCTGTCCCGCACCGACGCCACGCGGCTCAAGGCCGACTATGCGGCCCTGGCCCGCACTGAGCAGGAGTATCTGCGCGACGGTCGCCTGACCGCCACCGAGCGCGCGGATCTGGAAGCCCGGCTCGACGCCCTGGACGTGCGCGTCGGCGACGTCGGCTACGGCGGCGGCTCGACCTATCCCCTGACGCCCCGCGCGCGTCTGGACGCCGTGGAGCGCGCGGTCGGCACGGCCGGCCTGGGCCGCCCCGCCCAGGACCAGCTGCGCGTCGAACTGGAGGACCTGCGCCGGCTCGAGGCCGCCTACGCCCAGCTCCGCGTCTCCGCCGACGACCAGGCCTATCTGGAGCGCCGCATCGTCGACCTGGAGACCCGCGTCCGCATCCGGCGCTGATCCGAAGCGTCTCCTCCCTGCGCCGAAGACGTGGGGAGGGGGACCGCCGCAGGCGGTGGAGGGGCTTGAGGCCCTACCGGCAGAACGCCCGCCCGCCCGGCTCCAGATGCAGATGATCCTGGTGCGACCCGTCGTATTCGGGGCTCAGCACCGTGCCGAACACCTTGCACCCCTCGTCGCGGATGCGGCGCAGGAAGCGGGCCTGCTCGTCCCCGGCGTACCAGTCGTCCTTGACCATGATCCGCGTGCCGTCGCGCAGCACCACCCCGGCGAAGTCCACCGCCGCCGCGCGCGAGTGCGCGCTGGGCCGCGCGCCCGGCCGGTTCGACACCGAGCGGCAGGAATAGGTGCCCATGTGCACGATCTCGACCACGTCCTGGCCGAAGATCT
The DNA here is from genome assembly GCA_943371835.1 of Afipia felis. Taxonomy (GTDB): domain Bacteria; phylum Pseudomonadota; class Alphaproteobacteria; order Caulobacterales; family Caulobacteraceae; genus Brevundimonas. The sequence goes on along the minus strand of CALRWJ020000004.1, from coordinate 86,660 downwards.
CGCGCGCCGCCGGCTCCACTGACTGACGCCGCCACACCGACAGCGCCAGCGCCGTCTGGCACGTCATCACCGGCGCCGCGGGCCGCAGCCGCGCCACCGTGCCCCGGTCCACGTCCAGCGTCCCCGCCCCCGTCAGCCCGCAGGTCTCGCTGTTGACCACGTCCGGCACCGTCGAGAACCGCACCCCCGCCGCGTCCAGCTCCGCCAGACACAGCCCCAGGTGCCCGCCCGCCTCGTCCACCCGCGCCCGCGTCCCGCCGTCCAGCCCCGCGTCCACGATCCCCGACGTCGCGAAACTCTCCGCCCTCACCCCCGTGGAGGACGCCACCGTCGGCGCCACGGGCCGCCCCTCCCACCCCGCCGGCGGCGGATTCGGCCCCCCGAAGCACGAGGCCGTCAGCAACAGCAGGGCGAGAGCGGAAACGGTGCGGCGCATGAGGCGGCAGGGTAGCGGGATTCGCGGCGGGGATGGGGCATCCCCTCCCCGCCCCGCGCGTTCGTCTGGCGCCCAGCCCTCGCCGGACCTATCTTCGCGTTCATGAACCGTTCCAGCTCGCCCGCGCCCGGGAAGACCAAGTCGGCCAAGCCCGTGCACACGCCCGGCGCCGGGATGCAGGAGGCGCCGGCGGCCTTCCTGCGCGACTCCAAGATGCCGATGTTCGCGCCGGTCACCGGCCCGCGGCTCACGCCGTCCGAGGCGCCCGGCGCGCCCGACGGCTGGACCCCGCACCGCCCTGACCGGGCGGGCGCGAAGCGTCACCGCCCCTTCCGCATGGTCTCGCCGTTCGAGCCCTCGGGCGACCAGCCCGCCGCCATCGCCGAACTGGTCGAGCAGGCGAAGGCCGGCGAGCGCGATCAGGTGCTCTTGGGCGTCACCGGCTCGGGCAAGACCTTCACCATGGCCAAGGTCATCGAGGCGACCCAGCGCCCCGCGCTGATCCTGGCTCACAACAAGACGCTCGCGGCCCAGCTCTATTCCGAATTCAAGAGCTTCTTCCCCGATAACGCGGTCGAGTATTTCGTCAGCTACTACGACTACTACCAGCCCGAGGCCTACGTCCCGCGCACCGACACCTACATCGAGAAGGACAGCTCCATCAACGAGCAGATCGACCGCATGCGCCACTCGGCCACGCGGGCGATCCTGGAGCGCGACGACGTAATCGTCGTGGCCTCGGTCAGTTGCATCTACGGCATCGGCTCCGTCGAGACCTACACGGCCATGACCTTCGACCTGAAGGTCGGCGACCGGATCGACGAGGCCAAGCTGCGCGCCGACCTGATCGCGCTGCAGTACAAGCGCAACGACGCGGCGTTCGAGCGCGGCATGTTCCGCAAGCGCGGCGACGTCATCGAGATCTTCCCCGTCCACCTGGAGGACCGCGCCTGGCGCGTCCAGCTGTTCGGCGACGAGCTGGAGTCGATCCAGGAGTTCGACCCCCTGACCGGCAGGAAGACCAACGATCTGGAAGAGATCACCGTCTACGCCGCCAGCCACTACGTCACCCCGCGCCCGTCGCTGAACCAGGCCATCACCGGCATCAAGGCCGAGCTGAAGGAGACGCTCGACTGGATGGTCGAGAACGGCAAGCTGCTGGAGGCGCAGCGGCTGGAACAGCGCGTCCGCTTCGATCTGGAGATGATGGAGGCCACCGGCAGCTGCGCCGGCATCGAGAACTATTCCCGCTGGCTGACCGGCCGCGCGCCGGGCGAGCCGCCGCCCACCTTCTTCGAATACATCCCCGACGACGCCCTGCTGTTCGTCGACGAGAGCCACGTCACCGTCGGCCAGATCGGCGGCATGTACCGCGGCGACTACGCCCGCAAGTCGACCTTGGCCGAATACGGCTTCCGCCTGCCCAGCTGCATCGACAACCGCCCGCTGAAGTTCGACGAGTGGAACGCCATGCGGCCCCAGACCATCCACGTCTCGGCCACCCCCGGGCCGTGGGAGATGCAGCAGACCGGCGGCGTCTTCACCGAACAGGTCATCCGCCCCACCGGCCTGATCGACCCCCCGGTCGAGATCCGCCCCGTCTCGGGCGAGACCCGCAACCAGGTCGACGACGTCATCGACGAGGTGAAGGCCACCACCCGCGCCGGCTACCGCAGCCTGGTCACCACCCTGACCAAGCGCATGGCCGAGGACCTGACCGAATACATGCACGAACAGGGGGTGCGGGTCCGCTACATGCACTCCGACGTCGACACGCTGGAGCGGATCGAGATCCTGCGCGACCTGCGCCTGGGCGCCTTCGACTGCCTGATCGGCATCAACCTGCTGCGCGAGGGGCTGGACATTCCCGAGTGCGGCCTGGTCGCCATCCTGGACGCGGACAAGGAGGGCTTCCTGCGCTCCGAGACCTCGCTGATCCAGACCATCGGCCGCGCCGCCCGCAACGTCGACGGCCGCGTCATCCTCTATGCCGACCGCATGACCGGCTCGATGGAGCGCGCCATCGCCGAGACCAACCGCCGGCGCGAGAAGCAGCAGGCCTACAACGCCGAACACGGCATCACGCCCGAAAGCGTCAAGCGCGACATCAAGGAGATCCTGGCCAGCCCCTATGAGAGCCGCGCCCTGGACCGCCTGACCACCCCCACCGGCGTCAAGGAGGACGCCCGCCCCTTCGTCGGCTCCAACTTCCAGGCCGCGCTCAAGGATCTGGAAGCCCGCATGCGCGAGGCCGCCTCCAACCTGGAGTTCGAGGAAGCCGCCCGCCTGCGCGACGAGATCAAGCGCATGAAGCTGATGGACCTGGAATTCGCCAACGAGGTCCTGACCGCCGAGGGCGAGCAGGTCGACAAGTCCGCGCCGAAGAAGTGGCGTCAGGAAGCGGCGGCGGAAAAGGCGGCGGCGTTCAGGAAGGGAAGATAGGGGCTGGCAGCTGCTCGGTCGTACTAACGAAAGCGCTAACGCCACCCGTGCTTTGCGTAATCTATTTGAACTGCCGTCAGTGCGTCCAAGATTGGCTTGAAGCCTGAAAAGCTGACGGCGCTTGCTGGCTGCTTGGCAACATAGTCGGCAAGCGCAGCTTTGCCGAAATGCTTGGTTGGGTCCGATCCCGAGTTCCCCTTAAAGAAGCTCTTTCCGCCAAGCTTTACTTTCAAAACTGACGCCGGAAGAAACGATTCGATGTCCGCATCGGGCTTGGCTCCTAATGGCAAAGGCACCACATAGAGATTTCCGAAGATGTGATAGAACTGTGCCTTTCCATCCACAGAGAGTGCTTTCGTTACGGTTTTTATTGTGGCGAATATCGGTTTGGCACCTGAGTCGTTGTCGATAACTATGATTGTGGGGGCAGAAGGTCTGGGGGATGAAAACGCAGCTACAGCGCTCTTGTACCTAGCAATAAAGGCCTGCATCTCGCCAAACCCTCCGGACAGGGATTGGACTGCTGCACTTGTATGGTTGTAGTTGAAGAATTTAGGAATTATCTTGATGTCTTTTCCGGATGTGATCACAAGTGAAGGATATTTTTTTGATAGCTTACGCATCGCAATCTTTAAATAGACGCAGTCAGTCTTCCCTTCGCATATTATTGTTGGTCGCACTATACCGTAAAAGTATTTGTAATCCAAGAATTTTCTATACAGCTTATACGTTCCGGGGACATCGTTGGGCCATCCCTCAACTTTTGGACGAATACCACCTGGGGTGATAGGATATTTAATATTGAATATGTACGAAAGACGGCCATGAAGGGGTTCGAGCAGCCGGTCGGCGCTCGGAATCTTGGCCCCAAAATTGTAGTCATATACCCCGGTCTTAAATAGTCTGTCGCACATGGCGCGCGTGATCTTCACATATTCGGAAGGCACGTTGATGACGCGATTCACGACTAGACCGGTTACCATCTGACGAGAATTGCAGAGGCTCATTCTCGTCTTCGATGGATTTATGTCGAATCCGGAATTCTTGATATATCGTATTAATCGCTTCGAGGGCTTCCACTGATCTGGTGCCAGCAGGCTCCGTCGCGCGATCCGTCTCGGGAAATCACGAAGATTAGTTGAAAACGATATGTCGTCTGCATAGCGGGTATATGTACACCCATTAGCTGACGCTAAGGCTGCAAGCCTGATGTCAAGAATGTTGCCAATCAGGTTTGAAATAACAGGTGAGGCCGGACTTCCTTGAGGAAGTTCCCCGTCTCGGCAGGCAATCTGCGCGATGACGGTTGCGACTTTCTCGTTTAGACCAAAATCGCCATTTCTCATAAAATAGCCGCGCACGCGGCCAAAATGGATCGATGGAAAGAAGTCCGACAAGTCAATATTAAATACGAAGCGACGATTCCTATGCCTTCTTGCATTTGTGGCAATTGAGAATCCTCGTCGAAACCCGTGAGACAAGGTGCACTGCTGATCGACTTCACGCGTTTGAGATATTTCCTCAAGACAAGCACTAAGGTGCGACGCTAGGCGTTTCTGTACTGCCTTAAGTGCAGGGACCGGCGCGTGGATCGTGCGATTGCCGCCACTCCGCTTCGGTATTTGAAACTCGTAGTACTTATCGGCATCGTCGATCTTGTACAGAATGTACGAAAGTGCCGACGGCTTCATGCCTAAAAGTAGCGCGAGGTCCGATAACGTCGAGCATCCCTTGAGCCGTGCTAGCGCTGTCATTTCACCCCAGATGTGTTGGCTTGCGGATACTCGTTGGCAAACCGAGAGGTTTACATGGATAACGTATCGTCACGTAGGGGCATTCATTGGAACGTCCCGATCAACTGCCGCGAAGCACGGCAGCAAAATCTATCCGCAAGCCGAGATGAGGCTAGCTAGAGATTCATGAGATGTCACGGCGGCTAATGCGGTTTGCGGCAGTCGGTACACAGCCATTTCTCCCTATCGGCCATTGGCTAGGGCTAACCAGCCCGCCGCCGCCATGCTGGCCCCATGGCCGAGGACGATCACAGCTGGAGCCCGCTCGGCTTCGCCGAAGAACAGGCCGTCTATCGCGGGCCGAGCCAGAACGTCCGCGCCCTGTCGGAGGGCTGGGCCGCCGCGCACCTGTTCTGTCCGGCCTGCGGCGCGGAGCGGTTGCGGCAGCTGCCGAACAACTCGCCCGTCGGCGACTTCGTCTGCGACGCCTGCGCCGAGGAGTTCGAACTGAAGGCCAGGGCGGAAGGATTGAGCCGGACCTTCCCGGGCCGCGCCTGATGTCGCTACCCAAAGTTCATCGGGTGGCTCAACGGGGCTGACGACACGGAAGCCAACAGCTACGTTAGGTAGATGATTGGTCGGAACTCAGGAAACTACAGGTGGGAAGTGGGGCTGCCTGGCCGCGCCCTAGCCGGGCGCGTCTCGTAGCTCATGCCAATTTCAGTGGCACATATTGTCGAGGCGCTGTCATCTCTGGGCGGCGAGGCCCACCTGGACAGGATCGTCGCGAAGGTCGTTGAGATCGCTCCCGCCCCCTTGCCGGACGATCCAGGTGCCAGCATCCGCGCGCGTATCCAGGAGCGATGCCAAGAGGCGAAGAGCTTTAAAGGCGGCGTGGACCTTTTTGAGAGCGTCTACGGCGTTGATCAGCGAAAGGGCTTCTGGCGTCTGAAATCTGATCCGCTGGCCGTCAACAATGCCGACGGGGTCATCGACGGGGCGGAATCTGACATAGAGGCCGAGGAGGGACGCGCGGCGTTGCGAATCCACCTTAGGCGCGAGCGCTCTCGCAAACTGATCAAGGAATTCAAGGCCAAGCTCACGAACTTCGCTTGCGAGGCCTGTGGTGACGACATGGGGGCCATCTACGGCGAAATCGGCGCGGGGTACATCGAGGCGCACCATAAGGTCCCGGTCGCACTGATTGAGGAAGGCGAGAAAACCAATCTCTTGGATCTCGCTGCCCTCTGCGCCAACTGCCACCGCATCATCCATCGAAATGGGCTGATGTCCGTAGATGCACTGGCGGCCCATCTGCGATCCCGTGCCCGTCCGACATTTGCCATCGCGGCGGAAACGGACCGAAGCGAATGGATTGACGCCTCTCCACTGGACGAGCGCTAGTCCTACCCTGGAACCCTCCCCGCCCCTCCCCCATTCCCCTCCCATGCCGGAGGGAATGAGCTATCGCCGCTTCGCGGCCATGATCGTCGCCTCGACCGTGATCATGTTCGGCTGATGTATCTGAACACCTATGCCCTCGAGCATGTGCGGTTCAGTCAGACGCGGCTGTGGATGGCCCTGGTCATGGGGGCGACCATGGCGGTCGTCATGCTGGGCTTCATGTGGGGCATGTACCGGGACCGGCGGCTGAACCTGATCATCCTGGGCTGTGCCGTCGTGGTCTTCGCCGGCAGCCTGGCCCTGGTCCGCAGCCAGCGGACGGTGGACGACGTCAGCTATATGAAGGCCATGATCCCCCACCATTCCATCGCCATCATGACCAGCGAGCGCGCCCGCATCCGCGACCCGCGCGTGCGCGACCTGGCCGACGGCATCATCGAGGCCCAAGTCCGCGAGATCGCCGAGATGAACGCCCTGATCGCCGATCTGGAGCGGAACCCGCCGCCGAAGGACGCGCCGGTGCTGGCGGCCGGGGTTCCGACGGGCTGACGACGGTCGCCTCCGCTTCGCTGCGGCGCCGCCCGGTTCCGGGTCCGCCCCGCCTGCGCCGGTTCGCCCGGAATGACGGCGGGGATGCGCCGCCACGTCAGGTTCCGGCGGTTGCCGAACGCCGCGATCCGGCGCACGGTCCGCGGGGAAAAAGGGGCGGCGTGACATGAACAGACTTCTGATGATCGTCGGGGGCGCGGTCGCGCTGGCGGGCTGCGTGTCGGTGCCGGGCGCCGAGAACATGCTGGTGACGTGGAATAACGGGGTCAGCATCAACGAGCGCCCCGCCACCTATTGGGAGGGCGTGAGCTCTTTCGAGCGCAGGGAAGACTGGGCGCGCAACGACTCCGACCAGGTGCAATGCGTCGGCATGTCGGATCGGACGAAGTGGATCCAGCTCTGGACCCTTCCCCCCCGGTCCAACCAGCCCATGTGGCCGGAAATGGGCCAGTACGGCAATCGCTTCATGCCGGGCCTTTACGGCACCTGGACCGCCACCCCGGAGGGCGCCTGCTACCGGCCGCCGTCGGACGTTCAACTGGTCGAACTGTAGGGCGGGACCGTTCCGATCGGTGATTGCGGCGGCGCGCCCGCCCCGGTTGCGATGATCCGGCGCCGCTTCTTTCGCTTTTTCAACGCCGTCGCATTTTCTCGCGCCTTTTCGCCGACGTCGGTTCCCGCATCCCCCACGCTCTGCCCGTCCCGTCGCTCGGGGAGGTGCGCTCGGCCGGCGTTCCGAGGCGGCGGCGGGAGCGTGGGGAGCGGGGTTCGGCGCGGGCGCCGGCGCTTTCGCCCGCGACCCGGCGCCGGGTTTGGCGGCCTTTCGGCCCTCAAGCCGCGAGCGACCGCGTCGCGAGCGTCAGGGCCACGCCTTCGGCGAAGCCGATCGGGGTCACCAAGAGATGATCCCGGGCAAGGGTCGGGGGGGATACCCGGACCGTTCCAGGAGGGCGCCGCCGGCGCCCCCTGCCCGCCGGGGGCGACTGCGGTAAGGCGCTAAGAGCGCCACCCGCCGCAGGCTGCCGGAAAACCCTGCGCGCGGAGCGTCACGCGAAGCCGACCCGAAGCCTCCGCGCAGCGAAGGCGGAGGGCGGCGCGGAGCGGCGTCGATGACGCCGTGGAGCGTCAAACAGGGGCTGGCGCGTCTGGCGCCGGGTCCCTCCCACCGGTCGCTGCGCGACCACCCTCCCTCGCAGAGTGAGGGAAACCACTGAGGGATCACATGATGAAGACCAGACCTGACCTTTACGAGCGGCTGAACGCGCGGCTGGGGCTGATCGCGCGGATCGCGGAGATGGCGCGGGAGGCGGCGCGGATGCGGGCGGAGACGCCGCGCGCGCGACGGGAGTGGGCGCGGGTGGAGGCGATGCTGGCGCGGCTGGAGGCGCTGCCGCTGTGAGCCGGGAAGAGGCGTGGGATGGGGCGGGTTATGAGGACCCTCCACGCGTGCGCGCGCAGAAGGTGCGCGGCGGCGACGTGTGGCGGCAGGTGCGGCGCGCGTGGGAGGGCGGCGAGACGGCGCAGTCGTGCGCACGGCGGTTCGACGTGGGGCTGGACAACCTGTGGCGGCGGCGGGCGAAGGAGAATTGGAGCCGGACGCGGCCGGAGGACCCGACGCCGGAGCCGGCCGTGGGCTGGGACCGGCACGCGGCGCAGCTGAAGACGGCGTTCGAGGCGCGGCTGGCGGAGGTGCGGGAGCTGGCGCTGCATCTGGCCGACACCCTGGCCGGGCGCGAGATCAAGGACGTCAGCGCCTGGCACCTGGGGTTTCTGTTCCACCAGCGGGCCGAGCGGCTGGGGCCCGGGACGGCGGAGGCGGACCGGGCGCGGGTGACGGCGCGCGGCGACGACTGGGCCGGGGACGTGTGGGACGCCGAGGGGCGCCTGAGGCCGGTGTGGGAGATCGACCAGGCGCTGATGCGGCGGTGGCGCGAGGACTGGCGCGCGGAGCAGGGTCTGCCGGAGGGCGTGGCGACGGACGTGCCGTGAGCGATCAGTCCCCCTCGCCCTTCTGCGCCGCCGCCAGCTTCGCCAGCACCCGGCCCCGCCCCTGCGCCAGGGCGTGCACGGCGCCGCGCAGGGTGGCGACCTCCTGCTCCGACAGCTGGGCGCGGGCGAACAGGGCGCGCAGGTTGCGCATCATCGACGGCTTCTTGGCCGCGGGGTGGAAGAAGCCGCCGGCGTCCAGCTCGGCCTCCAGATGGCCGATGAAGCCCTCGACCAGCTCGGCGCTCGCGGGCGGGTCGGCCTCGCGGAAGCGGGGCGGCGGGGCGTCCAGCACCGTGGTGCGCCACTCATAGGCCGTGATGGCCACGGCCTGGGCCAGATTGAGTGAGTGATGGCGGGGGTCGATCGGGATGGTGACGATGCCGGTGCAGCGCACCACGTCGGCGGTCTCCAGCCCCGCCCGTTCGCCGCCGTACAGGATGCCGACCGACTGGCCCGCCGTCGCCGCGGCGTTCAGCTGGGCCGCCGCCTGCCGGGGCGTCAGCACGGGCTGGCGCGTCTCCCTGGGGCGGGCCGTGGTGGCATAGACGGTCTGCAGGTCGGCCACGGCCTGGGCGACGTCGTCATAGACGCGGACGCCCTCCAGCACCCAGTCGGCGCCCGACGCGGTGGCCCACGCCCGGTCCTGCGGCCAGCCGTCCCGGGGGCTGACCAGCCTCAGGTCGGTCAGGCCGAAATTGGCCATGACGCGGGCGACGGCGCCGATGTTGTCGGCCAGCTGGGGCCGGTCCAGGATGACGCAGAGCGGGGTCAATCCTGGCCCACCATGGCGATCCACGGGTCGGCCGTGCCGGCCTCGACCTCGGCCACCTTGACCTTGGGCCAGCCGATCTCGGCCTGCCCCGACAGGCGCCAGGCGATGACGATCAGGTCGCGCAGCTCGGCCGCGCCCGCCGCGATCCGCGCCGTGGCGAACGACACGCCCCGCGCGTCGCCCGCCGCGAACCCGCCCGCCTTCTCCAGCCGATAGAAGGGGACCACCTCTGCCAGACCCGTCTTCAGATAGCCGGCCAGATGCGGGCGCAGGTCGAACCCGTCCAGCCGCGCCGGCCCCATCGCCGCCTCCACCTCCTGGAAGCGCACGTTGTCCCGCACGAAGTCGCCCTCGAACATGCCGTGCGTACGGCGCGAGCGGGTGAAGCCCTCGGGGTTCTCCGCCCCCTCGGCCCAGCCGTTGTAATGGATGCTGAGGTGCAGCGGCTGGGCCCCGTCGCCGACGTAGTGGCTCAGCGTTCCGATGGTGCGCAGGATCAGCCCCTCGCGGCGGATGCGGTCCTCGCGGTACCAGGCGCGCTTGGCCAAATCGGTCTCGCGCGCCTCCGCCGCGTTCAGCACGCGCCAGTAGGCCAGGTCCACGACCAGCTGCTGGTGCTGATCCATGATGGCGTAGGGCAGATACCCCGCGTCGTCGACGTCCAGCCCCGCCGCGATCAGGGCGGCGTCGTACTCGGACTTGAGCCGGGGCAGCTGGTCGATCGAGGGACCGGCCTCGGTCAGCACGCGGGCGTCGGCGGTCAGGTCGACGAAGTGCGCGGTGTCCCGCTCGCGGTCGTGCGGCTGACCGGCGCCCTTGGAGCGGTCCGGCTCGCGCGACAACTCGCCCACCTCGGCGGCGGCGGCGGGGTCGCGCAGGAAGGCCGGCAGCTCGTCCGGCAGGGCGCGCATGGCGGCCATGCCAACCATGCGATGACCGGTGGCGCCCCAGGCGGACACCTGGGCGGCGGGGACGGCCACGGCCAGGGCGGCGACGGCGGCGAGGAGCAGGCGTTTCATGCGACGATCTCCGGAACTCTCCGCGCCGTCTTAGGCAAAGACGGCCGCCGGGGGAAAGGCGTCGGCGACTTATCCCCAGGCGACGACCGGTCGCAGAGGCGGGCAAGCGCTGCGCGCAAGCGTCCGGAAGCATGGAACTTTAAGGATGAACGCGGGTCTGCGGCGGCGGTCGCCGGGCGCTGGGCGGTCCGACTTCGCCCGGTTTTCGCCTCATTCGACCCGGAAAAGCCCCCCGCCGGCGGTCGGTTCCGGCGTTTCCGCGAGTCGCCGGATGTCCACCACAGCCGCCGTGCTGGCCCTCGTCTGGGCCCTTGCCTTCCCCTCGAACGCCCCCGCCGATCCGGTCTCCTACGACCAGCTGATCGCGGCGGAAGCGGCGGCGGCGGCGGCCACGACGGCGGCGGCGACGGCGACCAGCGGCGCGCTGGACGCGGAACAGACCGAGCTGATGGCCGCCGACGCGGATTGGCGCCTGTCGGCGCGCCTTTATCACGCGGGCGGCGGCGGAGCGACGGGCAACGACAGCCTGGGTTGCCGCCCCATCGCCATGCGCACCGTCGCGATCGACCCGCGCGTCGTGCCGCGCCGCACGCGCCTGTTCATCAAGGAAACGGTCGGCATGGAGCTGGCCGACGGCACGATCCACGACGGCTACTGGTACGCCTCGGACACCGGCGGGGCCATCAAGGGAAACAAGATCGACCTCTACACGGGCAACGGCCGCGGCTCGATGAGCCAGGCGCGCACGCTGAACATGGCGACGCTGACCGTGGTCGAGGCCGGTCGCTTCGACGGTTGCCCGCCCGCCTGGGACTGACGCTCCCGCTTCCCGGCGCCCCCGGCCGGGATTAGCCTGACCTCATGGGGGACGTTCAACTCTATCTCGGATGGCGCACCGCGCTGCTCGGCGGCGCCGTCGCTCAGCTGATCGTGCTGGCGGTCGCCCTGGCGTGCACGGACGGCGCGCGGGCCGCGAACCGTCTGCTGGCCGCCCTGCTGATCGTCATCGCGGGTCTGATCATCCCCTATGCCATCGGGTTCGCGGGCTTCTATGACGCGTGGCGCCAGCTCACCTTCATGCCGGTGGCGGTCCCGCTGGCGGTCGGTCCCCTGCTCTGGGCCTATGCCGAGACCCTCGACGATGGGCGCCCGCCCCCGAACCTGCGCCTGCACCTGATCGCGCCCGCCGCGCAGTTCGCCTATTTCGCTCTCTGCTTTCTGCTGCCGCTCGACGCCAAGTGGGACTGGTACACCGGCGGGCACCGGCACGGGGTCGCGCCGCTGTTCGGCGTGGCCGTGCCGATCTCGCTGGCGGCGTACGCCTGGGCCGTGGCCGGCGTGCTGCGGCGGCGCGCGGCGCGGCTGGCGCAGGCGCGCAGCGACGACGACCGCTTCGCCGCCGCCTGGTTGAAGGGCGTTCTGGCCGCCGGGGTGGCGGGGCTGGCGCTGCATCTGGGCTTCGCGCTCTGGTCCTGGCTGGCGGGCGGCATCGACTTTTTTCAGGAGACCGGCCTCTATCTGGGCCTGGCAGCGATCGGCCTGTGGCTGGGCGTCGCCGGATGGCGCCACGCCGCCCTGCCCCCGCCGCTGGCGGATCGGGCCGAGCCTGTGGCGGCGCCGACGGAGACGCGCGCTCCCGTCGACTGGGGCGCGGTCGGCGCCGAGATCGATCGCCGCCTGCGCGCGGAGGAATGGTGGCGCGAGCCGGAGCTGACGCTGGCGGGGCTGGCGCGGCGGCTGGGCACCAACGACGGGCGGCTGTCGCGGGCGATGAACCTGGGCCTGGGGGTCAACTTCTCGGTCTTCGTCAACGGCATCAGGGCAGAGGCGGTGGCCGAGGCGCTGAAGGCGCGGCCGCGCGCGGATCTGCTGGATCTGGCGCTGGAGATGGGGTTCGCGTCCAAGGCCAGCTTCAACCGCGCCTTCCGGGCCCGGTTCGGCATGGCGCCGTCGGAATGGCGGCGGCGCGTCTCAGAATCCGATTCTTCGCACCTCGATCCGGAATTGAGGCGCGACGCCGGGGCCGAAGCGACAGGGTGAGACGTCGCCCCCGGAGCTCCGCCCCATGATCGCCTCGTCCCGCCGCCGTTTCCTGAGCCTGTCGGGCGCGGCCGCCCTAAGCTCGGCCCTGCCCCCCGGCGCCTCCGCTGACGACGCCGACTGGAGCGGCGACGTCGACGTGCTGAAGGACGCGTGGTCGGCGCTGCACCCCGGCCTGCTGCGCCATCAGACGCGCGCGGAGCTGGACGCCCGTCTTACCCGGCTGCGCGCCGACTGGGCGGCGCCAGGCCCATTCCGTGACCGGCTGCGCGCGCTGAGCCGCGTCACCGCCGCCGTCCGCTGCGGCCACACCTACCCCAGTCCTTACAACGCCGCCGAGCCGATCCGGGCCGCGATGTACCCAGACCGCAGCCTGGTCCCCTTCACCTTCCGCTGGCTGGAGCGACGCATGGTGGTGACGACCGATCAGGGCGGCATCGGACTGTTTCGCGCGGGCGACGTGATCGAGACGATCGACGGGCGGACGACGGAGTCCCTGCTACGCGACCTCATCCCGATGGCCAGGGCCGACGGATCCAACGACGCCAAGCGGGTCAGCCTGATGGAGATGCGCGGCGACGACCGGTTCGAGACCTTCGACCTGCATCTGCCGCTGATCCTGCCGCTGAAGGATCGGGCGATCTTCGGCCTGGCCGACGGGCGGCGGATCGAGGCGCCGCTGCTTACGCTGGCCGAACGGCAGGCGGCGCGTCCTGCGACGGACGAGCGGGGCGACGCCAATCCCTGGACGTTGGACAAGGGCGCCGACGGGATCACGCGCCTGACCATGCCGGGATGGGCGCTGTACAATTCGAGCTTCGACTGGCGGGCCTGGCTGGGCGGAGTGATGGACGATCTGACGGGCGACGGGGCGCGCGGCCTGATCGTGGATCTGCGTGGCAACGAGGGCGGGCTGGACTGCGGCGACGTGATCGTCAGCCGCCTGATCGATCACGATCTGCCGGTTCAGGCGCAGCAGCGCTGGGTTCGGTACCGGCGGGTTCCGGACGCGTTGCGCCCCGTTCTCAGCACCTGGGACCCCTCCTTTTACGACTGGGGCGACGACGCGCGAGAGGTGGCGGGACGCCCCGGCTTCCTGCGCCTGACGCGCTGGGACGAGGAGGACGGCGGCTCGGTGATCGCGGCACGGGGACGCCGGTTCGCCGGGCCGGTACGCGTGCTGTGCGACGCGTCGAACAGCTCGGCCACCTTCCAGTTCGCGCAGACGGTCAAGGACGCGCGGCTGGCGACGCTGGTCGGCCAGAACACCGGCGGCAACCGGCGCGGCATCAATGGCGGCGCCTTCTTCTTCCTGACCCTGCCGACGTCGGGAATCGAGGTCGATCTGCCGCTGATCGCGGGCTTCCCCACGACGCTCCAGCCGGACGCCGGAATCGAGCCCGATTTGCCCGTCGCCACCACCGCCGAAGACCTGCGGAACGGCCGCGACCCCCAGATGGCGGCGGCGGTCGCCTCCATCCTGTCCGCCTGAAGGAGATCGACATGAGAGCTTTCGCCCTCGCCTTCCTGACCGCCGTTTCGCTGTCCGGCGCCGCCGCCGCCCAGGAGGCGCCGTCCGCCACGGAATTGCGCCAGGGGCTGACGGGCCGGTGGTCCGGCGCCCTGACCTATCGCGACTATCAGAGCGATCGGATGGTCGATCTGCCGGTCCAGCGCACCATCTCCGCGCCCGGCGACGGCGTGACCCTGATCAGCCAGAGCGCGTTCGACGACGGCCCGGGGCATGTGGTCTGGATCACCAGCGTCGCGCTGGACGATCCCGGCGCGGGCGTCACGCGATCGGCCGCCTCCCGGCGCGGGGGCGAGCCGTCACTGTCTGTGGAGAGCATCGTCGTCGCGACCTATTCGACGCCGACGCGCTGGACGCTGGTCTATTCCGAGACCGCGGAGGACGACGACGCGCCGGCGGAGATCCGCGTGACCGAGACGCGTGACGGCGACGTGCTGACCGCCGAAAAGGAAGTTCGGCCCGTCGGCGCGGGCGACGACGCCTGGCGGTTTCGCAACCGGACGCGGCTGACGCGGGTGGGCGACTAGAAGCGGCGGCGGCCCGTCACCGTCTCGAAGAACATCCGCCAGTCGCCCATCAGGCTCCACAGCGGATACTTGAACGTGGCGGGGCGGTTCTTCTCGAAGAAGAAATGGCCGACCCAGGCGAAGCCGTAGCCGATGACGGGCATGGCGATCAGCCAGCGGGCGTCGCGCGTGAAGATCGCCGTCGCCAAGGCCAGCAGCACCAGGCCGGACCCGACCACATGGATGCGGCGGCAGGTCCGGTTCGAGTGCTCGTGGATGTAGAAGGGATAGAAGTCACCGAAGCTGCGGAAGCGGTCGGCGGGGGCGGCGGGCTGGGACATGGCGGCACGATGACTCCGCGGCGGGACGCGGGCAAGCGGATTATTCAACCACTTGGTTGACTAATGGCCGCGAGCGGCGCAGGGTCGGCGTGAAAGGACGACGCCATGCCCGACAAGATCACGCCCTGCATCTGGTACGACCGCGATCAGGCGCAGGAGGCCGCCGCCTTCTACGTCTCGCTGGGTCTGCCCGACAGCCGCATCGACAACGTGGCCCGCAGTCCGAACGACAACCCGTCCACCAAGGCCGGCGAGGTTCTGGTGGTCGAGTTCACGCTGGCGGGTCAGAGTTTCGTCGGTCTGAACGGCGGACCGCAGTTTCCGCAGTCCGAGGCGATCTCGTTCCAGATCTACACCGACGATCAGGCCGAGACGGACCGCCTGTGGAACGCCATCGTCGGCAATGGCGGGCAGGAGAGCCAGTGCGGCTGGTGCAAGGACCGCTGGGGCGTGAATTGGCAGATCACGCCCAGGGCGCTGATGGAGCTGCACCGCGATCCGAACCCCGCCCGCGCCAAGGCCGGCTTCGACGCCATGATGAAGATGAAGAAGATCGACATAGCGGCCATCCGGGCCGCCGCCGACGCGGCGGGCTGAGCGGATGACACGCCCGGTCGTCACCGTCTTTCAGAAGTCGCCCGACGGCGGGCGCGGCCTGGCGCGCGACTTTCGCGTGCGGTGGGCGCTGGAGGAAGTGGGCGTCGCCTATGACGTCCTGCCGCGCACGTTCGAGGAGCTGAAGCGACCCGAGCATCTGGCGCGCAATCCGTTCGGGCAGATCCCGACGCTGGAAGACGGCGATCTGACCCTGTTCGAGAGCGGCGCGATCGTGCTGCGTCTGGCCGAGGCGCACGGCGGGCTTCTGCCCCGCGATGCGGACGCGCGGAGCCGGGCGATCATGTGGATGTTCGCGGCGCTGAACACGATCGAGCCGCCGGTGTTCGACCGCAGCCTGGTCGGCGTGCTGGAACGCGACCGGCCCTGGTTCGACGAGCGGATCGCCACGCTGGATCAGCGCATCGGCGCCCGCCTGGGCCAGCTGTCGGCGCACCTGGGCGATCGGGACTGGCTGGACGGCGACTTCAGCGCCGGCGACCTGCTGATGGTCACGGTCCTGATGCGGCTGAAGACCACCGACCTGCTTGACCCGCACGCCAACGTCGCCGCCTATCTGAAGCGCGGCGAGGCCCGACCGGCCTTTCAGCGCGCCTTCGCCGCCCAGAAGGCCCAGTTCGAAGCCGGCACGACGGCCTGATCGATCTCCAAGGACGCCATCGGAAAGGACCTGCGCATGAGCTACATCACCGGCTTCCTGATCCCCGTGAAGAAGGGCGACAAGAACAAGTACCTGGAGTCCGCGCGCAAGAGCTGGCCGATCTTCCAACGGTTCGGCTGCCTGGAACAGGTCGAGACCTGGGGCGAGGACATCGCCGAGGGCGAGACGACCAGCTTCCCCCGCGCCGTGAAGCTGGAAGCCGACGAGGCCGTCGTCTTCGCCTGGCTGCGCTGGCCCGACAAGGCGACGGCGGACGCCGCCTGGCAGAAGATGATGGAAGACCCGGAGATGGGCGCCATGGACATGCCGTTCGACGGCAAGCGGATGATGTGGGCCGGCTTCGAGCCGATCTTCGAGGGGCGCTGAGACCGATGCCTTTCGTCGACGTCACCGTCATCCCCGTGAAGACCGCCGACAAGGACGCCTATCTGGCGCATTCGGCGAGGCAGTCGCCGCTGTTCAAGACGCACGGCGCGACGTCCGTGACCGAATGCTGGGGCACGGACGTGCCGGACGGCACGCTGACCGACTTCAAGAAGTCCGTGGCGCTGGGGGACGGAGAAACCGTCGCGGTGGGCTGGATCACTTGGCCGGACAAGGCGGCGCGCGACGCCGGCTGGGAGGCGGTGATGCAGGATCCCAGGATGCACGAGGCCACGCCGCCCTGGGACGGCAAGCGCATGATCTACGCCGGCTTCGAGGTGATCGCCGAGCACTGACGGCCCTTCGCGTCAGGCCGGCGTCGGCTCCTGGCCCAGCAGGCGTTTGATCGTCGGCCAGGCGTTGGTCCAGGCCGAGATGAAGCCGACGACGCTGGCGATCCACTGGAATGCCGTCCACAGCGCGTCGAGGAAACCGCCGTAGCCGACGATCTGCGATGCGCTCCACAACACATCGGACACGGCCAGCCGGAAGGCGACGTAGGCGCCGGAATATTCGATCGGGCGGTCGGCGAAGAAGGCGATCGCCACGGGCGCGGCGACCGGAGCCCACAGCAGCGGCAGCAGCAGAAGCAGCGCCAGGACCAGAACCAGAATCTTGGTCAGCGGCGTCTCGCCGGACAGGAAGCTGATCACCACGCCGGCGCCGAGCGCCAGACCCGTGAGGACCAGCAGGACCGGGAGCGCCAGATCGGCGGCGTCCATCAGGTCCGTGCCCAGCGCCATGAGCAGAAGCGTCGCCGCGCCCGACAGCAGGAAGGCGCCGACCCACAGGGCGGCGTACTGGCCGAACCGCCGTTTCAGATGCCCGATGCCGACCATGTCGCCGCCCTTCGCAGACCGGCGTTCACCATGATCGGATCAGACGGCGACGTAAACCGGGAAGGTCAGGAATCCAGGAAGCTGCGCAGCTTCCGCGACCGCGAGGGGTGCTTCAGCTTGCGAAGGGCCTTGGCCTCGATCTGGCGGATGCGTTCGCGGGTGACCGAGAACTGCTGGCCGACTTCTTCCAGGGTGTGGTCGGTGTTCATGCCGATGCCGAAGCGCATCCGAAGCACCCGCTCCTCGCGCGGCGTCAGGGACGCCAGCACGCGGGTCGTCGTCTCGCGCAGGTTCGACTGGATGGCCGCGTCGATCGGCAGGACGGCGTTCTTGTCCTCGATGAAGTCGCCCAGGTGGCTGTCTTCCTCGTCGCCGATGGGCGTTTCGAGCGAGATCGGCTCCTTGGCGATCTTCAGGACCTTGCGGACCTTCTCCAGCGGCATGGCCAGCTTTTCGGCCAGCTCTTCCGGGGTCGGCTCGCGGCCGATCTCGTGCAGCATCTGGCGGCTGGTGCGGACGATCTTGTTGATCGTCTCGATCATGTGCACCGGAATGCGGATGGTCCGCGCCTGGTCGGCGATCGAGCGGGTGATCGCCTGACGGATCCACCAGGTGGCGTAGGTCGAGAACTTGTAACCGCGGCGGTACTCGAACTTGTCGACCGCCTTCATCAGGCCGATGTTGCCTTCCTGGATCAGGTCCAGGAACTGCAGGCCGCGGTTGGTGTACTTCTTGGCGATGGAGATGACGAGGCGCAGGTTGGCCTCGACCATTTCCTTCTTGGCCTGACGAGCCTCGCGCTCGCCCTTCTGCACCTTCTGGACGATGCGGCGATAGTCGTCGATCGGCAGGCCGGCCTCGGTGGCGACGGCGGCCACGTCGCCGCGGATCTGGGCGATCTGGGTCGCCTCGTTCTCGCTGAACTTGGTCCAGCGCACGCCCATGTCCTTGACCTGGTCGGTCCAGGTCGGGTCCAGCTCGGCCCCGAAATACGACTTCAGGAACTCCGGACGCGAGATGCCGTAACTGTCGGCCAGACGCAGCAGGCGGCCCTCCAGGCCCATCAGCCGCTTGTTGATGGCGTACAGCTGCTCGACCAGCGCCTCGATGCGGGCGTTGTTCAGCTTCAGCGTCTTCAGCCGGCCCGAGATGGAGGCCGTCAGATTTTCGTAGGCCTTCTGGTCCTTGGTCGACAGCGTCTCGCCCTTCAGGCGCGCCTCGACCAGCTTGTCCTGCAGCTTGCGGAAGGCGCCGAAGTCGGCGGCCACGGCGTCCAGAACCTCCATGACGCCGTCGCGCAGCTCGGCTTCCAGCGCCGAGATCGACAGGCCGCCGCCGTCGTCGAAATCGTCGTCGTCCTCGTCTTCGCCCTCGGGCTTCTCTTCGGCCGGCTCGGCCTCGGCGTCGTCGGTGGCGGTCTCGGCGGCGCCCGGCGCGGCGGCGGGGTGCAGCACAGCATAGGTCGCGTCCAGGTCGATGACCTCGCGCAGCAGGATGCGGTTCGCCGCCAGCTCGTCGCGCCACACCATGATGGCCTCGAACGTCAGGGCGCTTTCGCACAGGCCCGAGATCATGGCGTCGCGGCCGGCCTCGATGCGCTTGGCGATGGCGATTTCGCCCTCGCGGCTCAGCAGCTCGACCGAGCCCATCTCGCGCAGATACATGCGCACCGGGTCGTCGGTGCGGTCATAGGCGGCCTTGGCGGGCGTCTCGGCGACCGAGGTGTCGGCGCGCTCGGCGATCTCTCCGCCCTCCCCGTCCTTCTGCTCGGCGTCCTCTTCGGCCTCGACGACGTTGACGCCCATCTCGGACAGCATCGCCAGCGTGTCCTCGATCTGGTCCGGGGTCACCTCTTCGGACGGCAGGACCTTATTCAGCTCCTCCATCGTCACATAGCCCCGGGTCTTGGCCTGCTTGATGAATTTCTTGACGCCGGCGTCCGTCAGGTCGAGCAGCGGACCGTCCGAAGAGGTCTCGGTCTCAGGCGTGTCGGTCTGGGCGGTCATTCAGCGGCGTCTCCGGCGGGCGAGGCATGGCCTGCGGCAAATGTGCAACGCGCGACGAAAAGGATCGTCGATCCCTCGCCGCGTCGAAATTCGGTCGGTTCCGGTCGGGTGGCGGGCAACAGCCCGCGAAGGCGCGGCAAGAGCCGATCCTGACGACCGTTCGATCGGGTCCCGGGGCGGGGGGCGACGTTTCGGCCCGGAAGCGCGGGCGGCACGAAGCCCCGCCTTCTCGACCTCGCGCGCGCGGGCGTCTCGATCACGGGGCCGCAGATGGCGACCGAACCCGTCCGTGTCAAGACGGGACGGGTCAGTGCACCGTCTCCGACGGCTCCCACAGGGCGCCGCTGGCCAGCAGGCGGGCCTGGGCGTCGCGCTCGGCCTTCAACGCCGCGAAAGGTCGCGCGTCGAAAACGTCCTCGGCCTTCAGCTCGTCCATGGCGCGGCTCAGCGCCAGTTCGTTGAGCAGGGCGTCGATGGCGCGCATCAGATCGGCGCGCGCCTGGTCGGCGGGACGCGACGCGTCCAGGAACGGCGCGTGCGACACCCGCGCTGTGCGGTCGACGTCCTTCAGCGCCTCCTCGTGCCCCAGGGCCGTCAGCCGCGCGCGCAACAGGCCGTCGCCGAAGTCGGCCAGGTCCCAGGTCAGCCGCACCAGGTCGGAGACCAGCCGATCCAGTCCGGGATCGCCCAGTCCCTGGCTGGCCAGCAGCTCCGCCTTCTCCTGCAACACCTCCGGGTGTTCGATCAGGCCGGTCAGGATCGCGGCGACGACGGGTCGCGGCGCGCGACGCAGGCCTTCGGTGGCGCTGCGGCCCTCGGGCGTCGCGTCCATGACGGCGAAGGCCTTCTTCGCCCGCCGGTCGCGATAGATGACCTTGCCCGCCGCGCGACGTTCGGCCTCCGACGGGCGGGTCAGCTGATAGACCGCGCCGAGCAGATGGTCCTTGTAGGTGCGGGCCAGATCGGGGTCGGCGACGGTGGCGGCGGCCTTGCGCAGGCGCGCGATCAGCTGCGCTTCCTTCTCCGGCCCGTCCAGAGGGCCGACGGCCTCGCGTTCGCGGTCCAGCAGCATGCGTGAGAAGGGCACGACGTGGCTCAGCGCTTCGCGCAACGCCGGGGCGCCGCGCTCGCGCAGCATGTCATCGGGGTCCAGACCATCGGGCAGGGTCACGAAGCGAAGGGTGCGGTCGGACCTGATGAGCGGCAGGGCGCGCTCGACCGCGCGGAAGGCGGCGCGCCGCCCGGCGCCGTCGCCGTCGAAGCACAGGATCGGCTCGGGGCTGACGCGCCACAGCAGCGCCATCTGATCCTCGGTCAGGGCCGTGCCCATCGGCGCCACCGCCGGCACGCCGGCGCGCTGGCAGGCGACCACGTCCATGTAGCCCTCGACCACCACGATCGCCTGCTCGGACTTGCTCTCGGCGCCCAGGATGCGGCGCGCCTCGGGCAGGCCGTACAGCGTCGCGCCCTTGTGGAAGAGCGGGCTTTCCGGGCCGTTCAGATACTTGGCCCGGTCGTCCGGGTTCATCGCCCGGCCGCCGAAGCTGACCACGCGCGCGCGCGAATCCAGAATGGGGAAGATCAGCCGGTCGCGGAACCGGTCGTAGGGCTGCCCCCCACCCTCGGGCGCGATCAGCAGGCCGGCCTCGACCAGATCGCCGGGGCGGGCCCCGCGCTGGATCAGGGCGTTCTTCAGCCCCTCGCGGTCGTTGGGCGCATAGCCCAGGCCGAAGCGGTCCCATTGATCCTCGGGCAGGCCGCGCCGCTCCAGATACTCGCGCGTCGCCTTGCCGACCGAGCGGCGCAGGTTGGCGGCGAACCACTTCTGGGCCAGGTCCATCCAGTCCGACAGGCCCTGGCGCTTCTGTTCGCGCTGCTGGGCCTGGGGGTCCTCGGCCGGCAGGGCCATGCCCGCCTCGGCCGCCAGACGCTGCACCGCCTCGACGAAGCTGAGACGCTCGGTCTCCTGCAGGAAGGAGATGACGTCGCCGTGCTTGCCGGAGCTGAAGTCGTGGAAGAAGCCCTTGTCGTCGTTGACGAAGAAGCTGGGCGACTTCTCCTTCGAAAAGGGGCTGAGGCCGACGAACTCGCGCCCCTGCCGCTTCAGCTTCACCGTGCGGCCGATGACGTCGGACGGCCGCAGCCGGGCCTTCAGTTCCTCGATGTAGCGGTCGTCGAAACGCACGGCGGTCAGGACCCGGGCGCCGGAAGCGGCGTCCCCACGGCGTAGCAGATTTTTCGATCCACAGGCGCGCGCGACCGGGGATAAGCCCGCACCGCCGACCGGCGCCGTTAATCATCGCTTAACCAATAAGGCAAGCGGGGACGCGGAACAATCTGATTCCGGACGGATTTCTTGGTTACCGAGACGTTGATCCCAGAAACGCTCGGATCGCAATCCCGGAAAATCCCGGGGCCAAGGTCGGGGTCGGCGCAGGACGCGCCGGACCGGCAAGTGAGATCAAGATGTTCGTTTCCATCCTCCGTCCCGCCGTGGAGCCGCAAGGCCCGGACGCCGTCGCCACCCCCTATTCGCCGGTGATCCGCGAGCTGACGCCGCGCGCCCTGCACGCGCGGCTGTTGGACAACGCGGCCCAGCGCCGTCTGCGCGGATTGCAACGCCGCGCCTGCGGACGGCGCGACGACGCCGACTACTGGTTGGGCGCCGCGCCCCAGGCGGTGAAGAAGGCCTGCGACCTGCGCCAGGGCGGTCTGCCCGCCTTGCCCTGACGGCTCAGAGGTAGCCCAGCCACCAGTCGCGGCGGCGGCGCTTCACGCCCTCGAACCACCGCGCGGCGGGCCACAGCAAAACCAGCGTCAACGCCCAGAAGCCGTAGACGGCGGGCAGGCCGAAGCCCCAGCCTGCGGCGATCAGACGACTGGGATCGCCCAGGCTGTTGAGGAAGGCGGACGCGGGAATGCCGATGACCACGCCGACCAGCATGGCCAGACCATGCGCCAGCCAGACGTGCAGCAGATAGGTGAACAGCGGCGTCCGCCCGAAGGTCAGCAGCGCCGACTTCACCGGCCCGCCCAGTCTCTCGAGCAGCGGCAGCAGGGCCAGGGACACGCCCAGCGTCACCAGCGCATAGTCCAGCGACGGCGGGTATTTCGCGACGTTCAGGAAGGACAGCGCGGTCCAAAGCGGTGAGGGCTGGACCGACCACGGCTGCGGATCGCCGTAGCCGTTCAGGGCGCGGATCACGACGAAGGCGAGCAGCAGCACGGCCGACAAAAGCAGCACGCCCCGCGTGCGCTCAGCCGGCGGCCTCAAGAACAGACCGCCCAGCCCGTAGCCCGCCGCCATGATCCCCAGCCACGGCACGAAGGGATAGGCGAGGAAGCCGTTAAGGCCGGGCGCGGGGCCGAACTCCATCGCATAGGCCCACAGCGGCCGAGCGGCGCCCAATTCCGGCGCGTCGATGGGCGCCAGCGCCTGATGACCCGCGACGATGGCGACGCCCAAGGCCAGAACCACCGCGACCGGCAGGCGGACCAGCGCGGCCATGACGATCATCGACGCGCCGATGGCCCAGATCACCTGCAGGAAGGGAAACCAGGCGAAGTTGAAGCCCATCGTCACCAGCGTCAGCTCCAGCGCGATCAGCCACAGTCCCCGCGTCAGCAGGAACCGCGTCAGGTCGCCGTCCGACTTACCGCCGGCCTTCTGCAGAAAGATCGAGACGCCGGCCAGGAAGACGAAGGTCGGCGCGCACAGGTGCGTGACCCAGCGCGTCAGGAACAGCGCGGCGTCTCCGTCGACGATCGCCAGGGGGTCGGCGGTGAAGGCCGTGCGGTGAAAGAAGTCGCGCACGTGGTCCAGGACCATCAGCACGATGACCAGCCCGCGCAGGGCGTCGATCCCGTCCAGCCGGGGCCGGCCGGAGCGGGTGACGCCGCCTTCAGGCGTGGTCGGATGCGCGTCCAGCGGCGCGGCGTCGATCGGCTGTGCGGTCATGTTCGGCTTCCCCCGAGGCGGAGGCTAGCCGGGCGAACGCCGGTCGTCAGCCCTTCATGGCGTCGGCGAAGCGCTGGAACAGGTACAGACTGTCGGTCGGCCCGGGCGAGGCCTCGGGGTGATGCTGGACGCTGAACACCGGGCGGTCCTTCAGCGCGATGCCGCAGTTGGTGCCGTCGAACAGGCTGACGTGGGTTTCCTGCACGGCGTCCGGCAGGCTGTCGCGGTCGACGGTGAAGCCGTGGTTCATCGACACGATCTCGACCTTGCCGGTCGTCAGATCCTTCACCGGGTGGTTCGCCCCGTGATGGCCCTGGTCCATCTTCACGGTCTTCGCCCCGAGCGCGATGGCCAGCATCTGGTGGCCCAGGCAGATGCCGAAGACGGGCTTGCCGCTGTCGACCAGCTTGCGGATCTCGGGCACCGCATATTCGCCCGTCGCGGCCGGGTCGCCCGGACCGTTGGACAGGACGACGCCGTCGGGGTCGCGGGCCAAGATTTCTTCCGCCGTCGTCGTGGCGGGCACCACGGTGATCCTGGCGCCGGTCGAGGCCAGGGCGCGCAGGATGTTGCGCTTCACGCCGTAGTCGACGACCACCACCGACTTGTCGCCGGCCTGAACGCGCGGGTGCCCCTCCGGCCAGTCCCACAGCCCCTCGTCCCACTGGAAGGCCTGCAGCGTCGAGGCGGGCTTGGCCAGGTCCAGACCGACCAGACCCGACCAGTCGCGGGCGCGCTGGATGAGCGCGGGAACGTCGAAGTCGCCGGTGGCGCTGTGGGCGATCACCGCGTGCGGAGCGCCGGCGTCGCGGATGCGCGCGGTCAGGGCGCGCGTGTCGACGCCGGACAGGCCGACGACGTTGCGGCGCTTCATCCACGCGTCCAGCGAGCCTTCGCTGCGCCAGTTGGCCGGGTCGGTCGGCAGGTCTCGGAACACCGCGCCGACGGCCGAGGTGTCGGCCCCGCCGCCCATCTGCTCCACGTCCTCGACGTTCACGCCGACGTTGCCGACGTGCGGGAAGGTGAAGGCCAGGATCTGGCTCATGTAGGAGGGGTCGGTCAGAATCTCCTGATAGCCGGTCATGGCGGTGTTGAAGACGACCTCGCCCAGCGCCTCGCCTTCCGCGCCGACGCCGATCCCCTGCAGGATCGTGCCGTCGGCCAGGGCCAGCACGCCGGTGACGCCGGGAAGAAGGTCGGTCATGGCGGCGGGCTCCTGAAGGCGGCCCGCGCGGGAGGTCGCGGACAAACGGCGCGGGGGTTAGGCCGCATCGCCCTCGGGGTCAACCGCCGGACGGCCCGCTCGCAGGACCGTGAACCAGGCCAGGGTGGTGACGGCCAGCACCACCAGGGTCGGCAGGACGTAGCTGGTGCGGCTGAACAGGTTCTGCATGTCGCCGGCCGCGGCCAGCACCGCGGCGCCGGCGAAGAACAGGCCGAACGCGCCGAGCACGTGGCCCAGCGTGCCCCGGGACAGCCGGATCAGGGCGGCGGAGCAGACGCCGTAGATGGTCAGGGTCAGCACCGAGGTCACGCCGATCAGGATGCCGAACTGGTCGCCCAGGCTGGGCTGGCCCGAGATGATCGTGACGATGGACATGATGGCCGCGCCGGTCAGCGGATTGACGATCGGCGTCTTGTCCCCGTCGGCGAAGCCCTTGGGCAGGAAGCCGGACTGCGCGGCGGCGCGCGCCGTCTCGCCGCCCATCATCACCCAGCCGCCGATGGTGCCCAGCGTCTTGATGACGGCGCAGATCGCCACCAGCCCCGCCAGGGACGCGCCGAACACGCGCGCCGCCAGGTCGGCGTAGGGGCTGGTCGAGGCGGCCAGCTGATCCAGCGGGATGACCCCGAACACCGCCACGGTCGCGGCGACGTACACCACGGTGGCCAGGGCCACGCCGGCGATGGACGCGCGCCCCAGGTTCTTCTTCGGATTGCGGACGCGGGCGGACAGGGCCGCGGCGCTTTCCACGCCCAGGAAGGCCCAGAAGATCAGGGCCAGGGACTGCGGCACCGCCGACTTCAGCGGCTCGCCCGACGGGTTCCACGAGGCCGCGAACAGGTCCGGATCGAAGGCCGACGCGCCCGCCGCCACGGCGATCACGATCGGCACCAGGCCCACGATCAGCGCGCCCGCCGCCAGCCAGGACGCCGTGCGCGTGCCGACGATGTAGGCCACCGTCGCCAGCCAGATGATCGCCAGGTTGCAGAAGGTGGCCACGACCGGATCCTTCAGCGCGGGCCAGAAGAAGGCCAGGTAGCCCGTGGCCGCGACCGCGACGGCGACGTTGCCGATCAGGCAGGCGGCCCAGAAGGCGATGGCGACCTGGAAGCCCATGAAGCGGCCCAAGGCGGTCTGGGCGAAGCCCGACAGGCCGTCGGCGTCCGGGCGCAGGCGGCCCAGCTGTCCGAACACGAGGGCCAGCACGGTCGCGCCGACGCCCGCGACCAGCCAGCCGATCAGTGACGAGCTGCCGAACGGCGCCAGCGTCACCGGCAGCAGGTACAATCCCGAGCCGATCATGTTGCCGGCCACGACCAGGGCCGCGAGGCCCCAGCCCAGTTTTCGCGCGTCGCTCATGTGTGGATCCCCCCGGTCCGGTCGTTCGATCATAGCGCCGACTCAGGGCGATTGGACAAGATCAGCGCCGACCGCTTGAGGAATCGTTGACCGAGCCGGGTCAGGCATGGAGCGGTTCGAGCGCGGCGAACACCGCGTGCGTGGCGCCGGCGTCGCGCGCCGTCGCCGCCCGCTCGGGCCGCAGGTTGACCAGCAGCACCTGGGCGCAGGCCCGGCGGCCGGCCTGGATCAGGCGCGTCGCCTCGGGCCAGTCGGCGGGAGCGTCATGCGCCACGCCGGCGAAGTCCAGCGCCAGGCAGTGGGCGTGGACGTCGCGCAGCGCGTGAACCGCGGCTGGATCGGGCGCGACGTGCAGCACCACGCCCAGCGCCGCCGTCTCGAAGTGCGAGATCGCGTCGGCCACCGCGTCGGGCGGCGCCTGTTCCAGCCCGCCCGTCACCTCGACCAGCAGGGCGCCGGGCGCGGAAGCGTGCTGGATTTCGGCGCACAGCAGGGCGAACCGCCCGCGTGAGGAGGCGATGGTTCGCCAGAAGGCGGGCACCACCCCGCTGTCCTCGGGGCGCAGCCGCAGCAGGTCCAGCCCGTGCTTCAAGGTCTGCAGGTCGATGCGGCTGAGGTCGACGGGCTCCAGCGGACGCGCGCCGCCGGTCAGCCGCCGCTCGCCGCCGAGGTGGCGGACGCATCGCCGGATCCTGCGGCTGACCTGCCGTCCCGTGGCCAGTTCGATCACGGGCTCGGCGGACAGGGTCACCGACAGCTCGCGGCCGGCGCGGCTGATCAGCGGGAACGTCAGACTCTCATACGCCGCCTGCGCCGCGTAGGTCGCCGCCTGGGCGATCCGCTCGGGATCGCGGGGATCGAGGTTCGCCAAGACCGCCTCTCCTGTGGCCGGTCGTCCGGATTGCCCCCGATCCGACAGGATGCGCCGCAAACCTCGCCATATCCCTTACGAACGTGCTGAAGCGCCGTTCACCCTGCCGCGGCTCATTCCGGGACTCGCGCGCCGTCCCAGGCGAAGACGCCGCCGCTTTCCGTGGGCGTCAGGCCGTCAAGGACCGTCAGCAGGCGCTCGGCGGACTGGTCGGGCGTGAACAGCTTCGCCGGCGCGACGCCCTTCTGGAACGGCGCGCTCAGCCCGGTGTCCACGGTGCCGGGATGCAGGCCGGCGACGACCGCCTGCGGATGGGTGCGCGCCAGCTCGATCGCCAGGTTGCGCAGGATCATGTTCAGCGCCGACTTGGACGCGCGATAGGCGTGCCAGCCGCCCAGGCGGTTGTCGCCGATCGACCCCACGCGCGCCGACAGGGCGGCGAAGACGGCGCGGCGGTCGCGCGGCAGCAGCGGCAGGAAATGTCTGGCGACCAGCGCCGGTCCGACGGCGTTGATCCGATAGTCGCGCAGCAGATGCTCGGACGACAGGCTTCTGTAGGTCCGCTCCGGCTCATGTCCGTCGTGCAGCACGCCCGTGGCGACGAAGATCAGGGTGGGCGAGGGTCCCCGCGCGACGTCGCCTGCCGCGGCGGCGATGGTGGCCTCGTCCTCCAGATCCAGGCCCGTCCGCGACCTCGACAGGGCGTGGACGACCTGGAAGCCGCCCGATGCCCGAAGCTGCTCGACCACGGCGGCGCCGATGCCGCCTGACGCCCCGATCACGACCGCTGACTGATCCATGACGTCGGCATCGCCCGCCGGACGCGCCGGAGCAATGAGGCGCGTTGACCCGGCGCGCGGTCGGGGCCAATGGCCGGTCATGCCCATCACCACCCTAGGCCTCGATGCCGACGACACCCTCTGGCACAACGAGACGATCTTTCGTCTGACGCAGGCGCGGTTCCTGGACCTGCTGGCCCCGCATGGCGAGCGGGCCGACGTCGAGGCCCGCCTGGCGCAGGTCGAGGGGCGCAACCTCCGGCTCTACGGCTACGGCATCAAGGGCTTCACCCTGTCGATGATCGAGACGGCCATGGAGCTGTGCGACGGCGAGGCGCCGGCGTCGGTGGTGCGCGAAATCCTGGCGGCGGGGCGCGAGATGATCGCCCATCCCGTCGAAACCCTGCCGGGCGTCGACGAGGCGCTGGCGAAGCTGGCGGAGAGCCACCGGCTGATCCTGATCACCAAGGGCGACCTGCTGGATCAGGAACGCAAGCTGGCAGCATCCGGGCTGGGCGAGCTTTTCAGCGCGGTGGAGATCGTGTCGGAGAAGGACCGGCGCACCTATGAGCGCGTCTTCGCCCGCCACGGCACGGGCGCCGAAGAGGCGCTGATGGCCGGCAACAGCATGAAGTCCGACGTCCTGCCGGCGGTGCAGGCCGGCGCCTGGGGCGTGCACATCCCCTATCACGTAACCTGGGCGCACGAGCTGGCCGACGCGCCGGAGGGTCATCCCCGCTACGTCTCGCTGGCGTCGATTTCGGAGCTGCCGGACTGGATCGCGACGATCGCGGATCAATAGGGTTGCGGGGTCGCCCCCTCGGCCTTAGACGGGCCGCTTAACCGACAACCTCATCGCTTCCGGCGCGGCCTCCGCGTCGAGGGCGCCCGCGCGCGAGGCACGACCCTGTCCGATCCGTCCGTCAGCCATGAGGAAAGGGACGCCATGGTGCGCGCCTCTCTGGCCGCGCATGGGGACAGCGGCGTCACGCCGCGCCACACCCTGTTTTACTTCCACGGGGACGACGAGGGGCTGAGCGAGCTGAACGAGGTCGCGCGCCGCGCGGGCTACGTCACCAGCGGCGACGCCGAGTCGCTGGTGCTGGAGACGACCATGGGAGTGGACGCAGCCTCGTTCGCGCCCGTTTCTTCGATGATGCAATCCTGGGCCGCGGCCTTCCAGCTGGACTACGACGGCTGGGAGTGCGCGGTCGTGACGAACTGAGGAGGCTGAGATGCCGAAACGCACCGACATCCAGTCCATCCTGATCATCGGCGCCGGCCCGATCGTGATCGGTCAGGCGTGCGAGTTCGACTATTCGGGCGTGCAGGCGTGCAAGGCGTTGAAGGCCGAGGGGTACCGGGTGATCCTGGTCAACTCCAACCCCGCCACGATCATGACCGATCCGGAGGTGGCCGACGCCACCTACATCGAGCCGATCACGCCGGAGTTCGTCGAAAAGATCATCGAGAAGGAGCGGCCCGACGCGCTTCTGCCCACCATGGGCGGGCAGACGGCGCTGAACACGGCGCTGGCGCTGGAGCAGTCGGGGGCGCTGGAGCGCTGGGGCGTGGAGATGATCGGGGCGCGCGCCGAGGTCATCGACAAGGCCGAGGATCGTCAGAAATTCCGCGACGCCATGGACAAGCTGGGGCTGGAATCGCCCCGCTCCAAGGCCGCGCACTCTATGGAGGAGGCGCTGGACGGGCTGGAGTTCGTCGGCCTGCCCGCCGTCATCCGACCCAGCTTCACCCTGGCCGGCACCGGCGGCGGCATCGCCTACAACCGCGAGGAGTTCGAGGAGATCGTCCTGCGCGGGCTGGACCTGTCGCCGACCACCGAGGTGCTGATCGAGGAATCGGTGCTGGGCTGGAAGGAGTATGAGATGGAGGTCGTCCGCGACAAGGCGGACAACTGCATCATCGTGTGCTCCATCGAGAACGTGGACCCGATGGGCGTGCACACGGGCGACTCGATCACCGTCGCCCCCGCCCTGACCCTGACCGACAAAGAGTACCAGCGCATGCGCACGGGCTCGATCAACGTGCTGCGCGAGATCGGCGTCGAGACGGGCGGGTCGAACGTGCAGTGGGCGATCAACCCCGCCGACGGCCGCATGGTCGTGATCGAGATGAACCCGCGGGTGTCGCGGTCCTCGGCCCTGGCGTCGAAGGCCACCGGGTTCCCGATCGCCAAGGTCGCCGCCCGTCTGGCGGTCGGCTACACGCTGGACGAACTGACCAACGACATCACCCAGGTGACGCCGGCGTCGTTCGAGCCCAGCATCGACTACGTCGTCACCAAGATTCCGCGCTTCGCTTTCGAGAAATATCCGGGATCGGAGCCCCTGCTGGGCACCTCGATGAAGTCTGTGGGCGAGGTCATGGCCATCGGCCGGACCTTCCAGGAATCGATGCAGAAGGCCCTTCGCGGGCTGGAGACCGGCCTGAGCGGCTTCGACGAGATCGAGATCGACGGCACGGCGACCGCCGAGGACGACGCGGGCGCCAAGGCGGCGGTCGTGAGGGCGCTGGGCCAGCCGACGCCGGACCGCATCCGCGTCATCGCCCAGGCCTTCCGCCACGGCCTGACGGTCGAGGAGGTGCAGGCGGCCTGCGCCTATGAGCCCTGGTTCCTGCGCCAGATCGCCGAGATCGTGCGCACCGAGGGCCACGTCCGCGTCACCGGCCTGCCCACGACGGCGGCGGAATTCCGGCGGCTGAAGTCCATGGGCTTCTCCGACGCGCGTCTGGCGAAGCTGACGGGATCGACCGAGGCGGCGGTGCGCAAGGCGCGGCGCGCGCTGGACGTTCGTCCCGTGTTCAAGCGCATCGACACCTGCGCGGCGGAGTTCGCCAGCGCCACGGCCTACATGTACTCGACCTATGAGACCGGCGCACTGGGTCAGGTCCCGCAGGACGAGGCGCACCCGTCGGATCGGAAGAAGGCCATCATCCTGGGCGGCGGGCCGAACCGGATCGGGCAAGGGATCGAGTTCGACTACTGCTGCTGTCACGCTGCGTTCGCCTTCGCGGACGTCGGCGTCGAAAGCATCATGGTCAACTGCAACCCGGAGACGGTCTCGACCGACTACGACACCTCCGACCGCCTGTATTTCGAGCCGCTGACGGCCGAGGACGTGCTGGAGCTGATCGACGTCGAACGGTCGAAGGGCGAGTTGATCGGCGTGGTGGTGCAGTTCGGCGGGCAGACGCCGCTGAAGCTGGCGCACGCGCTGGAGGACGACGGCGTGCCCATTCTGGGCACCAGCGTGGACTCCATCGACCTGGCCGAGGACCGCGAACGGTTCCAGAAACTGCTGCACGACATCGGCCTGAGGCAGCCGCCGAACGGCCTTGCCCGCTCGGCCGAGGAGGCGGCGCGGAAGGCCGAGGAGGTCGGCTATCCGGTCGTGCTGCGCCCCAGCTATGTGCTCGGCGGGCGCGGCATGATGATCGTGCACGACCGCGAGCAGCTGGACCGCTACGTCCACGAGGCCATGCGCGTGTCGGGCGACGATCCCGTGCTGATCGATCACTATCTGAACCGGGCCACCGAGGTGGACGTGGACGCCCTGTGCGACGACGAGACGGTGTTCGTGGCCGGCGTGCTGGAGCACATCGAGGAGGCGGGCGTGCACTCGGGCGACAGCGCCTGCTCCATGCCGCCGCACTCGCTGCGCCCCGACGTGGTGGCGGAGCTGAAGCGCCAGACCGAGGCCATGGCGAAGGCGCTGAAGGTGCGCGGACTGATGAACGTGCAATTCGCGATCGAGGAGCCGCACTCCGACCAGCCCCGCATCTTCGTGCTGGAGGTCAATCCGCGCGCCAGCCGCACCGTGCCGTTCGTCGCCAAGACGATGGGCGCGCCGGTCGCCGCCATCGCCGCCAAGGTCATGGCGGGCGAGAAACTGGCCCCGTTCGGTCTGACGGACCGCACGCTGGACCACATCGCGGTCAAGGAGGCGGTGTTCCCGTTCGCCCGCTTCGCCGGCGTCGACACCGTGCTTGGGCCGGAAATGCGCTCGACCGGCGAGGTCATGGGGCTGGACTTCCGCCGCGAGGGCGAGGCCGACCTGACCGAGGCCTTCGCCCGCGCCTTCGCCAAGTCGCAGATCGGCGGGGGCACGACCTTGCCGACCCAGGGCTGCGCCTTCGTGTCGGTCAAGGACGACGACAAACCCTTCGTGCGCGAGGCGGTGGCGCGGCTGCTGAAGCAGAGTTTTTCAGTGATCGCCACTGGCGGGACGCACGCCTATCTGACCGCCGAGGGACTGGACGTGGGCTACGTGAAGAAGGTGCTGGAAGGCCGTCCGAACGTCGTCGACGCCATGAAGAACGGTGAGGTCCAGCTGGTCATCAACACGACCGAGGGCAAGCAGTCGCTGGCCGACAGCTTCTCGATCCGGCGGACGGCGCTGATGAGCAAGGTGCCCTACTACACCACCATCTCCGGCGCCCTGGCCGCCGCGCGGGCGATCGAAGCTGTTCGTGCCGGCGACATGGACGTGCGCCCGGTGCAGGACTACGCGGCGGTCTGAGCCTCGATCAGGGGCGAGAGGCCCGCCGCGGCGGCGCCCAGCGCGACGGGGTCCAGCGCGGACAGGTTCAGCGTCGTCAGCACGCTTCCGTCCCTGCCGCCGCGCGACCGCGAATAGGCCGGATCGTAGTGCTCGCGGATCAGGGCCTCGGCCAGGTCGCGGGTGCGCCCGGCGGCGGCGAGGGCGCGCCATTCGGCGATCAGGGCCTTGGAAAGGTGGCGCGGCAGGCGGGACAGGGCGGCGTCGAGGGCGGCGGAGTCGGACGCGATCTCGGCGTAGGCGGCGCAGGTGAAGTCGGCGCGGGCGGCGACGGGGGCCGTGACCTCGACGACCGGCGCGGCCTGCATGGCGGACCACAGGCCTTTCGGCAGGACGATGCGGCCGACCTTGCTGGACTCGGCCTCCACGACGACCGGGCGGGCGGGATCGAGCGCGTCGATGGCCGCGAACAGGCGGCTTTCGAACAGCTTCTGGCTGGGCTGACCGCCGGGCATGGCCCCGAACAGGCTGCCCCGATGGTTGGCCAGGCCCTCCAGATCCAAGGTCTGGACGCCGCGCGCGGCCAGTTCTCCCAGCAGGGCCGTCTTGCCGCAGCCGGTGGGGCCGTCGAGCAGGATCAGGTTCAGGCCCAGCCGGCCCTCGTGCAGGCGGGCGACCACCGCGCGACGCCACGTCCTGTAACCGCCCTCGAGCAGGGTGACGTGCCAGCCGACCTGGTCCAGCACGGTCGCCATGGCATGCGAGCGCTGGCCGCCGCGCCAGCAATGGACCAAGGGGCGGAAGCTTCCGTCCCGATCGGCCAGCGCCCCCTCCAGATGCGCCGCGATGTTGCGCGCCACCAGCGCCGCGCCGCGCCGACGGGCGAGGAATTTGGAGCCTTGGACGTATTCCGTGCCGACCTCGGCGCGCTGGGCGTCGTCGAGCACCGGCAGGTTGATCGCGCCCGGCAGGTGATCCTCGGCGAACTCCGACGGGCTGCGCACGTCGATGACGGCGTCGAAGGCCGACAAGGCGGCGAGAGAGACGTCGGTGGTCGGGCGGATCACAGCGGCCCTACGTCGACGCCCGGCGCGCCGTCGATCACGCGACCGACGATCATGGCCGACGACCCGTTCAGCCGCGCCCGCGCCTGCAATGCGATGAGGTCATCTTCCGCCACCGCGATCAGCAAGCCGCCGGACGTCTGGGGGTCTGTCAGCAGATCCCGGGCGGCGCCCGGGTTCAGCCCGGTCACCTCGTGGCCGTAGGCCGCCCAGTTTCGGGTCGAGGCCCCGGTGCGCACGCCCTGGTCCAGCAGCGCCTCGACCCCGGCCAACGTCGGTGGGCGGTCCGTCAGACGCACGCGGACCCCCGCGCCGCGCGCCATCTCCAGAGCATGCCCCAGCAGGCCGAACCCCGTCACGTCCGTGACGGCATGGACGCCCGTCTGATCGGCCAGACCGGCCCCCAAGGCGTTCAGGCGCGTGGTCGTGTCCTTCAGGGTGCGATAGCCGTCCTTGTCCAGCAGGCCCTGCTTGAAGGCGGCGGAGAGAACGCCGACGCCCAGCGGCTTGGTGAGGACCAGCACGTCGCCCGGTCGCGCGCCCTTGTTGGTCAGCACCTTGTCCGGATGCACGAGACCCAGGGCCACCAGGCCGTAGATCGGCTCCACGCTGTCGATCGAATGGCCGCCCGCAATGGGAATGCCCGCCGCGGCGCAGACGGACGCGCCGCCCTGAAGCACCCGTCCGATCGTCTGCGGCGACAGGACGTCGATGGGCATCCCCACCAGCGCCAGCGCCAGGATCGGCGTGCCGCCCATGGCGTAGACGTCGGACAGGGCGTTGGTCGCGGCGATCTGACCGAAGTGGAAGGGGTCGTCGACCACCGGCATGAAGAAGTCGGTCGTGGCCACCAGCGCCTGGTCGTCGTTCAGCCGCCACACGGCCGCGTCGTCGCTGGTTTCATTGCCGACAAGCAGGTTCGAGAACGGCGCCGCCTGCGGCATGGCCTTCAACATGTCGGCCAGCTCGCCGGGCGCGATCTTGCAGCCGCATCCGCCGCCGTGGGCGAGCGAGGTCAGGCGGGGTTCAACGGAGCTCATGCGACGATTTGAGCGAGGACGCCGCCGAACTCAACGGGGCGAGCGCGCGTTGCGCCAGGGAAGGAGACCGACATGACCCGCATCGCCACGCTTCTGGGCGGACTTCTGCTGAGCCGGGGCGGACGCCGCATGGCCGGCCGGCACGCCGGAAAGCTGGCGCTGGCGACGCTGGCGTTCGAACTCTGGCAGCAGCGGCGCGGCAAGAGCGCCCCCGCCAAGCCGCGTCCGGGCGCCCGCACGCGCTGGAGCGGACGTCGCCCCTAGACGCGCCCTGCCACAAAGCCCAGCTTGGCGCGACCTGAACGCAGGAGCGCGCCATGTTCGTCGTCCACCACCTCGAGGATTCCCGGTCGCAGCGGGTGCTGTGGCTGCTGGAGGAGATGGGGCTGGAGTACGAGGTCGTGCGCTATGCCCGTGACGCCAGGACCAAGCTGGCGCCGCCGGAACTGCGAGCGATCCATCCGCTGGGCAAGTCGCCCGTGCTGCAGGACGGCGACGCGGTGATCGCCGAAACGGGCGCGATCGTCGAATATCTGCTGGATCTGCGGCCCCAGGCCGGGCTGCGTCCGCCGCCGGGCACCGAGGAGCGTCGGCGCTTCACCTACTGGATGCACTATGCGGAGGGGTCGGCGATGACGCCCCTGCTGCTCAAGCTGATCTTCGGTGAGATCCCCAAGCGGACGCCCGCGCTGGTGCGACCCATCGCGAAAGGCATCTCCGCCAAGGTCGGATCGACGCTGATCGAGCCGCAGATCAAGGCGCATCTGGACTTCTGGGAGACGGAACTGGCGCGATCCGACTGGTTCGCGGGGGACCATTTCACCGGCGCCGACGTGATGATGAGCTTCCCCCTTGAGGCGGCGGCGACGCGGGCGGACCTGACGCGGAGGCCGAACGTGCGGGCGTTTCTGGACCGCATCCATGCGCGGCCGGCGTATCAGGCGGCGCTGGAACGTGGCGGGCCCTACGCCTACGCCTGACCGAAACGCCGTCGGAAGTCGTCAGTGTTCGGGGGGCCTAAGGGCCGGCTAGATGGCCGAATGAGGTTCAGAGGTCCCCTTCTCGCCCTGTCGGTTTCGATCGCCGTGGCCGGATGCGTCGTGCCGCCCGCCGACGTGCGGTCCTTTGCCACGGAGGGCGCCGCGAGCGCGCGGACGGAGGGGATCGCCAAATCGGTCAAGGTCGAGCGCGTCGTCCGATCGCGCGCCCTGGGCCGTGTGCTGGCCTTCGCCGAACTGCAGCCCGCGGCGTCGATCGCGCCGTTGAACCGTGAGCTGTATGCCCCCTCGCCGCCCCCCGCGTTGCGCAGCGCGGGCCTGCGCCAGCTGGCGTCGCTGCACCTGACCGAGGGGCGGCCCGAGGCGGCCGTCGGCGCGGCGCGGGCGGCGCGCGATCTGGCCGTCGAGACCTATGGCCCGCATCATGTCGAGAGTCTGGGCGCCCTGATCGATCTGAGCGACGCGCTGAGCGCCGCCGGCCGACCGGTCGAGGCCAAGGCGGCGCTCGCGTTCGCCGCGGAGGACGCGGCGCGCGCGTTCCCGCCGGACCATCCGTTTCGCGAAGCGACCGCGCTGCGGCTCGGCGTCCGCCGCTGGATGGCGCCGGTCACCCCGTTGCTCAGAAGCCTCAGCGGCCAGGCGAACCATCGAGGCTGAGAAACCGCCGACGACGCAGAGCGTTAACGCGGCATGATCCTGAAGAAATCCCAAGTTCTGGCGCTGCTGGTCGCCGCCATCGCCTTCTGCCTGGCGTTCATGGCGGCGGGGGTGTTGCTGCTGTCCGCCGTCTTCATGCTGGCCGGACTGGCGGTGACGTTCTGGGTCACGCGCAGCCTGATCGTGGACGTGCGGCGCCGCCGGCTGGATCGCCCGGCTTGAGTTGAGCGGGAACCTGCCCTACCTTCCCCGCCCGGTCGCGTGCGCCCGGCGACCGATCTCCTGAAATCACACGCCTCCCAGTCGGGCGACCGAACAGAAACTCACCATCCTATGGAAAAAGTGCCGATGACGGCCGAGGGCTATCGCGTCCTCGACGATCAGTTGAAGCAATTGAAGTCGGTGGAGCGCCCGAGCGTGATCGCCGCCATCTCGGAAGCGCGCGCCCATGGCGACCTGTCCGAGAACGCCGAGTATCATGCGGCCAAGGAGCGTCAGGGCTGGATCGAGGGCCAGATCGCCGAGATCGAGGACAAGATCAGCCGCGCCCAAGTCATCGACGTGTCCAAGCTGAGCGGCGATCAGGTCAAGTTCGGCGCGACCGTCACGGTCGTCGACGAGGACACCGAGGAAGAGGCCACCTATCAGATCGTCGGCGAGCACGAAGCCGACGTGAAGCAGGGCAAGGTGTCCGTCGCGTCGCCGATCGCGCGGGCCATGATCTCGAAGGCCGTCGGCGACGTGGTCGAGGTCAACACGCCGGGCGGCGTGAAGGCCTATGAGATCCTCAAGGTCGAGTGGAAGTAGGCGACCGCCCACCGCTTCTGATCTGGGCCGTTTCGGACGGCCGCGCCGGCATGGAGAACCAGGCCCTGGGTCTGGCCGAAGCCGTCGCGCGCCTGACGCCCGCCGAGGTCGTCGTCAAGCGCGTGAAATGGCGCGCCGGCTTCGACCGCCTGCCGTCGGCGCTGAAGACCCCTTGGATGCTGGACCCGTCGTCGGACGCGACGTCCCCGGGCCCGGACCGACGCTGGCCCGACGTCTGGATCGGCACGGGTCGCGCCACCCTGCCCCTGTCCGTCGAGGCGAAGCGTCGCTCGGGCGGGCGGACCTTCGTCGTGCAGACCCAGGATCCGCGCTGGCGGATCGACGCCTATGACCTGGTCGTGGCGCCCGAACATGACGACGTGGCGGGGCCGAACGTCCTGTCCATCGTCGGATCGCCGCACCGGGTGACGGTCGAGCGGCTGGCCGAGGGGTCGGCGGAGTTCGACGCGCTGGCCGATTTGCCGAGGCCGCGCGTCGCTGTGCTGGTCGGTGGCCGATCCCGCGCCCACGACTTGCCGCAGGCGCACGCCGCGGAAATGGCCGAGGAGGTGCGGCGCGCCGTGGCGACCGCCGGCGGGTCCGTGATGGTCACCTTTTCGCGTCGCACGCCGGAAGACGCGCGCCTGGCCATGACGCGCGCGCTGTCGACGCTGCCCGGCGTGATCTGGGACGGCCGGGGCGCCAATCCCTATTTCGCCTTCCTGCGCCACGCCGACCACGTGCTGGTCACCGAAGACAGCGCCAACATGGCGGCCGAAGCGGCGTCGACGGGCAAGCCGGTCCACGTCCTGCCGATGATCCCGCTGAAGCCGGCGCCGAAGTTCGCGCGCCTGCACGCCGCCTTGCGCGCGCACGGCGCCGCGCGGCCGTTCGACGGCGCCCTGGACAGTTGGACCTATGCGCCGCTGAACGAA
The DNA here is from genome assembly GCA_943371835.1 of Afipia felis. Lineage (GTDB taxonomy): Bacteria > Pseudomonadota > Alphaproteobacteria > Caulobacterales > Caulobacteraceae > Brevundimonas. The sequence continues at coordinate 49,141 of CALRWJ020000004.1, read as the reverse complement.
ACCGAACGGGCGGCGCGGGAAATCCTGAGGCGTCTCGGCTAGTCGCCGCCGCCTCCGCCGTCCCCGCCGCCGTCGGAGCCGTCGGCGTCGTGCCCCGCATCGACCTTGGACCTTTCGCCGCCGTCGGCGGACGTCAGGGTCGCCACGCCCGCGTCGCCGCCCTCTCGGGCGCCCGCCTTGCGTCTGTTCGAGGCGCCGGCGATCGCGCCGAAGGCGACGCCCAGCGCCATGCCCAAGGCGATGCCCACCGCCAGGTTGCCGGTGGCGACGCCCATGGCGACCCCGACCGACAGGCCCAGCGCCAAGCCGACGCCCAGGAAACTGCGTCCTTCCATCCCCGCCTCCGTGGCCACGAGCGCAGACTAGCATCGCGCCGACCGGAATCAGCGCCTAAATGGAGGCCATGAGCACGCCCCGTACCGTCCGCTGCGCCATCATCGGTTCCGGCCCCGCCGGCTGGACCGCCGCCATCTATGCCGCGCGCGCCAGCCTGAACCCCGTGGTGATCGCCGGCATCCAGCCCGGCGGCCAGCTGACCATCACCACCGACGTAGAGAACTATCCGGGCTTCGCCGACGTCATCCAGGGACCCTGGCTGATGGAGCAGATGCAGAAGCAGGCCGAGCACGTCGGGACCGAGGTGATCCACGACATCGTGACGTCCGCCGACCTGTCCTCGCGCCCCTTCCGCCTGAAGCTGGACGGCGGGGAGGAGATTCTGGCCGAGACGGTGATCATCTCGACCGGCGCCCAGGCCAAGTGGCTGGGGCTGGAGTCCGAGGCGACCTATCAGGGGTTCGGCGTGTCCGCGTGCGCGACCTGCGACGGCTTCTTCTATCGCGGCAAGCAGGTCGTGGTCGTGGGCGGGGGCAACACCGCCGTCGAAGAGGCGCTGTTCCTGACCAACTTCGCCGAGAAGGTCACGGTCGTGCATCGCCGCGACGAGTTTCGCGCCGAGAAGATCCTGCAGGAGCGCCTGTTCGCCCATCCCAAGGTCGAGGTGATCTGGAACCACAAGGTGGACGAGATCGTCGGCGTGGTGGACGGCATGGCCAAGAACGTGACGGGGGTGCGCCTGTCGTCGACCGTCGACGGCTCATCGCGTCAGGTGGCGTGCGACGGCGTCTTCGTCGCCATCGGCCACGCGCCGTCGTCGGAGCTGTTTGCCGGCCAGCTGGAGACCAAGGCCGGCGGGTATCTGACGGTGAAGCCCGGCACGACGTCGACGGCCATCGAGGGCGTCTACGCCGCCGGCGACGTGACGGACGACGTCTATCGTCAGGCGGTGACGGCGGCGGGCATGGGATGCATGGCCGCGCTGGAGGCCGTTCGGTTCCTGGCGGAGGAAGATCACAAGGCCGCCGGCCACCCCATCAGCCACCACGAGGCGGAAAAGATCGGCGCCTGGGACTGACCGTCAGGCGAAGACCTGCAGCTGCGGCGGCGCGAGCGGCGGCGGGTTGCCCGCGGCCTTGCCCAGCGCATAATCGACCGAAGACCGCACGGCGACCTCGTCGGTCGGCTTGGACAGCACGCCGATGGTGCCCGCGACGCCGTTGCGCACCATGCCGGGGTTGGCGGTCATGAACAGCACCGCCACCCGGTGATCCTGTCCCAGATGGCGGCCCAGCTCGATCCCCGTCGGGCCGTCGGACAGGTGGATGTCCACCAGTGCCAGGTCGACGTCGGTCGTCTTGATGATCTGCTCGGCCGATTGAGAGTCGGCGGCGATGCCCACCACCTCGTGCCCGAGGTCCTCGAGCACGAAGCGCAGTTCGAGCGCCACCAGGGCCTCGTCTTCGATGATCAGGATGCGGGCTGTCATGGTCTTCGGGTCTCAGGCACGTCAACGCGAGGATGGGTTGCAGGTTTCATGCCGCGCCGCCGAGGCTCTCGCTCGCCTTCAACGCGTGGCGCCGCCGCGACAGTGCCGTGGCGGGGAGATCGACGAACACCTCCAGGCCTTCCGGGTTCCAGACCTGCGACAGTTTGCCCCCCAGCTGCCCCTCCACCGACAGCTGCGAGAGGGACGCGCCGAACCCCCGCCGTTCGGGCGGACCCGGCAGACGCGGCCCGCCGCGCTCGGTCCACTGCAGGTGAAAGCGGTCGCCCTCGTCACGCGTCTCCAGCGTCACGACGCCCTCCGGCGTGCTCAGCGCGCCGTACTTGGACGCGTTGGTCGCCATCTCGTGGAAAAGCAGGGCGACGGAGGTCGCGGCCTGGTCGTCGAACACCGTGTCGTCGCCGGTGACCGTGATGCGCGGAGTGCCCCCGTCGTCCAGGTAGGCGGCGAACAAGGCGGTCAGGAAGGCGTGAAGCGTCATCGACGCGACGGTCGGGCGCGAGGTTTCGGTATGCGGGCGCACGAACTCATGCGCGCGGGCCAGGGCGCCGATGCGGGTGCGCAGCGCGCTCGCGAAGGCCTTGGCCTCCGGATGCTGCCGGGCCGACAGGGCGATCAGCGCCGAGATGACCGCGAAGATGTTCTTGATGCGATGGCTGAGCTCCTGGCTGAGCAGTTCCTTGGCCTGCTCCATCCGCTTCAGGTCGTCGATGTCGGTGCAGGTGCCGAACCAGCGCGTGATCTCGCCCGCCTCGTTGCGGATCGGCATCGCGCGGCCCAGCGTCCACCGATACATTCCCGAGCGGTGCCGAAGCCGATATTCGATCTCGTAGGGCTCACCGGTCTCAAGCGAGTGCCGCCAGCGCGTCCAGGCCCGGGGCTGATCCTCAGGGTGGAACATGTCGTTCCAGCCCTCGCCGTCGGTCGAGCCCGCGGGCACGCCGGTGAACTCGTACCAACGCGCATTGTACCAGTCGTGGAAGCCGTCGGGCAGCGTCGACCAGACCATCTGGGGCATGGAATCGGCGATGGCGCGGAACTTGGCCTCGCTCTCCGCCAGAGCTTCGACGGTGGCGGCCAGTTCGGCCTCGACGGATTTGCGCGCCGTGATGTCGACGGCGACGCCCGGGAAGCGCGTGGCGACGCCGGATCCCTCTCCATAGGCCTGGCCGCGCGCCAGCAACCACCGCTCGGTCCCGCCCACGACAACGCGATATTCGCTCTCGAAAGCGCCGAGAGTGGCGATCGCGCGCTCGATCTCGGTCGCGACGCGGTCGCGGTCGTCCGGATGCATGGCCGCCACGAAGTCGGCCAGCGGCGTTCCCTCGGCTGCGCGGCGGGGGTCGACCCCGAACATTCGGGCGAAGCGGGCGTCGGACGTGACGCGGTCGCCGACCAGGTCGAAATCCCAGGCGCCCACCATCTCCGACGCGTCCAGCGCCATGTCCAACCGCTCCTGCGTCTGCATCCGCTCGCGCAGCGCGCGCCGCAGTTCCAGTTGCGTCATCACCTGTCGCGCCAGGACGTCCAGCGCGCGGAGCTGAAGATCGGTCAAACCTTCCGGCCTGGGTTTCCGGTCCAGCACGCACAGCGTGCCGATCGCATGACCCTGCGGCGATCTCAGCAAGGTCCCCGCGTAGAACCGCAGGTTCTGCTCGCCGGTGACGAGGGGGTTCTCGGCGAACCGGGGATCCCGGGTCGCGTCGGGGACGATCAGGCGATCCTGTTCCAGCAGGGCGTGGCGGCAGAAGGAGGTTTCGATCGGCGTTTCGCGGACGCCCAGGCCGATCTCGGACTTGAACCACTGCCGGTGGACGTCGACCAGACTGATGATGGCGATCGGCGCGTCGCAGATGCGGGCGGCGAGGTCGGCCAGTTCGTCGAAGGCGGGCTCGCGCTCGGTGTCGAGCACGGCGTAGTCGCGCAGCGCCCGCAACCGTTCGCGCTCGGCCTGCGGCAAACCCTCGCTCACGTCGCCGTCCAAACCCAAAGCCCGACTTTCCCGGTTGCCCCACGAGACCCGTGAACGGCGAAGGTGAGAATTTGGTTGCGAAATCAGAAATCAGTTCGACGGCCGACCGACTTCCTCGACGGCCATCGGCGTCACGCCGGGCGGGGGCGCGGCGGGCTTGGCCTCGGCCTCGAAGGCCGCCAGACCGGCGTTGACCTGGGCCACCTCGGCGGGTGTGGGCAGGCGCCGCCCGCCCAGGCTGGCGACGCCGACGGTGCGGGTGACGCCGTCGATCTCCACCGTCCGCACCGCCTGCTGCCCCGTGGCGGCGGCGGCCTGCACGTCGTCGACGGTCGCGGAGTCCGCGCCGGCCAGAAGCACCCGCGGACGCGCGAAACGCGCCTCGTCGATCAGCGGCTCACGCCCCGCATAAGCCTGGGAAAACGCCGCCGTCTCGCCGTAGACGCCCTTCCAGCGATAAAAGATGTGCGCCCCGATCTGATCGATCTTCAGCAGGGTCGGCGCCCACCAGGGATGGACGTAGTCGGCATGATAATGCGTCGCCGTCCCCACGCGTCGGGCGACGTAGCCGTCAAGCGCGCGCGCCGCCACGGCCTCGGCCCGCTTCCAGGCCCAAGGCACGGGCGCCTGGGCCAAAGCGCCGTCGCAGGTGAAGCTGAACTGACAGCCGGTCACGCGCTCGGCGCCCTGAAAGACCACGCCGCAGACCGTGTTGGGATAGTTGGGATCGCGCACGCGGTTCAGCACGACCTGAGCCACGCCCTCCTGCCCCTCGGTCGGCTCCAGCGCCGCTTCGTAATAGACCGCCTGCGTCAGGCAGCGCAGCGCGCGGCGGCGGTTCTCGCCCGTCGTCCGCAGGATGAAGGCGCGGGCGGGCCGCAGCGCTCCTGCATCCACGGGCGCCGCGGCGTTCAGGCGCTGCGCCTCCAACCCGTTCTGGCCCCAGACCAGCGTGGGCTTGCCGGCCAGGGTCAGACTCTCCCAGCCCGGCGTCAGGCCATAGGCCACGGGCTTCAGGAGCAGGGGATCGTGCCGCGAGGCCAGCGCCATCTGCGCCGGATCCATCCGCGCGCTGATGGCCGCGAAGGCGTCCGCCCCGATGTCTCCCCGCGTGGCGCGCGTGACCTGTTGAACCGTCAGGTCGCCGTCGGGACGCGGCATAGAGCCGGCCGTCGCCGCGCACAGCAGAGCGAGGGCGGCGGCCGCGAGAGCCACCGCCTTCCGTCCGTCGAGCAGGTCCGCGACGCGTCCGATCATTCGAGACCCTTAGCGCGGATTGCCGGCGAAATTCGGACGATCGCCGATTTTCACCGCCCGCCCAGCGTCGACCGCAGCATCCAGGCAAACTTTTCGTGCGCGCCCAGACGCTGGGTCAGCAGGTCGGCGGTGGCTTCGTCGCCCGCCTCGTCCGCCACCTCGATGCCCGCGCGGGCCGTGGCGATCAGGGTCTCATGGTCGCGCATCAGCTCCCGCAGCATCTCCATGGCCTCGGTTTCGGGCTTGCCTTCCTTGATCGAGGTCAGGTTGGCGAAGGCCGACTGACCTTGGGGCGCGTACTCGCCCAGCGCCCGGATTCGTTCGGCGATCTCGTCCAGCGCTTCCCACATCTCGCGGTACTGGGCCTCAAGCAGCGTGTGCAGCTGGAAGAATTCCGGTCCGCGCACGTTCCAGTGGAAGCCGTGCGTCTTGGAATAGACCGCGAAGCTGTCGGCCAGGGTCTTGGACAGCTCATGCGCGACCTTCTTGCGGTCGTCCGCCTTGATGCCGGTCTTGATGGCTTCAGCCATGTCGTTTCTCCTTGAGCGTCGATGATCTGGGGGCGAATGGGTCAGCCGCAAGCGGCTGCGCGCGTCCGACGCGGCGTCGGACCGCGGCGGGAACGCTCAGGCCGGCAAAGCGTTCACATCAATCCGCGTCATGCGGGTCGGGGGAGTTGGAGTGGCGTCATCCGCTTACACGCGCCAGTGGTCCGGCGTGGCGCTGAGTTCGCTCGCCCGCTTCGAGCCGGGTCCGTGGTGGGCGCGGCTGCTGATCGGCGTCGGCTTCGCCGTGGCCGCCCTGATCGTCCGGTTCGCTCTGTCGTCGCTCTACGGCGGCGTCACGGGCTTCATGGTCCTGATCCCAGGGGTCCTCCTCGCCGCGCTGGCAGCGGGACGGCTGGGCGGGCTCGCCGCCGTCGCCACCGCCCTGGCCGGCGGCTGGTGGATCGTCGGCCGAAGCGGCGGGGTCGGGCCGATCGACGGCCTGGCGGAAGTCGCGACCTACAATTTCATCGCCATCGGTCTGTTCTGCACGCTGCTGGCAGCGTCGCTGCGCGACTCCGTGGCCCGGCAGTCGCTGAGCGAGGCCCTGCGCGACGAGGGCGAGCGACGCTTTCAGATGATGGCCGACAACGCGCCGGCGCCCATCTGGATCACCAATCCCGACGCAGAGGTCGAGTTCGTCAACAAGGCTTTGGTGGAGTTCTACGGCAGCGACGCGGAGCACATTCTCGGAGCGGCGTGGCGGACCTCGATCCATCCCGAGGACCGAGAGGCCGTCGCCGCCGTGATGGCCGAGGCGCGGCCCAGGCGACTGCCGTACGGCTTCGAGGCGCGTTTCCAGAGACATGACGGGTCATGGCGCTGGCGCCGCATCGTCGTGAACCCGCGCTTCGACGCGAGCGGGACTTTCCTGGGCTACATCGGCATGTCCTTCGACCTGACCGAGACGCGGGAAGCCCTGGCCAATCTGGAGCAGGCCGAGCGGCGACAGTCTCTGCTGCTGGCGCTGGGCGACAGGCTGCGGAACCTGAACGCCCCGGAAGAGGTGATGCTGGAAGCCACCCAAACGCTCGGCGAGGCGCTGGGCGCCCTGCGGGCCGGTTATGGCGAGGTCGATCAGGACGGAAAGACGATCCTGGTGCGTCGGGCCTGGCGCGTCCGGGGCACGCACGACCCGGAGGGCGCCTGGTCGCTGGACGAAAGCATCGGGCCCGACGCCGCCGCCGACCTGCGCGCTGGACGGCTGGTCAAGATCGTCGACCCGGCGGCGTCGGTTCCGGCGCCCGCCCGACCCGAAACCTATTGGGACCGCGACAGCGGCGCGCTGATCGCCGCGCCGATCCTGCGGGCGGGGCGGCTGGACGCGGTCGTCTACGCCATCCGGCGCGAGCCGGTCGCCTGGACCGACGCGGATTCCCTGCTGGCGGAGGAAGTGGCCGCCAGGGCCTATGCCGAGGTCGAACGCACGCGCGCGGAGCTGGAGATGCGCGAGAGCGAGCATCGCTTCCGCTCCATCGCCGACACGGCGCCCGTCCTGATCTGGGTGACGAACGCCGATCGGACGCGGGCCTTCGTCAACCAGGCCTACGTCGCCTTTCATGGCGGCACCTATGAAGAGGCGCGCGACGCGGACTGGCGCGCGGCGCTGCACGTCGACGACCATGAGCGGATCGCGCGCGAGTCGATCGCCGGCGAAGCCACGGGCAAGCCCTTCTCGCTGGAGGGACGGTATCGTCGGCACGACGGCCACTGGCGTTGGCTGAAGTCGTTCTCCCGCCCCAGACTGGGCATGGGCGGCGACGTGATCGGCTTCGTCGGCGTGGCCTTCGACGTGACCGAGGCCAAGAGCCTGGAAGTCGATCTGACGCGCGTCAACGAGCTCCTGGAGGAGCGCGTCGGCGAGGCGCTGGCCGAAAAGGCGAAGGCCGAGGCGGACCTGATGCACGCCCAGCGGATGGAGGCCGTGGGACGGTTGACCGGCGGCGTCGCGCACGACTTCAACAACCTGCTCACGGTCGTGATCGGCGCGCTGGACATGATGTTGCGCGCGCCCGACGACGCGGCCCGGCAGAAGCGGCTGGGAGAGGCCGCCTTGTCCGCGGCGCGTCGCGGAGAGCGGCTGACGCACCAGCTGCTGGCCTTCTCGCGACGCCAGACGCTGCGGCCGGAGCGCACCGATCTGAACGCCCTGATCCGCGAGGGCGAACCGCTGCTGAAGCGAGCGGTCGGCGAGGCGGTCAGGCTGGAGCTGCGGCTGTCGGAAAGGGAAGCCTGGGTCGACGTCGATCCGGCGCAGTTCGAGGCTGCGTTGCTGAACCTGATCGTCAACGCCCGCGACGCGGTGGGAGACGGCGGCCTGATCGTGGTGGAAACGCGCGTGCGCCGGCTGAAGCCGGGCCAGATCGCCGACGTCGGCGGCGGCGACCACGTCTGCGTCGCCGTGTCCGACGACGGGGCCGGCATCGACCCGGAGGTCCTGCCCCGCATCTTCGAGCCGTTCTTCACCACCAAGCCGGTCGGACGCGGCACAGGGCTGGGCCTCAGCCAGGTCTACGGCTTCAGCCGCCAGAGCGGCGGCGGGCTGGAGGTGACGTCCACGCCGGGAGCCGGCACGTCCATCCGCATGCTGCTTCCGGCGTTGAAGCGCGGCGACGTGCCCAAGCTGAGCGTGGAAGGTCGCCCCGAGGTGGCGCGCACCGGTCGACGGCTGCTGCTGGTCGAGGACGACGCCGCCGTCGCGGCGGTGGCCGCGGAAATGATCGCCAGCCTGGGCTTCACCGTTCGGATCGCCGACCAGGCGTCGGCGGCGCTTTCGATTCTGGACGGCGAGGATTTCGACGTCATGCTCACCGACGTGGTGATGCCGGGCGGGATGTCCGGGGTCGAGCTGGCGCGCGAGGCCAACAGGCGGCGGCCCGCCATGGCGGTCGCGCTGGCGTCGGGCTATGCGGGCGACGAACTGGACCACTGGGTCGCGGACGCGCCCTGGCCCTTTCTCAGGAAGCCCTATTCGCGGGAAACCCTGGCCGAAGTTCTGACGGCGGATTCCGCCTGACGATCAGCGGCGGGTCTTCTTTTCCGCCCGGCGTTGGCGCTGTTCGGCCTTGATGGCGGCCTTGCGCTCGCGACGCTCGTTGCGTCGCGCTTCTTCCTGAGCTTCAGCCGACATGGCCTGGGCCGCGACGGCGGCGGCCTGCTGCTCTTCCTTGAGGCGCTGCGCCTCGGCCTTTTCGGCGGCGCGCTGAGCGCGAAGCGCCTCGCGCTCCGCCTCCTTCTGCTTCTGCAGGGCCAGCGGATCTTCGGCCTGAACGGTCGGCTTGGGCTTGAAGCGCGCCAGCATGGCCTTCTTGGCCTCGGCCTGCGCGGTCAGTCGGTCGGCGAAGCCGGTTTGCTTGAGGTCTCTCATTCCATCCAGTCGGGTCGAAGGCGGGAGGCGACGACCGAACGGCCACGCCCGGCAGGGGCGCTAAAGAAATCCCGCGCTCAAATCAAGGCGCGTACGCGCCCGGTCGTTCGGTCGCCCGGAAGCGGTCAGTCCTTTTTCGCGGCCTGGCCCACGGCGGTGCCCGCCGCCCCGCCCACGGCGGCGCCCACCGGTCCGGCCACGACGGCGCCGGCGACCGCGCCCGTGGCGGCGCGCTGTTCGATGGTCTGGCCGCAGGCGGCCAAGGCCGACGCGGCGATCAGGATGAGGGAAGCGGAAGCGACGGCACGCATGTGAATTCTCCTGAACAGGGGACGCTCACCCAACGCCCGCCTGCCGCAGCCGTTCCACGACGGCGACGTGGCGCCAGACGTGGCGAGTCGCCCCACGACGTTCCATCCACAGTTTTCAGCACTCGGCCTAAGGCCGCGCGACGTCCTCGGCGGCTGGCGAATACAGGTTTGGCATGCGACAAAGATGAAGTTCACCTATACATGAAAGTATTCGCAATATTTTCTGCGTCTCTCCCATTTCCGGCGATCACGAAGACACAGGAGGAAGTGCGGATTTGTCACGCATTGCGAATCGTCCACATTGACGCCACATTCCGACGTATAAGGCGCGTCCTCCGGATCGTCGGCCGTTCGCCGAACGCCGGATGCTGCGGGCCCGTTTCGCCGAGGCGATCGGGCCTGAAGACTGCTTAAGGGGCGGCATTGCGCCCTGCGGATCAGGCGTTGAGTGCGTGTCGATTTCCTTCGAGCCGAAGCCGGCGTCGGACCTGTCCGAACGTCTGAAGCTCAAGCCCGCCGTCGTGGCTGCGGCCTTCGGGGCCGTCGTCGGCGTGACGGTCGGCGTCGCCTATCTGGGCGGGACGGTCGCCAAGGCGACCACCGTGCGGGTTCAGGCCCAGAAGCTGGACGCCGTCGCAGCCGCCGGCTTCACGGATGAGGCAATGGCCGCCGCCGCCGGGGGACTGGACGCCAGCGCCTTGGCCATCGCCCAGCGTCACGATCCCTACACGGTCGCCGGGGCCACCCAGCGCGACCGGCAGGCCGAGTTGATCGCGGCGCGTCTGGATTCTCTGCCTCGCCCCGGATCCGCCCTGCGCCAGCCGCATCTCGGCGGCCTCAATCCCGCCGCCTCGCCGTTCCGCCTCGCCAACGCGCTGGACGCCAGCCGCGACCTCGAGTGCCTGACGCAGGCCGTCTATTACGAAGCGCGCGGAGAGGGGCGCGAGGGCATGCGCGCGGTCGCGCAGGTCGTCGTCAACCGGGCGCGTCATCCCGCCTTCCCCAAGACCGTCTGCGGCGTGGTGTTCCAGGGCGCCGGTCGCCGAACCGGCTGCCAGTTCAGCTTCACCTGCGACGGGTCCATGCGCGGCCGCGTCGATCGCGGCGCCTGGAACCGCGCGCGCCAGGTCGCCACCGAAACGCTGTCCGGACGGGTCTATGCGCCCGTCGGCACCGCGACCCATTTCCACACCACCGCCGTCTCGCCGGGCTGGCGCGGATCGCTGATCCGGGTCGGACAAGTCGGCGACCACGTCTTTTACCGCTTCGGCGGCGGTCGCGGCGCGCCGCGCAGTTTCGCCTACCAACCCGCCCCCTCTGCGCCGCTGCAGGACGAGCCTCGCCTGATCCATGCGGGCATCGACCCGATCACGCCGATCCGGGAAGCAGGCGGCATCGCCTATGACGCTTTGGTGCAGCGGGACGCGCCGACGCGGGAGGCGACGTCGCCCGCCGTCGCCGCGCCGCCGGCGAGCAAGTCGTCGGCCCCGGCGCCCGCCGGCACGCCTCAGCAGGCTCCCGTAGCCACGGTCTCGACGCCCGCGGCCTCCGACGCCTGATCAGACGTCGCGGTCGCCCGTGGACGAGCGGAAGCGGTCGTCGTGCGAATGCTTGAGGTCGCGTTCCCCGCCCCCTCCCGAAATCTTGCTGTTTCGAGGGTTGGTCGGCCCGTCGCCGCGCGGATCGCTGAACTCGGGCGGCTGGCGGTCCGCATTCTGGTGACTTGATCCGGGACCGCCCCAACGCTTCTCATCGACCGGTTCCGGCGTGTGCTGGTTGTTGTCGGCCATGGTCAACGATCCTGCGTCTTGTGCTGCGGGGTCAGGTTCTGGCGGACGTTCGCGAACCGGCCCTGCTGGTCCAGGTTGACGCCGGCGTCGCCCGGCTGGCCGGTCTGCACGCCCGTGGCGTCGTCGCGCCGATCGTGGGCGCCGCGTTGATCGTCGGGGATGGGGGGGTGTTTGCTCATGTCGGTCTCCTCTTCCGGAGGTAACCGACCGCGGGCGACGGCGTTCCGAAGTCAGGCCACGTCCAGCCCGACGTCCAGCGCGGGCGCCGAATGCGTCAGGGCGCCCACGGAGACGACGTCGACGCCGGTCTCGGCGATCGCCCGCACGGTTCGCAGCGTGACGCCGCCCGACGCTTCCAGCACCACGCGCCCGGCGGCCATGTCCACCGCTTCCCGGAGGTCGCCCAGACTGAAGTTGTCCAGCATCACCACGTCCGGCCCCTGTCCGACGTCGCACGTCGCCAGCACGGCGCGCAGCTGATCCAGACGATCGACCTCGACCTCGATCTTCACCAGATGCCCGGCATGGGCCCGCGCTCGTCGGAGGGCTTCCGCCGCGTCGCCGCCGCACAGGGCGACGTGGTTGTCCTTGATGAGAATGGCGTCGTCGAGCCCGAACCGGTGGTTCAGCCCGCCGCCCAGGGCGACGGCCCGCTTCTCCAGCGCGCGCAGCCCCGGCGTGGTCTTGCGCGTGTCGGCGATCCGCGTGCGGGTTCCCGCGACCGCATCGACGTAGGCGCGGGTCAGCGTGGCGATGCCGCACAGCCGGCCCATCAGGTTGAGCGCCGTCCGCTCGGCCGCCAGAACCGCGCGCGCGTCGCCGGTGACGCGCACCAGAACGGCGCCGGCTTCGAACCCATCGCCGTCCTTCAGGCGCTCCTCGACGCGGGCGTCGGCATCCAGCGCCCGCAACGCCAGCCGCGCCGCGCCCAGCCCCGCGGCGACGCCCGCCTTTCGCGCCGTGAAGTCGGCGGTCAGACGGGCGGCTTCGGGCACGCAGGCCTGGGCGGTCACGTCGCCGGCCCGGCCCAGGTCCTCGGCCAGCGCAAGACGCACCACGGCGTCCAGGGCCTGATCGTGGAAGCCGCTCATGCCGCCGCCTTTCGCGCGTCCGCGCCCTGGCCCGGCACGCGCGTGTGCGTCGCCGGCTCGATGGCGTCGGGGAAATCCAGTCGGTGATGCGCACCGCGGCTCTCGCGTCGCGCCAGCGCCGCCGCGGTCATCAGACGCGCGGCGATCAGGGGCAGGGCCGGCCCTTCCGACGCCGCCAGCCCGTCGATGTCCGCCAGCGCCCTCCGCAGACCCGCCTCGTCCCGGGCGACGCCCATGTCGCGGCTCATCGTCGCCCGCAGGCGCGCCAGGCCTTCCTGAGAAAGCGGCGGAGACGCCCTGCCGGTCGGCGCCATGGCGGCGAGGGAGGCGGGCTCCGCCGCGGCCGCGCGGCCCGTCCGGCGACCGAAGGCCGCAGCCTCCAGCAGGCTGTTCGAGGCCAGCCGATTGGCGCCGTGCACCCCCGTCGCCGCGCACTCTCCGACGGCGAACAGTCCCGCCAGCGCGGTGCGGCCATCGGCGTCCGCCGCGATCCCGCCCATGTGGTAGTGAGCGGCCGGAGCGACCGGGATGGGCGTGTCGCGGGGATCCAGTCCCGCGGCCATGCAGGCGGCGAAGACTGCCGGAAAGTGCTCGGGAAAGCGCGCGCCGACGGCGACACGGCAGTCGAGAAAGGCGCCCCTGCCCTCCCGCCGCGCATGGTGCACGGCCCACGCGACCACGTCCCGGGGCTGCAGGTCCGCGTCGGCGGCCGGGCCGAGCAAGGGGACGCCGTGCCGGTCGATCAGTCGCGCGCCCTCGCCGCGCAGGGCCTCTGTGGCCAGCGGCATGGGGTCTCGCCCCACGTCCATGGCCGTGGGATGAAACTGCACGAACTCCGGGTCCAGCACGTCCGCACCGGCCGACCATGCGGCGGCCAGACCTTCGCCCTTCAGCGCCGTGGGGGTCGTGGTCTCCGCGAACAGTCCGCCCACGCCGCCGGTGGCCAGCACGACCGCCGTCGCCCGAACGAGGGCCGTGCCGCCCGGAAGCTCGACGATCGCGCCGGCCACCCGGCCCGCCTCGTCCTTGGCCAGCGCCAGCAGACGGGCGTCTTCCCGGATCGTCATGTGCGTCGCCGCGCGCGCCGCCGCGACCAGCGCGGACAGCACCGCACGCCCCGCCCCGTCGCCTCCGACCCGAGCAACCCGGGCCCGAGAGTGAGCGGCTTCCCGACTGACCGCATAGTCGCCGTGACCGTCCCGGTCGAAGGGCGCGCCGAGCGACGCCAGCCAGTCCACCGTGTCCCGACCGGCCTCGGTCAGCAGCGCCGCCGCGGCGGGGTCCACCAGGCCGGCCCCCGCGGCCAGGGTGTCGGCCGCGTGCAGCGTCGGCGCGTCGCCGGCCGCCAGCGCCGCGGCCACGCCGCCCTGCGCCCAGGCGGACGCCGACGCCCGCAACAGCGGCTCGGGCGACAGCACCAGCGTCGGGGCCGGCGCGGCCTCCAGCGCGGCGGCCAGCCCGGCCAGCCCCGCGCCGACGACCAGCGGCCCGGGATGGACGATCACCTTCATCGCGTCAGGCCCAGGAACCGACCGCCCTGGGCGACGCCGCCCATCAGAGTGCCGTCGCCGAGCGGAAGGACGGCCGCCAGCGCCACCACGCCGCAGGCCGCGGCGGTCAACAGGAACAGGCCCGCGCCCTTCCCCGCCTCGACCCAGGTCAGGGGCCGACCATACGGCCTCCACTTGCCGCGACGCAGATGACCGAGCAGCGCGATGGCCAGGAACGCCGCGAACAGGAAACTGCCGTTGGTCAGGCCCCACCAGATGACCGCGCCGCCCGTCGCCACCAGCGCCGTCCACTCCAGCGCGGGGTGGATGCGCGCCAGGACGGGGCCCAGCGCTTTGGATCCGTCCAGCGGCGGTGCGGGCGCCAGATTGACCAGATTGATCAGGGCGATCGCAAAGGCCCCGGTCAGCCACGCGGCGCCCCCCGTGATCTGCCACAGCCCAAAGAACGGCGCGGCGGCGAGCAGGCCGAACGCCGGCCCCGCCAGCGACACCAGCACCCCGTCCCACTCGCTCTTGGGATTGCGCGGCGCCTTCGCCAGGCCGCCGAGGAAGGGGATGATGTAGATCTTCGCCGGCCCCATCCCCAGCCGGTTCATCGCCAGAACGTGCCCGTACTCATGTACGAACAGCCCGAACACGAGGGCCAGGGCGACGACCCAGCTCTGCGTCAACCACCAGACGAACCCGGCCAACAGCGCCGTCGAGATCAGGGCGACGGGCCAGCCCTGCCCCTTGTCGGCCGGACCGGGAGGGACCTGGTCGGGCGCTTGGGGCGGCGCGCTGGGCTTGGGGTCCCAAGGACCGGGTCTGCGGGGTATTTCGTTCATCGACCCGACTTGGCCTTCGGCTCTCGCAACAGCAAGGCCATCAGGGCGAGAAGCCGCACGGTGCGTGGCTCGACGGTCGCCGTGACCCGCGCGGGAGCGACGTAGTGCATCAGATCAGCTCCACCGCCACATGATGGCGCGCCTTGACCATGTCGTATCGCGCCGGAACGACAGGGGGCGGCAGGTCGACCATCCGCTGGACCGCCAGTCGCGCCCGTTGCGCCATCTCTTCCGGCACGGTGACCTCGAACTGCATGTGCAGCAGCGCGTCGCGGATGTTCTCCAGCGTGATGCGCTTCATGTGGGGGCACAGGTTGCACGGACCGATGAACCGCGTGTCGGGCGCGTCGGCGGCGATGTTGGACGCCATCGAGCATTCGGTGATCAGCACCACCTGCTTCGGCTTGCGCGTCGTGACGTAGTCCGCCATCGCCCCGGTCGACCCGGCGAAGTCGGCGGCGGCCAGGATTTCTTCCGGGCATTCCGGGTGCGCCAGGATGTCCGCCTCGGGCCAGGCCTCGCGCATGTCGGCGACGTCCTGCGCGGTGAAGCGCTCGTGCACCTCGCAGCGGCCCTTCCAGGCGATGATGCCGACCGTCGTCTGGGCCGCCACGTTGCGCGCCAGGAACTCGTCGGGGATCAGGATGACCTTGTCGACGCCCCACTCCCGCGCGGCCCATTCGACCACCTGCACGGCGTTGGCGCTGGTGCAGCAGATGTCCGTCTCCGCCTTCACGTCGGCGGTGGTGTTCACATAGGTGACCACGGGCAGGCCCGGATGCCGCTGCTTGATCAGCCTCACGTCCGCGCCGGTGATGGAGGCCGCCAGAGAACATCCCGCACGCAGGTCGGGGATCAGCACGGTCTTCTCGGGCGACAGGATCTTGGACGTCTCGGCCATGAAGTGCACACCCGCCTGCACGATCACCTTCGCCTTCGACTTCGCCGCCTCCTTGGCCAGACCCAGGCTGTCGCCGACGTAGTCGCCGACGCCGTGAAAAACGTCGGGCGTCATGTAGTTGTGCGCCAGGATCACCGCGTCGCGGTCGCGCTTCAGCCGGTTGATCTCGGCGATCAGCTCGGCCTTGGCCGGCCACTCCAGCGGCGTGACGTGATCCTTGATCTTGTCCCAGACGCCGGCGGTCTCGTCCGCCGTCGCCTTCGAAATCCCGAACATGCCGTCCGCCATCGCTCCACCTTTTGCTCTGTTTGAGCATATCAGAGGGCTGAAGAACCGGCGCCTGCCTCCGCAGTTCGCCGACTTATGCTCACATTCAGCATAAGTGCCGACAATCTAGGCTGACCGCGGCCGAATGCAAGGGGTCAGAAGGCGTAAAGCGCGCCCAGTCGCCAGCGGACGTCGTCCAGCTCGCGCACCGCCCAGCGCTCGTCCTCCTGAGCCTGTCGCCATTGGGAAATCGTGCCTTGGCGCTCCGCGCGGAGCTCGCCGATACGGTCGCAGGCGCGCTGACGAACTTCTTCGCTCAGGCTCTGGTCGCCGCACTCGCTGCGTTTCGCCTCGATCTTCTCGTCCAGTTCGGCCGCTCGACCACCCAGCGACGACACGCGCGACGCGGCCTCCGACGCGCGGCGTTCGGCCTCGCCCAGGACCCGCCCATCTTGATAGGCCGCCAGAAAGGCCCCCTCGACCCCGGCGGGACAGACGCCTTCATAGGAGGATCCGTCACGCCCGACCCGAAACGCGTTCGGGGGCGTGCAGTAGCTCCTAAGCCCCTCTTCTCTGGCGGCGTAATAGGTCGCTTCGTCAGGCACGACGCCCACCTTGGCGCAGGCTTCCGCGTGCGACTGCAGCCGATCGGGCGCGTGTCCTTCGCGCCCATCGGCCAGGCCCACTTCGCCCCAGGCGCCCGCCAGGCATTGATCCTCGCTCATGGTGGCGCAGCTGCCCAGGCTCATGGCCAGGCCGGCGACGGCGAACGTGAACAGGATGCGCATGACGTCGTCTCCCCGGAGTGACGCCGTCCACACTGCCACGGCGCCCCGTGCTTGCAAGCTGGCGCGCGCCTCTCCGGAGCATGCTAGACCGAAGCGTGACCGATGTGACGCAGGATGAAGACGGCGACGAGGTGCTGGAAGCGCGCCTGAACGGCGACGAAGGCCGTCTGGACCGCGCTCTTGCGGAGGCCCTGCCTCAACTTTCGCGCGCCCGGATCCAGGCCCTGATCGCCGAGGGGCGACTGGATCGCGACGGGCGGCGGCTGACGGACGGATCGGCAAAGGCCCAGGCCGGCGTGCATCGGCTCGTCCTGCCCCCTCCGGTCGCCGCGACGCCTCTCCCGGAGGCCATTCCCCTCCACGTCCTGTTCGAGGACGCCGACCTGATCGTCATCGACAAGCCCGCCGGCATGGCCGCCCACCCTGCGCCCGGCTCCGAGACCGGCACCCTGGTCAACGCGCTGCTTCATCACTGCGGCGCATCTCTGTCCGGCATCGGCGGCGTCGCGCGTCCCGGCATCGTCCACCGGCTGGACAAGGACACGTCCGGCGTCATGGTCGCGGCCAAGTCCGACCGTGCCCACGCCGGCCTCTCAGCCCTGTTCTCCGCGCACGACATCGAGCGCAGCTACGTCGCCCTAACTCGCGGCGCGCCAGACCCCACCAAAGGGCGGATCCAGACCCTGCTCGGCCGCTCGTCCTCCGATCGAAAGAAGATGGCCGTGCTGCGCTCCGGCGGACGCGAGGCGGTCACCGATTACGTCGTCCAGGAGACCTTCGGCGCGGCGAGGAAGCCCGGCTCGCCGCCGATGGCCTCACGCGTCCTGTGCACGCTGCACACCGGTCGAACCCACCAGATCCGCGTGCATCTGGCGTCGAAGGGCGCGCCGATCCTGGGCGACGCCGTCTACGGCTCGGGCAGCCCCGCCGCGCCCGTGAAGGCCGCGGTCGCCGCCGCCGGCCTGACCCGACAGGCGCTTCATGCCGCCGTCCTCGGCTTCGTCCATCCCGTGACCGGCGAACCCCTGCGCTTCGAGACCGTTCCTCCTGCCGACATGCGCGCGCTTCAGGCCGCGCTCGAACTGCTGGAGTGAGCCATGACCGACCTCGCCTTCGACCCTCAGGCCTCGCGTTACGTCCTGCC
Source organism: Afipia felis (assembly GCA_943371835.1). Classification (GTDB taxonomy): domain Bacteria; phylum Pseudomonadota; class Alphaproteobacteria; order Caulobacterales; family Caulobacteraceae; genus Brevundimonas. The sequence goes on along the minus strand of CALRWJ020000004.1, from coordinate 31,527 downwards.
GCTGGACGGCGGCGACGAGGGTCAGGTCGACGTCCGCCTGTCCGAAGGCGTGCTGACGATCAGACGCGTGTTCGTCCCGCCCGCGCATGAGGGCAAAGGAATCGCCGCCGAATTGATGAAGGGCGTCGCCCACGACGCGCGCGAGAAGGGCTTCAAGGTCGTGCCGGTCTGCTCCTACGCCGACGTCTGGTTTCGCCGGAACAAGGATCAGCAGGATCTTCTGGCCGCTTAGTGGGTCTTGATTCAGGACCCACTAACTGCTACACCCACGATCACAGTGGCGTCCGGGCCACGGTCGCGCTTCGATGCGACGAAGCGTCCCTTTTCAGACCCGCAACCCGGACCCATCTCATTCGCTGAGGGGTGAGGCGTCGGCGCGCATCGTGCGGCCGAAACCGAAGGACCCGCTCGACCGGTCGGAGGGACCACACACATGGCCAACGCCACGCTCGCGGTGATGTCGCCTGAACAGGGGCTGTCGCGATATCTCACGGAAATCCGCAAGTTTCCGATGCTCACCAAGGACGAGGAGTTCATGCTCGCCAAGCGGTGGAGCGAACACCAGGATCCCGAGGCCGCGCATCGCCTCGTCACTTCGCACCTGCGTCTGGTGGCCAAGATCGCCATGGGCTATCGCGGCTATGGCCTGCCGATCGGCGAGGTGATCTCCGAGGGCAACGTCGGCCTGATGCAGGCCGTCAAGAAGTTCGACCCGGACAAGGGCTTCCGCTTGGCGACCTACGCCATGTGGTGGATCCGCGCCTCGATCCAGGAATACATCCTGCGCAGCTGGTCGCTGGTGAAGATGGGCACCACCGCCGCGCAGAAGAAGCTGTTCTTCAATCTGCGCAAGGCCAAGAGCCAGATCTCGGCCTTCGAGGAAGGCGACCTGCACCCGGAGCACCTGTCGGCCATCGCCACCAAGCTGGGCGTGACCGAGCAGGAGGTCACGGACATGAACCGCCGCCTGGGCGGCGACTCGTCGCTCAACGCGCCCCTGCGCGCCGACGGCGAGAGCGAGTGGCAGGACTGGCTGGCCGACGACACGGCGGTCTCTCAGGAAACTCAGCTGGCCGAGGACGAGGAAAAGTCCATCCGCATGAGCCTGCTGCAGGAGGCGATGGAGGAGCTGACCGACCGCGAGAAGCACATCCTGACGGAGCGCCGGCTCAAGGACGATCCGGTCACGCTCGAGGAACTGGCCGGCCAGTACGGCGTCAGCCGCGAGCGTGTGCGCCAGATCGAGGTGCGCGCCTTCGAGAAGCTGCAGAAAGCGATGCGGGCGGCCGCGGAAGAGCGGAACCTGGTCGACGCCTGACGCCGACGTCGGCGGGGTTCAGCCCGCCTTCTTCAGAACTTCGCCGGCGCCCTGATGCATCGCCAGCAGGGCGCCGATCGGCGCGGACAGGGTCGCCTTGGTCGGCGGACCGGACGCCAGAGACACTTCCAGCGCCCCAACCGCGATCACCAGCCGCGTGTCGGCGGCCTTGAGGCCCAGCGTCTTGAGGTTCAGCGCCTGTTCCCGCACGGCGCGGACGGCCTGCTGAGGATCGGCGTCGAACTGATCCAGGGCGGCGGCCAAGATGCGCATCGCCTGGTCCTTCGCTTCCGCCATGGCCTGTGCGGCCGTTGAGGGCCGGTCGGACTTGCGTTTGGACGGACCGGAATATTCGCCCGAGTTGAACCGTCGACGGTCCGGGCCGACGTAGGCCACGCCCTCGATCCAGTCGCGCGGCTTCAGCGCCACGTTCTCGATGCGCTTCAGAAGGTCTGCACTGGTGAACGGCTTGCGCAGGTACTCGTGAACGCCGACGTCGCGGGCGCCCTTGATCGAGCTCGCCGTCGCTTCGGCCGTCACCATGATGATCGGCGCCCGCCGGCACGTCAGTTCCGACCGCCGCAGCCGGCGCGTCAGCTCCTCGCCGTCCAGCTCCGCGCCGGACCGCTCCGTGAAGATCAGCCCGGGATCCACAGTCGCGGCGGCGCGCATCGCGCCTTTCGCGTCGGTCTCGATCGCCACTTCGCGGGTCCCCAGCGCCTTCATCAGGTCGGCGATCAGGCGGGCGGCGTGCGCGTTGGGATCGACGATCAGCACGCGCTTCACCACCGGCTCGAGCCTGGTCAGCATGCGACGATCGACTGTGAACACCGGCTTCTCCCCTGTCGGAGGCGACGTTCTGCACCGGCCCCGGTTAAGGTCGGTTGAATTGCAGCGGCGTCAGCCCTGGAACGGGTCCCGCATCAGGATCGTGTCGTCGCGCTCCGGGCTGGTCGACAGCAGCGCCACCGGCGCGCCGATCAGCTCCTCGATCCGCCGCACGTATTTGATGGCGTTGGCGTTGATGTCCTTGAAGCTGCGGACCCCGGCGGTGCTCTCGCTCCACCCCTCCAGTTCCTCGAACACCGGCTCGGCCGCCGCCTGGTCCTTCAGGCTGCTGGGCAAATGATTCAGCACCTGCCCGTTCACGCGATAGCCGACGCAGATCTTCAGCGTCTCCAGCCCGTCCAGCACGTCCAGTTTCGTCAGGGCGATCCCGTCGATGCCGTTGATCGCCACCGACTGCCGCACCAGCACCGCGTCGAACCAGCCGCAGCGCCGCGCCCGCCCGGTGTTCACCCCCACCTCGCGCCCCACGGTCGCCAGGTGCTCGCCCACCGCATCGTTCAGCTCGCACGCGAACGGTCCCTCGCCGACGCGGGTGGTGTAGGCCTTCACGATCCCCAGCACATAGCCCACGCCGCGCGGCCCGATGCCGGACCCGGCCGCCGCCTGCCCCGCCACCGTGTTCGACGACGTCACATAGGGATAGGTGCCGTGGTCCACGTCAAGGAACGCCCCCTGCGCCCCTTCGAACAGCACCCGCTTGCCCGCCTTTTGGGCCTGATCCAGCACGCGCCACGCAGGCTTCACGAACGGCAGGATCTTCGGTGCGATCTCCAGCAGCTGGCTCAGCAGCGCCGCCGGATCGATCGGCTCCAGGCCCAGCCCGGCGCGCAGCGGATCGTGGTGCGATCGCAGCCTGTCTATCTTGACCTTCAGGTCGTCGGCGTCGGCCAGGTCGCAGACCCGGATCGCACGCCGCCCCACCTTGTCCTCATAGGCCGGGCCGATGCCCCGTCCCGTGGTCCCGATCCTCGCTCCGGGCGCCTTGGCCGCCGCCTCGCGCGCGACGTCCAGCGCCGGATGGATGGGCAGGATCAGGCACGCATTGTCCGCGATGGTCAGGATGTCCGGCGTGATCGCCACGCCCTGCGCCGCGATCTTCTCGATCTCGCCGACCAGGTGCCAGGGATCGACCACCACGCCGTTGCCGATGATCGACGGCTTGCCCTGCACCACGCCCGAAGGCAGCAGCGCCAGCTTGTAGACCTTGCCGTCCACCACCAGCGTGTGGCCGGCGTTGTGACCGCCCTGGAACCGCACGACCACGTCGGCCCGGTTCGACAGCCAGTCGACGATCTTGCCCTTGCCCTCGTCGCCCCACTGGGCGCCGACCACCGCGACGTTCGCCAAGGATCACTCTCCGCTGCTTGCGGGCGGAGGCTATAGCCCCGGAATCGCGGAGTGTCGTGCGCTTGCAGCGATTATTCCGCCAGCGCCTCGGCGAACGCCCAGTCCAGCCAGGGTCCCAGCGCCTCGACGTCCGCAGCCTCGACGGTGCAGCCGCACCAGACACGCAGGCCCGGCGGGGCGTTGCGGTGGCCCTCGACGTCGAAGGCCGCGCCCTCGGCCTCGAGCAGCGCCTTGATCCGCATCACCAGCGCGCGCTGTGCCCCCTCGTCCAACGCCACCACGCGTGCATCGACGATCTTCAGGCAGACGCTGGTCGTCGATCGCTGGTCGGCCCGCTCGGCCAGCCAGTCGATCCAGTCGGTGCGTTCGACCCACGCCGTCAGAGCCGCGAAGTTCGCGTCCGTCCGCCGGATCAGGGCGTCCAAGCCTCCGACCGAAAGCCCCCATTCCACCGCATCGATCCAGTCCTCCAGCGTCCAGACGCTGAAGGTGTTGATCATCGATCCCGTCGCCAGCGTCCGGTCGAAGCCCTTGCCATCCCGTAGACGCAGCACCTTGGGCACCGACCGCTCGGGCGCATAGACATCCAGCCGCTCCACCGCGCGCGGCCCCAGCGCCGTCACGCCCAGCCCAGCCTCGCCGCCCAGCGCCTTCTGAAAACTGAAGGTGACGACGTCCAGCCGATCCCACGGCAACGGCATGGCGAAGGCCGCCGACGTCGCGTCGCAGATCACCAGCCCCTCGCGGTCCGCCGCGATCCAGTCCGCGCCCGGCGCCCGGACCCCGCTGGTCGTGCCGTTCCAGGGGAAGACCACGTCGGCTCTTGGATCGACCTTCGTCACCTCGGGAAACCGACCCCACGGCGCGGTCAGGATTTCGGGGTCCAGCCTCAGCGAGTCCCGCACGTCGGTCGCCCAGACCTGGCCGAAATTCTCGAACGCCAGCACCTGCACCGGCCTCGGCCCCAGCAGGTTCCACAGCGCCTGCTCCACCGCTCCGGTGTCCGACCCCGGCGCATAGACCAGCGCCCAGTCGTCGGGGACCTGCAACAACTCCCGCGTCAGCTTCAGCCCGTGCGCGAACCGCGCCACCACCTCCGGCGCACGAATCCCGCGCCCCAGCAGGTCGGTGGAGATCGCGTCCCGCGACCATCCCGGCCGCTTCGCCGTCGGCCCGGACGAGAACCACGGCCGCGCGGGTTTGACCTTCGGCTTCGGGATCATGCGCGCCTCAGTCGCGGAAGGGCTTGATCGGCCCCTCGTCCCGCGCCGTCTCGGCCAGTTTCTTCAGCCGATCATCGCCGTCGGGCAGCACGATCATCAGCTTGGCCAGCAGATCGCCGCGCTTGCCGTTGGCGAACGCACCCCGCCCCTTCAGCCGCATCACCTTGCCAGAGCTCGACCCCGCCGGAATGGTCAGATTGACCGTCCCCTCAGGCGTGCGCACCGGCACCTTGCCGCCCAGCACCGCGTCGTACAGCGCCACCGGCTGATCCATCGTCAGGTCGGCGCCGTCGCGCGTGAACGTCGGATGCGGGGCGATCTTCAGCTCGATCAGCGCGTCGCCGGCCGGCCCGCCGCGGCCCGGCGCGCCCTGCCCCTTCAGCCGGATGACCTGCCCGTCGCCCGCGCCCTTCGGGATGGCCACGTCCAGCATCCGACCGTCCGAAAACTGGATCCGCCGCGTGGCGCCCGAGATCGAGTCTTCCAGGCTGATCTCCAGCGTCGCCCGAACGTCCTGGCCCTTGGCGGTGAAGCCCCTACCGCCGCCCCGCGCCGCCCCGCCGCCGAACATTCCGCCGAAAATCTCTTCCAGATCGACGTCCTCGAACGCGCCCCGCGCGCCGCCTTGGCCGAACGGACTGCCCCCCATGCCGCCGCCGCCCGGCCGACCGGAAAAGCCGCGAAACTGCTCGCGCCCGTCCGCGTCGATCTCGCCCCGGTCGAACTTGGCCTTCTTCTCGGCGTCGCCCAGAATGTCGAAGGCGGCCGTCACGCGCTTGAACCGTTCTTCGGCCGCCTTGTCGTTCGGGTTGGAGTCCGGATGCAGCTGCTTGGCCAGCTTGCGAAAGGCGGACTTGATCTCCGCCGCGCTCGCGCCGCGCGCCACGCCCAGTTCCTTGTAGGGATCACCCGCCACTTGTCGCCGTCGCTCCGTCCTGCTCCCCCGTGAGTTAGGACAGGAACGCGCCTCATGCGAGGGGGATCGTCGCCTCCAGCCCCCATCCCCAGCGATCGCCCCACTGGCTGACCGCCGCGCGGGCGTGCGTCAGCCCGCCGGGGAACAGCGCACTCAGCTCGGCGCCATCGACGTTCAGGGTCGTCGCCGCGACCTCCGCGACGCCGACGTCCGCATCTCCGTTCAGCCAGCGCACGCGAAATCGCATAGGATCGGCGCCGCTCTCGGCCCCCTCCCACCGGTCGCCGTCGATCCGCGATCGCGCGATCCAGCTCAACGCTCGCCCGCCGCCCGGCGTCCGTCTCGCCCTCAGGTGGACCGGGCCCCACGGCCGGTCGTGCACGCCGCGGATCGTCGCCGTCGCCTCCGCGCTCTGCGGGCCCCCGGGCGCGGCCCCCGGCGGCGCCGCGCGCCAGGTCCGCTCCAGACCGCGCTCGCCCATCGCCAGATCCGCCCGCGCCAATCCGTCCAGCATCACCACCGTCGCGCCCGTCTCGGCCGTCGTCGCCGACGTTCCCTGCTGCCCGCGCAGCAGTCCGCCCAGCCGCCACACGTCTCCGCCCACCGGCTCCGCCGACAGGAACTGCACGATCTCCCAGCCGTCGGCGCCCGCCAGAGCCAGCGCGTTCGCGCCGCCCAGCACAGCCGCTTCCGGCCGCGAGCTCGGGGCCCGGCCCTCGATCCGAACCGTCATCGACGCCGTCCGCATCCAGCGATGCCTGGCGCCCGCCGCGAGGGGCTCCACCAACCGGCCCACCGTCGCGGGCGACCTGACATCGCCGCGCCGCGTCAGCGTCTCGGCCGACCCGCCCGCCCAGACCGCCTGCGCCCGCCAGGGATCGCCCGCCACCGCCACCAGGGGCCGCGCGTCGTCCTCCGCGTTCGGCAGCGGCGGCAGGTCCAGCACCGCCAGGAACGGCGCGCCGAACGCCTCGACCGGCTCGTCCCCCTTCGGCCCTTCCACCGCCCCGACCGCTGGGGCCGTCGGCGCCCGCCTCAGCGCGGCGCTCGGACTTTCGTCGCGCACCACGCGCTCCACGCGCCAATCGCCGTCGAAACCTTCCACGGCCACCGCGTCGCCCGGCTCCAGGCGCAAGGCGTCAAGCGGCCCCAGCGCCAGGGTCAGCGTCTCCGCCCGCTCGTCGCGCAACACGCGGCGCGCCGCGTCCTCGGCCGTCTCCGGCGGACAGACGATCGCCAGGTCCAGCGCGACCTCCTCGCCTGCGCCGGGGCCGCGCGCGGCCACCGCTCCCGTTCGATAGCCCGCCTCGCCGTCGACGAACCGCGCCCGCACCGTCGCCGGCGCCGCCTCCAGCCGCCGGTCCAGCCGCACGCTCGGCCGCCCGTCCGCCAGAGCCAGAGCGTCGCGCGCGATCACGACCTCCGTCGCCGTCGGTCCCGTCAACCTCAGTGCGCGCCCCCGTTCGACGACCGTCAGTCCAAGGGCCGCGCACAGCGGGGCCAGCGCCTCGCGCCCCGCCGTCGGCCCTTCCAGCACGATGCCGTCGACCCGAACCGGGCTGGGATCGACCACGACGTCCTCGACCTCGAAGCCGACGCGCTCCAGCACCGCCTGCGCCAGCGCCGTTCCCTCGCCGTGCAGCCGTCCGTTCAGCCAGTGCCCCCTCGCCCACGCCCCCGCGTCGGCCCACAGATCGTCCCGCGCCGGAAACGCCGGCCACGGCCGCGCGTCCCAGCACCAGGCGTCGGCCGCCTCCAGCATCGCCCCGCAATAGACCGCGGACACCGGGTTGTTCTCCTCCGCCCCGTACCAGCTCAGCACGGCCTCCAGCGCGCGGCGCTGCATCCGGTCGTCCCGCGCGCCCGTCGACTGCGGCGGCAGGGCGCTCTCCTCGCTCTTCGCGTCCTGGAACAGGTTCGGCGCATTGCCCCCGCGATCCACGGCGGCGCATCCGAACTCCGTCAGCCGCATCGGCTTCATGCCCGGAACCCAGGCCGTCGGCGTCGCCGACCGAACCCCACCTGGTCGATCATGGTGCGCGTGGCTCCACCAGCCCGCCAGGTCCTTGGCCCGGAACGCCCAGTCCTCGCCGTGCGCGCCGTCCACGCTCGGCGTGCGCACCTGCGCCGCGCGATCCGCGTCCGAGGCATAGAACCAGTCGAAATTCTCTCCGCCCGCCACCTGCGCGGCCAGGTAGGCCGCATCATCCGGCCCCGCGAACGCGTCCGCGTCCACTCCGCCGTCGCCCGCGCGCCAGTCGCCCAGCGGCGGATAGAAGTCGACGCCGACGTAATCCACGTTCGGGTCGGCCCACAGCGGATCCAGGTGAAAGATCACGTCCGCGCCGTCATGCCGCCCGAACCACTCCGACCAGTCGGCGGCATAGGACAGCTTGACCCCCGGCCCCGTGATCGCCCGACACTCCGCCGCCAGATCGCGCAGCTGCGCCACCGCCGGAAAACCGCCGCCCGCATCCCGCGTCCACGTCAGCCCGCGCATCTCGGATGCGATCAGCAGCCCGTCCGCCCCAGTCTCCGCCGCCAGCTGGGCATAGTGCCGCGCCATACGCCGCAGGCCCCATCCCTCCGCCGCGCCGAAGCACGCCGCCACGTCCGCCGCCGCCTGAACCCCGTCGCGTCCGGCGACCCGTCCCCGCCACGGATATCCGTCGCAGTCCATGAAGACGAAGGGATACAGCGTCACCTCCAGCCCCCGCGCCTTCAGCTCCGCTACCGCCTGCCGCACGCTCTCGTCCGACGGCGTCCCGCCATAGGCCGGGGCCCCCTCGACCTGCGAGATCAGATGCGCCTCGTCCCGAGCCAATCCCGCGACCGACCATCCCATCGGCTCCGTCGGCTTGTCGCGCCGCTCGACGCCCGGCTTCACCGTGAACTCATGCGCCGCCGTCGACGACCCGAACCACCCGACCACCAGCGACGCCCGCTTCAGGTTCGGCGCCTGTGCCTGAAGCTGATCCAGACTGACGACCAGCCCCGGCCGCCCGTCGCCCGTGTGGACGTTCTCCGCCGCCGTCCGAGTCAGCCCCTCGCGCCGCACCACGGCCTCGGTCGCCAGCACGAACTCCCCGGCCCCCGGGATCAGGCACACCCCCTCCAGCAGGTCTTCGAGCACCGGCTCCGCCCCGCGCGGCCGCCGGAACACCTCGAAGCTCAGCTGCGGCGCCCGGTTTCCGTACGGCCCCAGCGCCAGATCCTCGAACACCGCATAGGCCACTCCGTGATACGCTGGCGCTTCCCCCTCGACCGCCTCGATCAGGGGATCGGGAGCCTGGTCCTCGCCGCCGCGATGCACCCGCATCGTCACGCCCGTCAGGTCCATCGGCCGCCCGTCGGCCCACACCCGCCCGATGCCGTCGATCTCGCCCTCGCAGATCGCCACGGCGAAACTCAGGGAATAGGCGCTCGTCTCCGTCCGCGGCCCGCCCTTGCCCGCGCTCTCAGTCCGCCGGTCCTCCAGGAACCGCGCGGCCCAGATCACCTGCCCCGTCACGCGCGCACGTCCCGCGACCCAGGCTATGGGCGCGCCCTCGGCCGTGCCCTGCACCCTCAACGCCTCGATCCTCGGCCCGCGCCTGACCGGTGCCAGCGCCCCGATCAAGCGCGCGTCCAGCACCCCGCCCAGCGCCCGCCCGACCGCCGCCCCCAGCGGCCCCGCGACCCCCGCCCCGACCGCGCCCAGAACCGTGGATGCCATAAACACTGACCTTTGCTTGGACTGCTGTGGTCGCTACGCTGGCTCTCATGGACATCAGAGCCGCGTGCCTGATTGGAGCAACTGCGTTGCTCGCCGCCGCCTGCGGTGGCAATGACGATGCAGATCAGACGATCGACGAGGCTGCGGATCGTGCTTCGGTGACCGCTGATACGGTGGCCGAAGACTTGGCGGCCTCGACGTACGAGGCCGAGGGTGCGCCTTACGGCTGCGCGGGGGATTGCGCAGGTCATGAGGCCGGATGGGCTTGGGCTGCGGAGCACGATGTCCGTGACGCCGTGGACTGCGATGGGCGGAGCGAGTCTTTCATCGAAGGCTGCATCGCCTTTGCGGAGACCCTCCAGGAGCGCGTCAACATCGAGCGCTGACCGGCCAGCGGAACACCCCCGCCAGCCGCTCTTCCCAGAACCCTCCCATCCAGCTTTCGACGACCGCCCGGCCCCAGTAGGCGTGGATCACCTTCCGAGTCGGCCTGCCGGCGCTCAGCACCCCACAGTGCTTCGCCGGCGCGCCCCGACCCATGCGGAACAGCAGCACGTCGCCCACCCGCGCCTGCGCCGGATGCACCTCCACCAGCCACGCGCGCGCCGCCTCCAGCAGCGTCTCGGCCCCGCCCACCTCGGCCCAGTCCGGCGAATACGGCGGCACGACCGTCGGCTCCGGCCCGACCACCTCGCGCCAGATCCCCCGCACCAGCCCCAGACAGTCCGCCCCCACGCCCTTCACGCTGGCCTGATGCCGATACGGCGTCCCAATCCAGCTGCGGGCGACGCGGACCACATCGACTCCCTTCCCCTCGAGGGGGAAGGGTTGGGGATGGGGTGGATCCGGACTATCCGCCGTCGTGGATCCGGAGACGTGGACCGGGTCATCCACGCCCGGCTGGACACGCCGTGCCTCCACCCCATCCCAACCCTCTCCTCTCAAGGGGGAGGGCCCAGTTGGCCGCCCGGTCACCTCTTCCCCCCGTCATGCCGCCCGCCCTCGACCGGCACGGCGGCGATGAAGTCGTCGCCCGGCACATGGGGAAAGCCGCGAAAGTTTGCGCCGTTGTCGAACTCGTCGACGCACGTACGCCACCGCTTGTCGCAGCTCATTCCGGGAAAGGCGTCGCCCGCCACCCCGCACCGCGCGTCCCGGAACCGCGCATCGCACGCCCGGCCATAGGTTCGCCCCACCGCCCGATCCAGTTTCGCGGCCGGCCCTTCCAGCTCAGCCTTGAACGCGCCGTCGGCCAGCGTGAGCCGGCTCATCGTCCCGACCCACACCCGCACCTTCAGCGTCGGCTCGGACCAGTCCACCCGCCACAGCGTCACCTCGGCTCCGTCGAACGTGGCCGGATCGAACCCGTCACCGACGGCGCCCTCCGCCGTCGCCGATCCCGCCGTGCCCCCGGCTTCCGCCTCGGCCGCGCCCACGCCCCAGCCGTCGCTGGGCGAACAGGCGACGCCGTCCACCTCCAGCGCCCGGTCATGGTCTGTGAATCCCAGCCTTTCGCCGTTCGCCCGCGTCACGATCCAGGCATGGCAAAGCCGCGCCGCCCCGCTCTCGATGCGGTCGGCCAACGCCTCGGGAATGTCCCTCATGTCTAGACCCTGACTTCAATCAGCGGCACGGCCGCCATCCGTCCGGCGTCGAAACTCTCCAGCGTCACGTCGATCCGGTCCGCGTCGAACCGCACCGGCACGTCGAACAGGAACCCCGCCGTCACGGAGGCGCCCGCCGCAGGCGCCGCGCCCAGCGTCACCACGCCCGTCGTCGCGTCCACTTCAGCCTCGACGACGCCGCCGTTCACCGCCACGACCACCGATCCCGCCACCGGCTTGGCGATGACCTTCTCGCCCTTTCTCAGCTGGAAGACGACCGTCTCGCCGTCGCCCGTCCCGATCGTCTGGTCCGTCGCCGCCGGCTCGCCGCCGGGCGCGCACGAGCGAAAGTCCATGAAGTCCCGGAATCGGAACCCGAACAGCCGCCCCGCCCGCGCCTCGAAGAAGTCGACCAGCTCCGCCATGTCCGCCAGCGACCTCAGGTTCGCCCCGATCAGCCAGCGCCTTCGCCCCTGCGCCCACGGCGTCGACCGCCGCTCATGTCCGGACGCCAGCGTGACCACCTCCGTCCGCCGCTCGACGCCGCCGGTGGAGCCAAAGGCCAACCGCGCGGGCAGGCTGATCTCGTGGAAATTCATGTCCTGTCTTTCACTTGTCGGGCGAAGGACCCTCGGTCATGCTCGCCGCGGTTCAGAGATTTCAGGGAGGGGCTCATGACCACCGAGACCGGCGCCGGCCAAATCCAGGCTTTCGACATCCAGAAGCTGATGTTCTCTTTCGAGGGGCGCACCCGCCGCTCGCACTTCTGGATCGGCTGGCTGATCCTTTTGGGCGTGGGCGTGGTTGCGGGATGGATCCCGATCCTCGGCTTTCTGCTTTCGATCGCCCTGATCTGGCCGAACCTGGCCATCACGGTGAAGCGGCTTCACGACATGGGCCAGTCCGGCTGGCTGGCCGTCGTCCCCTGGGTGGTGAACATCATCGGCGTCGTCTTCGTTTTCATGTCGGTCGGCATGTCGGCGATCTTCAACGCCTCCGCCCTCGAGAATGAGGACCCCGCCGCCATCATGGCGCTGCTTGGACCCATGCTCGGCGGTCTTGGCCTGCTGATCCTCGTCAACCTCGGCTTCCTGCTGTGGATCGGACTGACCGATTCCAAGCCCGGTTCGAACCGGTTCGGCCCGAACCCCAAAGGGCTCTGATCCTCAGAGCCGCCGGCTTCCCAGCGCCACGGCCCGGGCCAGGGCCTGGGCCACCTGCGCCTCGCTGCGCAGCAGGGTCTCGGCTCCGCCCTGCACCGTGACGTTCACCGTCACCGGCGCGCCCGTCGCCGGCCCGATCTCGCCGCCCGTCGAGGGCCGGAACACCTCCGGCCCTCGCTCGCCGACCAGATAGGCGCCGCCCGCCGACACCGGTCCGCCGTCGGCGCGAGAGCCGTGGAACAGCCCGCCCACCGCCTGGGTGATCGCCTGCCCCAGCCCCGCGCCCGCCGCCGCGTTCACCGCGCCCAGCACCGCCCGCGCCAGTTCCTGCAGCGTGATCTCTCCGTCCGCCGCCGCCCGTGCCAGCGCCCCCGCCAGCCGCTCGCCCGCGCGCCCGAACGCCTCCTCGATCGCGCCCGCCGTCCGCTCCGCCGGCTCCCTCAGCGCCTCCAGCGCCGCCTGCGCCTCAGCTGCCCGCCGCGGTATGTCTGCAAACGTGTCGGTCATCGTTCTCCCTCCCCTTCATGGGGAGGGAAGGCGGCGAAGCCGCCAGGATGGGGCATGTCCGCCCGTCCCCCACCCCGTCGGCGCTGCGCGCCACCACCCCTCCCCACTTCGGGGGAGGGAGAATCAGAGTCCGGCCACCGCGCCATCAGCGCCTCCAGCCCGCCGCGCCCCAGCGTCGGCGCCGCCGCCCGTTCCGTCAGCATCCGCCACTCCTTCAGCGACAGCCGCCAGAACGCGTCGGGCGGCACCCCAAGCGCGAGCGCCGTCCGCAGCATTCCCGCCCAGCTCACACCGAGGCCTGGAACGCCGCCGCCACGGCCTCCGCCGCCTCCACCGGCGTCACCGCCGCCCGATCCAGCTCGCCGGCGAACGCCGCCTCGCCCGCGCCCCGCAAGAGCGCCGCCAGCACCGCCGTCAGATCCCGCGCCGACAGCGCCCGCATCCGCTCCGCCAGAGCGCCCGGCCCCTCCAGCCCCAACGCCCCCTCGATCTCCGCCAGCGCCCCCAGCGTCAGACACAGCCGCCGCTCCGCCCCGGCCAACGTCACGACGGCCTCGCCTCGTGCCGCGTTCAAGTCACCGCTCCGAACGTCACTTCCCCCGCGCTGGCCAGGCTCAGCGCGAAGCTCGCCTCGCCCTCGTGCTCGCCGGCGTACTCCAGCGCGGCGACCAGGAACGGCCCCTCCAGCGTGCCGAAGTCCGGCACGATCAGGCGCCAGGTCTCCGCCGCCTGGGCGAAAAAGGCCTCGCGGATCAGGGCGTCGGACGCCGCGTCGCGGAACACGCCGGTCCCGCTCACCGCCGCCGACTTCACCCCCGCCCCGGCCAGCAGCTCGCGCCACCGTCCGGCCGAGTCCGCGTCGGTGGCGTCCACCGTCCGCGCGTTCAGCGCGATCGTCCGCGCCCTCAGGCCCGCCACGGTTACATACCCGCCCGCCCCGTCCGAAATCTTCAGCAGCATGTCCTTGCCGGCTTTCGCGGCCATCAGCCCATCTCCTCCGTCACCGCCCGCAGGCGCATCACCGCATACCGACGCGCGCCGTCGGGGCTTGAAAACACGTCCGAGAAGGTCACCCGCGCGCTCACCGCCCGCACCCCATCGGCCTCCAGCGGCGCGCCGTTCAGGCACGCCCGCACCGCGCTCAGGATCGCCCGCGCCTCCTCTGCGCCCCCGAAGCCGCTGACGGCCGTCAGGGTCAGCGCCTGCTCGACCCCGCATCCGTCCGCGCCCACCGGCCGGCTCTCGCCGCGCCCGATCCGAAGATGCGGCAGCGCCGCATCCATCGGCGCCTCGTCCCACACGCGCCCGGCCAGCAGGGCGCCGACGCCCGCGTCCGCCTTCAGCCGCGCGATCACCGCCTTGATCAGCCCCGCCTCGTGCGCGCTCATCGGCGTCGCTCCAGGCTCAGGCGCGCCCGCCCCGGCCGCTCGGCCTCCACGTCGACGAAGACGATCGTCCAGTCGGCGCCGCCGAAGCGCAGCACCCGGCCCGGCCTCAGGCGCGGATCGGTCCGCGTCTCCGCCGTCGCCGTCTCGATCGCCGCCGTCGCGCCGGCCTCGACGCGCTCGCGCCGCCGACGCGCGCCCAGCTTCAGCCAGGCGTGCCCCAGCGGATCATACGTCGCGGCCAGCCCGCCATAAGGCGTCTCGACCTCCTCGAGCCCGAACAGTCCCGCCAGAACTCTCACAGCCGCACCACGCGATAGGGCGCGATCCACGCCTCGACCGGCGCGATCGGCATCTCCCGCTCGCCCCGCTCATACGCCCGCAGCGCCAGCATCAGCACCGCCAGCCGCAGCGGCGCCGGGCTGGTGGAACTGAGCGTCAGCCCGACCTCTCCCTCCACCCGCGCCCTGGCCGCGTCCACCAGCGTCTGGATCAGCGGATCCTCCGCCTCGTGCTCGACGCGCAGGAACAGCTTCGCCTCGGTGAGGCTCACCGGTGCGGTCATTTCAAATCTCCATGATTTGGCCTTCTCCCCTTGCGGGAGAAGGTGGCGCGCGAAGCGCGACGGATGAGGGGTCACACCGCCTTGTCAGACGGCCGTCGACCCCTCACCCGCCCGCGCCAGAACGACGGCTTCGCCGCCGTGCGCGGTCTCCCTCTCCCGCAAGGGGAAAGGGCTCAGCACATCAGCTCGCGCTGAACTTCATCACCTTGATCGCGTCGAAGTTCTGCACCCCGCCGCCCACGCGCTTGGTGGTGTAGAACAGCACGTACGGCTTGGCCGAATACGGGTCCCTCAGGACCCGCACCCCCGCGCGGTCGACGATCAGATAGCCCTTCTGGAAATCGCCGAACGCGATCGACGGACTGTTCGCCGCGACGTCCGGCATGGTCTCGATCTCGGTCACCGGATAGCCCAGCAGCGACGCCGTCTCGCCCGGCCGCCCCGCCGGCTGCCAGACGTAGTTCCCGTCCGCGTCCTTGAACTTACGCACCGTCGACACCGTTCGGCGGTTCATCACGAACCGCCCGTTCGGTCGATACTGGGCCTTCGGCGCATAGATCAGGTCGATCAGCCTGTCGGCCGGATTGGTGCTCGCGAACGCCCCCGCCGCGCCCGACGCGACATAGCCGATCTCGCCCCATTCCGCGTCGGCGTCCGCGACGGCGTCATAGGCCAGGAAGCCCTTGGGCTTGTTCACGCCGTCGCCGGTCACGAACGCCTGCGTCTCCTGCGCGGCGAAGGCGTCCTCCACCTCGCCGGCCAGCCAGTCGTCCAGGTCCACCAGCGCGTCGTCCAACAGGCTCTGCGTCGCCGCCGGGCTGGCGTACAGATCGGCCGACGGGAACTCCAGCAGCGCCAGCGTCGCCGGATCCGTCTCCGGCCGCGCCGCCGTCTCGGCCACCCAGCCCGCCTCGATCCCCGCGATCGACACCGGCTTCCTGAAGGTGCCCGAGGCCACCGTCCGCACCGTGGCGATCTCGCGCATCGGCGACGCCGCCATCAGCCGCCGCTCGATCGCCCGCTCGGTCTGCTCCGGCACGACGTGCCCCCCCGAATTCGACGCCGTCGACAGCCCCGCCTTCACCTCCAGCCCGAACCCCGACCGCATGTAGTCCGCGAACCGCGTCTCCTCCCCGTCGCGCAGCGATGGGGAGGGGGACCACGAAGTGGTGGAGGGGCTCTTGGCCTCAAGCAGCGGCCTGCGCCCCTCGCTCACCATCCGATCCAGCCGCGCCTGCGCCCCGGCCACCGCCGCGTCGATGCGCGCCACCTTCTCCTCCAGCAGCACGTCCGCCGCCGCCTTCCGCTCGATCTCGCCCAAGCGTTGATCGTTCGCGTCCTTGAACGCCTCGAACGCCGCCATCACCGCGTGCAGCGCATTCCCCGCCTCGGGCGAACCCGAGACCTGCTTGGTCTCTTTCATCTGTGCTCCAGTTGCGAAAAAGGCGGCGCCACCAACGGCCCGCCGTCGTTCTCCCTCCCCTTCAGGGGGAGGGACGTCGTCGCGCAGCGGCGACAGGGTGGGGCCCGATGGAACCCCGCCTTCTCAATCCGCGCCTTTCGCGGTTAGGCTGCGCCGATGCGCGACGCCTTCACCCCGCTCGAACGCGCCGCGCTGGACGGCCTCGCCTGGGAGCTGTCCGTCGTCGCGCCCGACCTCGCCGGCCAGATCGCCGAAAGCCTGCCCGGACAGCGCCGCGTGCAAGGCCCGCTCTTCCTGACCGAAACCATCGTCGATCGTCGCCGACCGAATCCGCCCGAGACCGTCACCGGCCGCCTCGGGACGATCCACGTCCAGATCGACTGGCTCGAACACCCGATCGCTTTCCAGGCCGAGCTGCTGAACGGCCGCCTGATCGCCCTGCACGGCGACGCCTACGGCCAGGACCTCTCGGCCGTGAACCTGACGGGCGACGTCGTCGACCAGGTCTTTCGCCTCCGAGAGGACGGCCATCCCATCCCCCACGATCCTCGCGACCGCGCCGAGGCGATCCGCGAAAGCAGTCCGCTCCGAAAGCTTCAGGCCAATCCCGATCCGCTTCCGCCCCAACCCCGCGACGCCCCATCGCCGGAACAACCGCTCAACCGCACGCTCGACGTCCTGTTCGGCAAGAAGACCGGCGAGTCCCTGCGCACGCCGCAAACCCCGTTGGAGGTCGTCGGCGCCGTGGTCTTCGGCCCCAAAGCCCTGCCGCAAGGGCCACCGCTCCACCCCACAGAGCCGAATTCCGACGACTTCACCAGCGTACGCATCGGCGTGGTCGTCCTCGCGGTCGTCCTGTTCGCAGCCTTGGTCATGCTGTTGCGCCTGCCGCTGATCTTGTCGGGCCTCATAGCCATCTGGATCGGCCGCGCCCTGCTCACCAGGACCACCGTCCGCGCCATCGCCCGAATGCTCAGCCCGCGCGCGCCCTGAACCTCGCCCCCGGCAGCATCGGGAACGTCACCAGCGAGACCTCCCACAGGTCCACTTCGACCAGCACCCGCAACCGTCCCTCGCGCCGCGCGCGCACCGACCGGAAGCCGATCGACAGCCCGTCCATCGCTCCCGCCCGGCTCAGCGCGCGCGCGAACCGCGCCTCGGGCGACCAGTCGAAGATCCGGCCCCGGACGAACAGGCCGACGTCGTCCTCGCGCACCTCGTCCCACACGCCCACCGGCGCGCGGCCCTCATGCTGGTGCAGCATCTTCACCGCGCCGACGCCGCCCTTGGCCAGGCTGGCCGCGAACGCGCCCCGCGCCACCACGTCCCCGTTCAGGTCCGCCACCCCGAACAGCGAGGCGTGGCCCGTGATCTCGAGGGACTGGGAATTGGGGCTTGGGGACTGGCGGTCCCGCGTCGTCCCAGTCCCCAGTCCCCAGTCCCCAGTCCCGATCATCCCTCCAGCCTCCGCTCGATCCGCTCCAGTGCCTGCCGCGTCGCCGCGCCCTGTTCCTCCAGCCGCGCCAGCCGTTCGGCCACCAGCCGCTGCTCGCCGACGCGCTCCTCCAGCGCCCCGATCCGCGCCGCCGCCCCGCCGGCCCACACCAGCCCGCCGACCGTCTGCACCGCCAGCGCGGTCAGCAGCGCCACGGGCCATTTCCGCGTCTCGCTCATGCGCCCAGCCCCGCCATCGCCCGCCGCTCCTCCGGCGTCAGGAAGCTCGCAGCCTCCAGCCGCGCCCACAGCGCGTCGCGCTCGGCCTGCAGCGCCGGAACCTGATCCAGGTCCGGCGCGATCCGCAGGTCCGCGAAGCGTCCGCCCAGCCATCCCGTCAGCGCCGCCGCCGTCTTCCTGACCAGCGGGATCACCGTCCCGCGCCAGAAGGCCTGATTGGCCTCGCGATAGTTGGCGTAGGTCGCGTCTCCGGGGATGCCCAGCAGCTGCGGCGGCACCCCGAACGCCAGGGCGATCTCCCGCGCCGCCGCGTGCTTGCCGGCGATGAAGTCCATGTCGGCGGGCGTCCAGCTCATGGGCTTCCAGTCCAGCCCGCCTTCCAGCAGCAGCGGCCGCCCGGCGTTCACGGCCCCCATGTGCGCCTCGACCATCTCGGCCTTCAGGGCGTCGAACTGGTCGGCCGTCAGCCGCTCGCCGTCCTTCGCCCCGAACACCAGCGCGCCGCTGGGCCGCGCCGCATTGTCCAGCAGCGCCTTGTTCCAGGCCCCCGACGCATTGTGCACGTCGATGGCGAAGGCCGCGGCCTCCAGCGGCGAAAATCCATAGTGATCGTCGGTCGGGTGAAACAGCTTCAGCTGCATCACCGGCGCCCAGCCGTCGGCCATCCTCGCGATCCGCACCGACCGTCCGTCGACGGAATACTCCCACGCCTCGGCCCACCCGCCGCGCCCGGGCACGACCTTCATCCGGTCGGGCCGCAGCGCCCACAGCTCCTCGGGCGCCCAGCCGGATCCGCCAGCGGATCCGGCATCAGGCATGTCGCCGACCGCCTCGACGTACGCGTTGCCCGCCGTCTGCAACTGGGCGTGGACCGTCTCCAGGAACTCGACGCCCGACTGTTCCGCGTTCGGCTTCTCCAGCAGCCGCGCGACCGGATCGTCCGCGCCCGCCCTCACCCCGTCGCGGAACACCGCCAACGGCGTCGACGCCGCCGCCTCCGACACCATGCGCACGCAGCGATAGGCCACGGCGTTCTTGCCGAAGCCCTCGCTGGCCAGGTGCGCATAGTCGCGCGGCGTCCACCGCGGCCGCCCCGCCCCCGTCAGCGCCATCACCCCCGCCGTCCGGCTGGCCTTCTCCTCCGGCGGCCGGGGCCGCAACGGGTTCCACATCCGCAAATCCTCTCGTGTTCTCAAAAGGTCCGCACGCGCGGTCCCGCGCGTCGCGTCTCGACCAGCAGGTGCGTCACCGCCCACACCAGGGCGTCGGCGCGGTCGGGGCTGCTCCCGCCCTCGCCCAGCGCCATCATCTCTTCCTCCAGCGCCGGAAAGGCGCCGCAGTGGATCACGCGTCCCTGTTCATAAAGCGCCGCCACCGGCTCGGCCCGCGCCCGCTTGGCCCGCCCGGCCCACACCAGGTGAATTCGCGCGGCGCACCCGGCCTGGGCCAGCAGCGTCCGCACCATCTCCCCGCCTTGATTCCGTTCCGCGACCACCGCGTCGGCGCCGTGCCGCGCGGCGACCTCGGCCACGTGCCGCGCCCAGCCCGCCGGCGACCGCCCGCGCACCGTCGCGTCCTCCAGCACGAAGGCCGCGTCGTCGCGCCGCCCGACCACCATGATCCCGCAGGCGTCGCCGTGCGCCGTCGCCGGCGGATCCACCGCCACCACCACCCGATCCAGCCGCGCCGGCGTCGCCCCGCGCGCCCGCTTCAGATCCTCGACCCGGAACAGGGCGCCGTCGCTCTCGACGATCACGCCCTCCAGCTCCTGCGCCTCCAGCCGCGTCCCGCCGTATAGCGACCGCAGATGCGCCAGGAAGCCGGGCGACAGGTTCTGCGCATTGGCCGCCGTAGGCGCCACGCCCCTCACCAGCGCCGGCTCGGCCAGCAGCTTGCGCAGCGCCGCGATCGGCCGCGGCGTGGTCGTCACCGCCAGCCGCGGTCGTCGACCCAGCCTCAGCCCCATCCGCAGATTGCTCAGCACCTCTTCCGGCCGGCGCCAGGCGCACAGCTCGTCGGCCCAGGCCGCGTGAAACTGCGGCCCCCGCAGACGGTCCGGATCCTCGGCGGAGAAGGCGTAGGCGACGCTGCCGCTCGGAAACACCAGCCGCCGCCGCCCGGCCTCCCAGCGCGGGCGATGCGCCGCACGCGCCACCGCCTTCAGGCCAGACGCGCCCTCCACCATCACCTCGCGCACGTCGTGCAGCGCGGGGCCGACCAGGGCCAGCGTCAGGTCCGGCGTCTCCGCCAGCTGCGCCAGCCACCGCGCCCCGGCGTAGGTCTTGCCCGACCCGCGGCCGCCCAGCGTCACCCAGGTCGACCAGTCGCACTCCGGCGTGAGCTGATGCTCAAGAAGGTCCGGCGTTTCCGCCTTCGCCGTCACCCGCTCTTGGAGTGAAGTCCCAGCCAGCCAGTCTCTTTCGCTCGATCGTGGCCCGGAGGCGATCGAGACGGGATTGCAGCTCCCGCCCGGCGCGTTCCAGCTCTTGGGGGTCGTCGGGCTCATGTCCACGGTCGTCGTCGCCCATCCCTGCCTCTTCGGTGTCCATCTTTTCGACGAGCGTCCGCGCGGCCTTCTCGGCCCGCGCCAGATTCGCGACGCAGCGCAGATGGCGGTCGATGCCCGCCACGTCGTTCGCCTTGACGTCGGATTGCTTCAGCGCCGCCAGACAGCGGTCGATCTCATGCGTCAGCGCCGCCAGGACCGCCTCGGCCCTCGCCGTCGCCTCATTTCCTTTTCCGGCCATGTCGAAACAGTAGCTTCCGACCGCACCTGCGACGGCGAATGACTTCAGATTTTTCCGAAGCGTCTGAATCGGCGAATGAAAGCGCCGCGGATCATCGCAATCGGGCGGGGTCAGCCGACGCTTTTCAGCGCCTCGTCCTCCGGCGCCGCCGTGACCGCCGACATCGCGGCCAGCAGTTCGGCGATCTGGATCGGCTTGCCCACGTGGGCGTCCATGCCCGCCTCGCGGCACGCCGCCGCCTGCTCCGGCTGCACGTTTGCCGTCAGGGCGATCACCGGCGTCCGCGCTACCACGCCGCCCAGGCCGCGGATCGCCCGCGTGGCGTCCAGCCCGTCCATCACCGGCATATGCACGTCCATCAGGATCAGGTCGTATCCGCCGGTCCGCGCGGCCTGCACCGCCTGCGCCCCGTCCTCGACCACGTCCACGCTCAGACCCAGCCCGCCCAGGATCGCGCCGACCAGCTCGCGGTTCGCAGGCGCGTCGTCGGCCACCAGCACGCGCATGCCGACCGGAGCGGCCACCTCCACCGGTCCCGCCGCGGCGGGCGCCTCGGCCTCGTCCGCCGGAACCTCGAACCAGAAGGTGGACCCGTGACCGGCCACGCTCTCGGCCCCGATCTCGCCGCCCATCATCTCGATCAGCCGCCGACTGATCGCCAGTCCCAGCCCCGTCCCACCGTACAGCCGGGTGGTCGACGCGTCCGCCTGGGCGAACCGCTGGAACAGTCCCGCCAGCTTGGCTTCCGAAATGCCGATGCCGGTGTCGCGCACCTCGACCCTCAGCCGTCCGTCGCGCCACGACGCGCACAGCCGGATTTCGCCGTCGCTGGTGAACTTCGCCGCGTTCGACAGGAAGTTCAGCGTCACCTGCCTCAGCCGACCCGCGTCCCCCATCAGCCAGGCCGGCGCGTCGTCGGCGACCTCCAGCCTCAGCGACGTTCCCCGTGCCGCCGCCGTGCCCTCGACCATGGCCGCGGCCGTCTCGACCAGCGCGCGCGGCTCGAAGGCGATCGGCTCCATCTCCACCCGGCCGGCTTCCAGCTTGGAATAGTCCAGAATGTCGTTGATCACCCCCAGCAGACTGTCGCTGGCCGCCGCGATCCGCTCCACCTGCCGCCGTTCCTGCTCCGGCAGGTTGGGACTGTCCTTCAGCAGGCCCGCGAAGCCGATCACGCTGGTCAGCGGCGTGCGCAGCTCGTGGCTCATGTTGGCCAGAAACTCGGATTTCGCACGCGCTCCGGCCTCGGCGCGATCGCGCGCCTCGACCAGTTCGTCCTCCAGCCGCTTGGTCGCCGTGACGTCGCGCACGACGTCCTGGAACTCCACGCCCCGGCCCCTGGCGTCGCGCGTCACCGTCGCGCGCGTCTCGAACCAGCGGACTTCGCCCGACTTGGTCACCACGCGATAGCGGCGCGTCTGCTGCTGGGCGCTCGGATCGGTGGCGAAGGCGCGGAAGGCCGCGACGGCGTCGGCGCGGTCGTCCGGGTGGATCAGCGCCGCCACCGACTGCCCGACGACCTCGTCGGGGCGATAGCCCGTCACCGCCTCGACCGCCGGCGACCAGTACTGCGTCACCCCGTCGAAGCCGTAGGTGATGATCACGTCGGTGCTGCGGTCCGCCAGCAACCGGTACCGTTCTTCGCTGCGGCGGCTTTCGTCCAGCGTGGCCTTCAGCTGGTCTTCCAGGGCCTTGCGCTCCGAGGCGTCGCGGATCGACACCACGGCCTCGACCGCCGACCCGTCCGGCCGCGCCACGGCCTGGAACCGGCTGTCGACCCAGACCTCGTGCCCGTCCTTGTGCAGCGCGCGGTGCTGAATGCTCTGCGGCTGGCCTGTCGTCAGCGCCTTCATCCCGGTCTCAAGCACGCGCGGCCGGTCCTCGGGATGCACGTACTCCAGCGCGCGCCCGTGCATCTCCTCCAGCGTCCAGCCCAGCAACTGCGTGATCGCCGGCGAGATGTAGGGGCTGGTGCCGTCGGGCCGCACCCGCGCCACGACGTCGGCCGAGTTGTCGGCCAGCAGCCGATACCGCGCCTCACTGCGCTCCATCTTCCGGCGCTGATCGACCTCCTCCGTCACGTCGCGGAAGACGCCGTACATCCGCGTCACCCGGCCGTCCGGTCCGCGCTCGCAGTCCGCATGCGCCTCGACCTGCCGCTCCTCCCCGCCCGCGCGGACGATGCGCAGCGTCAGATGATACCCGACGCCCTCGCTCAGCCCTCGCTGGATGGCCGTCGTCAGCGGCTCGCGGTCGTCGGGATGATAGAACCCGATCGCGTCGTCATAGCTGGGGTCGAAGGTGTCCCGATCCACGCCGTGGATGCGATAGACCTCGTCGGACCAGGTGACGTGCATCGTCTCGGCGTCCAGGCGCCACTGGCCGATGCCCGCCATCTCCTCGGCCAGACGCAGCAGCTCGATCCGATCGTCCTTGCGCGCCGCTTCGTTCGCCTGATCGACGAACTCGGAGGCCATGGCTCCAAGGATGCGAAGGTTCTGAATCTCGGCGGTCGAGGGCGCCTTGCGCGGCGCGGTGTCCATGATGCCGATGGCCCCGACGGCGCGGCCCTCGGCGTTCACCACCGTGACCCCTACGAACGACCTCAGATGCGGCGGCCCGACGACCATCGGGTGGTCCGCCCCGCGCGGATCCGCCAGCGCGTCCTCTATGACCAGCAGGCCTTCTGGGCCCATCGCCACCAACTGATGCGTCATGCTGACGTCGCGGCGAAGTTCCTTCTGATCCAGCCCGACGGTCGATCGGAACAGCGTCCGGTCCCCGTCGACCACGCCGACCATGGCGTGCTTCGTGTTGAACATGGCGCAGGCCAGCGCCGTCAGCCGATCGAACGGGCTGTCCAGCTTCTGCGACGGCGACGTCGCCTGTTTCGGCGATCTGGCGCGGGCGTTTCCCATATCGCCAGAATGCGGACGAATCCGGAAAAAACCGTTAGCGCGGCGGCGGTTGCGTCCCGCGCTCGGCCAGCCACTCCGGCGCTTCCAGATCCAGGGCGTCCTCCTCCTCCGCCAGCGTCTCCTCGGACACCGTCTGGTTGCGGATGGACACCCCGGCCTCGTGCACCGTTTCGCGGTCGCCGCTGACCAGGTGATGCCACCACGCCAGCGGCCGCCCCTCGTGCAGCCGCCGATAGCCGCAGGACTTCGGCATCCACTCCAGCGCCTCGATGTTGTGCGGCGTCAGCTGGATGCAGTCCGGCACGTGCGCCTTGCGGTTCGCATAGTCCGAGCACCGGCAGACGGCCGGATCGAACAGCTTGCAGTGCACCTTGGTCGGGATCACCTCGCCGGTGTCCTCGTCCTCGAACCGCACCAGGCAGCACAGCCCGCACCCGTCGCACAGGCTCTCCCATTCGGCGGCCGTCATCTGCTCCAGCGTCTTGGTTTCCCAGAACGGCCGGTCCTGCGCCGAAGGATCGTCGAAGCTGTTGGAGGCGGGGTCGGAAGGCTCTATGTCCACGCCCTCCCCATAACCCCTCCGCCCCGGCAAAGCACCATGGCCGCGCGCCCGCCTCTCGTCGCCCTCAAGGACGTCCGCCTGCAGGACGGTCCGCGCCCCCTCTTCGACGGCGTCGATCTGGCGGTCGAGCCGCGCAGCCGCGCCGCCCTGGTCGGCCGCAACGGCGCCGGCAAGTCCACGTTGATGAAGCTGGTCATGGGTCTGGTCGAACCCGACGCCGGCGACCGTTCGGTGCAGGCGGGCACGCGGTTCGCCTACGTGCCGCAGGAACCGCTGATCGTCGGCGACACGCTGCTGGACTACGCGTCGTCCGGCGCCGCCGAGCGGTGGGACGCCGAGGCTTGGCTGACGACCTTCGGCCTCGACCCGAACAAGCCCGCCGTGAACCTGTCGGGCGGCGAGACCCGCCGCGCCGCGCTGGCCAAGGCCTTCGCGGAATCGCCCGACCTGCTGCTGCTGGACGAGCCGACCAACCACCTCGACGTCCTGGCCATCGAACTGCTGGAAAACGAGCTGCTCCAGGCCCGCTTCGCCGTCCTGGTCGTCAGCCACGACCGCGCCTTCCTGAACCGCGTCACCGACCGCGTGCACTGGCTGGAGCACCGCCGCGTCCGCACGCTGGACAAGGGCTTCAAGGCTTTCGACGACTGGGCCGCCAAGGTCATGGACGAGGAAGCGGAGAGCCTGCGCCGCCTGACCAAGAAGATCGAGGCCGAGACCTACACCTTCTACCGCTCCATCACCGCCCAGCGCACCCGCAACGAGGGCCGGGCCCGCGCGCTCATGGCCATGCGCGCCGATCGCGCCGAGCGCATGAAGGACCTGCCGAAGGAGCTGAATCTCGGCGTCGACGCCGGCGTCTCGTCGGGCAAGCTGGTGGCCGAACTGAAGGGCGTTTCCAAGGGCTTCGGCGACCGCGTCATACTCAAACCCTTCACCACCCGCGTGATGCGCGGCGACCGGTTGGCCATCGTCGGCCCCAACGGCGCGGGCAAGACCACCCTGGTCAAGCTGCTGCTGGGCGAACTGCCGGCCGACACGGGCGCCATCCGCCTCGGCGCCAATCTGGACCCCGTCTATCTGGACCAGTCGCGCGAGGGGCTGAAGTCCGACATGACCCTGTGGGACGCCCTGACCCCCGGCGGCGGCGACTCGATCCTGGTGCGCGGCCACTCCAAGCACGTCGCCGCCTACGCCAAGGACTTCCTGTTCTCCGAGGCCCAGTTGCGTCAGCCCATCTCCACTCTCTCGGGCGGAGAACGGAACCGCCTGCTCTTGGCCCGCGCCCTGGCGAAGCCGGCCAACCTGCTGGTGCTCGACGAGCCCACCAACGACCTCGACATGGACACGCTCGACAAGCTGGAAGAGCTGCTTGAAGGCTACGACGGCACCCTGATCCTGGTCAGCCACGACCGCGACTTCGTCGACCGCCTGGCCACCTCCACCATCGCCCTGAACGGTCGCGGCGACCTGGTCGAAACCCCCGGCGGCTGGACCGACTTCCTCCGCCAGAACCCGGGGTTCCTCACCCCGTCCCAATCCTCCCCCACCGGGGGAGGGGGGCCGCGAAGCGGTGGAGGGGGCCAGTCCCAACCTCCGACCCCCGACCGCAAGCCCGTGAAGCTCTCCTACAAGGACGCCCGCCGCCTCGAAGAGGTCGAGCGCCTCATGGAAACCCTCCCCGCCGAGATCGCCCGGCACGAGGCGACGTTGGCCGACCCCGACCTCTACGCCCGCGACCCCGCCGCCTTCGACCGCGCCATGAAGGCCGCCGAGCGGGCGCGCGCCGACCTCGAAACCGCCGAGGCCGACTGGCTGGAGCTGGAAGAGAAAAAGGCCGCGCTCGCCGGTTGAGCCCGTCGCCGGGAACCCGACCGCGGTTCGGGAGCTTAGCCGTTCGACGCGGATTCGTCGGGAGCTGGGCTTGAGACGCGACGATCTGCGGGGGACGCTGTGGGGATATGCTCTGGGGCTTGCGGCCTGGGCCGTCGCTTTCGGCGTCCGCTGGCTTCTGGCGGACTGGTTCCCGCCCGGCTTTCCTTACCTCACCTTCTTCCCCGCCGTCGTGGTGGTGGCCTATTTCGCCGGCCTGCGACCGGCGGTCCTGACCGCCGTTCTGTCCGGATTGACGGCCTGGTGGTTCTGGATCGGGGGTCCCGGCTTCGACTGGAGCCTGGCCACCGCCGTGGCGCTGGGCTTCTACGTCTTCGTCGTCGCGGTGGACGTCTTCTTCATCGTCGGCATGACCGACGCCCGCGCGAAGCTGGAGACGGAGGCGCGACGCAGCGCCGATCTGGCTCACAGTCGCGACCTGCTGCTGAAGGAAGTCCAGCACCGCGTGTCCAACAACATCCAGGTCGTGGCGGCGCTGCTTCGGCTGGAGGCGGGAGCCACCGCCGACCCCGGCGCGCGCCGGGCTCTCTCGGACGCGGCGGCCCGCACCGCGCTGATCGCGACCGTCCAGCGCGGGCTGCTGGACGCCGAGGGTCACGCGGCCCCCTTCGACGACCTCGCGCGCGGCCTGATCGACGACGCCCTCAGCGCCGCCGGCCGCCCCGACGTCACCGTCCGCGTCGCGAAGTCCGAGGTCGTGCTGGGTCCCGACGAGGCTTCGCCCGTCATGCTGACCCTGCTCGAATGCGTGAACAATGCGCTGGAGCACGCCTTGCCCGATCGCGCCGGCGCGATCGACGTCGTCCTTCAGGAGGGCGAGCGTCGCGTCCTGATGGTCCGCGACGACGGCGCCGGCCTGCCCGACGGCTTCGATTCCGCCCGCGCGCGCAGCCTGGGCTTCCGCATCCTGCACGGCCTGGCGTCGCAGTTGCGCGGCACGTTCGAGCTCGTGCCGGCGCCGACGGGTGCCGAGGCCCGGCTCAGCTGGCCGCGGAGCTGACGCGTCGGCTCAGTCCGCCGCCGCTTCCGGATCGCCCTCGGGATAGGGCTGCGCCACGGGCGGCAATGGATTACCGTTCTCGTCTTGGAACAGGTAGTCGTAGCAGCCCGGCGAAGGCACGCCGTTGGCGTCGTGGAAGCAGGTGTTCGGCTGATAGGCGCCGCAGTTGTAGGTCGAACACGGCGCGTCCATGTCGATGATGCCGCACGCGCCCGTGCACGCCGCCAAGGCCGCCGCGGCGGCGATCCGCAAAATTCTCATCTTCCGTCCCTCTCCCCAGAGAGACGCAGATGACGCCACTTTCGGTTCTGTCGCAACTGACGCGTTCTGACGCCCGAGGCGCCCGCCACGTCGCCTTTCTGTGGATGGCGCAAGGACCGGAATTCGCTGCGCGATTTACGTCCGTCCACAGATGTTCACAGGGTTATGCACCGATCGCGGGCGGCTTTCGCACAGCGGGGCGATTTCGGGCGCTTGCCTCATAGCGGGTTTCGTCGGAACGTCAACCGGCCGAGGGACACGGCGGCGCGGAAATCCGGGGAGACCCGGGCTTCAAAGCGGACCGGCCCGGCTCTCCGACCCGACGCTTCGGGAGGTCTTCGGACCCGACGAGCGGGAGGCGGGATCCAGGCTCCCGAACTTCAAAGGCTCCGGCCGGCGAGTTCACGGAGAACCGGATCGGGATCGACGGACGGCGCAGGCTCGACCTGCGGTACGCCCGAGACCCTGAGCGCGACAGGAGGCAGCCGACCTTCGCCGGGGTTCGCCCCGCCGAAGCCCAGGCCAGGCGCCTGAACCTCAATGGCCAAGTCCAACCCGGACTTGGCGGGGGGACGAAGCAAACCGGTTCGCCGGGGCGCCTCGTCCCCCCGCTCAATTCGGGCTCCCGCATCGCCGGCGGCGGGGCGACCGGCCGCGCTTCCCAACGCCGCGTCCGCGGCCTATGCCTTGGCCATGCGCCGTACCGTCCCGCACCGTCTCCCCGATCGCCGCGCCGTTCTGGCCGGGGGCGCGGCGCTGGCGCTCGCCGCGTGCGGCGGGGACCAGCCCCAGGTCGACGAGGACGGTCGCGTCCGCATCCGCTTCGCCACCGACTGGCGGGCCCAGGCCGAGCACGGCGGCTTCTACCAGGCGCTGGCGAACGGCATTTACGCCCGGCGCGGTCTGGACGTGCAGATCGTCCAGGGCGGTCCGGGCGTGAACGTGCCCCAGCTGCTGGCTTCGGGCGCGGTGGAACTGGGCATGGGCTCGAACAGCTTCATCCCGATGAACCTGGTCGCCGAGGGGGCCCCGGTGAAGGCCGTCGCCGCCTTCTTCCAGAAGGACCCGCAGGTCCTGATCGCCCACCCCGATCCGGCCCTGACCGGCATCGCCGACCTGGCGGGCCGACCGATGCTGCTGGCGGCCGCCTCGCGCGACGCCTTCTGGGTGTGGCTGAAGGCCAAGTACGGCTTCACCGACGAGCAGGTGCGCACCTACACCTTCAACTCCGCGCCCTTCCTGGCCGACCGCCGCGCGGTGCAGCAGGGCTATCTGACCAGCGAACCGTACACGATCGAGAAGGAGGCGGGGATCAAGCCGCGCGTCTTCCTTCTGGCCGACGAGGGCTATCCCTCCTACGCCTGCATGGTCCTGGCGCCCGACGGCTTCGCCCGCGACAACTCCCGCGCCCTGCGCGCCTTCCTGGCCGCCTCGGCCGAGGGCTGGCGCGACTACATGCAGGGCGACGCGAAAGCCGCCGACGCCCTGATCCGCAAGGACAACCCGGAGATGACCCAGGACGTTCTGGACCAGGCCCGGGCCAAGCTGCGCGAATACGCCGTGGTCCAGGGCGGCGACGCCGCCCTCTACGGCCTCGGCGCCATGACCGAGGAACGCTGGCGCGACTTCTATCAGGTCACGTCCGAGGCGGGCGTCTATCCCCAGGGGCTGAACTGGCGCGACGCCTTCACCACCCAGTATCTGCCGGGCCGTGGCTGAGACGGGCCAGCCGGTCGCCGCGCTTGAGGGGGCGACGGTCCGCTTCGCCGACCGCGTCGTCGGCCCGCTGGATCTCACCATATCGCCCGGCACGATCACCGCCGTCGTCGGCGCCTCGGGATCGGGCAAGTCGACCGCGCTGAACCTGCTGGCCGGCCTGCGCCGCCCGGACGCCGGCCACGCACGCCCCGCCCCCGCGCGGCGGACGTCGATGGTGTTTCAAAGCCCGACCCTGCTGCCATGGGCCGACGCCCTGACCAACGTCGCCCTGCCGCTGGAGCTGGCAGGCACGCCGCGCGGCGAGGCCCGCGACCGCGCCGCCAGGGCCTTGTCCGCCGTCGGCCTGGGCGACCGTCTCACGGCCCTGCCGCGCGAACTGTCCGGCGGCATGGCCATGCGCTGCGCCCTGGCCCGCGCGCTGGTCACGAAACCGGAACTGCTGCTGCTGGACGAGCCGTTCGCCGCCCTGGACACCGTCACGCGCCGCCGCCTGATCGCCGACCTGCGCCGGCTGCACGCAGAGACGCGGCCCGCCGTCGTCCTGGTCACGCACGACGTCGAGGACGCCGTCGCCCTGGCCGAAACCGTGGTCATTCTGACGCCGCAGGGCCGCATCGCCGACCGCATCTCCGTCGCCGCTCAGGACCCCCGCGCCGCCGCCGCCCGCGTCGCCGCCGCCCTGGCGGCCACGATGGAGCCGGTCGCGTGAGCCGGGCCTGGACCGAGCGTCTGGCGGGTCTGATCGCCGTCGTCGTCCTGCTGGCGGCGTGGGAGGTCGCCTGTCGCGTGCTGGACCTGCCGGCCTACCTCCTGCCGCCGCCGTCGGCCGTCGGTCGCGCGCTGGTCGAGGCCGCGCCGCGCCTGATCCCCTCGGCGGGCCAGACCTTCCTGCAGGCGATGCAGGCCCTCGTGCTGGCCGCCGTCGTCGGCGTCGCCGCCGCCGTCGCCGCCTCGCTGCACCCCGCGGCCCGCGGCGCCGTCCGGCCGCTGGCGACGTTGCTGCAGGTCACGCCCGTGGTCGCCGTCGCGCCGCTGGTGATCCTGTGGGTCGGGCTGGACCGCGCCCCGCTGTCCGTCGTCATCCTGGCCGCCGCCGTGGCCCTGTTCCCGATGTTCTCCGCGACGCTGACGGGGCTGACCTCGGCCGATCCGGACCTTGAGCGGTTGTTCGACCTGCACGGCGCCTCGCTCTGGGACCGCCTGATCCGGCTGCGCCTGCCGTCGGCCCTGCCCTTCATGGTGGAGGGCCTGCGCATCGGGGCCGGGCTGGCGATCGTCGGCGCCGTGGTGGCCGAGTTCGTGGCCGGCACGGGCGCCACCCAGGGACTGGCCTGGCGCATCCTGGAGGCCGGCAACCGCCTGCGCACCGCCGAGATGCTGGCCGCCCTGGCCTGGCTGGCGGTCATGGGCCTGGGCCTGAACCTGATCCTCGGCGCGGTGGAGGGCGCCGTTCGCGCGCGCTTCGGCCTGCCGCGTTAACGCGCGATCAAGCCCGCGCGGCCTAGGTTCCCCGCCTGTCTCCTCGGGAGTTCCGCCAGGTGCCCAGGTCTACGCTCATCGGCGCCTCGATCGCGCTGGCCGCCCTGGCCGTCGCGGCCCCCGCGCTGGCCCAGGATCGCCCGCCCCTGCGCCAGCTTCAGTGGGCCGGCCGCCCGGCGACCGATCCCGCCCGCGACGCCCGCCGCGGCGCCCCCGTCATTCCCCACGCCGGCGACACGACCGCCCGCGTGGCGCTGCGACCGGCCCAGCCGTGGCGTCCGACCGCGGGCCGCGTCGACGGCCGCCCCGGCTTGACCCCCGCCTCCGCCTTCGCAGAGCCCCGGACCGAGGTCGCCCAAACCTGGTCGCCGCCGTCCGCCCCCGCTCCGGCGCCGGTGGTCGAAACCGCGCCGGTCCGCACGGCTCCGGCGCCCGAGCGCCGCCACGCGCCCCAGCCGCAGCCTCAGACCGAACGCCGGCCCGAGCCGCAGCCCGTCCTGGAGGCTCAGCCGCAGGCTCAGGGCCGCATGGTCTCGACTTCACCTTACGCCGCGCCCACCCCGACGCCCCAGCCGGAGCCGCAGCCGGCCCCCGTTTCGGCGACCGACGACCCCATGGCCCCGCGCCGCGACGCGCCCATCTTCCGCATCCAGGGCGCCCAATCCGGCGCCGCCCCCGCGCCCCAGGCCGCCGCCCCGGCCCAGCAGGGCGCGCGCTACTATTCCGTCCATCGCCAGGCCGGCCACGCGCCGGACCCGACCGCCCTGCCCGAGCCCGTCTGGCTGGACCGCATGCCGGTCGAGCTGGACTCCACGCCCCAGTCCGAAGACCTCGCCGCGCCGCCCGAGACGCCGCAGATGGTGCGGGGGTCCGACGGTCGCCTGCGCCCCGTCCAGAGCGCGCAAGGGGACTCTACGCCGTGACCGACGTCGCCTCGCGCCTGCCCGAGCTGATCGCCCTGGCGGAGGAGACCTCCAGCGAGAAGCGCCGCACCCTGCTGCGTGAACTGACCGACCACTTCTTCGGCGCCGCGCCCGCCAGCGCGACCGAGACCGACCTGTACGGCGACGTCCTGGGCAAGCTGGCCGCCGACATGGAGGTGGCCGTGCGTCAGGAGCTGGCCGGCCGCTTCGCCGCCAGCCCGACCGCGCCGCGCAACCTGATCCGCCGCCTGGCGTCGGACGAGGCGGCGGTCGCCGACCCCGTGCTGCGCGCCTCGCCCGTGCTGACCGAGGACGATCTGCTGCACGTCGTCCGCT
>CALRWJ020000003.1:0-196842 GCA_943371835.1 Afipia felis | reverse complement strand
GGCGGACAACGTCGTCGACCGCGACGCGCGCGAGGCCGTGCTGGCCCGGTTCGACGTGGGGGCCAAGGACAAGGCCCCGCTGCTGGTCCGCTACTGGCAGATCCAGGGCGAACTGCTCGATCTGCTGGACGGCCACCTGACCATGCTTCAGGCCAACCGCGGGGCTTGGCGCCCCATGGGTGGAATGTTCATGTTCAGCGACCGCGGCGTCTATCGCCAGTTCGAGGCGCGCCAGACCGAGGCTCTGCGCCTCATCGACGAGGGCTATGGCATCGAACGCCAGATGCTGGCGATCGACGCCCGGACCAACGATGCGATCGACGCTGTCATCGAGGACGAGGCCGACGGCGCCCTCATTCGGCCGGAGCGGCGATCGCCTCCACGACACGAGCCGCTCGATCGTTCGGTACGGTCAAGCTGAGCACGTACTGCTCGATCTTCCACCCGTCCTCGGTCAGGCGCAGGACGCCGGAGCCACGCAGATCGCCGTAGCTGTCGTTGGTCAGCTTCTCGTCGAACCACGCCACGCAGCGACAGGCGATCGGCGCGATCGTCACGACCCGGTCACGCGGAACATAGGCCCAGCCGCGCCCCCGCGCGAAATAGGGCTCGGCGTACACCCGGAACTCGCTCAGCGGCCAGTGCTCCGTCGCGTCGGTCCCGACGAAGCGGGCGTCGGGCGCGAAGGTGGCGAAATAGGCCGCGCCGTCCGCGGCGGACGCGGCCTGGTGCATCCGATCGACCACCTCTCCGACGGCGGCGGTCTCAGGGTCGGCCGTCAGAAGGCCGAGCGACAGGATAAGGGCGAGGGACATCAGGGCGCTCCAAGGGTCGGCGCACAGCCTAACGGGATCGCACGCCGTCGCAATCGGGCGGCATTCAACCTTTCAGTTGACTGCTGCGCCACATCTGCTATTCAACCACTCAGTTAAACGAAGTGCCGCACATGCCCGCCGACCCCCTCAGCCAGAAGTTCGCCGCCCTCGCCGATCCCACGCGCCGCGCCATCCTTGCGCGCCTGTGCGAGGGTGAGGCGTCGGTCAACGAGTTGGCCGAGCCGTTTGACGTCAGCCTGGCCGCCGTGTCGAAGCATCTGAAGGTGCTGGAAAAGGCTGGGCTGATCAGTCGAGGCCGCGAGGCGCAGTGGCGGCCCGCACGGCTGGAGCCGATGGCGCTGAAGGGCGTCGCCGAGTGGCTGGAGCACTATCGCCGCTTCTGGGACGCCAGCTTCGACCGGCTCGACGACTACCTGCGCAAAATTCAGAAAGGAAACGACGATGGCAAACGAAACTGACGCCAATCCCTGCGACACGGACGGCGCCGCCCACGCGTTCGACCTTGTGCTGGAGCGCACCATCGACGCGCCGCCGGAGAAGGTGTTCCGCGCCTACACGGATCCCGCGATCCTGTCGCAGTGGTTCGCCCCGGCGCCCTGGACGATCAGCGACATGGTGCTGGAGCCGCGTCCAGGCGGCCGCTTCAACTTCGTCATGCAAGGCCCGGAGGGCGAGCGCTTTCCGAACTCCGGGATCTATCTGGAGGTCGTGCCGAACCGGCGGCTGGTGTCGACGGACGCCCTGACGCCCGACTGGAAGCCGGCCGGCCAGCCCTTCATGGTCGCCACGGTCGAGATGACGCCGACCGCGGACGGCCGGACCGCTCTGACCTGCACCGCCCGCCACTGGAACGAGGCGGCGATGAAGCAGCACGAGCAGATGGGCTTCCACGAGGGTTGGGGCCAGGTCGCCGACCAGTTGAACAAGATCGTCAAGACGTTCTGACATGGCCGTCGCCCTCGCCGCCCTGCCCGACCTGCCGCCGATGGCGCCGCACCGGCTGGATCTGACGCGCGTCTTCGACGCCCCGCGCGCCCTGGTCTGGATGGCCTGGACGCGCCCGGAGATGCGCGTGCACTGGATGGGACCGGTCGACTGGCCGATGGTGTCGGGGACCAACGATCTGCGCGTCGGCGGCGAATGGCGCGCCTGCCTGCGCTCCACGGAGACCGGCGAGGACCTCTGGCAGGGCGGGCACTACCGCGAGATCGTGGAGCCGGAGCGCCTGGTCTTCACCTTCAGGTGGGACGAGAGCCACGAGGACGGTACGCCGGCCGACACCCTGGTCACCGTGCTTCTGCACGAGACCGCCGACGGCAAGACCCGCATGGACTTCACGCATCAAGGTCTGAAGTCCGAACGCAGCCTGACCGGCCACACCTACGGCTGGAACTCGACGCTGGACCGGCTTGAAGCCTGGCTGGCCGCCAATCCGCACTGAACTTATCTGGGAGGGACAGAACCATGAAGATCGTCACGAGCATCACCTTCCGCGGCGACTGCCGCGAGGCCTTCGAATTCTACGCGGGGGTTCTGGGCGGAGAGATCGTCGCCGCCATTCCCTATGGCGAGGGCTTTCCCGGCATGCCGATCGATCCAAAGTACAAGGACCAGCTGATGCACTGCTGGATGCAGGTGGGCGATCAGGCGATCATGGGCTCCGACGGCATTCCGGAGTTCGCGCCCGGCTATGACAAGCCGCGCAACGGCTTCGACGTCACCCTGCATTTCGACGACATGGACAAGGCGCGGGCCGCGTTCGAAGGCCTGTCGGCGGGCGGCGTCGTGCAGATGCCGTTCGCGGAAAGTCCGTGGTCGCCCGGCTTCGGCGGCTTCACCGACAAGTTCGGCGTGCCGTGGATGATCAACGTGACGCCGTCCGCCGACTGGAAGCCGCCGCACGCCTGAGCCCGGCCATCGGAGACATCGACATGAAGGCCACCCCTCGCGTCTGGACGGGGCGGGCGCTCAGCGCCCTTTTCGTCCTGTTCATGCTCGGCGCGTCGATCGCGCCGAAGTTTTTGGCGCCGGAGATGGCGCGCGCGGCGTCCCGCCACATCGGCGTCGACGATGCGAACGTCCTGCTGATCGGCGTGATCGAACTGGTCGGCACCCTGCTCTACGCCTGGCGGCGCACCGCGGTGCTCGGCGCGGTGACGATGACGGCCCTGCTCGGCGGCGCGATCGCCACGCACATGAACGCGGGCAGCCCGCTGTTCAGCCATACGCTGTTCGGCGTCTATCTGGGGCTGATGATGTGGGCCGGGCTGTGGCTGCGCGATCCCGACCTCCGCGCCTTGATCCCGCTCCGCGCCCGGGAAAACTAAGGACGTCCCATGCGAAAGATCAGACTGTCCACCTTCGTGACGCTGGACGGCGTCATGCAGGCGCCCGGCGGCCCAACGGAAGACTGGACCGGGAGCTTTCCCTACGGCGGGTGGCTGGCGCCGCACTTCGACGAGGTCGTCGGCGAGATGATAGGCTGGTGGATCGGAAGCGATTACGACTTGCTTCTGGGCCGCAAGACCTACGAGATCTTCGCCGCCCACTGGCCGGACCAGGACGACGACATGGGCCGGACGTTCACGGCGATCGACAAGTTCGTCGTCGCGGGACCTGAGACGCCGCTGACCTGGGCCAACAGCCACCGCCTGACCGGCGATCCTGCAGAAGCCGTCCGCTCCCTGAAGTCGAGCGGCGACCGGGACCTGCTGATCCAGGGCAGCGCGCATCTGGCCCAGGCGCTGCTCGCCGCCGATCTGATCGACGAAATCACCCTGATGGTGTTCCCGATACTTCTGGGTCGAGGCAAGCGGCTGTTCCGCGATGGGATCGCGCCCAGCGCTTGGCGCATGACGGACACACGCCATTCTCCGTCGGGAGCGGTCTGCAGCCGCTACGTGCGAGCGGGTCCGGTCAGAACGGAGGGCATCGCGCCCCAGGCGCAGAATGAACGGGAAGCCGCCCGCCAGGCGCGGATGGCCGCCGAGAACTAGGGCGCCAAGGCGGTCGGGAACGGCCGGCCCAGCGCCTCGGCCAAGGCCTGCTGACTGATCAGCAGCACCTCACGCTGGCGATGGTAGTTGTTGCAGAGCACGATCACCGTGATCTCAGAACCCGGCTCGTGGACCACCATGTTGCGGAAGCCGGACCAACTGCCGGTGTGATAGATTTCGCGCTCCGGAAACCCCGGGGTCACGCGCTCGCCAAGGGCGTTGACGAACACGCCGAAACCCCAGTCGCGGCGAGGCTTGCCGCGCTCGTCCGGGGTGTCGGCCGGAGCGTGGTCGCGGATCATTTCCGCGTGGCTCTGGGCGGTCAGCAGCTTCCCATCGTGCAGGGCGCGGTTCCAGATCAGCAGGTCGTCGGCGGTCGAATAAAGAGCGCCCGCGCCCATCACCACGCTGACGTTGGCCTGGGGCTGGGGCGTGACGCCGCCCGCCAGATCGGCATAGCCCATGACGACCGTGCCCGAACCGTCATAGCCGGTGTCGTGCATCCCCAGCGGACCGAAGAATTCGGTCTGCAGCCAGGTGTGGAAGTCGCTGCCGGTCGCGGCCTCGACCACGGCGGCCAGCAGGTTGAAGCCGGCGTTGGAGTAGCGGACCTTCGTTCCGGGCTCGAACTGCAGACGGTAGAAGCCCGACGCCGTCGTCAGCTCGTCCAGCGTCGTCGGCTTGATGCGGCGACGCCCCCAGTTGGCCTGCGCCATCAGGTCCGGCACGCCCGACGTGTGCGACAGCAGGTGCCGCAGTCGGATCGGCGCCCAAGCCTCGGGGCACGGCCGTATCCAGCGGCACAGCGGATCGTCGATCGACAGCACGCCTTCGTCCTGCAGCCGCAGGATCGCCGCCGCCGTGAACTGCTTGCTGACCGAAGCCAGGCGGAAGCGCGAGTCCAGCCGGATCGGCTCGCCCGTCGATCTGTCGGCCATGCCGTAGGCCTGTCGGAACAGAATCCGGTCGCCCTGGGCCACCAGCACGACGCCGCTGAACCGGCCCCGCGCCGCGTCGGCGTCCAGCGCCGCCTTCAACTGAGGCAGGTCCTCGACCACGACCAGTGGAGGACGCTCCGGCGGTGCGGCGGTCTGGGCGGCGGGCGCGGGCTGGGCCCGCGACGTCCACCACCACGCTCCGACGTCGACGCCGGCCACGCCCAGCGTCAGGGCAGCCAGAGGCGCGGCCCAGCGGGCCCGCCGTCTAGGCGTCATAGTCGAGGCCGAACTGGGCGTAGAGGGCGCGGCTGTCCTGCCACTTGGGATCGACCTTCACCGTCAGGAACAGGTGCACGGGCCGGCCCAGGATCTCGGTCAGGTCCTCGCGCGCCTTTTGGCCGATCCATTTCAGGGTCTGCCCGCCCTTGCCCAGCACGATGGGGCGCTGGCTGTCGCGCTCGACGTAAATGGTCTGCTCGATCCGCGCCGACCCGTCCGGCCGGTCGTCGAAGGCCGTCGTCTCCACCGCCGCCGAATAGGGCAGTTCCTCGTGGACGCGCAGATAGACCTTTTCGCGGGTGATTTCGGCCGCCAGCACGCGCATCGGCACGTCGGCGGCCTGATCCTCGGGGTACAGCCATGGCCCGGCGGGCATGGCCTCGGCCAGGCGCGCCTTCAGATCGTCCACGCCGTCGCCGGTGGCGGCGGAGATCATGAAGACCTCCGAATAGGCGCCCGTCGCGTCCAGCTTCTGCGCCAGCGCCAGCAGGGTGTCGCGCCGCATGCCGTCGATCTTGTTCAGCGCCAGGATCACCTGCCGACCCGCTTCGGTCAGGGCCTTGATGATCGTCTCGGTGTCCTCGGCGCCGCGCCGGTCGGCGGCGGACCCATCCTTGCCTTCGGAAGCGATGTGCGACGCGGCGTCGACCAGGTGCACGACCACGTCGGCGTCGTCCGCCCCGCCCCAGGCCGAGGCGACCATGGCCCGGTCCAGTCGGCGACGCGGATTGAAGATGCCGGGCGTGTCCACCAGCACGATCTGGGCGTCGCCGTGCATGGCGATGCCGCGCACCGGAAACCGCGTCGTCTGCACCTTCTGGGTGACGATGGAGACCTTCGAGCCCGCAAGGCGATTCACGAGCGTGGACTTGCCGGCGTTGGGCGCGCCGATGATGGCGGCGAAGCCGGCGCGGGTCTGGGTCTGGTCTTCGGTCAAATCACGCCTTCACGGGACAACAGGGCGACGGCCGCCGCCTTTTCCGCCTCCTGACGCGAGCGACCCCGCCCGGTCAAGGGCGCAAGCCCCGCCACGGCCACTTCGACGGTGAACGTCGGGGCGTGGTCCGATCCCGTGCGCTCGACGATGCGATAGGCCGGCAGGCCTCGTCCGCCGCCCAGCGACCACTCCTGAAGTGCCGATTTCGGATTGCTGAGGCTGCGCGGCGCCGGGGCGGCCAGTTCCTCGGCCCAGGCACGTTCGAACACCGTCCGCGCCGCGTCCAGGCCGCCGTCCAGATAGACCGCCGCCAGGATCGCCTCCATGGCGTCGCCCAGCACGCCCTCGCGGCGACGACCGCCCTGCTTCGCCTCGCCGCCCGACAGCCGCATGGCCGGGCCGACGCCCAGCCGCTCGGCGGCGCGCGCGCAGGCGGCCTTGTCGACCAGGGCGTGCAGACGCGACGACATCTCGCCCTCGTCCGCGTCGGGGTGATCGCGCATCAGCCGCTCGGCGGTCAGCAGGCCCAGGACCCGGTCGCCCAGGAACTCCTGCCGCTGATTGTGCACGAAGGGCCGACCCCGAGCGTCGCGCTCGGCCCCCTCCCCCACGCTGGCGTGGGTCAGCGCGGTCTCCAGCAGCTCCGGGCGCGCGAAGTCGTGACCGAGGCGCGCCGTCAGGTCACGGACCGCCTGGGCGCGCCGGTTGCCGCCCGCGTCAGTCAAGGTCCGTGAAGAACCGGCTGAAGCGCACCTTGCTGAACCAGCTGATCGGATTGAACAGCGAGGCGCCCGGCGACCACGAGAACAGGATGATCTCGGCCTTGCCGATCAGGTTCTCCTCGGGCACCAGGCCGACGCCCTGCGAGGTCTGGTCGCGGCTGTCGATCGAGTTGTCGCGGTTGTCGCCCATCATGAAATAGTGGCCCTCGGGCACCTCGAACACCGGCGTCTCGTCCAGCATTCCGTTGGGTCCGAAGTCCTGGACCGTGAAGGTCCGGCCGTTGGGCAGGGTCTCGCGCATCTCGGTCGCGGGCCTCGAGCCGAAGGTCTCGCCCAGGGTGTTTTCGCCCAGGATCACGTCCTTCACCGGCTCGCCGTTGATGTGCAGCTTGCCGCCGATCATCTGGATCCGGTCGCCCGGCAGGCCGATGACGCGCTTGATGTAGTCCGTCTTGTCGTCGCGGGGCAACTTGAACACCACGATGTCGCCGCGCTCCGGCGCCTTGTTCATCAGGCGACCCTCGAAGATCGGCGGGCTGAACGGGATCGCGTGCTTGGAATAGCCGTACGACCACTTCGACACGACGATGTAGTCCCCCTCGTAGAGGTTCGGCTCCATCGACGCCGACGGGATCGTGAACGGCTGGAACAGCACGATCCGCAGCACGACCGCGATCAGCAGGGCGAAGAAGACGGTCTTCAGGATTTCGACGAACTCATTGCCGCCGCCGCCCGACTTCGACTTCTTCTCCTTGCGGGGCGCATAGACGGGCGCGGGGTCGGCGTGGTCCCGTGCGTCGCCGTGATCGCTCCAGATGGGCGACGCCGCGTCGACGCGGGGCGTGGCGGCGGCCGCCACGACGGGTTCGGCCGGCGCGATGACGGGCTCCGGCTCGGCCGGATGTTCATGCGCGTCGTGCTCATGGCCGTCCGCCACGGCCTCGACCGAATGCGCATGATCGTCCGCCGGCGGATGCGCCGGCTCGACATGCGCGGGGTCGGCGGCGTTATCGTGGGCGTCGTGAGGGTGATCGTCGTGGGCGTGGGCGTCATGGGCGTGACCGTCGTGGCCGTCCGAA
Organism: Afipia felis; assembly: GCA_943371835.1. Classification (GTDB taxonomy): domain Bacteria; phylum Pseudomonadota; class Alphaproteobacteria; order Caulobacterales; family Caulobacteraceae; genus Brevundimonas. The sequence continues at coordinate 189,055 of CALRWJ020000003.1, read as the reverse complement.
ACCGCCTCGACCTCGTGCGCGTGACCGTCGGCGGAGCCGTGCCCGGCGTCGGTGGGCGCGGGGTGCGGATCGGCGGCCGGATGATGCGCGTCGGCGTCGTGATCGTGCGGCTTGTCGGCTTCGGTCATGTCGAGGGTCCCCCACCCGCGCTGCGGCGAGCTTGACTGGCGTCGCAGGCGTATAGTCTCATTTTGTGACGGGCAAGGCCTCGATCACCACGAAGGCGAGCGCATACGGGTGTTCGTCGCTGAGCGTCAGGTGGATCACCGCCTCATGCCCCGGCGGCGTCAGGCGCCTCAGATGGTCGGCCGCCGGTCCCGTCAGCGACAGCGTCGGCTGGCCCGAGGGTCGGTTCACCACCCCCATGTCCTTCCAATAGACGTCGCGCCGCATTCCCGTGCCCAGCGCCTTGGCGCAGGCTTCCTTGGCCGCGAAGCGCTTGGCGTAGCTCCACGCCGCGTCGGGCTTCCGGTCCGAGCGCGTGCGCTCCAGCTCGGTAAAGCACCGGCGTTTGAACCGGTCGCCGAAACGGTCCAACGACTCCTGGATGCGGCGGATGTCGCACAGGTCGGCGCCCACTCCGACGATCACGCCGCGTCATCCATGGCCGCGCGCATCCGCGCGATGGCCGCGCCCAGACCGACGAAGACCGCCTCGCCGATCAGGAAGTGGCCGATGTTCAACTCCCGCACCTCAGGGATCGCCAGCATCTGGGCGGCGGTCTCGTAGTCCAGCCCGTGCCCGGCGTGGACTTCCAGGCCAAGTCCCGCCGCGCGGGCCGCAGCGGTCCGAAGGCGCTCCAATTCCGCCAAGCGGTCATCGCCCGACAAATGGCAGTATCGACCCGTGTGCAACTCGATCACCTGGGCGCCCACGGCGTGGGCGGCGTCGACCTGCGCGGGGCTGGGCTCGATGAACAGCGACGGCCGGACGCCGGCGTCCGACAGGGCCTTCACGACCGGGGCGATCCGCGCCTCATGCCCGGCGACGGCCAGGCCGCCTTCCGTGGTCACCTCCTCCCGGCGCTCCGGCACCAGACAGGCGGCGTGAGGCCGGTGACGCAGCGCGATGGCCAGCATCTCGTCGGTGACGGCCATTTCCAGGTTCAGCGGCTTGCGGGCCGCGGCGCAGAGGTCGCTCAGCGCCGCGATGTCGGCGTCGGTGATGTGACGGCGATCCTCGCGCAGGTGCGCCGTGATGCCGTCGGCGCCGGCGTCCAGCGCCTCTCGCGCCGCTCGGACAGGATCGGGATGCGCGCCGCCTCGCGCGTTGCGCACCGTCGCCACGTGATCGATGTTGACGCCCAGCCTGACCCGCACCGCCATCCGCGAACCCCTATTTCGCCAGGCGCCGGCTGCCTGGATCCTCGACCGGCAGGGCGGTCAGCTCCGGCGGAAGGGCGTCGGCCGGATAGGCCGGCACGTCCAGCGTCGCCAACGCGACCAGCGGCACGCCCACGTCCGCCCGGCCGCCCGAACGATCGACGACGCACGCCGCAGCGACCACGTCGCCGCCAGCCGCCCGGATCGCCGCAATGCATTCGCGCGAGCTGAGGCCCGTCGTCACGATGTCCTCGACCATCACGACCTTCTGGCCCGACTCGACGTGGAAGCCGCGGCGCAGCCTGAACTCGCCGCCCTCGCGCTCGACGTACATCGACGGGACCTTGAGCCAGCGCGCCGTCTCATAGCCTGGAATGATCCCCCCGACGGCTGGCGAGATGGCGACGTCGACCGGCCCGACGGCGGCCGTGATCTTCTCGGCCAGCGCCCTGCACAGCCTGGCGCAGCGCTCGGCGTCCATGAAGACGAGGTTCTTCTGGAGGAAAACCGGGCTGTGCAGACCGGACGAGAGCACGAAATGACCCTCGCGCAGCGCGCCCGCGGCGCGGAACTCGTTCAGAACGTCGTCGGAGGTCATGCCCCCCGATTAGCCTTGACCTTGGTGTGCGGCAATGCCGGCTTCTCGATGCTTTCGTGCGGCTTGAGGCCGCCCTCAAGCAGGCACGACCACACCTCCTCCGCATCGTCCGCATAGGAGAACAGCTGCATGTCCTGCGCCTTGACCATGCCGTGCTCGATCAGGACGTCGAAATTGATCACGCCCTGCCAATAGGCCCGGTCGAACAGCACGATCGGAATGCTGGGCGCCTTGCCGGTCTGGCGCAGCGTCAGGATTTCGAACAGCTCGTCCAACGTGCCGAAGCCGCCCGGGAACACCACCAGCGCATTGGCCCGCATCGCCAGGTGCATCTTGCGCATGGCGAAGTAGTGGAACTGGAACGTCAGCTCGGGCGTCGTCCACGGGTTCGGATACTGCTCGTGCGGCAGGGTGATGTTGAAGCCGATGGTGGGCGCTCCGGCTTCGAAGGCGCCCTGATTGGCGGCCTGCATGATGCCGGGGCCGCCGCCGGTCGCGATCACGTTGTCGCGGGGCTGACCCACCTCGCCCTTGATCGCGCCGCCCCGCTGAGAGGCCAGCTTTCCGAACTGCCGCGCCTGCTCATACCAGTGCGAATGTCGTCCCTGTCCGTCGGCGCCCACGCGCGCCGAGCCGAACACCACGATGGTCGACCGCACGCCCCAGGTCCTGAGAGCGCTCTCGACCTTTTCGTACTCCAGCTGAAAGCGCACGCCGCGCAGGGCGTCCGACAGCAGAAAGTCCTGGTCCAGCGCGGCCAGACGGTACGACGGCGACGCCAGCTGGGCGGCGGTGTGGGGGTGCGGCTCGGTCATCGGGTCCTTGAAGCGCGGGGTGGGAGGTCAGCCGCGCACGCGTTCGACGGTGTCGACCGACGGATTGGCCCGCAGCGCGGCCATGATGCTGGTGGCGTGCCGGGCGTCCTGGACCTCCACGTCGATGTCGACGTCGAAAAAGTCCTGCTGCCGGCGCGTCATGTTCAGGTTCAGGATGTTGCCGCCCGCCTCGCCGATCATGGTGGCGACGGCGCCCAGCACGCCCGGCGCGTTCTGGATCGTGGTGCGCAGACGAGTCGCCGCCAGACCGGACGTCTCGGCGCGCGGCGTCCACTGCAGGTCCTGCCAGATGGTGTCGTCGTCCGCCGCCTCGACCAGGCGGTTGCAGTCGATGGTGTGCACCGTCAGCCCCCGCCCCGGCTCCATGATGCCGACGATCCGGTCACCCGGCAGCGGCGAGCAACAGGCGCCGAAATGGATGCTGACGCCGGGCGTCAGTCCGCCGCCGTTGACGAACAGGCGCGCCTCCTCGTCGTTGATGCGCTTGCGCGCCTTCACCGACTTCACCGTCCCCTTCAGCGCCGGGAACAGCGTCTCGGCCACCTTGGCCGGCGACACCTTGCCCTGGCCGAGGGCGGAGAACAGCTCCTCCTCGGTGCCGATGGCCAGCGTCTCCAGCGCGGGGGCCAGAGCGACGTCGGCCAGAGTCTTGCCGACGCGGCTCAACGTCTGCTCCAGCGTGGCCTTGCCCAGCTTCTGATACTCGGTGCGCTCGGTCGTGCGGATGTTGCGACGGATGGCGGAGCGGGCGCGGCCCGTGATCGTCAGGCTGCGCCAGTCGGCCGGCACCTCGCGCTTGGCCCCGCGCACGATCTCCACGACGTCGCCGTTGCTCAGCGCCGTGCGCATCGGCTTCAGCTCACCGTTGATCTTCACGCCCACGGCCGTCTCGCCGATCTCGGTGTGAACGGCGTAGGCGAAATCCAGCGGCATGGCGCCGCGCGGGAGCGTGATCAGCCCGCCCTTGGGCGTGAAGACGAAGACCTGGTCGAGGTACATCTCCAGCTTGGCGTGTTCGACCCAGTCGTCGTTGGCCTCATGCCCCTCGCCGCTTTCGACCACCTGGACCAAATGGCGCAGGTTCTGCAGCGGATCGCGCCCGCCGTCCTTCTCCATGGCCTCCTTGTCGAAGCCGTAGGCGTGGTTCTTGTAGGCCCAGTGCGCGGCCACCCCGTCCTCGGCCACGCGGTCCATGGCTTCCGTCCGTATCTGCATCTCGACGCGCAGGCCGCCCGGGCCGATCACCGTGGTGTGCAACGAACGGTAGTTGTTGGACTTCGGAGTGGAGATGTAGTCCTTGAACCGCTCCGGAACCATCGGCCAACGGCGATGGATCACCCCCAGCGCGGCATAGCAGTCCGCGTCGTCGTCGACGATCACGCGGAAGGCGTAGATGTCGGACAGCGCCGAGAAGCCCACCGACTTCCGCTGCAGCTTGCGCCAGATCGAATAGGGCGTCTTCTGCCGGCCCGTGACCCGCGCGGCGATGCCGGACGCCGCCAGCGTGGCCTCGACCTCTCGGGTGACCTTTTCCAGCGCGGCGCCGTGCTCCAGCCGAAGCGCGTCCAGCCGCCGCTGCAGGGCGTTCCGCGCCACCGGGTTCAGGTGCTCGAAGGACAGCTCCTCCAGTTCCTGCGCGATGGAGTGGATGCCGATCGACCGGCCCAGCGGGGCATAGACTTCCAGCGTCTCGCGGCTGATGCGCTCGCGCTTCTCCGGCTTCACGAACTGCAGCGTGCGCATGTTGTGCAGGCGGTCCGCCAGCTTCACCAGCAGCACGCGCACGTCCTTGGAAATCGCCAGGATGAACTTGCGCAGGTTCTCCGCCTGGCGCGTGTGCTCGGCCTGCAGTTCGAGTCGGCTCAGCTTGGTGACGCCTTCGACCAGGCCCGCGATCTCCTCGCCGAACATCTCGGCGATGTCGTCGCGCGTGGCCGACGTGTCTTCGACCACGTCGTGCAGCAGGGCGGTCACGATCGTGGCCGTGTCCAGCCGGTAGTCGGTCAGGATCCCGGCCACCTGGATCGGATGCGCGAAATAGGGATCGCCGGAGGCCCGCAGCTGCGAGCCGTGCATCTTCATGGCATAGACGTAGGCGCGGTTCAGCAGCGCCTCGTCGGCCGAGGGGTCGTAGGCCTTGACCGCCTCGATCAGCTCGAACTGACGCATGACCTTGCTGCGCGCGGGCGCAGCGTCGGTCGTCTCGGGCTTGAGGTCCGGCGCGTCGGCGCGCGCCGGAAGAATGGTGACGCCGCTGTCGCCGTCGGGCGTCAGTAGCGCTCCTCCTGGCCGCCGTCGCGGTCGCTCTGCAGCGCGCGGATCAGCTCGGCCTCGGCCATGTTCATGTGCTGCGGCTCGGCCAGCAGGGCGACGGTCTCCGCCTCGTCCTCGGCCTCGGTGCGCTCGTCGACGCGCTGCAGCGTGGTGATGATGGCTTCCGACAGCTCGTCCGGGACCACCTTGTCCTCGGCCAGTTCGCGCAGGGCGACGACCGGGTTCTTGTCGTTGTCGCGATCCAGCATCAGCGGCGCGCCGTTGGCGATGTTGCGGGCGCGATGGCCGGCCAGCAGAACCAGGCCGAAGCGGTTCGGAACCTTCTCGATGCAGTCTTCGACGGTGACGCGGGCCATGAAATCCTCGGGCGGCGGAGAGAACCGCGGAAAATAGCGGCTCGCGGCGGATTGTGCAACGCGGCGAAGGCGAAATCGGGGCGTCAGACCCGATGCGCGTCCGCGCCGACCTCCGGCGCGCGCGCCAGCACCTCCGCCGTCATGCCGTTCACCGGATGACGCCAGCCCGGCGCGATTTCGGCGAGGGGCCGCATGACGAAGCCGCGCCCGGCCGCGCGGGGGTGCGGCAGGATCAGGCCGTCCAGATCGCCCGCCAGCCGTCCATAGGCGACGAGATCGAGATCCAGCGTGCGCGGCGCGTTGGCGCGTTCGCGGCGGCGGCCGAACGCCTCCTCGATGCGGCCCAGCGCCGCCATGAGCCCATGGGCGTCCAGCTCGGTCCGAACGATCGCCACCCCGTTCAGGAACGGCGGGTCGTGAGGATCGGGCCACGCCGCCGACCGCCACCACGACGAACGGGCGACCACGTCGACGCCTTCGGCCCGAAACCGCGCGACCGCCGCGTCCAGAGCCTGCGCGCAGTCGGTCCACGCGCCCCGGTCGTTGCACCCGATCGCCACCACGACGGCCGCTTCCAGGTCATCGCCCGCGCCCTCGAAATGTCTGACGGAGGAACTTGCCATGGACGCATCATGCCAGATCGGAGTCGCGTTTTCACCGCGAGACGTCCTCGCCGGCGGGCGGCCTGATGGGACCTCTGTTGCACGCCCGCCACGCGAATCGCGTTGCGATTCCCCGGGACGCCGTCTCCTGCAACCGCGCACGGGAGCCTGCGTTTTCGCCACAGGAGGAGGTTCCCATGCGCAAGTCCAACGAAGTCTTCAGCACCACCGAGCGTCGCGGCGCCCTGTGGGTCGTCATCGGATGCGTCGTCGTGGCGTCCGTGGGCGCGGCGGCGGACAAGTTCGTCAGCCCCTCGCTCGGCTGGTACGGACACACCAGCACCGCGGTGATGGACGGCGTTCTCGACGCTCAGCCGCTCTCTTAGGACGCTTCAGCCGCGATCACGCAGAAGGCGCGCCTTGTCCCGCGCCCAGTCGCGATCGGCTTGGGCCTCGCGCTTGTCGTGCAGCTTCTTGCCCTTGGCCAGGGCGATCTCGATCTTGGCCTTGCCGGCGTCGTTCAGATACAGGCGCACAGGTATGATGGTTTGGCCGTCGCGCTGAACGGCGCCGATCATGCGGTCGATCTGCTTTCTGTGCAGCAACAGCTTCCTGTGCCGCCGCGGCTCGTGATTGAAGCGCGCCGCCTGCTTGTAGGGCGGAATGTCGGCGTTGATCAGGACCAGTTCGCGGCCCTCGGGCGCGACGTAGCTTTCGGCGATGTTGGCCCGACCCTCCCGAAGCGACTTGATCTCGGTCCCCAGCAACTGGATGCCGGCCTCGGTGAAGTCCTCCAGGAAATAGTCGAAGCGCGCTCGCCGGTTCTCCGCCAGGGTCTTGGCCTGGGACGTCTTGTCCGCCATCAGGCCACGCCCGCCGCCGCCATGGCGCGATCGATGATCGGGCGCGCGGCGTCGTTCGTCGGCGCGAGCGGCAGGCGCACGTCCTCGCCGCACAGTCCCAGCCTGGACAGGGCGTACTTCGTCGGCGACGGCGAGTTGTCCAGGAACAACGCCTTGTGCAGGCTGATCAGGCGATCCTGCCACAGCCGAGCGGACTCCAGGTCCCCCCGCTGAATCGCGTCGTACAGTGCGACCATGCCCTCCGGCGCGACGTTGGCGGTGACGGAGATCACGCCGTGCCCGCCGTGCGCCAGATATCCCATGAAGCTGGGGTCGTCGCCGCTGATCAAGGCGAAGCCCTCGCCGATCTCGGCGCGCATGCGGCTGACCCGGCCCATGTCGCCGGTGGCGTCCTTGATGCCCACCACGTTGGGATGCTTGGCCAAGGCGATCGTCACGTCGTCCGACAGGTCCACGCCCGTGCGCCCGGGCACGTTGTACAGCAGCACGGGCAGCTGAACCGCCTCGGCGATCGCCTCGAAGTGCGCCTGCAGGCCCGCCTGCGACGGGCGGTTGTAGTAGGGCGTTACGACCAGCGCCCCGTCCGCGCCGACGGTCTTTGCGAAGCGCACCAGCTCGATCGCCTTGTCGGTGGACGGGGAACCGGCGCCCGCGATGACACGGACGCGTCCGGCGGCTTTTTCAACGCACAGCTCGACCACGCGCTTGTGCTCGTCCAGCGTCAACGTCGCGCTTTCGCCGGTCGTGCCCATGGGCACGACGCCGTGCACGCCGGCGGCGATCTGGCGTTCCAGGAGGGCGACGAAGGCGGCTTCATCCACGCTTCCGTCACGAAGAGGTGTGATCAAGGCGGGGATCACGCCCTTGAACAAGGGGGCGGTCATGGTGACGATGGGTCCTGTCAGGGGGCGCGGCGTGCGCCGCCGTCCAATTCACACGAAGGTTTAGGGATGGGCCATCGCGGTCGCAACCCGGTCCGGAGACGCATGATCCAGAACTTCTTCGCCACGATGCTGGCGGCCGTGACGGCCGTCTTCGCGCCCGCCCCGGAAAAGATCGCCGCCGCGGTCACGCCGGTGCAGGAGGTCCCCTACGCCCCGCAGACCCGCGTCCTGACCGCCGCCGACGCGGTCATCTTCCCCCAGGCGCTGGCCGCCGCGCGCAATCGGGACGTCGCGGGCGCGCGGTCGCTGGCGGCCCAGATGGTCGATCCGACGGCGCGCAAGCTGATCGAGTGGGCGATTATGGACGTCTCCGGCGCGAACATGAGCTTCGCCGAACTTTCGCAGGCCGACGGCCAGTTCGCCGCCTGGCCGCGCTACGAGTCGCACCGCGCCGATGCGGAGAAGGCGCTGGTCGCCGCCTATGCGGCCCCGCAGACGGTGATCGCCTTCTTCGACGGCAAGGAACCGCTGACAGCCGCCGGCGCATATGCCCTGGCCGACGCCCTGTCCGCCTCGGGCCGCGAGCAGGAGGCCGTCGCGCTGGCGCGGCGCTGGTGGACCGAGCAGTCGTTCGAGGCCGACGTCCAGGCGCGTGCCCTGACGCGCTGGGGACAGGTGCTGACGACCGCCGACCACGACAAGCGCTTCGACATGCTGCTGCTCGGCCCGCACGGACCCGCGACGCGCGCGATGATGGACGTCGTTTCCGCCGACCGCAGGGCGATCGGCACGGCGGTGATGTCGCTGCGCACCGCCTATGCGCCCGACGCCGTCGTGGCGGGCCTCAGCCCCTCGCAGGCCTCGCATCCCGCCGTCGTGCTGGAGCGCGTGCGCCTGCTGCGCGCGCAGGGCCGCCAGTCCGAGGGGTTCGCTCTGCTGTCCGCCCTGCCCTCCGCGCCGGCCCACGAGGCCGGCCAGGACGCGCTGTGGACCGAACGGCGCAACTGGTTCCTCGACGCGCTGCAGCGGAACGACTGGAACGGCGCCTACGCGGCCATGGCGGGCCACGGCTTCCCCGCCGGCGAACGCAAGGTCGACGCGGAATTCTGGGCCGGCTGGGTCGCCCTGACCAAGCTGAACGACCCCTCGCGCGCCGCCCGGCATTTCGAGGCGCTGCGCTCGTATTCCTCCACCCCGATCACGCAGGGTCGAGCCCTCTACTGGCTCGGTCGCGCCGCCGAGGCCCAGGGAGATGCGGCGGGCGCGCGCGACTTCTACCAGGCGGGCGCCCGGCACATTCAGACCTTCTACGGCCAACTGGCCGCCGAGGAGGCCGGCATGACCATGCTGACCCTGCCCGCCGATCCGGCGATCACCGACGGCGACCGTGAGCGCTTCAACGCCGACGAGGTCGTGCGCGCCACGCGGATTCTGGGCGAGGTGGGCGAGCAGGGACTGATGCGCGTCTTCGCCTATCACCTGGACGATCGCCTGCCCCAGGCGACGGATCTGGCCCAACTGATGGACATGGTTCTGGCTTACGGCGACCGCTTCGGGTCGATGATGGTCGGCCGCGCCGCCAGCCAGCGCGGCTTCCTGCTGCCCGATCGCCAGTATCCGATCCGGATCCCGCCGCAGGTCCCCGGCGCGGCGCCTCTCCCCTTCACCCTGGCCATCACGCGCCAGGAATCAAGTTTCGACCCCATGGCCCGCTCCGGAGCGGACGCGCGCGGCATGATGCAGTTCCTGCCTTCCACCGCCGCGGGCGTGGCGCGCCGTCTGGGCCTGCCCTACTCGGCGGACCGCCTGTGGGACCCGGACTACAACATGCAGTTGGGCAGCTATCACCTGGCGGAACTGACCAGCCAGTTCGGCGGGTCGATGCTGCTGGCCACCGTCGGATACAACGCCGGCCCCGCCCGCCCGCCGCAGTGGATCGCGCGCTGCGGCGATCCCCGCGGCCGCCAGGTCGATCCGGTGGACTTCATCGAGTGCGCGCCGTTCACCGAAACTCGCAACTACATGATGCGGGTCATGGAGAACATGAGCGTTTACAAGGCCCGCCTCGGCGGCGGCTCGGCGCCCCTGACGCTGTCGGCGGATCTTGCGTTGGGCGCCGGGTCGGGACCGATCCCCTACGACCAGCTCATGCCCTGACGCTCAGCCGGTCGAAGCGCGGCCGTCCGTCGCTCCACGTGGCGGCCACGCCGAAGACGTCGGCCAGCACTCGGTCCGACAGCGCGACCCTTGGCGCGCCGTCGGCGACGACCCGTCCCGCGTCCAGCACGACGATGCGGTCGGCGAACCGCACCGCCAGGTCGAGGTCGTGCAGGCTGACCAGAACCGCCTGGCCGGAAGCGGCACGCGCCCGCAGCCGCTCCATGACCAGCAGCTGACCGTCCGGATCCAGCCCCGCCGTCGGCTCGTCGGCCAGCAAGGCGTCGGCGGGCTGGGCCAGCGCTCGCGCGATCAGCACGCGCGCCCGCTCGCCGCCCGACAGATCGTTGATGCCGCGATCCGCCAGCCTGCCGACCTGCATCTCGTCCAGTGCGGCCTGAACCCGCGCAGCCTCCTGCGGCCTCGATCCCAGAGCGGCCACCTGCCCGGCGGGCAGGTTCCAGGCCACTGAACGATCCTGCGCGAGATAGGCGACGCGTTCCGCCCGAACGACGGCGTCCAGGGTCGCGACGTCGGCGCCGCCCAGCTCTGCGCGGCCGCCGAGCACGTCGACCAGACCGGCCAGCGCCCGGATCGCCGTCGACTTTCCGGCCCCGTTCGGCCCGCACAGGGCGACCAGTTCGCCTCGCCGGACGATCAGATCGACGCCGTCGAGCACCGTCCGTCCCGCCAAGGCCACCCCGGCTCCGATCAGGGCCAGCGCGCTCACGACCGCCAGCTCCGCGCGGCGCGGCCCGCGATCAGGGCGAACAGCGGCGCGCCGACCAGCGCGGTCAGCGCGCCCAGCTTCAGTTCCTGCTCGGTCGGGATGACGCGCACCGCCAGGTCCGCGACCATCAGGATCAGCCCCCCGGCCAGCGCCGACGGCAGCCACAGCCGCGCGGGGTCGTCGCGCACGAAGCGGCGCACAAGATGCGGCGCCACCAAGCCCACGAAGCCGATCGCGCCCGCCACCGCCACGGCCGCGCCCGCCGCCAGCGAGGCGCAGACCAGGGCGGTCGATCTCAACCGCTCCATCCGCAGTCCCAGCGTCCGCGCCGTTTCCTCGCCCAGCGACAGCGCGCGCAGGCCGGGCCCGCAGCGGTGCGCCAGCAGCGCCGCCGCCGCCGTCGGCGCCGCGATCCAGGCCACCTCGGCCCAGCCCCGGTTCTCCACCGATCCCATCAGCCAGGCCATCACTTCCGCGGCGGCCAGAGGCGAGGGCGCGAAGTTGAAGATCAGGGCCGTCCCGGCCCCGCCCAGCGCCGACAGCGCCACGCCGAACAGGATCAACCCGGCGGCGGAGCGCACGCGCGCGGCGAACGCCAACAGAGCCAAGGCCGCCGCGCCCGCGCCCGCCACGGCGGCCAGTTCAACCGCGCCGGGCATCGCCGTAAGTCCGAGAACGATCGCGAGCGCCGCCGCCGATCCTCCGCTCGCCGAAACGCCCAGAACGCCCGGTTCGGCCAGCGGATTGCGCAACAGCCCCTGCATCACCGCGCCGCCCAGCCCCAGCGCCCCGCCGACCAGCAGCGCGCAGACCGCCCGGGGCGCCCGGATGCGCCACAGAACGTCCGCCGGGCCTGACGCCGGATCGAGGAAGCCCTCTCGCCATTGGCCGGCCGTCAGCGTCGTCTCGCCAAATGCGACGGCAAGGGCGAGAACGAGGACGCACGCCAGACCCAGCGTCGCGTTCAGGCGCGCCTGACCCGTCACCCTGCGACCCTTTCGGCGGCTTGGGCCGTGAACCAGGCCGGACAGGACAGCAGCGCCGCCGGCGCCTCGACCGCGTCTCCTGCGGAAACGGCCCGCCGCACGACCTCGTGGCGCCCGACCCCGTGTCGATCCGAACCCGGGCGGTCGAAAAAGCTCAGGACGAAGCGTCGGGGCGGATCCAGAGCGAGCGTCTCAAGCCCGACAGGGCCGAAGCCCGGCGTCGTGGTCGCGTTGCGGGCGCCGCCGGCGCGCAACACCGCGTCCACCAGCGTGTCCGGCCCCGCCGTCCATCCCGAAGCGGTCAGATACAGGGCCGGCGCGCCCTCCGATTCCCGCCGCGCCGCGCGCTCCAGCCGCGCGTCCATCCCGGCGACCAGTCGACGGCCCACGTCGGGACGCGCCAGCTCCTCGGCGACCCGCAGGACGTTGGCCCGAATCTGATCGAAGTCCGAGGCGTCGCCCACCTCCACGATCCGGACTCCGCGCGCCTTCAGCGCCGCGATCAGCCGCGCGTCCCCGCCCCACTGCCGCACCACCACGTCCGGCTGAAAGCCCACCGCGGCCTCCAGCGTCGGCCTGACCTGCCGATGCCCCCTCGCCGCCTCGGCCAGGAAGCTGTCGGCGTCGTCCGCGCGCGGGGACAGCGCCAGTTCCGCGTCGGGGACCATCGCCAGCACGTACTGATCCGCGCACCCGTCCAGCGACATCACCCGCAGCGCGCCGTCGTCCGCAGCCGGGCGGAGGGAGCACCCACACAGCACGAGCGCGACCGCGCCGGCCACGATCGACCGGATCATTCGCGGAACAGGCCGTCGAACAGCCCGTCGAGAACCGTCTCCGTCAGCTGATCGCGGGGGGCCCAGTCGAAATACGGTTTGGTGATCATCAACGACACCACGCCATGCCCGCCGGCCCACAGGGCCTGGGCCGTCTCGCGCACGCCGCGCTTCAGCTGTCCGGCCGCGGCCGCCTCCTCGACCACGGCTTCGAAGTTCCGGAACAGACTCGCCCCGACCTCCTGCGCCGCGGTCTGCGCGCCGCCCGCGGCTTCGGCGGGTCGCGTCAGGTAGATCAGGCGATAGGCGTTGGGGTTCTCGAAGCCGAAGTCGACGTAGGCCTGGATCATCTTGCGCAGGCGACGCACCGGCGGCGCGGGTTCGGCGATCACCCGGGCGTTCGCCGCCGTCAGGGCCTGGAAAGCTTCCCGACAGATTTCGTGCAGGATTTCCGCCTTGTCCGAAAAATGCAGGTACAGCGCGGTCGACGACAGGCCCACTTCGTCGGCGATCTTGCGGATCGTCGCGCCTTCATAGCCATGCTCGACGAAGACGCGCTCCGCGGCCGACAGGATTTCGCCGCGACGCTCATGGCCTCCGCCTTTCGGCTTGCGGGGCGCGCGGGAAGCCTGGGCGGCGGCGACGGACAAGACGGAACTCCGGACGGCGTGGCCCGACATAGCGGCTTTCGCCCCGCCCAGACAACCGGCGCGGGCTTGCCGGACCCCGCGCCCCCGCCTACCCCTGTCATCTGGGATGGGGGAGACGCAGCTGTGGGCGCCGACGGCGAACGACGCACGCCGCACGACGTCGCGCTGGACGCGCGCGACAGCGCCCGCATGCGCGCCTTGTCGACATTCCAGGCGGTCGTCGTCACGGGTCTGGCGCTCGGCGTCGGAACTCTGCTGCTCGTTCGGCCCGGACTTCTTGCGTCAATCCTGGTCGGCGTGGGTCTGCTGGCGTTCGGCGCGGGCGCGGCCTGGCGGATACTTCTGGTCGTGGTCAGCCTTCGCGGCGCGGCGCGGCCGGAGCCGGTCCCCGATGACGACCTTCCCGCCTACGCCGTTCTGATCGCCCTGCACGACGAGGCCGACATCGTGCCCCAGCTGATGGCCGCGATGGCCGCGCTGGACTACCCGGGAGACCGGCTCGAGGGCTTCCTGCTGCTGGAATCACACGACTTGCGGACCCTGGCGGCGCTGGAGGCGGCGTCCCGGCCCGACTGGCTCCGCATTCTGGTCGTGCCGCCGGGTCGCCCCCAGACCAAGCCGCGCGCGCTCAACTACGGCCTGCAGCACACGCGCGCGGAGCTCGTCACCGTATACGACGCCGAGGATCGGCCGCATCCTGCACAGCTGCGCGAGGCGGCGGCGCGGTTCGCGGCCGACGCGCGCGGCGATCTGGGATGCCTGCAGGCGCCGCTGCGGCCCGTCCGACTGGGCGCCACGCGGTCTCCCTTCCTGGACCGCCAATTCGCGCTCGAATACGCGGCCCTCTTCGAAGTCACCCTGCCCGGCCTCGCGCGGCTCAATCTGCCTTTTCCGCTGGGTGGAACCAGCAATCATTTCCGCGTCGACGTCCTGCGTCGCCTTGGCGGCTGGGACGCTCACAACGTCACCGAAGACGCCGACCTTGGCTTTCGGCTTCATTCCGCCGGGTGGCGCATGGAGGTGATCGCCAGCCCGACGCTGGAAACGCCCCCCGGCGACCTCGGCGCCTGGCTGCCCCAGCGAAACCGCTGGATGAAGGGGTTCATGCAGACATGGGGCGTCCACACCCGTCGGCCGTGGCGGCTGGGCGCGCGTGGCGCGCTCAGCCTGACGATGACGCTCGGCATGGCCCTGGCGTCGGCGGCGGCGCATCTGCCGTCGGTCGCCTGGGTCGCGGCCTCGGTGCTGGCGGCCGCCGCCTATGGCCTGCTGCCCGCGACGCCGCCGACGGCCATGGCGGTGCTGGCCGGGGGCGTTGTCTGCGCCTGGCTCAGTGCCGGCATCGGCGCCCAGCGCGCCGGCCTTCGCTATGGCGTGCGCGACATGATCGAGGCGCCCGCCTACTGGTCGCTGCTGTCCATCGCGTTCGTTCACGCGGTGTGGCGGCTGGCGACCGAGCCGTTCGCCTGGGACAAGACCCCGCACTTGCCCGACGGCCCGCCCGACGCTGGACCGCGCCCGGCTGTCCGGCCTATCAGCGGCGCATGACGCCCGTCCTCGCCGCCGATCCCACCACGCTCGTCACCCGCCCATGGGACGACTTCGGCCTGCTGGACTGCGGAGACGGCAGAAAGCTGGAACGCTACGGCCGCATCTCGGTGGTCCGGCCCGAACCCCAGTGCTTCTGGGCGCCCCGCGATCCCGTGCACTTCGACCGCGCCGACGCCGTCTTCGACCCCCAGGGCGACGACGATGAGGGCCGCTGGCGCTTCAAACGCGCCGCGATCGACCCCTTCGTCATGTCGTGGCACGACGTCAGCTTCACCGCCCGGCTGACCGCCTTCCGCCACCTGGCCGTATTTCCCGAACAGGCCGCCAACTGGGGGTGGCTGGACGCGCGCGTCCGTCAGCTCGGCAGCCCCCGCATCCTGAACCTGTTCGGCTACACGGGCGTCGCTAGTCTGGTCTGCGCCGCCGCGGGGGCCGAGGTCACGCACGTCGACGCCTCCAAGAAGTCCGTGGGCTGGGCGCGCGAGAACGCGGAACTCTCCGGCCTGTCCGACGCGCCCGTCCGGTGGATCGTCGACGACGCGCGGAAGTATGTGGCGCGGGAGGTCCGGCGCGGGTCGAAGTATCACGGGATCATTCTGGACCCGCCCAAGTACGGACGCGGGCCGACGGGCGAGGTCTGGCGCCTGTTCGAAGACCTGCCCGGCCTGATGGCCGACTGCGCTCAGCTGTTGGCCGACGACGCCGATTTCCTGCTGCTCAATGCTTACGCCGCGCGCATCTCCGGCCTGTCTCTGGCGCATCTGACCGCCGACGCGCTGACGGGCCGGTCCGGAACGGTCGACTGGGGCGAACTGGCGCTGGGCGAGGCCGACCCCGCCGGTCGCTCCATCGGTCTCAGCTTCTTTTCGCGGTGGACGGCGTGAGAGAGCGGCTGATCACCAGTCTGACGAACGAGACGGTCAAGGCCGTGCGCGCCCTGCACATGCGCAAGGAGCGCCAGCAGACCGGACGCTTCCTGGCCGAAGGGCTGAAATTCATCGGCGAGGCCCTCGACCTGGGCCGCGCCCCGCGCCTGCTTCTGGTCGGCCAGGACGCTCGACCGCACCCGCTGCTGGATCGCGCACGCGCGGAGACCACCAAGGCCGGCGGCGAGGTGGTGGTCGTCACCCACGCCATCCTTGAAAAGATAAGCCGCCGCGAGAACCCGCAGACCGTGCTGGCCGTCTTCGATCAAGAATACTGTCCGCTGACCGAAATCCGGCCCGAGAGCGCGCCGTGCTGGGTGGCCCTGGAGCAGGTGCGCGATCCCGGCAATCTGGGCACTATCATCCGCACCGCCGACGCGGCGGGGTGCGGCGGGGTGATCCTGATCGGCGACTGCGTCGATCCCTTCTCGACCGAGGCCGTGCGCGCCACCATGGGCTCGATCTTCGCCGTCTCGATCTCGAAGGCGACGGTGGAGGAGTTCCTGGCCTGGCGCGTCGCCTGGCCAGGCGCCGTCGTCGGCACCCGTCTGGACGCGACCGTCGATCACCGCGCCGCCGCCCTGACCCGACCCGCCCTGATCCTGATGGGCAACGAACAGGCCGGCCTGACCGACCGCCTCGCCGCCGCCTGCGACGTCAACGCCAAGATACCCATGCGCGGCCGCGCAGACAGCCTGAACCTGTCGGTGGCCACGGGAGTCATGATCTATGCGGCGACGGAGGGTTTATGACGCGCAACGTCATGCTGCTGAGCCCCGTTCTGGCGATCTCGCTGATCGCAGGGTCTGCATCAAGTCAGACGTTCGAGGAGGTCGATGCTGCGGCTCAAACCGTACAGCACGCCGGCCAGCGTCCCTTCCTGATCTTCACCCACCGCTATGCTCTGGAGCGCCACTGGTCCGTGAGCGGCTTCTATGCGATCGGGGCGAGGACCGGTCCCGATGCGAGCGTTCACTGGGTGATCCGTCGGACTTGGTGGTCGTTGCCCAATGAGCGCGGCGTCCTGTGGGCGGACTCCAGGACTTGCACCGGAATGGCCGACGTTCTGCACGGTCTCGAGACCTTGGTCGGTCCCAGCCCCGCGGTCCCCGGCCGCGGTCGATCGGTGGCGCCGCCGGCGCCCGACGGGGCGGATCACACGCTGCGCCAGCAGTACGCCCGCGACGTGAATGACGCTGTCGTGTCCTTGGAAATGAGTGGGAACATGAATTCCGCCCTTGCCGCCTGGTGGGAAGCGACGAAAGTTTCGTTGCGGGAGTGCTGGACTGAGACCGAGCCCCAACCCTAATCGTCAATCTGCTTCGGCAGAACCCCCAGCGCGCGCCGACACGCTTCCGCCTCCTCCACCACCTCACGCCGCCGCTCGGCGCTCCAGCCGTCGAGCGTGCGGTACGGCATCGCCAGCCGGACGTTGTCTCGCAGGCGCTTTCGGTTCCGCTCCAGAAAGCCCCAGTAGAGCCGATTGAACGGGCACGCGACCTCCCCCGACTTGGCCTTCACGTCATAGCGGCAGCCCCCGCACCAGTCGCTCATGCGGTCGATGTAGGCCCCCGACGCGGCGTACGGCTTGGACCCCACGATGCCGCCGTCGGCGAAGGTCGCCATGCCGCGGGTGTTCGGCATTTCGACCCACTCATAGGCGTCCGCGAAGACGACCATGTACCAGTCGTCGACCTCATCCGGATGCACCCCCAGAAGCATGGCCAGGTTGCCCGTCACCATCAGCCGCTCGATGTGATGGGCATAGGCGTGGTCGCGCGTGCGGCCCACCACGTCGGCGACGCAGGTCATGTCCGTCTCGCCCGACCAGTAGAACCACGGCAGGGTCCGGTCGGCGTCCAGGAAGTTGCGTGCCCGGTACTCCGGGACCTTCAACCAATAGATGCCGCGCACGAACTCGCGCCAGCCGAGGATCTGGCGGATGAAGCCCTCCACGGCGTTCAACGGCGCGCGCCCGGCGACGAACTCGGCTTCCGCACGGCGACAGACGTCGAGCGGGTCGAGCAGTCCCAGGTTGATCGAGGTCGACGTCAGCGAATGCCACATCCACGACGCCCCGTCCTTCATGGCGTCCTGCCAGTCCCCGAAGCCCGGCAGGCAGTCGCGCAGGAAGTGCTCCAGCGCGACCTCCGCCTCCTCCGCCGTCGTCGGCCAGTCGAACGCGTCCAGCGAGCCGAAATGCTCGGGGAACAGCCGCTCGACGTCCGCCATCGCCTCGCGCGTCACGGCATCGGGCGGAAACCGCTTCCGTCCCGGCGGCGCCATTCCTTTCGGCAGCTTCTTCCGGTTTTCCGCGTCGAAGTTCCAGCGCCCTCCGACCGGCTCCTCGCCGTCCATCAACAGGCCGGTCTCGCGCCGCATCTCGCGATAGAAGAACTCCATCCGCAGCTGCTTCTTGTCCGCCGCCCAGCGCCGAAACCGGTCGTGCGAGCAGATGAAGCGACGATCTTCTCGGACCTCCACCGGCACGCCCGCGTCGGCCGCCCAGGATTTCAGCGCCTCGGCCAACCGCCACTCGCCGCATTCGGTCATCACCACGCGTTCCGGCCGCAGCGCCGCGACCGCCCGCGTCAGCTCGCCGGGGATCGAACCCGGGCTCTCAGGGTCGTCGATCCGGACGTACCGAACCCGCACCCCGCGCCCTTCCAGCCGCGCCGCGAACTTGCGCATCGCGGCGAAGACCAGGGCGATCTTCTGCTTGTGGTGCCGCACATAGGTGGCCTCGTCCCACACCTCGGCCATCAGAACGACGTCGCGTTCGGGATCCACATCGGCCAGCGCCGAAAGCCCATCCGACAGCTGGTCGCCCAGCACCAGTCTCAGCGCGTTCGTCATCCGCCCTCCTGCTCCGCTTGAACGCGCGGACGTCGTCGCCCGCGATGGGGCGCGGAGTCGCAGGGCCCGCTCACGTCCCTCGCGGCTTGGCCCGGGTCGTCGCCTCCGCCTTCGACGGGTCTTCCGGCCAGGGGTGGCGGGGATAGCGGCCCCGCATCTCGGCGCGGACCGCGCTCCACGAACCGGTCCAGAAGCCCGGAAGGTCCTTCGTCACCTGCACCGGCCGCCGCGCGGGCGACAGCAGCGCCAGCATCAGCGGCACGCGACCGCCGCCGACCGTGGGGTGCGTCGTCACGCCGAACATTTCTTGGACCCGGATGTCCACGCGAGGCCCACCCTCGGCGGTGTAGTCGATGGCCGCTGAGCCCAGCGGCGTTTCGAGCCGAGCGGGCGCCAGCCGCTCCAGATCGCGCCGTCGGTCCCACGGCACGAGCGCGCGCAACCCCTGCTCCAACCCGGCGTCGGACACCGCCTCCACGCTCTGAACGTCGTCGAGCAGGGGCCACAGCCACGTTTCGCGCGCGTCGAACAGGCCTTGCTCCGTCGCATCGGGCCAGCCCTCCTCCAGACCGGCCAGGAACGCCAGTCGCGCGCGCAGGCCCGACGCGCGCTCGCCCCAGCGGAGACCTTTCAGACCCTTGCGGTCGATCTCCGCCTTCAGCGCCGCCGTGATCTGCGCCCGGTCCGGCGCGCCGACGACCCGCTCCTCCAGCACCAGCGCCCCGATGCGGCGCACCCGACGGAGCTCCAGCCGCCCGCCGGGCGTCCGCGCCAGCAAATCTTCCTCCTCGACCCGGTGCGCCAGATCATGCGGATCGACCGGCGCGGCCAGCCGTATCCGGTCGCCCGCCTCTCCGCCCGACAGGTCCGCGACCGCCAGCCACGGCTCGCGCGCCAGCGGGTCGGTCGGCTCCAGATGCACGCCGCGACCGGACGCCAGCAGCGCCTCGCCCGGCTTGCCCCGCGTCCGCGCCACCCGCTCGGGAAAGGCCTCCGCCACCAGCCGCCCGACCTCCACGCCGCCACCCGTCCCGCCGCCCGCCGCACGCGCCCAGCGCTCGGCCAGCTTCAGCGCGTCGCGCGTGCGGGGCGACCGATCCCGCTCAAGTTCACGCAGACGGTCACGTAAATCCGTCGACGTTCCGCCCAGCCCGGGTTCCGACAGCACCGCGGCGATCCGCGCCCCGGTCGCCGCGTCGCCGGCGTCCGACGCGACGGCGACCATGTGCGCCAGGCGCGGGCTCAGCGGGATCGCCGCCATCCGGCGTCCATGCGCCGTCAGCTTGCCGCCGGCGTCCAGCGCGCCCAGCCGCGTCAGCACCGCACGCGCCTCGGCGAAGGCGCCCTTGGGCGGCGCGTCCAGCAGGGCCAAGCCCTCGGCGTCCCGCCGCCCCCACCGCGCCAGATCCAGGGCAAGCCCCGTCAGATCCGCCTCGGCGATCTCCGGCGGCTGGTGCGGGATCAGGCCGCGCGACTGTTCCTCGTCCCACAGGCGCAGACAGACGCCGGGCTCCGTCCGCCCCGCCCGGCCGCGCCGCTGCTCCGCCGAGGACCGGCTGACGCGCACGGTCGCCAGTCGCGTCAACCCCGCCGCCGGGTCGAAACGCGGCACGCGCGACAACCCCGAGTCCACCACCACGCGCACGCCCTCGATCGTCAGGCTCGTCTCGGCCACCGAGGTGGCCAGCACGACCTTGCGTCGCCCCGGCGCCGCCGGCTGGATCGCCCGGTCCTGCTCGGCCTTGTCCAGCGCCCCATAAAGAGGCGCGATCTCCACGCCAGGATCGCGCACGCGCGTTTCCAGAAGTCGCGCCGTCCGGTGGATCTCCCCCTGTCCCGGCAGGAAGACGAGGATCGAGCCCGTCTCCTCCGCCAGCGCCTGACGGATCGCCCGGCTGACGGCCTCCTCAAGCCGCTCCCGCGAGTCGCGACCGAGGTGTCGGGTCTCGACGGGGAACGCACGCCCCTGGGCCTCGATCACGGGCGCGCCGCCAAGCAACCGGGCGGTTCCGGCAACGTCCAGCGTCGCCGACATGACCAGCAATCGGAGGTCCTCGCGCAGGACGCTCTGGGTCTCTCGCGCCAGAGCCAGACCCAGATCGGCGTCCAGGCTGCGCTCGTGAAACTCGTCGAACAGCACCGCCGCCACGCCGTCCAGCCCCGGGTCGTCGAGGATCATGCGCGTGAACACGCCCTCGGTGACGACCTCGATCCGAGTGTCGGGCCCGATGCGGCTCTGCAGGCGCGTGCGATATCCGACGCGCCCGCCCGGCGCCTCGCCCAGCGTCCCCGCCATCCGCTCCGCCGCCGCGCGCGCGGCCAGTCGCCGCGGCTCCAGCACGAGGATGCGCCCGTCGCCGCGCCACGGCGCGTCCAGAAGGGCCAACGGCACGACCGTGGTCTTGCCCGCCCCCGGCGGCGCGGCCAGCACGGCGACGTTCGACGCCTCCAGCGCTGCCGTCAGCTCGGCGAGGACCTCATGGATGGGCAGACGCATCGCCGCTCCCTAGCGCGCGCGCCCTATGCCGCCAACGCCGCAGCGGGCGTCACGTCGCGTTCATCAAACGGAAACCGCGTTGCCACGCGGTGCGGGCGCCGCTAGCGTCCCGCGCAAGCATTCAGCTGTCCCATTGGGGGGAGGAGTTCACATGTGGCGCGTTAAGTCACTCGACGCCATTCTGGCCACGGCCGAGAAGAAGTCTCTACATCGCACGCTGGGCCCTCTGCAGCTGACGCTGCTGGGCATCGGCGCCATCATCGGCACCGGCATCTTTGTGCTGACCGCCGCCGCGGCCCAGAAGGCCGGCCCCGGCATGATGTACAGCTTCGTCATCGCCGGCGCCGTCTGCGCCGTCGCCGCGCTGTGCTACTCCGAACTGGCTGCCATGGCCCCCGTGTCCGGCTCCGCCTACACCTACACCTACGCCGTGATGGGCGAGCTGCTGGCCTGGTGCGTCGGGTGGGCGCTGATCCTCGAATACGCCGTGGCGGCCTCGGCCGTGTCGGTGGGCTGGTCCGGCTACATGCTGGGGCAGATAGAGAACGCGCTGGGCTTCGACTGGCCCGACATGCTGCAGGCCGGCCCGGCCTGGAGCATGAACGGCTTCATGCCCTCGCCCGATTTCTCGGCCGGTCTGATCAACGTGCCCGCCATCATCGTGGCCATGGCCGTGACCCTGCTGCTGATGATCGGCACCACGGAATCGGCGCGCGTGAACGCCGTTCTGGTCGCCATCAAGGTCGCCGCCCTGGGCGCCTTCGTCTTCCTGACCGTGCCGATCATCGACACGGCCAACTTCTCGCCCTTCGCCCCGAACGGCGTGTTCGGTCCCGCCGGCACCTCGGGCATGGGCATCGTCGGCGCCGCCGCCTCGATCTTCTTCGCCTACGTCGGCTTCGACGCCGTCTCGACCGCGGCCGAAGAGACCAAGAACCCGCAGCGCAACGTGCCCATCGGCCTGATCGGCTCGCTGGCCATCTGCACCATCTTCTACCTGCTGGTCGCCGCCGGCGCGGTCGGCGCCATCGGCGCGCAGCCGGTGCTCGGCGCCGACGGCTCGGCCGTCCAGCCCGGCTCGCCGGCCTTCACCGCCGCCTGCGCCCTGGTCGAAAACGCCCAGTCGCTGGTCTGCTCGAACGAGGCCCTGGCCCACGTCCTGCGCGTCACCGGCAACCCGGCGGTCGGCAACCTGGTCGGCACCGCCGCGGTCCTGGCCCTGCCGTCGGTCATCCTGATGATGATCTTCGGCCAGACGCGCATCTTCTTCGTGATGGCGCGCGACGGTCTGCTGCCGGAAGCCTTCTCGCGGGTTCACCCCAAGTGGAAGACGCCGCACATCGTGACCCTGTTCACCGGCATCGCCGTGGCGATCGCGGGCGCCCTGTTCCCGGTCGGACAGCTGGCCGACATCTCGAACTCCGGCACCCTGTTCGCCTTCTTCATGGTGTCGCTGGCCGTGATGATCCTGCGGGTCAAGGAGCCGAACCGTCGTCGTCCGTTCCGCACGCCGCTGGTGTGGATCATGGCCCCGCTGTCGGCGGCCGGCTGCGCCTTCCTGTTCTGGAACCTGCCGCACGACGCCAAGATGGTGCTGCCGATCTGGGGCGGCATCGGCCTGGTGATCTATTTCCTCTACGGCATCCGCAAGAGCCACGTCGGCCGCGGCATCGTCGACGTGCCGGAGCTGGCCGCCGACGCGCCTCCCGGACCGGTCCCGCCCATGCCGGGCGCGCCGTCTCCGACGGACGACCACAACAAGCACTGACCCGTCGATCGGACGCAGGAGAGGCCCGGGAGCGATCCCGGGCCTTTTTCTTTGCGCCGCGGCGCCCTATGCCCGCCTCGGACCTGCGGATGTGGCGGAACTGGTAGACGCACTGGATTTAGGTTCCAGCGCCGCGAGGCGTGGAGGTTCGAGTCCTCTCATCCGCACCAGCCCGCTTCGCCCCTTTCGGCATTCTTAGGCCAAGGCCTGCCATCCGCAGCCCGGCGACCTCGACCCCACAGTACCCGTCGCCAGCTTGCGGCCGATGGGCGTGTCGTCGTCGTTCTTGCTTTGTTCCCTTTTTACGTTATGTTCGACACATGGCCGAGACGAAGGGCAGAGGCGCGCGATCCAATGCGACGGGGCGATACGAAGCCGAAACCGTGCACGACGTCGACGACGGTTGGACCGCCGACGACGCCGACGTCGCGCCGCTCAGGACCCAGCTCACGCCCGAGCGGGCCCGCACGATCATCGCCCGCAACCAAAGCCCCGACATCGGCTTCGACCGCTCCATCAACCCCTACAAGGGCTGCGAACATGGCTGCATCTACTGCTACGCCCGTCCGTCCCATGCCTGGATGGGCCTATCCCCGGGCCTGGATTTCGAGAGCCGCATCTTCTGGAAGCCGGATGCCGCACGTCTCTTGGAACAGGAGCTCTCCAGGCCCCGGTACGTCTGCAAGCGCATCCACATAGGCGGCAACACCGACCCCTATCAGCCGGTTGAGCGCGATCTGAAGTCCACGCGCGAGATCCTGAACGTCATGCGTCGCTTCAACCACCCGCTGTCGATCATCACCAAGTCCGTGCTGATCACGCGAGACTTGGACCTGCTGGGGCCGATGGGACGTGAAGGGCTGGCGTCCGCCTTCGTCTCGATCACCACGCTCGATCGGTCATTGGCCCGCGCCATGGAACCGCGCGCTTCGACGCCGACCAGGCGGCTGGAGGCGATCTCTCGCCTTGCCGACGCGGGCGTGCCGGTGGGCGTCGGTTTCGCGCCGGTCATTCCCGGTTTGAACGACCATGAGCTGGAGGCGGTGCTCGAGGCGGCCAAAAAGGCCGGCGCCTCCACCGCCATGTACGTCACGCTGCGCCTGCCTCTGGAGATCAAGGACCTGTTTCGCGAGTGGCTGGCCGAGGCACGGCCGGACCGCGCCGCGCGGGTCATGTCCCTGGTGCGCCAGACGCGCGGCGGCCGGGACTACGACCCGGACTGGTCCCAGCGCATGAAGGGGACGGGGCCCGTCGCCGCGCTGATCGCCGCGCGGTTCAAGGCTGCAGTCAAGCGCCTGGGTCTTGACGGGCCGCGCCACGAACTGGACGTCACCCGGTTCCGCGTCCCCGCCGATCTGCGCCCGCAAATGGACCTGTTCGACGCGGCGTGAGGGGGCAAGCGCCTCGGGCGGGGCGCGTCACCTGGCGAACGTCCCGACCAGTTCCACGTGCCCCGACCACAGGAATTGGTCGACCGGCAGCACGCGCTGCAGCCTGTATCCGCCGGCCGCCAGAGCCGCCGCGTCGCGCGCGAAGGTCGTGGGATTGCAGCTGACGTAGGCGACGCGCTCGATCTTTCGGGCGTCCACCAGCTGGCGCGTCTGCTCGATCGCGCCCGCGCGCGGCGGATCGATCACCGCCACGTCGACGCCTTTGAGGTCGAACGGCGACAGAGGCCGCCGGAACAGATCTCGCGCCTGCGCTTCGATGGTCTTCAAACCCGCGGCGGTCCGCCGCCCGGCGTTCAGCGCGGCCACGGCGTCGGCGCCGGCGTCCGCCGCCAGCACCGGTGCGATCGCGGCCAGAGGAAAGGTGAAAGTCCCCGCGCCGCAGAACAGGTCGGCGATCCGCTTCGCCCCCTTCGCCGCCGCCAAGACCTCGGCCACCATGATCGCCTCGGCCTCAGGCGACGCCTGCAGGAACCCACCCGGCGGCAGGGTCACCGTCGCCCGCCCGAACCGAACGGTCGGCGCGCGCCGCATGGCCAGCACCTCACCCGCCAGGCTCAGACGCGCCAGGTCCGCGCGTGTCGCCGCCGCGATGGCCCGCGCCCGCGCGTCGCCGGACAGACCCCCGCCCGTGCGCCGCGCCACGCCCGTGACGTCCACGTCCAGCCCGGCGTCGGTCGCCGTGACGTGCAGGCTGGGCGCCGACTTCGGATGCTCGAACATGGCCGCCGCCACCTCCGACAACGCCGGCAGGGCCGCGACGATGCGCGGATCGGCGATGACGCAGGTCCGGACGTCCACCACGCGCCACGACTTCCGCGCCTTGAACCCCAGCGCGACCGTGCCGTCCGCCCGCCGCCGCGCGTGCAGCGCCACGCGTCTACGGACGCCTGGCGGCGTCTCGGCCGTCGGCATGACCTCGGTCTCCAGCCCTTCGCGCGCCAGCGCGTGGATCACCTGCGCCCGCTTCCAGGCCAGATACGGGGCCTCGGCCCAGTGCTGCAGAGCGCACCCGCCGCAGTCGCCGAAGTGCGGACAAGGCGGCGCGACGCGCTCGGGCGACGCCTCCACCAAATCCACGACCTCCCCCCGCCCTTCGGACACCTCGGCGTCCACCACCTCTCCCGGCAGGCTCAGCGGCAGGAACACCGCTCCGTCAGGCCCGCGCGCCACGCCGTCGCCCTGCCCCGCCACGCGTTCGATGTTCAGCCTGACCGTCATCGGGCGCTTCTCGCCGCCTCGCCCCGCGCGCGCAAGCGTCGAAACCTGAACGAACATGAACGGCCCGCTCAACGCCCGTTCAGGCCGCCGCCCTCATAAGTCGTCCCATGGCGCTCCCGCCCCACAGTTTCCGAGAGACCTCCATGGCCCGCACGACCCGCACACTGTCCGCCCTCGCCGCCTCCGCCGCCGCGGCCGGAATGCTGGCGTCCGTCGCCGCGCCGGCCCAGGCGCAGAGCTATCCCTATGGCTACGGTCAGCAGGCCTATGGCCAGGCCGGCTACGGCTACCGCTGCGACGACGGCGGTCGTCAGGCGGCCGGCGCCACCTTCGGCGCGGCCATCGGCGCCATCGCCGGGTCCCAGATCGCCGCGCGCGGTCGCCGGACGGAAGGCAGCATCGTCGGCGGCGTGTTGGGCGCCGTCGTGGGCGCCAGCGCCTCGGGCCAGGCCTCGGACTGCCGTTACGACGACCGCTACGGCTACGACCAGCGCTACGACAGCCGGTACGGCTATGACCAGCGCCAGCCGGTCCCCTACGGCTACGACGACCGCTACGCCCGGGATTCGTACGGCTACGGCGCCCGCGATCCGTACGCCCGCGCCGGCTACGGCTACGACGCCTACGGCCAGAACCGCTACGGCTGCCGCACGGTTTCGGTGCGCGAGCGTGACCGCTACGGCCGCATCGTGATCTCCAGCCGCGAAGTCTGCGACGGCTACGGCTACTGACGAGATCCCGTCGCCGCTCTTTTCCAGCCCCCCTGTCGATCGGCGACGGGCCGGAGCCCCCGGTGGAGAAATCCGCCGGGGGTTTTCGCTCTTTCTGGGCCTACCGCTCGCGACGCGGTCGCTCGCTGCTTGAGGCCGGGCGGGGCCTATCGCTCGCGACGCGGTCGCTCGCTGCTTGAGGCCGAGGGCCTATCGCTCGCGACCCGGTCGCTCGCTGCTTGAGGCCGGGCCTAGTCGCGGCTCGCCCACAACAACCACTCGTGGTTGCCGTCGCCGCCGACGATGGGGCTTTCGGCGGTCTCCCGCACGGACCAGCCTGCGCCTTCCAACCAGGCGACGACGCGGTCCAGCGCCGCCCGACGCGCCTCGGCGTCGCGGACCACGCCCTTGCGGCCGACCTCCGAGCGACTGTCCATCTCGAACTGCGGCTTGACCAGCGTGACCAGGTCGGCCCCCGGCGCGGCCAGCGTCAGCGCCGCCGGCAGGACCTTGGCCAGACCGATGAAGCTGGCGTCGCAGACGATCAGCTCGGGAGTCTGCGGGATAAGGTCGGCGCCCAGTTCGCGCGCGTCGGTCGCCTCCAGGTTCACCACGCGCGGATCGGCGGCGACGGTGGGGTGCAGCTGCGCCCGCCCCACGTCCACGGCATAGACCCGCGCCGCCCCGGCCCTCAGACACACTTCAGTGAACCCGCCGGTGGATGCGCCGACGTCCAGCACCACGCGCCCCTCGACCCGAACGGGCCAGATCTCCAACGCGTGCGCCAGCTTCAGCGCGCCTCGGCCCACCCAGTCGTGCGCCTCCCGCACCGTCAGCTCGGCGTCGTCGCGCACCTTCTGCGACGGCGTGGACGCGGGCGCCCCGTCCACCGTTACGCCGCCCGCCTCAATGGCGGCCCGGGCGCGGGCGCGGCTGGCGACCAGACCGCGCGCGACCAGCAGCTGGTCCAGCCGCGTCGTCACCCCAGCGCGGCCAGACGCTCGCGCGCGGCTTCCAGGCGCGCGCGGTCGGCCTGCGCCGCCGCCAGCTTGTCGCGCTGCTCCTGCACCACCTCGGGCGCGGCGCGGGCGACGAAGTTGGGGTTGTCCAGCTTCTTGGAGAACACGGCCACGTCGGCCTCAAGGGCCTTGACCTCCTTGTCCAGCCGCGCGCGCTCCGCCGCCACGTCGACCAGGCCCGCCAGCGTCAGCGACGCCGCGCCGCCGCCCGCGACGAAGGACACGGCGCCCGCCGGGGCCTGATCGGCCACGGCCACGTCGGACACCCGCGCAAGCCCGGTCAGCAGGTCGCGATGGCGCTCCACCCGCTCGGCGACGTCCGGATCGAGCGACAGGAACGTCAGCGGCGGCTTCGTCGTCGCCACGCCCATTTCCCCCTTCAGCGCGCGGATGGCCTCGACGACCTCGATCAGCCAGCCGATCTCGGCCTCGGCCTCGGCGTCGACGAAGGCGTCGGGCAGGTCGGGCCAGGCCGCGCCCAGCAGCATTCCCTCGGCGCGCGGCGCGCCGGTCTTGCCCAACTCGGCCCATAGCTCCTCGGTGATGAAGGGCATGACGGGCGCCAGCAGCTTGATCGTCTGGTCCAGCGTCCAGGCCGTCATCGCCCGCGTTTCATTCTTCGCCGCCTCGTCGGCGCCCTGGAACACCGGCTTGGCCAGCTCCAGATACCAGTCGCAGAACACGTTCCAGACGAAGCGGTACAGCGCCTGCGCCGCCTCGTCGAAGCGCCCGGCCTCCAGCGCCGCCGACACCTGGCGCTCGGCCTTCGTCAGCTCGCCGCGGATCCACAGGTTCAGCGTCGACCTCACGCCCGCCGGGTCGAAACCGGCCATGCGCGCGCAGTCGTTCATCTGGCTGAACCGCGCCGCGTTCCACAGCTTGGTGCCGAAGTTGCGATAGCCTTCGATGCGCTGCTTCGACAGCTTGATGTCGCGCGTGCCCGACAGGATGGCCATGGTGAAGCGCAGGGCGTCGGCGCCGACCTCGTCGACGATCTCCAGCGGGTCGATGACGTTGCCCTTGGACTTCGACATCTTATGGCCCTTCTCGTCGCGGACCAGGCCGTTGATGATCACCCGCTTGAAGGGGGCCTCGCCGGTGAAGTGCAGGCCCATCATCATCATCCGGGCGACCCAGAAGAAGATGATGTCCGCCGCCGTGACCAGGTCGCTGGTCGGATAGAAACGCTCCAGGTCCGACGTCTTCTCCGGCCAGCCCATGGTCGAGAACGGCCACAGCGCCGAACTGAACCAGGTGTCCAGGACGTCCTCGTCCTGCGTCAGCGGCAGGTCGCCGGCCTGGGCCCGCGCCTCTTCCTCGGTCTCGGCGACAAAGACCTCGCCGTTCGGGCCGTACCAGGCGGGGATCCGGTGGCCCCACCACAGCTGACGCGAAATGCACCACGGCTCGATGTTGCGCAGCCATTCGAAGTAGATCTTCTCATAGCTCTTCGGCTCGAAGACCGTGTCGCCCTGCTCCACCGCCTTCAGCGCCGGCTGCGCCAGCACCTTGGCGTCGACGTACCATTGGTCCGTCAGCCAAGGCTCGATCACCACGCCCGACCGATCGCCGTGCGGCACCATGTGGCGGGTCTTCTCGATCTGCTTCAACCAGCCCTCTTCCTCGGCGCGGGCGACGATGGCCTTGCGGGCGGCGAAGCGGTCCATACCCTCGTAATCGGCCGGAACGTCGGGCGTGTCGGCCGCGGTGATGCGACCAAAGCCGTCCATCACGTTCAGCGCCGCCAGCCCGGCGCGCTTGCCGACGCCGAAGTCGTTGAAGTCGTGCGCCGGCGTGATCTTCACCGCGCCGGACCCCTTCGTCGGGTCGGCGTAGTCGTCAGCCACGATCGGGATGCGACGGCCCGTGATGGGCAGGATCACCGACTTGCCGACCAGCCCCGCATAGCGCGCGTCGTCCGGATGCACCGCCACGCCGGTGTCGCCCAGCATGGTCTCCGGCCGCGTCGTGGCGACGACGATGTGGTCGCGCGTCTCCCACTCCGTCGCCTTGCCGTCCTCGTCGAAGGCGACCGGGTGTTCATAGGTGACGCCGTCCGCCAGCGGATAGGCGAAGTGCCAATAGGCGCCGTCGACCTCCTTCTGCTCGACCTCCAGATCGCTGATCGCCGTCTGGAAATGAGGGTCCCAGTTCACCAGCCGCTTGTCGCGATAGATCAGGCCTTCCTTGTGCAGCTGCACGAAGACCTTGCGCACCGCCGCCGACAGACCCTCGTCCAGGGTAAACCGCTCGCGCGACCAATCGCAGCTGGCGCCCAGTCGCCGCAGCTGGCGCACGATCGTTCCACCGCTCTCGGCCTTCCACTTCCACACCGTCTCGACGAAGGCGTCGCGGCCCATGTCGCGCCGGCCGACGTTGCCCGCCGCCGCCAGTTGGCGCTCCACCACCATCTGGGTGGCGATGCCCGCGTGGTCCGTGCCGGGCAGCCACAGCACCGCCTTGCCCCGCATCCGGTGGTACCGAGCCAGCACGTCCTGCAGCGTGTTGTTCAGCGCGTGGCCGATGTGCAGGCTGCCCGTCACGTTCGGCGGCGGGATGACGATCGAGTAGGTCTCCGCCGCGTCTTCACGCGGCGCGAACAGGCCGCTTTCCTCCCACATCTCGTAGAGGCGCGGCTCGGCGGACTTCGGGTCGAAATTCTTTTCCAGCATGTGCGTCGTCTCGGTCATGGCGGCGCGTCTGTCCAGCGCGCGCAAAGCAAAAGGGCGGCTCCGCCGTGGGAGCCGCCCTTCGAAGGGGTTCGCGAGGTGTGCGAGGGCTCAGCCGGCCTGGCGGGCGATGCGTTCGACTTCCTTGCGTACTTGGGCCTCGACGATGGCCGGCAGGTTGGCGTCCAGCCAGTCCTTCAGCATCGGGCGCAGCAGCGAGCCCACCAGCGCCTCCAGCGAGGTGCCGGGACCGGCGGGCGCGTCGGGTTCGGGCTTGCGCACTGCGGCGGTCAGGCCGGCGAAGGCGTTGACGGCGGCGCCCGCGGCGACCGCGCCGATCAGGCCGTCGTTGGACGCGGCGGGCGCGACCGGCGCCGGCGCCGGCGCGGCGGCGGGGAACGGCTCGGGCTCCGGCGCCCAGGTCCGCTCGGGCTCCGACGCGCTGACGTCCAGGTCGCCGATGCTCTCGGCGGCGGGCGCCTCGTAGCGGTCGGTCAGTTCGAACACGTCGTCGTCCTGGACCGAGGGCGTCTCGTCCATCATCGCCGGGGACGCGCTCTCGACGGGCGCGGGCTCGGGCTCGTAGGCGGGTTCCGGCTCCGGCGCGGGGGCGGCGGCGTGGGCCGTTTCGGCCGGCGCGTCGTCTTCGGAGATGATCCGGCGGATCGACGCCAGGATCTCCTCCATCGTCGGTTCCTGGGCGGACGTGTCGGTCATGGTTCAACCTTGGACGGAGGCGGCGCAGTCGGCCGACGGCGTAAGGGGATGCCCTGTCGTCGCACCATCGGCAGGCGGAATCAACGAACCTTTTTCGCCTGTCTGGTTAATCTCGCGGAGCGGTCTGGATCACGTCGCCCTTCAAGCGGGCGTCTATCGGCGCGTCGGGCGCGTCGGGCGTTGCGGTGATCGGCGGCGCGGCGATGCGGTCCAGCGCCTCGATGGCGCCTTCCCACGGCAGGGCGCCGCGATTGCGGACCCGCTCATAGTTCGCGGCGGGGTCGTAGCGATCCGTCTCCGGCGACAGCACTCCGATGTCCAGACGCCCCATGGCCAGCAGCAGATTGGCCTGGGCCACGTATTCGTTGCGCCGCGCGGCGGCCAGCGACACCTCGGCGTTGCGCAGTTCCAGCTCGCCGTTCAACACGTCCAGCGTCGTGCGCAGGCCGACCTGCGCCTCCTGCCGCACGCCCTCGGCGGCGACCGTGGCGGCGCGGACGGCCTCTTCGCCGGCCTGCACCGTGGCGCGGGCCGAGATCAGCTGGGCATAGGCGTTCGACACCGCCTGCAGGACGCCGCGACGCTCGCCCTCGATGGCGATCTGGGCGACGTTGGCCTGTTCCAGCGCCTGCGCCACGCGCGATCCGTTGAGGCCGCCGGTGAACAGCGGCACCGACAGCGTCGCGCCGGCGCGGAAGGCGGTGTTGTCGGCGATCTGGCCCAGATCGGCCAGGTCGGACGTCGATCCCCCGTACGAGGCGGTCGCCCGCACCGAGGGCAGATACTCGGCCCGCGCCAGGGCCACGCGCGCCTCGGCGGCGGACAGGCCATAGACGGCCGAGCGGATCGACGGATTCTCGTCCAGAGCCACCGCCAGCGCGGAATCGAAATCGGCCGGCACGCCGGGCAGCTGCGGCAGCGCCGTCAGCGTGCCCGGGGCCTGTCCGACGACCGCGGCATAAGCCGCGCGGCTGACCGCCAGTTGGGCGCGCGCATTGGCCAGATCGGCCTGCGACTGCGCCAGGCGCGCCTGGGCCTGGGCGACGTCGGTCCGCGTGATCTCGCCCACTTCGAAGCGGGCGTTGGCTTCGTCCAGCTGGCGCTGCAGCACCGTCAGGTTCGACTCGCGGATCCGCAGGACCTCTTCGTCGCGCAGAACGTCGGCATAGACTTGGATGACCGAGGCCAGCACCTGCTGCTCGATCCCTCGCAGGTTCTCGCGACCGGCCAGCACATTGGCTTCGGCCGCGCTGATGCCCAGGCCGATGCGCCCGCCGGACCAGATCGTCTGGGACACTCCCACGCTGACGCTGCCGCTGGTCGAGTCGCTGTTGGAGGCCGGGACGTTGATGGTGGTGTCGGTGATGCCGTCGCCGTCGGTGTCGATCTCACGCGGGCCGCCGCCAGTCTCGGAAAAGCTGTAGTTGGCGCCGACCGACAGATCGACGCTGGGGCGCAGGCCCGACCGCGCCTGGGGCACCGATTCGTCCAGCGCGCGCTGGCTGGCCCGCTGACCGAGGACCGTCGGGTTGGTCCGATAGGCCAGATCCGCCGCGTCCTGCAGGCTCTCCTGAGCGAAGGCGGGCGCCGAAAGTCCCGCCGCGACGGCGAGGACGGCGGCGGAAACCAACGCTTTGGTGCGGTTCAGCATGATCAGACCTTGAGACCCGCGCCGGGGGAGCGGCGCCCAGTGTTCACGGAGGTAAGTGCGGAAACCCTCTGCCGCACGCCAGTTAAGTTTTATTCACGCGCGACCGCGGCGATTCCGTCTCTCACAGCGCGAAAACGGGGGCCGGGCGCAGGGCGTCCAGCACCGGCGGCGCCGCGTCGAACAGCTCGCGCCGCGACGGGCCTTGCTCGCCGCGCACGTACAGCACGGCGCGGCCGACGGGCCCGTCGCGCTCCACGAAGACGGCGCGACCGCCGGTCTTCAGGGCCTCCAGCCACGCTTCGGGCCGCGCGGGCACGGCGCCCTCGCTGACGATCAGGTCCCACTGCTCTCCGTGCGGCTGATCCAGCGGCGCGACGACGGTCCGCACCCCCTGCGCCGCCAGTTCTTCGCCCGCGACGTCGAACACCGCGGCGTCCGCTTCCTGCGCGGTGACCTTCAGGCCCATGCGCGACAGCACGGCGGCGGCGTAGGGCGCGGCCAGCGCCAGCGCCCGTTCGCCTTCGCGCGGCACGGCGAACTGCAGCAACTTGGCGACCTCGCGGACTTCCATCAGGCTGCGGCCCGGCACGATCTCGACCTCGACCTCGGCATAGGCCGAGAACTCGCGGCCAGGCGCGCAGAACTTCTCGCGCGGCACGGCCAGCAGCGCCGCCTGCAGCGCCCGGTCGGTGACGTCGTTGACGCGGACCTGGCTGTCCACCATCGCCTTGCGCGCCGCCGCCATGTCCATCTTTGTCACCCGCTGTTGATTTGCGCGCCATATAGACCTTCGCGCGCGGTTGTGAAACCGGCGGACCGCCGGTCGAAACATCATTTCACACGCGCGTTGCGGCGCGTCGAGCGATCTGATAGCTGACGCCCCTCGCGATGACCCGGGCCGTTTCGACGATCCCTGGCCTGATGGCGGAGTGGTGACGCAGAGGACTGCAAATCCTTGCACCCGGGTTCGATTCCCGGTCAGGCCTCCATCGCGACCTTCCCTAGATCACCACCACTGATCCGGGCGCGCCGTGAACCCGGCGGCGCGTTCCAGCGCGTCGGCGACCTGAAACACCGTGGCCTCGTCCAGCGCCTTGCCGATGACCTGCAGCCCCAGCGGCAGGCCGCCGGAGTCCAGTCCGGCCGGAACGGAGATGCCCGGCAGGCCCGCAAGGTTGGCCGTCACCGTGAAGATGTCGTTCAGGTACATCTGCAGCGGGTCGATCTGCTTGTCGCCCAGCGCGAACGCGGCGGACGGCGTCGACGGCGTCAGGATCGCGTCCACCCGGCCCCAGACGTCGTCGAAGTCCTGGGCGATGCGGCGGCGCACCTTCAGTGCGCGGACGTAATAGGCGTCGTAGAAGCCGGCCGACAGCACATAGGCGCCGATGGTCAGGCGGCGCTGGACCTCCTTGCCGAAACCCTCGGCTCGGCTGGTCTCATACAGGTCCGTCAGCGACTTCGCGTCGCCCGCGCGATGGCCGAAGCGCATGCCGTCATAGCGCGCCAGGTTCGACGACGCCTCGGCCGGGGCGATGATGTAATAGGCCGGCAGGGCGTATTTGGTGTGCGGCAGGCTGATCTCGACGATCTCTGCGCCGCCGTCCTTCAGCCATTGGACGCCCTGGTCCCACAGCTTCTGGATCTCGGCAGGCATGCCGTCGACGACGTATTCCTTGGGCACGCCGATGCGCAGGCCCTTCACGCCCTTGCCCAGCGACTGCGTCCAGTCCGGCGTCTCCACATCCAGACTGGTCGAATCCTTGGGATCGAACGAGCACATCGAGCGCAGCAGGATCGCCGCGTCCTCGACGGTCTTGGTGATGGGCCCCGCCTGATCCAGCGAGCTGGCGAAGGCGACCATGCCGAACCGGCTGGCGCGGCCATAGGTCGGCTTGATCCCCACCGTGCCGGTGAAGGCCGCCGGCTGGCGGATCGATCCGCCGGTGTCGGACGCCGTGGCGGCCAGGCACAGATCGCCCGCCACCGACGACGCCGACCCGCCGGACGAGCCGCCGGGCGTCAGGTCCGCGTTCGACGCCTTGGACTTCCACGGGTTCTTCACCGGTCCGAAGGCGCTGGTCTCGTTGGACGAGCCCATGGCGAACTCGTCCATGTTCAGCTTGCCCAGCATCACCGCTCCGTCGCGCCACAGGTTGGCGGTGACGGTGGATTCATACGGCGGCACGAAGCCGCGCAGCATGTTGGAGCCGGCGGTCGTCTGCGCGCCGTCGGTGCAGAACAGGTCCTTGATCCCCAGCGGCGCGCCCTCCAGCGGCGCGGCCTCGCCGGCCTTCAAACGGGCGTCGGCGGCGCGCGCCATGGTCAGCGCCTTGTCAGCCGTGACCTCGACGTAGGCGTTCAGCGTCGGATTGGCCGCGTCGATGCGGCCCAGGAAGGCCGTGGTGATCTCTTCGGATGAAAACTCGCGCGCCTTCAGTCCGTCCAGCGCGGCCTTCAGCGTCAGCCCGGTCAGCGCGCTCATTCCACCACCTTCGGAACGACGAAGAAGCCGTCCGCCGACTTCGGCGCGTTCGACAGCACCGCCTCCACCTTGGCCCCGTCGGTCACGACGTCGTCGCGCAGGCGAAGGGCCTGGGCGACGTTCGACGTCATCGGCTCCACGCCGTCCACGTCGACCTCGTTCAGCTGCTCGATCCAGGCCAGGATGCCGTTCAGCTCGGCGGCCAGCGGCTCCAGCCGGTCCTCCGGCGTCTTGATCCGGGCGAGGTGCGCGACCTTGCGCACCGTCGCGGCGTCGATGGCCATGCGGCCCTCCTGCACGTGCGGTGAAGGCGCGGGATTAGCCGCCCCGCCGGGCTTTCACAAGGCGGACGACCTCACTGCGCAGGCGTCAGCGTCACCGCTTCCGGCGCCGCCCCGTCGGGTCCGGGCGCCCAGCCCACGATCATCCGGCGCGTGGTCGATCCGATCGCGCTGGTCTGCGGGTCCATCGTGCTTTCATCGATTTCCAGCTCGATCCGGCCCGGCCCGGTCGACAGCACGCGGTAGGCCAGGAAATCCCCCACCTTGAACGCGCGCCAGCCCTCCGCAGGGTCCACGAAGAAGGCGACGTAGGTATAGAGCCCGTTCATCGCTGGATCGCCGCCCGCCGTGCCGAACATCTTGGTCGTCAGCTGCCCTTGCCCCTCGATCGGCGTCAGCTCCACCACAGAGGCCGCCTGCTGCAGGCTCGGATCCGCGTCGGGCGCAAGCGTCTGCGCCGGACCCGCCGGCGTCAGCGGGCCGGTCGCGGGCCGTTCGGGCGCCGGAGCGTCCTTCACTGGGCCGTCGTTGGCCGCGTCGCATCCGGTCAGCGCCATCAACGCCGCGGCCGCCAGAATGGTGTTTCTCATGCTTCGTCCCTCGTGTCCGCGCAGCTTGAACCTTGACTTGCGGGCGCGCCAGCCCCACCGCCGGGCGGTGATCGACCTGACGCTTGAGCAACTGACCGAGGCGACGCCGCCGAACACGCCGTGGTTCGGCCTCGACCTGGGCGAAAAGACCATCGGCGTCGCCGCTTCGGACCCCGGTCGCATGATCGCCAGCCCGCTCCATCTGATCCGGAAGACGAAGTTCACCGACGACGCCCATGCCCTGCTGAAGCTGATGGACGGTCGCGCCGCGTCCGGCCTGGTGATCGGCCTGCCGCTGAACATGGACGGGACCGAGGGTCCGCGCGCCCAGTCCTGCCGCGCCTTCGCCCGCAATCTTCAGCGCCTGCGCGCGGTGCCCGTCGCCTTTCAGGACGAGCGCCTGTCGACCAGCGCGGTCGAGCGCTTCCTGATCGAGGACCTGGACCTGAACCGAAAGCGCCGCGCCCAGGTCGTCGACCGCACCGCCGCCGCCTGGATCCTTCAGGGCGCGCTGGACCGTCTGAGGGGCTGATGGCCGCCCTGCTCGCCGGCGTTCTTCCGGTCTTCGTGCTGATCGCGATCGGATACGGCCTGCGCAAGTCCGACTTTCTGCCCGACGCCACGTGGCGGCCGATCGAGAAGCTGTCGATCAACCTGCTCTATCCCGGCTTCCTGATCCCCGCGATCTGGAGCGCCGACATCTCAGGCGGCGGGGCGGGCGCGGCGGGTCTGGCGGCGGTGACGTCCGTGGTGATCATCGCCTCGATCACCCTGCTGATGAAGCCCCTGATCCGGCTCGACGGTCCTGCCTACACCAGCCTGTTTCAGGGCGTCATCCGCTGGAACAGCTTCGTCTTTCTGCCGGTGATCCAGTCCGTCTACGGCCCCGACGGGCTGGCGCTGGCCGCCGTGGTGATCGGGGCGATGATCCCCGTCACCAACGTCCTGTGCGTCGTGGTGCTGGAACGCTGGGGCGCGGACCGCAAGCCGATGTCGCCGCTGACCCTGGCGCGCGCGATCCTGACCAATCCGATCCTGGTCGCCTGCCTGATCGGCCTCGCGCTGAACCTGGCGGGCGTGCC
Organism: Afipia felis; assembly: GCA_943371835.1. Taxonomy (GTDB): domain Bacteria; phylum Pseudomonadota; class Alphaproteobacteria; order Caulobacterales; family Caulobacteraceae; genus Brevundimonas. The sequence goes on along the minus strand of CALRWJ020000003.1, from coordinate 152,550 downwards.
CCGCCTGCCTGGCCTCTCGGACACGCTGGAGCTTCTGGGCGCCGCCGCGCTGCCGCTGGGCCTGATCGTGGCGGGCGCCGGCCTCAGCTTCGCCGAGGTCGCGCGGCGCAAGGTCACGATCGCGGCGGTCACCTTCGTCAAGCTGGGCGTCACGCCGCCGCTGATGTGGGGCCTGTGCGTGCTCTACGGCGGCGACGCGACGGCCCAGGGCATCGCCCTGATGTGCGGCGCGGCCCCGGGCGCGGCGGCCAGCTACATGCTCGCGCGCCAGATGGGCGGCGACGCGCCGCTGATGGCCGGCATCGTCGCCCTGACGACCGTCGCGGCGGCCGCCGTCATCCCGATCCTGCTGGTGCTGTTCCATCTGGCGTGAATCCAGCCTATGACGCGCCTTTGATGACCGAAGCCGCCGTCCCCGACGCGATCGCAGAGCGGCTGACGCCGTTTCCGACCGACCATTTCCTGTCGGCGACCGACCTCAATCCCCCCGCCGCCCACGCCCTGCTCGACCTGGCCGACGCCTTCGCCGAGCACAACCGAGCGCCCTCGCCCCGTCCGCTGGATCTGATGGCGGGGCGGACGGTGATGAACCTGTTCTTCGAGAACTCGACCCGGACCAGCTCGTCGTTCGAGATCGCGGCCAAGCGCCTGGGCGCCGACGTCGTCACCATGCCGGTGCAGGCGTCGTCCGTGGCCAAGGGCGAGACCCTGATCGACACGGCGGTGACGCTGAACGCCATGGCGCCTGAGATTCTGGTCGTCCGCCACGGCGCTTCGGGCGCCGCGCACCTGCTGTCGCAGAAGGTCGGCTGTGCCGTCGTCAACGCCGGCGACGGACGGCACCAGCACCCGACCCAGGCCCTGCTGGACGCCCTGACCATCCGCCGCGCTTTCGGCGACATAGGCGGACTGACGGTCGCCATCTGCGGCGACGTGGCCCACAGCCGCGTGGCGCGATCGAACATCGCGCTGCTGTCCATGCTGGGCGCGCGCGTCCGGCTGGTCGGACCGCCCACCCTGATCCCGGCCGCCGCCGCACGCTGGGGCTGCGAGGTCTTCCACCACATGCGCGAAGGCCTGGCGGGCGCCGACGTGGTGATGATGCTGCGGCTGCAGCTGGAGCGGATGGAGGGCGCCCTGATCCCCTCGACCCGCGAATATTTCCGGTTCTGGGGTCTGGACCGCGAAAAGCTGGCCTGGGCCGCGCCGGGCGCCAGGGTCATGCACCCCGGCCCGATGAACCGGGGCGTGGAGATCGATTCCGACGTCGCCGACGACCTGTCCGTCTCCCTGATCCAGCAGCAGGTCGAGATGGGGGTCGCCGCCCGCATGGCCGTGCTGGCCGCCCTCACCCAGCGCCGTCACGGAGGCGATCGATGACCGCGTTCGCCCTGGTCGGTGCCCGCCTGCTGGACCCCGCCTCCGATCTGGACGCCCCCGGCGCCGTGCTGGTCGAAGACGGCCGCATCGTCGACGTCGCCGTCGGCGGCGCCGCCCCGTCCGGCGTCGCGGTGGTGGACGCGCACGGCCTGTGCCTGGCGCCCGGTCTGATCGACGTGCGCGTGAAGACCGGCGAACCCGGCGCCGAGCCCAAGGAGACGCTGAAGTCCGCCAGCCTGGCCGCCGCCGCGGGCGGCGTGACGACCATCGTCGTTCAGCCGGACTCCGATCCCGCCGTCGACGACCCGGCCATGATCGACTTCATCCACCGCCGGGGGGCCGCGCTGGACCTGGTGCGCGTGCTGGCCGCGGGGGCGCTGACCCAGGGCTGCCTGGGCGAACGCATGGCCGAGATCGGCCTGATGGACGAGGCCGGCGCCGCCTACTTCACCGATGGCGACCGCACCGTGGTCAACAGCCGCACGCTGCAGCGGGTGATGAGCTACGCCGCCGCCTTCGACGCCCTGGTCGCGGTCCGCCCCGTCGAGCCGTGGCTGAGCGACGGCGCGGTCGCCACCGCCGGCGACGCCTCTGCCTGGTCCGGCCTGGCCGGCGCTCCGGCGCTGGCCGAGCGGATCCAGCTGGATCGCGACCTGGCTCTGGCCGAACTGACCGGCGCGCGGCTGCTGATCGACCTGATCTCGACCGAAGCCGCGCTGGATTCGCTGGACCGCGCCCGCGCCCGGGGTCTCGACGTCGCCGCCGGCGTGTCGATCAATCACCTGTGCTTCAACGATCTGGACGCGGGCGACTGGCGCACCTTCTATCGTCTCGATCCGCCCCTGCGCGCCGAAAGCGATCGGCTGGCGATGATCGAGGGGGTGCGCGACGGGCGCATCGAGATCATCACCTCCGCCCACACGCCCGCTCCGGCCGAGGACAAGCGCCGCCCCTTCGCCCAGGCCGCGCCTGGCGCCGTCGGTCTGGAAACTCTGCTGCCCGCCGCGCTGGGTCTCCACCACGAGCACGGGCTGACCCTCCTGGAGGTACTGCGGCCCCTGACGCTGGGCCCGGCCGAGCTGCTGGGCCTCGACGGCGGCCGCCTGACCGCCGGCGCGCCCGCCGATCTGGTGCTGTTCGATCCCAACGCGCCGGTCGTGATCGACGCCGACGCCCTGCGCTCCAAATCCAAGAACTCCCCGTTCGACGGGCGGCGACTTCAGGGCAAGGTCGTCGTGACTTGGGTCGCCGGGCGGCGGGTCTTCGGCTAACCGATCCGCACGCCCGTCATCGAGATCGACCCGCCCTCGATCACGTCGTTGAAGAAGCTGACCGCGTCCCCCGCCCGACGCTGCGCCGCCACGTACAGCAGGGGCAGGAAATGCTCGTCGGTCGGCACGCTCAGCTGCGCCCCCTCCGCCAGGTCGACCCAGTTGGCCAGGGCGTCCACGTCGTCGCGCAGGATCGCCGCCTTCACCGCCTCGTTGAACGACGTCGCCCAGGGATAGGCGTCGCCTCCCCCGCGCTTCCAGGTCCGCAGGTTGTGCACGAAGTCGCCGGATCCGGCGATCACCACACCCTCGTCACGCAGGGCGTTCAGTCGCCGCGCGATCTCGACGTGGCCGGCCGCGTCCAGCCGCCGGTCCAGCGACAGCTGCACGACCGGCACGTTCGCGTCCGGCCACACGTGCGTCAGCACCGACCATGTCCCGTGATCCAGCCCCCAGGTCTCAGTAGGTGCGGCCCCGGTCAGCGCGGCCACCCGCGCGGCCAGCTCGGGCGACCCCGGCGCGGGGTACTGATGGGCGTGCAGCTCGGCCGGAAACCCGCCGAAGTCGTGGATCGTCTCCGGTCGCGCCTGCGCCGTCACGCCCAGCCCTTGCGTCTCCCAATGGGCCGACACCATGACCACGCCGCTCGGCTTGCCGATCTCCCGGCCCAACTCGCGCCAGGCGGCCGCATAGGGCCCGCCCAGGGCGTTCATCGGACTGCCGTGACCGAAGAAGACGGCCGGGGCGGGCATCAGCCGTGCAGCTTTTTGGCCGTCTCGGCGACCCAGCGGCCCTGCCAACGGGCGCCTTTCAGCTCATTGTCAGAGGGGAAGCGCGAGCCGTCTCCGCCGGTGATCGTGGTGGCGCCGTACGGGCTGCCGCCCGTGATCTCGTCCATTCGCGACTGGCCCTGCCAGGCATAGGGCAGGCCCGCCACGAGCATTCCGTGGTGCATCAGCGTCTGGATCAGGCCGATCAGCGTCATCTCGTTGCCGCCGTGCTGGGTCGCGGTCGAGGTGAAGGCCGAACCCACCTTGCCCAGCAGCGCGCCCTTCGCCCACAGCGGTCCCGTCTGATCCAGGAAGTTGCGCATCTGACTGGCCGCCGTGCCGTAGCGCGTGCCCGCGCCGACGATGATGGCGTCGTAGTCCGCCAGTTCCTCGACCTTGGCGATCGGCGCCTTCTGATCCAGCTTGTAGCCGCTCTTTTTCGCCAGCTCCTCCGGCACCAGCTCGGGGACCCGCTTGACGTCCACGGTCGCGCCCTCGATCTCGCGCGCGCCCACGGCGATGGCCTCGGCCATCTTCTCGATGTGGCCATAGGTGGAGTGATAGAGCACCAGGATCTTCGGCATGTCGCCCTCCGTCTGAACTGGCGACGCACATTCGTCACCGCATCAGTTGCGGATATGGCGACCCGCCGCGGGTCTTCAAGCCCCGTGCGTCAAAAAGGGCAGACCCGATCATAGAAGGCGCGGTCGCCCGGCGCGGTTCCGCCCTCTTCCAGCCGGTAGCGGTGCTCCACCACCATCGCTTGCTGCTCAATGTTCAGCCCGTCCCACACGCAGTCGGGCACGGGGGCATAGGCGTAGGCGCCCGGCCCGTCGCCCGCCCTCAGCTTGCCGACCAGCAGGTTCACGCCCGTCTGCGCCTGATGCACGTGCACCAGTTCGTGCACGAATGTGGCGCGCACGGGCAGCGGCGCGAGGCTCAGGTCCGGCGTCAGGGTCGCACGCGGCCAGCAGATCCAGTCGAAGCCGAACCACCGTCCGGGTACGAAGGCGCGCGAGAACGGCGTGGCCAGCACCCGGACCGTCGACGCGTCCAGCGCCGCGCCGAACACGCGCGCCGCGAGCGCCGCCTCGCCCTCAGTCAGTCGGGTGAGAATAGGCCTCGGCCTCGGGCGTGGGGCCTGTCCATTCCCAGTGCCAGGGTTCGAAGACATAGGGCACGAATCCAAATCGGTGGGCGTTCGCCACCAGCCAGCGATAGGCCGCCCCCCGGCTCATGTAGGCGCGGCTCTCGGGTCGGGTCGAGTCGACGCCCAGCCCTTCCACATGGCCGACATAGAGATCGATCGCCGTCCCCGTCCGGTGGGGCGAACAGACGGCGCGGCGTTGGCCGTCGCAGTTGCCCTCGGCCGCGCACCGCGCCGCGTCGGCCGCCGGGTCCCGCCACCCGGAGAAGATCTGCAGCAACTCCGGGTCGGCCGCCACCTCCGGGACCTCGCGCCGCGCCGCCGCCCGCATGGCGCGATAGGCGTGCAGCACGTCGTAGCGCAGCAGTCGTGTCTGGCGGTCGGCGTGCTCCTCGTCCAGCTGCAGATAGCCCAGGTCGCGTTGCGAAGCCGCTTCGGGACACTCTTCTCCCCGCACGCGCGCCATGATGAACGGGCGCCGCTCCTGCCAGACGCCGCGAAACACCTGGAACGTCGCGCCGTCGAACTGGCCGGTCATCGGAAGGTCGTGCGCGTCCTGGAACCGCGCCAGCGCCTCGGCGAAGGCCGGCGTCCCCGGTCCGCACGGCGTCTCCAACTCGCGCTGAACCAGCGGCAGATAGGTCTCCCACCCGTACTCGGCGGCGCCGAAAGGCGACCATTCCAGCTGCTGGACCGAGACGCCGTTGATCTGGGCCGAGCCGCCCCACATCCCCGGATGCGCGGCCGCGCACACGTCGTCCTGCGCCCGCACCGTGCCGGCGGCGGCGGTCAGGGTCAGCGCGACGACGGCGAACGCCAGAGCCTTCATCGCCCGAACAAGCCGCAGCTTGGCCCGCGCATCAAGGGGGCCTTTTCGCAGGTCGAAGAAGACTGGCACTGTCGGGGCGGCCGACTCACGGCCCGGAGATCCGCATGACCGCCGCCCCGGCCCCGTCGCCGCGCCGTTCGAACGCCGTCCTGGCGGCGTTCTCGACCGTCTGCCTGCCGCTGGCGGCGTTCGGCGTCGCCCTGCCCGTCACCCTGCCGGACTATTACGCGCGGCACGTCGGCATCGACATCGCCATGGTCGGCTACGTCTTCATGGCGGTGCGGGCCATCGACATCATCCTCGACCCGCTGATCGGCTCTGCGATGGACCGGACGCGAACGCGCTTCGGCCGCTACCGCCCATGGATGGCGGCGTCGGTTCCGGTGCTGATGCTGGCGGCGCTGATGATCTTCGTGATGGTCCAGCCGGGCGCGGGACCGCTGTATCTGTTCGGCTGGCTGCTGGTGCTCTACCTCGGCTTCTCCGTCGGCACGCTCAGCCAGCTCGGCTGGGCCTCGGTGCTGGCGCCCGAATACGATCAGCGCAGCCGCGTCTACGCCTGGTGGCAGGCGTTCAACATCCTGGGCGTCATCGCCATCCTGATCCTGCCCGCCGCGGTCGTTCAGCTGGGGCTGGGCAGCTACGTCGGCGGGGTGCACGTCATGGGCTGGGCCATCGTCGCCGCCCTGCCCCTGACCGTCAGCCTGGCGTTGGCCGCGGTGCCTGAGCCGGTCAATCCGGGGCAGGCGCCGCACGGCGGCTGGCGCGTCTATGTCGACCTGCTGCGCCGCCCCACGGTGGCGCGCCTGCTGGCCGCCGACGTCCTGCTGGGCGTGGCGCCGGGAATCACCGGCGCCCTGCTGTTCTTCTTCTTCGACGAGATCAAGGGCTACGGTCAGGCCGAGGCTTCGATCTTCATGCTGCTGTATTTCGTCGGCGGCCTGTGCGGCGCGCCCATCTGGGCCCGGTTGGCCACGCGCATCGGCAAGGACAAGGCCCTGGCGGTCGCCAGCCTGATCTTTGCGGGGCTCTACGTCGTCGCCACCCTGCTGCCCGGCGGCAGCTTCGCCTTGACCAGCGCGGCCATGTTCGTCGCCGGCCTGCCCTACGCCGCCGGCCTGTTCCTGCTGCGCGCCATGATGGCCGACGCGGGCGACGAGGTGCGGCTGGAGACCGGCGTCGACCGCACCGCCCTGATGTTCTCCATCCTGTCCGCCACGACCAAGCTGGGCCACGTCTTCGCCCTGATCCCCTATGCGGTCCTGGGCTGGGTCGGCTTCAAGGCCGTGCCGGGGCCCGCGGGCAACAGCGCCCTGTCCCTGTCCGTGCTGCAGGGCCTGTTCATCATCGTGCCCGCCCTCCTGATCGCGGCGGCGGCGCTGGTGCTGCGCAACTATCCGCTGACGCCCGCGCGGCACGACGAGATCCGCCGCGCGCTGGAAGCCCGTCCCGGAGGCGTGGTCGAGTGACCCCGATCGAGCGCCTGAAACAGATCATGGTCCGCCTGCGCGACCCCGTCGGCGGCTGCCCCTGGGACGTGGAACAGACCTTCGCCACCATCGCGCCCTACACGCTGGAAGAGGCCTATGAGGTCGCCGACGCCATCGACCGCGGCGACTTCGACGACCTGCGCTCCGAACTCGGCGACCTTCTGTTCCAGGTGGTCTTCCACGCGCGCATGGCGGAAGAACAAGGCCTGTTCGCTTTCGACGATGTGGCGAACGCCATCGCCGACAAGCTGGAACGCCGCCACCCTCATGTGTTCGGCGACGAGACGGCGCGGCCCGACGGCGCCAGTCAGAAGCTGCGGTGGGAAGACATCAAGGCGGCCGAGCGCGCCCAGAAGGCCCAGCACGGCGTGCTGGACGACGTGCCCGTCGGCCTGCCCGCCCTGCACCGCGCCGCCAAGCTGACCAAGCGCGCCGCCCGCGTCGGCTTCGACTGGCCCTCGACCGACGAGGTCTTCGCCAAACTGGACGAGGAAGTCGCCGAACTCCGCGCCGAGATCGCCGCCGGCGACGCGGACAAGGCCGCCGAGGAGATGGGCGACCTGCTGTTCGTCGTCGCCAACCTGGCCCGCAAGCTGGGCGTCGAGCCCGAAGACGCCCTGCGCGCCGCCAACGCCAAATTCGTGCGCCGCTTCCACTTCATCGAGGCGGAACTGGCCAAGGACGGCCGCACGCCGGATCGGTCCGATCTGGCCGAGATGGACGCCCTGTGGGACGCCGCCAAGCGCGCCGAACGCGCGTGAGCGCAGACGCCCACGATCCCGGCGGCAAGGTGCGCCTGGCCCTGATGGCTGGAGTCAACGGCGACGCCGTCTTCAGCGCCGACGGCCGTCATCGCCCCCTGATGCGTCGCTGGCTGGGCGACGCCTTTCCCGACCGCCATCTGCTGTTCATCGGCATGAATCCGTCGACCGCCGACGCCATCGTCAACGACCCCACCTGCGCGCGCGAGTGGACCTTCACCCTGCGCGAGGGCTTCTCCGGAATGGTCAAGGCCAACGTCGGCGACTACCGCGCCACCGATCCGAAGATGCTGCTGGCCCCCGGCGTCGTCGTCTCCTCGCCCGACAACCTGCCGACCATCCGCGCCGCCGCCGCGCGCGCCGACAAAGTCATCCTGTGCCACGGCAAACTGAACCGCGCCCTCGCCCCCGCCGGCCGCGCCCTGGTGAACGCTCTGACCGACGACGGCGTCGACCTCTGGTGCTTCGGCACGAACGCCGACGGCAGCCCGAAGCACCCGCTGTATCTGCGCGCCGACACGCCGCTGATGCGGTGGACGCCGCCCTCGGCCTAGCCCCCGAACTGACGCTCCCACCTGCCCAGCGCCGCCGGATGCAGGCGCACCGTGACACGCGTCCGGCCGTCGGCGTCGGCGTCGCGCGACACGACACGGCCGTTCTCGTACAGCCAGGCCAGCGCCTCGCCCTGCGAGGGTTCCAGCGTCAGCTCCATCTCCGGCTCGTCGTCGATGCGGTCGGCGATGGCGCGGCGCAGGCGCTCGATGCCCTGGCCGGTCCAGGCCGAGACCGGCACGGCGCCGTCGTCGCCCGCGCGCGCGGCCCGACCCTCGAGCAGCTCCCGCGGTTCCGCGTCCAGCAGGTCGATCTTGTTCCAGACCTCCAGCACCCGCCGCGCCTTGCCCTCGACCGGCGGAATCTGTTTCAGCACCGCCTCGACGTCCTTCGCCTGCGCCTCGGTGTCCTCCGACGCTACGTCGCGCACGTGCAGGATCAGGTCGGCCTCGCCCACCTCCTCCAGCGTCGCGCGGAAGCTGTCGACCAGTTCGTGCGGCAGGTCTGAGATGAAGCCCACGGTGTCGGCGATGATCGCCGGCCGTCCCTGGGGCAGCTTCAGCGTGCGCTGCGTCGTGTCCAGCGTGGCGAACAGCAGGTCCTTGGCCAGCACCTCCGACCCCGTCAGCCGGTTGAACAGCGTCGACTTGCCCGCGTTGGTGTAGCCGACCAGCGCCACCGTCGGATGCGGCGCCTTGGCCCGCTGTTTCCGCTGCAGACCGCGCGTGCGCCGCACCTCCTCCAGCTCGCCCTTCAGCTTGACGATCCGGTCGGCGATCAGGCGGCGATCGATCTCGATCTGGGTTTCGCCCGGCCCCCCGGTCGAGCCGGTGCCGCCGCGCTGGCGCTCCAGGTGGGTCCAGGTCCGCACCAGCCGCGAGCGTTCGTACTCCAGCCGCGCCAGTTCGACCTGCAGCTTGCCTTCTCGCGTGCGGGCGCGCCGGCCGAAGATTTCCAGGATCAGTCCGGTGCGGTCGATGACCTTGGCGTCCCAGGCCTTTTCCAGATTGCGCTGCTGCACCGGGCTCAGCTGATCGTCGACGACCACCGCCTCGGCCTCGGCCGCGCGCACCAGCGCCGCCAGCTCCTCGACCTTGCCCGACCCGAACAGGGTCGCGGGCACGGGCTTGCGCACGCGCACGATCTCCTCGGCGCGCACGTCCAGGTCCAGCGCGCGCGCCAGGCCCGTCGCCTCCTCCAGACGTTCGGACGCCGCCCGATCCGCGCCCTCGCGCCGGTCGGGATGCACGACGACCGCCCGGATCAGCGGGACGGTGTGATCAACGGGACGTGTCGCCAAACGCGACGCACCTTTCTCTACCGTCATCCTCGGGCTTGACCCGAGGATCAGACGTTCAACGCCTCAGGGAGTGGCATGGCCGCACTGGCGGGCGGTCCAATCCACAAATACGGGTCGGATTTGGATCTGACCCTCGGGTCGAGCCCGAGGGTTGACGCCCCCGCGTCAATCTTCTTCGGCGTCGGGCTCGTACAGCTGCACGGGCGCGGACGGCATGATGGTCGAGATGGCGTGCTTGTAGACCAGCTGAGACTGGCCGTCGCGGCGCAGCAGCACGCAGAAATTGTCGAACCAGGTCACGATGCCCTGCAGCTTCACCCCGTTGACCAGGAAGATGGTCAGCGGCGTCTTGCTCTTGCGGACGGCGTTCAGGAAGGCGTCCTGAAGGTTCTGGCGTTTGTCTTGCGACATGGCGGGTTGGCCCCTGTTCTTGTTGTTTCCGTCCGGTCGGGCGGTTCGGCCACCCTAGCGGCGGCCCGGCGTGCACCGCAACCTAGATGGCCTCGTCGCGCGCCCGTTCAAGATAGGCCGTCCGCAGCCGCCGGGTGATCGGGCCCGGCTTGCCGTCCCCGACCTTCACGCCGTCGACGGAAACGACCGGCATCACCCACGCCCCGGCGGCGGTGAAGAAGGCCTCCCTGGCGCGCTTGGCCTCCTCGACCGTGAAGGCGCGCTCCTCGAACGGCACGCCCGTCTCGGCGATCAGCTCCAGCAGCGCGGTCCGCGTGCAGCCTTTCAGGATGTTGGCCTGGGTGTCGCGCGTCCGCAGCACGCCGTGCTCGTCGATGATCCAGGCGTTGGTCGAGCCGCCTTCGGTGACGAGCCCCATCTCGTCGACCATCCAGGCCTCATAGGCGCCGCCCTCGCGCGCCGCCTGCTTGGCCAGGACGTTGGGCAGCAGACCGACCGTCTTAATGTCGCACCGGCCCCATCGGATGTCCGGCTGGGTGATCACCGCGACGCCCTTCTTCGCCGTGGCCTCGGCCTTCCTCAGATCGACGGGCCGGGAGGTCACCACCACGCTGGGCGCGACGTCGCCCGTCGGAAACGGATGATCCCGCCGCGCCGTGCCCCGCGTCACCTGCAGATAGACGATGCCGTCCCGCACCCGGTTGCGTCGGATCGTTTCGCGCAGGACCTGCGTCAGGGCTTCACGAGTCATCGGAATGCGGATGCGCAGTTCGTTCAGGCTGCGATGCAGCCGCGTCATGTGCCCGTCGAAGTCGGCCATGCGCCCGTCGAACACCGACCAGACCTCATAGACGCCGTCGGCGAACTGGTATCCCCGGTCCTCGACGTGGACCACGGCGTCGCGGTGCGGGCGATAGACGCCGTTGACGTAGGCGACCCGCGACATCAGCCCTCGCCCTCGATCGCCGCGTCGTCCAGATCGTCGTCGCCCCCGCGCGACGGCGACACGCCCAGCGACTTCAGCTTGCGGTGCAGCGCCGACCGCTCCATGCCGATGAAGCCCGCCGTGCGGCTGATGTTGCCGCCGAAGCGCATGATCTGCGCCGCCAGATACTCGCGCTCGAACACCTCGCGCGCCTCGCGCAGCGGCAGGGCGATGATCTTGTCGGACCCCAGCCCCCCGCCGCCCGACGCGGCGGTCGACTCCTGCGGGATCATGTCCGCGGTGATCGGGTCGCCCGGCCCGCCCGCCGCCATGATCAGCAGCCGTTCGACGTTGTTGCGCAGCTGTCGGACGTTGCCCGGCCAGGGGTGAACCTGCATCACGGCGATGGCGTCGTCGGCGATCGTCCGCCGCGCCAGACCCTGTGCCGCGCAGATCGACTCCACGAAGTGCGCGACCAGTTCGGCGATGTCCTCGCGCCGCTCCGACAGCGGCGGCACGCGCACCGGCACCACATTCAGGCGATGGAACAGGTCTTCGCGGAAACGACCTTGTTCGATCTCGTGTTTCAGATCGCGAGACGTCGAGGAGACCACGCGCACGTCCACCTGCACGTCGTGCTCGCCGCCGACCCGGCGGAACCGCTGCTCGACCAGCACGCGAAGGATGCGGCTCTGGCTCTCGCGCGGCATGTCCGCCACCTCGTCGAGGTACAGCGTGCCGCCGTGCGCGCGCTCGAACACGCCGACCTTGTGCGGCCGCCCCTCAGCGCCCTCCTCGCCGAACAGCTCGACGTCAAGCCGCTCCGGCGTCATGCCGGCGGCCGAGATGGCCACGAACTCGCACCGCGCGCGCGGGCTGGCCTCGTGGATCTGGCGCGCGACCAGCTCCTTGCCCGATCCGGGCGGTCCGGAGATCAGCACCCGGCTGTTGGCCGGCGCGACCTTGGCGATGGTGCCGCGCAGCGCCTGCGCCGCCGCCGAGGCGCCGATCAGGCCCGGCGGCGCCATCACCTGGGTGCGCAGACGCCGGTTCTCGCGCTTCAGCGCCGCCGCTTCCAGCGCGCGCTGAATGACGACGACCAACCTGTCGGATTTGAACGGCTTTTCGATGAAGTCGTAGGCGCCGCGCTTCAGCGCGCTGACCGCCGTCTCGATGTTGCCGTGGCCGGAGATCATCACCACCGGCAGGTCCTCGTCGACGCCCTTGATGACGTCCAGCAGTTCCAGCCCGTCCAGCCCCCCGCCCTGCATCCAGATGTCCAGCAGCGCCAGGGACGGCCGCCGCGTGCGGATGGCGGCCAGCGCCTCGTCGGAGTTGGAGGCCACGCGCACCGCGTGCCCCTCGTCCTCCAGCAGCCCCGCCACCAGGTCCCGGATGTCGGCCTCGTCGTCCACGACCAGGATGTCTGCGCCTGTGGGTCGCATGTCGCCTCGCTAGCTTGCCGTGACTGTCGTGGGAGAGGGCGTGCGCGTCACGCCCGGCTTCAGGGGGAACACCAGCGTCATGCGCGCCCCCCTCAGATGTTCGGCGTCGCCCAGCTTCAGCTCGCCGCCGTGGTCCTCGCAGATGCGCCGCACGATCGCGAGGCCCAGCCCGGTGCCCTTCTCGCGCGTCGTGACGTAGGGCTCGGTCAGGCGGTCGCGATCCTTGTCGGGCAGGCCGATGCCGTCGTCCTCGATGATGAAGCAGGCCTCGTGGTCCTCGACCACCAGCCGCGCCGTGACGGCGGTCGCTTCCGGATCGCCCGGCTCGGTCGCGCGGCGGGCCAGCACGGCCTCGCCGGCGTTCTTCAGGATGTTGGTCAGCGCCTGTCCCACCATGCGCCCGTCCCATTGGGCCGCGACCTTGGCGGGCGTTCGGGGCATGTCGACGACCACCTCCGGCAGGGCGACGCGCTGCGCGAACACCGCCTCGCGCAACAGTTCGGCGGGGTTGGTGGCGGTGAAGCGCGGCGTCGGCATGCGCGCGAACGACGAGAACTCGTCCACCATCCGCCCGATGTCCCCGACCTGACGGATGATGGTTTCGGTGCAGCGGTCGAACGTCTCCACGTCGTCCTCGACGCGATCGCGATAGCGCCGGCGCAGCCTCTCGGCCGAAAGCTGGATCGGCGTCAGCGGGTTCTTGATCTCGTGGGCGATGCGGCGCGCCACGTCGCGCCAGGCGGCGTTGCGCTGGGCGGTGATCAGGCGCGTGATGTCGTCGAACGTCAGCACCATCTCGCCGCCGATGCCGCCCTCGATGCGCACGCGCAGGCGGCGCGTCTCGCCGTCGCGCGTGACGTCCACGTCCTCCTCGATGTGCGCCTCGCCGCGCTTGAGCAGGTCGCTCAGCTCCGGCGACACCTCCGCCAGCGTCATGCCGATCAGGTCCGTCTCGGCGATGCCCAGCAGCAGGACGGCGCTTTCGTTCACCGCCGAGATGCGGCCCTTGCGATCCAGGCCGATCACGCCGGCCGACACGCCCGACAGCACCGTCTCGATGAAGCGGCTTCTGCCCACCGCCTCCTCGCTGGCGGCCAACAGCGCCGTCTGCTGCGCCTGAAGATCCCCCGTCATGCGGTTGAACGCGTTGGACAAGGCGGCCAGATCGTCCGCGCCCGAAGGCGCGTCGACACGTGCGGACAGGTCGCCGGCCGCCACTTGATCGGTGGCGGTGATAAGGCGACCGATCGGGGCCGAGATCGCGCTGGCCGCCGCCATGCCCAACCCGACCGCGCCGACCAGCACCAGCAGCGCCGTCTCCAGATAGCTCAGCGCGAACGCCGCCTGCAGGTTGGCCCGGCTGTCCGCCGCCTCGCGATAGGCGACGATGGACTGCTCGCTGATCTTCAGCTGCGAGATCAGGCCCGGCTGCAAGGGACGCACCGCGTACAGATAGGCGTCGCCATAGCCGTTCAGCGGGTACAGCGCCCGCACCGCGTCCGGGCCTTCGGTCACGCCGCTGGGCGCCTCCTCGCCCTCGGCCGCCAGCTCCAGATCGGCGGCCGGCGGGGCGCGGTATGGCGGCGCGCCGGGCAGCTCTCCGCGCGCCAGCAGCCGACCCTGACCGTCGATGATGTACAGCGCCGGATAGCCGAAGATGTCCGCCGTCTGCGCCAGCAGGGCCGAGAACCAGATCCGGTCGTCCCGGAACCCGGCGACCGCTTCCGGCGCCGTCAGCTCGTTGGCCATCGTCGACAGGTCGGATTCCAGCGTGCCGCCGACGTCCCGCAGATAGGCGCGGGCGATGTCGGCGCCGTTTTCCACCGCGTCGCTGACGTTCTGGCTGAACCACTGATCGACGCCGCGGTTGACCAGCACGCCGAACACCAGGGCGATCAGCACCGCCGGCGCAACGGCGACCAGCGAGAACAGCGTGACGAACCTGAGGTGCAGCCGCGCGCCCGCGCGGGACTGGTCCCGCACCAGCGCCAGAATCTGCCGCGTGACCGCCGCGCCCAGGGCGGCGATCAAAGCCAGGTTCAGCGTGAGCGCGATCAGGACCGCCCGGCTGGTTCCGACCCGTCCGCCTTCCAGTCCCGGCGCGTTCGGCGCGGTGGCGACCACCCAGATGGCCGCCGCCACCACCAGCATGGCGGTGACGTAGCCGAAGGCGAACAGGGGGCGGCCTCCGACGCCCGCCAGCCGCCCCGACAGCCAGTCGCTCGCGGCGTCGATCGACGCCGGCCGCGGTTTCGTCAGGGGGGGGGACGACGTCATTCGGGACGGCAGTCTTCCCCACCTGTTGCGGGGAATCAACAGGTCAGTTGCCGCACCGCGTCAGTTCAGGTTCCAGAGCGCCGCCAGTCCCCGCTCGACCGCGTCCGACGCCTCCAGTCGGCACAGGCGCGCCTTCGCGGCTCGACGCTCGGCGGCGCCCGCCGGCCAGGGCGCCTGTTCGACGTACCAGCCCAGATGCTTGCGGAACATCCGCAGGCCCAGACCTTCGCCGTAGAAGCTCAGCGTCGCCCGAAAATGCTCGACGACCAGCGCGTGGCGCGTCGCGGCGTCCGGCTCGTCCTCGACCCGGCGCCCGTCCAGCGCCGCCTGCATCTCCGCCGCCAGCCAAGGCCGCCCATAGACGCCGCGCCCCAGCATCACGGCGTCCGCGCCCGACCGCGTCAGGGCCTCGCGCGCGTCGTCGGCCGTCCGGACGTCGCCGTTGACGATCACGGGCACGTCGACCGCCGCCTTGACCTCGGCCACCGCGTCCCAGTCGGCGGCGCCCGTGTAGAACTGGCACCGCGTGCGGCCGTGCACCGTGATCGCCTTCACGCCGATGTCGCGCGCCCGCGCGGCGATGGCCGGAGCGTTGCGGTCACGGTCGTCCCAGCCCAGGCGCATCTTGACCGTCACCGGGCGTGAGGTGGCCTTCACCGCCGCCTCGATGATCCGCGCCGCCAGTTCGGGCTGACGCATAAGGGCCGATCCCGCCGCGGCGCCCGTGACCTCCTTGGCCGGACAGCCGAAGTTCAGGTCGATCAGGTCGGCGCCAGCCTGTTCGGCCATGCGCGCGCCCTCGCCCATCGCCGCCGGATCACGTCCGACAAGCTGAATCACCGTCAGCGGCAGCCCCTCGCCCACCGCCGCGCGCCGCACCACGTCGGGCCTTCCCCGCGCCAATTCGGCCGAAGCAACCATCTCGGTCGCCACGTACGGCGCGCCCAGTCGGCTGGCCAGCCGCCGGAACGGCAAGTCCGTGATCCCGGTCATGGGCGCGCACAGCACCCGTCCGGGCACCGTCACGTCGCCGATCTGAAGCGAGGAGGTCGTCACGCGCGCCTCATACCGGGATGGCCGCCCCCTCGCCAGCCGCCCTCCGCCCCATTAGAAGCGCGGCCATGACCTTCTGCGCCGTCGTCGTCGCCGCCGGATCCGGAAGCCGCGCGGGCGGCGCCAAGCAGTGGCGCGCGCTCGGGGGGCGGCCCGTCGTGCGCTGGTCGGTTGAGACTCTGCTCCAGGCGGGCGCGCGCCCCGTCGTCGTCTGCATACCGGCTGACGGCGCGGACCTCGCTGCGGACGCTCTGCGGGCGCTCGACGGCTGGATCGCCGTGCCGGGCGGGGCCGACCGCGCTGCGTCCGTCCGCGCCGGACTGGCGGCGGTGGGCGGACTTGCGCCGGAGACGCCGGTCCTCGTCCACGACGCGGCGCGGCCCCTGCTCGACGCCACGACGATCGAGGCCCTGCTGGCCGCGCTGGATCACGCCGACGCCGCCGCGCCCGTCCTGCCCGTCGCCGACAGCCTGCGCCGCCGCGACGGGCCGCGAATCGCCGACAGCGTGCCCCGCGACGACCTGCTTCGCATCCAGACGCCCCAAGCCGCGCGTCTCGGCGCCCTGACCGCCGCGCTGGACGGCTGGACCGGGCCGACGCCCCCGACCGACGAGACCGAGGCCCTGCGCCGCGCAGGCCTGACCATCGCCCACGTCCCCGGCGACGCGCGCCTGATGAAGCTCACCCACCCTGAGGATTTCGCCATGGCCGAAGCCCTGATCGCGTCGGACGGGCGCCGCGTCACGCGCGTCGGCCACGGCTACGACGTGCATCGCTGGGGGCCCGGCGGCGCCGTCTGGCTGTGCGGCGTCGAGATCCCGCATGACCGCTCCCTGATCGGTCACTCCGACGCCGACGCGGGCCTGCACGCCCTGACCGACGCGGTGCTGGGCGCCCTGGCCGAAGGCGACATCGGCGATCACTTTCCGCCGTCCGATCCCCGCTGGAAGGACGCGGCCTCCGACGCCTTTCTGGCCCACGCCCGCGACCTGTGCACGGCGCGCGGCGGCCGGATCGTCCACTGCGACGTCACCCTGATCTGCGAGGCGCCGAAGGTGAAGCCGCACCGCCAGGCCATGCGCGAGCGGATCGCCGCCATCCTGGACCTGCCGCTCCACGCCGTCAGCGTGAAGGCCACCACGACCGAGGGCCTGGGCTTCACCGGCCGCGAAGAGGGCCTGGCCGCCATGGCCACCGCCACCCTCGACCTGCCGGAGTGACGCCTCAGAACCCGGCGCGCAGCAGCGATCCGAACAGGTTGACGTAGTCGTCGGTCCAGGGCCGCACGTCCGTGGGCGCCAGGATGCGCCAGCGGGGGTCGGCGTCGAAGTCGGCCATCCCGGCGTCGGTCGGCGACAGGATCAGCGCCTCGGTCGACGCCTCGGCCATCTCCGGCGTGTCGCGCCGCTCGACGTAGATCTGGTGCCGCTCCGGCACGCCCAGCGCGCGCGCCGCGGCGACGGCGGGCTGGGTGATGTCCAGGTTCCGGTTGGACAGGTGCAGCAGCACGATCCCGTCCGGCTTCAACAGCTTCAGATAGCCGGCGATCGCCTCCTGCGTCAGCAGATGCGTCGGCACCGCGTCCGAAGAGAAGGCGTCGATGATCAGCAGGTCATAGGTTCCCGCCGGCTCGTCCGCCATCGTCAGGCGCGCGTCGCCCATCACCGTGCGCACCGGTCCCTGCGCGCAGTTCGAGATGTAGGTGAACCAGCGCGGATCGCGCGAAAGCCGGTCCACCATCGGATCGATCTCGAAGAAGGTGAAGTCGTCCCCCGCGCGCTTGTAGGCGGCCATGGCGCCCGAGCCCTGCCCCACCACGCCGATCTTGGCCGCGGGCGTGCGGTTCTGCACCATCAACGCCGCCTGACCGATGGGCGTGGACGGCGCATAGTACATCGTCGGCGCGCAGGCATAGCGCGGGTCCCGCGCCTGCGCCCCGTGCAAGGTCGTGCCGTGCATCAGCACATGCACGTCACCGCCCAGCCGCTCGTCCGGCACGTTCGACACGCGCATCACGCCGAAGAAGCTCCGCTCGCCATAGGCGGGGGCATAGCCCTTGTTGATCCACTGCGCCGACAGGGTCATCGCCGCCAGCAGCGCCACATAGGCCACCGCCCGGTCCCGGATCAGGAACGCGCAGACCGCCGCGGCGCCGAGCAGCAGGATGGTGATCTGCCGGAAGATAGAGGGGTTCTGGAACATCGGCCAAAGGAACTGGTTGGCATGCACCACCGTGTGCACCGCCATCGGCAACGCCGCGATCACCAGCCCCGCCAGCAGGAAATAGGCGTCGCGATAGTCCGGCTTCCAGCTGCGCCCCCACGGCCGCGCCAGTCCGACCAGCACCAGCACCAGCGGGTATTCCCACACGTCGTCGAAGATCACCGGGGCCAGCAGAGCGGTGAACGCCCCGCCCACCACGCCGCCCAGCGACATCAGCAGATAGAACTCGGTCAGCCGATCCGGCGCGGGCCGGCGCGCCGCCAGCATCTGGTGGCACATCAGCGTCGTGAAGAAGAAGGCCACGATGCTGATCGCGAACAGCACCACCCACTGGTCGCTGCGGAAGGCCGCCAGGCTGACCGCCACCGCCCCGATGGCGCCTTGGATCACCAGCGTGATCGGCAGCGGGATCCACGGCTTGTTCTGGAAGGCGATGACGAACGTCAGCAGGTACAGCGCCAGCGGGATCACCCACAGGAAGGGCGCCGAGGCCACGTCGGTCGACAGGTGCGCCGTCACCCCCAGCATCAGGCTGGACGGCGCCGCGGCCAGCAGCACCAGGATGATCCGCTCGTGCCAGCTCAGCGGCGCGCTGCGCTCCAGCGGCGCGGGCTCCGCCGCCGCCGCTTGGCGGCGCCACACCACGACCGCCAGGGTCACGATCAGCGCCACGACCACGGCATAACCGCCGGTCCATCCGTACCTCTGGCCCGACAACGTCGCCAGCGGCTCGATCACGACCGGATAGCTCAGCAGGGCCAGGAAGCTGCCCAGGTTGGACGCGGCATAGAGCACATAGGGGTTCTTGCCATCGGCGTGACCCGCCCGCACCCGCGCATACCAGGCCTGCAGCAGCGGGGCGGTCGCCGACAGAACGGCGAACGGCGCGCCCACCGACAGCGTCAGCGTCCCCAGCAGCCACAGGATCGGCGCCCCAGGATCGGGATTGCCCAACACGCCGCTGACGCTCAGCGGGAGGAAGGTCGCGGCCAGCAGCAGCAGGCCCACGTGCACCGCCACCTGCGTCTTAAGCGACGCGATCCGCTGCAGCAGGTGCGCGTACCCGTACCCGGCCAGCAACGCCGCCTGGAAGAACACCATCGCCGTGTTCCACACCTGCGGCGACCCGCCCAGCATGGGCAGGACCAGCTTGGTCACCATCGGCTGGACCACGAACACCAGCGAAGCCGAGGTGAAGATGGCCAGGGCGAACAGGGCGGGCGTCAACCGGTCGCCCTGCGGCGCGGCTTCGGCGGGAACGTCGGCTGCGCTCATGCGGGCTCCGGAAGTTTCGGGCGCGCCGTCGACACGCGGGCCCCCTCGGGCGCACGTTAGGACGACTCGCCCGCCGCTTGGAACGCCCATGTTCGATCCCCAGGTTCACGATCGCGCCGTCGCCGTGCTGGACGCCGCCCGGGCGCGGGGCCTGACGCTCGCCACGGCGGAGAGCTGCACCGGCGGTCTGGTCGCCGCGGCCCTGACGTCGATCGCCGGGTCTTCCGACGTCGTCGATCGCGGCTTCGTCACCTATTCCAACGCCGCCAAGACGCGGATGCTGGGCGTCCCGACGCAGCTGATCGACGCACACGGCGCGGTGTCGCGGCAGACGGCGCGCGCCATGGCTGAGGGCGCGGCCCGCGAGAGCGGCGCGGCGCTGTCCGTGGCGATCACCGGCGTCGCCGGGCCGGGCGGCGGCTCGGCGGAGAAGCCCGTCGGCCTTGTCTGGTTCGCCGCCGTCGGTCCTGGCGGCCTGATAGATCTTGAGCGCCGCTTCGGCGACCTGGGCCGCGACGGCGTGCGCCGTGCCGCTCTGCTTCAGGCGCTGGACCTGCTGCTCGATCGGGCCGGATCATGAGCGCGCTCGTCGACGCGCGCGGTCACCGCTGCCCCGTGCCCTCCCTCCGGCTGCAGAAGGCTCTCCACGCCGCGCCGCCCGGTCAGACGGTCGTCTTGCTGGCCGACGACCCCATGGCGCGCATCGACGTGCCGCATCTGCTGGCCGGCGGACCCCACCGCCTGGCGTCGGTCGAGGAGGTCGACGGCGGCCTGCGCTTCACCGTCGAGACCGGCGCGCCGCCAGGCTGACGACCCGCGCCGAAGCCGCCTCGGCTTCGTTCTCGAAATCGGGCGCCCCGCGCGACCGTTCGGCGATCTCCATCTCGGTGGCGAAGGCGCCGCCGTAAAAGATGGCGTTGACGTTCCACGACAGCCAGATCAGCAGCACGACCACCGCGCCGACCGAGCCGTAGGTGGCCCCGAGCGGCGCGATCTGATCGACGTAGATGGCGCACAGCCATGAACTGACCATCGACAGCACCGTGGCGATCGTGCCGCCCGCGATGGCCGGCGCCCACGCGACCCGCGTCCGGTGGCTCATGGCATAGCGGTAGAGCAGCGTCAGACCGACCGCCAGGCCCAGCGCCGGCGTCAGTCCGTTGAGCGGCAGCAGACCCGGCTCCGCCGTTGCCGTGCCCGAGGTGTGGGACATCACGCGCAACGTCACCACGGCTCCCGACACGATGGTGAACAGCGCGAAGGCGAACAGCGCCACGAAGAAGGCCAGCAGGTTGAACTTCAGGAAACCGTGCGGCTCCTGCTCGTCATGAATCAGGTTCAATCCGGCCAGCAAGGCCTTGAATCCCCTGTGCGCCGCGTATCCGCCGACGATCAGGGCGAAGGCCGACTGCGCCGACACCGCGCGACCCGACGCGCTGGCCAGCCGGTCGATTTCCTGCAGGAAGATGGCGCGCGCCGCCGTCGGCAACAAATCGGCCAGGGCCGCCGCCTGCGCGCTGACCTCGTTGATCGTCAGACCGACCTTGTAGAGGCCGATCAGCAGGGCGATCGCGGGAAACACCGCCAGCAGGGCGAAGAACGAAACGCCGCCCGTGTAGAGCATCACGTCGCGGCCCCAGCTGCGCGCGAACGCCCGGCCCGACAGCCTCACCCACCACATCGGCGCCCGGCGCTCGTCGTTTCGCAAGTCGGTTCGATCCCGTGCCCCGGATTTCGTCAGGGTAACGTATTATTTCGCCCAGGGAATAGGCTCCGATCGGTCGCCCGGTACGCGAATGCGACGTTGCGGCGGGACGGGGCGCACGTCTATGGTCCGCGCCTTGTGACTGGGTCGGGTGGACGGTGATCGGGTGAGGGCGGAACCGCGAATTCTGGTTCTTGCGGCCGACGACGCCGTGGTCGGCTCTCTGACGCAGGGGCTGGACGCCATCGGCTGGCGCACCGTCACGGCGCGCGGTCTGGGCGGCGCCCTGTCCGCCTTGGGCGACCTTCCGGTGGAGGCGTTGATCGTCGACGCGCGCATGCCCGAGGCGCCCGAGTGGACTCACGCGCTGAAGGCGGCCGCGCGTCCCCGCGCCCTCCCCGCTCTGGCCGTCGGCGCGCCGATGACCGCCGGGTCCGACGTCTTCGATCTCGTGATGTCCGGTCCCGGTCATCCCGCGCAGGTCCGCCTGCGTCTGGAAAGCCTGATGCGCGGCGCGGTGGCCGAGGAGGAGATCGCCCTGCGTGCCGCCACCTTCGGCACGCGCGGCGTCGACCTTCGTCCGACCGAGACCGACCCCAGCCCCCTCCGCGTCCTGGCCGCCGGCCCGCCCGACCGCCGCGTGCTGGCTCTTTCCAACGCGCTGGAAGCGCTGGGCTGCGAGGTCGTGGCCGCGCCGACCCCCTACACCGCCTTCGACTATCTGCACGAACGCGCCTTCGACGCGGCCGTGCTGTGGAGCGGACAGGACCGCGCGCCGGCCCAGTCGATCGCCGCGGGCATGCGCCGCAACACGCGCCTCCAGCAGATTCCGATCGTCCTCTACCTGTCGGGCGAGGACCCGGCGGACCTGTCCGACCTCTACGCCCGCGGCTTCGCCGACGTGGCCGAGGCCGGCGTGCCGGAGAACGAGACCGCCGCGCGCATCGTCTCGCTGGCCCGGACCTATCGCGAGCATCAGGCGGTGCGGCGCGCGCTGGAGGCGGCGCGGGGGTCCGGTCTGACCGATCCGGCGACCGGGCTCTTTACCGACGACCTGTTCGCCGCCCACCTGGGCCGCGTGGTAGAGGCGGCCGAGGCGCGGCGCCGCCCCGTCTCGGTTTGCGTCCTGCGCGTGACCCAGAACGCCGAGGTCCGCCACGCGCGTCAGGGGGGCTGGCTGACCCGAGCCCTGCCCCAGATCGGCGCCATGATCTCACGCCTGATCCGGGTGGAAGACACCGCCGCCCTGCTCTCGCCGGAGGTGTTCGCCCTGGCCCTGCCCGCCACCGACGCGGCGGAGGCGCGGCTGGTCGCCGAGCGCATCGCCGCGGTCGTCGGCTGCACCGCCTTCGACGCCGGCCCGGGCGCGCGCCCCTTCACCGTCGCCTTCGACGTCGGCGTGGCTCAGCGCCAGGGTCTGGAAAGCCCTGGCATGTTGCTGGAGCGCGCCTCGCGCGACGCCAGTCCCGTCAAGGTGGCCTAGGCCGCCTTCGCCACCCGCGCCAGGTCGGCCGTCACCCGCTCCGCCGCCTTCAGCCGCTCGTCGGCGTCCGGCCAGTCGCCCTTCACCACGACTTTCTGGTCGGGCCGCAGCTTCCAGCTGGCGTGGTTCTTCTGGATCAGACCGACCAGGCCCGCAGGATTGGGGAACTTGTTGTCGCGCAGCGTCAGCACCGCCCCCTTGGGTCCCACGTCGATGCGCTCGACGCAGGCCGCGCGGCAGTTGGCCTTGATGCCCACGATCCGCAGCAGCTGTTTCGCCTCGTCCGGCAGCGGGCCGAACCGGTCGATCAGCTCCGCCGCGATGGCCTCGCGGTCCTCGCCCTTCTCGGCGTCCGACAGACGGCGATACAGGCTCAGGCGCACGTTGAGGTCTGGCACGTAATCCTCTGGAATCAAGACGGCCGCGCCGGTGTTGATCGTCGGCGACCAGCCACGGTCGGGCGCATCGCCTCCGGCCTCCCGCAGGCCGGCCACGGCGTCTTCCAGCATCTGCTGATACAGTTCGACGCCGACCTCGCGGATATGGCCCGACTGCTCGTCGCCCAGCAGGTTGCCGCCGCCCCGCTGATCCAGATCGTGGCTGGCCAGGTTGAAGCCGGCCCCCAGATTGTCGAGCGACTGCAGCACCTGCAGCCGCCGCTCGGCCGACACGCTCAGCGGCTTGTTCGGATCGGTGGTCAGGTAGGCGAAGGCGCGCGCCTTGGCCCGCCCGATCCGCCCCCGGATCTGGTGCAGCTGCGCCAGGCCGAACATGTCGGCGCGGTGCACGATCAGGGTGTTGGCCGTCGGAATGTCGATGCCGCTCTCCACGATCGTGGTCGACACCAGCACGTCGTAGCGCCCGTCGTAGAAGGCGCTCATCACGTCCTCCAGCTGGGTCGGGCTCATCTGACCGTGGCCGACGACGAAGGTGATCTCCGGCACCTGCTCGCGCAGGAACCGCTCGACGCCCTCCAGATCCTTCAGTCGCGGCACGACGTAGAAGGCCTGCCCCCCGCGATACTTCTCGCGCAGCAGCGCCTCGCGGACCAACACCGGATCCTGCGGCGTCACATAGGTCCGCACCGCCAGGCGATCGACCGGCGGCGTGGCGATGATCGACATCTCGCGCAGCCCCGACAGCGCCATCTGCAGCGTGCGCGGGATCGGCGTCGCGGTCAGCGTCAGCAGGTGCACGTCGGCGCGCAGCTCCTTCAGCTTCTCCTTGTGCTTGACGCCGAAGTGCTGCTCCTCGTCGACGATCACCAGGCCCAGGTTCTTGAACCCCACTTGTGCGCTCAGCACCGCGTGGGTGCCGACCACGATCTCGACCGAGCCGTCCTTCAGCCCCGCGCGCGTCTCCGCCGCCTCCTTGGCCGTGACCATACGCGACAGGTGCCGCACCTTCACCGGCCAGCCGGCGAAGCGCTCGCTGAACGTCTTGAAGTGCTGTCGTGCCAGCAGCGTCGTCGGGCAGACCACCGCCACCTGCATGCCCGACAGCGCCACCACGAAGGCCGCCCGCAGCGCCACCTCGGTCTTGCCGAAGCCCACGTCGCCGCAGACCAGCCGGTCCATCGGCATGCCCTTGCCCAGGTCTTCCAGCACGTCGCCGATGGCGTTCAACTGATCGTCCGTCTCCTCGTAGGGGAAGCGGGCGCAGAACTCGTCGAACAGCCCCTGCGGCGGCGTCACCGCCTCCGACGTCCGCAGCGCGCGCTTGGCCGCCAGGGCGATCAGTCCCTCGGCCATCTCGCGCAGGCGAGCCTTGGCCTTGGCCTTGCGCGCCTGCCAGCCCGCGCCGCCCAGACGGTCCAGCTGCACGCCTTCGGCATCGGACCCGTACCGCGTCAGCAGGTCGATGTTCTCGACCGGCAAATACAGCTTGCTCTCGCCTGCGTAGAGCAGCTCAAGACAGTCGTGCGGCGCCTCCTGGATCTCCAGCGTCTTGAGGCCCTCGTACCGCCCGATGCCGTGATCCAGGTGCACGACCAGATCGCCCGCGCTCAGCGCCGACGCCTCGGCCAGGAAGTTGGACGCCCGCCGTTTGCGTCGCGGCCGCGCCAGTCGGTCACCCAGGATGTCGGTCTCGCTGATCACCGCGAAGCCGGGCGCTACGAAGCCGTGGTCGATCGGCACGACGGCGCGCAGGGTCATCTCCTTCGACGCCTTGCCCACGTCGCTCCAGTCGCGCACCGCCACGACGGGCTGCACCCCGTGGTCGCCCAGCATGGCCGCCAGGCGCTCGGAGCTGCCTTCGGTCCAGCTGGCGAAGACGACCTTGCGCCCTTCGGCCCGCAGCGCCTTCACGTGCGCCGCCACCGCGTCGAACAGGTTGACGCTGTCCTGCGCCCGTTCCGCCGCGAAGGTCCGGCCCAGCCGCCCGCCCGCGTCGATCCCCGCGCCGTCGAAGGGCGACAGCCGACGCACCTTCCGCCCGGCCAAGGCGGCGTTCCAGTCGCTCTCGGGCAGGTACAGCCGCTCCGGCGGCAGCACGCGCCAAGCGCCCGACGACTTCGACGGCCCATCCTTGGACGCCTTACGCGATTCGTAGGCGTCGGCGATCAGAGACCACCGCTCCGCCCGCGCCGCCTCGACTTGGTGGTCCAGGAACACCGGCGCCCCGTCCGGCAGGTGGTCGAACAGCGTGTCCAGCCGTTCGTGCAGCAGCGGCAGCCAGTGCTCCAGCCCCTGCCGCCGCGCGCCCTCGCTGACCGCGGCGTACATCATGTCGTCGCCCGCCGCCCCGAACAGGTTCAACCAGCCCGTCCGGAACCGCGAGATGCTCTCGGGCGTCAGCAGCGCCTCGGACACCGGCGCCAGGGTCAGGCCGTCGCGCTTGCCGGTCGACCGTTGCGTCTCCGGATCGAAGGTGCGGATCTGCTCCAGCTCGGTGCCGAACAGGTCCAGCCGCACCGGCTCGTCGAAGCCGGGCGGAAACACGTCCACCACCCCGCCCCGCACGGCGAATTCGCCGCGCTCCGACACGGTGGAGGCGCGGACGTAGCCGTTGGCGGCGAAGTGCCGCTCCAGCTCCGACACGTCGACGTCGTCGCCGATCTTCGCCTCGAAGGCCGCGTCCTGCATCAGCTCGCGCGCGGGCACGCGCTGCGTCGCCGCCGAGATCGTCGTCACCACCAGCAGCGGCGTCTTCGACTTCGGATCGCGCCGCCCCAGCCGGCTCAGCGCCGCCATCCGCTCGGCCGACACGTCCGCCGTCGGGCTCAACCGGTCGTACGGCAGCACGTCCCACGCGGGGAAAGTCAGCGTCTCGACGTCCGGCGCGAAGAACGCCATGGCCTGGGCGAACTGCGTGGCCCGCGACAGGTCCCGCGCGACGAACAGGGCGATCCCGCCCTCGTCCTTCAGCGCGTCGGCCACCACCAGGGCGTCCAGCCCTTCCGGCGCGCCGCCGATCTCCGTCTCGGCCATCAGCCGGCTCCCTTGGCGACTTCGGCGGCGACGTGCGCGCGCACGAAGGCGCGGATGCGCGCCATCACCGGCGTCTCGTGCCGCTCCGGCGTCGGCGCGCTCCCGATGATCCAGGCGTAAATGGCGTGGTCGTCGTCTTCGTCCAGCAGCGCCTCGATCGCCGCCATGTCGGCGTCGTCCAGCGTCGCGCCCTCCCGCTCCACGAACGGGCCCAGCACCAGGTCCGCCTCGCGGAAGCCTCGCCGCCAGGCACGGAAGGTCAGCCGGCGCAGGCGCTCGGACGGTTCGGATTCGGAACGCACGACGTGGTCGGTCACAAGAATTCTTGCCCGGTCTCGCTGATCTGATTGAAGCGTCCAGATAGACGCCCCGGTCCGATTTCGCCACCCGCGGCCCGGCCCTATGGTGCCAAGGATGCGGCCGGAGATTCTGTTCCCCCTGTTCGCCGAGGTCTCCACGCTGAAGGGCGTGGGACAGAAGGTGCTCCCGCTCGTCCACAAGGTCGCGGGGCCGCTGGTGCGCGACCTGATCTTTCTGACGCCGACCGGCCTGATCCTGCGCCGCCCCATGACCGCCGCCGACGCGGAGGAGGATCAGGTCGGCGTCTTCACCGTCACGATCGACCGCATGATCGCGCCCGGCAAACCCGGCGTGCCGCTGAAGGTGCGCGCCTCGGACGACACCGGCTTCGTCCACCTGGTCTGGTTCGGCGGCTCGCCGCAACAGATCGACCGCCTTCTCCCCCGCAACGAGACCCGGCTCGTGTCCGGCAAGGTCGAGCGCTTCAACGGCGAGGTCCAGATCGTCCACCCGGACGTCTTCCGCGTCGATGGCGAGGATCAGCCCGCGGCCGCCGAGCCCGTCTACCCCGCCACCCAGGGCCTGACCTCGCGCCAGGTTCGCAAGCTGGTGCGCCAGGCCCTCGCCGCCGCCGCCGAGCTGCCGGAATGGCAGGACCCGGCCTGGCTGGCGCGCAACCTCTGGACCGGCTGGCGGGCGGCGCTCGAGGCCCTTCACGCGCCGCAGTCGCCGCTGGACCTCGAACCCGACGCTCCCGCCCGGCAAAGGCTGGCCTACGACGAGCTGCTGGCGCATCAACTGGCCCTGGCCCGCCGCCGGGCCGCACGTCTGGCCCATCCCGCCCCGATCCTCGCGCCCGGCGCGCCGTCCGAGGCCCTGCAGTCCGCCCTGCCCTTCCGGCTGACGGGCGCGCAGGCGCGCGCGGTGGCGGAAATTCGCGCCGATCTCGGCTCCGGAACCCGCATGGCGCGCCTGCTCCAGGGCGACGTGGGGTCGGGCAAGACCGCCGTCGCGGCCCTGGTCATGGCCGACGCGGCCTCGTCGGGGTTCCAGTCCGCCCTGATGGCGCCGACCGAAATCCTGGCGCGCCAGCACGCCGAGCGCCTGACGCCGCTGCTGGCCGACGCGGGGCTCAGCGCCCTCCTGCTCACCGGCCGCGACACGGTTTCGCAGCGGCGCGCCTCGCTGGCCGCCTTGGCCGACGGCTCGGCGCACGTCGCCATCGGCACCCACGCCTTGTTCCAAGACGCGGTCGCCTTCCACCGCCTGGGCCTTGTGGTCGTCGACGAACAGCACCGCTTCGGCGTCGAGCAGCGCGCCCGGCTCCAGGCGAAGGGCGACGGGGTGCACATGCTGACCATGTCCGCCACCCCCATCCCGCGCACGCTGGAGCTGACCCAGTTCGGCGACCTGGAGGTGTCGCGGCTCGACGAGAAGCCGCCCGGCCGCACGCCCGTCACCACGGCCGTCCTGCCGGTCGAGCGGCTGGACGAAGTCGCCGACCGCCTCGGTCGCGCGGTCGCGGCCGGCGCCCAGGCTTACTGGATCTGCCCGCTGGTCGCCGAATCGGAGACGGGCGATCTGGCGGCGGCCGAGGCGCGCGCCGCCGACTTGTCGCGGCGTCTGGGCCTCGAAGTCGGCTTGGCCCACGGCCAGATGCCTGGCGCCGAGCGCGAGGAGGTCATGCGCCGCTTCGCCGCCGGCTCGCTGCCCGTGCTGGTGGCCACCACGGTGGTCGAGGTGGGGGTCGACGTGCCCAACGCCTCCATCATGGTCATCGAGCGCGCCGACCGCTTCGGCCTGGCCCAGCTGCACCAGCTGCGCGGCCGCGTGGGTCGCGGCGCCAAGGCCAGCTCCTGCATCCTGCTCTATGCGAGCGGCGAGCAAGGTCTGGGGGAAACCGCGCGGGAAAGACTGGAGATTCTCCGCAACACCGAAGACGGCTTCGAGATCGCAGAGGCGGATTTTCGCCTGCGCGGCGGCGGCGATCCCATCGGCCTGCGTCAGTCGGGATTTCCCGCCTACCGGTTCGCCGATCCGATCCGCCACCGCGACCTGCTGCGTGCCGCCGCCGACGACGCCCGCCTGATCCTGAACCGTGATCCGAACCTGGAAGGCCCGCGCGGCCGCGCCGTTCAGGTGCTGGAGGCGCTGTTCGACTGGCGCGACGGCCGCACCTCCGACTGACGCGTCCAGGCCGCGGCGCGCGCCTGCACGTCGCGCTCAAGATCGCCATAGAACAGATTGTACGGCATCGCTTTTCGACGGTCGGCCCACGATCCGCCGCGCTGAAACGACTCGCCCCTCGCTCGCGAATGGCGCAGCAGGCCGTCGCGGCATTCCGCAGTGATCAAGCCGCCTTGCAATGCCGGATGCGCCTCCCACTCCAGGCCCGTGGCATTGGTCGCTCCGGCGTGATCGCGCAACGCCGTCGGTCCGCCGTCGACGACGCCGGAAATCGGGTTCACGCACAGTGCCTCACGCCCCTCCAGATCGACCAGCCGCCCGTCCTCCCACACCAGCGCGCGTCGCAGCCGTCGCCGGCCCGCCTCCCCGTCCTCTCCGATCGCGGAGAAGGCCACCATGCAGCCCGCCTGATCGCGGCGGGCGCAGGCGGGAACGGCGGCAGGGACGTCCTCGGCGGCGACGACGGCGTCGATCAGATAGACGGCGACAAGGCGTGTCCGCAGCGCCGGGTCGGAGGCGACCCGTTCCTTCACCAGGCGGTCAATCAGTTCCGCGCCCTGCTCCATCCCCGCCAGCACCAGCGGCCCGTCGGGGTGCCGCGCCAGCCAGGCGTCGAACGCCGCCTCGACGTCGCGGTACGCAAAGGCCCGCGCCTCCCGCGCGTCGTCCCTCAGCGTCAACCGCGTGTACAGGCTGGCCTGCCGATAGCGCGGCGCGCTGACCGGTCCCGCCTTGGCGAAGGGGCCCGCATGGTTGGGCAGCACCACGCGCGCCAGATAGGCGTCGGCCTTGCGGTCCCCGATCGGCGCGTTCCAGTGATCGCCGCCGTCGTAGGTGGTCGACGGCACGAAGAAGACCGCCGCCTCGCCCGCGCTGGGCACGGCGGCCTCGTACAGCGCCCAGGCGTCTCTCCGCGCATAGTCAGGGGCCGCCGGCGGCTCATAGGTCTGGAACGGAACCTGCGGATCCAGCCCGGCACGCAGGATGTCGCCGCGCCAGACCAGGGCCGCCGCCGTCACGACGAAGACCACGGCGAACCCCGCCCAGCCGACCCACTGGCGAAAGGTCAGCCCCGCACGCGTCACCGGTGCGGGTCCGCCGTCATCAGGAAATCCTGCACGTAGCGCCGCACGCCCTCTTCCAGCGGCGTCGCCTGCCCGCCGAAGCCCGCCTCGCGCAGCCGATCCATCCGCGCCTCGGTGAAGTACTGGTACTTGTCCCGGATGCTTTCCGGGGTGTCGACGTACTGGACCTGCGGGTCGAGGCCCGCCGCGGCGAACGTCGCGTGCGCCAGGTCCAGGAACGACCGCGCCCGTCCCGATCCGGCGTTGAAGATGCCCGACACCCCGGGCGTTTCCAGCAGCCAGGCGATCACCTCGACCACGTCGTCGACGAAGACGAAGTCCCGCATCTGCCCGCCGTCCGCATAGTCCGGGTGGTGCGACCGGAACAGAGTCACAGGCTCCCCGGCCGCGACCTTGGGCCAGATCTGCGCCACGACCGACTTCATCGTGCCCTTGTGACCCTCATTCGGCCCATAGACGTTGAAGAACTTCAGCCCTGCCCACTGGCTGGGCGCGTGCCCCTCGTCGGCCTGGCGCACGGCGTACTGGTCGAACAGCTGTTTGGACCAGCCATAGGCGTTAAGCGGTCGCAGCGCCGACAGGCTGTCCAGATCGTCGTCGTCGTCGAACCCCTGCGCGCCGTCTCCGTACGTCGCGGCCGACGAGGCGTAGATCAGCCGCGCGTCGCGCAGCGCGCACCAGTCCCACAGGTCGCGCGACAGCGAGAAGTTCGTGCGCAGGATCAGGTCCGCGTCCGGCTCCGTCGTGGCGGAGATCGCGCCCATGTGCACCACGGCCTCGATCCGCTCGGCGTGCCGTTCCAGCTTCTCGAACAGCTCTTCGGGCGACCAGAAGTCGGCGAGCCGGTGCTTGGCCAGGTTCTTCCACTTGCCCGACGCGGCGTCTTCCAGCCGGTCGCAGACGACCACGTCCCGCCGGTCTTCGGCGCACAGCCGCGCCACGACGTTCGACCCGATGAAGCCCGCCCCGCCGGTCACCACGATCATGCGACGCGCCATCACCGGTCCTTCATCTTCTCGATCGTGCGGGTGGTCGAAAACCCGTCCTCGAACGTCGCCAGCCTCACCTCGCCGCCCCAGCTCTCGACCAGGTCGCCGCCGACCACGCCTTCGCGCGTATAATCCGCGCCCTTGATCAGCACGTCGGGCCTCAAACGCTCGATCAGCGCCAGCGGCGTCGGATCGTCGAAACTGGTCACCCGGTCCACGCTGCCCAGGCCGCCGATGACCACCGCCCGACTGTCGAGGTCGTTGATCGGGCGCCCCTCGCCCTTCAGCCGCCGCACCGAGGCGTCGGTGTTCAGCGCCACCACCAGCCGGTCGCACCACGACCTCGCCTGTGTCAGATACGCGACGTGTCCGCGATGCAGGATGTCGAAGCAGCCGTTGGTGAAGCCGACGCGCAGCCCCTGCCGCTTCCAGCCCTCGACCACGTGCGCCAGCTCGTCCAGCGGCATGACCTTCGCATGGGCGCCGGCGGCGTGCTGGCTCATCTCCGCGTCGATCAGTTCGGCGGGCGACACCGTCGCCGTGCCCGCCTTTCCGACCACCACGCCCGAAGCCAGGATGGCGAACTCCACCGCCGTCTCCAGGCTGGCGCCCGCGCCCAGCGCCAGCCCCAGCGCCGCCAGACCGGTGTCCCCGGCCCCCGACACGTCGAACACCTCGCGCGCCCTGCCGGGAAAATGCTTGGCCGCCTCGCCGCGCCGCATCAGGCTCATGCCCTTGCCCGCCCGCGTCACGACGATCGCCTTGGCCGTAGTCGCCGCCAGCAATGCCTCCAGCGCTGCCTCGACCTCCGCGTCCGTGCCGACCGGCAGGCCCGTCGCGCCCGCCAGCTCGCTGGCGTTGGGCTTGATCAGATCGACCTCGCCGTATCGCGCGAAGTCTCGACCCTTGGGGTCCACGATCACCGGCACGCCCGCTTCCCGCGCCATCGCCAGCGCCTGAACGATCAGCGCGTCGCTGACCACGCCTTTCGCGTAGTCGGACAGCAAAACGACGGAAGCGCCGGAAAAGGCGTCGCTCGCAGAGGCCGGCAGCGTCGCCGCCTCCTCGTCCAGCCGCAGCAGTTGCTGTCCCGCGGCCACGTACCGCGTCTTGACGATGGTGTCCGCGCCCGCGCGCCGCTCGACCGCGTCCTCGACGCCGTCCTCCTCCGCGATCAGCGCCGCCAGCTCGTCGCCCGCCACATCCCGGCCCGACACGGCGCCCAGCCGCGCCACGCCGCCCAGCGCCGCCACGTTGCGCGCCACGTTGCCCACGCCGCCCGGCATGGCCGTGCGCCGCTTCACCTTCAGCACGGGAATCGGCGCCTCGGGCGAGATGCGGTCCACCTCGCCATAGACGTAGCGATCCAGCATCAGGTCGCCGACGCACGCCACATTCAGCCCGCGCACGCGCTCCAGCAGCGCCTGCAATTCGCCGAGATCGAGCGTGCGTTCAGCCATGCTCCCGACCTAAGGGATTCAGGCGGCTTTCGCCATCCGGCTCTTCGTCAGGTCGTCATAGGCGATCAGTTCGGCCGCCAGGGCCTCGAACTGGTCCAGCGGCACCATGTTCGGCCCGTCCGACGGCGCGTTGTCCGGATCCTGGTGCGTCTCCATAAAGACCGCGTCCACGCCCACGGCCACGGCGGCGCGGGCCAGCACCGGCACGAACTCGCGCTGGCCGCCCGAGGACGTCCCCTGCCCACCCGGCTGCTGCACGGAATGGGTCGCGTCGAACACCACCGGACAGCCGATCTCGCGCAGCACCGGCAGCGCCCGCATGTCGCTGACCAGAGTGTTGTAGCCGAAGCTGGCGCCCCGCTCGCAGGCCATGACGTTCGGATTGCCCGCGCCGGTGATCTTGGCGATAACGTTCTTCATGTCCCAGGGCGCCAGGAACTGGCCCTTCTTGACGTTGATCGCCTTGCCCGTCGCCGCCGCGGCCAGCAGCAGGTCGGTCTGACGGCTCAGGAAGGCCGGGATCTGCAGCACGTCCACCACCTCGCCGGCGATGCGGCAATGCTCCTCGGTGTGCACGTCGGTCAGCACCGGCAGGCCCAGCGTCTCCCGGATCTCCGCGAAGATCGGCAGAGAGCCTTCCAGGCCGAAGCCCCGCGCCGCCGTCGCGCTGGTGCGGTTCGCCTTGTCGAAGCTGGTCTTGTAGATGATGCCGACGTTCAGCCGCTCGCCGATCTCCTTCAGCGCCGACGCCATCTCCAGCGCGTGCTGACGGCTCTCCAGCTGGCACGGACCGGCGATGAGGACGATCCGCCGTCCGCCGCCGATGGAGACGGGGCGGCTCAGGCCTTCCTTGATGTCGATGACGGCGTTGGGCTTCACGGTGCGACCTTGTGACGGGGGCTTGGGCGTTGGCGCGCGCTCATGCCGCGCCTATGCGGCGAACAGGTGGCGCGCGGGGGCGTTTGCCGCAAGATGCCACGACGCGAGGGGCCGTGACCACTGACGACGCGACCAAGCCGATCATCCTATGGTTCCGCCAGGATCTTCGCTTGCATGACAATCCGGCTCTGACGCGGGCGGCCGAGGCCGGTGCGCCGATCGTGCCCATCTACGTCCTGGACCAGGGCTCGCGCGTCCGCCCCATGGGCGCGGCCTCGCTGTGGTGGCTGGACAAGTCCCTGCGCGCGCTCGACGCCGACCTGCGCGCGCGCGGCTCGCGCCTGATCCTGCGCCGCGGCGACTCCGAGGCCGAACTCGTGCGTCTCATCCAGGAGACGGGCGCGGGCCGCCTTTACATGAACCGCCTGTGGGAACCGGACGCCGCCGCTCGCGACGCCGACCTGGCCCATGCGCTCCAGGGCGAAGGCGTCGAGGTGAAGGGCTGGAACGGCTCGAACCTCATGCCGCCCGGATCGGTGCTGAACGGCTCGGGCCAGCCGTACAAGGTCTTCACCCCCTTCTCGAAGGCGCTGCTGGCCCAGTGGTCGCCCCCGCCCCACACCCTCGGCCCCCGCCGGATCGACACGCCCGCCGACGTCGCCTCCGACGACCTCGACGCCTGGGACCTGCATCCCAGGCGCCCCGACTGGTCCACCGGCTTCGACTGGACGCCGGGCGAGGCGGGCGCCATCACGGCGCTGTCGACCTTCATCTCGGGCCGCATGGCCGCTTACGCCGAAGGTCGGGACCACCCCGGCCGGCCCGTGACCAGCCGCCTCTCGCCCCACCTGCATTTCGGCGAGATCGCACCCTGGCGCGCGGTCGAGGCGGCCCGAAGCGCCGCCGCCGACGGCAAGGCGCCCGCCGCCCAGGCCGAGAAGTTCGTGTCCGAAATCGCCTGGCGCGAATTCTCGGCCCACCTGCTGCACGCCTTCCCCCAGATCGTCGATCACGCCTTCCGGCCCGAATACGACTCCCTGCCCTGGCGGACCGACGCCAGGGGTCTTGCGGCATGGAAGCGTGGCCGAACCGGCTATCCCATCGTGGACGCCGGCATGCGTCAGCTCTGGACCACGGGCTGGATGCACAATCGCGTCCGCATGGTCGTCGCCAGCTTCCTGATCAAACACCTGCTGATCGACTGGCGCGAAGGGGAAAAGTGGTTCTGGGACTGCCTCGTGGACGCCGATCTGGCGTCGAATGTGCAGAATTGGCAGTGGGTCGCCGGATCCGGAGCCGACGCCTCACCGTATTTCCGCATATTCAATCCGATCATGCAGGGGCGGAAGTTCGATGAAGACGGCCGATACGTCAGACGCTGGGTCCCCGAATTGGCCAAGGTTCCCGACCGCTGGCTGCACGCCCCGTGGGAAGCGCCGCCCGAGGTCCTGCGCGACGCCGACGTTCGCCTGGGCGTCGACTATCCGCGACCGATCGTCGAGCATGAGGCGGCGCGCAAGCGCGCGCTGGACGCCCTCAAATCCGTCGACAAGGACCGCAAGGACCGGGGGGATTGACGCATGAGCGCGACCGACCCCACCTCTGCGGCGATGACGTCGACGACCGCTGACGCCCCCGTCCCCGCCGACCGCACGCCGCGCGTGTTCGGGCTGATGCTGCGTCTGCTGGCCGCCAACTGGACCTTCGGCCGCCTGCACGTCCTCCTGCCCAACGGCGAACGGCACGTGCTGGAAGGCAAGCAGCCGGGCCTGACCGCGACGCTGGACGTCAAGGACTACCGCTTCGCCCGCCGCGTCCTGGCCAACGGCGACATCGGCTTCGCCGAGGGCTACATGGTCGGCGAGTGGGACAGCCCCCAGCTGGCCACCCTGCTGGAGACGCTGGCGCGCAACTACGACCACATCCGGCGCCTGTTCGACGGCAATCCGGTGATGCAGGCGGTCAACTGGGTCTCGCACCGGATGAAGCGCAACAGCCGCCGCGGCTCGCGCAAGAACATCCATGCCCACTACGACCTCGGCAACGGGTTCTACGCCGCCTGGCTGGACCCGACGATGACCTATTCGTCGGCCCGCTTCGACGGCGCCGGATCGGATCTGGCGGCCGCCCAGACCGCCAAGTACGCCTCCCTAGCCCGCATGATGGACCTGCGCCCCGGTCATACGGTGCTGGAGATCGGCTGCGGCTGGGGCGGCTTCGCCGAGTTCGCGGCCAAGGAGATCGGCGCCCACGTCACCGGCGTCACCATCAGCCAGGAACAGCACGACTTCGCCAGGAAGCGCCTGTTCGACGCCGGCCTGGCCGACAGGACCGACATCCGCCTGATCGACTATCGCGACGTCGAGGGCAGCTTCGACCGCGTCGCCTCCATTGAGATGTTCGAGGCCGTGGGCCAGGAATACTGGCCCACCTATTTCGCCAAGGTCCACGACGTCCTGCAGCCGGGCGGTCGCGCGGGTCTGCAGATCATCACCATCCAGGAAGAGCTGTTCGAGGAGTACGCCCGCCGGACGGATTTCATCCAGAAATACGTCTTTCCCGGCGGCATGCTGCCTTCGGAAGAGCGCCTGAAACCCGTCGTCGAACGCGAGGGCTTGGCTTGGTCCGCGGTCGAGCGGTTCGGTCAGGACTACGCCGACACCCTCAAGGCCTGGGACCTCCGTTTCCAGAAGGCCTGGCCCGACATCCGCCGCATGGGCGGGTTCGACGAGCGCTTCCGTCGCCTGTGGCGCTTCTACCTCGCCTATTGCGAAGCCGGCTTCCGCTCGGCCCGCACCGACGTGATCCAGCTGGCCCTCTCGCGCACCTGACCGCGCTTGCCGGGCGGGGCGTTTTCCCCTATACGCGCCCGCTTTCCAGGGCTTCGGTCCCGGATGCGGAACGCCAAAGGGTCGGGAAGTCGTCTCGGCCGCCGCTTCGGGAACCATCGTGGACGGACTTACCCGGTCCGGTCGCGCCGACGCCCCCCAAGGGAGACTGCCATGGCTCTTTACGAGCACACGGTCATGTCGCGCCAGGACATCAGCGCGCAACAGGCCGAAGCCCTCAACGACACCATCAAGGACCTGATCGAGCAAGGCGGCGGTTCCGTCGCCAAGATCGAGTACTGGGGCCTGCGCAACCTGACCTATCGGGTCAAGAAGAACCGCAAGGCGCACTACTCGCTGCTCGCCGTCGACGCCCCGCCGGCCGCCATGGCCGAGGTCGAGCGTCAGCTGTCCATCAACGAAGACGTCCTGCGCTGGCTGACGGTCAAGGTCGACGAGCTCGACCTGGAACTGTCGCCCCTGCTGGCCCGCCGCGAACGCGAGCGTGAGCGCGAGCGCGAACGCGCGCCGCGTGAAGACGCCGTCGACGCCGACGCTTCGGAATAAGGATCTCGATCATGACCGACACCACCCGTCCCGTCCCCGGAACCACGGTCGGCAACGCGCCGGCCCGTCGTCCCTTCCACCGCCGCCGCAAGGTCTGCCCGTTCTCCGGCGCCAACGCCCCGAAGATCGACTACAAGGACGTGAAGCTGCTGCAGCGCTACATCTCCGAGCGCGGCAAGATCGTCCCCTCGCGGATCACCGCGGTGTCCCAGAAGAAGCAGCGCGAACTGGCCAAGGCCATCAAGCGCGCCCGCTTCCTCGCCCTCCTGCCGTATGTGGTGAAGTAAGATGAAGGTCGTTCTGCTCGAACGCGTCGAGAACCTCGGCGCCATCGGCGACGTCGTCACCGTCAAGGACGGCTTCGCCCGCAACTTCCTGCTGCCCCGCGACAAGGCGCGTCGCGCCACGGCGGCCAACCTCAAGGCCTTCGAAGTCGAGCGCGCCGCCATCGAGGCGCGCAACGAAAAGAACAAGGCCGAGGCCCAGCGCATCGCCGACAAGATCGACGGCCAGACCTATGTGATGATCCGTCAGGCGGGCGAAACCGGCCAGCTGTACGGTTCGGTCGCCGGTCGCGACGTCGCCGAGGTCGTGCAGGCCACGGGCGCCAAGGTCGAGCGCTCGCAGGTCGTGCTGAACACGGCGATCAAGACCCTGGGCGTTCACGAGGTGCCGGTCCGCCTGCACTCGGAAGTGACCGCCACGGTCAAGATCAACATCGCCCGTTCGGAAGACGAGGCCGAGCGTCAGGCGCGCGGCGAGGACGTCATCGCCTCGCAGTTCTCCGACGAACGCGCCGCCGCCGAAGAAGCCGCCGCGGACATGCTCGCCGGCGGCGCCGGCCAGCAGGACGTCTACGAACAGGCCTGATCGGCCTGATCGACCCCGGAAACAGGGCGCGTCGACTTCGGTCGTCGCGCCCTTTTTCTTGGCCTCATTTCCGCCGCGCCGCGCGGCTCAGCTTGCGACGTCAGGGGATACCAGCATGATCCGCGCCGCCGCCTTCTTCACCGCCCTTGCGCTCGCCGGCGCGGCGCTGGCCCAGTCCGCCATGACGCTGGACGACTTCGTCACCCGCGCCAATCGGATCCCGATGAACCCGACGGCCATGCTCAACCCCGAGGCTCATCGGCTGAAGAGCGAGGCCGAGCGCGGCTTCCGCGTGGTGGGCGATGAAATCCGAGCGGCCCGCGCCGCCGGGCGCGCGCCGCCCGCCTGCCCGCCCGCCCGCATGTCGTTGAACCCGCGTCAGCTGCTGTCCTACCTGAACGGCATCCCCGCCGAGCGTCGTCGCCGCATGACGGTGACCGACGGCATCCGCTCCTGGATGGCCAGCCGCTGGCCCTGCCGCTGACGCGCATCCACAGGCGCTGCGCGTCGCTCCCCAAGCGATCCGGCGACCGATCCTGACGTGCAGGGCGCGTAAGGGGTAAGGCTCGGTCCCCCATGAACGCGCTCGCCCCCATCACGCCCGACCTTCCCGACATCACGGCCCCTCCGCACAATCTGGAGGCCGAGCAGGCGCTGCTGGGCGCGCTGATGTTCGACAACGGCGTGTTCGAGCGCCTGTCCGACCGGCTGAAGGGCGCGCACTTCCACGAGCCGTTCCACCAGCGCCTGTATGAGGCGATCGAGGATCACGTCCGTCAGGGTCTGCTGGCCGACCCCACCGTCCTCATGGAACGGTTCAAGCAGGACCCCGCCTTCGTCCAGTTCGGCGGCGTCCGCTATCTGGCCGACCTGGTCGACCGCGCCCCGCCCGCCGCCAACGCGCCCGACTATGCGCGCGTCATCTACGACCTGGCCCTGCGGCGCGAGCTGATCCGCATCGGCGGCGACATCATGCGCGAGGCGCCGGATCCCCAGACGCCGGCCATGGACCAGATCGAGCAGGCCGAGCAGTCGCTCTACAGCCTGGCCGAGACGGGCAAGCCGTCGTCGGGCTTCGTCGGCTTCTCCACCGCCCTGGCAGGCGCGGTGCAGATGGCGGCCGAGGCCTATCAGCGCGACGGCAAGCTGGCGGGACTGGCCACGCGCCTGGACGACCTGGATCAGAAGCTGGGCGGCCTGCACAAGTCCGACCTGCTGATCCTCGCGGGCCGCCCGTCCATGGGCAAGACGTCGCTGGCGACCAACATCGCCTTCAACATCGCGCGCAACTATCGCTACGAAGTCACGCCCGAGGGCCGAAAGACGGTCGACGGAGGCGTCGTCGCCTTCTTCTCGCTGGAAATGAGCGCCGAGCAGCTGGCCATGCGCATCCTGGCCGACGCGTCGGGCGTGCCGTCCGACAAGCTGCGCAAGGGCGAGATCGACGCCGTCGACTACGGACGTCTGCGCGACGCCGCCGTGGAGATCGGCGAGAGCCCCCTGTTCATCGACGCCACCGGCGGCCTGGCCATGTCCAAGCTCGCGGCCCGCGCGCGTCGCCTGAAGCGGATGGAACACGGACTGGACGTCATCATCGTCGACTACCTGCAACTGATCACCACCGGCGACGCCGGCGGCCAGAAGAACCGCGTGCAGGAGGTTTCGGAGATCACCGGCGGGCTCAAGGCGCTGGCCAAGGAGCTGAACGTCCCGATCATCGCCCTGTCGCAGCTGTCGCGTCAGGTCGAGAGCCGCGACGACAAGCGGCCTCAGCTGTCCGACCTGCGCGAATCCGGCTCGATCGAGCAGGACGCCGACTGCGTCATGTTCGTCTATCGCGAGAGCTACTACAAAGAGCGCACCATGCCGCAGGAGGGCACGCCCGAGCACCTGCAGTGGATGGAGGACATGGACCGCCTGCGCAACGTGGCCGAGGTCATCATCGGCAAGCAGCGCCACGGCCCGATCGGCACGATCCGGCTCAGCTTCGACGCCGACACCACCCGCTTCGGCAACCTGGCCCGGGACGCGCGGTGGGAGAACACCAGCTACGAATAGCGGCCTGTTCGCACTTGCGGCATAAGGCGGAATGCGTCCCGCCCGCCTGACCGTCGACCTGACTGCGCTCGCCGCCAACTACCGCTCGCTTCAGGCCGCCTCGGGCGCCGAGGTGCACCCGGTGGTAAAGGCCGACGCCTACGGCCTGGGCGCCGACGCCGTCGCCGCACGGCTGATGCGCGAGGGAGCGCGGACCTTCTTCGTGGCCCGGGTTGCCGAGGGCGTCGCCCTGCGCCGGGCTTTGGGAAATTCGCCCGTCATCTACGTCCTGGACGGCTGCCCGCCCGGTCTGACCCGCGAGATGATCGACGGCGACCTTCGACCCTGCCTCAATCACGACGACCAGCTTTCTGAATGGAGAGCGGCCGGCGGCGGCGCCTGCGCGATCCACGTCGACACCGGCATGAACCGCCTCGGTTTCCGCCCCGAGCAGGCGCCCGAGCCCTTCGACGGCGTGACGATGGTCCTCAGCCACCTCGCCTGCGCCGATGAGCCGTCGCATCCGATGAACCGTCGCCAGCGCGACGCCTTCGCCGACATCTCGAAGCGCTATCCGGGCGCCGTCCGCTCCTTCGCCAACTCCGGCGGCTGCTTTCTCGGCCCCGACTTCGCCTTCGACGCCGCGCGGCCCGGCATCTGTCTCTACGGCGGCGGACCCGAGGGACGGCCCGACGACCGCATCCAGCCTGTCGCCACCTTCTCCGCCGACGTCCTGCAGGTTCGCGACGTGCCGCCGGGCGAGAGCGTCGGTTACTCGCGCGGCTTCGTCGCCGACCGCCCGACGACCGTCGCCACAGTCGCGGCGGGGTATGCCGACGGCGTGCTGAGGTCGAACAGCCCCGATGGACGCGTCTCCATCGGCGGCGCGCTGCGTCCCATCCTCGGTCGCGTCTCGATGGACGTGCTGGCCGTCGACGTCACCGGGCTGGACGTCGCGGTGGGCGATCCGGTCGAACTGTTTGGCCCCAACCGCCCGCTCGACGACGCCGCGCGCGCGGCGGGCACCGTGGCGTGGGAACTGCTGACCTCGGTCGGCCCCCGCGTGCCCCGCGCCTACGTGGGGTGAGGCGTCAGCTTCGGTCGCAGGGTCCGCGTCGCCCCCTGCCCCCTCGCCGCCGACTGCTGTAAGCCGACGTCATGGCCAAGGATTCCGCGATCTACGTCTGTCAGTCCTGCGGCGCCGTCCACGGCAAGTGGGCGGGCCAGTGCGGCGCCTGCGGCCAGTGGAACTCGATCGTCGAGGAGCGTCAGTCCGCCCCGCCCGGCGCGCTGAAGCCCGCCGCCACCAGCCGCAGCCGCGGCCTGCAGTTCGAAGGGCTCGACTCCGAAAACCCCGAGCCGCCGCGCATCCTGACCGGGGTGGCCGAGTTCGACCGCGTCTGCGGCGGCGGCGTGGTGCCCGGCTCGGCGCTGCTGCTCAGCGGCGACCCCGGCGTCGGCAAGTCCACTCTGCTGCTGGAGGTCGCGGCCCGTACCGCTCTGTCGGGCCGTCGCGTCGCCTACATCTCGGGCGAGGAGGCCGTGGAGCAGATTCGCAGCCGCGCGCGCCGCATGGGTCTGGAAAAGGCGCCCGTCGATCTCGCATCGGCCACCGCCCTGCGCGACATCCTCGGCACGCTGAAGCGCGAGCGCTTCGATCTGGTGATCGTCGACTCCATCCAGACCCTGTGGTCCGACGTGCACGAGGCCGGTCCCGGCTCGGTCACCCAGGTCCGCGCCTGCGCCAGCGAAATGGTGCGCATGGCCAAGTCCGGCGGTCCCGCCGTCGTCCTGGTCGGCCACGTGACCAAGGACGGGCAGGTCGCCGGCCCCCGCGTGGTGGAACACATGGTCGACGCCGTCCTCTCCTTCGAAGGCGAGCGCGGCTATCCCTTCCGCATCCTGCGCGCGGGCAAGAACCGCTTCGGCGCCACCGATGAGATCGGCGTCTTCGAAATGGGCGACTCCGGCCTGCGTCAGGTGTCCAACCCCTCGGCCCTGTTCCTGGGCGAGGGCAAGGACCGCGCGCCGGGCGCCGCCGTGTTCGCGGGCATCGAGGGCAGCCGTCCGGTGCTGGTCGAAATCCAGGCCCTGGTCGCGCCCAGCGCCTACGGCACGCCGCGACGCGCCGTGGTGGGCTGGGATTCCGGTCGCCTGGCCATGGTGCTGGCCGTGCTGGAGGCGCGGTGCGGTCTCGGCCTGGGCGACAAGGACGTCTATCTGAACGTCGCCGGAGGGCTGCGCATCAACGAGCCGGCCGCCGACCTGGCCGCCGCCGCCGCCCTGATCTCCTCCGCCGTCGACCATCCCCTTCCGCAGGGCTGCGTCGTCTTCGGCGAGATCGGCCTGTCGGGCGAGGTCCGCGCCGTCGGTCGCGCCGAAGCCCGTCTGCGCGAAGCGGCCAAGCTGGGCTTCGACCAGGCCCTGTGCGCGCCGTTGCCCCAGGGCGCCGGCGGGGCCATGGACTGCCTGCCGGTCCAGCGTCTGGCCGAAGCGGTC
Organism: Afipia felis; assembly: GCA_943371835.1. Taxonomy (GTDB): domain Bacteria; phylum Pseudomonadota; class Alphaproteobacteria; order Caulobacterales; family Caulobacteraceae; genus Brevundimonas. Next base: position 111,121 of record CALRWJ020000003.1, on the reverse strand, counting down.
GAACGAATCTCGCAGAGACGCTATTGATGCGCCGGGCAACTGGGCGGAGCGCCGCGTGACCGGATACGACGTCTTCGTTCTGCTCGTCCTGATCGCCTCGGCGGCCGCCGGCGGCGTGCGCGGCGCGACGCGCGAGCTGATCACCCTGCTCAGCTTCATTCTCGCCGCCTTCGTCACCCTGATCTCGCTGCCGCTGACGGCGCCGATCGGTCGTGCCTTCGTCGATCCGGATTGGGCGGGGGTGATCTTCGCAGCCGTCGTCGCCTTCCTACTGGTCTATTTCGGCATCCGCATCTTCGGCTCGACCCTGTCGAAGCGGGCCCAGGCGCACCCGCACCTCGGCGGCGTGGACCGGGCGCTGGGCGTAGTCGTCGGCGCGACGCGGGGCCTCGTTTTGATCGGCGCCATCCATCTGGTCATCGTCGCCGCCATGCCCGGCGAGACCACGCCCGGCTGGCTGGGTCGCGCGGCGACGTGGAAGATCAGCGCCGGCTCCGCCCGCCTGATCCAGATCGTGCTGCCCGGCATCGGCGCGGGGCTCGACGCGGTCACCCCCATGGTCAATTCGTCCGTACGCGAGGGGTTTTCCGCCGACGACGCCTTGCCCCCGACAGATTCCGGCAATACCTCGCGACCGTCCCCCCAGTAGTCCCGCCGCCATCGGAGCCCCGACGATGTCGCATGTGATCGCCGATCCCGTCGTCCACCGGCCCCATTGGCGAGAGGCGGACGACGACCAGCTCCGGCTCGAATGCGGCGTCTGCGGCGTCTGGGGCGTGGACCGCGACGAGGGCGCCTCGACCGTCGCCTTGGGCCTGCACGCCCTGCAGCACCGCGGCCAGGAAGCCTGCGGCATCGCCAGCGTCCATGACCAGCGCTTCCATACCGAACGCCACATGGGTCTGGTGGGCGAGGCGTTCGGCGGCGCCAATCTGGCCGAGCGCCTGCCCGGTTCGGCCGCCGTCGGCCACACCCGCTATTCGACCGCCGGCGGCAGCTTCCTGCGCAACATCCAGCCGATGTTCGCCGATCTGGACCAGGGCGGCATCGCCATCGCCCACAACGGCAATCTGACCAACTTCCACTTCCTGCACCGCCAGCTGGTCGGCGAAGGCGCCATCTTCCAGTCCACCTCGGACAGTGAGGTCATCCTCCACCTCATCGCGCGCAGCCGGAAGGCCAAGATCGTCGACCGCTTCGTCGACGCCGTGTCGCGGATCGAGGGCGGCTATGCCCTGGTTTGCCTGACGCGCACCAAGATGATCGGCGCGCGCGATCCGCTGGGCATCCGTCCGCTGGTGCTGGGCAAGATCGGCGACGGCTGGGTGCTGGCGTCCGAAACCTGCGCGCTGGACGCCATCGGCGCCGAGTTCGTGCGCGACGTCGAGAACGGCGAGATCATCGTCATCGACCACGAGGGCCTGCGCTCGCTGAAGCCCTTCCCGGCCCGTCCGGCGCGGCCGTGCCTGTTCGAATACGTCTACTTCTCGCGGCCCGACAGCGTCGTGAACGGTCGCTCGGTTTACGGCGTCCGCAAGCGCATGGGCGCCGGTCTGGCGCGCGAGCATCGGGTCGAAGCCGACGTCGTCGTGCCCGTGCCGGATTCCGGCGTGCCGGCGGCCCTCGGCTACGCCCAGGAAAGCGGCATTCCCTACGAGATGGGCATCATCCGCAGCCACTATCTGGGCCGCACCTTCATCCAGCCCAGCCAAGGCGCCCGGCAAAAGGGCGTGCGCATGAAGCACAGCCCCAACCGCGCGGTTCTGGAGGGCAAGCGCGTCGTCCTGATCGACGACTCCATCGTGCGCGGCACCACGTCGGTGAAGCTGGTCCGCGCCGTGCGCGCCGCCGGCGCGACCGAGGTGCACCTTCGCTCCGCCAGCCCGCCGATCCTGTACCCCGACTTCTACGGCATCGACATGCCGGAGCGGGACCAGCTGATCGCCGCGCGCATGTCTCTGGAGGAGATGACCAAGTATCTGGAGGTCGACTCCCTCGGCTTCCTGTCGGTCGACGGCCTGTATCAGGCCATGGAGGCGGGCCCGCGCGACCCGGCCAATCCCCAGTTCACCGATCACTACTTCACCGGCGAATATCCCACGCGCCTGCTGGATCGCGAGATCGAGGAAGGCGGCCGTCAGGACGCCGGGCGGCAACTTTCGCTCTTGGTCAGCGCTTAGCGGACATGATCCAGCTCGGCTATTTCACGATCGACACGCCCGACCTCGACAAGGCCAGGGCTTTCTACGGCGACCTGCTGGGCTGGACCTTCGACGACGCCGCCTCGCACGAGACCTACGCCCACGTCGCCGACAGCGAGCCGCCGTTCGGCATCCGGAAGGGTCAGTGCAAGGTCTTCACGCACCTGTATTTCCGGGTGGAGGACGTCGACGCCCTGTGCAAACGCGCCGTCGAACTGGGCGGCAAGGCCGAGGTGCCGTCGGACAGCTCGACCGGGCGCTCCGTCTCGATCGTCGACGATCAGGGCATCAGCTTCAGCCTGTGGCAGCCCAAGGCCGGCTTCTGAAGCTGGCGATCCGCGCGCCGGGCGGGTATCAGCCCGCATGACTTCCGACCAGCCTCTGAAAGACCGCATCGCCCTCGTCGTCGGCGCCTCGCGCGGCATCGGCTTCGAATGCGCATTGGCTCTGGCCAAGGCCGGCGCTCACGTCGTCGCCGCCGCGCGGACGCAAGGGGCGCTCGAGGAGTTGGACGACGCCATCTTCGCCGCCACGGGCACGCACGCGACCCTGATCCCGTTCGACCTGGTCGACGGCGGCGGCATCGACCGCATGGGCGGCGCCCTGTTCGAGCGGTTCGGCCGCCTGGACGTCTGGGTCAACGCCGCCGCCACCCTGGGCGCCGAGGGCCTGGCGCCGGTCAGTCACGCCGACCCGCGTCAGTTCGCCAAGATTGAAAAGACCAACCTGACGGCCGTTTATCGGCTGATCCGGTCGCTGGAGCCGCTGCTGAAGCTGTCGGACGCGGCGCGCGTGATTTATCTGACCACGTCCGTCGCCACCGAACCCCGCGCCTTCTGGGGCGCCTATGCCGCGACCAAGGCGGGCGCCGAGGTGCTTATGAAGTGCTGGGCCGACGAGATCGAGACCATGCCGATCCGCGTCTGCGTGCTGGATCCCGGCCGGATGCGCACCCAGATGCGCGCCCAGGCCTTCCCCGGCGAAGACCCGGAAAGCCTGCCCCATCCGTCCGAGATCGGGCCGCTGATCGTCGATCTGGCCGATCCAGGCCGGGAACCGCCGTTGACGCTCAGCTTTAGGGACTGGAAAGCTGCACCGTCGGCCTCGGCCCTCGTCTGATCGGATCGGAGACCGCTTGCCCGACGAAACGCCCGAGACGCCGCGCGGCGGCCCGTCGCCGCACATCTCCGAGACCAAGAGCGGCGACTTCAAGGATCAGAACAACAGCATCTTCTTCGCGGCGGTCTCGACCACGCGGATGCCGATGATCGTCACGGATCCGCGCCTGCCGGACAATCCGATCGTCTTCGCCAACCCGGCCTTCATCCAGATGAGCGGATATCCCGAGGCCGAGCTGCTGGGCCGCAACTGCCGGATGTTGCAGGGTCCCGACACGGATCCGGATACCGTCGCAGAGGTCCGTGACGCCATCGCCGAGCGGCGCGAGACGGCGGTCGAAATCTTGAACTACAAGAAGAACGGCTCTTCCTTCTGGAACGCCCTGTTCGTCTCGCCGGTCTACGACGAGACCGGCGAGCTCATCTATTTTTTCGCGTCGCAGCTGGACGTCAGCCGCCGCCGCGACGCCGAGGACAGCCTGCGTCAGGCGCAAAAGATGGAGGCGGTGGGCCAGCTGACCGGCGGGGTCGCGCACGACTTCAACAACCTGCTGACCGTCATCCAGGGATTCAGCGACGTGCTGGAGGCCCAGCTGGCGCGCGCCGCCGACGGGGCCCGACCGCTGGACGTGGCCAAGGCGCGCCAGGCCGTCGACGCCATCGCCCACGCCGCCGAACGCGGCGCCTCCCTGACCGGCCAGCTGCTCGCCTTTTCGCGCAAGCAGAAGCTTCAGGGCCGCGTGGTCGACGTGAACGCCCTCGTGCGACAGCTGCTGCCGCTGATCGAACGGACGGTGGGCGGCATCGACGTGAAGCTGGATCTGCGCGACGACGCCTGCAACAGCCGCATCGACCCCGTGCAGGCCGAGACGGCGCTGCTCAACGTCCTGATCAACGCCCGCGACGCCATGCCGAAGGGCGGCTCCGTCACCATCGAGACGCGGCACCTGATCCTCGACGGCAGCGAGGGCTTGGCGGAGCTGGCCCCCGGGGACTACGTGGAGCTTTCGGTGATCGACGAAGGCGACGGCATGTCGCCCGAAGTCCTGTCGCGGGTCGTCGAACCCTTCTTCACCACCAAGGAACAGGGCAAGGGCACAGGCTTGGGCCTGTCGATGGTCTACGGCTTCACCAAGCAGTCGGGCGGCGCCCTGCGCGTCGAGTCCGAGCCGGGGAACGGCGCCCGTGTGCGCATGATCTTCCCCTGCGTCCAGGCCGCGGCCGAGCCGGCGGGATCGCAGGCGTCTCGGCCGCTGTCGCCCACCCGCGCCAACGAAACCATCCTGCTGGTCGAGGATCAACGCGACGTCGGCGACTACGCCCAGGTCGTGCTGGAGGAGTTCGGCTATTCCGTCATTCGCGCCGACGACGCCGAACAGGCTCTCGCCGTGCTGGATCGCGAGGGTCCCATCGACCTGCTGTTCACCGACCTGATCATGCCGGGCGCCATGAACGGCGTCATCTTGGCCCGCGAGGCGCGTCGCCGCCGCCCGCGCCTGCGCGTGCTGCTGACCACGGGCTATGCCGAGAGTTCGATCGAACGAGTCGACGCCCGCGGCCAGGAATTCGACGTGATCAACAAGCCCTATCGCCGAACCGAACTGATCACCCGCATCCGTCAGGCCATAGACGGCCCTACCGGCGTCGGCTGAAGGCTCAACGGCGGGCGCCGCCCTTCTGCCCCGTGCGGACGCGGCCCGAACGCGACACCTGGCGAGCGCCGCTGCGCACGCCCTTGCCGACGAAGACGTTGCCGCCCGACTTCTTCGACGCGCTGGCCTTCAGCCCACCCAGCGGCTTGACCTTCGGCTTGGCCCCGGCCTTGACCTTGGCCTCCAGCGCCTTGCCCGGCAGCTTGGACGCGGCCTCGGCTTTCTCGGCCTTCTTCACCTTGCGCGGCGCGGTCTTGGCGTCGCCCTTGAACCGCTCCGGCCCCGACTTGGCGCCGCCGTCGGCATAGGGGTTGGCGCTGCCCGACTTGACCGTCAGCCGGATCGGCGTGCCCGGCAGGTCGAAGCTCTCGCGGATCGAGTTGATCAGATAGCGCTTGTAGGTGTCCGGCATGGCCGAGGCGCGGCTTGAGAACAGCACGAACGTCGGCGGGCGCGCCTTGGTCTGGGCCACGTATTTCGGCTTGATCCGCTTGCCGTCGACCGCGGGCGGCGGGTGCCGCTGGGTCGCCATGGCCAGCCAGTCGTTCAGGTCGCGGGTCTTCACCTTCACCGACCAGGTCTCATAGGCCTGGATGATCGCCGGCATCAGCCGGTCCACGCCCCGCCCGTTGTGCGCCGACAGCGCCACGAACGGCGTCCCGCGCAGCTGGGGCAGCTTCTCCTCGGCCAGCCGTTTCAGCTCCGCCAGCTTGGCCTGCGGCTCTTCCTCCAGGTCCCATTTCGACGCGACATAGACCAGCGCCCGGCCCTCGCGCTCGACCAGATCGGCCAGCTGCAGATCCTGGATGTCGAACGCGTTGTCCTTGTCCATCATCAGGACCACGACCTCGGCGAAGGTGAGCGCCCGCAGGGTGTCGGCGACCGACAGCTTCTCCAGCTTCTCCTGCACCCGCGCCTTGCGCCGCATCCCGGCGGTGTCGACGAAGCGGATCGGTCGGCCTTCCCACTCCCAGTCGACCGAGATGGAGTCGCGCGTGATCCCCGCCTCGGGTCCGACCAGCAGACGGTCCTCGCCCAGCAGCCGGTTGACCAGCGTGGACTTGCCGGCGTTCGGCCGGCCGATCACCGCGATGCGGATCGGCTTGTCGGCCTCTTCCTCTTCCTCCACGAAGACGTCGGCCGACGCGGCCAGCACGGCGGCGTACAGATCCGCCATGCCCTCGCCGTGCTCGGCCGACAGGGCCACGGGCTCGCCGAAGCCCAGCGCGTGCGCCTCGCCGACGCCGCCGCCGCTCTCGCGGCTCTCGGACTTGTTGGCCAAGAGGATGATCGGCTTGTGCACCTTCCGCAGCCGGTCGGCGAAGATGCGGTCCAGCTGGGTCACGCCCTCGCGCGCGTCCATCATGAACAGGATCACGTCGGCGTCGTCGATCGCCAGCTCGGTCTGCTCGCGCATCCGGGCTTCCAGGCTCTCGTCGGTGACGTCCTCATAACCCGCGGTGTCGATCAGCGTCAGATCGATGTCGCCGATGTTGCCTTGGGCATAGCGCCGGTCGCGCGTCACGCCCGGCCGGTCGTCGACCAGCGCCAAGCGCTTGCCCACCAGCCGGTTGAACAGGGTCGACTTGCCCACGTTGGGCCGACCGACGATGGCGACTTTGATGGCCATGACGCCGATCCAGACCCTCTTGCAGCCTCAAGGCAAGCGCGGCGTCAGCGAATGCTGACGACCTCGCCCTTGTCGGTGACGACGATCAGGGCGCCGTCATAGGCGATGGGGGCCACATAGGCCGCGCCGCCCAGGTTGAGGGTGCCCGTGACCTCGCCCGTCTTGGGGTTCACGGCGACCGCCTGGCCGTCCGAGTTCAGCAGCACCAGACGGTTGGACGCGAGGATCGGCCCGGCCCACGATGGACGCACCGTGCGGTCCCAGAAGCCCAGGAATCCGCCCTCCTGGCGCACGCGGCCCTCGTTCAGGTCGCGCGTCCAGTAGACCTGGCCGCTCTCGCGATTGACGACGGTCAGCTGGCCGGCGTTCGACACAACGTAGACCACGTCGCCGACGGGCAGAGGCGCCTGCACGCCGCCGATCGGCAGCTGCCAGCGCGGCTGACCCGAACGCGCGTCCAGCGAGCCCATCACGCCCGAGTGGCTGACGGCGTAGACGAAGCCGCGCGACACCACCGGGCGGCCCGCGATGTCGCGCACTTCCGACAGGGCGCTGGTGCGGCTGGTGCGCGACAGCTCGTGCTGCCACAGCGGCTGGCCGTTCGAGGCGCGGAAGGCGATCAGCTCGCCGGACGAGAAGGGCGCGATCACCGTGTCGCCCGTCACGGCGGGGGCCGAGGACAGCATGATGCGCGCCGGCTCGACGATGCCGCGATAGGACCACGTCTGCTGACCGGTCGCCGCGTCGAAGGCGACGATCTGGTTGTCCACGTCGACCACGTAGACGCGGCCGCCCGACACGGTCGGCGCGCCGTGGATGGGCACGTCGACCTTCGACTGCCACACCACCGCGCCGGTCGCGGCGTCCAGCGCCGTCATCACGCGATAGCCCGACGAGACGAACACCTTGCCGCCCGCCGCCGCCACGCCGCCGCCGAAGCCGCCGCGCTCGCGGCCCTCGGGCCGGACGTTGACCTTCCAGATCTGGCCGCCGTTGCGCGCGTCCAGCGCCGACACCGACGACTCGCCGTCCAGCACGAAGATGCGGCCGTTCTCGGCCACCGGCGGCGCCATCACCTGGCTGGCGCGACCCGCGCCGGCGCCGATGTTGCGCTTCCAGGCGACGGTGAAGTCCTGGGCCGCCAGCACGTGCTCGACCGCATTGTCCGCCGAGCCGCCGGGATTGCCCCATCCCGTCACGGGCTGCGGCCCCGGCAGGAAGAAGTCGCGACCCGCCAGCGCGGCCGACGGCGCCAGCGCCTGGTCGAACTCGATCACCGGAATGCGCTCGCCGGCGCTGGCCTGGTCCTCGGCCTGCGGTCCGCGGCCCAGGTTGAACGGCAGGACGCGCTGCACCGTGCCGCAGGCGGACACCGCAAGGGCGAGCGCGACGAGGGAGCCGGCCTTGAGCAGACGATTCATCGGCGACTTTCCGGAAGACGTGATCACTGGGCGGGAGCGGGCTGCGCCGGGGCGACGGCCGGTGCGGCCGCCTGCGGCTTGGGAACGGGTTGGGCCAGGATGCCGGGCACGGCGGCGGCGGTGCCGCTGTCGATCGTGGCGATGGCGGCCTGGGCGCGCTGACGCACCGAATCGGGGACGTCCTGACCAAGCTGCAGCTGCACGAAGGCCTCGCGCGCCTCGGCGGTCTTGCCGTGCTGCAGGCGGACCATGGCCTGGGTTTCCAGCGCCAGGGCGCGCTGCGGGCGGCCGTCGCGGACCAGCGGCTTCAGCCGATCCTCGATCTGCTCCAGGGTCGCGCCTTCGTCCATCAGGATCCAGACGGCCTTCAGCGCGGCCATGTCGGCCAGGATGGGATCCTTGTCAGCCTTGACCGCCTGATCGAACAGCTCGACCGCCTGCTGGGCCTCGCCGCGCTGCAGCGCCAGGCCCGCGCGCTGGTTCAGGGCCAGCGCCTTGTAGGCGCCGTTGCCGACCTTCTGCGCCTCGGCGAAGGCCGTCTCGGCGCCCGCGGCGTTGTTCTGCTCCAGCGCCTCCAGCCCGCGGTCATAGGCCACCGCGGCCTTTTCGGCCTGCGAGGTCTGGAAGCGGTCCCAGCCCCAGAACGCCAGGGCGACGATCAGCGCCAGCGCCAGGACGGCGCCGACCAGCGGACCCCACTTGCGCGCCAGGTTCTTCCAGCGTTCGGAGCGCAGCTCCTCTTCGACCTGTTCGAAGACGTCAGTCACGGATGCGCAGCCCCCAGAAGACGGACGTCACGCCCGCCGCATTGAATTCGGCGCGACCCTAGAGGCTCGCCGCCGCGCCCGCAACGCGACGGTCAGGCCGAGGCGGGCTTTTTGGAGAAGTATGTTTCGACTTCGGCAGGAAAACGGCGGGCGCGGACGTCGGCGGCGTACCCCGCGACCGCCCGGTCGATCTCGCCGCGCAGATCGGCGTACTTCCTGACGAATTTCGGCGTCCAGTCGAACATGCCCAGCATGTCGGACACCACCAGAATCTGGCCGTCGCAGGCGGCCGAGGCGCCGATGCCGACCGTCGGCTTGTCGATCGTCTCGGTGATTTCGCGAGCCAGGCCCTCGGCCACGCCCTCGATCACGACGGCGAAGGCGCCGGCGTCGGCGGTCGCCTCGGCCTCGGCAAGCACGCGCAGCCGCTCCTCCTCGGTCCTGCCCTTCGCCTTGAAGGCCCCGTCGGTCAGCACCGCCTGCGGACGCAGGCCGACGTGCCCCATCACCGGAATGCCGCGCTCGACCAGATAGGCGATGGTCTCCGCCACCGTGGGCCCGCTTTCCAGCTTCACGCCCTGGGCCCCCGTCTCCTTCATCACCCGCGCGCAGTTCTCGTAGGCGATCTCCTTGCCGCCCTCGTAACTGCCGAACGGCATGTCGATGACCACCATGGCCCGCTTCGACCCGCGCATGACCGCCTGGCCGTGCAGGATCATCATCTCCAGTGTGACGCCCACGGTGTTCGGCAGGCCGTGCACCACCATGCCCAGACTGTCGCCGACGAGAAGCAGGTCGCAGTGCGGGTCCAGCATTTCGGCCGTCGGCGCGTCATAGGCGGTCAGACACACCAGCGGCTCGCCGCCCTTGCGGCTCCGGATGTCGGGAGCGGCCAGTCGGCGGACGAATTCCTGCTTCTGGGCGGACATGGCGACCTCCTTGAACGAAGGCTCCTAGATAGGGACTGGCCTTCGCCGCGTCACGCGTCCTGGGCCAGACGCATGGCGCCCGCCGCCGCCACGGCGACCAGAGCCGCCGCCGCCAGCCAGAACAGCTGCATCCCGCCCAGACCGCCCAGCTCGATCCCTTGCAGACCCAGGGCGTCCAGCGCGCCCTGCGCCACGCGCCCGGCCTCGAAGCTCGCGGCGTCCACGCCCTGGCTCAGCGCGCGTCCCGCCACGGGACCGGAGGTGGTCCCCAGCTTGACGGTCACCGCCTCGCGCAGCGCCACCGCGCCGCCGATCACGCCCGCCAGCGACAGGGCCAGAAAGCGCACCCGCGACCCCTGCTCCAGCCGCCGCTCGACCTCGGCGGTGAACAGGGCGGCGTCCGCCATCTGGGGCGCGCGGGCGAACAGGCGTTCGATCTCGGGGTCGAATTCGTCAGCCGACATGCCGCGTCCCTCCCATCGACCCGCCCGGCTGAAGCCGGGCGCGGAGTTTATCCAGACCACGTTTGACATGAGACTTCACCGTTCCAAGCGGCAAATTCAGGGCGGCGGCGATCTCCGGATGGGCCATTCCCGCGCCGTGGCACAGGGACACGCACACCCGTTCGACCTCGGTCAGCGCCTTCAGCGCCTCGTCCAGATCGACCCGATCGCCGTGCTCGACGATCGGCGCCGTCGTTTCGTCTTCGACTTCGGCGACGTAGCGGGCCTCCTTGGCGACGCGCTTCAGATACAGCCGCGCCGCGATCCGCTTCACCCACGCCGCGAAAGTCCCCTCGCCCCGGAACTCCGAGCAGCGCTCGAAGGCCTGGATGAAGGCGTCCTGGGCCACGTCGTCGGCCAGCGAGGGCTGCGCGCCCATGCGTCGCAGCAGGGCCCGGACGGCCGATCCGTGACGCCGGACCAGCTCGCCGAACTCCCGCCGCCCGCCGGCGGCCGCCTGGGCCGCCAGCTCGACGTCGTGCCGGTCCACCAGGGACTGGACCATGATCGATCCCCCTCCCGTCCCGGCCTCAGTCCCTGTTCTTGTTGAAGAAGCTCAGGACGATGAACGCCAGGCCGATGGTCAGCGGGATGCAGGCGATGCCCAGCAGTCCGCTGTCCAGATTGTTGCCGTCCCAGTCGCGGCCGCCGATGTTGCTGACCACGCTGAACAGCCCGATGCCCAGGCCCGTGGCGGTCCACAGGATGCCCTTGCGCAGATCGCGGCTGCGCGACGGCAGGTTCTTTTGAACGTCCTTCGTCAGGGCGTCGATCAGTTCGGGCGGAAGCTCCTGCCCCTTGTCGATGGCGCGCCGCACCGTCTCCTGGACCTCGCGCTTTTCGCGCGACTTCAGCCAGCTGGGTCCCACGATGATGGCGGTGATGGTGCCGAACACGGCCAGGATGGCGATGACGCCGACGAAACCTTCGTCCATTTCGAATTCCCCTCGTCTCTCTTGACCGGCAGCGTGATGCGTCGGCCTTCTGTGAACAAGAGGCGGCGGAGGCGGTCGGCGGATGCGCCGGAGCGCGTGAAACTTTCGTAAGGCGGGCCGAAGCGCCTAGGATAGTCGGATGATGCACCGCCGCGCCCTGCTGTCCGCCCTCGCCGCCGCCCCGCTGGCCGGCTGCGCCACACTGCCCCGCGGCCTGCCGCCGCTGCGCCTGGCCACCTTCAACATCTGGCACGACCAGAAGGACTGGGCGGCGCGTCTGCCCCTGATCGTCCAGACCCTGCGCGAGGCGGACGCCGACGTCATTGCGTTGCAGGAGGTGCTGGAGGACGCGGACAAGGGCCTGCCCAACCAGGCCGAGACGATCGCCGCCGCGCTGGGCGGCTACGCCGTGCGCTTCATGTCCACCGACGCCGAGGGCGCGCGCCGCCGCTACGGCAACGCCATCCTGACGCGCCTGCCGATCCTGCGCTCCGACACAAAGAAGCTGGAGCCGCTGGACGACTGGCGCACGGCCCTGCGCCTCCGCGTCGATTTCCGGGGACGGCCGATCGACGTGGTCGATACCCACTTCCACCACACGGCGGAGGGCGCGGCCATCCGCGCGCGCCAGGCCGCCGATCTGCTGGCCTGGATCGGCGACGGCGACGCGCCCTTGATCGTCATGGGCGACTTCAACGCCCCGCTGGACGACGCCGGGCTGGCGGGGCTCGCCGCCTCGCCGCGGTTCGTCAGCGCCCTGCCCGCCGGCGCCGCCCCGACCACGTTGAACACGCACGAGGGTCACCCCCCGCGCGTGATCGACCACGTCTTCGTCGAGCGGGACGCTTTCGACGTCGTCGCCGCCCGCGTCACGGGGACGGATCCCGTCGCCGGCGTCTGGCCGTCCGACCACTTCGCGGTTCAGGCCCAGGTCCGACTGAAGCCCTGACGCCCTTGCGCCCGTCCCGCGAGGGCGCATCTAGAACGACGCAGGAGGACGCATGACCGAGATCACCTATCGCATCGTCGAACACGACGGCGGCTGGGCCTATCGCCTGGGCGACACCTATTCCGAGACCTTCGCCAGCCACGACGCCGCCCGCGCCGCCGCCGAGCGCGCCGCCCGCGAACAGCGCGTCGCCGACCGCACGGCGTGGATCGAATACGAGACCGCCGACGGCCAATGGGTCACCGAGCGCGCCGACGGCCACGACCGTCCGGCGACCGACGTCGAAGGCTGAGCCTCAGCCCAGCGCCGCATCCCACGCCGCCGGATCGAAGCCGACCAGCGTCCGCCCGTCGTCCAACGCCAGCACCGGCCGCTTGATCATCGACGGCTGCGCCCGCATCAGCGCGACCGCCTTCCCGGCGTCCAGATCGGTCTTGTCCGCGTCCGGCAGCGCCCGGAACGTCGTCCCCTTGCGGTTCAGCACCGCCTCCCACCCGTGCGCCGCCACCCAGGCGCTCAGCGCCGTTTCGTCGACGCCCGCCTTCTTGTAGTCGTGGAAGGCGTAGGAAACGCCGCGTTGATCCAGCCAGACGCGCGCCTTCTTGACGGTGTCGCAGTTGGGGATGCCGTGGAGGGTCGGGGACATGATCGCTCTCGGAAATCGGACGTCGGGGCAGCCTTAGCATCACTTGCGCGCCCATTGCCGCCGTGGCTGTGCGCTGTAGGCTCCGGCCGCGACGTCTGGAGGTTCACGATGAAACGCATCGCCAGGATCATGGGCGTGTCGATCACGCTGTCGGCCTGCGTGCCGTCCTGGCCGCAAACCGAGCTTTATGCCGGCATTCCTCAGCCCCAGGGGCCTGGGTCGAACTCCACCGACGTCGACGAGCGGCCCACCAACGTCATGCTTCGCCAGCGGGTGCAGTCGCGCTTTCCTGTAGGAAGCGACGAAAGCGCGCTTCTGACCTGGCTGGACGCACAGAAGGTCGAGGTCCGGCGCAATCCGCGAGAAGAGGGCGGCGTGCGCGGCCAGGCTGTGCGTCGCCTTGGAACCTGGCCCTGCGACCGATCTGTCGTCGTTCGGTGGCGGGCGTCGGCGTCCGGCGAGATCGAGGAAATCACCGCCGTCGAAGGCGGATCGGGCTGCTTCTGACGCCGCGGCGGCATTCCACCAGAACCGCTTTGGGGACCTGTCCATGACCGACCGCGTCACCATCACCATCTCCGACGGCGTCGCCGACGTGCGGCTGAACCGACCGGACAAGCTGAACGCGCTGGACATGCCGATGCTCGAGGCGCTGGCCCAAGCGCCCGCGCGGCTGGCGGCGACGCCGGGGCTGCGGGTGGTCGTCCTGTCGGGCGAAGGGCGCGGCTTCTGCGCGGGGCTGGACATGCAGACCATGGGCGGGCTGGCCGGCGCGGGGCTGGACATCGTAACCCGCACCCACGGCGCGGCCAACCTGTTCCAGCAGACCGCCTGGGGCTGGCGCGACCTGCCCGTGCCGGTGATCGCGGTGGGTCATGGCGTGATTTTCGGCGGCGGCCTTCAGGTCTTCTCCGGCGCCGACGTCCGCGTCACACGGCCCGACGCGCGCCTGTCGGTCATGGAGATGAAGTGGGGCATCGTGCCCGACATGGCCGGCTTCGCCCTGTGGCGCGGCCTGGTCCGCGACGACGTCCTGCGCGAGCTGATCTACACGGCGCGCGAGTTCTCCGGTGAGGAGGCCACGTCGCTGGGCTTCGTCACCCGCCTGGCCGACGATCCGCACGCCGACGCCATGGCGCTCGCCCGCGCGATCGCCGCCCGCAACCCCGAGGCCGTCCGCGCCGCCAAGCGCCTGGCCAACCTGTCGCGCGACGCCGGCGCCGAACAGGTGCTGACGGCGGAAAGCGTCGAACAAGCCGCCCTCATCGCCACGCCCAACCAGACGGAGGCGGTCATGGCGAACCTGCAGAAGCGCCCGGCGACGTTCAGCGACTGAGCGGGATCACTCCCACTCGATCGTGCCCGGCGGCTTGGACGTGACGTCGTAGACCACGCGGTTGACGCCGCGCACCTCATTGACGATGCGCGTCGCGGTCCTGCCCAGCACGTCCCAGGGAAACTCGAAGAAGTCCGCCGTCATGCCGTCGGTCGAGGTGACGGCGCGCAGGGCCAGCACCTTCTCATAGGTCCGCGCGTCGCCCATCACGCCGACGGTCTTGACCGGCAGCAGCACGGCGAACGCCTGCCAGATCTTGTCGTACAGACCGGCCTTGCGGATCTCGTCCAGATAGATGGCGTCCGCCTCCTGCAGCGTCGCCACCGCGTCCGGCGTGATCTCGCCCGGGATGCGGATGGCCAGCCCCGGCCCCGGGAAGGGGTGGCGACCGACGAAGGCGTCGCTCAGGCCCAGCTCGCGGCCCAGGGCCCGCACCTCGTCCTTGAACAGCTCGCGCAGCGGCTCGACCAGCTTCAGCTTCATGTAGTCGGGCAGGCCGCCGACGTTGTGGTGGCTCTTGATCACATGCGCCTTGCCGCTGGACGACGACACGCTTTCGATCACGTCCGGATACAGCGTCCCTTGGGCCAGGAACTGGGCCCCCTCGATCATGTTCGCCTCGCGGTCGAACACCTCGATGAAGACCCGGCCGATGGTCTTGCGCTTGGTTTCCGGATCGGACTGACCCGCCAGCGCGCCGAGGAATTCCTCCGATGCGTCAACGTGGATCAGCGGGATGTTGTAGTGATCCCGGAACAGGGTCGTGACCTGCGTGGCCTCGTCCTTGCGCAGCAGGCCGGTGTCCACGAACACGCAGGTCAGCTGGTCGCCGATCGCCTCATGGATCAGCACCGCCGCCACCGAGCTGTCGACCCCGCCCGACAGGCCGCAGATCACCTTGGCGTCGCCCACCTGTTCGCGGATCTGGGCGATCTTCTCCTCGCGATAGGCGGCCATGGTCCAGTCGCCCTTCAGCCCGGCGATGCCGTGGGTGAAGTTCCGCAGCATCCGGTCGCCGCGCGGCGTGTGCATGACTTCCGGATGGAATTGAATGCCGTAGAAGCGTCTCTTCTCGTCCCCGATCACCGCATAGGGCGAGCCCGGCGAGGTGGCGATGACGTCGAATCCGTCGGGTATGGCCGTGATCTTGTCGCCGTGGCTCATCCAAACCGGCTCGTCCTCGCCGACGCCGGCCAAGCCGTCCAGCAGAGGCGAGTCCTTCCGCACCGTGATCGCCGCGCGCCCGAACTCACGGCTATGCCCGCCCTCGACCTTGCCGCCCAGCTGCTGGCACATGGTCATCTCGCCGTAGCAGATGCCCAGAACCGGCACGCCGGCCGTGAAGACGGCGTCGGGCGCGCGCGGGCTGCCTTCCTCGTGCACGCTCTCCGGCCCGCCCGACAGGATGATCGCTGCTGGGGTCATCGCCGCCATCGCCGCCTCGGCCTTGGCGTAGGGATGGATCTCGCAATAGACCTTCGCCTCGCGCAGCCGCCGCGCGATCAGCTGCGTCACCTGGCTGCCGAAGTCGACGATCAGAACTTTCTGGTGCTCGGTCATGCGGTCCGTTCGTACAGGGCGAAGAAGAAGCCGTCGGTGTTCGTCGAGGCGGGCGACAGCCGCCGCCGCGCGCCGACCGGGGCGAAGTCGGGATGCGCCGCCTCGAAGGCGTCGGCGCTGGCCTCGTTCTCGCGGCTCAGCATGGAGCAGGTGACGTAGGCCAGACGCCCGCCCGGCTTCACCAGCCTGGCCGCCTCCGACAGGATCCGCACCTGCAGGCCATGCAGCCGCTCGACCTCCTCGGCCGAAAGGCGCCACGCGTCCTCCGGCCGCCGCCGCCAAGTGCCGGAGCCGCTGCACGGGGCGTCGACGAAGACCAGATCGGCCGCGCCGTTCAGATCCTCCATCCCGCCGCCGTTCTGCCCGATCAGCCGCAGCTCGGCCTCCACGCCCGCGCGGGCCAGCCGCGGCCGGATGTTCTCCAGCCGCTTTGCCACGACGTCCGAGGCGATGAGGCGACCCTTCTCCCCTTGTGGGAGAAGGTGGCCCGCGAAGCGGGTCGGATGAGGGGTCTCCCCACCCTCTGCCGGGACCTCGACATCGACGGGCGACCACTTGCGTGACCCCTCATCCGTCGGGCTCCGGCCGCCACCTTCTCCCGCAAGGGGAGAAGGAAAGAGATCTGCGGCGAGCCCCAGCGTCTTCCCTCCGCCTCCGGCGCAGTAGTCGACCACCGTCATGCCCGGCGCCGCGCCGGCCAGGGCGCAGACGATCTGACTGCCCTCGTCCTGAATTTCGATCCGGCCCGCCTTGAAGGCCTCCAGCGCCTGCACGTTCGGCGGCGGCTCCGACGCCAGTCGCAGCCCCACCGGCGAGCCCGGCGTGCGCGTCGGCTCCAGACCCGCCTCGCGCAACTCCGCCTCGACCTCCTCCACAGTCGCCTTGGTCAGATTGACCCGCAAATCAATCGGCGCGCGCGGCTGCATCAGCTCGCGCGCCTCCTCCGTCCAGCGGTCGCCGAACGTGGCCTTGAAGTCCTCGACCACGAACTCCGGCAGGCCCGCCTGCACCCAGCCCGGCAGCTCGCCCTCGCCCGCCGTGATCCGACTGCGCTCCTGCTTCGACAGCGGACGCGGCCCATAGCCGTCGCCCGAGTGCAGCGCCTCGATCTCTTCCAAGGTCAGCCCGTCCAGCGCCGCCAGCGAGCCGATCACCAGAGCCCGCCCGTCCTCGCGGCCGCCCATGATCCACGACAGGCGACCGCGCGCGCGCAGCACCTTGTAGACCCGGTCGGCGATGGCGCGGCGGTCCTTGGACCCGGCATAGCGGTTGGCCGCGCCCCAGGCCTTCAGCACGGCCTCGGCCGGTTGGCGGCCCTGGGCGATGGAGTCCAGGACCGAGGCGGCGGCGGCGAGGCGGGCGGAAGGGGTCACGAGGCTCCGATCAGACGAACAGTGCGGCCAGCACCATCACCAGCCCGGCGGTCGCGACCATCCAGACCAGCGAGCGCACGTACGGCACGCCCAGCGCATACAGGGGCACGTAGATCACGCGTCCGAAGAAATAGAGATGCGCGCCCCACGCCGTCAGCGGCCCGGCCTTGTCGGCGACGTGCGCGATCAGCACCGCGCCGACGAACAGCGGCAGGGTCTCGAACAGGTTCGCCTGCGCGCGCATCAGTCGCCCGGCCAGCTTGCCCGGCGGCGGCGTCTCGCCGTCGCGCGGCCCGGCGTTCCACTTGCCGCCCAGCTCGGCGGTGCGCGCCATGCCCGCCGCCCCGATCTGGACCAGCGCCAGGATCAGGGTGAAGGCCAGCAGGATCAGGTCCGGCGCCATGTCCATCGTCGTCTCTCCCCTCAGCCCTGCCGATAGTTCGGCGCTTCACGCGTGATCATCACGTCGTGCACGTGGCTTTCGCGCAGGCCCGCCCCGGTGATGCGCACGAAGCGCGCGCGCGCCTGCAGCTCCGGGATGGTCCCTGCCCCGACGTACCCCATGGCCGCGCGCAGCCCGCCCACCATCTGGTGCAGCACCGGCGCGATCGGCCCCTTGTAGGGGGTCTGGCCCTCGATGCCCTCGGGCACCAGCTTCTGGGTCTCGACCTCTTTCTGGAAATAGCGGTCCGCGCTGCCCGCGCCCATCGCCCCCACCGAGCCCATGCCGCGATACGACTTGTAGGACCGCCCCTGGTACAGGAAGACCTCGCCCGGGCTTTCGTCGGTGCCGGCGAACATCGAGCCCATCATGGCGACCGAAGCGCCCGCCGCGATGGCCTTGGCCAGATCGCCGGAATACTTGATCCCGCCGTCGGCGATGACCGGCGCGCCCGAGTCCCGCGCCGCGCGCGCCGCCTCCATTATCGCCGTCAGCTGGGGCACGCCCACGCCGGCGACGATCCGCGTCGTGCAGATGCTGCCCGGCCCGATCCCCACCTTCACCGCGTCGGCGCCGGCGTCGATCAGGGCGCGCGCGGCGTCATAGGTGGCGATGTTGCCGGCGACGATCTGGAGACGGTTGTTCTCGCGCTTGATGCGCTCCACCACCCGCGCGACCTGGGCGGAGTGGCCGTGGGCGGTGTCGATCACCACCACGTCGGCCCCGGCGTCGGCCAGAGCCATGGCACGTTCGAAGCCGCTGTCGCCCACGGTCGAGGCCGCGCCGACCAGCAGGCGCCCCTGCTCGTCCTTGGCCGCATTGGGGAAGGCCTGGGCCTTCTCGATGTCCTTCATGGTGATCAGGCCGACCGCGCGCTGATCCTCGTCGACCACGATGACCCGCTCGATCTTGCGCGTCCGCAGCAGCTCGCGCGCCGCGTCCTTGCCCGCGCCCTCGCGCAGGGTGACCAGCTCGCCCGTGGTCATCAGATCGGCGGCCTTGCGGTTCGGATCGCTCTCGAACCGCATGTCGCGGTTGGTCAGCATCCCGACCAGCCTGCCGGTCGCCCGGTCGACCACCGGGAAGCCGCTGATCTTCTTGGCCGCCACGATCTGGCGCACCTCGCCCAGCGTCGTGTCGGGGTGGACCGTCACCGGGTTCACCACCATCCCGCTTTCATAGCGTTTGACCTGGCGGACCTGCTCGGCCTGCTCGTCGACGCTCAGATTGCGGTGGATGACGCCCAGCCCGCCCGCCTGCGCCATGGCGATGGCCAGCCGCGCCTCGGTCACCGTGTCCATGGCGGACGACAGCAGCGGTATCTTCAGATGGATGTCGCGGGTCAGCTTCGTCGAGACGTCCGCGTCGGCGGGCATGATCTCGGACGGGCCGGGTTCGAGCAAAACATCGTCGAAGGTGAGCCCTTCGCGAATCTCCATGAGGAGCCTCCGTTTTGCGGGCCGCGTATAACCGCCCATCGCCCGGCGCCGCAAGGGGGCGCGCGCCGCCCGCGACGAATCGGAAGACTTCGCCGTCCCTCGACCCTATCTTCCCTCGTCCCATGCCCATCCGCCGCCTCTCGCCCGAGACCGTCAACCGCATCGCCGCCGGCGAGGTGATCGACCGCCCGGCGGGCGCGGTGAAGGAGCTGGTCGAGAACGCCATCGACGCCGGCGCCGCGAACATCGAGATTCACGCCGACGGCGGGGGCCTGTCGCGCATCCTGGTCGCCGACGACGGCAAGGGCATTCCGCGCGACGAACTCCCCCTCGCCGTCGAGCGCCACGCCACGTCCAAGCTCGAGGCCGACGACGCCGGCGACGTCGACCTGCTGCGCATCTTCACCCTGGGCTTCCGGGGCGAAGCCCTGCCCTCCATCGGCTCGGTCGCCCGCCTGTCGCTGACCGCCCGCACGGCGGGAGACGAGGCCTGGGCCATGCAGGTCAACGGCGGCGCCGCCGTCGGCCCGGCCCCCGCCCCCTTCCCCGCCCCGCACGGCGCGCGGGTCGAGGTGCGCGACCTGTTCTACGCCACCCCCGCGCGGCTGAAGTTCATGAAGTCGGCCCGCGCCGAGGCCATGGCCATCACCGAGGAGATCAGGCGTCAGGCCATGGCGCATGAGGCGGTCGCCTTCACCCTGCTGCTGGACGGCCGCGCCGTGCTGCGCCTGCCCGCCGAGGCCCGGGGAGACGAGGGCCGCCTGCGCCGCCTCGCCGCCCTGCTGGGTCGCGACTTCGAGGCCAATGCCCTGCTGATCGACCAGACGCGCGAGTCCTTACGCCTGTCGGGCTATGCGGGCCTGCCCACCTATTCGCGGGGCAATGCCGCGCACCAGTTCCTGTTCGTCAACGGCCGCCCGGTGAAGGACCGCCTGCTGCACGGGGCCATCCGCGGCGCCTACGCCGACTTTCTGGCGAGGGACCGCCACCCGGCCGCCGCCCTGTTCCTCGACCTCGACCCGCTTCAGGTCGACGTCAACGTGCATCCGGCGAAGGCCGAGGTCCGCTTCCGCGACCCCGCCCTGGTCCGCGGCCTGATCGTCGGCGCCCTGCGTCATGCGCTCGCCGGCGCCGGCCACCGGGCCTCGACCACGGTGGCGACCGACGCGCTGGCGGGGTTCCGGGCGCATGCCGGCGTCGCCGCCGCGGGATTGGGGTCCGGGGACTGGGGACTGGGCCGCGATCGGCCCGCCGCCGCGCCGGGGTGGTCAGGCTGGACCGGCTGGGACCGCCCCGCCCCCCAGACCCTGCCGGGCCTCAACGACGTCAGCGCCCGCGTCGAACCCCAATCCCCAATCCCCAATCCCCAGTCCCCGCATCCGTCGGAACTGGACCTCCCCCTCGGCGCCGCCCGCGCCCAGCTGCACGGCACCTACATCGTGGCCCAGACCCGCGACGGCCTGGTCGTCGTCGATCAGCACGCCGCGCACGAGCGGCTGGTCTATGAGCGGATGAAGGCCCAGATGGCGACCGGCGCCGTGACCCGTCAGGCCCTGCTTAGCCCCGAGGTGGTCGAGCTGGACCCCGTCGAGGCCGACCGCGTCGTCGCCCGCGCCGACGAGCTGGCCGAGATGGGCCTGATCGTCGAACCCTTCGGCGGCGGCGCCGTGCTGGTGCGCGAGACCCCGGCCCTGCTGGGCGACACCGACGTGCAAGGGTTGATCCGCGACATCGCCGACGACCTGGCCGAACACGGCGCGGCCCTTTCGCTCAAGGAACGCATGTCTGACATTTGCGGCGCCATGGCCTGCCACGGCTCCGTCCGCGCCGGCCGCGTCCTCTCGGCGCCCGAAATGAACGCCCTGCTCCGCCAGATGGAGGCCACCCCGCACTCCGGCCAGTGCAACCACGGCCGACCGACCTACGTGGAGCTCAAGCTGGCCGATCTGGAGAAGCTGTTCGGGAGGCGGTGAAATAGGGCTGCGTCTGCCGCTTTTTACCGGCTCAGGGGGAGTGGTTTCAGTCGAAAAGGTCCCATGCGGTCGTGGACAGTCCGGTCTGCCCAGTCGCCTCATCGAACTGTTCAAGCGTCTTATTGAAATACTTGACGGCGAGGAACAGCCAATGGGCGTCTGGTTCCACTGCAATTATGGCGGGGGCGCGGTGATTACGGTGAGCGGGATTTGTACAGAAAACGGCGTTGAACATGCTAATGTGCGCCCAGTTTGAATGGGCGGCACCGCTGAAGGGCTGATAAACATGATTATAGAAATCTAAAACGCCGGCTTCATCCGCCATCTTTCTTGTGTTCAGCCCTGACCAGCTGCCCAAGTTCACCTCAACGAAACCCTCCATGCGCTGGCTTGCCAACCAAGCTTTCCAGCCCTCAACCATCTGAGCGTTAAGAGCTCGCTCCTCATCTTCGCTAGCCGCAGCCAACGCTCGCTCCTGATGGGCGATCTGCAGCTTTATCGCGCCGAGCCCATCCTCAACGAACTTGGCCGCGCGGGACTGTGGATCCCTGAGAATCCAAGCCAAGCTTATAAAAACGTCCGCGATGGCACGGAGATGGACCGGAGCGCTGTGAGGGGTCCATATACCGGGCGCAGATGCCATCTCAGAAACCAGCGTTGCCTGCCTAGACATCAATGCTGCGACGACCTCATACGCCTCTATGGTATGCAAATCTAAGGGCCAGACCGCTAACCGACTACGTAAATCCGCCTTCACCGCGTTCCGAACGTCGTAGACGAAACGTTCGAGAACGTCGTTAGTCTCGACATATTCATCAACGATCGTGTCCTCGATTACGCAACTTCCGTAACCCGAGACGGCGTCCCAGAAGCGCTCTACCCACGTGTCATCGCCTTTGAGACCATTTTCACTAGGCGTCAAAAACATCATCGGCACTGCCGCCCGAAACGCCCCGGCCGCATCCCGTGACGCCTCGCTTTCTGGGTAATCGCCGATGGCCTCAAAGCGCTCGGCCAGCCCTGCTGCCATGTGCTCCGCGATTTGTAGCTTACCCTGCGCGATGGCGAGTTCGTAGGCGAGGGCCATGGATTGAACAGCGAGACGGCTTGTCCGATCGTAAAGTTGGTCGAGAAGCCTAGGGAGTTTGTCGCCACCATCTTGCGAGGTCCGGCTTTCGCCTAGGAAGGCGAGTGGGTGATCAGGTAGGATCGCACGCAGCGGCGCTAGAGCCTCGGTCAGTGTGCTTCGGGTGGCCTCGTCGAGCGCTTCCCGCGCAGTTACCTTCGCGACTTCGGTTAATCTCGCGTAGCTACTAAGACGAACCAAGCGCAGTGGCGCATCTCCCATCGCTGCAGCAGTTCTATAAACTAGTGCTCGGCAGATGCGGCGAGCGGCGTCGTAGCCGTGCTGCTCGATAGCTAATCCAAGCCAAATAGCTTCAGGTACCAAGTGACGAGTCCAAGAGTATTCAGATAGTCTTGGACCGAAAGCACGTTTCAACGGCGGGACGAGCTTGCGCTTGACCCGGGCGTGGTCTGCCAGCACTTTGTTTGAGGACTCTTTGTTCATTCTGTCTATCCCGCGAAGCGCCTAGGTCGGTTCAGATCTTAACATCTCAGCTTCGCGCACCAGCAGATTGGCCGACCGATAGGATAGCCAAACGTTAACACGTTCAATGCCCTCCCTCCTCTTCGCCTTCCTCGGCGACATCTGTCGCTCGCCGCTCGCGGAGGGCGCGCTGCGCGCCGAGGCGGCGCGGCGGGGGCTGGCGCTGACCGTCGACTCCACCGGCACGGGCGGCCGGCACGCGGGCGAGGCGCCGGATCGGCGGGCGCGGGCGACGGCGCGGCGGCACGGGGAGACGTCTTCGGCTTGCGCGGCCCGACACCCGCCGCTTCGACCCTGAGCCGCGCCCCTTGCGACCGATTCCGGCGCACCGGTGCGCTAGCCTCCCCTTCCATGAGCGCCCCCTATCGCATCCGTCCCGCCGAGACCTGGATCCGGGCGCGCGACGACTATCTGGGCGGCATGTCGGCCGAGGCCGTGTGCCGTCGCCATGATCTGGGTCTGTCGGCCTTCCGCAGCCGCGCGCGACGCCACCGCTGGCGGCGGCAGGATCAGGACGCCCCGCCGGACGCCGCCGACCTGTCCATCTACGACGATCTGGGCCCCGACGAAGAGGTGACGGCGGCGCGGCGGCGCTATCTGCACGCTCTGGAGCAGGGCCGCTCGGTCGAGGCCGCCCGCTGGCGCCGGCTGTGGCACGAGCTGAGGGCCGAGGTCGCGCGCCTGGACGCCGAGATGTTCCCCGGCATGAGCCCCGGCGAAATCGCCGGCCTGCTGGCGGCCGGGATCGACGAGGAGGAGGCGCGGCAGGCCCAGGACGAAGGCGACCTCAGCCCGCCGCCCCCGGCTTCGGCGGCGCCCCCGTCCGCCGCTTCGGAGCCGAATGTGCACGATGTGCACCCTGTTTTTTCGGGTGCACATTTCATGGACACCGCCTGACGCGCCTGCGCGGCCGGCCGGACGACCGCGTCTCAGCCCGCCGCCGGCGGCGCCCGCAGGAACAGCACCCGCGCGGCGCCCCAGTCGCGCGCGTCCAGCCGCTCATAGCCGGGCGTCTCGATCTCCGGCTCGTCCACGCCGCGCTCGAACACGACGATCGCGCCCGGCGCCAGCCAGCCGCCCTCCAGCAGCCGCGCCAGCGTCTGCTCGCCCAGCCCCTGCCGATAAGGCGGGTCCAGGAAGGCCAGGGTGAAGGCCTCTCCCGCCGAGCCCGGGCGCGGCCCCAGGTCGATCGCGCTCCTGCGATGCACCCGGCTGCGTCCGAACAGTCCGAAGGCGTCCATGTTCTCGCGGATCGCGCCGCGCGCGCCGTCGTCCGTCTCGACGAACAGGCAGAAGGCCGCCCCCCGGCTCAGCGCCTCATAGCCCAGCGCGCCGGAGCCCGCGTACAGGTCGATCACCCGCTGGTCGTGCAGCCCCTCGGCCCACGACGCGTGCTCCAGCATGTTGAAGATCGCCTGCCGCGCGCGGTCGCTGGTCGGGCGCGTGCCCTGCCCCTCCGGCGCCGTGATGGCGCGGCCCTTCAGACTGCCGGCGACGATCCTCATGCCCGCGCCGGCGTCCCGTGGCGCTTCGCGGCGACGACGCGGAAGGCGATCAGCCCGGCGATCACCGCCGCCAGCCCCAGCGCCCACAGCGCGGGCCCGCGCCCGAACAGGAACAGCGACAGCGCGCACGCCGCCCCCGGCATCAGCGCCTGCATGCTCATGGCCGAGGCGCGCATCATCCAGTGCTGTCGCGGACGGATGACGTCGGCCACGAACGCGGCATAGCCGTAGGCCGCCCCCTGCAGAAGCCCCAGCGCCACGACCAGCGACAGGTAGATGATCCAGCCCTGTCCCCCCAGCGGGTGGTCGTAAAGCAGGCTGGTCGCGAACGGCATCAGCGCGATCCCCGCCAGCACGGCCAGGTTCAGGATGAACACGCCCTGGGTGAAGCGCGCCATGTTCAGGAACAGCCGGCGATGCGAGTTCCAGAAGATGCCGATGATGAGGAAGCTCAGCCCGAAGGCCGTGAACATCGTCCAGCTGCCGGCCCACAGCGACGCCCATCGCCCGTCCCACCCGGTCGGGACGTGCAGCTCGATGGCCAGCAGGGTGATGGCGATGGCGAAGACGCCGTCGGAAAAGAACAGCAGGCGATCCAGGCTGGGATCGCCCTTGTGCGCCAAGGCGTCGTGGCTGTGTTCGGTCATGTCGGGCTCCCCTCGCCGAACTCATCCGGCGGCGAGGGGCGTCAGGTCAAGAGCGGGGCTTGCCGCCGGGCCGCGGCCGCGCCCCGCCCGGTCCCGACCGCGGCTTGAAGTCCCGCTTCGGCGCGTCGCCCGTGCGCGGCTTGAAATCCTTCTTCGGCCCCGACCGTCCGGCCGGCTTGCCGTCGCGCGCCCAGGTCTCGGACTTCGGCCCGATCATCTTGTCCTCGCGCGGCTTGAAGGCGCGCTTCGGGCGCTCGCCCTCGGCCGCCTCGGCGCCGTCGGGCCGCGCGCGCGGCTTGAACGTCTTCTTGTGCTCGAACTTCGGGGCGGCCTTGGCCCAGCCCTGCTTCTTCGGCGGTTTGGAGCGGCGTTCCACCGCCTCGGTCTGCGCCGCCTCCGCCGCGCGCACGCGGCTGGGCTTGCGCGACGGGTCCGACATGGCGGATCCCGACTTGCCCTTGACGATGGGCACGGCGCTGCGGCGGCCCGGGATCGGCGCGGGCGTCTCCACCGTGTTGCCGGTCGGCAGGTTCTCAGGCCGGATGTGCTCGGCCAGCAGCTCGCGGATCACGCGCGGCCCCACCTCCTCGACCGACCCCACCGCCAGCGTGCCCAGCTGGAACGGGCCATAGGCCAGGCGGATCAGCCGGTTCACCGTCAGCCCCAGGCTCTCCAGAACCTTGCGGACCTCGCGGTTCTTGCCCTCGGTGATCGAGACGCTGATCCACAGATTGGCCGGGCCGCGCCCGTCGCCGTCCTGTTTCTCCTTGGCCTTGTCCAGCGTCGCCTCGATGGGACCGTAGCGGACGCCGTCCACCGTCACGCCGTCCTTCAGTCCGTCCAGCTGCCCCTGCGTCACCCGCCCGCGCGCCCGCGCCCGGTACTGCCGCACCAGTTCCGTCGACGGCAGCTCCAGCGCCCGGCTCAGCTCGCCGTCGTTGGTCAGCAGCAGCAGCCCCTCGGTGTTCAGGTCCAGCCGCCCGACCGAGATGACGCGCGGCAGGCCGTTCGGCAGGGCGTCGAACACCGTCGGCCGGCCCTGCGGATCGTTATGGCTGGTCACCAGGCCGGCGGGCTTGTGATAGCGCCATACGCGCGTCGCCTGCGCCGATCCGATCAGCTTGCCGTCCACCGTGATGACGTCGTCGCGCGTGACCAGGGTGGCCGGCGTGTCCAGGATCTTTCCGTTGACCGCCACCTTGCCCAGGCCGATCAGGCGCTCGACCTCGCGGCGGCTGGCGATGCCCGCGCGCGCCATCGCCTTGGCGATCCGCTCGCTGCGCTTCGGCGCCTCCTCGGTCTTCGCGAGGCCCGGCTTGCCCCCGGGCCTGCCCGAGCGCGGCGGTTCCTTGCGGTCGTCGAACTTGCCGCCGGCTTGACGCGGGCGGGGCTTCTTGTCGTTGTCGTCGGTATGGCGGACCATGATGAGCGGTTCATGCGCATGGCGCTCGACCTCGCGCAAGCGGCGGCTGACGCCGGAGAGGTGCCCGTCGGCGCCGTCGTGGTGGACGAGTCCACCGGCCAGGTCGTCGGGACCGGCGCCAACGCCCCCGTCTCCCGCCACGATCCCACCGCCCACGCCGAGATCGTGGCGCTTCGCGCCGCCGCCGCCGCGACCGGCAACTACCGCCTCACGGGCCTGACGCTCTATGTCACGCTGGAGCCGTGCGCCATGTGCGCCGGGGCCATGTCCCACGCGCGGATCGGCCGCGTCGTCTGGGCCGCGGACGATCCCAAAGGCGGCGCGATCCTCCACGGTCCCCGCCTGTTCGAGCAGCCCACCCTTCACTGGCGCCCCGTCGCCGAGCGCGGGCCTTTGGGCGACCGGGCGGCGCTCGCCTTGCGGACGTTCTTCCGTGCACGGCGCGGAACGGCGGGCTGAACTCGCGCGTTGCTTGGCGACTCACGGGGAAGCTTCACGATGCGCCATCGGTCCGTTCCGCTGATTCTGGCGGCCTTGATCGGCCTGCCCGCGTGCGAGAACCGCACCCCCGCCACCGACGACAGCGAGGCCGTCCGTCAGCGGGCCATCGAGGCCCAGACCGCGCGTCGCCGCACCGGCGCCGAGATCCAGGAGCGGACGCTGAACCGCATCGTCCGGGCCGTCTACATCTGCGATTCGGGCGAGCGCCTGTCGGTCGAGTTCGACAATCCGCGCCAGATGGCGACCGTCCGCACCTCCATGGGTCAGGCGGTGGACCTGTACCAGGAGCGGTCCGCCGACGGCATCTGGTACCGCGCCAGCGGCCATGACCTGCGCGGCCGCGGTCAGTTCGCGACCTGGAGCGCCGAGGGGCTGGAGCCTACCGACTGCCGCGCCGTCGACTAGACCGCGCCTTCCGCCGCCCAAAACGCCCGCACGGCGCCCGCGTCCGCGTCTTTCTGCACGAAGGCCCGACCCACGCCGCGGGCCAGAACCAAGGTCAACCGGCCACCCTCGGCCTTCTTGTCGCCCGCCATCCGCGCGACCAGGGCGTCGGCGCCCAGACCCCACGTCGGCTCGATGCGCGTCGGCAGCCCCGCGTCGGCGAACGCCGCCTCCGCCCCCGCAGCGTCCTGCGCGGCGCAGAGACCCTGAGACGCCGAAAACCGGAACGCCTGACAGCAGCCGATGGCCACCGCCTCGCCGTGGGTCAGCGCGGCGTCGTCGTACCCCAGCTCCGCCTCGATCGCGTGTCCGAACGTGTGACCGAGGTTCAGCAGCGCCCGCACCCCGCCTTCGCGCGCGTCCTGCCCCACGATGTCGGCCTTGATCTCAACCGACCGCGCAACGACCCGCGTCAGCGCCTCGGCGGCGCCGTCCAGCGCCGACCGATCCGCGCCCGCCAGTCGCTCGAAGTAGGCCGCGTCGCAGATGAGCCCATGCTTCAGCGCCTCGGCCCAACCCGATCTCAGCTGCCGCGCCGGAAGCGTCGCCAAGGCCCCGACGTCGGCCAGCACCAGCCGGGGCTGATGAAACGCACCCACCAGGTTCTTGCCCTGCGGCAGGTCGATCGCCGTCTTGCCGCCGACCGACGAGTCCACTTGCGCCAGCAGCGTTGTCGGAACCTGGACCAGCGCCACGCCGCGCATCCACAGCGCCGCCGCCAGCCCGGCCAGATCTCCCGTCACCCCGCCGCCCATCGCCACGACGACGCCCTTGCGGTCCAGTCCCGCATCGGCCAGCGCGGTCAGCACCGCCCGCAGGCCGTCGAAGCTCTTGGACGCCTCGCCGGACGGCACTGTGATGCCGGAGTGCGCGAGGCCAGCCGCGTCCAGCCCCGCGCGCAGCCGGTCGCCGTGCAGCGCGTCGACCGTCGCGTCGGCCACCACGAAGGCATGCGCGAATCCCAACTCGCGAAGCCGCGCCCCGACGTCCGCGATCAGGCCGCGCCCGACCACGACGTCGTAGCCCGTGAAGCCCTCGCCCTCGACCCGCACCGTCGTGCTCATGTCCGCGTCCCGCTCCATCCCCGCAGAGCCTCCAGAATGGCGTCGACCGCCTGGGCGTGGGTTCCGCCGCCCACCTCCACCGCCAGATCGGCCTCGGCGTAGATCGGATACCGCGCCTCGGCCAGCGCCGTCAGCGTCGCCTTCGGATCCTTGCCTCGCAGCAGGGGCCGCGTGTCCCGCCGCGACACGCGCTGCGTCACCACATCCAGATCGGCCCTCAGCCAGACGGTCAGCGCCCCGGCTTTCAGCACCGCGCGGGTCTCCGGGTCGATCATCGCGCCGCCGCCCGTCGCCAGCACCTTGGGCTCGCCCTCCAGCAGCCGGCGTATGACCCGCGTCTCGCCCGCCCTGAACTCCGGCTCCCCCAGCCGCGCGAAGATGTCGGACACCGACATGGCGGCCGCCGCCTCGATCTCCGCGTCCGCATCGACGAAGGGTCTCCCCATCCGCTTGGCCAGCCGCCGCCCCACCGTAGATTTGCCCACGCCCATCAGGCCGACCAGGGCTATGGTACGGTCGATGTTCGGAATCGCGGGGTCTGCGGACTTCGGCATGGAAGTCTCGTCCATAACACCATGACGCCCCAGATCGAGGCCTTCCTGGAGATGATGGCGGTGGAGCGGGACGCCTCGCCCCACACCCTCTCGGCCTACGCCCGCGACCTCGCCGACGCCGAGGCCGGGTGCGACGGCCTGATGAGCGCCACGCCCGACGCAGTCGAGGCCTGGTACGCCGACCTCGCCCGCCGGGGCCTTTCGCCCGCCACCCAGGCCCGCCGCCGTTCCGCGGTGCGGCAGTTCTTCCGCTTCGCCCTGGCCGAGGGCTGGCGCGCCGACGACCCGTCCAGCCGTCTCGACGCGCCCCGACAGGGCCGCTCCCTGCCCCGCGTCCTGACGCGCGACGAAATGACGGCGCTGGTCGCGGCCACGGCGCGACGGGACGGCCCGGCGGGCGTGCGGCTGAAGGCGCTGATCGAACTGGCCTACGCCTCTGGGATGCGCGTGTCGGAACTGCTGAACCTGCGGGTCGAGGCATTCCGGCGTGACCCGACCCACCTGATCGTGCGCGGCAAGGGCGGCAAGGAGCGGCTGGCCCCGCTCAACGACCACGCCCGCGCCGCCGTCGTCGATTGGCTGGTCGCCCGCGACGCCCTGCGTCGGCCCGAGGCGCCCGATCCGCCCTGGCTGTTTCCGTCACGCACCGCCCGCTCCGGACGCCTGACGCCGCGCCGCTTCGCCCAGCTGCTGGACCAGGCGGCGATCGACGCCGGCATCGACCCCGCGCGGGTCAGCCCCCACGTGCTGCGCCACGCGTTCGCCACCCATCTGCTGGAAGGCGGCGCCGACATGCGCGTGGTCCAGACCCTGCTCGGTCACGCCGACATCGGCACCACCCAGATCTACACCCACGTCACCCAGGACGCGCTGGCCGAAACCGTCCGCACCCGCCATCCGTTGGGCAAGCGGAGCGGATCGTGACGCGGCTTGCCCCGCACGACCGACCTGACTAGTTTCCGCCGCCTTTCGCAGGGGTCTTCGCGCCCCGCCGCCCGGATCGCCAGATGGCCGCCCACTACCTCGACTTCGAAAAGCCGATCGCCGACCTGGAGGCCAAGATCGAGGAGCTGTCGCTGCTCTCCGCCTCCGCCTCGGCCGGATCGTTCGATTCGGAGATCGGGGGACTGCGCAAGAAGGCCGACCAGCTGCGCAAGAAGACCTACGCCTCGCTCGACCCCTGGATGAAGACCCAAGTCGCGCGTCACCCCAACCGTCCGCATTTCGTCGACTACGTCGCCGGCCTGTTCGAGGACTTCACCGAACTGCGCGGCGACCGCCAGTTCGGCGACGATCAGGCGATCCTGGGCGGCCTGGCCCGCTTCAACGGCGCTCCGGTCGTCGTCATGGGCCAGGAAAAGGGCCACGACACCGCCACCCGCCTGACCCACAACTTCGGCATGGCCCGGCCCGAGGGCTATCGCAAGGCGGCGCGCCTGATGGACCTGGCCGACCGCTTCGGCCTGCCGGTGATCAGCTTCGTCGACACCGCCGGCGCCTATCCGGGCCTGGGAGCCGAGGAGCGTGGCCAGGCAGAGGCCATCGCCCGCTCCACCGAGCGCGGCCTGACGCTGGGCGTGCCGTCCGTGGCCGTCATCGCCGGCGAGGGCGGCTCGGGCGGCGCCATCGCCATCGCGGCGGCCAGCCGCGTGCTGATCCTCGAACACTCGATCTATTCGGTCATCTCGCCGGAGGGCGCGGCCGGCATTCTTTGGCGCGACGGCGCGCGCGCCAAGGACGCGGCCATGGCGATGAAGATCACGGCCCCCGACCTGCTGGAGCTGAAGATCGTCGACCGCATCATCCCCGAGCCGGTGGGCGGCGCCCACACCGACCGCGACGGCGCCATCGCCGCGGTGGGCGAAGTCCTGGCCGAGGAGTTGGCCGCCCTTTCCGACATGACGCCCGACGCGGTGCGCAAGGCGCGCGCCGACCGTTTCTACGCCATCGGCCGGATGCGCTGACGGGGTTAACCGTTCGCTGACAGGTTGCAGTCACCCTGCGACCGTTGCAGTTCGCAACGAGTGTCAGTGAGCGTTTGAGTGGACGGACTGCGCGAGACGGCGATCGTCAACCTGTCTCAGGCCGTCACCATGGTGGTCGATGACTCCAGCTTCTCTCTCGACATCACCACGGCCTGCCTGCTTGGTTTCGGCATCCGTACCCGGCACGCCCTGACGCGGCCGCTCGACGCGCTGAAAATTCTGGAAGACCTCCCCGTCGATCTTCTGGTCGTCGACTGCGACATGCCCGAGATGGACGGGTTCGAGCTGGTGCGACGCCTGCGGGGCGACAAGTCCCATCCGAACGCCTTCGCCCCGGTCATCATGACCGCCGCCCACATACCCCGGTCCCGAGTTCTGGACGCGCGCGACTGCGGGGCCAACTTCGTCATCACCAAGCCGTTCAGCGCCCGCGATTTGCTCGAACGCGTCGTCTGGGTCGCCCGCGACGAACGCCCATTTCTGGAGGTCGGCGACTACTTCGGCCCCGACCGCCGGTTTCGAGACCAGCCGCCGGCGATCGAGCGCCGGTCCGATAGGCTCAGAATGATGCAACTCCAGGCCGAGCGCGCCGCGAAGGACCCCGCATGACCGTCATCACCCACGCCCGCCGCAAGTCGCGTCTCGGCGGCATGATCGACGCCGCGGGCGGCATCAGCGTGCTGCGCGCCCTGACGAACGCCGGAGCCAATCTGAACCTCATCAAGCCGCCGTGTCTGCAAGAGGCCCGCCGCCTGGCCGAGGCGCTGGGCGCCGTCCCACCCCCGTCTGGCCGAGCGGACGAAGGCCTGCCGCACCTGTACCGCACGGCCACCTCGATCATCGACGCCGTCGGCCCTTTCGACATGGGCGACGTCTGTGCGGCCATGCGCGACCTGTGCGACCTGATCGATCAGTCGTCGTCTGACCGTCCCTTCGACTGGCGCGTGGCCGCCGTCTATTCGCGCTCGGTGCGCCGGATGATCGATCTGCCGACAGGCGATCCCGCACGTGTGGCGCTTGCCGCCCACCTTCACGAGTTGGGCCAGGCCAAGCGCGCCTAGGCTTCGGTCGACGTCTTCGCCCCCCGCGTCTGCTTGCGCCACAGCGCGGCGTATTCGCCCCCGACACGCGCGACCAGCTCGTGATGGCCGCCGCGCTCGACGATCCGGCCGGCCTTCAAAACCAGGATCTGATCTGCGTCCGCCACCGTCGACAGCCGGTGCGCGACGACCAGCGTCGTCCGCCCGGCCCGGGCCTTGCGCAGCGTCCTCTGGATCGCCGCCTCGGTCCGGCTGTCCAGCGCGCTCGTCGCCTCGTCCAGGATCAGGATGCAGGGATCGGCCAGCAGCGCGCGCGCGATGCCGACCCGCTGCCGCTCGCCGCCCGACAGCTTCAGTCCCCGCTCGCCCACCTTCGTGTCCATGCCGTTCGGCAGGGCGCGGATGAAGTCGGCCAGCTCCGCCGCCTCCGCCGCTTCCCAGATCGCCGCCTCGTCCGCCTCGGGCCGGGCGAAGGCGATGTTGGCCCGGATCGTCTCGTTAAAAAGCGCCACGTCCTGCGGCACCAGGGCGACGGCCCGGCGCAGGCTTTCCTGCGTGACCGCGCGCGCGTCGTGCCCCTCGATCAGCACGCGGCCCTGCTGGGGGTCCAGCAGACGCAGCGCCAGCTTCACGATGGTCGACTTGCCCGACCCGGACGGTCCCACCAGCGCGGTGGTCGTGCCCGGCGCGGCGACGAAGTCCACGTCCTCCAGCCCATTGGCCCGCGCGTCGTGGCGGAAGCCCACGCCTTCGAATGTCAGCGAGGCGCCGCGCGCGTCCGCCGGCGCGGGCAGGTCGGCGGCGTGCGGCGCGTCGGCCACCTGGGGCGTCTGGCGCGTCACCTTCAGCATCTCCTCCATGTCGATGAAGGACTGGCGGATTTCCCGATAGGCGAAGCCGAGAATGTTCAGCGGCTGATACAGGCTGATCAGGATCAGCACCGCCGCCGTCACGTCCCCCGGTCCCATCCGGCCCGCCGCGGCCTCGAAACCCGCCATCACCGCCATTACGCCCAGACCGACGTTCATGATCGCCGCCTGGAGCAGATTCAGCGCCGCCAGCGAGCCATTCGCCTTCAGCGCGGCGGAGACGTAGCTTTCCAGCGCGCGCTCATAGGTTTCCGCCGCCCGCCGCTCGGCCCCGAACGACTTGACGGTCTCGTAGTTCAGCAGCGCGTCGACCGAGACGCCCGCCGCCTCGGTGTCGGCGGCGTTCATGGCGCGGCGATGCTCCAGACGCCAGTTGGCCATGCCGAAGGTCGCGGCGGCGTAGATCGCCACCACCGCCACCGCCAGCGCACCGAACCGCCAGTCGTACAGTCCGCCCAGCACGCCCGCCGCAAGCACCAGCTCGACCGCCGTGGGCCCCAGGTTGAAGGCCAGGATGCGCAGCAGGAAATCCACCGCCCGCGAGCCGCGGTCCATGGTGCGCGACAGCGCCCCCGACCGTTTGGTCTGGTGGAAGTCTAGCGACAGGTTCAGCGCGTGGGCGAAGGTTTCCGCCGCCGTGCGCCGCTGCGCCGCCGCCCGCACCGGAGCGAACACCACGTCCGACAGCTGGGGCGTCGCCGACGACAGGAACCGCACCAGGGCCCATCCGATCGCCAGCGCCGCGAACGACAGCCCCACCGTCGTCCCCGCCGACTGACCGTCCGACAGCCGGTTCACCGCCGCGCCCAGCACGATGGGCGCCAGCACGCCCAGCCCCTTGCCCGCCAGCGTCAGGCCCAGAGCTCCGCCGACCCGCAGCCTCAGCTGCGGCGCGCCCGAGCGCGCCACGACGCCCATCAGGTCGCCCAGCGCCCGCCAGGCGCCGACCTGCTGGTCGTCAGGATTGATCGGCTCCACGCCCAGCGCCTTGACCTGGGGGTCCGCGCGGCGGCGTCCGGAGCGCTCACCGCGCATCGCCATGCGCCCCATATGGCCCGCGCCGCGCCGGACGCAAAGGCCTCAGCCCAACGCCACGACCGCCTCGACCAGTTCGTCCACCGCTTCCGTCGTCGTCGCCCAGGAACAGACGAACCGCACCGACCCGTCGTCGAACCGATGACAGGCCCATCCCGCCTGGTTGAGCCGCGCGTGGGCGTCCGCCGGCATGCGCACGAACACCGCGTTCGCCTCGACCGGGTGGCCCAGGACGAAGGGGGACCGCGTCGCCACGCCCTCGGCCAGCCGCGCCGCCATGGCATTGGCGTGGGCGGCGTGCCGCTCCCACGCGCCGTCTTCCAGTAGGCCCAGGAACGGCGCGCTCAGGAACCGCCCCTTGGACGCCATCTGGCCCGCCTGCTTCAGCCGGTTGTCGACGCGGCGCGCCAGCGACCTGTCGAACAGCACCAGCGCCTCGGTGCACAGCCCCCCGGCCTTGGCCCCGCCCATGACCAGCACGTCGACGCCCAGACGCCCGATCGCGGTCAGGTCGAACCCCGCCGCCGCCGCGTTGGCCAGCCGCGCGCCGTCAAGGTGGACGCCCATGCCCTTCGCCTTGGCCGGGCCCGTCAGATCGGCCAGCTCAGCCTCGGAATAGACGCAGCCGTATTCGGTGGCCTGGGTCAGCGACAGCGCCGCCGCAGGCTGGCGGTGCCCCATGTCCGGCTCGGACAGGGCGGCCTCCAGCGCCGCGGGCTCGATCTTGCCGGAGGGCCCGGGCAGGCCGATCAGCCCGACCCCCTGCCCGAAGAAGCCGGGGGCGCCCGTCTCGTCCGTGCACACGTGCGCCGCGTGGTGCGCCAGCACCGCCTCGAACGGAAATGCGAGCATCGACAGGGCGACGGCGTTCGCCGCCGTGCCGCTGAAGACGAAGCGCACCTCCACGTCGGCGTCCAGCCGCGCGCGGATCAGATCGGCCGCGGCCCGCGCCGGGTCGTCGCCGCCATAGGCCCGCGCGAAGCCTGCGTTGTGCCGCGTCAGGGCGGACAGCGCCTCAGGCGCCATTCCGGCGACGTTGTCGGACGCAAAGTCGAACCGCACGATCACGCCTTTCTCAGATGGGGCAGCTTCGGCGCCTTGCGCGTCCGCGGTTTGGGCGGCGGCGGCGGCGTCGGCGGCTGCGGAAACGGGGTCTTCGGGTCGGGCCCCGGCGGCGGCGGCGCGTAATCCATCTGGACCTGGTGCGGGAACGGGATTTCCACGTTGGCCGCGTCCAGCGCCACCTTGACCTGCTCGTACAGCTCCGACTGCGTGTGCCACCAGTCGTCCGACTTGACCCAGGCGTGCAGGGTCACCTGCACCGCGCTGTCCAGCAGGCCGGTCACTCCCGCCCAGGGCGCAGGATCCGGCAGCACCTTCTCGTGCGCCGCGGCCGCCGTGGCGATCACATGCCGCGCCTGCTTCAGGTTCGAGCCGTAGCCGACGGTGAAGTGGATTTCGATCCGCCGCGTCCCCTGCCCCGACAGGTTGACGATCACGTCTCCCAGCACCTTGCCGTTCGGCACCACGATCTTGTGGTTGTTGGCGTTGGATATCTGGGTCACGAAAAGGTCCAGCCGCTGGACGGACCCGGAGGCCCCGCCCACCTCGATGACGTCCCCCACGCGATAGGGACGCAGGATCAAGAGCACCACGCCCGCCGCCACGTTGCTGAGCGTCCCCTGCAGCGCCAGGCCCAGCGCCAGCGACGCCGCGCCCAGAACCGCGATGATGGAGGTCGTCTGCACGCCCAGTCGCTGCAGCACCGCGATGAAGCCGATTACGTAGACGGCGACGCGCGCCACCTGGGCGATGAAGCTCACGACCGTCTGATCGTGCTTCAGCCCGCCCATGCGGCCGGCCATCCGCCGCACGACCCGCCCGGCCCACTTGGCCAGCAGAACCGTCGCGACCAGGATCAGCGCGGAGATCAGCAGGTTGACGGCCAGGTCGCCGGCCATCTCGGTCAGCTTGGCGACCAGCGCCGCGTCCACAGCCGTAACGCGCTCGCCGGTCGAGACGGCGGCGGTCATCAGTTCGTTCAGCGAAGACATGGCCCGGGTCTAGCGCCTCGGGCGCGCAATGGAACCCCCTTGGGGCTCAGTAGAACAGCGCCAGCCGTTCTCCAGTCACCGCCACAGGCGCTGGTCGATCGCCTTGTTGAGCCGAGGTGGGCGGCGGGGTTCCGGGCTGCCGTTCCGGGGGCGCCGACCGCATCACGCGGCGCTCGGAGTCGACACGACTGTCGAAGCCCAGGCCCATGCGGTCGCCGCCGCGATCGGCGGGACGCGGCGCTTCGACCGGAATGGGATCGGGATCCGATCGCACATAGCTGACCTGACGCGGGGCCTCCGGCGTGGGCACGTCCCACCAGCCGTCCTCGAACTCGACCCACTCGATCGGCTCGGGCTTCGGGACGGGGTGGTGCACATAGCCGTCGGTCATTTCGCCCACGTCCATGACCTCGCCGGCCTCGATCTGCGGCGGCGGCGGCGTGAACAAGGCGATCTTCAGAGTCTCCCCACCGCGCGGCGCGCGCTGGCCAGGCGACATGACCGCGGCGCCCGCCGCCAGCCCCAGCGCGACGACGCCGACGCCCGCCGCGATGCCCAGTCGATGCTTCGAGATCCTGACTTCCATGCCCAAGGAAATGCAGGTCGCGCCTCCGGGTTCACCGCTCCGCTTTCAGCCGGCCGCCCTCGCGCTCCAAGGCCTCAAGCAGGGCCATCACGGTCGCCAGGGTGTCGGCTTCCCCGGCGGGCTTGTCCCAGCGGATGCGGCTGACGCGGGGAAACCTCATCGCGACGCCGGACTTGTGCCGGGGCGACCGCTGCAGCCCCTCAAAGGCGATCTCCAGCACCATGCCGAACTCGCGCGTCGCCTTCACGGACCGAACCGGTCCGAAACGCTCGACCGTGTTGTCGCGCACGAACTTGTCCAGCCGCTTCAGCTCCTCGTCGGTGAAGCCGAAATAGGCCTTGCCGATCGGCGTCAGCGATCCCTCCTCTGTCCAGACGCCGAAGGTGAAGTCGGAATAGAAGCTGGACCGCTTGCCGTGACCCCGCTGCGCGTACATCAGAACCGCGTCGACCACGTGCGGGTCCCGCTTCCATTTGAACCACGGACCCTTGGGCCGCCCGGCCACGTACGGCGCGTCGCGCCGCTTCAGCATCAGCCCCTCAGCCGCCGCGCCCACCGGTGGATCGGCCCGCAGAGCGGCCAGCGCCTCCACGTCCGGAAAGTCGACCTCCGTAGACAGGATCAGGCGCGGCGACCCCGCCGCCCTGATCAGCGCCGACAGCCGCTCGCGCCGCTCCGTCAACGGGAGCGGCCGCAGATCGCGCCCCGCCTCGGCGAGCAGGTCGTAGGCGATCAGCGCGGCCGGATGGCTTTCGACCAGCTTCGGATCGACCGTCTTGCGGTTCAGCCGCTGCTGCAGGTCGCCGAACGGCGCCACCACGCCGTCGCGCAGAACCACCAGTTCCCCGTCCACCGCGCCGTCGAACTCCAGCGCCGCCATCAGGTCGGGAAAGGCGCCGGAAATCTCGTCGCCCGTCCGTGACCACAACCGCGCCACGTCGCCCTCGCGCACGGCCTGCACGCGGATGCCGTCCCACTTCCACTCCGCCAGATAGACGGTCGGATCGATCTTCGGCAGGTCCGCGACGTCGTCCAGCGCGGTGGCCAGCATCACGGGGCGGAACCGGCCCGGAGCGTCCGCCGCCGGCCGCTCGGCCCGGCCTTCCAGCCAGGCGAACAGGTCTTCGTACGGCGGTTCGAGCCCCTGCCACAGCTCCTCGACGTCCGACACGTCAATGCCACGGTCGTCGCCGTCGGGGACCATCGCCGCCACCGCGGATTTGGCCAGCCGCGCGGACATTCCGACCCTGAGCGCGCCCGTCATCAGCTTCAGCAGCGCCCATCGCCCCTTGGGCGCCAGGTCGTCCATCCAGCGCTCGATCAGACCCGGGACCTGGCCGCGGGTCGCGGTCCTCAGCGCCTCGACGACCTCGCCCAGTTCCGGCTCCCGATTGGCGCGGCGCGTGGGATCGGCGGGCCAGATCAGCGCCACCGTCTCGGCCAGATCCCCGACGTAGTCGTGCGACCAGCGGAACAGCAAAGGGTCCACCCGGCGCTCCACCGCCGCTCGGATCATCGCGGGCTTGGCGGCGTCGAAGGTCAGGTCGCCCGTCAGCGCCGCCAGCGCCCAGCCGCGATCCGGGTCCGGCGTCGCGCGCAGATGATCGCGCAGCAGCGTCAGCTTCGCATTGCGCGACGACGTCAGGGACAGACGGTCCAGAAGCTCGGCGAAGGCGCGCATCGCCGTGATCTGGGGAGTGCGGGGCGATTTTGCGAGGCGGACCTCACGCGGCCATGCTGGGCCGCACCTGCTCGTCCATGGCCCGCACGCCCGTGCGTCCCTGCCCGACCGCTCCCATGACCCGCGCCAGGGCGGCGAAGTCGATCGGCTTGTTCAGATAGGCGTCCGCGCCCGCGTCGATGCCCGCCTCGTGGTCCTCGATCCGGGCCGACGCCGAAAGGACGACGATCGGCGTCTCGGCGTTGGCGCCGTCGCCCGCGCGGATCAGCCGCGTGGCGCTCAGCCCGTCCATGACCGGCATGTTGACGTCCATGATGATCAGGTCGAACGGCTGGTCCTTGGCCATGTCCACCGCGATCTGGCCGTTTTCGGCGCTGGCCGAGGCATGACCGGCCGAGCTCATCCAAGCTTCCAGGATCATGCGGTTGACCGGGTGATCCTCGACCACCAGCACCGACAGGCTGCGGCCCTGTTCGTCGGCGGCGACGGCTTCCTCGACGTGCGCCTCGGCCTGCCATTCGACCACGTCGGCCTCGACGGAGAAGGTGAAGGTCGAGCCGCGGCCCACTTCAGACGTCACCGAGATGTCGCCCTCCATGATGTTGGCCAGGCGGCGCGAGATGGTCAGGCCCAGACCCGTCCCGCCGAACCGGCGCGTCGACGAGGCGTCGACCTGGGTGAAGGGCTGGAACAGGCGGGCCAGATCGGCCTCCGAAATGCCCGCGCCGCTGTCGGTGACGCCGAAGTCGAAGCGGACGCGGCCGTCAGTCACCTTCGTGCCGCGCACGACATAGGTCACCTTGCCCTGATCGGTGAATTTCACCGCGTTGGACAGGAGGTTGTGGATCACCTGGCAGACGCGCAGCGGATCGCCGCGCACCACTGCCGGCACCTCGCCCTCGAAGCGCGCTTCGAAGTCCAGCCCCTTGGCCTCCGCCTGGGCCTGGAAGGGGCCGACGACACGGCGGTGCAGGTCCTCCAGCGACACGTCGACGACGTCGAACGTCATCTTGCCGGCCTCGATCTTGGTCATGTCGAGGATGTCGTTCAGCAGGCTGAGCAGGTTGTCGCCCGACGAGCGGATGATCGACAGGTATTCGCGCTGCGTCGGCTCAAGGCGCGTCGCGCTCAGCAGCTGCGCGGCGCCCAGCACACCGTTCATCGGCGTGCGCAGCTCGTGGGAGATCACACCCAGGAAGTTGGACTTGGCGTCGTTGGCGGCGTTGGCCTTGTCGCGCGCGGCCTCCAGCTCCTCGATCAGGTGCGCCTGGT
Organism: Afipia felis; assembly: GCA_943371835.1. Taxonomy (GTDB): domain Bacteria; phylum Pseudomonadota; class Alphaproteobacteria; order Caulobacterales; family Caulobacteraceae; genus Brevundimonas. Next base: position 71,978 of record CALRWJ020000003.1, on the reverse strand, counting down.
GCTCCTGAAAGGCCCGGATGCGCTCCTCGCGCAGCAGGCTCATGGTCACCAGCACGAACAGGCCCGCCGCCGCGAACGGAAGCGAGGCCAGGAAGGGCACGAAGCTGGGCGACCCCCACTGGCTGGCCAGAATGACCAGGCCCGCCACGCCGTAGGGCGACGAGATGACCATCGCCTGGCGCGGCGACGAGCGCAGCTGCGAGAACACCAACACATAGCCGGACACGATCAGCATCATCGCCATCGGCTGGCCGAACGGGTTGCCCGAGAACCACGCCAGCAGCGGCGCGATGGCCCAGACGGCGGTCGTGGCGGTGGCGACGGCGGGGAAGATCATGCCCCAGCCGGCGGCGACCCGCTGGCTGATGCGACGCTCGAACTCGCCGCGCACCGCTCCGGCGGTGATCGTCCCGATGAACCATCCGCCCGCTATCAGCGGGTCCAGGATCGAGAACAGGCCCAGGGCCCAGGCCCCGATGATCAGGTAGCGCAGATACTGGGTCTGCAGGATGGCCCGAAGCGCCGCCGCGGCGTCGCCGGGGGCCTGAGCCTCGCCCTGTGCGTCCGATTCAACCAAGACGTTCCCCTACCCAGCCCTGTCGTGCGTGACGCTAGGGTGAAGGTTCTAAGACGAGGTGAACGTCGCTATCCGGCGGCTGCCTCCGCAGGCGTCAGGGCCCGTATGGACAAGGCGTGCACCGGGCCCGCCATCTCTTCGGCAAGCAGGGCCAACACCGCCCGCTGCCGTGCCAGCCTGCCCTGGCCTTCGAACACGCCGGACACCACCGTCAGGTTGAAATGGCTCTCGCCGCCCGGACGCGCGTCCATGCCGCCCTCGTGGTGATGGCCCGCGTGCCGCCAACTGTCGTCGTCGATCTCCAGCAGCGCCGGGGCCAACGCCTCGGTCAGTTTTCGACGAATTTCCGTGGCGATCGGGCCTTCGGGCATGGGTCTTCCTTGATGCGGACCAATTCGACCCTACACTTCGGGGCATGCCCGCCGCGTTTCAATACAGGCCCCGCTTCACCGACATCCGCGTGAAGCCGCCCAAACCCGAGGAAGAGGCGGCGGCCGCCGACGTCCTTCACCTCAAGCCGGGCGAGAAGCCGTGCCAATGGCCGGACTGCCGTCGCGCGGCGACTGCGCGGGCGCCGAAGTCGCGCGAGCGGCTGAACGACTTCTACGACTTCTGTCAGGGCCACGCCGCGGAGTACAATAAGGGCTGGAACTTCTACGCCGGCATGAGCGAGGGCGAGATCCGCGCCGCCCAAGAAAACGAGGCCATGACCGGTGGTCGCCCCACCTGGGAGATGAAGGCCGGTCCCAAGAGCCGCGAAGCCGCCGCCTTCGCCGCCAAATTCGGCACGGGCGCCAACGACGGCGCCGGGTCCTGGCGCGACGCCTTCGGCCTGTTCGGGCGCAAGGTGAACCCCCAGGCGGGTCCGGTCGCCGAAGACTGCCGCATCGGCAAGCTGGAACGCACGGCCTTGGCCGACCTCGATCTTGAGCCGGGCGCCGACAAGGCGGCGGTCAAGGCGCAGTACCATCTGCTGCTGAAACGCTTCCACCCCGACACCAACGGCGGCGACCGCACCGCGGAGGCCCGGCTTCAGCGCGTCATCAAGGCTTGGAAAACGCTCAAGAAGTCAGGCCTGGCCTGAGCTCCCACAGGTCCGCCAGAACCTCGGGCAGCATCTCCGGCAGGTCTTCGGCGATCAGGCCCGGCCCGTGAAGCAGCGCCGCGCGCGCGTGCAGCCAGGCCGCGCAGGCCGCGGCCTCGAAACTGGGCATGCGCTGCGCCAGCAGCCCGCCGATCAGGCCCGCCAGCACGTCCCCGCTGCCCGCCGTCGCCAACCAGGCGGGCGCTTCCGGGTTGATCGCCACGCGCCCGTCCGGTCCCGCCACCAGCGTTTGCGCGCCCTTCAGGACCACCACCGCGTCCGCGCGCCGCGCCGCCTCGACGACCGCCGTCTCGCGCCCCTGCTCCAGCAGGCCCGGAAAGACGCGCTCGAACTCCCCTTCGTGCGGGGTCAGGACGTCGTCGCGGTCCAGATGTGCGAACAGGTCGTCCGCCTTCCCCTCGAACACCGTCAGCGCGTCGGCGTCGACGACCAGGGCCGCGCCCGTCTGCGCCACCGCGTCCAGCGCCTCGACCGTGCCGGCGTCCACGCCCGACGCGGGGCCGATGACGACGGCGTCCAGCGGCTCGGCCAGTTGCCTCAGGGCGGCGGGGCCTTCGAACGGGTCCACCATGATCGCTTCCAGCGACGCCGCAAGCACGCCCAGCGCCGTCGGTGGGCACAGCACGCGCACCAGCCCGGCTCCGACCCTAAGCCCGGCGCGCGCCGCCAGCCGCGCCGCGCCCGTGCGGTGCGCCGGTCCGGACACCACCCCCAGCCGCCCACGCGAATGCTTGTGCGTCGACGCGTCCGGCCACGGAAAACGGGCCGCCCACATTTCCTGTCCGATCGTTTCCATCAAAATCCGATCACGGATGGCGTCGAAGGGCGAAAGACGCTTGCCTTATGCTGCGATGCACTGTCCCATGCGAGCCCGACGCGTGGGCGTTTTTCGCCGCTCGGGGACACCATGAAGAAGATCGAAGCGATCATCAAACCCTTCAAGCTCGACGAGGTGAAGGAGGCCCTTCAGGACGTGGGCGTCCAGGGCATGACGGTGCTCGAAGCCAAGGGCTACGGCCGCCAGAAGGGACATTCCGAACTCTACCGCGGCGCCGAGTACGTCATCGACTTCCTGCCCAAGATCAAGATCGAGGTCGTCGTGCCCGACGACATGGCCCAGTCGGTGGTCGACGCGATCGTCGCCGCGGCCAAGACGGGCAAGATCGGCGACGGCAAGATCTTCGTCTCGGACGTGTCCGAAGTCATCCGCATCCGCACCGGCGAGACCGGCCCGCAGGCCGTCTGACCCCTTCCACCCCCGGCCGCCCTCGGGCGGCCTTTTCCTTTCCTCCTCCCCCAAGAAACGGACCAGAGAATGAGCGCGAAGAAGATCCTCGCGGAGATCAAGGACAAGGACGTCCAGTACGTCGACCTCCGCTTCACCGACACCAAGGGGCGGATGCAGCACGTCACCTTCGACGTCGACCTGGTCGACGAGGAGTTCCTGGAGGACGGCACCATGTTCGACGGCTCGTCCATCGCCGGATGGAAGGCCATCAACGAAAGCGACATGCTGCTGAAGCCCGACCTGAACGGCTTCTGGATCGACCCCTTCTACCAGCAGACGACGCTGTTCCTGTTCTGTGACGTCCTGAACCCCGACACGGGCGAACCCTACAACCGCGACAGCCGCTCCATGGCCAAGAAGGCGCTGGCCTACGTCCAGTCGGCCGGCGTCGGCGACCAGGTCTACTTCGGCCCTGAGGCCGAGTTCTTCATCTTCGACGACGTGCGCTGGTCCACCGCTCCGCACGAGACGGGCTACGCCTACGACTCCATCGAACTGCCCTCGAACACGGGTTCGGAGTATTCCGAGGGCAACATGGGCCACCGTCCGGGGCACAAGGGCGGCTACTTCCCCGTCAATCCGGTCGACAGCGGCCAGGACCTGCGCGGCGAGATGCTGGGCGTCATGCGCGACCTGGGCATGCAGCCCGAGAAGCACCACCACGAGGTCGCCCCGGCGCAGCACGAACTGGGCCTGAAGTTCAGCGACCTGCTGACCATGGCCGACCGCCTCCAGCTCTATAAGTACGTCATCCACAACGTCGCCGCCGCCTACGGCAAGTCGGCCACCTTCATGGCCAAGCCGACCTTCGGCGACAACGGCTCGGGCATGCACGTCCATCAGTCGATCTGGAAGGACGGCAAGCCGCTGTTCGCGGGCGACAAGTACGCCGGTCTGTCGGACATGTGCCTGTGGTACATCGGCGGCATCATCAAGCACGCCAAGGCGATCAACGCCTTCGCCAACTCGACCACCAACTCTTACAAGCGCCTGGTGCCGGGCTACGAGGCGCCGGTGAAACTGGCCTATTCGGCGCGCAACCGCTCCGCCTCGATCCGCATCCCGTGGGTCAACTCGCCCAAGGCCAAACGTATCGAGGCGCGCTTCCCCGATCCGATGGGCAACCCCTACCTGACCTTCGTCGCCCTGCTGATGGCCGGCCTGGACGGCATCGAGAACCGCATCGATCCGGGCGCCGCCGCCGACAAGAACCTCTACGACCTGCCGCCCGAAGAGCGCGGCAACATCCCCGAGGTCTGCGGCTCGCTGCGCGAGGCCCTGGAGAATCTCGACAAGGACCGCGCATTCCTCAAGAAGGGCGGCGTCATGGACGACGACTTCATCGACAGCTACATCGAGCTGAAGATGGAAGAGGTGATGCGCCTTCAGCTGCATCCCCACCCGGTTGAGTTCGACATGTACTACAGCTGCTGACCGGCGGCTGAGCTGCACGAAAAAGCCCCGGACGGTCCGCCGTCCGGGGCTTTCTCTTATTCGGATCGACCGAAGTCAGTTGTTGGTCGTCTGGACCTCGATGCCGTCGCTGCCCGCGCGCACCGTGGTGCTGTCGCCCTGCTTCTCGACGACGACCGGCGGCGTGGTGGTCGGCGCCTCGACGACCACGGTCGACGGCGCGGTCGGAACCGGCACGGCGACTTCCTTTTCGACCACGGTCGTGGTGCTCGCGTCGGCGGCGGGCGTCTCGTCGGCGGCGGGCTGGCAGGCGGCGGTCGCCAGGGCGGCGGCGGCCACGGCGGTCAGGGTCAGAACGGTGCGGGCCATCGGGGCCTCCTCGGGTGAATGGTCGAGCTGAAACGGCCAAGCCGTTCCACCGTTCCGTCCGGCTTCAGACCAGCCGGCTCTGCACCACCGCCGCGCCGATGAAGCTGGCGAACAACGGATGCGGCGCGAACGGCCGGCTCTTCAGTTCCGGGTGGTACTGCACGCCGATGAACCAGGGGTGGTCGGTCCGCTCCACCGTCTCGGGCAGCACGCCGTCGGGCGACAGGCCGGCGAAGATCAGGCCCTTGTCCTCGATCGCCTCGCGATAGTTGATGTTGACCTCGTAGCGGTGCCGGTGCCGCTCGCTGATGGTCGTCGTCCCATATGCCTCGGCGATCCTGGAACCCGGCTTCAGCACCGAGTCGTAGGCGCCCAGCCGCATGGTGCCGCCCAGGTCGCCGCCGGCCATGCGCTGGACGCGCTCGTTGCCCTGCGTCCACTCGGTCATCAGGCCGACCACCGGCTCGCTGGTCGGGCCGAATTCGGTCGACGACGCCTTCGGATAGCCTGCCAGGTTCCGCGCCGCCTCGATCACCGCCATCTGCATGCCGAAGCAGATTCCAAAGTAAGGGATGGCGTTCTCGCGCGCGAAGCGCGCCGCTTCGATCTTGCCTTCCGAGCCGCGCTCGCCGAAGCCGCCGGGCACCAGGATGGCGTGCGCCCCCTGCAGACGCGCCGAGCAGGCCTCGCGATCGCCCTCGAACGTCCCGGCCTCGACCCAGTCGATGTTGACCTTCACCCGGTTCGCCACGCCGCCGTGCTGCAGCGCCTCGATCAGGGATTTGTAGGCGTCCTTCAGCACCGTGTACTTGCCGACGACCGCCACGGTCACCTCGCCGTCGGGACGCAGGCGACGATCGACGATCTCCTCCCATCCCGACAAATCCGGCTCGGGCGCGTCGGTCATTCCGAAGTGCGCCAGCACCTCGCGGTCCAGCCCTTCGCGATGATAGTCCAGCGGCACGGCGTAGATGTCGGCGCTGTCCATGGCCTGAATGACGCCGCTTTCGCGCACGTTGCAGAACAGTCCGATCTTTCGCTTCTCCTCCGGCGGGATGGGGTGTTCGCAGCGGCACAGCAGGATGTCGGGCTGGATGCCGATCGACCGCAGCTCCTTCACCGAATGCTGCGTCGGCTTTGTCTTCATCTCCCCCGCCGTGGGGATGTAGGGCAGCAGCGTCAGGTGCACGAAGCATGACTGGCCGCGCGGCAGATCCTGCCCCAGCTGGCGGATCGCCTCGAAGAACGGCAGGCCCTCGATGTCCCCGACGGTGCCGCCGATCTCGACCAGCACGAAATCGACGTCCTCGCCGTCGTCGGTCAGGGCCTTGGACAGGCAGAACTGCTTGATCTGGTCGGTGACGTGCGGGATCACCTGCACCGTCGCGCCCAGATAATCCCCGCGCCGCTCCTTCTCCAGGATGGTCTGATAGATGCGGCCCGTCGTGATGTTGTCCGACTTGGCCGCCGAGACCCCGGTGAAACGCTCGTAGTGGCCCAGGTCCAGGTCGGTCTCGGCGCCGTCGTCGGTCACGAAGACCTCGCCGTGCTGGTAGGGGCTCATCGTGCCCGGATCGACGTTCAGATAAGGGTCGAGCTTGCGCAGGCGGACCTTGTATCCGCGCGCCTGCAAAAGGGCGCCCAGCGCCGCCGAGGCGAGCCCCTTCCCAAGGGAAGAAACCACGCCGCCCGTGATGAACACATACCTAGCCACGGGGGGCCAACCTACTGCTGATTCGGCCCGCCGGGCGGCGGAGACTTTGCGGGTGTGAGGGGAAGGCGGGGATAAGTCCCCCGCCCACCTTCAGTTCGCCGGCGCCGGGTTGGCCGGCGTGGTCGCCGGAGCCGGGGTCGGAGCGGCCAGATCGGCCTCCAGATCGCCCAGCGACGGCGTCGCGGTCGGGGCCGCGGGCGCGGCGCCCGTCGTCGCGGCCGTCGGATCGGCCGGCGCTTCGGCGGTCGGGGCCGGCGCGACCAGCGAGCCGACGGCGTCCGCGTCGATCACCGAGCCGCTGGCGCGGCCCATGTTGCCGACGATCGTCAGCCCGATGGCGCACAGCACGCCCAGGCCGGCCAACCACCACGTCGCTTTGGTCAGGAGATTGCCCGCGCCGCGCGCCGTCATCATGCCCGAAGGCCCGCCGCCCATGCCCAGGGCGCCGCCTTCGGACCGCTGCAGCAGCACCACCCCCGTCAGCGACAGGGAGATCAGGATCATGACGACGAGGAGGATGGTCTGGAGCATGGTCGCATTCAGATGTGGCGCAGGGGCGCGCCGATCAAGCGGCGGCTGTTAGCACCCTTGTCGACGTGCGGCAAACGGATCACGCCGCGCGCACGATGCCCAGGAAATCCGCCGCCTTCAGGCTGGCGCCGCCCACCAGCGCCCCGCCCACTTCCGGCACGGCCAGGATGTCCCGGGCGTTGTCCGGCTTCACCGAGCCGCCGTACAGGATTGGAGCCGTCTCGCCGCCCTGGCCCAGCCGTTCCACCATCGCCGCGCGCACCGCGCGATGCACGTCCTCGATCTGTTCCAGCGTCGGCGTCAGACCCGTGCCTATGGCCCAAACCGGCTCGTAGGCCACGGCGAAGGCGGCGCCCGCCGCAGAGTCAGGCAGCGATCCCATCACCTGCGCCCGCACGACCTCGACCGCCTGGCCGGCCTCGCGCTGCTTCAGGGTCTCGCCGACGCAGACGATCGGCTCCAGCCCGGCCGCGATCGCCGCCTCCGCCTTCGCGGACACGTCGGCGTCCGTCTCGCCGAAGCCCTGTCGCCGTTCCGAATGGCCGACGATCACCAGGTTCGCGCCCGCGTCCTTCAGCATCGCCGCCGACACAGAGCCCGTGAAGGCGCCCGACGCCTTGGCGTGACAGTCCTGTCCGCCGATCTCGACCGCCCCGCCCTTCAGCGCCCAGGCCATCTGAGCGATCAGGGTGGCCGGCGGGCACAGGGCCACCCGGTGTGACGACGGTTCGCCGTTCAGCGACTCGCGGAGCGCCTTCGCCTCACCCAGCGAAGCGGCGAGCCCGTTCATCTTCCAGTTTCCAGCGATCAGCTTCACGGATTGTTTCATTCGGGCTGTTTACGGGCGGCTCCGGACCCGGGCAAGTCCGACAGCGCTTGCCTCAACAACGGCGCCGTGCGGTCGGCGCCTGCGCCGCTCAGGTGATCGGCGTCGCGATAGAAGAAGCGGCGCCCGTCGACCGTGACGCACGTCGCTGCGGGACACAGCGCCTCATAGGGGGATATCCAGCGCGCGCCCGCGGCGTCGGCTTCTTCTCGCAACACGCGCTCGACCTCGCGAGCCAACGCCCGGTCACGGGGGCGCATGCGGTCGCAGGCCGACGGGTCGACCCTTGCCTGCGCCGCACGGGCCCAGCAGAGGGTCGGCGGCGCGTCGAATTCCGGCGTCGGCCCCCACACAATCAGGACCACGTCCGGACCCAGCCTGCTCCGAAGCGCCGTCAGCCCCGCACGCACCTCGCGCCGAAACAGAGCCGGATCGCCGCCGTTCCGCCTGAAATACTCCACCCACCGCGCGGCCAGGATCACTGCGTCGGGCCGCACGTCGGCAAGTTGCGCCGCCATCGCCTCGTCGAAGTCGGCGCAGGCCTCGCCCGTCCCGCTCAGCGGGATCGGCGGGCAGGACGATCGCGACGCTTGTCGAACGCTCAGGCCCGCGTCGCCGCCGACCCGCCACAGCGCCGGCGCCAGATGCCCGGCGTGGCTGTCGCCCCAGAGGACGACGCGCGCGGGTCCGGGGCCGCTTGTGCAGGCGGCCGTGGGAGGCGGCGCCGATCCATCCGGCATGTGACACGCCGCATTGGTCGGCGGCTGGGAGGTCGACGCCGCCTGCGCCTCCATCACGCCGGGCGCCGCCCGCGCCGGCAACCCGCCCGTCGCGCTAAAGCCCGCGCCGACGGCCCAGATCGCAGCGAGCGCCGCCACGCCGATCCCAATGGTCATGCCCGCACCCGACCTGCTGCCCCGTCGGACCGGCTGTTCGACCCAGCGCCAGCTCGCCCACGCCAAAGTGAGGGCGGCGCCGACGGCCACGGTCGCCTCCATGGGCGCGAGATGGCGCGAGAGCACCAAAGCCGGCACGCTCAGCAACGGCCAATGCCAGAGGTAGAGTGAATAGGAAATGCGGCCCACGACCACGGCGGGCCGGATGGCCAGCGCCCGGCCCACGACCCCCGCGCCCTGCGCCGCGATGATCAGCGCCGCCCCGGCGCACGCCGCCGACGCCGCCATGCCCGGCAACGCCCGGTCTCCGCCCAGCGGCGAAAACCCCACCGCCAGCGCTGCGGCGCCAAACGCGCCCAAAGGGCCACGCCATCGTTGCGGCACGCGCGTGATCGGCACGACGGCCACGAGCGCGCCCAGCAGCAGCTCCCACAGGCGCGAGCGGAGATAATAGAAGGCCTCATTGATCCCGCTCAGGACGCTGAGCCGGGTCATCTCGAGGAACGACGCGAGCATCACCAACGCGATGACCCACGGGGCCCATGGCCGCAGGCGGGGATGAAACAGCGCCAGCACCGCGGCCGGCCAGATCAGATAGAACTGCTCCTCGATCGACAGCGACCAGGTGTGCAGCAGCGGCTGCTGCGCCGCCTCCGGCGCGAAGTACCCCGTCATCGACAGGAAGAACCGGTTGGACGACAGAGCCCCGACCGAGGCCATGGACCGCCCGAACAGCGCCAAATCCTGCGGCGTCATCAGGATCAGCGCCGCCGCCGTCACGGTCGCCAGCATGACCGTCATCGCCGGCAGGATGCGTCGAACTCGTCGCGCGTAGAAGGCGAGCAGCGCCCGGGGGCCTCCCGCACGCTCCCGCATCAGGATGCCGGTGATCAGAAAGCCGGAAATCACGAAGAAAACATCGACGCCGTAGAACCCGCCTGCCAGCAGGCCGGGCCACGCATGGTGCGCCACGACGGCCAGCACGGCGACGGCGCGCAGGCCGTCGACGTCGGCGCGATAGACGGCGCCGGCCCGCTCGGAGGCCGGAACCGACGTCATTGGCTGCTCATGGCGGCCCCGCCCCCCAGCGGCTCAACCGATCAGGCCGCGCCGTCCGCCTTCTTCTTGCCGGCGTCGGAATAGATCAGCAGCGGCTGGGCCTTGCCTTCGATCACCTCGGCGTTGACCACGACCTCCTCGACGCCCTCGAACGTCGGCAGCTCGAACATGGTCTCCAAGAGGATGCCTTCCAGGATCGAGCGCAGGCCACGCGCGCCAGTCTTGCGCGTGATGGCCTTCTTGGCGACGGCGTTCAGAGCGTCGTCGGTGAAGGTCAGCTCGACGTTCTCCATTTCGAACAGGCGCTTGTACTGCTTGACCAGGGCGTTCTTCGGCTCGGTCAGAATCTTGACCAGCGCGACCTCGTCCAGGTCCTCCAGCGTCGCCAGCACCGGCAGACGGCCGATGAACTCCGGGATCAGGCCGAAACGCATCAGGTCGTCGGGCTCGACGTTCTTCAGGATGTCGCCGGTGCGGCGCTCGTCCACTTCCTTGACCTTGGCGCCGAAGCCGATCGAGGCCCCCTCGCCGCGCGCCGAGATCACCTTCTCCAGCCCCGCGAACGCGCCGCCGACGATGAACAGGATGTTGGCGGTGTCGACCTGCAGGAACTCCTGCTGAGGATGCTTGCGACCGCCCTGCGGCGGCACCGACGCGACGGTGCCTTCCATGATCTTCAGCAGGGCCTGCTGCACACCCTCGCCCGACACGTCGCGCGTGATCGAGGGGTTGTCGGACTTGCGCGAAATCTTATCGATCTCGTCGATGTAGACGATGCCGCGCTGGGCCCGCTCGACGTTGTAGTCGCTGGCCTGCAGCAGCTTCAGGATGATGTTCTCGACGTCCTCGCCGACGTAGCCGGCCTCGGTCAGCGTCGTGGCGTCCGCCATCGTGAAGGGCACGTCGATGATGCGCGCCAGCGTCTGGGCCAGCAGCGTCTTGCCCGAGCCGGTCGGCCCGATCAGCATGATGTTCGACTTGGCCAGCTCGACGTCGTTCGACTTCGTGGCGTGGTTCAGGCGCTTGTAGTGGTTGTGGACGGCGACGCTCAGCACCTTCTTGGCGTGCGCCTGACCGATGACGTAGTCGTCCAGGACCTCGCGGATCTCCTTAGGGGTCGGAACGCCGTCCTTGGCCTTCACAAAGCCGATCTTGTGCTCCTCGCGGATGATGTCCATGCACAGCTCGACGCACTCGTCGCAGATGAACACGGTCGGTCCGGCGATCAGCTTGCGCACCTCGTGCTGGCTCTTGCCGCAGAAGCTGCAATAGAGCGTGCTCTTGGCGTCGGTTCCGGCGGCTTTGGTCATCGACCCTTCTCACTCTCGCACCCGTCCTTGGGGACGGAACGCGTCACCTGCGCGTTTGATTCCCGAACTCTGGGCGCGAAGGTCTTCAAAAAATGACAATCACCCATCCCGAACCGCGTCACAACCCCCGCGAAGGGGCCGACTCGGAAGGAAGGGGGATCAGGATGGCATGGCGGTTCAAGGTGGCGAATGTCTGACATGGGGATGCAGCAAGGACCGCGCCAGTCGGCGGATGGTCGCCCCGTCGTCGCCTTCGATTTCGACGGCACCCTGACGGTTCGTGACAGCTTCACCGCCCTCCTGCGCCGGCGCGCGGGCGCCGCCCGCTGGGCGGCAGGGCTGGCGCGCATGGCGCCCGACCTGGCCGCTTACGTCTCGGACCGGGACCGGGGCGCGCTGAAAGCCGCGTCGGTCCGCGTCTTCCTGCGGGGCACGTCGCGCCAAGAGCTGCGGCAGGACGCCGAGGCCTTCGCCGCTGCGGTCTGGGACCGCTTCATGCGCCCGGACGCGCTGGCGACCTGGGACGACTGGGGGCGTCGCGGCGCGCTGCGCGTCATCGTGACCGCGAGTCCGGAAGACACCGTCGCCCCTTTCGCCCGCCGCCTGAACGCCGACCTGCTCCTGGGCACCCACCTGGCCTACGACGCCCAGGACCGCGTCGCCGGCGCCTTCGCCACCCCCAACTGCCGGGGCGCGGAGAAGGTCCGTCGCCTGCATGCCGCCTTCGGTCCCGACCTGCGCCTCGCCGCCGCCTACGGCGACACGTCCGGCGACCGCGAGATGCTGGAGATCGCGGAGGAGAAGGGCTTCCGCGTCTTCACCGGGCGGCCCTGAGCCGTCAGGGCGCGTCCACCTGCGCCTCCCACGCCTCGAGGATCGATCGCGACAGCGAGCGCGTCTGCGCGGCGCGCCCAACGAAGCCCGTCTGCATGTCGTAAAGCCCGTCCAGATAGGCGCGATCCCAGGGCGACAGGCCGGGCGTGTCGCGCCCGCCCTCCTCGAACAGGTTCAGGATCGAATCGAACCGCGACAGGTCCGCCTCCGGATCGACCTGCGCCAGGCCGACGAAGGCCACGTAGTCGGCCAGTTGCTCCAGCGTGACGCCGTCCAGCTTGTCGACGTCCACGATGACGAAGGACCGCTTCATCACGTCGCGCAGCGGCTCCCGCAGGCGCGCCGCCCAGGTTCGCCGGATGATCGGGGCCATCAGTTCGTCGTCGGGCCCGCCCGACGGGTCGGGCTGCGTCGAGTGCATGCCGGGCAGGCGCACGGCCACCTGCCCCGTTTCGGAATCCACAGGCACGCTGACGTGCCACCACCGCACCGGCGCCTGGCTGTCTTCAAAGCGGCGCAGCGACGACAGGCCCTGGTCCATCCCGCCGCCGCCCACCACGAACAGCTTCGGCCGCCGCGCGACGAAGGCGTGGGTGAAGGCGCTGCCATCGACGGTTCCGATGATCAGGATGGACGGATTGCAGGGCGGCTCGTGCGCCCGCAGGCCCAGCTCACGCACCACGTCCGACACGCGATCTACCAGATACTGGCCGACCTCCGGCTCGAAGTTGGCGGCTCCCACACAAACGCCGTCGTCCCAGCGCGCTGGTCCCCGATCGCCCGCCGGCATGGCGACCTGGTCGATGAACAGGCGCGCGGCCTCGTCCAGCCGCCGGGCCTCCACGACCACGTCCTCGACGCGATAGACGTCGGAGGTCTGCGCCCGAACCGCCGACGCGGCTCCGATCATCGCCATCGCGGCCAGGCCGCCCGTCATCCATCCGCGCATCGTCGATTCTCCCGTCCGCATGGACGGTCAGCGCGCGCGCGGCGTCAAGCGGGAATCAGGGCGCCTTGACGCCGTCGCCGTCCGCCTGCTCGCGGCGGTCGTAGACGTGATCGACGATGCCCCAGGCCTTGGCTTCCTCGGCCGACATGAAGTGGTCGCGGTCCAGCGTCTTTTCGACCTCTTCGTACGTCCGCCCGGTGTGGTGGACGTAAATCTCGTTCAGGCGACGCTTGGTGTAGCGGATGTCCGCCGCGTGCAGTTCGATGTCCGAGGCCTGGCCGCGGAACCCGCCCGACGGCTGGTGCACCATCACCCGCGCATTCGGCAGCGCCACCCGCTGACCCGCCGCGCCCGCCGTCAGGATCAGCGAGCCGGCCGAGGCGGCCATGCCCATCACCACCGTCGAGACCGGGCTCTTGATGTATTGCATGGTGTCGTAGATCGCGAGCGCCGACGACACCTGCCCGCCGGGGCTGTTGATGTACATGCTGATCTCCTTCTTCGGGTTCTCCGATTCCAGGAACAGCAGCTGGGCGCAGATCAGGCTGGCCATGCCGTCCTCGAACGGCCCCGTCAGAAAGATGATCCGCTCGCGAAGAAGGCGCGAAAAGATGTCGAAGGCCCGCTCGCCCCGGCTGGACTGCTCCACCACCATGGGGACCAGGTTCATGTTCATCAGGTCGATCGGATCGCGCATTCAGGGCCTTCTCGGGATGCCGGGCGCGACTCGGCGCGCGCCTTCGTGAGGGTCAGGATATCGCGTTCCGCAGCGGCCCGCGCAAGGCGGCGGCGTCACTGCGCCTCGTCGCGGCCACGGCGGATGGTGCGCGCGACCTCGGTCGCCACGCCGTCGGCCACGGCGCGCCGGTCCACGCGCATGGGGGCGCCGGGTCTGTAGAGCCCGCGCAGGTACGCCATGTCCCAGTCGCTGAAGCCGTCGCTGGACGACGGATCCTCGAACGCGTTGAGCACGCTGGGCTGACGCCGGTCGCCTCGCGGGTCGATCTGGGCCAGGGCGATGAAGGCCAGATAGTCGCCCAGTTGCTGCGGCGACACGTCGGCCGCGCGCGTCACGTCCACCACCACCAGAATTCTCGCCAGGTCATCGCGTATCTGAGTGTTCAGCCGTGAGGCCGACGTGCTGAAGATGTAAGGAGCGGCGGGATTGCCGTCGGCGTCCACGCCGCCGGGAAGACGCACCGCCCGCTCGCCGGTTTCGGAGTCCACCGGCACGCTGGCGTGCCACCACCGCACCGGCGCGTCCGACGTCACGAATTCATCCTGGAAGCTCGAACTCAGGTGAAAATTCCGCGCGCCCAAGCGAAATCCGCGAGGATCCGCCTCGACCATCGCCGCGGCGACGCCCTTCGGGTCCTCGGTGAACACAACGATGACGTTGGGGCGGCAGCCGGGATCGCCCGTCTCGACGCCCAAATCCTCGGCCACGCCCGAGATGTGGTCGATCAGCGGCTGGGCCGCATCCTGGCGCAGATTGACCACGCCGACGCACATCGGACGATGCCAGCGCGCCAGCCCGCGACCGCGGGGCGCCTCGCCGACCGCTTCTACGAACTCCTCGGCCACCGTCGCCAGCGGGCGACCGTCCACGATGATGTCATCGATCTGGACCGGAGGCGGATCCTGAGGCGGGGGATCCTGAACCGGAGGATCCTGGGTCGCGGCCGCGATCAGGGCCAGGGACATCACGGCGGCCAGCATTCACAGGCTCCTGCGCACGCGCCCGCCGGTCGCGGACGCGCGCATCCTGCCCCGGACTCCCCGTGCTGGAAAGCGCAGATCGAGGACGATCAGCCCTCGTCTTCGTCCTTCAGCAGGTCTTCCTTGCTGATCGGCGCGTCCTTGACCTCGGCCTGGCCGAAGATCAGCTCGCACACCTTCTCCTCGTACACCGGCGCGCGCATCTGCGCGGCGGCGTTGGGGTTCTGGCGATAGAAGTCCAGCACCTGGCGCTCCTGACCCGGATAGTTGCGGGCCTCGGCCATGATCGCCTGGTTCAGCTCCTGGTCGGTCACCTGCACGTTGTTGGCCCGGCCGATCTCGGCCAGCACCAGACCCAGGCGCACGCGGCGCTCGGCGATCTTGCGGTATTCGTCCTTGAGGGCCTTTTCAGACTTCTTGGCGTCGGCCTCGTCCAGACGGCCGGCGTCCTTGTCGGCCTGAACCTGACGCCAGATGCCGTCGAACTCCTGCTCCACCATCTTGGGCGGCAGGTCGAAGCTGTGCTTCTCGTCCAGCTGATCCAGCAGGCCGCGCTTCAGCTTGAAGCGCGCGGCGCCGGCGTACTGCTGGTTCAGGTTCTCGCGCAGCAGGTCCTTCAGCTTGTCCAGCGATTCCAGCCCCAGCCGCTTGGCGAAGTCGTCGTCGATCTTGGCTTCCGCCTCGGCCTTGATGGCCTTGACCGTCACGTCGAACGTCGCGGCCTTTCCGGCCAGGTGCGCGGCGCCATAGTTGTCGGGGAAAGTGACGTTCAGCGTCTTTTCGTCGCCGACCTTCACCCCCTTCAGCTGCTCTTCGAAGCCGGGGATGAAGCGGTTGGAGCCGATCACCAGATCCGCGTCGGTGGCCGAACCCCCCTCGAAGACCTCGCCGTCGACCTTGCCGACGAAGTCGATGGTGACCTGGTCGCCGTCGGCGGCCTTCACGGTCTTGCCCTTCTTGTCTTCGTACGACTTGGCCTGACCGGCCAGGTCCTTCAGCGCCTCGTCCAGATCGGCGTCGGTCGCCTCATAGACGGGGCGCTCCAGCTTCAGCGTCTTCGGGTCGACCGGCGTGAACTCCGGCATGACCTCCAGCGACATTTCGTAGGTCAGGTCTTCCTGGCCCGCGATCACCTTGTCCATGTCGCTGACCAGCTTCATCTCCGCCGGCGCGGCGGGGCGCAGCTTGGCCTCGTCCAGCGCCTTCTGGCTGGAGGTGTTCAGCGCGTCGTTGACGATCTCGCCCATCAGGTCGCGGCCGTAGGTCTTCTTGACGTGCGCGGCGGGCACCTTGCCGGGACGGAAGCCCTTCAGCTTCATCTGCGGCGAGACTTCCTTAATGCGGGCGTCCAGCTTTTCGTTCAGCTCGGCGGCGGGGATGGTCACCGCGATCGTGCGGCTGAGACCTTCGTTCGACTTTTCGACGACTTGCATGGGCGGGACGATCTGACGCTCTGGGGCGCGGACGGACGGGCGGACGCGCGATGGGAAAAGCAAGAAGGGCCGCCCTTGGTCAGGGCGGCGCCTCGAAGCCCGCCCTTATGTCGAGACGGGGCGCAAAGGTCAACGCGGGGCGGCTAAAGCCCCAGCGCGTCCATGGCCGGCGCTTCGTACGGCCCGTCCTCGCCGGGGTACCGCAGCCGGTCGTCGAAGCGGCCGTCCGCCTTGGCCAGCTGATGGATCAGGCTGTGGGCGCACGGCGCGATGTCCGGCTGCGCCCGGAACGCCGTGTCGGCGAAGGCCTCGTCGGCGTCGATCAGCGTCCACCCCGCCTCCCGGAACGCCGCCGCCACCTTCGGCAGGAACAGCGCCGTCGTCAGATTGTGATGGATCAGCAGCGTGTGCGCCGGCGACCGGCCCAATAAGTCCCGCGCCAGCTGATCATAGAATCGCGCGCGGTCCAGCAGGTGCGCGACCAGATAGTCTCCGTACGGCGTCACATCCGCTCCGGGATCCTCAGCGAGCCGCGCCAGCATCCGCTGGTTCACGTACCAGTCCGAGGCGTCGATGGTGACGTGCGCGTTCGACAGGCCCCGCGCCCTCAGATCCGCCCGCATCCTGTCGCGCGTCTCCCGCGTCCGCCCCTCCGCCAGATAGGGAAAGCGGAACAGGGGCCGCCACGTCGGCAGCCGCCCGATCAGCGGCGCCACTTGATCGATCTCGGGGCCCAGGTCACGGGGGTCCGCCCCGCCGTAATAGGCGTGCTCCCAGGTGTGGTTGCCCACTGTGTGCCCCGCCTCGGACCACAGCGACAGCCGTCGCGCCGAGGCCGCGTCGTTCACGTGCTTGCCCGTGATCAGTCCCGCCGCCTTGATCCCCGCGCCGTCCAGCGCGTCCAGGATCGCCCGATGCCGCGCGTCCCCCACCAACACCGGCCCGTCGTCGAAGCGGAAGTCGTCGATCGTGATCGCCACCCGGGGCGATCCCTCGGCCCGCACGCCCGTCGCGCCCAGCAGCCCGCCCGCCGTCAGCCCAGCCAGAAGTCCGCGTCGGTCGATCATGCGGCCAACCTATCCCGGATGCGTCGCCTCGCCTATCTCTGCCGGATGACCGACGCCCCCTCCCCCCTCGGCCTGTTCGTCGCGCCGGTGACGGCCTTCCAACAGAACTGCACCATCGTCTGGTGCACGAAGACGAACAAGGCCGCCGTCATCGACCCGGGCGGCGGCGTCGATCCGATTCTGGCCGAGATAGCGCGGCGCGGGCTGACGCTGGACCAGATCTGGATCACCCACGGCCACCTCGACCACGCGGGCGGCGCCGCAGAGATGGCGGAAAAGTCGGGCGCGCCCATCATCGGCCCGCATCCGGAGGACCAGTTCTGGATCGACGGCATCCCGGCCCAGGCTGCGCAGTACGGCCTGGAGCCGATGCGCAGCTTCACCCCGACCCGCTGGCTGGACGAGGGCGACGTGCTGACGCTGGGTGAGACGACCTGGGAGGTGTTCCACACTCCCGGCCACACGCCCGGCCACGTGATCTTCTTCTGCCGCGCCGCCCGCTTCGCCCAGGTCGGCGACGTGCTGTTCCAAGGCTCCATCGGCCGCACCGACTTCCCGCGCGGCGATCTGCAGACCCTCATCGACTCGGTCACCACCAAGCTGTGGCCGCTGGGCGACGACGTCCAGTTCGTCCCCGGTCATGGGCCCGGCTCCACATTCGGGGCCGAGCGCCGCTCCAACCCCTTCGTGTCGGACGCGGCGCTGTCGCGAGGCTGAACGTCGCCCCACCCCGCGCGTTGCCCCTCCTGACCCAACGTCAGGAGCGCGCCATGACCGACCCCATGCCCGAACCGCCCTCGCCGCCCGAGGTGCCGGACGTGACCCCGCCGGGACCCGAGATCGATCCGCCGCGCCCCTCGCCGGACGGACCGCCCATGCCCGAACCCGGGAACCCGGGCCGACCCGCCGCGTGAGGTGATTCGCCCGAAAGTCAGCGGTTTGCGGCTCGCGCGGCTGTGACCGCAGGCCGGGAACGGATGGCCCCCACACGGATTGTGACTGCAACCCAAACGCTACCGAGGAAGACCCCCCGATGTCTCTTCAGCCTCCCAAAGCCTCCGGCGTCTCCAAACGCGGCTTCGCGTCCATGGACCCGGAACGTCAGCGCGAGATCGCCCGCAAGGGCGGGGCCAGCGTGCCCAGCGAAAAGCGCAGCTTCTCCCAGGATCGCGGCTTGGCCGCCAAGGCCGGCCGCAAGGGCGGCGAGGCCTCCCACGGCAGCCGCAAACCCGGCGAGCCCGCCCCCCGGGTGAACTGACGGCTCAGGCCGCCAGCAGGGCCAAGGCGACGGACGGATCGGGGCTCACGTCCAGTCGCACCAGGTTCCAGCCGGCGGCCGCCGCGGTTTCCCGCAGGCTCGCCTCGGTGAACTTGCGCGAGCTCTCCGTGTGGATCGTCTCCCCGGCGTCGAAGCCGAACGAACGGCCGCCGACCTTCACGGTCTGCGGCCATTTCGATTCCAGGTGCATCTCGACCGCCGACCGCGCCGGGTTCCAGATCGCGCGGTGACGGAACCCCGTCAGGTCGAAATCCGCCTTCAGCTCGCGGTTGGCGCGCGCCAGCAGGTTCATGTTGAACGCCGCCGTCACCCCCTCCGGATCGTCATAGGCGCGCTCCAGAACCTCGACGTCCTTGACCAGGTCCACGCCCAGAACGAACAGCGCGTCCGGCCCCAACAGCTCGCGCGCGCGCTTCAGGAAGCGCACCGCCTCGTCCGGCTCCAGATTGCCGATGGTCGATCCGGGGAAGAAGCCGACGCGCCGTCCCTCGGGCAGGTCCGCGGGCAGCGCCAGCGGGGACAGGAAATCCCCCGCCACCGTGCGGATCGTCAGATCCGGATAGGCCGCTTCCAGCCGCGCCCTGGCGTCGTTCAGCGCGTCGGCGCTGATGTCGATCGCGACGTAGGCGGCCAGGTCGTGCGCTGCGTCCAGAACCTTGCGCGTCTTCTCGCTGGCGCCCGAACCGAACTCCACCAGCACCGCGCCCGGCCCGAACGCCTCGGCCAGCCGGGGCGCCGTCCGTTCCAGCAGGGCCGCCTCCTGCCGCGTCGGGTAATAGGCCTCCAATCGCGTGATGTCCTCGAACAGTTCGCTGCCGCGCGCGTCATAGAACCACTTGGGCGAGGTCGCCTTGCGCGGTCGGCTCAGCCCTTCGATCAGCTCGTCGCGGAATGCCTGCGTCTCCACCGGCTCCAGCGCGCGTTCGGGCATCGACGGCTCGTCGGCCAGCCGCACCCCCGAGAACGCCCAGCGACAGTGCGGCGCGAAGAAGTTCCGGTACGTCGTCCGCGCGTGCCCTTCAGGCGTCGCCCACGACGCGCCGCGCAGCACCTGCTGCCCGCTCATGAACTTGCCGTTGTACTCCGACGCCGTCCCCGGCGTGGGCCGGAAGCGCGGATAGGCCAGATAGGCGCTGGCTGTCCACTGCCACACCTCCCCGAACGCGTCGTCCAGCAGCCCGGCGTCGGCCGCCACTTCCCACTCCGCCTCCGTCGGCAGGCGCTTGCCCGCCCAGCGCGCGAAGGCGTCGGCCTCATAGAAGCTGACGTGCCGCACCGGCGCCGACGGATCGACCGCGCGTCGCCCCGACAGGGTCATCGTCGTCCACAGCCCGTCGTCCTCGCGTCGCCAATACAGCGGCGCGACCCAGCCCTCGGCCTTCACCGTCGCCCAGCCGTCCGACAGCCACAGCTCGGGCCGTTCGTATCCGCCGTCCTCGATGAAGGTCAGCCACCGCCCGTTGGTCGCCAGGCCGCGGGAGATCGCGAACGGTTCGACGAAGACCTGATGCCGGGGCTTCTCGTTGTCGAAGGCGAAGCCGCCCTCCCCCGCCCCGATCTCGACCAGCCCACCCTCGACGCGGGCGAAGCCATGACCCGTCTGGGGGACGGGCGTCTGCCGCGGCTCGGCGTCGAAAGCCGCGGGGTCCAGCGGCGACCGGCTCATCAGATGCAGCAGGTCCATCAGGAACAGCTCGCAGTGCTGCTCCTCGTGCGCCAGGCCCAAGTCGAACAGATACCGTTCGTGCTCGTCGCGCAGGCCCTCGGCCAGCAGCGCCTCCATCCGCGCGTCCACCTCGGCGCGGTAGGCCAGGATCTGATCCAGCGACGGCCGCGTCATCAGTCCGCGCTCCGGCCGCGCCACCCGCTCTCCCAGCGCTTCGTAATAGCTGTTCAGCACCAGCTTCAGCTGCGCGTCGACGGGTTCATAGCCCTCGCGCCGCCCCAGCAGCATGGTCTCGAAGAACCAGCTGACGTGGCCCAGATGCCACTTGCCCGGGCTGGCGTCCGGCATCGACTGCGCCTGCAGGTCCTCCGCCGTCAGATCTTTGGCCAGCTCCGGCATGCAGGCGCGCACGGCGCGGTACCGGGCGACGTCGTCTGCCGTCGCGCGGGTCGGCGACGGTTTGGGGGCATGGGCCAAAAGAACACTCCGTAGGGACGTCAGTCCCTACGCGCCACGAACGGCAAAGGTTCCCTCAGCGGACGGGCTTTCCGCCGTGCTTGGCGTATTCCAGCCGCGCGATCGTGCGATTGTGCACCTCGTCCGGCCCGTCGGCGATGCGCAGCGTCCGCACCGTGGCGTACAGCTCCGCCAGCGGGAAATCGCCCGACACGCCGGCGCCGCCGAACGCCTGAATGGCGTCGTCGATGACCTTCAGCGCCATGCGCGGCGCGGCGACCTTGATCTGGGCGATCTCCGACTTGGCGTTCTTGGCGCCCGCCTCGTCCATCATCCAGGCGGCCTTCAGCACCAGAAGGCGGCACATCTCGATGTTGGTGCGCGCCTCGGCGACCCGCTGTTCCCACACCGAATGCTCGGCGATCGCCTTCCTGAACGCCGTGCGGCTCAGCAGCCGCTCGACCATCAGATCCAGGGCCCGCTCCGCCGCGCCGATCACGCGCATGCAGTGGTGGATGCGGCCCGGCCCCAGCCGCCCCTGCGCGATCTCGAACCCGCGCCCCTCGCCCGCGATCAGGTTTTCGACCGGCACGCGCACGTTCTCCAGCACCACCTCGGCGTGACCGATCGGCAGTTCCTGGTATCCGAACACGGACAACATCCGCTCCACCCGGAACCCGGGCGTGTCGACGGGCACCAAGATCTGGCTCTGCTGCTGGTGCGTGGCGGCCCCGACGTCCGTCTTGCCCATCACGATGGTGATGGCGACGTTCGGGTGGGCCATGTTGGTCGACCACCACTTGCGCCCGTTGATCACATAGTGGTCGCCGTCGCGCTCGATGCGCGTCTCGATGTTCGTCGCGTCGGAGCTGGCCACCGCCGGCTCGGTCATCAGGAAGGCCGAGCGGATCTCGCCGGCCATCAGCGGCTTCAGCCAGCGCGCCTGTTGCTCGGCGTTCCCGTAGAGGTGCAGCACCTCCATGTTGCCGGTATCCGGGGCGTTGCAGTTGAAAACCTCCGCCGACCAAAGCCTGCGCCCCATCATCTCGGCCAGCGGCGCGTATTCCAGATTGGTCAGCCCTGCGCCATGCTCGCCGGGCAGGAACATGTTCCACAGACCCGCCTCGCGCGCCTCGGCCTTCATCGTCTCCATGATCGGCGGCTGGCGCTTCGGGTTCTCGTGGACCTGCGCCCAGTACTCCGCCTCGCGCGGGATCACGTTGTTCTCGAGGAAGCGCGCCAGGCGCTCCTGCCAGAGCAGGCCGCGGTCGGAAGGGCGAAAATCCATGTCGGGCTCCGGAATCGAAAGCGGCGCGGCGTCCTCTCGAACCCCGCGCCGCGAAAATGTCAGATCGTGCTCAAGCTCAGCGCTTCAGCAGCGGCGCCAGCTTCTGGGCGATCATCATGTCGCCGGCGATCTTCAGCTTGCCCTGCATGAAGGCCATCATCGGGTCCAGGCGGCCCTCCGACAGGGCGATGAAGTCGTCCCACGACATCGACACAGTGGCGTCCGCCGGCTTGTCCTCGTTGGTCACCGAGTTCGGGACCGACGCGCCGTCGATGTAGATCTTGCCCACATCTCCCAGATCCAGCTTCACGGTCTTGCCCAGACCGGAGTTGTCGCCCACGGCGCCGCGGATGTGGTCGGTCACGGAAGCCAGGTCGGCCATGGTCGTCTCTCCTGGAGAAATGCGTTGGCGTCCGGCCTAGCGCGCCCCCGGGGCGGCGCCAAGATCACGTCGCGTCAACTCGCCGTCAGACCCTCGGCCTCGTCGGCCTTGCGCCGCCGCAGTTCGATCAGCCGCACGCACCAGATCGAGATTTCGTAGAGCAGCACCAACGGCCCGGCCAGCATCAGCTGGCTGATCGGATCCGGAGGCGTCACCACCGCCGCCACCACGACGACGGCCACGATCGCGTAACGCCGCCCCTCGGCCATCATCTTCGACGAGATCAGCCCCGCCAGACCCAGCAGCGTCATCACCACCGGCAGCTGAAAGCACAGGCCGAACGCCAGGATCAGCGCCGTCACCAGGCTCATGTACTCCGACACCTTCGGCAGCAGCGCCGCCGTCACCCCGCCCTGGTCGATGCCTTGGCTCAGCGAGAACCACATGACGAACGGCAGCATGACGAAATAGACCAGCGCCGCCCCCATCAGGAACAGCACCGGCGCGGCGATCAGGAACGGCAGAAACGCCCCCCGCTCGTTGCGGTACAGCCCCGGCGCCACGAACCGCCACAGCTGATAGGCCAGCACCGGGAACGCCACCACGACGGCGCCGAACCCGGCCAGCTTCATCTTGGTGAAAAGGATTTCCAGAGGCGCGGTGTAGATCAGATTGACCGTCTGCCCGTCCACGACCGGCAGAGGCTTCAGCCCCGCCGTCCCCGCGATCAGGTCCCACGGCGACACGGCCGGATGCGCCCCTCCGCCGGCCGCCTGGTGGAAGGCCATTGCCGCCGCGAATGGCTTCACCAGAAAGATGTAGATCGGCTCGGAGAAGCTGAAGCACAGGATGAAGCCCAGCACGAAGGCGACGACGCAGACCAGCAGCCGACCACGCAGCTCGATCAGGTGATCCATCAGCGGCGCGCGCGATGCCTCGATCTCGGCCTCGTCCTGATCCGTGCGGCTCACGTGGCGGCCTTCTTGCGCGGAGCGGTCTTGCGGGCGGGTGCGGCCTTCTTCGCGCCGGCCTTGGCCGAGGTCGTCTTCTTCGGCGCCGCCTTCGTGGCGGCCTTGGCGCGCGGCGCCCTCCGCGTTGCCGGCGCGACTACCGGCTCAGGCTCCGGCGCTTCCAGCTGAGGCGTCGGCGCCGGCGGCGGCGCGGCCAGGGGGCGGTTCATCTCGGCGTTGATGTCGCGGAACGCGGCCTCGGCCTCGGCGCCCAGCGGCACCATCTGCGTCCGGCGCAGCGCCTCGACCTCCTTGCGCAGCTCGTCCAGTTCGGACTGGCGCGCCATCTCGTCGAAGCTGGCGCGGAACTCGTTGGCCATGTTGCGCGCCTTGGCCATGGCCTGGCCGACCTTGCGCATCAGCAAGGGCAGACGCTGCGGTCCCACGACCAGCAGCGCCACCAGACCGATGACGAAGATTTCGCCCCCGCCGATGCCGGGGCCCAGGCCACCCATGTTCAGGCTCTCCGAGCGCGCGCGGACGTCAGCGCTTCAGCTCGTCCTTTTCGGCGTCGGTGCGCGGCAGCGAGCTCGTGCCTCCCGACGGGCCGGCCTTGTCGTCCTCGTCCTTCAGGCCTTCCTTGAACGCCTTGATGCCCTTGGCCGCGTCGCCCATCAGACCCGACAGCTTGCCGCGCCCGCCGAACAGCAGCGCGATCACGCCGATCACGACCACCCAGTGCCAGATGCTCATCGCGCCCACGGCGTACTCTCCTCATGCGGACCGATCGTCCGGCCCAAATCTCTAGCGCCGCATATAGGCGGTTAGGTGGCGCGCCGCCAAGCGGGGCGCGTCAGATCGCCCGTCGTCGACGCGCTTGCGGACGGCCAGCGCCGCCTCAGTTTCGGCCATGACGGCGACGGACCGCGCGGCTCGGGTAAGCTTCGCAGGATCGAAGACCGGCGCGCGCCGGACTTCGCTCAACAGGCCGAGGGCGCGCCGAATCGCACGACCTCGGACCGCGGCGGCGCGGCGTTCAGGTCGATCCTGGTCAGGCGGTCGTATTCGCAGTCGGCCATGTCGGCGGAATCGACGCCCAGAGCGCGGGCGATCAGGGGGATGGTGTTGCTGTGGCCGACCACCAGCACCGTGGCGTCGTCAGGCTGGGCCACGATGGCCGCGACCACGGCGGCCACGTGCGCCTCCAGGCCCGCGTCGAGCGAGAAGACCGAAACGGGGGATCCGAACGCCTGGACCGACGGCGCGGCGGTCAGCGCCGTGCGTTGCAGCGGACTGACAAGAACCAGGTCGGGGCCGTCGGCGCCGAACGTCTGCGCCAGCGCCTGGGCGCGCACCGCGCCGGCGTCCGACAGAGCCGGATCGCGCGACGCGTCGGCCTTTTCGGCATGCCGTGCCAGCACCACATGCTGGGCGGACGCGGTCCCCGCCAGCGCCCAGAGCGCGACCGTCGCCGCGGCCGCGAGCGTCGTCTTCATCATCGTCAGTACCTCAAGCCCTTTGCGCGGAACGCGTCGCGCCCGCTGACGTCGGCGTAGGTTTCGCACAAGCCCTCGAAGACGCTGTTCCACGCGAACCGATCTTCGGCCTTGCGCCGGGCGGCGGCGCCCAGCGCCTCGACGTCCCGGTCGAACAGCGCCCTCACGGCCTCGGCATAGGCGACGGGCTCGGCGCGGCTCGCCAGCTGGCCCACCGTGGGATCCACCGTTTCCTTCACCCCGCCTGCGTCGATGCCGACGACCGCACGCCCCGAGGCCATCGCTTCCAGCACGATCAGGCCGAACGGTTCCTTGTCGTTGGCGTGCACGAAGGCGTCGCAGCTGGCGATGATCTTGGCGACGACCTTCGGATTCGCCTCGTACGGCAGTGAGATCACGCGGTCCTCGACCGGCAGCCCCTGCCCCGCCCCGACCAGAACCAGATGATAGGGGTCGCCCAGCCGCTGCACGGCCTCGATCAGGACGTCGACGTTCTTCTCCCGCGCCGGCCGGCCGGCGAAGCACAGCAGCCGCGCAGTGGCGGGCAGCCCCAGTCGTCGCAGCAGCCAGTCCCGGTCGCGCCGATCAGGGCGGAAGGTGTCGACGTCCACGCCCAAGGGCTGAATGACGATGTCCTGAATGCCCGCTTCTTCCAGTCGCCGGGCGATGTAGCGGCTGGGCGAGATCACGCGGTCGAATTGGCCGAACAGGCGGGCCCAGCGCTTCTCGACCGGTTTCTTGGCCCACTCGCCGAAATGCAGTGCGGCCAGGCCCGCCGGGTCGGAGTGGCAGAAGCCGATCACGGGGCACCCGGCGCGCTGACCGGCCTCCAGGGCGCCCTGGCCGGGCGTATAGGGATCGCCGGCCTCGATCAGGGCCGGCTTCGTGGCGGCGACCCACGCGGCCCAGCGCCTCACCGACTGCGGCCAGCGATAGCCGTCGCCGAACGGAAGCTTGGCCGCGTGCAGTTGAACGATGCCGTCCTCGCCGGCGCGATGGTGCGCGCCCGGCACCATGAGCGTGTGCGCGACGCCGGGCCGGTTCGCCTCCAGCCACGCCTTCTTGGAGGTGAGGTAGCGCTTCACCCCGCCGGACTTGGGTGCGTACAGCATGGTGGTGTCGACCATACGCGGCCGCTCGTCGGCGGAGGCGGCCTTGATGGCGTCGAGCGTTTCGGTGACTTCCTCGTCCCAGCCGGGGACCAGACGAAGCTCGTCCTCCTGCACCTCCAGGCCCTTCAGATCGGCCAGTTCAAGGGCGTGGGCGCCGACCGGTCGGGCGCCCTTGCGGACCTTCTTCTGGATCCGCCGCGCCGAGCGGACCTTGGACATGTGCGACTTCACCATGCCGCGCCGTAGCGCCGCGCGCGACCAAGCTCAAGCGCCGTCGGTTCGATCCGGGGACGGAGCGACGTCGCCCAGCGCGCGGCCACGCCGCACCAGGGCCTCCCTCAGCAACACTTCGACCTGAGCGTTGACCGAGCGCAGTTCGGCGGCGGCCAATCGCTCTACCGCCGCCATGACCTCCGGCGAGGCGCGCAGCAGAAAGGCCTTTCGCGCCCTGCCCGCCATCAGCCGTAGAGGGTCCCGGTGTTGACCACCGGCTGGGCCTCGCGGTCGGCGCACAGAACCACGAGCAGGTTCGACACCATCGCCGCCTTGCGATCCTCGTCCAGCGTCACGACCTCGCGCTCGCTGAGGTCGGCCAGGGCGCTTTCGACCATGCCGACGGCGCCCTTCACGATCAGGCGGCGCGCGGCCAGGACCGCCTCGGCCTGCTGACGCTTCAGCATCGCTCCCGCGATCTCGGGCGCATAGGCGAGGTGCGCCAGGCGCGCCTCGTCGACCACCACGCCCGCCACCGCGACGCGGGAGGAGAGCTCCTGGCGCAGGCGCTCCGCGACGTCCTCGGCGTCGGCGCGCAGCGTCAACTCGTGCTCCTCGCCGTGGTCGTAGGCGTAGTGAGACGCCAGATCGCGCAGGCCGGTGTCGACCTGGATGTTCACGAAGGCCTGGTAGTCGTCGACGTCGAAAAGAGCCTGGGCCGAGTCCTCGACGCGCCACACCACGTTCGCGGCGATCTCGATCGGGCTGCCGCGCTTGTCGTTCACCTTCAGCTTGTCGCTGGTCAGATTGCGGGCGCGCAGGCTGATCTTCTTGCGGGTGTACCAGGGCAGGACCCAGCGCAGGCCCGTCGTGCGATCTGTGCCGCGATAGTCGCCGAACAGCAGGATGGCCGCGGCCTCGTTGGGCTGCAACGCATAGAAGCCGCACATCACGAACAGGCCGACGACGGCCAGGGTCACCCCTGCGATGACGACCGCCGGGTTGTCGGGCCCCTGCGCGACCAGCGCCGGACCGCCCAGCACCAGAACTAGGCTGAGCAGAAGGATCGGAATGCCGGGCGCGCCGCTCGCCGCGCGCTCCGCCGATTTGGTCGTTTCAACAGCCATCACGCCCTCCCGGTTTGCGATGTCGTTGTGATATCATTTTTATATTCTAGACGGCAAGCCCAATCGGCGCTTCGGCCTTGCATTCGCCTCAAATTCGCGAAACTTGGGACAAACGTCCGGAGGGGCTGCTACACCGCCCCCAAATCGTCTCGTGCGCCGTCGAGGGGTGTTCCCGATCATGCGTCTTTTCTATGCGACCGCCGCCGCGCTCGCGCCCCTTCTCTTCGCCGCCGGGGCCCAGGCCCAGGTGGTCATCAACACGTCGCGCACCACGCCGATCCAGACGTCGAACGCCAACAGCGGCGCGCCGGCGAACATTGAGATCGCGTCGGGCGGCGTGATCAACCTGACCTCCGGCACGGCCGTGACGGTCGATTCGAACAACACCTTCACCCTGTCCGCCGGCGGCGCGATCACCTTCACCAACGCGGCGGACGGCGCCACGGGCGTTCTGGTGAACGGCGGCCTCACGACGAACATCACCATCAACGACCGGATCACGATCACCGACTCGCTGATCGACTATCCGAACCCCGACAACGACGCCGACCCGGACGGCCCTTGGGCGACGGGGTCGGGCCGTTACGGCGTCCGCCTGGCCGGCCCGGTCACCGGCAACCTGATCGTGGGGCGTTCCGGCCTGATCGTGGTCGAGGGCAACGACTCCTACGGCATCGCCATCCAGGGCGGCCTGACCGGCGACTTCCGCACCCAGGGCGAAGTGCGGACGCTGGGCGACCGCTCCGTCGCCATCCGCAGCGCCGGCACCCTGACCGGCAACGCCTACGTGGGCGGATCGATTTCGGCGACCGGCGAAGGGGCCAGCGCGGTCCGCTTCGACGGCGACGTCACAGGCCGGATCAACGTTCAGGGCAACATCTCCGCCACCGGCTACCGCTACCAGTCGCGGCCGACGCAGGCGATCATCGACGCCATCGACGCGGACGACCGACTGCAGGGCGGACCGACCGTCGTCATCGCCGGCAACGTGGCGCGCGGGGTGCTGTTCGACGTCCTGCCGACCGAGACCGACGCCAACAGCACGGACGACGACGCGGACGGCGTGACCGACTCCGAGGAAACGGCCTCCACCATCTCGGTCTTCGGCGCGGCGCCGGCGATCCTGGTGGGATCCGATTCCCGCAACATCACGCTGGGCGTCGTCGGGACGGGCGACTTGAATTACGGCTTCATCAACCGGGGCACGGTTTCGTCGCAGGGAATCCTGGACGGCGTCGCGGCGCAGGCGATCCGCTTCGGCCAGGTCGGCGGCGGCACGGTCACGATCGACGGCGGCGTGCGCAACAGCGGCCCCATCTCCGCCCTTGCCTTTGAGGCGGACGCCACGGCGGTGCGGTTCGGGGCCGGCGTGAACACGCCGCGCTTCCTGAACTCCGGCGCCATCACCGCCGCCAGCGCCAGCGAGTCGGGCGGCCGCGTCGTGGGCGTGCTGTTCGAGGCCGGCGCCAACGTCGCCGCCTTCACCAACAGCGGCACGCTGCTGGCCACCAGCGGCGGCGGCACCGCCAACGTCATCGGCGTGCTGGATCAGGGCAGCGGCCTGAGGACGTTGACCAACTATGGCGTCATCGAAGCCAACCTGGTGTCGAACGACGACGGCGATCCCCTGACCGGCACGTCCGCCGCGATCGACCTTCGCGCCAACGCCTCCGGTGTGACTCTGATCCAAGACGCCGATCCGGCGCACGGCACGCCATCGAGCGGCGATCCCGACAGCGACGGCGACGGCGTTCCGAACAGCGACGAGCCCTCGATCTTCGGCGACGTCTACTTCGGCGCCGGCGCCGACGTGCTGGACGTCCGCAACGGGACGGTGACCGGAGACGTCTCCTTCGGCGCGGGGGCGGACCGCCTGTCCATCACGGGCGGCGGCGTCGTCGCGGGCCGTCTGAGCGATTCCGACGGCCGCCTGTCCATCAACGTGGCGAACGGCACCCTGGACGGGCGCCAGTCGACGGCGCTGAACGTCAGCGACCTGACCGTGGGGGCCGACGGCCGTCTGATCGTCACCGTCGACGGCGCCTCCGGCCAGGCCGGCGGCTACAACGTGTCGGGCGCCGCCACGCTGCAGACCGGCGCGGAGTTGGGCGCGCGCTTCACTTCGCTCATCACCACCCCCACGCGGTTCACGGTCATCAACGCCGCGACGCTGAACCTGGGACAGGTCGACTTCGCCGCGACCGAGGCCAACTCGCCCTATCTGTTCCGCGTCGACGCCTCGGCCAACGCCGCCGCCGGTCAGGTCTACCTCGACGTGCGTCGCCGCACCGCGCAGGAAGCCAACCTGATCACCGCGGAAGCCGGCTTGTACGACGCCTTCTACGGCGCCCTGGCCGCCGACCCGACCCTGCTGAACGTGTTCCTTGGCCAGACGGGCCGCGACGAGTTCATCGACCTGTACGAACAGCTGCTGCCCGACCACTCGGGCGGGCCGCTGCTTTCGCTGGCGGGCGGCGTGGACGCGGTCACGCGCGCCCTGGTCGGCCGCAACGCCTCGGCGCGTCCCGGTCAGGCCAGCGCGTGGGTGCAGGAGATCAGCTTCTACGCCGACAAGGACAAGACCGACACCTATGGCTTCCGGTCCGAGGGCTTCGGCGTCGCGGGCGGCGTGGAGATGGGGTCCAGCTACGGCAATCTGGGCGTCAGCCTGGCCTTCACCTCCTCCGACCTGGAAGACCCCGAGTCCGAGGCCGAGGAAGTGGTCTCGGCCAGCCTGATGGAGTTGGGCCTCTACTGGCGCGCTCAGGGCCAGTACTGGACGACCTGGGCGCGTGCCGCGGGCGGGTACGCCACCTTCGACTCGACCCGCCGACTGGTCGGCTCGGGGCTGAACCTGCGCAACGAGTCGAGCTGGAACGGCTGGACCGTCGCCCTGGCGGGCGGCGCTTCGTACGAGCGTTCGTACGGCCGGTTCACCGTGCGCCCGGAAGTGTACGCCGAGTATTTCTCGCTCAGCGAGGACGCCCATGTCGAGAGCGGCGGCGGGCCGGGTTTCGATCTGGAGATCGACGACCGCGAGGGGCACATGTTCTCGGCCACGGCGGCGATCAACGTCGCCATGGGTCTGGGTCAGAACAGCTGGGTCAAGCCCGAGGTGCGGCTGGGCTGGCGTCAGAACCTGTCGGTCGATCCGGGCGCGACCATGGGCCGGTTCGTCGGCGGCGGGCCGGACTTCGCCATCGATCCCTCGAACATCGAGGGCGGCGGGCCGATCGTCGGCTTCCGTCTGAACGTCGGCAATGAGCTGGGAATGCTGTCGATCAGCGCCGACGCGGAGATGATCGAGGACTACGTCCGTTACATGCTGCTGCTGCGCGCCAGCTTCCGGTTCTAGGAACGGGCGGCTAGCTCAGCTGGTCAGAGCACCTCGTTTACACCGAGGGGGTCGGGGGTTCGAACCCCTCGCCGCCCACCACAGACGAAGGCCCGCCGGAGCGATCCGGCGGGCCTTTTCCTTGCACCCGCCTCAGTGGCTGACGGCGACCGCGCCGTCGTCCGCCGGCGGTGCGGCGCGGGGCAGAGGCTCGGCGGCCTCGTCCCACTCCACCGGCGTCAGCGTGCCGGTCAGCGCCCACTTCAGCGCCTCGTCGGCCGTCGAGATGGGCACGATCTCCAGCGCCGACTTCACGTTGTCGGGCACGTCGGCCAGGTCCTTCTCGTTCTCTTGGGGGATCAGCACGGTCTTGATGCCCGAGCGCAGGGCCGCCAGCAGCTTCTCCTTCAGGCCGCCGATGGCGGTGACCCGGCCGCGCAGGGTGATCTCGCCGGTCATGGCGATGTCCTTGCGGATCGGCACGCCGGTCAGGACCGAGACCATGGCCACCGTCATGGCGACGCCGGCGGACGGGCCGTCCTTGGGCGTGGCGCCGTCGGGGACGTGGACGTGGATGTCGGTCTTCTCGAACACGGGCGGCTTCACTCCGAAGGCCAGCGACCGGGCGCGGACGTAGGAGGCGGCGGCCGAGATGGATTCCTTCATCACGTCCTTGAGGTTGCCGGTCACGGTCATGCGGCCGCGGCCCGGCATCTTGATCGCCTCGATGGTCAGGATGTCGCCGCCGAACTCGGTCCAGGCCAGACCGGTGACGATGCCCACCTGATCGGTCTCGTCGGTCTCGCCGTAGCGGTATTTCCGCACGCCCGCATATTCAGACAGCTTGTCGGCGTCGACGGTGATCGACGTGACGCCGGTCTTGGCCATCTCGCGCACGGCCTTGCGGGCCACGCCGCCCAGGGCGCGCTCCAGCGAGCGGACCCCCGCCTCACGTGTGTAGTAGCGGATCAGGTCGCGCAGGGTGTCGTCCGGCACGATCAGCTCGCCGTCCTTCAGCCCATGATCGACCAGCTGCTTGGGCAGGACGTGGCGCTTGGCGATCTCGACCTTCTCGTCCTCGGTGTAGCCGCTGACGCGGATCACCTCCATCCGGTCGAGCAGCGGCTGCGGCATGTTCATGCTGTTGGCCGTTGTGACGAACATGATGTTCGACAGGTCGTAGTCGACCTCCAGATAGTGGTCGCCGAAGGTCGAGTTCTGGGCCGGGTCCAGCACCTCCAGCAGGGCCGAGGACGGGTCGCCGCGCCAGTCGGCGCCCAGCTTGTCGATCTCGTCCAGCAGGATGAAGGCGTTGGTCGTCTTCGCCTTCTTCATCGACTGGATGATCTTGCCGGGCATGGAGCCGATGTAGGTCCGGCGGTGACCGCGGATCTCGGCCTCGTCGCGCACGCCGCCCAGCGACATGCGGACGTATTCACGCCCCGTGGCCTTCGCGATGGACTTGGCCAGCGACGTCTTGCCGACGCCCGGAGGACCGACGAGGCACAGGATCGGCCCCTTCAGCGAGCCGGTGCGCGCCTGAACCGCCAGATACTCGATGATGCGTTCCTTGACCTTCTCGAGGCCGTAGTGGTCCTCCTCGAGGATGTCCTCGGCCTTCTGCAGGTCGATGGGCTTCTGCTTGGCCTTGCCCCACGGGATGGACAGCAGCCAGTCGAGGTAGTTGCGCACCACCGTGCTCTCGGCCGACATGGGCGACATGTTGCGCAGCTTCTTGACCTCGGCCTCGGCCTTGGTCCGGGCTTCCTTGGACAGCTTGGTCTTCCGGATGCGCGCCTCGAGTTCCATGATCTCGTCGCGCTGATCGTCGGTTTCGCCCAGCTCGCGCTGGATCGCCTTCATCTGCTCGTTGAGATAGTATTCGCGCTGGGTCTTCTCCATCTGGCGCTTCACGCGCGAGCGGATCTTCTTTTCGACCTGCAAGACCGAGATCTCGCCTTCCATCAGGCCATAGACCTGCTCCAGTCGGCCGGCGACGTCGAAGGTCTCCAGCAGCTTCTGCTTGTCGGCGATCTTGACCGACAGATGGGCCGCCACGCTGTCGGCCAGCTTGGACGGGTCGGTGATCTGGGGGATGGAGCTGAGCGCCTCGGGCGGGACCTTCTTGTTCAGCTTCACATAGTGTTCGAAATGCTCGATCACCGCTCGCGACAGGGCTTCGGCGCGGGCCGGATCGGCGATCTCGTCGTCCAGCTCGACGGCCTCGGCCTCGAAATATTCGTCCTGATCGGTGAAGCGCGTCAGTCGGGCGCGGCGCTTGCCCTCGACCAGAACCTTGACGGTGCCGTCGGGCAGTTTGAGCAGCTGGAGCACTGTGGCCAAGACGCCGATCGGATAGATGTCGCCGGCGGCGGGATCGTCGTCGACGCTGTTCTTCTGCGTCGCCAGAAGGATCTGCTTTTCGCCCTTCATGATCTCGTCGAGCGCCCGCACCGATTTTTCGCGTCCGACGAACAGCGGCACGACCATGTGCGGGAACACGACGATGTCGCGCAGGGGCAGAACGGGGAGGACGGTGGACTCGGACATGATGCGACTTCCTGGAGCCCGGGTTGATCCCGGACCCGTCGAGCCGGCGTGGGGGGCGAGAGCCCGACCGTTTCGACTCGACCCGCCATTGCGGCGGCCTTCGTAGAAGTATGTGGTCCGGAACCGTACGCGTTCAAGCGTGGCCGGTGGGACGACTGGGGATGGAGGTTTGGCGGACGTTTCTTCTGAGCGGGCGGGGAGCCGGAGGAGGCGGTGAAATCCTCCCCCCTCGGGGAAGGCGGACCGCCGGAGCGTGAGCGACGGGGGTGGAGGGGGCCTCCGCAAGCTCGGGAGGTCGAGTGGCGGGTTCGGAGCGCGGGTCGGACCCCCTCCACCATCTCCGCTGCGCGTCGATGGTCCCCCTCCCCCAATGGGGGAGGATTTTCAGGCGTGCGGAAGCGCCCTCCGGCGGAGGCCGGAAGGTGGAAAGGGCGGACGGAGCGCCGGGCCGTTCGCCCGGATGCTGTGTGTCATTACCGTTTCGACGAAGGCTGAGCGCTCCGCGCGGTTCGTCTGATCGAAAGCTGTCCGAAGTGGAGATGAGTCCACCGCATAGGGCCGCTGACTTGGCGACTAACGGACGCGCCTTCGGCGGGCGGGCGGGAGACCTGCGAACCCCGGCCCCGGACGCGCGCCTTCCCGTGACGCGCCATCTTTGGGGGCCCTATCGCTCGCGACGCGGTCGCTCGCTGCTTGAGGGCAGGAGACGCGCCACGCGGTCGAGGATCGAACCCCCGCGGGCCCCCCGTGACGATGAAACGCCCCGGGCGAGCCCCCGCTCGAACCGCTTCCGCCGCGACAAGCTCGCAAGGCCTTGCGCCCTTCCCCTGCGACGGAACCGAGGAGGAGCGTGGAACGCGGTTGGACTGACGGCGGCGGAAGGCGAGAGAAAACTGCGAGGGCGTTGATCGGACGGGAGAAAGCTTCGGCGATCATCGCAATCTGGGGTCGGTCGTCGACGCATGCCCGTCTCACGGAGCGGAGCCGGAACCGGGTGCTAAAGAAAACTGTACGGGTCCACGTCCACCGTCAGGCGGACGCTGGAGGGCAGCTTCACGCGGGTCAGCCAGGCGCGGAGGAAGCCTTGAAGGTCGACGTCGCGGTCGGCGCGGACCAGCAGGCGCTTGCGGCGGCGACCGCGGACCAGGGCCAAGGGGGCGTCGGCGGGGCCGTAGACCTCCAGCCGCTCGGCGTTGGGGATGGACCCGGCGAGCAGTCCCGCGGCCTTGTCCACCGCGTCGGCCTTTTCGCCCGACAGGATCAGGGCGGCGAGGCGACCGTAGGGGGGCAGGCCGGCGGCCTCGCGCTCGGCCAGCTCGGCCTCGACGAAGGCGTCGCGGTCGCCGGCGGCCAGGGCCTGAAGCACCGGATGCTCGGGCGTCCAGGTCTGCAGCAGGGCGCGGCCGGGGCGGTCGGCGCGTCCGGCGCGGCCCGTCGCCTGCATCAACAGTTGAAAGGTGCGCTCGGCCGCGCGCAGGTCGCCGCCGCGCAGGCCCAGATCGGCGTCGACCACGCCGACCAGCGTCAGGCGCGGGAAGTTGTGGCCCTTGGCCGCCGCCTGCGTCGCCACCAGCACGTCGATCTCCCCGTCGCGCATCCGAGCGATCAGGGCGCGGGCGGAGGCGGCGTCGGGCGCGGTGTCGGAGCTGAACACGGCGGTGCGCGCCTCGGGGAACAGGTTGCGCACCTCCTCCTCCACGCGCTCCACGCCCGGGCCGACGGGGGTCAGGCTGTCGGCGGCGCCGCATTCGGGACAGCGCGCGGGCTTGGGCATGGAGAAGCCGGTCAGGTGGCAGACCAGCCGGCCGGTGTAGCGATGCTCGACCAGCCAGCTGTCGGTGTCGGGCGCGGTCAGGCGGTGGCCGCAGGCGCGGCACAGGACGACGGGGGCATAGCCGCGCCGGTTCAGGAACAGCAGGGTCTGCTCGCCGCGCGCCCAGGTCTCGGCCATCTCGGCCACGAGGCGCGGCGCCAGCCAGCGGTCGCGCTCCGGCGGATCGGCGCGCAGATCCAGCAGCTCCAAGGTGGGCAGGACGGCGGCGCCGTGCCGGGCCTTGAGCCGCAGCCAGCCGTAGCGGCCGGCCCGCGCGTTCGCCAGCGTCTCCAGCGAGGGCGTGGCCGAGGCCAGGACGACGGTCGCGCCTTCGATCATGGCCCGCGCCACGGCCAGATCCCGGCCATGATAAACCAGTCCGTCCTCCTGCTTGAACGATCCGTCGTGCTCCTCGTCCACCACGACCAGACGCAGGTTGGGAAAGGGCAGGAAAAGGGCCGAGCGGGCGCCGACGACGATGCGGGCGCGGCCGGAGACGACGCCCTGCCACACCTGACGCCGCCGTGGGCCGGAGACGCCGGAGTGCCACTCGGCGGGCGCGGCGCCGAAGCGGGCCGTGACGCGCTGGATCAACGCCTGGGTGAGCGCGATCTCGGGCAGCAGGATCAAGACCTGGGCGCCCGGGTCGGCGGACAGGGCGCGGGCGGTGGCCTCCAGATAGGCCTCGGTCTTGCCCGAGCCGGTGACGCCGTCCAGCAGGAAGGGCCGGAAGCCGCCCGCCCGGACCGCGTCGCCCAGCGCCTGGGCGGCGGCGGCCTGATCGGCGTTCAGGTCCGACGGAGCGTGGGCGGGGTCGGGGACGGCGAAGTCGATCGCGGCGGCGACCTCGGTGCGGAGCAGGACGCCCTCGTCCACCAGCCCCTTGACCACGCCCGCCGAGACGCCGGCGGCGCGGGCCAGGTCGGCGGCGGTCATCGGCTCCGTCGCCGCGGCCAGAACGGCGGCGCGGGCGGCGGTGGCGCGCGCGGGCTCGACGCCGGGATCGCGGACCAGCTTGATCGTCGGCTTCGGCTCCGGCGCGCGCAGGCCCTTCAGCGCCAGCGCCGCCATCTCGCCGGGCGGGGACAGGGTCCAGCGCGCGGCCCATTCGACGAACTCCATCGTGCCGGGCGGCAGGGGCGGGTCGTCCAGTTTCGCCTCGACGGCCTTCAGCTTGCGGTTCGAGCCGGTGACCTCGTGCGTCTCCGACACCAGGCCGCGCAGCAGGCGCGGGCCCAGCGGCACGGCCACCTGATCGCCGCGCGCCAGATTCAGATCGTCCGGCACGGCGTAGTCGAAGGCTTCGGGCACCGGCAGGGGCACCAGGACGGAGGCGACTTTCACGGGCGGGGCCGCTCGGCTATGGAACCGCCCATGAAACTGTTCCTCGACACCGCCGACGTCGCCGTCATCAAAGACATGGTCCCCACCGGCCTGGTGGACGGGGTGACCACCAATCCCACGCTGATCGCCAAGTCGGGTCGGAACATCGCCGAGGTCATCGCCGAAATCTGCGCCCTGGTCGAGGGGCCGATCTCGGCCGAGGCCGTGGCCACCGACTTCGAGACCATGGTCAAGGAGGGCGACAAGCTGGCGGCCATCGCGCCGAACGTGGTGGTCAAGCTGCCGCTGACGATGGACGGGCTGCGGGCCACCCGCGCCTTCGCCGACAAGGGCGTGCGGACCAACGTGACGCTGTGCTTCTCGGCCGCGCAGGCGCTGCTGGCGGCCAAGGCGGGCGCGACCTTCGTCTCGCCGTTCGTGGGCCGGCTGGAGGACCATGGCGCGGACGGCATCGGCCTGCTGGAGGAGATCCGCACGCTGTACGACATCCACGGCTTCGACACCGAGGTGCTGGCGGCGTCCTTGCGGAACGCCGGCCACGTGTCGGCGGCGGCGCTGGCCGGGGCGGATGCGGCGACCCTGCCGCCCGAAACGTTCAAGGCGCTGGTCAAACACCCGTTAACCGACAAGGGGTTGGATGCCTTCCTGGCCGACTGGGGCAAGACCGGTCAGTCCATCCTGTAGTTTCGACGCCGGCGTTTCCCGGCGGGAGGGCGTGAGTGACGGCTGAATCCCTCGATCTGTTCGCCGACGAGCCGGGCCTGCACTGGCCGCAGGTGCGCGGCTGGCTGCAGGGGCACGGCGCCCTGCTCTCCGAGGATCGGGCTCTGCTGGAAGAGCTGGGGCTGCGGCCGCATGGGCCGAACGTGGTGGACTTCACGCCCGCCGCCCTGACGCGTCTGGAAGCCGAGGTGGAGCGGGAGACCGACGCCCGCAAACGCATCGAGGCGGTGGCCCGCGCCAACTTCGCCGCGCAGACGCAGACCCATGTGGCGGCGCTGGACCTGATGGAGGCGCGCTCGAACTCCGACCTGGCGCGGCGGCTGGACGCGACGGCGCAGGGGCGGTTCGGCCTGGCGGGCGCGGCGGTCGGGCTGGAAAAGCCGGGCGCGGTGCCGTTCGGCTGGAAGGCGCTGGAGCCGGGGCGCGTCGACGCCCTGGTCGCCGAGGACGGGCTGCACTGGCTGGGGCCGAATTTCGACGGGCTGAACCTGTTCGGCCAGACGGAGGAGGCGGTCGCCTCGGTGGCCCTGATCCGCATGGCGCCGGCGATCACGCCGGGACAGGCGCCGAGACCCGGGATCGTGGCCTTCGGCTCGCCCGATCCGGAGGGGTTCCACCCGGCCATGGGCTGCGAGCTGGCGGCCTTCGTGGCGCGGGTGGTCGAGCGGATGGCGGAGCGGTGGCCGGCGATCGACGCATGACGGCGGATGAGGCGCTGAGGGCCTGGCTGGACTGGCTGGCCCACGAGCGCCGGGCCTCGCCGCGCACGCTGGAGGCCTACGGCCACGCGGGGCGGAACTGGATTTCCTTTCTGGAGCGGCATCGCGGCGGGCCGCAGGCGCTGGGCGACCTGGCGGGCGTGCAGGCGGCGGAGCTGCGGGCGCATCTGGCCGAGCGGCGGGGTGGGGACCATCCGCTGTCGGCGCGCAGCGTGGCGCAGGCGCTGGCGGCGATCCGGGGCTTTCACCGGTTTCTGGAGCGGCGGCTGGAGACGGCGAGTCCACAGTTGACGCTGGTGCGCGGGCCGCGGCCCAAGGCGACCCTGCCGCGTCCGGTGGCCGAGGCGCAGGCGATGGCCCTGCTGGACGCGCCGGGCGCGGACGCCGACCTGGAGCCGTGGGAGGCGGCGCGGGACCGGGCGGTGCTGACGCTGCTCTACGGCTGCGGCCTGCGAATCTCGGAGGCGCTGAACCTGACGGAGGGGGACGCGCCGCTGGGCGAGTCGCTGCGGGTCACGGGCAAGGGCGGCAAGACGCGGCTGGTCCCCGTCCTGCCGGCGGTGCGTCAGGCGGTGGAGGACTGCCGGGCGCGGAACCCCTTCCCGGCGACGGCGGATCAACCGTTGTTCCGGGCGAAGCGCGGGGGGGCGCTGAGCGCGCGGCACGTGCAGGCGACGGTGCAGCGGCTGCGGGGGCGGCTGGGCCTGCCGGCCTCGGCCACGCCGCACGCGCTGAGGCACAGTTTCGCGACGCACCTGCTGGGCGCGGGGGCGGACCTGCGCTCGATCCAGACGCTGCTGGGCCACGCCGGGCTGTCGACGACGCAGAAATACACCGCCGTGGACGCCGCGCGCCTGCTGGAGGCCTATTCGGCGGCGCACCCGCGCGCCTGATTACCCCGATTTCATGTTCGCGCGGACCGATCTGGTGTAAAGGGTCCTTGTCATTCGAACGACGAGGGGGCTCACGCCGATGACGACGACCGATTCCGTTCTGGCGCCCGTGTCCGAAAAGGACCGGATCCGCACGCTGGACATGCTGCGCGGCTTCGCCGTGCTGGGCATCCTGGCGGTGAACGCCGTGGCCTTCGGCTGGCCGTCGCTGCTGCTGATGGCGCAGCAGCCGCCGCCGCTGGACGCGACGCAAGCGGACGCCGTGGGGCACTGGGTGATCACCACCTTCTTCGCCGACAAGATGCGCACCCTGTTCACCATGCTGTTCGGGGTTTCGGTGTTCCTGGTCGGGGGCGAGCGGTCGGACCTGGATCGCGGCGCCCTGTTGCGGCGGCGGCTGGGGTGGCTGGCGCTGTTCGGCGTCCTTCACGGCGCGCTGCTGTGGTTCGGCGACATCCTGCTGCTGTACGCGATCAGCGGCTTCGCCTTCCTGGCCTTCCGGTCGTGGAGCGCGCGGCGGCTGCTGTGGATCGGCGGCGGGATCACGCTGCTGTGGGCCCTGATCGCCACGGCGGGATACTGGGGCATGGCCAACCTGCCGGCCGAGTTCGCGGCCAAGATGGCGTCGGGCCGAGCGCAGGCCTCGCCCGAAGCGGTCCAGGCGGCGATCGACGCCTATCGCGCGGGCGGTCTTGCGCCCTTCCAGCAGAATTTCCTGTCCTGGGCGGGTTTCGTCTGGGCCGTGCTGTTCATGGCGCCGGTCAGCGTGCCGCTGATGATGCTGGGGCTGGGGCTGTTCAAGTCCGGCTTCCTGAAGGGGCGGTCGCCGACCTGGGTCTATCTGGCGACGCTGGCGGTCGGCGGGCTGAACCTGGCGCTGCTGGCCGGGTGGGGCTGGCAGAAGATGGCGGCGGGCGACGGGCCGGACCCCACCGGGGGCCTGGCCGACGCGGCGCGGGGCGCGGCGCCGCTGATCACCCTGTTCTACGTCTCGGCGCTGATCCTGCTGTCGAAATGGGGACTGAGGGTCGTGACGGGCGTGTTCGTGCCGGTCGGGCGGATGGCCTTCACCAACTACCTGACCCAGACGTTGATCATGATGAGCCTGTATTACGCGCCGTGGGGGCCGAAGTGGTTCGGCCAGCACTCGACGGCGGATCAGTGGATCGTGGTCGGGGCGGTGTGGGCCGCGCAGCTGATCTGGTCGCCGCTGTGGCTGAGCGTCTTCGCCATGGGGCCGTTCGAGTGGGTGTGGCGGAGGCTGACCTACGCCGGGCCGGTGCCGCTGCGGCGCGCGCGCTGATTGCTCTTGGGCGGCGCCCGGTTTAAGCGCCGCGCATGACCGACGCCGCCTCTCCCCGCCCTGAAGCGCGCGCGCCGCGCGGCTTCGCCGACCGCCGCGCCCGCGACCTGAACGCCGAGCGCACGCTGATCGCGCGGGTGTCGGAGGTGTACGAGCGCTGGGGCTTCGAGCCGCTGGAGACGCCGGCGTTCGAATATGCCGACGCCCTGGGCAAGTTCCTGCCCGACGCCGACCGGCCGAACGCGGGCGTGTTCGCCCTGCAGGACGACGAAGATCAGTGGATGGCGCTGCGGTACGACCACACCGCGCCGCTGGCCCGGTTCGCGGCGGAGACCTGGCAGACCCTGCCCAAGCCGTTCCGCCGCTATGCCTTCGGGCCGGTGTGGCGCAACGAGAAGCCGGGCCCGGGGCGGTTCCGCGAGTTCATGCAGTGCGACGCCGACACGGTGGGCAGCGACCGGCCGGAAAGCGACGCCGAGATCGTGGCCATGGCCTGCGAGGGCCTGACGGCCGCCGGGTTGGGCGAGGGGCAGGCGGTGCTGCGCGTGTCGGACCGCCGGCTGTTCGACGGC
The DNA here is from genome assembly GCA_943371835.1 of Afipia felis. Classification (GTDB taxonomy): domain Bacteria; phylum Pseudomonadota; class Alphaproteobacteria; order Caulobacterales; family Caulobacteraceae; genus Brevundimonas. The sequence continues at coordinate 31,668 of CALRWJ020000003.1, read as the reverse complement.
CTTTTCGACGCGGGCGGCGTGACCGACGCGGGGCAGCGGCTGACGGCGCTGCGGGCGATCGACAAATACGACCGGCTGGGCTGGGAGGGCGTGCGCGACCTGCTGGGCGCCGGGCGGCTGGACGAGTCGGGCGACTACACCAGGGGCGCCGGGCTGGACGCCGGACTGATCGGACGGGTCGAGGCCTTCCTGAAGGCCGAGCAGGCCGGGGGCTGGACCGACCGGATCGACCGGCTGGCGAACGCCGGCGGCCTGGGCGCGTCGGGCGAGGCGGCGCTGGAATCGCTGGCGAAGATGGGCGCGGCGGTGCGCGCGCTGGGCGCGCCGGACGGGGCGGTCAGCTTCGATCCGACCGTCGTGCGCGGGCTGGAGTATTACACCGCCGCGGTGTTCGAGGCCGAGCTGCTGCTGGAGACGACCGACGAGAAGGGGCGGCCCGTGCGGTTCGGCTCCATCGGCGGGGGCGGCCGCTACGACGATCTGGTGGCGCGGTTCACGGGCGAGCGGGCGCCGGCGACGGGCTTTTCCTTCGGCGTGTCGCGGCTGGCGGCGGCGCTGCGGGCGGCGGGACGCGCCCCGGCCGAGCCGCGCGGCCCGGTGGTTGTGATCGTCTTCGGCGACGAGGACATGGCGCACGGCCTGGCCTGCGCCGCCGAAATCCGCCGCGCGGGCATCGCCGCCGAGGTCTATCTGGGCCGTGCGGGCCTGAAGACGCAGATGAAATACGCCGACCGGCGCGGGTCGCCCGCCGCCGTCATCCTGGGCGGCGACGAGATCGCTCAGGGCACGGCCACCGTGAAGGATCTGGACGCGGGGCGGGCCCAGGCGGCGGCGCTGGCCGACAATGCCGCGTGGAAGGCGGCGCGGCCGGGGCAGGCGACGGTCCCGCGCGCGGATCTGATCGCCACCCTGCGCGGCATCATCGAAGAACCTTCGAGAATCTGAGTTCCGCCACGCTGGGTTATCGACGATCACTCAGGGAAATGCGCGATTTCCCCCGGCGATTGATTGACTTGCCCCGATCATGGCGGTTTGATGAACCCCTCGACGGCGCGGGGCGACCTGCAGCCATCGGAGGCGTTTCGGGGAGGAAACGTCCGCTCTCAAGAGCGCGAAAGCCCGCCGCAAGCATCCCTGCGGCGGGCTTTTTCGTGCCCGGCCCCCATCGCGATCGTCCTGCGCGAGACAAAGAAAAAGGGCCGCCCCGAGGAGCGGCCCTGATCGTTGGTCGTGACCCGTCCTACCAGAGGCGGACGCGCTCGGACGGCGACAGCCAGTAGCGGTCGCCTTCCTTGACGCCGAACGCCTCGTACCAGGCGTCCAGGTTGCGCACCGGGCCGATGACGCGGAACTCCGGCGGGGAGTGCGGGTCGGTCGCCACCAGGTTCTTCATGGCGTCCTCGCGGTATTTGGACTGCCACACCTGGGCCCAGCCGTAGAACACGCGCTGGTCGCCGGTGACGCCGTCCAGCACGGGCGAGGCCGCGCCTTCCAGCGAGCGGCGATAGCCCTCGAGGCCGAGCGTGATGCCGGCCAGGTCGCCGATGTTCTCGCCCATGGTCAGGCCCGGCTTGATGTTGTGCCCTTCCAGCGGAGCGTAGGACGCGTACTGGGCGCCCAGCATGTCGGTGCGGGCGGTGAAGCGGGCCGCGTCCTCGGCCGTCCACCAGTCGCGCAGCACGCCGTCGCCGTCGGACTTGCGGCCCTGGTCGTCGAAGCCGTGGCCGATCTCGTGACCGATCACGCCGCCGATGCCGCCATAGTTCACCGCCGGATCGGCGGTCGGGTCGAAGAACGGCGGCTGCAGGATGGCGGCCGGGAAGACGATCTCGTTCTTGGTCGAGTTGTAGTAGGCGTTCACCGTCTGCGGGGTCATGCCCCACTCCAGCGGGTCCGTCGGGCCGTTCATGCGACCGAGCTGGTATTCCCAGCGGAAGCGGCCGGCGCGCTCGGCGTTGCCGATCAGGTCGTCGGCGCGGACGTCCAGGGCGGAGTAGTCGCGCCACTTGGTGGGGTAGCCGACCTTAACCGTGAAGTTGTCGAGCTTGTAGAGCGCCTGCTCCTTGGTGGCGTCGCCCATCCAGTCCAGCTGGCGGATGCGGTCGGCCAGGGCCAGGCGCAGGTTGCCGACCAGTTCTTCCATCTTGGCCTTGGACTCGGCCGGGAACCAGCGCTCGACGTACAGGCGGCCGAAGGCCTCGCCCATGGTGCCCTCGGCGAAGCTGACGGCGCGCTTGTCGCGGGCGCGCTGCTCGGGCTGACCGCCCAGATCGCGCGAGCGGAACTGCCACTGGCGGTCCGAGAAGCGCGCCGACAGGAAGGGCGCCGCGTCGTCGACGGTGTGGAACGCCTCCCACGCCTGCAGCACCGCGACCGGCGTCTCGGCATAGACCTGGGCGATCTTGGGCATGGCCGTGTTCTGACGCACGACCACGGTGGTGACGCCGCCCAGCTGGGCCTGCTCCAGCCACGACGCCCAGTCGAAGCCCGGCGCATAGGCGGCCAGGTCGGTCGGCGTGAAGGGGTTGTAGGTCATGTCGCGGTTGCGGTTCTGCTCCGGCGTCCAGTGCGCCTCGGCGATCCGGGTCTCGAAGGCCACGATCTGGGCCGCGGCCTCGACCGGGTTCTCCCAGCCGATCATGCCCAGCATGTCGGCGACGTAGGCCTCGTACAGGGCCTTCTTCTCGCCGAAGCGCGCGGCGTCGAGGTAGTAGTCGCGGTTCGGCAGACCCAGGCCCGACTGGCTGACGTAGGTCGTGTAGCGGCTGGGGTCCTTCTGGTCGTCGCCGATGCCGACGCCGAAGATGCTGGAGCCGAAGCGGCCCTGCAGCGTGCCCATGTAGGCGGCCAGCTTGGCATGGTCGTCGGCGGCGCGGATGGCGGCCAGGTAGGGCTGCATCGGCTGGGCGTCCAGCGCCTCGATCCGGTCGACGTCCATGTAGGAGCGGTACAGGTCGGCCATCTTCCGCTCGTCGGTGCCGGCGGCCAGGTTCGGATTGGCCAGCAACTCGTCGATCAGGGCGCGCAGACGGTTGTCCGAGAGCTCGCGCAGCAGGGCGAACGAACCGTAGGAGGTGCGGTCGGACGGGATCTCCAGCGACTTCAGCGCCGTGCCGTTGGCGTGCAGGAAGAAGTTCTCGCCCGGCGAGACCGACAGGTCGCGGCCGCCCAGCTCGAAGCCCCAGGTGCCGTACTTCGGCGCCTCGGTGCCTTCCCACGAGCCGCCTTCGAACAGCGCCGGGTTGAACAGGGTGAAGACGGTGCAGGCCTCGTCGACGCACTGGTGGTCGTGGCCGTCGCCGATGGAATGGGTCTGTTGGGCCAGAGCCGGGGCGCCGGCCAGAAGCGCGGCCGAGGCGGCGACGCCGAGAAGCAGGGATTTACGCATGGGGTTTCCTCTCCGGATCCGTCCCCCCGGACGGTTCGGCGCGGACCCTACGCCGACGGGGAAACGCTCGTTCTTAAATTATTGTCATGTAGCCGTGATCGCGCCTCGCAAAGCCCCGTGGCGGCGGGCATGATGCCGCATCCAGGACGCGAGGGGCGATGGCGGCGGAACACGGCGGCGGCGATTACAAGGACCTGGTGGTCTTCCTGGCGGCCGCCGGGGTGTTGGTGCCGCTGTTCAACCGGCTGAAGATCAGCCCGATCCTGGGATTTCTGGCCGCGGGCGTGCTGCTGGGCCCCGATGGGCTGGCGCGCTTCGCCGGCGCGGTTCCGGCGCTGGGCTGGCTGACCATATCGGACGCCGGCCAGATCCGGTCGCTGTCGGAGCTGGGCGTCGCCTTCCTGCTGTTCATGATCGGGCTGGAGCTGTCGTGGGAGCGGCTGCGCGCGCTGAGGCGGCTGGTCTTCGGCCTGGGCATGACGCAGATCGCGCTCAGCGCTACGGGTCTGGCGGCGCTGTTCATGGTCATGGGCCAGCCGTTCGTGTCGGCGGCGGTGCTGGGCATGGGGCTGGCGCTGTCGTCGACGGCGGTGGTCATGCCGGTGATGGCCGAGCGCGGGCGGCTGAGCGGGCCGGCGGGGCGGGCGACCTTCTCCATCCTCCTGGCGCAGGACCTGGCGGTGGCGCCGATCCTGATCACGGTGACGGTGCTGGCCGCCACGGCCATGGAGGGGGCGACCCCGGCGGGCGAGTTCGATCCCTCGGTGCTGGGGCCGGCGCTGCTGACGCTGATCCCGGCGGCGATCGGCCTGGCGCTGATCGTGGTCGTCGGGCGGCTGGTGCTGCGGCCGATGTTCCGCACCGTGGCCAAGGCCCGGGCGCGCGGGCAGGGGCAGGAGATGTTCGTGGCGGCCAGCCTGCTGGTCGTGGTCGCCTCGGGCCTGGCGGCGCAGGCGGCGGGCCTGTCGATGAGCCTGGGCGCGCTGGTCGCCGGCGTGCTGCTGGCCGAGACCGAGTTCCGGCGCGAGGTCGAGGTGTCGATCGAACCGTTCAAGGGTCTGTTGCTGGGGGTGTTCTTCGTCGGCGTCGGCATCGGCCTGGACCTGGACGCGGTGGCGGCGGATCCGGCGCTGGTGTTCGGCCTGGCGGTCGGCGTCACGGCCTTGAAGATCGGGCTGGTGTTCGTCTCGGCGCGGCTGTGGAAGGTCAAGACGCGCACGGCGCTGGAGGCGGCCATGGTGCTGGGCCCGGCGGGGGAGTTCGCCTTCGTCATCCTGGGCGCCGGCATGGTCGAGGGGGTGGCGTCGCCGGCCTTCACGCGCACGGTCATGCTGGCGGCGACGATCAGCATCTTCACCATTCCGTTCCTGGCCATGCTGGCGGACCGGCTGGTGGAGCGGGTCGCCCCGGCGGCGCCGGACCTGCCGACCGAGGCCCAGACGCCGGGCGCGGCCGAGGGCAAGGTGCTGATCGTCGGCTATGGCCGCGTCGGGCGGCTGGTCGGCGACCTGCTGACCGAGCACGGGCAGGGGTTTCTGGCGGTGGACTCGGATCCGTCGGCGGTGGCGGCGGCGCGGCGCGCCGGGGTGGACGTCAGCTGGGGCGACGCGGCGCGGGTGGAGTTCCTGGAGAAATGCGACCTGTCCGCCGCGCGGGCCGTGGTCGTGACCATGGACGCGCCGGGCAAGGTGGACGAGGTGGTGCGCAGCGTCCGGGCCGCGCACGCCGACCTGTGTCTGATCGCCAGGGCGCGCGACGAGCGGCACGCCGTGCGCCTGTACGAACTGGGCGCCACCGACGCGGTGCCGGAGACGACCGAGGCCAGCCTGCAACTCGCGGAGAACACCCTGGTGGACGTGGGCGTGCCCATGGGGCTGGTGCTGGCCTCGATCCACGAGCGGCGCGACGTCTTCCGCCGGGCCTTCCAGGCGGCGCGTCCGGAAGGCCGGCGGACGCGACCGGCGCGAGCTTTGCGGGCGGGGCGTCCGACGGCGGGCTGAGGCTTTCCCGGGCCGCCACGCGATCACGTGCCGTTACAACATAGCGGTTGGATCGCCTCGCGGGCGCATTTTGGTCATCGTTGCGTGGTCAATCCCGCCGTTCGTCATCGTTCGGTCACACCCGGACGGTTCCGCGTCGGAAACCACGTTCGTCAGTCTCCGCTTCATTCAGTTCCGAGTAGCCCTCCCCTCCATGCGCGACGTCTCCTCCCCCGCCGCCGAAGCCGGCGCCGCCCTGAACCGTCGACAGGCCGCCAAGATCCGCACGCGCGGCAAGGTCCTGTCGTCCGCCCGCGACCTGTTCGCCGAGCGCGGCTATGACCCCGCCACCATCCGCGACATCGCCAAAGGCGCCGGCATGTCGACGGGCGCCGTGTTCGCCAATTTCCAGGACAAGGCCGAGCTGTTCGAGGCCGTCCTGGCCGAGGACCTGGACCGCGTCGCCGGCGAGATGAAGACCGCCGCCCAGACCGACGGGCCGGCGCGCAAGCGTCTCAGCGCCGCCCTGGCCGCCGGCTATCGCGCCACGCTTGACCACTTGCCGCTGGTGCAGGCTGTGGTCTCGCGCGGCTGGTTCCACCCGGCCGACGCCGAGCGTCGGGCGCGCGAGGCGGTCAAGCCGCTGACGGCGCTGATGGGCGACATCCTGTCGGGCGCCGCCAGCCGCGGCGAGATCGCGCGCGACGCCGACCTGGACCTGATCGGCGGGATGATCTGGACCGCCTTCGTCTCGGGATTCCGCCGCGCCGCCTACGACGGCCAGGACCTGAAGGCGCTGACCTCGACCCTGGAGCGACAGATCGACCTGATCTTCGCCGGCGCCCGCAGCGCCCAGCCCCAGCTCAGCGCCGCCTGATCCCGCCTCAGCTGCGCCAGCGCAGCGTGGTCGGTTCGATCGGATTGGAGAAGCCGCGCCCCTCGGCGCGGCTTTTCTGCCATTCGCGCTTCAGCTGCTGGTACCACTTGGCCTGTTTGTCGGCGTCGTCGATCCAGATCAGGGTGGGGTCGAAGGCCAGCCCCATGTTCTGCAGGTTCACCATGCCGCCGTCCTGTTTCAGGAAGGCCCGCACGCCCATGCGCAGGAAGGGCTTGGCGATGCCGAACACCCAGTGATCGGACCAGAAGATCTGGGTGATGCGGGTGTGGTCGTCGTCCAGCGGCGTCAGGCAGGTCAGCGCCAGCACCTGCTTGTCGCCCACCTGAATGTGCTCCCAGCGCCAGCCGGGCAGGCGGAAGGTGATCTCGGTCGCCGGCGCGCCGCCGAGGATTTTGTAGGCCCGGCTGTTCGACGACGGCGCGTGGCGGACCATGGCCCAGCCGTGCTCGACGGGGGCGAAGGCCTTCTGCTTCTCGTGCATCGAATGCTCGGAGCGCCACCACCACTGCTGATGCACATAGGGGCCGTGGGCAGGGTCCATCAGGCCGACCACGGCGTGGTCGACGTGGCTGTCGAAGGTCATCGCCTCGACCAGCTTCGCCTCGCCGTCGGCGCCGGGGAAGAGCGGCGGCTCGTGGTCCGGCTCGCCGCCGCCGCGTGGGTCGGACGCCATCCAGACGAAGACGATCCCCTGGCTCTCGCGCACGGGATAGGACCGCACGCGGATGCGCGACGGGTCGGTGGCATCGCCCTCGGCCAGGCTGGGGATGGCGGCGCAGACGCCGTCGGTGCGGAAGCGCCAGCCATGATAGGGGCATTCCACCGTCTCGGCGCCGTCCTCGGCCCGATCGACGATGCGACCCGCCGACAGGGGCGCGGCGCGGTGCGGGCAGACGTCCCTCATGGCGAAGACCTGGCCCGCGCGCGTGCGGCCGACCAGCACCGGCTCGCCCAGCAGCATCCGCCGCGCCTGCGTGCCCGGTCGGATTTCGCGCGAGAGGTCGACGAAATACCAGGCGTCGCGCAGGAAGCCCTTGCCGAACCTGGTCGTCTCGGTCGTGATGGCGGCGGTCATGGGCCGGTTCTAGCCCCGACCGTCGGCAATGCGCCAGCGCCCTACAAAAAGCACTTTACATCACAAAGCCGGTTGGGTAGGGAGCTGGACCTGCCTCACTGCATCGCCTCGGAATTCTTCATGCGCGCGCTTCTTCTGACCCTGGCCCTGGCCGCCCTGCCGATGTCCGCGCACGCCCAGGAGCACGGCGGTCACGCCGAGGGCGGCCCCCACGCCCACCGTCACGCCGACTTCGAGTCCGGTCGGTTCCACGTCCGCGTCGAAGGGACCGAGGGGCGCGACCTGATCCTGATCCCCGGGCTGACGTCGTCGCCTGAAATCTGGCAGCCCCTGATCGACAGGCTGGAGGGCCCGCACCGCATCCACGTGCTGCACCTGCAGGGCTTCGCCGGGGCTCCGGCCAAGGACAACGCCGAGGGGCCGGTCGCCGCGCCCGTGGCCGAGGAGCTGGCCCGCTACATCCGCGAGAGCGGCATCGAGAACCCGGTGGTCATCGGCCACTCGATGGGCGGCACGATCGCCCTGATGCTGGCGGCGCGCCATCCGGAACTTGTCGGCAAGCTGATGGTCGTCGACCAGATCCCGTTCATGGGCCAGGCCTTCGGCAACCCCAACGCCACGCCCGAGAGCATGAGGCCGATGGCGGACATGATCCGCGACGGCATGATCGGCGCCACGCCCGAACAGTACGCCGCCCAGTCCGCCGGCAGCATCGCCCAGATGGTGCGCACGGAATCGCTGCGCGAAGGCCCGCTGCGCGACGCCGCGACGTCGGACCAGCGCACGGCGGGCAACGCCATGCACGAGCTGATCATCACCGACCTGCGCCCCGAGCTGGCGGCGATCACGGCCCCGACCGAGGTCGTCTACGTCGCCTTCGCCTGGCCCGGCATGACGCCGGAGATGAGCGACCGCATCTATCGCGCTTCCTATGCGGGACTTCCCGGCGCGACGTTCAAACGCGTGGACGATTCGGCCCACTTCATCATGCTGGACCAGCCCGACGTCCTGGCCGCCGAGGTCAACGCCTTCATCGACTAGGCGTCAGCCGCGCAGGGCCGCGAACCAGCGTTCCAGCAGTCGCGCCTCCTCCCGCCGGGCGGAGGTGCGTTCGGCGTTCTCGGCGTCGACGCCCCAGCGTTCCTCCTGAAAGGCCTCGTCCAGCCGCGACGCGTCGAACAGGACGTCGGCGCGGTCGGCGGCGCGCTGCAGGGCGAAGGCCAGCACCGCGCTGCCCAGCAGCGGCGTCGCCATGGCCAGGCCGGTCAGGGCGAAGTCGTCGAGACGCAGCGCGAGTTCGCGCACGCGGGCGACGGCGGCCGGATCCTGGGGCCGGTGGACGACGCCTTCGGCGGGTTCCAGATGCACGCCCAACTCGGCCGTCGCCCAGGCGCGCCACGGCGCCCAGTCGCGCGCCTGACGCTCGACCAGCGAGGACGGCGCGTCGGCCAGGTAGCAGATCAGGTCGGACCCGGCGTAGGCGGCGATCTCGTCCGCCACCGCCTCGCGCGCCTGCGACACGCGGTCGATCGCGGTCGAGGCCAGGCGCGTGGCGGGCATGGTCGCGGGCTCCAGGAACTCGCCCTGCGCCGCCCACTCGTCCGCGACGAGGCGCGCCGCGGCCTCGGTGGGAAGGATCAGCGGCGCATGCGCGGGCGTTTTCGGCGTCCGCCCGTCCAGACGCACGCTCCAGCCGCCCTCGACCGGCGCGACGTCCACGTCCTTCCAGAAGCGCTTCAGGCGCTCTTCCGACTCGCGGAAGCCCTTGCGGGCGGCGACGTTCGGATCGAGCGGGGGAATGTGCATGGCGGCGATATAGTCGGCTCAGGCGGCGGGCTCGAGGCGGCGCGCCGCGAAATCGTCCAGCGCGGCGTCCAGCTGGGTGAAATCCTCGGCCACGACGACCGCGCCCGCGGCCCGCTGCTCCTCGGCCGTGTGGAAGCCCCAGGCGACGCCATAGGCCGGCACGCCCGCGTTCGCCGCCATCAAGTGGTCGTGCGCCGTGTCGCCGATCATGACGGTGGTGGCGGGACAGGCGTCGCAGGCGCGCATGGCGGCGATCAGCATGGCGGGGTCGGGCTTGCCCGGGCCGTCCTCGGCGCAGTGGGACGACATGAACAGGTCGGCCCAGCCGTCGCGCGCCAGGTTGCGGGCCACGCCGCGCCGGTTCTGGCCGGTGGCGATCGCCAGACGCCAGCCGTCGCGCTTCAACCGGCGCAGGTGGTCGACGGCGCCCGGAAACAGCGGCTCCTCGTGGCCCGCCTCGTAATGGCCGAGGAACCACTGGCGGAAGCCGGCGACGTAGTCGGCCAGTTCGGCCGTCGTCAGCTGCGGCTCCAGCACGTGGAGCGCCTTGTTCAGCTCCAGACCGACGATCTGGCGGACCCGGTCATACGACGGCTCGGGCAGGCCCAGCCGCCGCGCGGCCGCGCCGCACGCGGCGTGGATGGAGGCGCGGCTGTCGACCAGGGTGCCGTCGACGTCGAACACGGCGAGGGGGCGGGTCAAATCCTTCCCCGTCCTTCACGGGGGAGGGGGACCATCCGAAGGATGGTGGAGGGGGCGGACACGGGGCCGGTGCGCGGGGTCGCCCCCTCCACCGCTTCGCGGTCCCCCTCCCCCGCAGCGCTGCGCTCGCTGGGGAGGATCATCACCGCATCCTCTTCACGCCGTGGAAGGGGTCTTCATCCGCCTCGTCTTCCGAGAAGCCGAAATGGGCGAAGCCGGCCTTCATCTCGGGCGACAGGGGCGCCTCGACGATCAGCTTGCCGCCGCCGGGGTGGTCCAGTTCGATGCGGCGGGCGTGGAGCTGCAGCTTCAGCGGGCCGGACAGTTCAGTCGACTCCTGCGTCCCGTATTTGGGGTCGCCCAGGATGGGGTGGCCGATGGCGCTCATGTGGGCGCGCAGCTGGTGGGTGCGGCCGGTGAAGGGGCGCAGCGCCATCCAGGCGGCGCGGTGGGCGGCGCGGCTGATGGTGGCGTAGGCGGTCTCGGCCGGCTCGGCGCCGTGCTCCTTGGGATCGGCGGGGCGCATCATCTCGAAATCGTTGATGCCGGACTTCTTCAGAGCCATGTCGATCTGGCCCGCCGTCGGCTTCGGATTGCCGATCACGATCGCCCAATAGGTCTTCTTCGCCTGGCGCCGTGCGAAGGCGCCGGACAGGCGCTTGGCCGCCTCGGGCCCCTTGCCGAGCAGCAGGACGCCGGAGGTGTCGCGGTCCAGGCGGTGGACCAGCCGCGGCCGCTCCAGCCCCTCGCCCCAGGCCGACAGCAGCCGATCGACGTGCTTGGTCGTCTTCGTGCCGCCCTGCACCGCCAGGCCGTGCGGCTTGTTCAGGGCGATGACGAGATCGTCCTCGTACAGCACCAGCGACTTCGCATAGGCGGCGTCGCGATCGGTGATCTTTGGCCTGTCGCCCGGCGTCTTCTCGACCGGGTCGGGGATGGGCGGCACGCGCACGGCGGCGCCGGCGGTCAGGCGGTCCTGAGGCTTGATGCGCCCGCCGTCGACGCGGATCTGGCCGCTGCGGGCCAGCTTCTCGATCTGGATGTGCGTCAGGTGCGGCCAGCGGCGCTTGAACCATCGGTCCAGGCGGATGCCGTCCTCGGCCTCGGCGACGTAGAGCGTCTTGACCTCGCGGCTCATGCGAAGGCCCTGCGCGCGATCATCAGGCCCAGGAACAGCGCCGCGATGGACACGAGGACCGAGGCGGCGACGTAGCCCAGGGCCACCGCGACCTCGCGCCGCTCGATCATCAGGGCGGTCTCCAGCGAGAAGGCCGAAAAGGTGGTGAAGCCGCCCAGCACGCCGACCGCCGCGAACAGGCGCACGTGGTCGCCGCCCTGGCCGCGCTGGCCCAGCCAGCCGACCAGCAGCCCCATCAGCAGACCGCCCAGGACGTTGACGCCGAAGGTGGCCCACGGCCAGGCCGCGCCGGGCGCCAGCCGCTGGGCCAGGACGCCGGCGCCGTAGCGGGCCGAGGCGCCCAGGGCGCCGCCCGCGGCCACGAGAAGAAGACGGGTCATCCGCGCCGCATACACCGTCCGGCGCGAGACGCTAAGGGCCGGGGTCTGACCGAAACTTCACTTGCCGTGACGAGGGTTAACGGCGAAGGCTTCGCCTGAGCGGGGAACGTCGGCGGAAAACCGGCGATCCGCGTCATACTGACGGTCGTTTTTCGGAGATCACGCCGGTCGCCATGTCGCACGACGATCACCACGACGCGCCGCCCGCCGGCCACGACTTCGACGGCGGCCACGGCGGGCAGGGCGCCGACCACCGGCTGCAGGCGGCGCACAACCCGCCGCCGCCGGGCGCGCAGGACTCGCACGACCGCCCGGTGCCGCCGCCGACGCCGAACCACGGCCGGTCGCGCCCGGAGGCGCTGCGCGGCGGCGACGGCATCCTCAGACCCATCAACGAGAGCGAATATTTCGCCCAGACGCCCGAGGCGGAGGCGATCGTCTCGTCGCACATCGACGAGTATTTCAACCAGCCGCTGGACATCTTTCCGTTCTGGGAGACGGAGGGAAAACCCGACCGCTTCCACGTGCTGTTCAGCCGCCAGATCGAGGAGCGGTTCCCGGTCGATCAGGACATCCGCAGCCGCATCCACGCCTATGGCCGGCGCGTGTTCCGGGCGCTGGTGGTGCACGTCTCGGTCAAGCGGCTGACGCAGGCCGGCGCGCTGGCGGCGTTCGCGGCGCTGGCGGTGCTGGGACCGGGCTGGTTCTCGCAGTGGGTGGGGACCGAGCAGATGGGTCTGGCGCTGGCCGCAGGGGCCATGCTGGCGGTCTTCGGGGCGTTCTGGCTACTGCAGGCGATCCTGTTCATCCAGTACCGGTTCCAGCTGGAGAACGACTCCTACGAGCTGTCGCGCGAGATCGTGCAGCGGACGCGCGAGCTGCAGAACCTGTTCACCAGCGCGCGCGCCATGGCCGATCAGGCCGAGACCCAGTTTCAGATGGACGGCAAGGGCTGGGGGCGGCGGGCGCTGTATCTGACGCGGCTGACGATGTGGATCGGCGCGCGGATGGAGTATCTGGAAAAGCACGTCCAGATGGAGCTGTGGCGCGTGCGGCGCGAACGGTACTGGATGCGCTGGGCGCAGCGGATCCTGACGCCGCTGGTGCTGATCGTCGGCCTGGCCGTGCTGGCGCTTGAGCCGGCTCCGGCGACGGGCGAGGCCGGGTTCCGGGGGCTGCAGATTCTGGCGGCCGTGCTGTCCGTCGCGGTCAGCTGGCTGTCCTACTTCCGCTGGCGCACGCCGGTGGCGGCGGTGCAGGACAAGCTGGGGGTCGACGGCTGGGTGCGCTACGCCTCGCTGGACGTCGACAACGCCGTGGCCGACCAGGTGCGGCGCGACAAGGAACGTCTGGTCGAATACCGGGCGCTGACGCGCGGGCGTTAATAGCGACCGATCGTCTCCAGCACGCCGCGCGCGTCGTAGACGGCGGCGCGGTCGGGGGCCGGGCCGCGTCCGCTGACGATTTCCAGCGTGGTGGTCGTGGGCGCGGGGCCGCTGAAGTTCAGGCCGACCCCCACTCCGACGCCCGAGGTGGAATAACTGCCGTAGCGACCGGAGTAACGGCCCGAGCCCGCGCCGACGCTGAGCGACGGGCGGATGCCGCCGGCGGAATCCGGGCGGCCGTCGGTGTAGCGCTGGACGACCTCGAACCAGTCGTCGCCGTTCTGGACCGTCAGCTCGGCCGCGCGGCGCAGGGCCAGATCGGCCACCGGGGCGGGGGCGCCGACGCCGGAATAGGTGACGCGCCAGCGGTTGGATTCGATCTTCTGCTCGGCATAGCCCTGCCCGCCCGAGCCGGTTTGGGGGCCGTAGGGGGCCAGCGAGGCGCAGGCCGTCAGGGCCAGGGCGGCGGCGGACACGGTCAGGATGCGGAACATGGCGTGGGTCTCCTCAGCGAGGAGAGCGCTCAGTGGCGGTCTGCGTTCCCAGGCCGGCGGCGGCCGCCAGCTTCAGAAAGTCGGCCGGCAGCGGCGCCTGGACGGTCAGCTCGCCGCCCAGAGGATGCGGGAAGGTCAGCTTCCACGCGTGCAGCATCAGACGCGGGGCGGGCGCGCCGGACAGCGTCAGGGCGCCGCCGTAGCGGGCGTCGCCGACCAGGGCGCGGCCGATGGAGGCCATATGCACGCGCAGCTGGTGCATGCGGCCGGTCAGGGGGCTGAGCTCGACCAGGGCGGCGTCGTCGGCGGCGGACACGGTGCGGTACAGGCTGGTCGAGGCCTGGGCGCCGGGCTCCTCGGCGGCCGCGACGCGCATGTGGCTCTCGCGCCCGATCTCGACGCGCAGGAGGGGCGCGTCGATGCGGCCGGCGCGCGGTTCGGGCGGGGCGGACACGAGCGCCAGATAGGTCTTCGTCAATCTGCGGGCCTGCAGCGCCTTGCCGAGGAAGCCCGCCGCCGGCTTGGTCTTGGCCGCCAGGATGACGCCGGAGGTGTCGCGGTCCAGCCGGTGCACCAGCTCGGGCCGCTTGCCGTTGGAGCGGGCGAAGGCCCACAGCAGGTCGTCCAGGGTGTGCGCCTGCACGCGCCCGCCTTGGCTGGACAGGCCCGACGGCTTGTTCAGCGCGAGCACGTGCGCGTCCTCATGGACGACCCACGCGCGGACGGCGGCGATCTCTTCGGCGGTGAGCGCGACGGGCAGTCGGGGGGCTTTCACCCCCCGCGATTAGCGCAGCACGCCCCGCTTCGCCATGGACCGGGCGTACCAGGCCAGGAAGGCGGCGACCGCCGTGATGATCCACGGGAACCACTTCATCATGGCCAAGGCCTCGGGCAGCGCGGGCATCGGATGAACCAGGCCGTAGATCAGATTGCCCGCCGCACCAAGGAGCGACACGGCGAGGGCCCAGACCGCCCAACGGTTGCGCAGCAGCAGCAGGACGGACCCCAGCACCGCGCCCCAGACGCCGAGCGCCCACGGCACGTACATCCACGTCGGCATGGCGTTGAAGTAGTCGATCATCGGCTGGGTCATCCCGACCGAGCGCATGTAGGCCTCGCCCTGCGTGTTGGTCATCAGATAGTCGTAGGCGCCGTAGCCGTTCCACAGCAGGCTGAGCCCGCCGACCACCCAAAGGTGCCACGGCGTCTTGACGGTCATGTCGTTCATTCTTCCCTCCCCAGGTCGACCAAGGATCGGAGACTGCGCCCGGAACGCGGTTATGGCAACGCTTTGGCGGATCGGGCCGGGGCGGCTATGACCCCGCCATGACCGCGCCCCGCCTGTTCATCGACGCCGACGCCTGTCCGGTGAAGGCCGAGGCCTTTCGCGTGGCGGAGCGGTGCGGTCTGCACGTGTTCGTGGTGTCGAACGGCTGGATCCAGCTGCCGCGCGCGGACTTCATCGAACAGGTGGTGGTCGACGCCGGGCCGGACGTGGCCGACGACTGGATCGCCGAGCGGGTCGGCCCCGCCGACGTGGTGGTGACCAGCGACATCCCCCTGGCCGAACGGTGCCTGGCGGCGGGGGCTCAGGCGCTGCGACCGAACGGCGAGGCCTTCACCGAGAACTCGATCGGCTCGGCGCTGGCGGGGCGAATGGTGGGCGAACATCTGCGCTCCATGGGCGTCGCGACCAGCGGGCCGCCGCCGTTCGGGCCCCGGGATCGCTCCAACTTCCTGCAGGCGCTGGACCGGGCGGTGGTCGTGGCGCGGCGACGGGCGGGCGGATGAAAACCCGCTCACGTTTCCGTCATCGTTTGGACGGATTGGTGCGTTCACTCTTCAGGCGAGCGGCGGTGTCATCCGTCGCGCCGGGCGGCTAAGGTCCATCCGGGGCACATCAGAGGGCGGCGATGGCGCGGTTCGGACTGGACGGCTGGCGGGGTCAGGGCGGAGGAGGCGGCTCGGGCGCGGGCCGCACGACGATGCAGAAGGTCCTGTACTGGGGCGGCGTCCTGGCCGTCTGGGGCGTGATCTTTCTGGTCGCCTTCTTCGCCGTCTTCGCGCGCGGCCTGCCCGACACCTCGACGCTGTACGAGGTCGATCGTCAGCCTTCGATCACCTATCTGGACCGCAACGGCGCGCTGATCGCGGTGCGCGGCACGCAGCAGGCGCCGCCGGCCGACCTGAACGCCCTGCCCGACTATGTGCCGGCGGCCTTCATCGCCATCGAGGACCAGCGCTTCCGCTGGCACCCCGGCTTCGACCCCGTCGGCATGGTGCGCGCCGCCGTGTCCAACATGCGCGCCGGGCGGGTGGTCCAGGGCGGATCGACCATCACCCAGCAGCTGGCCAAGAACCTGTTCCTGACCCCCGACCAGAACCTGCGCCGCAAGGTGCAGGAGCTGATGCTGGCGGTGTGGCTGGAGATGAAATTCTCCAAGGACGAGATCCTGGCGCTGTACCTGAACCGGGTCTATTTCGGCGCCGGCGCCTATGGCATCGAGGCGGCGTCGCAGCGGTATTTCGACAAGTCGGCAAAGGACCTGACGGTCGGCGAGGCGGCGCTGCTGGCGGGCCTGCTGAAGGCGCCGTCGCGCTATTCGCCGGTGTCGGAAAGCGAGCGGGCGGCGACGCGCGCGACGGTGGTTCTGGACGAGATGGAGCAGACCGGCGTCATCACGCCGGAACAGCGCGCCGCCGCGGTGCTGGAGCCCGTCCGGGTGTCGCGCACGCTGGCGACGCAGCACGCGCAGTATTTCATCGACTGGCTGGACGCCGAGGTGCGGACCTTGGTGGGCGACGATCCGGGCGAGGACCTGATCGTCGAGACGACGCTGGACCTGACGCTTCAGACCTCGGCCGAGCGCGCGGTGCGGCGCATCCTGGAGCGCGACCGGTCGAAGGGCGTGCAGCAGGCGGCGCTGGTGGCGGTGGACGGAGACGGGCGCGTGCGCGCCATGATCGGCGGCGCCAGCTATGCCGACAGCCAGTTCAACCGCGCGGTCGACGCGCGGCGTCAGGCGGGCTCGGCTTTCAAGCCGTTCGTCTATCTGACCGCCGTGGAGGCCGGCTACACGCCCGAGACGCCGGTGGTGGACGAGCCGATCCGCATCGGCAGCTGGTCGCCGCGCAACTATTCCGGCGGCTTCGCGGGCCGGATGCCGCTGTCCAGCGCGGTGGCGCAGTCGATCAACACCGTCGCCGTGCGTCTGGCCGACACCTTGGGCCGCGATCAGGTCGCGCGCACGGCGCGGCGCATGGGCATCGAAAGCCGGATCGGGCTGGAGCCGGCCATGGCCCTGGGCGCCGTGGAAGTCAGCCCGCTGGAGCTGGCCCAGGCCTATGCCCCCTTCTCCAACGGCGGCAAGCGGGTCGAGGCCTACGGCATTTCACGCATCCGCACGCCCAAGGGCCGCGTGATCTATCAGCGCGGCGCCCGCGACACGCGCGCGGTGCAGGCCGTGGCCAACCCGCCACTGTACTACATGAACCAGATGCTGCGCGGCGTGATCACCGGCGGCACGGCGCGCTCGGTGGCCATTTCGGGCCGCGACCTGGCGGGGAAGACGGGCACGACCTCGGACTACAAGGACGCCTGGTTCGTCGGCTACACCGGGGGCTTCGTCACCGCCGTCTGGGTCGGCAAGGACGACAACACGCCGATGCGCGGCGTCACGGGCGGCACGTCGCCGGCCGCGATCTGGAAGGGGTTCATGGAGGCGGCCCTGCCGCGCCTGAACGCGCCTCGCATCCCCGACGGCCCGCCCATGCCTGAGGGCTGGATGCCGCCGGATCCGATGGGCGAGCTGATGGGCTCGATAGAGGACCCCTACGCCCAAGGCGAGGAGCTGGTCACCGGCCCGCCCGCCGAACGCGAGCCGCAGCCGTCGACCCCGCCGGTCGACCAGCCGGTGGTGCGCCCGACGGCCCCCCAGCCCGCCGAGCCGCGCCGTCCCGAGACGACGCCCGCGCCGGAGAAGAAGTCCGAACCGCTGTTCTTCTGAGTTTTCCTTCTCCCGCAAGGGGAGAAGGACTCTATCCCACCGCGTGAAGCGCCGCGCCGTGGGCCTTCAGCCAACGGCGATGGGGGCGCCAGTCGCCGACCAGCCGCTGGACCACCGCCCAGTAGGCCGGGCTGTGGTCGGCGTGGACCAGATGCGCCACTTCGTGCGCGGCCAGATAGTCGAGCACGGCGTCGGGGGCCATGACCACGCGCCAGCTGTAGCGGATGGTCCGATTGTGCGGGCTGCACGAGCCCCAGCGCGTGCGGGAATCGGTGATCGAGAGGCGGACGGGGGCCTGACCCAGCGTCGCGCGGTGGACCTCGGTGCGGTCGGTCAGGCGACGGCGCGCCTCGGCCTTGAGCCAGTTCTGGACGCGGCGGCTGAACGCCTCGCCCTCGCCGCCCGCGCGCAGCACGGAACCGGCCTCGGTCTCGACCAGGCGGGCGGCGGCGGACGTGCCGGTCGCTTCCAGCCGCAAGGGGCGGCCGGCCAAGAGGATGTCCCGACCGGGCGCGAGCGGCGTGGTCTCGGGCCGGGCCGACAGGCGCTCGGCGATCCACAGGGCGCGGCTGCGGGCGAAGTCCACCGCCTGCGCCAGGGCGCGGGGACCGGGCGCGATCACCACGGCCTCGCCCGCGCGGGCGTCGATGCGCACCGACAGCCGCCGCGCGCGCGGATTGACCGACAGGCGCAGCGTCAGCGGCTCTCCGCCGCCGGGCCGCTCAAGCCGCAGCCGCGCGCCGTCCCGGAACTGCGTCATGGATCGCCTGATTGCGGACGATGAAGTCGCGCACGCGGGGATAGATGTCGTCGCGGAAGCGGCGACCGTTGAAGACGCCGTAGTGGCCGACGTCGGGGTTCACGTAGAGCTCGCGCCGGTCCTGGGGGATCGACGTGCACAGGCCGTGCGCGGCCTGGGTCTGGCCGACGCCGGAGATGTCGTCCTTTTCCCCCTCGACCGTCATCAGGCCGACGTCGGCGATGGCCGTCAGGTCGACGCGACGACCGCGGTGGTCCAGCTCGCCGCGCGCCAGCAGGTGCTGCTGGAAGACGATGTCGATGGTCTGGAGATAGAACTCCTCGGTCAGGTCCAGCACCGAGAGGTATTCGTCGTAGAACTCCTCGTGCTTGTCGGCCGCGTCGCCGTCGCCCCGGACCAGGTTGGCGAAATAGTCGCGGTGCGCGTCGACGTGCCGGTCCTCGTTCATCGACATGAAGCTGTAGAGCTGCACGAAGCCCGGATAGACGCGCCGTCCCGCGCCCGGATAGGGCAGGGGCACGGTGTGGATCATGTTGGACTTGAACCAGGTGAAGGGCTTGGCCTCGGCCAGCTGGTTGGTCACGGTCGGCGACAGGCGCGCGTCGATGGGAGAGCCCATGAAGGTCATGGACGCGGGGCGGTCCGCGTCGCCGTCCATCGCCATGCAGGCGACGGCGGCCAGCACCGGCGGCCCGGGCTGGCACACGCCGACGACGTGGGCGCCCGGACCGACCTGGCCCAGCATGGTGCGGACGTGGTCGATGTAGTCGTGGAAGTCGAAGCGTCCCTCCAGCATCGGCACCTGGCGGGCGTTGACCCAGTCGGTCACGTGGACGTCGTGGTCCTGGATGAAGGCCTCGACCGTGCCGCGCAGGAGCGTGGCGTAATGCCCCGACAGCGGGGCGACGATCAGGACGCGCGGCGCGTCGACGGGCTTTCCGGCCCGCTTCAGGTGGCGCGGATCGCGGGCGAAGCGGATCAGCCGGCACCACGGCGAGGTCCAGACCGTCTCCTCGGTCACGCGCACGTCCACGCCGTTCACCGACACGGTCTCCAGCCCCCACGCGGGCTTGCCGTAGCGCCGCGTCAGGTGCTCGAACACCTCGGCCGCGGCGGCGGTCGAGCGCGCCATCAGCGTGTCCGCGGCGGGGTTGAACGGGTGGGTCCAGAAGGTCTTGGCGGCCTGGGCCCCCAGACGGAACGGCGTCGCCCCGTAGTAGGCGAGCTCGTGAAACGTGTAGAGCATGCGGATCCTGGTGCGGCGCGCGCCGATGCGGCAGGGCAGCATGAAACGCCCCGCACTGCAAAAAGATTATCGCCGATCACACGGGCGCGTGATGGGCGGGTCGGCCATGCGGAAAGGGAGTGGTGCCGCTTGCGTGACTCGAACACGCGACCCCCTCATTACGAATGAGGTGCTCTACCGGCTGAGCTAAAGCGGCCCGGAGGCGGGGCTTTACACGGCGGGCGGGGGCTTGCCAAGCGGGGCCAGGAGATGGGTTTCGTCGGGATGCGCCGCGACGTGGATTTCGCGCCACGGCAGGGCCCCCAGCGGCGCTGCGGCGGCGGGGGAGATGGCCAGCAGGCGCAGGGTCGAGGCGGCTTCTGGGGCGGCGCGTTCGGCCAGGACGCGGGCGGCGCGGGGCGAGTGAACCAGGACCGCGTCGGCGGTCGGCGGAGGGGCCACGTCCGCGGGCACGGTCTCGTAGACGGCGACGGCGGTCACGGGCACGACGCCGGACAGGGCCTCGCCCAGGTCGAAGGCGGGCGCGACGGCGCGGGGCCACAGCAAGGAGGCGGGCGGGTCGGCGGCGATCAGGGCGGCCAGGGCCCGGCCGTCGCCGGCGGCGGAGGTCACGTCGGAGAAGCCGGCGGCGCGGGCGGCGCGGGCGGTGGCGTCGCCCACGGCGAAGACGCGGGCGGCGCGGTCCGCGCTCAGCCGGGCGAAGGCGGCGACGGCGTTGGGGCTGGTGAAGGCGATCGCCGGAAGCGAGGGCAGGTCGGCGGGCAGGTCGCGGCGCTCCAGAACTGGCGCGATCACCGGCTCATGCCCCAGATCGGCGACGGCGCGGGCGGTGCGGGCGGCGCCGGGCTGCGTGCGGGTGATCCAGACGCGCACAGGGCTCAGGGAACCAGGTCGTCGCCGACCTCGGCGCGGACCTGGGCGCCGAGGTCGAGGCCGAAGGCGCGGGCCTGTTCTCCGTCCGCGACGGGGGCCGCGCCCACGCGGCGGACGCGACGACGGCCGTCGGGCGACAGCCATTCGACCGTCAACGTCAGCTCGTCGCCGCGCATGACGCCATGGGCCGCGACGGCGGTGCGGCAGGACCCCTCCAGCACCGCCATGGCGCCGCGCTCGGCCTCCACCGCCAGGCGGGTCGGCGCGTGGTCCTGGGCCACCAACCAGTCCGCGTCGGCGAGGTCGAGGCGCGCCTGAAGCGCCAGGGCGCCCTGGCCCGGGGCGGGCGGGAAGTCGTCCAGCGACAGCCGCTCGTGAATGGCGTCGGACAGGCCCAGACGCGACAGGCCGGCGGCGGCCAGCAGGATGGCGTCGAAGTCGCCCTCGGCCAGGCGGCGCATCCGCGTGTCGACGTTGCCGCGCAGCATCTCGATGGTCAGGTCGGGGCGCAGGGCCAGCGCCTGGGCCTGACGCCGCAGGGAGGCGGTGCCCAGACGGGCGCCGCGGGGCAGGTCGGTCAGGCGGCGCGCCTCTCTGCCCAGGAAGGCGTCGCGCGGATCCTCACGCTCGGGCATGGCGACGATGGCCAGGCCGCCCGGCATTTCGGCGGGGACGTCCTTCATCGAGTGGACGGCGAGGTCGAGGCGGCCGTCCTGAAGGCATTCCTCCAGCTCGCGCGTGAACAGGGCCTTGCCGCCGATCTCCATCAGGCGCCGGTCCTGGATGCGGTCGCCCTCGGTGACGATCGGGACCAGGACGGCGAAACGCTCCTCGTCGCCGGGCGCGGCGCCCAGGGTGCGGGCTATGGCGTCGCGGACCATGCCGGACTGGGCCAGCGCCAGCCGGCTCTTTCGGGTGCCGATGCGGATCGGGCGGTCCATCGCCGTTGCGCCTGTGCCTGCGGGTCTTTACCTCGGACCCCATGAGTGGACGCCCGCCCTACAGCAGGGGTTCGGACCCGGCAACCGAGGCGCTGACCGTGCTGGGGCTGGAGACGAGCTGCGACGAGACCGCGGCGGCCGTGGTGCGGCTGTCGCCGGACGGCCGGGCCGAGGTGCTGTCCAGCGTGGTCCACAGCCAGATCGACGACCACGCGGCCTATGGCGGGGTGGTGCCCGAGATCGCCGCGCGCAGCCATGTGGAGGCCATCGACGGCGTGGCGCGTCGCGCGCTGACCGAGGCGGCGGTCGACTGGACCGCGATCGACGGGGTGGCGGCGACGGCGGGGCCGGGCCTGATCGGCGGCGTCATGGTGGGACTGAGCTGGGCCAAGGGCGCGGCGCTGGCGCGCGACCTGCCGCTGGTGGCGGTGAACCATCTGGAGGGGCACGCGGTGTCGGCGCGCCTGACCGAGCCGATCGCCTATCCCTTCCTGCTGCTGCTGGTGTCGGGCGGGCACTGCCAGCTGCTGGACGTGCGCGGCGTGGGCGAGGTGCGGCGCATCGGCGCGACCATCGACGACGCGGCGGGCGAGGCCTTCGACAAGATCGCCAAGTCGATGGGGCTGGGATATCCCGGCGGGCCGGCGCTGGAACGGGCGGCGGCGGGCGGCGACGCGGGGCGGTATGAACTGCCGCGCGCGCTTCTGGGCCGCAAGGACTGCGACTTCTCCTTCTCCGGACTGAAGACGGCGGCGGCGCGGATCGCGCAGACGCTGACGACGGACGCCGAACGCGCCGATCTGGCCGCGGCGGTGCAGGCTGCGATCGTGCGCCAGCTGGTCGAACGCTCGGGCCGCGCCATGGACGGCTGGGCCGAGCAGGCGGGCGCGGTGGAGCGGGTGTTCGTCGTGGCGGGCGGGGTGGCGGCGAACAGGGCGGTGCGCGCGGGGCTGGAGCAGGCGGCGGCGAAGCGCGGGTTCCGCTTCCTGGCCCCGCCGCTGGCCTATTGCACCGACAATGCGGCGATGATCGCGCTGGCGGGGGCGGAACGACTGGCGCTGGGGCTGACTTCCGGCTTGGATGCGCCGGCGCGGCCGCGCTGGCCGCTGGACGAGGCGGCGGCGCTGGCCGATCCGATGCACGTCGCGGGACGAAAGGGCGCCAAGGCATGAGGTTTCAAACGGCGGGCGTGATCGGCGCGGGGGCCTGGGGCACGGCCCTGGCGCAGGTGTGCGCGCGCGCCGGCATGGCCACGACGCTTCAGGCGCGCGAGGCCGAGGTGGTCGAGAGCGTGACGGCGCGCCGCGAGAACGAAGCCTTTCTGCCGGGGGTGAAGCTGGAGCCGGGCGTGCGCGCCGTGGCCCAACTGGCCGATTTGGGCGGGTGCGACGTGATCCTGGCGGTCCCGCCGGCGCAGCACATGCGCGCGACGCTGGAGGCGTTCCGGCCGCACTGGCGGCCCGGCGTGCCGGTGGTGCTGTGCTCCAAGGGCGTGGAGCGGGGCTCGCTGGCGCTGATGACCGACGTGGCGGCGCAGGTGCTGCCCGAGGCGCCGATCGCGGTGCTGTCCGGACCCAGCTTCGCGGGCGAGGTGGCGCGGGGCCTGCCGACGGCGGTCACGCTGGCGTGCGCCGACGCAGGGCTGGGCGAGGCGCTGATGCAGGCGCTGAACGCCCCGAACTTCCGCCCCTATCTGGCCGACGACCTGATCGGGGCCGAGGTCGGCGGGGCCGTGAAGAACGTGCTGGCCATCGCCTGCGGCGTGTCCGAGGGAATGAAGCTGGGGCGCAGCGCCCACGCCGCCCTGATCACGCGCGGCTTCGTGGAGATGACGCGGCTGGGCGTGGCGCTGGGCGGGCAGGCCGAGACGGTGGCGGGGCTGTGCGGCCTGGGGGACCTGGTCCTGACCTGCTCCAGCCCGCAGTCGCGCAACATGAGCCTGGGTCTTGCGCTGGGGCAGGGGCAGACCCTGCAACAGGCGCTGGCCGGCAAGCGCAGCGTGGCCGAGGGCATGGAGAGCGCGCCGGCGGTGCGGGCCCTGTCCGAGGCGCTGGGCGTGGAGATGCCGATCTGCGCCGCCGTGGACCGGCTGCTGCGCGCCGAGATCACGGCGCTGCAGGCCATCGATCAGCTGCTCTCGCGCCCGCTCAAGGCCGAGAACGCGTGAGCGACGAGGTGCCGGAGACGACGGCGCGGCCGCGCGTGTGGAAGACGCCGCCGAACGTTCCGCTGTGCGCCGTGGCGGACCTGCCCGATCCCGGCGCGCGCGGCCTGGTGCTGCAGATCGGCGAGGCGTTCTTCCACGGTTTCGTCGTGAGGACGGACGGGCAGGTCGCGGGCTGGGTCGACCGCTGTCCCCACGCGGGCCACATGCTGGCGCTGGAGCTGGACCGCTATCTGACGCCGGACGGCCGGCTGATCCTGTGCGGCTGGCACGGGGCGGTGTTCGAGCCGCTGACCGGCCTGTGCGTCGGCGGGCCGTGCGCGGGGGGTCGGCTGACGCCGTGGCCGGTTCAGGTGACGGGCGGCATCGTCAGGACGGCGTGACCCTGACCCCGCTCATCCCCGCGAAGGCGGGGATCCAGGTAGGCTGCTCGGCTGCGCAGACTGATTTGCGTCGCCTTCAGGAAATCCCGCGCCACGGGCCGCTATCGAACTGGATCCCCGCCTTCGCGGGGATGGGCGGAATTCGGGGCTACTTTTTCAGCCGCTTCGCATTGGCGACGGCCGCGCGGCGGACGGGGTCCAGCGCGGCGGCCTGAGCCTCCAGCATGGCGGCGGTGAAGGCGGTGGCGGCGTCGGCGGCGCGCATCCAGCCGCCCATCAGCCAGGCGGCCTGAACCGCCGGCGCGCCCGCGGGATCGGCGGCGGCGCGGGTGAAGGCTTCCATCGCCAGACGGGTTTCGGTCAGGGCGTCGCGGCCCGCCTGCCGACCCGCCTCTGACAGGATGCGGCCGGCGTCGGCGGCGCCCTGGCCCGCGGCCTGCAGCTTTTCCAGACCCATGCGCGCGGCTTCGTCCGGCTGGAGGCGACCGGAAGAGGCCAGCGCCAGACGCGCGGCCACGACGGCGTGGGCCGCCTGGGCGGTCTCCTGCGCCCCGTGGATGAGGCGGAGGCCGGAGCGTTCGGCGCGGCGGGAAGGGCTCATGCGCGAAGCGTGCGCCGCTTTCAGGCGCCCGGCAAGGCTTCGTCGGCGAAGTCGGCGACGTCCTTCAGCAGGGCGGGCACGGCGGCGTCGATGATGGTCCGGCCATGTTCGGGCGACGCCAGCGTCGGGTCCGAGCCGATGCGGCCGTCGGGGAAGCGCGCGCGATAGTCCAGCGCGTCGCGGATCGGGCCGACCGGCGCGATGCGGGGCGTCATCTCCGGTGCGGTCTTGATGCGGTCGGGATAGGCCGCCTGGGTCACCGCGATCTCCGAAGGAGTGGCGTGCATGCCGTGGCCGGTCGGGAACAGGCGGTTGCACAGCGGGGTGACCCCCGGCAGGTCCCACCAGTTGCGCAGCTTCAGCGCGAAGTCCGGCCTGTCCTCGGCGAAGGACCATTCCGCGTAGATCTCGGCGAAGGTGGCCTCGATGGTCGAGACGTTGCCGCCGTGGCCGTTGAGGAAATAGATCCGCTCGAACCCGTGCCGGTTCAGCGAGTGCACCCAGTCGGTGATCGCCGCCATGAAGGTGGAGGGGCGCAGCGAGATCGTGCCCGCGAAGGCCAGATGATGCTGGGCCATGCCGATGTTGAAGGTCGGGGCGACGATCAGGCCGTCGTCCTGCTTCTCCGCCGCATGGGCGATGATCTCCGGGCACATCCAGTCGGTGCCCAGCAGGCCGGTCGGGCCGTGCTGCTCGTTGGAGCCGATGGGGACGACGACGGTCTTCGTCGCCTTCAGCCGCGCGTCGATCTCGGGCCAGGAGGAGAAGTGAATCAGCATGGGAACGCTCCGAAGCAACTGGCGCGCTGCTTAGACCCCCTTGCCCGCGAAGGACAGGCGCCCGACATCGGGGCATGAGCGCAGCCCTGCCCGCCGAAGTGGACGTCGTCGTGATCGGGGCGGGGGCGGCCGGGATCGCGGCGGCGCGCGCGCTAGCGGATCGACCGTTGAGCGTGGCCGTGCTGGAGGCGCGTCGCCGCATCGGCGGGCGGGCGCTGACGACCGACTGGAACGGATTCGGCGTCGATCTGGGCTGCGGCTGGCTGCATTCCGCCGACGAGAACCCGCTGGCCGCGCGCGTCGAGCCGCAAGGGCTGACGCTGGACAAGACCCCGCCGCCCTGGGAGCGGCAGGCCTTCAACCACGAGATGACCGAGGGCGAGCAGGCCCAGTTCCGTGCCGCGTTCGCGGCCTTCGAGACGCGCCTGGAAGAGGCGGCGGCGCGGGGCGAGACCGGCCCGGCGTCGCGGTGGTTCGAAGCGGACTGCCGCTGGAACGCGCGGATGGACGCCATCTCCGGCGCCCTGAACGGCGCGCCGTTCGATCAGGTCGAGACGCAGGACTACGACGCCTATCGCGACACCGGCGTGAACTGGCGGGTGGTCGAGGGCTATGGCCGGTTGGTGACGGGGCTGGGCGCCGGGCTGTCGGTCGTCGCCGACTGCGCCGTGACCCGGATCGACCGGAGGGGAGCGCCGCTGCGGATCGAGACGACGCGGGGCGTGATCCAGGCACGGGCGGTGATCCTGACCGTGCCGACGTCGCTGATCGCGGCGGAAAGCCCGCGCATCGACCCGCCCGTCCCCGAGCTGCTGGAAGCGGCGGACGGCGTGCCGCTGGGGCTGGCGGACAAGGTCCAGATGGCGGTGACGGGGGCGGAGGACTTTCCGCCGGACGCACAACTGTGGGGGCGCGTCGACGCCCGGGACACGGGGGGGCACCACCTGCGTCCCTTCGGCCGGCCGCTGATCGAGACCTATTTGGGGGGAGAGCTGGCGCGCGGGCTGGAGGCCGAGGGGCCGGGCTCGGGCTTCGCCTTCGCGGTGGACGAACTGGTGAACCTGCTGGGGTCCGACATGCGGAAGCGGCTGAGCCTGGTCGCCGAGACGCGGTGGGGGGCGGCGCCGTGGTCGCGCGGCTCCTATTCGCACGTCCTGCCGGGGCGCGCCGGGGCGCGGCAGGCACTGGCCCGGCCGATCGAAGATCGCATCTTCGTCGCCGGCGAGGCGACCTCGGCCGACTTCTATGGCACGGCGCACGGCGCCTGGATGGAGGGGGAGCGCGCGGCGCGTCAGGCCGCGGCGGCGCTGGGGGGCGAGGCGTGAGCGATCAGCCGCCCGTGCGCCCCCGCAAGGCGAAGACCCCCAAGTCGGCCCCGCGGCGGCTGGGCTGGCCGCCGGATGAGGACCGGGTGGAGGCGATCTTCGATCGGCTGTCGGCCGTGATGCCGGAACCGAAGACCGAGCTGGACTTCACCGATCCCTACACCCTGACGGTGGCCGTCGCTCTCTCGGCCCAGGCGACCGACGTCAGCGTCAACAAGGCGACCGCGAAACTGTTTGCCGTCGCCGACACGCCGGAGAAGATGCTGGCGCTGGGCGAGGCGGGGCTGATCCCCTTCATCGCCTCCATCGGGCTTTACCGAAACAAGGCGAAGAACGTCATCGCGCTGAGCCGGATCGTGCTGGAAAAGCATGGGGGGCAGGTGCCGCTGAACCGGGCGGACCTGCAGGCCCTGCCGGGCGTGGGCCGCAAGACCGCCAGCGTGGTGCTGAACGAGCTTGGCATCGAACCGGCCATCGCGGTGGACACCCACGTGTTCCGCGTCTCGCACCGGCTGGGGCTGGCGAACGCCGCGACGCCCGACAAGGTCGAGGCGCAGCTGCACGAAGTCGTGCCGGAGGCGTGGCTGCCCAAGGCGCACCACTGGCTGATCCTGCACGGGCGCTACACCTGCCTGGCCCGGCGGCCGAAGTGCGAGGCGTGCGTGATCTCCGACCTGTGCCCGAGCCGGGGGGAGTTCGTGGAGCTGCCGGCCTAGAGACGGCCCGCGACGGCCCGCGCGAACGCCGCCCCGCCGTCCGGCGCCTGCGCCAGATAAAGGTCCGGCTCGATCAGCTCCGCCTCCATCAGAAGCCAGCCGCCGCCCGGGCCGCGGGCCATGTCGATGCGGGCGTAGAGCAGGTCCTCGTCGATGGTCGCGAGCACCGTCTCGGCCAGGACCAGCGCTTCCGCCGTGGGCGTGACGCTCTCGTAGCGGCCGCCGAACTGGACCTGGATGCGGAACTCGCCCGGGACCGGCGTCTTGCGCACCGCGTGGCTGAAGCGGCGGTCGAAGAACAGCAGGCTGGTCTCGCCCTCGGTCTCGATCGACGGCAGATAGGGCTGGATCAGGGCCGGGCCGTCCGGCGCGCCGATCAGGGCCTGGTCGCGCGACAGGCGCAGGGTCTTCCACGCGCCGCCGGAGACGCGGGGCTTCACCACCAGCTGATCCGCCCCGAAGCGGTCGAAGGCGGCGTCCACGTCGGCCTGCGTCGGGGCGTCGGCCCAGACCGTGGGCGGGATCGGCACGCCGCGCTCGGCCAGTCGAGCGAGGTAGGACTTGTCGGAGTTCCAGCGGAGCACCCCGGGCGGGTTCATCATCCGCACGCCGTCGCGCGCCCAGGCGGCGCAGGCGGCGGTCCAGCGGGCGTGGTCGCGGTGATAGCCCCAGGCGACCAGCGGCAGCACCAGGGGCGCCTCAGCCAGTTCCGCGCCGCTTTCGACGTGGTCCGTCCAAGGCTCGGACCGCGAGGTCACGCCCTGGGTCGCCAGAGCCGCCTGGTGGCGGGCCAGCACGTCGGGCCACTGGCCGGCGTAGGAGGGGTCGCCCGGATCGGGCGTCAGGACGACGACGGTCATTCGGCGATCGGCGGCAGGAGGCGCGGACGGCGCTCGGCGTCGATGGCGACGTAGGTGAAGACCCCCTCGGTCACCCGCACCGACTGGGCGTGGGCCTGGGCGCGCGCCCGCTTCCACGCCTCGACGTGCACCCGCACCGAGGTGCGGCCCGTGGAGACGACGCGGGCATGGATGGACACCTCGTCGCCGACCGCGACGGGCTGGTGGAAGACCATGGCGTCGACCGCCACGGTGACGCAGCGGCCTTGGGCGCGCTCGAAGGCGGGCGTGGCTCCGGCCAGGTCCATGTGCGCAAGAAGCCAGCCGCCGAAGATGTCGCCTTCGGGGTTGGTGTCGGACGGCATGGCGATGACGCGGCCCACGGGCGGGCCGGACGGCTGGGCGGAAAGGTCGGGGGAGGACATGACGGGCCTCGTAAGCCCGTCATGCCGTCCGATCAATCAGGCGCCGGGCGTGGCGCAGGCGCTCTGGTCGCCGGCGTTGCAGGCCTCCCAGCGGGCCATGGCGGCGCGATGGGCGGCCATGTCGGACTCATACTTGGCCTGGGCGGCCTGATAGTCGGCCTGGGCGCGGGCCTCGGCCTCGTCCTGGGCCTTGAGGCGGGCGGCGACCTCGGCGTTCAGCTGGTGGGTGCGGCGGTCGCCGTTGGGGTCGGTGGGGTCCTGGGCCAGGACGGGGGTGGCCAAGGCGGCCACGGCGGCGGCGGCGAGCAGGAAACGCATCGGATTCTCCCTCTTTGCGCCGGCGACGCGCCGGCCGATGGAGCGAAAACTCACGACGGCAGCGCCAGTTCAAAAACGGTGCCGTCCGGGCCGGTCTCGACCAGCCTCAGGTCGCCGCCGTGACCGATCGCCAGCTCGCGCGCGATCGACAGGCCCAGGCCCGTGCCGTCGGGCCCCGCGCCGGTGACGAAGGGCTGGAACAGGCGCGCGCGGACGCGTTCCGGAATGCCGGGACCGTCGTCGGCGATGCGGATCAGGCTGACCCCTGCGTCCTGTTCGGCCAAGACGCGCACGCGGCCCGGACCGCGTCCGGCGGCCTTGCGCGCGGCGTCGCCCTCGATGGCCTGTCGCGCGTTGCGGAACAGGTTCACCAGGATGCGGTTCAGCTGGTCCGGATCGGCCTCGACGGCGAAGCGGGCCGGGATGGATTTGGTCAGCTTCACCCCGTCGCCCAGGCCCGCGTCCTCGGCGGCGGCGGCGACGGCGGGCGCCAGGGCCAGACGCTGGGTCTGGGCCGCGGGCTCTTCCGACTTGCCGTAGTCCAGCACGTTGCGGGTCAGGGCGGCGGCACGGCCCAGCGCGCGCTCCAGCCGGGGGACCGCCTTGGCCACCTGGGGGTCGGACGAGGCGGACAGGTTCTCGGACGCGATCTGGGCCGACGTCAGCATGTTGCGCAGGTCGTGGTTGATCTTGGCGACCGCCTCGCCCAGCGCGGCCAGACGGGCGCGGCTGCGCAGCGACTGGCGCACCTCTTCCTGCATCCGCGCCAGTTCGCGCTCGACCTGACCGATCTCGTCATGGCGGTCGGACGGCGGGGCGGGCGTGCCCTCCGGATCGGCGGCGAAGGCCTCGATCGCCTGGGTCACGCGGCGCAGGGGGCGCAGGACGAGGACCGCCAGACCGAGATAGAGCAGCCCCCCCGCCAGCGCCGACAGCAGCAGCGACAGCAGCAGGCTGTTGGCCAGATAGGCCGCCAGCTCGCGCTTCAGCGGCTCGGCGCGCACCAGGATCTCGATGTAGTCGCCGGAGCGATAGCGCGGCCGCGCCTGGACCCGCAGCGACCGGTCGGGGTGGCCGAACAGGGTGCGCCACGGGTCGGCCAGCCGGGTCATGGTGCCGCGCCGGCGCAGGTCGATCAGCTCGGGCGCGCGCGGCAGGTTGGGGGCTTGGAGCAGCAGGCGCCGCACACCCTGTTCGCCCACGACCACGGCCTGCACGCCGCCGATGGTCAGCAGTTCGTCGGCGGTGTCGTCCTCGACCATGGAGTAGGGCAGGGCCTCGACGCCGACCGAGGCCAGCTCGGCGGCCTGCAGCCGATCCTGCAGCCAGCGCTCGTGGAACGAGGCCGCGCCGGGGGCCACGATCAGGATCTCGACGCCCAGGGTGAAGACCGCGGTCAGCAGCAGCAGCCGCCACGCCAGCCCCCGGCCCTCGGTGCGCGAGCGGGGCCAGCGCGCGCGCAGGCGCGACAGGACCTCGGACGCCGTCACGTCGACCCCGCCTTCGCGCGCCGGGCCTGGACCAGCTTCAGCATCAGCGGCAGAAGGATGGACAGGAAGGCCACGCCCATCAGCGGCCACATGAACTCCGAGAACAGCGAGGCGACGTCCGGATCGGGGTCGTTCTCCAGCACCTCGTTGAGGCCCGATCCGATCCAGCAATAGATGACGTGCGCGGGCAGCAGGCCGATGAAGGTGGCCAGCGCATAGGGACGGATGGGCGCCGCCACCAGGCCCGCGGCCACGTTGATCAGGTGGAAGGGCACGCTGACGACCAGGCGCGCCACCAGCACGTACCAGAAGGCGTCGCGGTCCACGCCGTCGCAGATCTTGCGCATCAGGCCGGAATCGCCCGCCTTGGCGCGCCGCCGGAAGCTTTCGCCCAGCGCCGTGCGGCCGACGGCATAGACGCCCAGGGCGCCCACGGTGGCGGCGAAGGCGGTGGCGACGCCCCCGACCCACGGCCCGAACAGATAGCCGGCCGTCAGAGTGATGAAGACCACGCCGGGCACGACGCTGGCGGTCATGGCGGCGAAGATCAGGATCAGCAGCAGCAGCGACAGCACATAGTTGCGCTGGACGAAGTCCGTCAGAAAGGCGCCGTGGTCGCGCACGGTGGCCAGCGACAGGTAGCGGTTCCACCCCATGGCGAACACCAGGGCCAGGGCCGCCAGCACGATGAGAAGCGGCAGAAACCGACGCAGCCTGGCCATTCCGTCCCGCGATCCTCCGACCGATCGGCCGCGCGGCGTTGACAGCCCCGCCCCGATGGCCCTATACGCCCGCCTCCCGCGGCGGACGCTCGTCAGAATGTTCCGCCCGCCCACTTGTTTCTGGAGCCGACCGTGAAGCGGACCTATCAGCCGTCCCGACTCGTGCGCAAGCGCCGTCACGGCTTCCGCGCGCGCATGGCCACGAAGAACGGCCAGAAGATCGTCGCGCGCCGTCGCGCCAAGGGCCGCAAGCGCCTGACGGCCTGAGCGGCCTGACGCCCTCCCACGGGGAGGACCGATGGACGAAGCCCCGAAAATTCGACGCCTGACCAAGCGGCCCCAGTTTCTGGCGGCCGCCAAAGGTCGTTCCGAGGCCAGGGGCGGCGTGGTGATCCAGTGTCTGGACCGCGCCGACGGCGACGCCGCGATCGGCGTCGGCTTCACCGCCACGCGCAAGATCGGCGGGGCGGTGGTCAGAAACCGCGCCAAGCGGCGGCTGCGCGAGGCGGCGCGCGCGCTGATCCCTCTCCACGGGCTGCCGGGCCGCGACTATGTTCTGGTCGCGCGCATGGGCACGCCGGGCCGCGAGTGGTCCCGTTTGCTTGACGACGTCGCCGCCGCCCTTACAAGGCTGGCGACCGCGCGGCCCGAGACGAAGCCCGCCCCGCACTCCGTTCAGGACGCCTGATCTCCATGAAAGACGACAACGGCCGCAACACGATCATCTTCGTGGTCGTCGCGGCGATCTTCCTCATCGCTTATCAGGCCCTGGTGCTGGGTCCGCAGGCCGAGCGCCGCAAGGCCGCGCAGCAGGCCCGGCAGGAAGCCGCCGCC
>CALRWJ020000002.1:0-211764 GCA_943371835.1 Afipia felis | reverse complement strand
CTGATCGTCGGCACCCTGTGGCTGGGCGTGCAACCCGGCCTGGTTCTGGACGTGACCGCCGCGTCCGTCGAAGGCGTGACCAGCGCCTATCGCGCCGCGATCGGGGGCTGAGACCTTAAGATGACCGACCTGATCCCCGCCCTGCACATCGCCGCGCCGGAGCTGACGCTGGCGATCGGCGCCATGGTGCTGCTGATGCTCGGCGCCTTTCTGGGCGAGAAGTCCGCGCGCCTGATCTCGACGCTCAGCGTGCTGCTGCTGGTCGCCGGCGCCGCCGTGGCCGCCCATGCGCCGCTGGGCGCGGCCTTCGCCGGCGCCTTCGTGTCCGATCCCCTGTCGGTGTTCGGCAAGGTGGCGATCTTCCTGTCGGCGGCGGTCGCCATCGTCCTGACCGACGGCTGGATGCACCGCGCGCGCATCGCGCGGTTCGAGGCGCCGATCCTGATCGTGCTGGCCTCCGTCGGCATGGCGATGATGGCGTCCTCGGGTGACCTGATCAGCCTCTACGTCGGCATCGAGCTGCACTCTCTGGCGCTCTATGTGCTGGCGGCCTTCCACCGCGACGACCTGAAGGCGTCCGAGGCGGGGCTGAAGTATTTCGTGCTGGGCGCCCTGTCGTCGGGCCTGCTGCTGTACGGCGCCAGCCTGGTCTACGGCTTCACCGGCTCCATGCGGTTCGAGGACGTCGCCTCCGTCGCCTCGGCCGATCCGGGACCGGGCCTGATCTTCGGCCTGGTCTTCCTGCTGTGCGGCCTGGCGTTCAAGGTCTCCGCCGCGCCGTTCCACATGTGGACGCCCGACGTCTACGAAGGTGCCCCGACGCCCGTCGTGGCCCTGTTCGCCACGGCGCCCAAGCTGGCGGCCATGGTGCTGATCGCGCGCGTGCTGGACCAGGGGTTCGGCGGCATCCACGACCAGTGGGCCCAGGTGTTGGTGCTGATCTCGCTGATCAGCTTCGTCGTCGGCGCCTTCGGCGGTCTGGCGCAGAAGGATCTGCAGCGACTGCTGGCCTATTCGTCGATCGCCAACATCGGCTACGCCCTGCTGGGCCTGACCGCCGGCACGACGGCGGGCGTGCAGGCCATGCTGATGTTCATGACGCTGTACGTCATCGATCAGTTCGGCTTCTTCGCCATCCTGCTGAGCCTGTCGCGCGGCGGCCGTCCGATTCGCAGGATCGCCGACCTTGCGGGTCTGAAGAAGGACAAGCCGCTGACCGCGATCGCCCTGACGGTGCTGTCTCTGTCGGTGCTGGGCATGCCGCCGTTCTCGGGCTTCTGGGGCAAGTACTACGTCTTCGGCGCGGCCGCCGACGCCGGCTACTGGCAGGTCGCCGCCGCCGGTCTGGTCGCCTCGGTCGTGGCCGCCTTCTACTACCTGCGGATCATCAAGCTGATGTGGTTCGATCCGGCGCCCGAGGGCGTCGAGGCCACCGACAAGGCCCCGATCGAGGCGAAGACCATCGCCCTGGCCGGCGCCGCCTTCGCCTTCCCGCTGGTGATCGTCGGTCTGACGTGGCTTGAGCCGCTGACCCGCGCCGCCGCCGGCGGCTACGGCGCCGGATGACCCAGTCGCCGGTCGAGATCCTGCGTCTCGACGAGGTCGACTCCACCAACGCCGAGGCGCGTCGTCTGGCCGAGGGCGGGCGTCTGGCCCCCGTCTGGATCACCGCTCGTCGCCAGACGGCGGGCAGGGGGCGCCGCGGCCGCGCCTGGTTCAGCGAGACGGGCAATCTGGCCGCCACCCTGCTGGCCGTCACGCGCCGACCGCCGGCTGAGGCGGCCCAGGTCACCTTCGTCGCCGCTCTGGCCGCGCACGAGCTGATCGCCGCGTTCGTCGAGCCCCCGCGCGTGCGCATCAAATGGCCCAACGACGTCATGATCGACGGCCAGAAGGCGTGCGGGATCCTGCTGGAATCCGGCGCGCATCCGGCGGGGGGGCTGTGGCTGGCGGTCGGCATCGGCGTGAACCTGGCCCACGCGCCGGACGACGTGGAGCGGCCCGCCACTTCAGTGGCCCGCGCCCTGCGCGCCGACGTCGCCTATGCCCCGTCGCCGGACGCGGCGCTCGATCTGCTGGCCCAGGCTTTCGACGCCTGGTGGGAGCGATGGGAACGCTACGGCTTCGCCCCCATCCGCGACGCCTGGGCCGCACGCGCCCAAGGTCTGGGCGGGCCTGCCGTCGCCCGGCTGGGGCATGAGATGGTCCAAGGCACGGCTGAGGGCCTGGCCGACGACGGGGCGCTGCGGCTGCGTCTGGCCGACGGGACGCTGCGGCTGATATCTGCGGGCGACGTGTTTTTCGGGGAGGGCGCCTGATGCTGCTGGCCATCGAGCAAGGCAACACCAACACCCTGTTCGCGGTCCACGACGGCGCGGACTGGATCGCCCAGTGGCGCACAGCGACCGAGAGCACGCGCACCGCAGACGAATACGCCGTCTGGCTGGCGCAGCTGCTGTCGATGCGCGGGCTGGCGCTGAAGGCGCTGACGACCTGCATCATCTCGTCGGTCGTGCCGCAGTCGATCTTCAACCTGCGGAACCTGTCGCGTCGGTACCTGAACGCCGAGCCGCTGGTGATCGGCGATCCCGGCGTCGACCTGGGCATCCAGGCGCGCATCCTGAAACCGACCGAGGCGGGCGCCGACCGGCTGGTCAACGCGGTCGGCGCGCATCTGAAATATCCCGGCGACCTGATCGTCATCGACAGCGGCACGGCCACCACCTTCGACGTCGTCGCGTCCGACGGCGCGTTCGAGGGCGGCGTGATCGCGCCGGGCATCAACCTGAGTCTGCAGGCGCTGCACGAGGCGGCGGCCATGCTGCCGCGGATCGCCATCCAGAAGCCCGACCGCGTGATCGGCAAGGACACGGTGTCCAACATGCAGTCCGGCGTCTTCTGGGGATACGTCGCCCTGATCGAGGGCCTGGTGGCGCGCATCAAGGCCGAGTGGGGCCGGCCCATGACCGTCATCGGCACCGGCGGCGTGGCCAGCCTGTTCGAAGGCGCCACCGACGCCGTCGACCACTTCGATTCCGACCTGACCATCCGCGGCCTTCTGGAGATTCAACGTCGCAACGCCCCGCGCGATCACGGCGCCGGTCGCCTCCAAACTTGAAAATTCGTCGATTCGTCGCCACCTCTGCAGCGGGCCGCGACGTCGCCGACGCGACGCGCCACGCCTTCGACCACGTCCGCGTCGATAGGGCTCCCAAAGAATTCGGGCCGACCGGCCCATCCCGCCGCACCGCGGCTTCCGAGAGACTGAATGACTGACACAACGAACGAACTCGTCTTCCTGCCGCTTGGCGGGTCGAACGAGATCGGCATGAACTTCAACGCCTACGGCTTCGGTCCGGCGCACGACCGCAAGTGGATCATCGTCGACGTCGGCGTGACCTTCGGCGACCTGACAACGCCGGGCGTGGACATCATCGTGCCCGACCCGACCGCGCTGGAAGGCGAGACCATCCTGGGCATCGTGGTCACCCACGCGCACGAGGATCACATCGGCGGCCTGCCGTGGCTGTGGCCGCGGCTGAAAGCGCCGATCTACGCGACGCCCTTCACCGCCTATCTGGTGCGCGAAAAGCTGCGCGACGCCGGCATCGACGACGCGCCGATCCATCTGGTCGACGTGGGCGGCTCGGTCGACCTGGGCCCGTTCCACATCGAGATGGTCACCATGACCCACTCGATCGCCGAGCCCAGCGGTCTGGCGATCAAGACCCCGTTGGGCACCGTCTTCCATACCGGCGACTGGAAGCTGGACGACGATCCCGTGCTGGGCTCGAACACCGACGTCGAGGGGCTGAAGCGCCTGGGCGACGAGGGCGTCCTGGCCATGGTGTGCGACTCCACCAACGTCTTTCAGGACGGCGTGGCCGGCTCCGAGGGCGAGGTGCGGACCGCGCTGGCCGCGCTGATCTCCGAACTGAAGGGCAGGGTGGCCGTCGGCTGCTTCGCCTCCAACGTCGCGCGCATGGACAGCGTGATCCACGCCGCCGAGCAGGCCGGACGCCGGGTCGCCCTGGCCGGCCGGTCGATGCACCGCATCACCGCGGCGGCGAAGTCGGTCGGCATGCTGGCCGACGTGAAGCCCTTCCTGACCGAGCAGGAGGCGCGCATCTGGCCCGCCGACCAGATCCTGTATCTGTGCACCGGCAGCCAGGGCGAACCCCGCGCCGCCCTGTCGCGCGTGGCGGACGGCAGCCACCCCTTCATCAAGCTGGGGCCGGGCGACCACTGCATCTTCTCGTCGCGCATCATCCCGGGCAACGAGGTGCCGATCGGCCGCCTGCAGGACCGCCTGTCGGAGCGCGGCGTGCGCATCTATACCGACAAGGATCACCCTGGCATCCACGTCTCCGGCCACCCCTGCCGCGACGAGCTGAAGCTCATGTACCAGTGGGTTCGTCCGCAGATCGCGGTGCCGACGCACGGCATGCGTCGCCACATCGCCGAACACGCCCTGCTGGCCAAGGACATGCAGGTGCCCCAGGCGATCACCCCGCGCGACGGCGACATGGTGCGCCTGGCCCCCGGTCCGGCGGTCATCATCGACGAGGTTCCGTCCGCGCGCCTGTTCGTCGACGGCGGCATGCTGGTCGAGGAGGCGGGCGAGGCCCTGCGCGAGCGGCGTCACGCGTCCAACAACGGCGTGCTGATCGTCAGCTTCGCCCTGGACAAGCGCGGCCGCATCGTCAGCGACATCGACGTGCGCGGCCTGGGCCTGCCCGGCGACGCCGACCGCCCGCTGGGCGACATCCTGGACGACATGGCCGAGCGCGTCGAACAGACCGTCCGCAAGCTGAAGGGTGAGGCGCTGGAGGACGAGGCCGTGATCGAACAGGCCGTCGCGCGGACGCTGAAGAAGGCCAGCCAGCACGTCTGGGACCGCCGTCCGATCGTCGAGACGATCGTGCTGCGGCTCTAGGTCCCGCTTTCGCGCCAACCGTTTCGGGAGCTAAAGCTCAGCCATGATCGGACGCCTGAACCACGTCGGGGTCGCCACCCCGTCCATCGAGGCCTCGGTGGCCCTGTACCGCGACCTGCTGGGCGCGACGAAGGCGCACGCGCCGTTCGACCTGCCGGCGCAGGGCGTGCGGGTCTGTTTCGTCGACCTGCCCAACAGCCAGATCGAGCTGATCGAGCCGCTGGGCGACGACAGCCCGATTCACGGCTTCCTGGCCAAGAACCCCAAGGGCGGTCAGCACCACGTCTGTTTCGAGGTCGAGGACGTCCTGGCCGCGCGCGACGCCCTGCGGGCCCGGGGCGCGACCATTCTGGGCACGGGCGAGCCGCGCATCGGCGCCCACGGGACGCCGATCATCTTCCTGCATCCCAAGGACATGGGCGGCGTCCTGGTCGAACTGATGGAAAGCCCCAAGGAGGGCGCGCACTGATGGACTTTCCCATCGGCCCGATCACCATGGGCGCGATCTATCTGACCTGCTGGTGGACGGTGCTGTTCGCCGTCCTGCCGCTGGG
Organism: Afipia felis; assembly: GCA_943371835.1. Taxonomy (GTDB): domain Bacteria; phylum Pseudomonadota; class Alphaproteobacteria; order Caulobacterales; family Caulobacteraceae; genus Brevundimonas. The sequence goes on along the minus strand of CALRWJ020000002.1, from coordinate 206,274 downwards.
CATGAGCCAGCAGGATCAGGAGCGCCCGACCGACGGCGGCCAGTGGGGCGCGCCGGTGAACCCGAACCTGAAGAAGAAGTTCATCACCACGACCTGGGTCGCGGCGATCGTCTGGGCGGTCATCATGGTGCTGATCGGCACGGGCTGGCTGCCCCTGCCGAACATCCGCTGACGCCGAAATCCTCCTCCGGAGCGTAGCGAACGGGGGAGGGGGACCATCCGAATGGTGGAGGGGGCGGGGCCACGGCCGGTGCGTGGGGTCGCCCCCTCCACCGCTTCGCGGTCCCCCTCCCCCGCGAAGGGCGGGGGAGGATCGATGGCCTAGCTTTCGCCCCGCCGACCCGGCTAAAGCTGGCGGCCCACCTCCCGCCTGCCCGGATGCCCGACCATGCGCCTGTCGCGCTATTTCCTGCCCACGCTGAAAGAGGCGCCCTCGGACGCCCAGATCGTCTCGCATCAGCTGATGCTGCGCGCCGGCCTGATCAAACAGGAGGCCGCCGGCATCTACGCCTGGCTGCCGCTGGGCCTGCGGGTGCTGAAGAAGATCGAGCAGATCGTGCGCGAGGAGCAGGTGCGGGCGGGCGCCGTCGAGCTGTTGATGCCCACCCTGCAGCTGGCCGACCTGTGGCGTGAGTCCGGGCGCTACGACGCCTACGGCCCCGAGATGCTGCGCATCACCGACCGGCACGAGCGCGAACTGCTGTACGGCCCCACCAACGAGGAGATGATCACCGACATCTTCCGGGCCTATGTGAAGAGCTACAAGGCCCTGCCGCTGAACCTGTTTCACATCCAGTGGAAGTTCCGCGACGAGCGCCGCCCCCGCTTCGGCGTGATGCGCGGGCGCGAGTTCCTGATGAAGGACGCCTATTCCTTCGACGTGGACGAGGCGTCGGCGCGGCGGGCCTACAACCGGATGTTCGTGGCCTATCTGAACACCTTCGCCCGCATGGGTTTGAAGGCCGTGCCGATGCGCGCGGACACGGGCCCGATCGGCGGCGACCTGAGCCACGAGTTCATCGTCCTGGCCGACACGGGCGAGAGCCAGGTGTTCTGCGACCGCAAGCTGGTCGAGATGCCCGCCCCCGGCGCCGACGTGGACTGGGACGACCTGCAAAGCGTCGTCGACGGCCGGACGTCGCTGTACGCCGCCACCGAGGAAATGCACGACGCCTCCGCCTTCGAGGACCAGACGGCCGAGGCCGACCGCCTGACCGCGCGCGGCATCGAGGTGGGCCACATCTTCTACTTCGGGACCAAATACTCGGCCCCGATGAAGGCCAAGGTCGCCGGGCCGGACGGTCAGGACGCCGAGGTGCACATGGGCAGCTATGGCGTCGGCGTGTCGCGCCTGCTGGGCGCGATCATCGAGGCCAGCCATGACGAGGGCGGCATCATCTGGCCCGACGCCGTGGCGCCCTTCGACGTCGTGGTCATCAACCTGCGCGCCAATGACGACGCCTGCTCCGCCGCTTGCGAAGACGCCGTCAAGCAGCTGGAATCGCTGGGCAAGGACGTGCTGTACGACGACACCGACGAACGCCCGGGGGGCAAGTTCGCGACCGCCGATCTGATCGGCGTGCCGTGGCAGCTGACCATCGGGCCCAAGGGGCTGGCCGACGGCGTGGTCGAGCTGAAGCGCCGCGCCACGGGCGAAAAGGTCTCCGTGCCGCTGGCCCAGGCGATCGAAAGGCTGACCGCGTGAAGGGCGCCGGCCCCTTCGCCGCCTGGGAGATCGGCCTGGCGATGCGCTATCTGCGCGCCCGCCGCAAGGAGGGCGGCGTCGCCCTGATCGCCTGGATCAGCTTCATCGGAATCATGCTGGCGGTCACCGTGCTGATCTCGGTGATGAGCATCATGGCCGGTTTCCGCTCCGAGCTGCTCAGCCGGATGCTCAGCTTCAACGGCCACATGTACGTCCAGGGCCAGATGCTGACCGCCGACGACCGCGAGCAGCGGCTGGAGCGCATCGCCGCCGTGCCGGAGGTCGTCAGCGTCACCCCCCTGGTCGAATCCGCCGCCATGTTCCGCGCGGGCGGGCAGGTCACGGGCGGGCTGGTGCGCGGCATCAAGCCCCAGGATCTGGACTCCATGCGCTTCGTCTACGCCAGCCTGGACGACGCGGCCAAGGCGTCGTTCGGCAAGGGCGACTGGGGCGGCGACAACATTCTGATCGGCAAGGCGCTGGCCCAGCAGCTGGGCGTGGGCGTCGGCTCTCCCATCACCCTGTATTCCCCCACGGGCGCCGACAGCGCCTTCGGCAACCTGGGCGGGCAGGAGAAGACCTACGTCGTCGGCGGCGTCTTCTCGTCCGGCGCGGCGGATTTCGACCGCGCCTACGTCTTCATGCCGCTGGAGCAGGCCCAGCTGTTCTTCGGCAAGGAAGGCCTGTGGGACGTAGTGGAGCTGAAGGTCACCGAGCCCGACCGGGTCGAGCGCCTGCTGCCCGCCGTGCGCGACGCGGGCGGCCCGGGCACGCTGGTCACCGACTGGCGCCAGAGCCTCGCCGCCTTCTGGGGCGCGCTTCAGGTCGAGCGCGTGGCCATGAGCATCATTCTGGGAATGCTGGTCGTCATCGCCACGCTGAACATCATCTCCGGCATCGTCATGCTGGTGAAGAACAAGACGCGCGACATCGCCGTGCTGCGCACCGTCGGGGCCAGCCCCGCCTCCATGCTGCGGGTCTTCTTCATCGCCGGGGCCACCATCGGCATCGCGGGCACCGCGGCGGGCATCACCCTGGGCCTGCTGTTCTGCCTGAACATCGCCGCGATCCAGCACTTCCTGGAGGGGCTGCTGGGGGTCCAGCTGTTCAACGCCGAGGTCTACATGCTGGACGCCGTGCCGGCCTTGGTCGACATGGGCGACGTCTTCTGGGTGGCGGTGCTGGCCGTCGGCGCCTCGTGCCTGGCGGCCTTCCTGCCGTCGTGGCGGGCCAGTCGCCTCGATCCGGTGGAGGCGCTGCGTTATGAGTGAACCCGTCCTCTCGGTGCGCGGCGTCACGCGCACCTACGCCACCGGCTCGGGTGGCCTCACGGTGTTGAAGGGCGTCGATCTGGACGTCTTTCCGGGCGAGGTCGTGGGCCTGATCGGGCCGTCCGGCTCGGGCAAGTCGTCGCTGCTGCACGCCGCCGGCCTGCTGGAGCGCCCGACCGAAGGCTCCATCGCCATCGACGGTCAGGACGTGGGCTCGCTTGACGAGCGCGCGCGCACGAAGCTGCGCCTGTTCAAGATCGGCTTCGTCTACCAGTTCCACCACCTGCTGCCGGAGTTCGACGCCCGCGACAACGTCGCCCTGCCGATGCGCATCGCCGGGATGGGAGAGGCCGAGGCGCGCCGTCGCGCCGAGGAGACGCTGACCTCGCTGGGTCTGGGCGAACGCCTGACGCACCAGCCGGCCCAGATGTCGGGCGGCGAGCAGCAGCGCGTCGCCATCGCCCGCGCCCTGGGCAACGCGCCCCGGCTGCTCCTGGCCGACGAGCCGACCGGCAACCTTGACCCCACGACCAGCCAGGCCGTCTTCGACGACCTGCGCGCCCGGGTGAAGGCCACCGGCGTCGCCGCCCTGATCGCCACCCACAACATGGAACTGGCGGGCCACATGGACCGCGTCTTCGCGCTCAAGGACGGGCACCTGGAGGAGCGGCCGGCGGAGAGCCAGGCGTACTAAGTGGGCTCAGGCAGTGCCCGTTGAAGGCGTTTGCGAAGGGGAGGAGGGCCGGATGGAGATCGAAACGAAGGGGGACGGCCAAGTCCGGCTCGGTGGGCTCTTCAAGCTCGTGGCTGTCGGCTACCTGCTCGGCGCGGGCGCCATTTTCGTCCCGCTGTTCCTCTTGATCAGCGTCATCGCCGTCGCCGCCGGCGCTCCAATGATGGTCAACGGTCAACCGGTCGAGGGCGGCGGAATTCTGCTAGCGCTTCTGCCGGTGCTGATGTTGCCGGTCATATTGGCCATCCAGGCCGTGATGTTCGGCATGCTGGTGACGCTCGGTCTTTGGATCTACTCGAAAGTTCGAACAATCCGGGTCGCGCGGGGCGCGGTACACCTCGCCGACTAATCCGGACCGGATGCGGCTTGACGGGAACCAAACCAGAACATAGAACATTTCCGGAACATCATTTCTGGGGACTGTCCGATGGTGCGGTGGATGCGTGAGGGGATGGCGCTGGCGTCTTGCGGCGGTTTCGTCTGGATGGCGTGGCAGGTGGCGCTGATGGCGCACGCCTGAAGGCGGGCGTCCGCGCCGGGATCGACGCGGCGCGATGTGGACTCGGTGGACTCAGTGCACCCATTTTTTCAGCTGGAGTCCACGACGTGCACGGAGTCCACATCCGGGGCCGACTCGCGGTCTGATCGGGCCATGAAGCGGGTGACGGCGTGAGCGAGGCGACGGCGGGATCGACGGGATTCGTGCACCTGCGGGTGCGCTCGGCCTATTCGCTGCTGGAAGGCGCGCTGAAGGCCGGCAAAATCCCGAAGATGGCGGCCGAGGCCGGCATGCCCGCCGTGGGCGTGGCCGACCGGGCCAACCTGTTCGGCGCGCTGGAGTTCAGCCAGGCCGCGCGCGACGCCGGCGTCCAGCCCCTGATCGCCTGCGCCCTGCCGGTTTCGGGCCTCGGCGGTCAGGTCGCCGCCCGCTGGGCCCGCTGCGCCACCGTGGTGCTGATCGCCCAGGACGAGGACGGCTGGCTGAATCTGTGCGACCTGTCGTCCGCCGCCTATCTGAACGCCGACGACGCGATCGAGCCCTGCGTGCCCTGGTCCCGCGTGGTGGAGCGCAACGCCGGGCTGATCCTGCTGTCCGGCGGCCCCGACGGCCCGGTCGACCCCCTGTTCGTGCAGGGCAGGGAGGCCGACGCCCACGCCGCCCTGACCGAGATGTCCCGCGTCTTCGGCGACCGCTTCTACGTCGAGCTGCAACGCCACGGCCGGCCGGAGGAGGCGCAGGCCGAAGCCGGCCTGGTCGCCTGGGCCTATGCGAATGACGTGCCGCTGGTCGCCACCAACGACGTCCACTACGCCAAAGCCACCCAGGCGCGCAGCCACGACGCGCTTCTGTGCATCGCCGACGGCGCCTTCGTGGGTCAGGAGGATCGCCGCCGCATCACCGACCAGCACTGGTTCAAGCCGCCCACGGCCATGCGCCAGCTGTTCGCCGACCTGCCCGAGGCCTGCGACTCCACGCTGGAGATCGCGCGGCGCTGCGCCTTCCTGGTCAAGACCCGCGCCCCCATCCTGCCGCGCTTCGACACGGGCGACGGCCGCACCGAGCCGGACGAGCTGCTGCATCAGGCGCGCGAGGGGCTGAAGGTCCGGCTGAAGCAGGTGGTGCCCGCCGCGCCCGAGGAGGACTATTGGAACCGGCTGGAGTGGGAGGTCGGGATCATCACCCAGATGGGCTTCCCCGGCTACTTCCTGATCGTGGCCGACTTCATCAAATGGGCCAAGGCGCACGGCATCCCCGTGGGCCCGGGCCGCGGCTCGGGCGCCGGCTCGCTGGTGGCGTGGGCCCTGACCATCACCGACCTGGACCCCTTGCGGTTCGGCCTGCTGTTCGAGCGGTTCCTGAACCCCGAGCGGGTCTCCATGCCCGACTTCGACATCGACTTCTGTCAGGAGCGGCGCGAGGAGGTCATCGCCTATGTGCAGCAGCACTACGGCGACGATCGCGTGGCCCAGATCATCACCTTCGGCACGTTGCAGGCCCGCGCCGTGCTGCGCGACGTCGGCCGCGTGCTGCAGATGCCGCTGGGCCAGGTCGACCGCCTCTGCAAGATGGTGCCGAACAACCCGGCCAATCCGACGACGCTGGAACAGGCCATCGAGATCGAGCCGCGCCTGAAGGAGGCGCGCGACGCCGAGCCCGCCGTGGCCAACCTGCTGAAGGTCTCGCTGGAGCTGGAGGGGCTGTACCGCAACGCCTCCACCCACGCCGCCGGCATCGTCATCGGCGACCGGCCGCTGACCGAGCTGGTGCCGCTCTACAAGGATCCGCGCTCCGACATCCCGGCCACCCAGTTCAACATGAAGTGGGTCGAGCCGGCGGGGCTGGTGAAGTTCGACTTCCTGGGCCTGAAGACGCTGACCGTGCTGGACCGCGCGCGCCAGTTCCTGGAGCGGCGCGGCGCCGCGCCCGACTGGAACGGCCTGCCGCTGGACGACGCGCCGACCTATGAGCTGATGGCTTCGGGCCAGACGGTCGGCGTGTTCCAGCTGGAATCCCAGGGCATGCGCGACACCCTGCGCAAGATGCGGTGCGGCTCCATCGAGGAGATCACGGCGCTCATCTCCCTCTATCGGCCCGGGCCGATGGAGATGATCGACACCTACATCGACCGCAAGTTCGGCCGCGCCGAGGTCGATTACCTGCATCCCACGCTGAAGGAGACGCTCAGCGAGACCTACGGCGTCATCATCTACCAGGAGCAGGTGATGAAGATCGCCCAGATCCTGGCGGGCTACAGCCTGGGCGAGGCCGACCTGCTGCGTCGCGCCATGGGCAAGAAGAAGAAGGAGGAGATGGACTTCCAGCGGGCCCGCTTCATCGCGGGCGCGTCCGAGAAGGGCGTGCCGGAGGCCCAGTCCGGCGGCATCTTCGACCTGGTGGCCAAGTTCGCCGGCTACGGCTTCAACAAGTCGCACGCCGCCGCCTATGCGCTGATCAGCTTCCAGACCGGCTGGCTGAAGGCCAACCACCCGGTCGAGTTCATGGCCGCGTCCATGAGCCTGGACCTGTCGAACACCGACAAGCTGGCCGTGTTCTACCAGGACGCCCGCCGCTTCGGCGTGAAGGTCGAAAGGCCCGACGTGAACCGCTCGTCCGCCGACTTCGACGTCGCGTGGACCGACGGGGAGGGGGCCGTCCTCTATGCCCTGGGCGCCGTGCGCAACGTGGGGCTGGAGGCCATGCGCCACGTGGTCGAGGTGCGGGAGACCGGCGGCCGCTTCGCCGACGTCTTCGACTTCCTGGAGCGCGTCGACCCGCGCGCGGTGAACAAGCGCGCCATCGAGAACCTGGCGCGTGCCGGCGCCTTCGACTCCATCCATCCCAACCGCCGCCAGCTGGTCGAGCAGGCCGACGTGTTGATCGCCTATTGCCAGTCGGTCGCCGCCGAGCGCGCCTCCAGCCAGGTCAGCCTGTTCGGCGCCGATCAGGCCCACGCCGCGCGCCCGCGCCTGAAGCCGGTCGAGCCGTGGAGCGGCCCGGACGCCCTGGATCAGGAGCTGGCCGCCGTTGGCTTCTATCTGTCCGGCCACCCGCTGGAGGACATGGCCTCGGCCCTGAAGCGCCGCCGCGTCACCTTCGCCGCCGAGGTCCAGGCCCTGGCCGAGAGCGGGCACGAGGCCTTCCAGATGGCCGGCGTCGTGCGCCGCCGTCAGGAGCGCGCCAGCCAGCGCACGGGCGAGAAGTTCGCCTTCGTCACCTTCTCGGACCCGACGGGCGAGTTCGAATGCCTGTTCCCGCCCGAGCAGCTGCGCAAGTGCCGCGACCGGCTTGAGACGGGCGCGACGGTGCTGGTCAAGGTCCGCGTCAAGGCGGCGGACGGAGAGGTGCGCTACTTCGGCGACGACGTCTCGCCGCTGGACCGCATCATCGACGACGCGGCGGCGGGCCTGCGCGTGCACGTCTCCTCGCGCGCCGCCGACGCCGAGGCGCTCAAGGCCCGGCTGGACCGCGCCCGCGCCGACGACCGCGGCGGCGAGGTCTGCATCGTCGCCGCGCTGGAAGGCCGCCGCGAGGTCGAGATCCGCCTGCCCGGCCGCTACCGTCTCGACGCGGCGGTGCGCGGCGCGTTGAAGACGGCGCCGGGGGTGACGCTGCTGGAGGACGCATGATGATCAGTGTTCAGCAAGATCATTCGGTGATGAGCCCGCCGCCAACCACAATGTGGCTTACGCCTGTCCGACGGACGATGATTGATTTTGAGATCACATCATCACCTGACAGACACGCGTCGTACTTTCTCGATGCGACTTATATCGAAGGGATCGTAAAACAGCACGAACGTCTGAGAGGTCGCTTGAATGTGCTGTATGGAATAACATTCATTCTCGCATTTTTGGTGATCGCTGGCGGGGTTCCAACAGATCAGAGCTTTGAGGCGTTTGGAGTTTCGGTGCCGCTGGGCTTATTTTCCCAACAAGCTTTGGCGGCCGTGATGGCTGCTGTGTTTGCTAACTATGTGATCCATCTTTGCTCACTGACCCTCCTTTATTCTGCGATGCAAAGTGTATTGGAGAGATATGGAGGCGAGCCTTGGGAGTTTTTTGCGGCCAAGTTTGACGGCCTTATGCTCTATACATCGCTAATGCGGCCTAAGGTGTTGGGCTACAGCTCGCCCAATCGAGAAGTCGCGTTTATCCTGTCGGTGGCGTTCACAGCTCTCGCGACTGTGTTGCTACACGCCATAGTCTGCACCATCGCCGGCTCGGCTGCATTAGCTGCCGCTAGAACAGATGGCGATCCGTTGTCGATAGTCCTCGCTACGTTTTCACTGGTTAGCGTGGTGGTGGCATTCGGGGCCTTTTTAACAGCGGCGTTCATTCCCATGCCATATAGAGTTCGAACAAAAGCAGCCGCCGTATAGCTTGCCTTTCCGCCCGATCTCGCCTACATGCCCGCCCACTTCACACGCAGGCGTGGCGCGTGCCGGGAGACATCCGGTCCGCTCCGTTCCGAGGGCTTCGGCCTTTAAAGCGCCTGCGGCGGATCAATCGGATAAAGGACTGAACGCAGATGGCTCTGCCTGAATTCTCCATGCGCACCCTGCTCGAAGCGGGCGCCCACTTCGGCCACCAGACGCACCGCTGGAACCCGAAGATGGAGCGCTACATCTTCGGCTCGCGCTCGAACATCCACATCATCGACCTGTCGCAGTCGATCCCGCTGCTGCATCAGGCGCTGGTCGCCGTGCGCGACGTGGCGGCCAAGGGCGGCCGCGTGCTGTTCGTCGGCACCAAGCGCCAGGCGTCGGAGCCCATCGCCGAGGCCGCCAAGCGCTCGGCCCAGTACTACATGAACAACCGCTGGCTGGGCGGCACGCTGACCAACTGGAAGACCGTGTCGGGCTCCATCGCCCGCCTGCGCGAGCTGGACTCCCTGCTGGAGTCGGGCGGTGAGGGCCGGGTCAAGAAGGAACTGCTGACCCTGCAGCGCGAGCGCGACAAGCTGGAACTGTCGCTGGGCGGCATCAAGGACATGGGCGGCCTGCCGGACATCATGTTCGTGATCGACACCAACAAGGAAGCGATCGCGATCCAGGAAGCCCGCAAGCTGAACATCCCGGTCATCGCCATCCTGGACACCAACTGCGATCCGGACGGCATCACCTATCCGATCCCGGGCAACGACGACGCCGCGCGCGCCATCCAGACCTACTGCGACCTGATCGCCGACGCCGTTCTGGACGGCCTGGCCAACGGCGCCGCCCAGTCGGGCGTGGACCTGGGCGCCTCGGAAGCGCCGGTCGAGCCGATGCTGCGTGAAGCCAAGGCCGCGCCGGCCGAGGCCGAGGCCGCTCCGGCCGGCACGGAGGACGTCGCCGCCGAGATGGAAGCCGCGGCTCAGCCGACCGCCGACGCCGACGCCCAGGTCGCCACGACCGAGGCCCTGGACGCCGTCGAAACCGAGAAGGCCACGGGCTGATTGCCCGGCGGCCTTCTTCCCCTCACGCAGCGAGGCCCCGCGGGCCGAGCGGTAGGGGAAAGAGAGAAGGCCGCGCCTGACACAAAACAGCGCGGCCGGGCTGATACCAGCCCGGCCGTTCCCGCATACGAAGACCCAAGGAGACTGAACATGGCCGAGATCACCGCCGCCCTCGTCAAGGAACTGCGCGAGCGCTCCGGCGTCGGCATGATGGACTGCAAGAAGGCCCTGCAGGAGAACGACGGCAACATCGAAGCCGCGATCGACTGGCTGCGCGCCAAGGGCCTGTCCAAGGCCGCCAAGAAGGCCGACCGCGTCGCCGCCGAGGGCCTGGTCGCCGTGGCGTCGAAGGAAGTGGGCGCCGGCGAAGTGGCCTCGGCCATCGAGTTCAACGCCGAGACCGACTTCGTCGCCCGCAACGACCTGTTCCAGAGCGCGGCCAAGCGCTTCGCGGAGCTGGGCCTGGAGCACGCCACGGTCGAGGGCCTTCACGGCGCCGAGCTGGAAGCCGGCAAGACCGTCCAGGACGAAGTGACCAACATGATCGCCACCATCGGCGAGAACATGCAGCTGCGCCGCGCCGCCCGCCTGTCGGTCGACGAGGGCGTGGTGGCCACCTACGTTCACAACGCGGTGTCGCCGGGCGTCGGCCGCATCGGCGTGCTGGTCGCCCTGCACGGCGCGGGCGACAAGGCCAAGCTGCGCGAGCTGGGCCGCAAGATCGCCATGCACGTGGCGGCGACCGCCCCGCTGTCGCTGAACACCGACGACCTGGACCCGGCCGCGATCGAAAAGGAACGCGCCGTGCTGATCGAGAAGGCAAAGGAAGAAGGCCGTCCCGAGAACATGATCGAGAAGATCGTGGAAGGTCAGATCAACAAGTTCCAGAAGGACGTGGTGCTGACCAAGCAGCCGTTCGTCATGAACCCCGATCAGACCATCGAGCAGCTGGTCGCCGAAGAGGGCAAGGCGCTGGGGAACCCCGGCCTGCACATCGGCGGCTTCGTCCGTCTGGCGCTGGGTGAAGGCGTCGAGAAGGTCGAAGGCCCCGACTTCGCCGACGAAGTCGCCTCGATGATGAAGGGCTGATCGGTTTCAAAACCGAACGCCGAGGGCGCGCCGGGCTTTGAAGCCGGGCGCGCCCTTCGTCTATAAGGGACCGCCGATTCCGGCGCCTCTCCGCCCACCGATGGATTTCCGATGCCCGACGCGCCCAGCGAGTTTCGATACAAGCGCGTCCTGCTGAAGGTCTCGGGTGAGGTCCTGATGGGCGACCAGGGCTACGGCATCGACATGAAGACGGTGGCTGAGGTCGCCCACGCCGTGGCCGAGGTGGCGCGCGAGGGCGTCGAGATCTGCCTGGTCATCGGCGGCGGCAACATCTTTCGCGGCCTGTCCAAGGCGGCCGGCGACATGGATCGCGCCTCCGCCGACTACATGGGCATGCTGGCGACGGTGATGAACGCCCTGGCCATGCAGGCCGCGCTGGAGAAGATCGGCGTCCAGACGCGCGTTCAGAGCGCCCTGGTGATGAACGCCGTGGCCGAGCCCTACGTGCGCCGGCGAGCCCTGCGGCACCTGGAGAAGGGCAGGGTGGTGATCTTCGCCGCCGGTGTCGGCGCGCCGTTCTTCACGACCGACTCGGGCGCCGCGCTCCGCGCCGCCGAGATGGGCTGCGACGCCCTGCTGAAGGGCACCAGCGTGGACGGCGTCTACACCGCCGATCCCAAGAAGGACGCGACGGCCACCCGCTACGACGAACTGACCTATCACGACGTGCTGGCCCGCGATCTGAAGGTGATGGACGCCTCAGCCGTCGCCCTGATGCGTGACTCCGGCATCCCGATCGTGGTGTTCTCCATCCGCGAGAAGGGGTCGTTCCGACGGACCCTGCGCGGCGAGGGCGCGTTCACGGTCATCCGCAACGCAAAAGCCGCCTGACGAGATCAAGAAGACGCGAGACAATCCATGGCCAAGCCCGACCTCAAGACCTACCGCGACCGCATGGACAAGGCGGTGGACGCGCTGAAGAGCGAGTTCAACGGCCTGCGTACGGGCCGGGCCAACGCCGGCCTGCTGGACCCCGTGATGGTCGAGGCCTACGGCTCCACCTCGCCGCTGAACGCCGTCGCCGCCATCAGCGTGCCCGAGCCGCGGATGATCTCGGTCAGCGTCTGGGACCGCGGCATGGTGGTCTCGGTCGAGAAGGCCATCCGCTCGGCCGGGCTCGGCCTGAACCCGGTCGTCGACGGCCAGACCCTGCGCATCCCCATCCCGCCGCTGACCGAGGAGCGTCGCCGCGACCTGGCCAAGCTGGCCGGCAAGTACGCCGAGCAGCAGAAGATCGCCGTGCGCAACGTGCGCCGCGACGCCAACGACGACCTCAAGAAGGCCGAGAAGGCGTCCGACATCAGCCAGGACGAGCAGAAGAAGATGGAGGCCGAGGTCCAGAAGGACACCGACGCCGCGATCAAGCGCATCGACGAGGCCCTGAAGGCCAAGGAAGCGGAGATCATGCAGGTCTGAGGCCTCTCTCCGACCGCGCCCGCGAATGAGCGACGCCCCCTCCACTTCGGGCCCCGGCCCTCGCCACGTGGCGATCATCATGGACGGCAATGGGCGCTGGGCCGAGCGGCGCGGCCTGCCGCGCGCCGTCGGCCACCGCGAGGGCGTCCAGGCGCTGAAGCGCACCATTCAGGCGGCGCCCAAACTGGGGATCGAGTGCCTGACGGTGTTCGGCTTCTCCACCGAGAACTGGAGCCGGTCGGCGGACGAGGTGTCGGACCTGATGGGGCTGGTGCGTGCCTACGTCGGCAGCGACCTGGCCCGACTGAAGCGGGAAGGCGTGAAGGTCCGCATCCTGGGGCGGCGTGAAGGCTTGCCGCCCGACATCGCCGACATCGTGGCCCGCACCGAAGCCGAGACGGCCGCCAACGACCGTTTCCGACTGCAGGTGGCCTTCAACTACGGCGGTCGGGCCGACATCGTCGACGCGGCGCGCAGGCTGGCCCGGTCCGGCGCGACGATCGACGAGGACGCCTTCGGCGCGGCCCTGTCGACCGGCGACGGCCCGCCCGTCGATCTCATCGTCCGCACGTCCGGCGAGCGGCGGCTGTCGAACTTCCTGCTGTGGGAGGCGGCCTATGCCGAGTTCGTCTTCCAGGACGTGCTGTGGCCCGACTACGGCGAGGCGGCGCTGGCCGAGGCGGTCGCCGCCTTCCGCGGCCGGGATCGCCGCTATGGCGGACGCCCCGCGGTGACCGCCTGATGGCGTCCCTGCGCGACCTGGGCCTGAGGGCCGTCTCCGCGCTGATCCTGGCGCCGCTGGCGGTGCTGGCCATCTGGGCGGGCGGCGTCTGGTTTCTGGCCATAATGGTCGCGGCCTGCTGCGTCCTGGCGCTGGAATGGGCCGACATGAGCGCCCGGACGCGACCTCGACCCGTGGCGGCGGCCGTCGGCGCCGTGCTGGTGGCGGTGACGGCCACGGCCCACGCCGGGGCCATGTCGCCGGCGCTGGTCCTGCTGGTGTTCGGCGCCGCGGCGGCGGGCATCTTCGCCAAGAGAGTCAGTCAGGAGGGCATCGACGCCGCCTACGGCGTCCTCTACCTCGGCTGGCCCGCCATCCTGCTGATCTGGCTGCGGGACGGCGCGTCGGGCGACGGACTGAGCTGGACGATCCTGGTCTTCGTCGTCGCCTGGTCCGCCGACGTCATGGCCTTCGTGGTCGGCAACCTGCTGAAGGGGCCCAAGCTGTGGCCCCGCTATTCGCCGAACAAGACCTGGTCCGGCTTCCTTGGCGGGCTGGTCGCCGGGGCCGTCGCCGGATGGCTGATCGCGGCCTTCATCCCAGGCGGTCTGGGCGTTCCGCATCCGCTGTGGGGGTTCGCCCTGGGACTGGCGGGCGCACTGGCGACCATGGCCGGCGACCTTTGGGAGTCGGCGCTCAAGCGGCGCTTCGGCGTCAAGGACGCGGGGGGGCTGATCCCGGGTCATGGCGGGCTGCTGGACCGCGTCGACGGCCTGATGTTCGCGGCGGTCGTGCTGGCGGGATGCCGGCTGATCACGCTGATGACGGACGCGGCATGATCAGCCGCAGCGTGACGGTGCTCGGCTCGACCGGCTCGGTCGGCGTCTCCACCCTTGACCTCATGGCGCGCACGGCCGAGAGCGGCGCCGCCAGCTACGACGTCGAGGTTCTGACGGGCGGCGCCGCCGTCGACCTGCTTGCGGAGCAGGCGCGGAAGTGGCGTCCCCGCCTGGTGGTCACGGCCTACGAGGACAAGCTTCCCCAGCTGAGCGCCGCTCTGGCCGGAACGGGCGTCGAGGTCGCGGCGGGCGCCGCCGCGCTGATCGAAGCGGCGTCGCGTCCGGTCGACTGGACGATGGCCGCCATCGTCGGCGCCGCCGGTCTGCCCTCGACCTGGGCCGCCGCCGGGCGGGGCGGCGTGCTGGCGCTGGCCAACAAGGAAAGCCTGGTCTGCTGCGGTCCGGCGCTGATCCGACGCGTGCGCCAGGCGGGCGGGCGCCTGATCCCCGTCGATTCGGAACACTCGGCCATCTTTCAGGTGTTCGACGCCGATCGGCCGGGGGGCGTCGAGCGCCTGATCCTGACGGCGTCCGGCGGACCCTTCCGAGGCCGCGGCCGCGACGACCTGCGCGACGTCACGCCCGAGCAGGCGGTCGCGCATCCCCGCTGGTCCATGGGGGCCAAGATCTCGGTCGACAGCGCCACCTTGGCCAACAAGGGACTGGAGACGATCGAGGCGGCCTATCTGTTCGATCTGCCCGCCGACCGGATCGACGTGGTGGTCCACCCCGAATCGATCGTGCACAGCCTGGTGGAGCACGTGGACGGCTCCACGCTGGCGCAGCTGGGTCCGCCGGACATGCGAACGCCCATCGCCGTCGCCCTGGCCTGGCCGGAACGGTTGACCTGGGACGCGCCGAAGCTGGACCTGGCCGCCATGGGCAAACTGACCTTCGAGGCGCCGGATCTGGACACCTTCCCGGCCCTGCGGCTGGCCAGGGAGGCGCTGACCATGGGCGGCGCGGGGCCGACGGTGTTCAACGCGGCCAACGAGGTCGCCGCCATGGCTTTCCTTGACCGGCGGTTGGCCTTTCTCAATATTGCCGCAGTCGTCGCCCAAACGCTCGAGGCGGCGACGACGGGGGGTCTGCTCTCGGCCGGCGTCGACTGCGACGGCGCATTGGCCGTCGACGCCGAGGCGCGCCGGTTGGCCGCGTCCGCCGTCGATCGTCTGTCGGCCTGAGCGGCGGAGGAGCGATGAACGCCATTCTCGACCTGCTGCGCTCGATCGCGCTCTACGTCGTCCCGTTCGTGCTCGTGCTCGGCGTCATCGTGACGATCCACGAGCTGGGTCATTTCCTGGCCGCGCGCGCCTTCGGCGTGAAGATCGACCAGTTCTCCATCGGCTTCGGCAAGCGGCTGTGGGGCCGCACCGACCGCCACGGCGTCGAATGGCGCGTGGCCGCCCTGCCGCTGGGCGGCTACGTCAAGTTCTCGGGCGACCTCGACGCCTCCAGCGTGCCGGATCAGGCCGGGCTGGCCGAGCTGAAGTCGCGCCTGATCGCCGAGCGGGGTCCGGGCGCCGAGCGCGACTACTTCCACTTCAAGCCGATCTGGCAGCGCGCCCTGATCGTCGCGGCGGGGCCGGCGGCCAACTTCGTTCTGGCCGCCGTGCTGTTCACCATCCTGTTTTCGGTTGTCGGCGAGCAGATCGTGGCGCCGCGCGTGGCCACCGTCGCCGCAGGCGGCCCCGCCGCCGAAGCCGGCTTCCGCCCCGGCGACCTGATCACCTCGATCAACGGCCGTCCGGTGATCGAGGCGTCGGAGGTGACGCAGAAGGTGGTGCTGAGCGCCGGCGAGACGCTGCGCTTCGGCGTGCTGCGCGGCGCGCAGACCCTGACCCTGACGGCGACCCCGGAGCGTGTGATCGAGAACGATCAAATCGCCGGCCGCGTGCGCATCGCCCGCATCGGCATGGGATTGGCCCCGCTGAGCAGGGCCGACTTCACGTATCGTCCGCTGAATCCGATCCAGGCTCTGGGGCGTGGGATCAGCACCATAGGGTCCACCCTGGACACCACGGTCACCTACCTCGGCCGCATCTTCACGGGTCGCGAATCCGGCGATCTTCTCAGCGGCCCCCTGGGCATCGCCAAAGCCGCCGGCGGCGTCACCGAGCAGGCCTTGTCGAGCGAAGGCGGCGCCGCGATCAAGAGCGCCAACCTCGCCCTGACGTTTCTTCAGTTCGCCGCCTTAGTTTCGATCGGAATTGGCTTTGTAAATCTGCTTCCGGTTCCGGTTCTCGATGGGGGGCACCTGATGTTTTACGCCTATGAGGCTGTGGCGCGGCGGCCAGTGCCCGCGCGCGTTCAGGAAGCGGGGTTCCGCGTCGGACTTGCCTTGCTGGCGGGATTGATGTTGTTCGCCACCTGGAACGACCTGCAGAAACAGAACCTCTTCGCCTTCCTCGGCGGGCTCGCCTCTTGAGCCGACGCCAGCCCCCGACGGTAATCAGCATGACCTCTCTCAAAGCTCGCGGCTCCTTCCGATCGTTCGGCCGCGCCAGCGTCCTGGCCCTCGTCACGGCGGCCGGACTGGCCGGACCCGTCCTGGCCCAGGAGGCGCCGCCCGCGCAGGCGCCCGCCGCGCAGGATCCGGCCCCGCAGGACCGCGTCCAGATCACCCGCATCGAGGTGCGCGGCGCCAACCAGCGGATCGAGGACGCCACCGTCCTGTCGTACCTGCCGATCCGCCCGGGCGACGTGGTCGACCCGGTGGTGCTGGACGTGGCGCTGCAGACCCTGTCCCGCACCGGCCTGTTCGCCGACGTGCAGTTGGGCGTGCAAAACGGCGTGCTGATCGTGGAGGTGGTCGAGAACCCGATCATCAACCAGGTCATCTTCGAGGGGAACGGCTCGATCGGCGACGACAAGCTACGCAAGGAGGTGACCATCAGCCCGCGCGGCATCTACACCGCCGCGCGCGTGCAGGAAGACGTCAGCAAGATCGTCGAGCTCTATCGCCTGTCGGGCCGCATCTCCGCGACCGTCAGCCCCAAGATCGTCCAGCTGCCTCAGAACCGCGTCGACGTGGTGTTCGAGATCGACGAGGGCCCCAAGACCGGCCTGCAGTCCATCACCTTCCTGGGCAACGAGGCCTTCTCGGACCGCGACCTGCGCGAGGTCATGGTCACGAAGCAGTCCGCCTGGTGGCGGATCTTCACGCAGAACGACAACTACGACCCGAACCGCCTCGACTATGACCGCGAGCAGCTGCGCGACTTCTACACGAACCGCGGCTACTACGACTTCCGCGTGGTTTCGGCGGTCGCCGAGTTGACCCCCGGCGGCGACGACTTCGCCATCACCCTGACGGTGGACGAGGGCGACAAGTACAACTTCGGCGAGGTCAAGGTCGTCACCGAGAACGACCGGCTGAACGCCGACCTGCTGACGCGCATCCTGCCGTTCCACACCGGCGATCTGTACGAAAGCGACAAGATCGAATCGGCGACCGACACGCTGACCTACGCCGCCGGCTCGGCCGGCTATGCCTTCGTCGAGATCGAACCCAACTTCGTGCCGAACCCGGACACGAACACCATCGACGTCACCTTCAACGTGCGCGAGGGCGAGCGGGTCTACGTCGAGCGCATCAACGTGGTCGGCAACACCCGCACCATCGACCCGGTGATCCGGCGCGAGCTGGCTCTGACCGAGGGCGACGCCTTCAATCGCCAGCTGCTGGAGCGGTCGCGCAACAATCTGCGCGCGCTCGGCTTCTTCAAGGACGTGAAGGTCGAGGAAGTGCGCGGGTCGGAGCCCGACCGCTCGATCGTCAACGTGACCGTCGAGGAGCAGCCGACCGGCGAGCTGTCCGTCGGCGCGGGCTTCAGCTCGTACGACTCCTTCGTGCTGAACATCGGCCTGTCCGAAAGCAACTTCCGGGGCCGCGGCCAGAACGTGGTCGCGCGCGCCGAATGGGGCGCGCTGCGCCAGAACATCGACTTCCGCTTCACCGAGCCGAAGTTCCTTGGCCGAGATCTGCGCGCGGGCTTCGACCTGTTCCACTCGCGTTATGACCTGAGCAAATACTCGTCGTACGACTACAGCTCGACCGGCGCGGGCCTCCGTCTGTCCTATCCGCTGAACGGCTACACCGCTCTCAGCGGCCGCTACTACCTGCGGCAGGACGAGATCATCGTGCCGTTCGGCTTCTGCGGCAGTTCCACGGGCGGCACCTCGGCGCTGTGCGACCAGGTCGGCTCGTTCGTGAACTCGTCGATCGGCTACACCCTGCTGGTCGACCGTCGCAACGACCCCATCCGCCCGACGCGGGGTTGGTCGGGCTCGCTGCGTCAGGACCTGGCCGGTCTCGGCGGCGACGTGAACTACCTGAAGACCGAGGCGGAGATCGCGGCCTATCACGGCTTTGCGCCCGAGTGGGTCGTCACCACCCAGATCGAGACGGGCTACGTCACGGGCTGGGCCGGCGATCCGATCCGCATCAACGACCGCTTCTTCAAGGGCGGCAACAGCTTCCGCGGCTTCGAGACGGCCGGCCTCGGACCGCGCGACCTGCTGACGACCGACGCGCTGGGCGGCAATTTCTACGTCGTCGGCACCGTGGAGCTGACCGTGCCGAACGGCCTGCCGGAAGAGTACGGCATCCGCACCTCGGCCTTCGTCGACGTCGGCACGCTGGGCATGCTGGACGACCGCTACACGGTCGACAGCGCCACGGGCCTGCCCAGCACGCGCATCTACGACGGGCTGGACTTCCGCGGATCGGTCGGCGTCAGCATCCACTGGCGCTCGCCGATGGGGCCGATCCGGTTCGACTTGGCGCAGCCCTTCTCCGAGCAGCCGTTCGACAAGACGGAAAGCTTCCGTTTCTCGACGTCCACCCAGTTCTAAAAAACCCCTCGACAGGGGGCGTACCAGAGGCTGAATGAAATGAAGATCTTCGCTTACGGCGCTTTCGCGCTGGCCCTGCTGACCGCCGGTCAGGCCGCCGCCCAGACCCGCGGTCCGGCCAACCCGGGTCCGGTCATCCCGGGCGTCTGCGTGTTCCATAACGACCGTCTGCTGGCCCAGTCGACCGTCGGCGTCTCGGTGCGCGACGGCATGCGAACCCTGTCGGACCAGGTGCGCGCGGAACTGGCCCCCTATGGCCAGTCGATCGACACCGAAATGACGGCTCTGGAGCAGGGCCAGGGCACGATCCCGCAGCAGGAGTTCGCCCAGCGCGGCCAGGCTCTGCGTCAGCGCATGGGCGAGGCCGAGCAGCTTCAGGCCCAGCGTCAGGCCGAGCTGGAGTACACGCTGAACCAGCAGCTTCGCTCCATCGCGCAGGCCGTCGATCCGATCATCGTCGCCGTCTATCAGGAGCGCGGCTGCGGCCTGCTGCTGTCGCGCGACGCGGTGATCGAGATGAACCCGGCCATGGACATCACCGACGTGGTGATCCAGCGCCTGAACGCCTCGCTGCCGTCGCTGACGTTCCAGCGCATGACGCCGCCGGTTCAGGTCCAGGGCCAGTAAGGCCGGCGCTTGCCTGATCCCCGCTTCTTCGAGGCCCTGCCGCCGCGCTCCGTCCAGGAGCTGGCCGATCTGGTCGGCGGCGAGGTCTTGCGGGGCGGGGAGCGGCGCGTGTCGGGCGTGTCGCCGCTGGGCGCGGCCACGTCGGACGAGGTCGCCTTCCTGTCCGATCGAAAGCTGAAGGCGGCCCTGACGCAGACGCGCGCCGGGGCCGTTTTCTTGCGCGCCGAGGCCGCCGACGACGCGCCCGAAGACGTGGCGGTCGTCGTGACGCGGACGCCCCAGGCCGCCTGGGCCATGGCGGCGGACGTTCTGGTCCGGCCCCGCCCGTTCGAGCCGGTCGATCCTTCGGAAGCGGTCGAGGACGACACCGTCCGTCTGGCGCCCGGAGTGGTGGTCGGCGCGGGCGCGCGGATCGGACGGGGGACGGAGATCGGTCCCAACACGGTGATCGGCCCCGGCGTTCACATCGGCCGCGACTGCCGCATCGGCGCGAACGTGAGCCTGTTCTTCGCCCTGGTCGGCGACCGGGTGAAGCTGTCGTCGGGGGTGCGCATCGGCGAGGCCGGCTTCGGCGCGGCGGTGTCCGCCGGCGGCGCCGTGGACGTGCCCCAGCTGGGGCGCGCGATCATCCAGGACCGGGTGACCATCGGCGCCAACTCGTGCGTCGACCGCGGCGCCTTCGACGACACCGTCGTGGGCGAGGGCTGCAAGATCGACAACCTGGTGATGATCGCCCACAACTGCGTCATCGGGCGCAACTGCCTGATGGCGGCCTTCACGGGGGTTTCCGGGTCCGTTCGCGTCGGTGACGGCGCGGTGTTCGGCGGCAGGGCGGGCGTGGGCGACCACATCACCATCGGCGAAGGCGCGCGCATCGCCGCCGGAGCCGGCATCCTGAAGAACGTGCCGGCGGGCGAGACCTGGTCCGGCTATCCCGCCAAGCCGCTGCGTGAATCCTTGCGCGAGGCGGTGTGGCTGGCCAAACAGGCGTCTTCGAGGCCGCGTGGGAAGACGGACGAATGAGCGACGTGACGATCGACTACGCCGAGGTGATGCGCCGCCTGCCGCACCGCTATCCATTCTTGCTGGTCGACAAGGCCGAGGCCTTCGTGCCCGCCACGTCGATCGTCGGCATCAAGAACGTCACGCACAACGAGCCTTTCTTTCCCGGCCACTTCCCGATCGATCCGGTCATGCCCGGCGTGCTGATCGTGGAGGCCATGGCGCAGACGGGCGCCCTGCTGATGTCCAAGACCATGGACGTGGCGGTGGCCGACAAGGTCATCATGTTCATGTCGATCGACGGCGTCCGCTTCCGAAAGCCGGCGCGACCGGGCGATCAGTTGCGGATGGAGGTCAAGGTGACCCGCGCCCGCGGCGACGCCTACAAGTTCCGCGGGGAAACCTTCATCGACGGCAAGCTGGCGGCCGAGGCCGAGTTCATGGCCATGGTCGTGACCGTGGACCAGCCGACGACCTGACATGGCCATCCATCCCACAGCCCAGGTCGACGCCTCCGCCCGACTGGCCGACGGCGTGGAGATCGGCGCCTGGTCGATCGTGGGGCCGAACGTGTCCCTGGGCGAGGGCGTGCGCGTCGCCAGCCACGTGGTGATCCAGCAGGACACGACGGTCGGCGCCGGAACGACGATCCACCCCTTCTGCGTCATGGGGGGCGACCCCCAGCACGGCGGCTACAAGGGCGAGCCGGTCGCGCTGGAGATCGGCGCGAACTGCACGATCCGCGAGCACTCGACCTTCAACCGCGGCACGCCGGGCGACCGGAAGCTGACGACCATCGGCGACGGCTGCCTGTTCATGACGGGCGCGCACGTCGGCCACGACTGCGTGGTCGGCAGCAACGTGACCTTCGCCAACAACGCCACGCTGGGTGGGCACGCCCGAGTCGGCGACCGCGTGTTCCTGGGCGGGCTGTGCGCCGTGCACCAATTCGGGCGGGTGGGGCAGGGCGCCATCGTCGGCGGTCTGTCGGCGGTGACGCGCGACGTGATCCCCTATGGGTCGGCCTGGGGCAATCACGTGCGGCTGCACGGGCTGAACCTGATCGGGCTGAAGCGCAAGGGATACGGCAAGGCCGAAATCCGGCGGCTGCTGGCGGCGTATCGCGACATCTTCGAAGCGTCCGGCCTGTTCTCCGAGCGGCTGGACGCGGCCGAAGCGGCCTATGCCGATCTGCCGGAAATCCAGGAGATCATCGCCTTCATCCGCGAGGACACGCGCCGCCCCGTCGCGCTGCCGGGCGAATGACCGGGCCGAAGCTGGGCCTGATCGCGGGCGGCGGCGACCTGCCGCTGGCCGTGGCGGCGCGGTGCCGAACTGCGGGCCGCCCCGTGTTCGTGATCCGGCTGGCGGGCTTCGCGGACCCGGCGCTGTCGGCCTACGACGGCGTGGACATGGGCATGGGTCAGATCGGCGGCATCCTGTCGGCGCTGAAGAAGGCGGGCTGCGGCGCCGTGTGTCTGGCCGGGACGGTCAGCCGGCCGGACTTCAAATCGCTGAAGCCCGACCTGAGGGGCGCGACCCTGTTGCCCGGCATCGTCAAGGCGGCGAGCCAAGGAGACGACGCCCTGCTGCGCAAGATCCTGTCGGTGTTCGAAGCCGAGGGCTATGCGGTCGAGGGGGCAGACGACGTCCTGGGAGACGAGACCCTGCCGGCGGGCCCGCTGGGGCGCGTGACGCCGGACGCCTGCCAGCTGGCCGATCTGCGCAAGGCGTTGCACGTCGCCGAGAAGTCGGGAGAGCTGGACGTCGGCCAAGGCGCCGTCGTCTGCGACGGACTGGTGCTGGCGGTCGAGGCGCAGGAGGGGACGGACGCCATGCTGGCGCGTGTCGCCGGTCTGCCCGCCGATCTGCGGGGGGCGCCTGGAGCGTTGAAGGGCGCGCTGGGCAAGGCGCCGAAGCCGATTCAGGATTTGCGCGTGGACATGCCCGTCATCGGGGCGCGGACGATCGAGCTGGCGGCGGCGGCGGGGTTGGCCGGCGTCGGCGGCAAGGCGGAGCGGCTGATCCTGATCGACCGCGCGGCCATCGTCGAGGCCGCGGATCGGCTGGGTCTTTTCGTCTGGGGCGAGGCGTGACGCGCCCGCTGAAGGTCATGCTGGTGGCGGCCGAGGCGTCGGGAGACGCGCTGGGCGCCGGACTGGCGCGGGCTCTGAAGGCGCGGCTGGGCGACGACGTGGCCTTCGTCGGCGTGGGCGGCGCGGCCATGGCGGCCGAGGGCGTGGCCAGCCCGTTCGACATCGCCGAGCTGTCGATCCTGGGCTGGCTGGAGGGGCTGAAGGCCTATGGCACGGTCAAGCGGCGGGTGGCCGACACGGTGGCGCTGGCGCAGGCGGAGCGTCCGGACGCGGTCGTGCTGATCGACAGCTGGGGCTTCACGATACGGGTGGCCAAGGCGATCCGGCGGGTGCTGCCCGACGTGCCGCTGATCAAGTACGTCGGGCCGCAGGTCTGGGCGTCTCGGCCGGGACGGGCGAAGACCCTGGCGGGGGCGGTGGATCACCTGCTGGCGCTGTATGCGTTCGATGCGCCGTGGTTCGAGCGGGAGGGGCTGGCGACGACCGTGGTCGGGTCGCAGGCACTGCACGTCGACATGAGCGGTGCCGATGCGTCCGCGTTCCGGGCGGCGCGGGGGATCGCGGCGGAGGCGCCGCTGCTGCTGGTCCTGCCGGGGAGCCGGCCCAGCGAGATCCGGCTGATGGCGCCCGTCTATGGTCAGGCGGTCGCGCGGCTGAAGGCGGAGCGCCCAGAGTTGGAGGTCGCCGTCGCGGTCGCCGGGACCGTGGCGGAGCAGGTGCGGTCCGAGCTGGCCGCGTGGTCCACCCCCGTTCACGAAGTGGCGGAGGCCGAGAAATACGCCGCGATGAAGGCCGCGACGGTGGCGCTGGCGACCAGCGGGACGGTGTCGACCGAGCTGGCGCTGGCCGGGGCGCCGATGGTGATCGGCTACCGCTTTCAGCCGCTGAGCTATGCGATCATGCGGCCGTTCTTCACCGGCAAGTATGCGACGCTGTTCAATCACGCAGCGGATGAAGAGATCGCCCGCGAGCTGATCCAGAACGACGCCACCCCGGGGGCCTTCGCCGCCGAGGTGGGCCGCCTGCTGGACGACCCGGCGGCGCGGGCCGATCAGGCCGCGCGCCAGATCGCGGCGCTGGACCTGATGGGCCGGGGCGGCCGCGACCCTTCCGAGATCGCGGCCGAGGCCGTGCTGCGCGTCATCGTCGAGCGCCGCGACGCCGCCTAGCCGACGACGTCGGCGATGCCCTCCAGCGTCGACTTCAGACCCGCCAGGCGCTTGCCGGCCTGACCCGTCACGCCGGTGGGCAGGCCCTGGGCCAGACCTCGCAGGCGGGCCGCGACGGCCGCGTCCTTGCGACCGGCGTCCATCAGCGGCTGGGCCTGGTCCAGCGCAGCCGAAACCTGGGCGGCCGAGGCGGAGTCCAGACCGCCGTCGCGGGCAAACTGGTCCAGATAGGCGCGGGCCACGACCGGGTGGGCGGGCCAGCGGACGGGGAACTGCTGCTGCGGGTTCACCGTGCCGCCCTCGTCGGCCATCTGGGCGGCCGCGATCTCGTTGGCGGTCAGATGTTCGCTGGGCGTCAGAGCGAACACGTCCAGACCGCGCCCGATCTCCGAGCCGTAGATCTTGCCGTTGTACCAGTAGACCGACCAGTAGCCGCCCGAGCCCTGACGCTCGGCGTTCACCGGGCCGCGGTCGAAGTAGGCGATCTCGTGCGCGTTCGACGAGTCGGTGAAGTCGCTGATCGACAGGCCGCCCTGGTACCAGGCCTGGACGAACAGGTCGCGGCCCGGGACGGGGATCAGCGAGCCGTTGTGCGCGACGCAGTTCTCCAGATCCGTCTGGGGCGCAGGCAGCTTGTAGTAGCCGCGATGCACCAGCTTGCCGTCGACGATGTCGTAGATGGCGTTGGCGCCCCAGGTCATCGGATCCTGGACGCGGCAGCGCGGACGGCCGCCGCCGCCCCACTCGTCGGTGAACAGCACCTTGTCGCCGTCGTTGTTGAACGTGGCCGAGTGCCAGTAGGCGAAGCCCGCGTCGGTCACCGCGTCGATCCGCTTCGGATTCCGGGGATCGGAGATGTCGAACAGGATGCCGTTGCCCGAGCAGGCGCCGCCCGCGATGTTGCGCGTCGGGAACAGCGTGATGTCGTGGCAGTGGTTGGTCTGGGCCGTGGTCTGGGTGCCCGGGCCGTGGTCGCCGCCGGCCCACAGGCCCGCGACGGCGCCGGTGCCCTCGTCGGCGAAGACGGTCGGGCTGTCGATGATGCGCGACCGCGACGGGTCGGCCAGCGGAATCTCGATCACGTCGACGCGGAACAGGGCCGTGCGCGGATCGCCGGGCGCGCCGGTGACGCAGCCCGCCAGCTCTTCCTCGGCGCGGACGCCCGCGGTGCCGGAGTTGTAGACGATCAGGCGGCGGTCGTCGGCCGACACGACCGAATGGGTGTGCGAGCCGCGGCAGGTCTGGACCTGGCCGACCTGAACCGGGCGGGTGACGTCGGAAATGTCGAAGATGCGCAGGCCGCGGAAGCGCTCGGCGCTGGGCTCCGGCCCCACGCCCTCGCGCCCGCAGTCGACGCGGCCCTGAGTCGATTCGACCGACATCAGCAGCAGGTCGCCGACGATCGAGACGTCGCCCTGACCCCCGGGGCAGACGATGGAACTGATCAGCTCCGGCGCCGGACCTTCGCCGATCCGGTACAGGTTGATGCCGTGATAGTTGCCGACCGCCAGCAGGTCGCCCTGGAAGGCCATGTCGGTGTTCGAGAAGCTGAGGAAGGGCGAGCGGCGGCCCACGTCCTCGCCCGCGCGCGGCGGCAGGCCCTCGGGATTGGTCGGGTCGAAGAAGCCGACCGGCTTGGGCAGGCTGGCCAGCAGCGTCATGTTCGAAGCGGCGGTCTCGGCGTCACGGAAGCCGGCGCGAAGGTTGGTGCGCGGATCGGTCGAGGCGGCGCGCGCCAGCGCGGTCATGCGGTTAATCTCGGCCTGCTGCTCGTTGGTGACGTCGTTGACGAAGCGGAACAGCACGGGGTCGTAGGCCGAGCCGCCGCGCGCCAGCAGGTCGGACACCATCGTCACCGCGCCCTCGTGGTGACGGATCATCAGCTGCAGAAACATGCGATCGAAGTCGGCGCCGCGCGCGGCGGCCAGCTGCGCCATCTGCTCAGGCGTGGCCATGCCGGGCATGCTCATGTGCATGGCGTGGGCCGAGTGATCCATGCCGCCGTGTCCGGCGTGCTCGCCGCCCATGGTCGCCATGGGCATCGGGGCCTCCTCGCCGCGCTCGGTCAGCCAACCGCGCATGAAGGCGATCTCGTCCTCCTGCGAGGCGTCGATGCGGCCGGCCAGCGCCACGATTTGCGGGTTGTTGGTGCGGTCGCCGACCAGGGCCGCCATCTCCAGCGCCTGGGCGTGGTGGTGGATCATGCCCTGCATGAAGGCGACGTCGGCGTCGGAATAGCGATTGTCGGCGATGCGGGCGGCCTCGCGGCCCTCAAGCGTGCGGCTGGGCTGGCCGGGGGCGCCCGGCTGAACCAAGGGCGCCTCCTGCGCCCAGGCGGCGCCGGCGAACAGGACGACGCCCAGAGCGGCCGAAGCCCCCAGACGCTTGCGGATCGACGAGGCGGACTTGAGCACGGCGGAACTCCCCAGAGGTTTCGGCGCGAATTGCTATCACGTGGAAACCACTGCGGTAACCCCACCACGAAGCGCTCCGTCGCATGACGACGGAGCTGGAAAGGGCGGACGGAGCGCCGGGCCGTTCGCCCGGATGCTGTGTGTCATTACCGTTTCGACGAAGGCTGAGCGCTCCGCGCGGTTCGTCTGATCGAAAGCTGTCCGAAGTGGCTTTCACCACCGCATAGGGCCGCTGACTTGGCGACTAACGGACGCGCCTTCGGCGGGCGGGCGGGAGACCTGCGAACCCCATCCCCGGACGCGCGCCTTCCCGTGACGCGCCATCTTTGGGGGCCCTATCGCTCGCGACGCGGTCGCTCGCTGCTTGAGGGCAGGACGCGCCACGCGGTCGAGGATCGAACCCCCGCGAGCCCCCCGTGACGATGAAACGCCCCGGGCGAACCCCCGCTCGAACCGCTCCCGCCGCGACAAGCTCGCAAGGCCTTGCGCCCTTCCCCTGCGACGGAACCGAGGAGGAGCGTGGAACGCGGTTGGACTGACGGCGGCGGAACGCGGGAGAAAACTGCGAGGGCGTTGATCGGACGGGAGAAAGCTTCGGCGATCATCGCAATCGGGCGCGGGACGTCGACGCATCCCAAGGATCGCGGACGTCCGCGTCCGCGAAGGGAACTCCGGTCGGCGCCGCGGACCTGGAGGTCCGCGCTCCTTCCGCCCGAGATGGACGGCCATCCTGCGGCACGATTTCACCGAAGCGTCAGCAGGCGCTCATGGCGCTCATCCGCGGGAGACGCACCGTCGGCTTCTCACGGAGGCGACGAGATGGTGGATTTGATCCTGCCGGGCAGGGGGCGAGGGCTGGTGCGGGTGCTGGCGGCGCGGCGGGGGCGGGCGACGACGCTGCGGCTGATCGACGGGCGCGAGGTGACGGCGTGGAACTGCGTCTGGGGGCGGGACTGGGGTGCGGAGTGGGAGCACCTCACGCTGAACCTGTCGCCCCGGATCGCAGGCGCGACGGTCGAGACGGTGTCGACGCGATCGGTCGTGGAGGCGCGCGACGAGGAAGGTCGGGCGCTGCACCGCGCGATTGGGCACGAAAAAGGGGCGCGACCCGAGCCGCGCCCCCTGATCGTCGGTCCGACGCCCAGCCTCAGCCGCGCCGGCTGATCGGCACGTAATCGCGCTCCGTCGGCCCGGTGTAGAGCTGACGCGGGCGGCCGATCTTCTGCGACGGGTCTTCCATCATCTCCTGCCACTGCGCGATCCAGCCGACGGTGCGGGCGAGCGCGAACAGGACGGTGAACATGGTGGTGGGGAAGCCCATCGCCGACAGGGTGATGCCCGAGTAGAAGTCGACGTTCGGGAACAGCTTGCGCTCGATGAAGTATTCGTCGTTCAGCGCGACCTTCTCCAGCTCCATCGCGACCTGCAGCAGCGGGTCGTTGGGGTCGCCGACGGCCTTGAGCACCTCGTGGGCGCTTTCCTGCATGACCTTCGCGCGAGGGTCGTAGTTCTTGTAGACGCGGTGGCCGAAGCCCATGAGCTTGTAGCGCTTGTCCTTCACGCCGGCGATGAACTCCGGAATCTTGTCCGGAGTGCCGATCTCCTTGAGCATGTTCAGCGCCTCCTCGTTGGCGCCGCCGTGCGACGGGCCCCAGAGGCAGGCGATGCCCGCGGCGATGCAGGCGAAGGGGTTGGCGCCCGACGAGCCGGCGAGGCGGACGGTCGACGTCGAGGCGTTCTGCTCGTGGTCGGCGTGCAGGATGAAGATGCGGTCCATGGCCTTGGCCAGGATCGGGTTGACCTCATAGTCCTCGGCCGGAACCGCGAAGCACATCCGCAGGAAGTTCTCGGCGTAGCTGAGGTCGTTGCGCGGCGACACGAACGGCTGGCCGACATGGTACTTGTAGGCCCGGGCGGCGATGGTCGGCATCTTGGCGATCAGGCGGATGGCCGAGATGTTGCGCTGGACCGGATCGTGGATGTCCAGGCTGTCGTGGTAGAAGGCCGACAGGGCGCCGACGGTGCCGACCATGATCGCCATCGGGTGCGCGTCGCGGCGGAAACCCTCGAAGAAGCGGTCGAACTGCGAGTGCAGCATGGTGTGCATCGTCACGCTGCGTTCGAACTCTTCATATTGCGAAGCGGTCGGCAGTTCGCCGTGCAGCAGCAGGTGACAGACCTCGACGAAGTTCGATTTCGAGGCCAGCTGATCGATCGGATAGCCGCGATGCAGCAGCACGCCCGCGTCGCCGTCGATGTAGGTCAGCGCCGACTCGCACGAGGCGGTCGAGGTGAAGCCGGGATCGAAGGTGAAGGCGCCGGTGGCGCCGTACAGCTTGCGGATGTCGACGACGTCCGGGCCGGTCGAGCCGGACATGACCGGCAGATCCACGCTCTTGTCGCCGAGCGTCAGGGTGGCGGATCCGGCGGTCTTGGGAGCTTCGGTCATGTCGGGCCTTGATCTGGGCGCCTCAGCCCCGCCGAGGCCGGCGGGCGGACGCGAACGTGAAGGTGAACGTCATTTAGTCTGTTGCAGCGCATCATCCAAGCGCCCGAGGCTTTCTTCTCGCCCCAAAGCGGCCAGGGTTTTGGCGATGTCCGGCGAGACGCCGTCGCCGGTGAGCGCGGCGCGCACGGCGGGGCCGACCTTGCCGAAGCCCACGGCCTCGGCCTCGACGAAGGCCTTGAGTTCGGCCTCCAGCGCGAAGACGTCCCAGCTCTCGAACAGGCGCAGGCGGTCGCGCAGGCGCGCGATGCGCTCGCCCGACTCGCCGGCGAGCATCGGCAGGGCCTTGTCGTAGATCACGAGCGGACGGCGACGCAGGACGAAGGCGGTCTGGTCGGCCAGTTCCAGCAGGGTCTTCGCCCGATCCTTCACGAAGGGCAGGGCGCGGGTCAGGCGCGCCTCGTCGCCCTCGGCCAGGACGTGGTCGCGCGACAGGTGGACGTCCAGCGCCGCCTTGGCCAGGCGGTCGTCGTCGGCGAGGCGGATCCAGTGGGCGTTGACGTGGGCCAGCTTGTCGAAGTCGAGGCGCGCGGGGGCGCGGCCTATGCCGTCGAGGCCGAACCACTCGATGGCCTGGGCGTCGGAGAACAGCTCGTCGTCGCCGTGGGCCCAGCCCAGCCGGGCCAGATAGTTCCGCATGGCCTCGGGCAGATAGCCCATGTCGGCGTATTCGTGGACGGCTTGCGCGCCGTGACGCTTCGACAGCTTGGCGCCGTCTGGGCCGTGGATCAGGGGGATGTGGGCGAAGGTCGGGCGGGTCCAGCCCAGGGCGTCGTAGATCAGCGACTGTCGCGCGGCGTTGTTCAGGTGATCGTCGCCCCGGATGACGTGGGTGACGCCCATGTCGTGATCGTCGACCACCACGGCGAGGTTGTAGGTCGGCGCGCCGTCGGAGCGCAGGATGACCAGGTCGTCCAGCGAGCCCGTGTCCCAGCGCACCTCGCCCTGGACCGCGTCGGCGACGACGACGGGGGCGTCCTTGGGCCGCTTGAAGCGGACGGTGTGCGGCTTCATCAGGTCGTCGACGGTGGGTTCGCGGTCGCGCCACGGGCTTTCGAAGGTCCGGCCCTCGGCCTTGGCCTGATCGCGCAGGGCTCCGGTCTCCTCGGCCGACAGGAAGTCGCGGTAGGCGTGGCCGGTGGCCAGCAGCTGATCGACGACCTCGCGGTGGCGGTCGGCGCGGGCGAACTGGAAGACGGGCTCCTCGTCCGGAAACAGCTCCAGCCAGTTCAGGCCGTCGAAGATGGCCTTGACCGCCGCGTCGGTGGAGCGCTCGCGGTCGGTGTCCTCGACGCGGACCAGGAACTTTCCGTTGTGGCGTCGTGCAAACAGCCAGTTGAAAAGCGCCGTTCTTGCACCGCCTATGTGCAGATAGCCGGTGGGCGAGGGGGCGAAGCGGGTGACGACGGGGGTCGAGGAAGCGGAGGTCATGGGGGCGGGGTCCATCAGGGCCGCCCTTATACCGCCCGACGCGGCCATTCCCAGCCCGCGCGACCGGGCGGCGGCGTTTCTGAGGGACCAGGCCGACAGGCAGGCGCTGCGCTGGGGGCTGTGGGCGCCGGTGGCGTTCGGCGCGGGCGCGGCCGTCTATTTCATGCTGAAGTCGGAGCCGGCGGTGTGGCCCTTGGTGCTGACGGCGGTCGTGGCGACCGGAGCGTGGCTGGCGGTGCGGCGGCTGCCGGTCGGACGTGCCGTGACCTGGCCGCTGATGCTGCTGGCCTTCTTCGCGCTGGGGGCGGCGAACGCCAAGCTGAGGAGCGACCGCGTGGCGGCGCCGATCGCGCCGGCGATGGCCGAGCCGACGCGGGTGACGGGATGGGTGGTGGACGTCGATTCCCCCGGCAGCTCCGGCGGGGCGCGGGTGGTGATCGCGCCCGTGGCGGTGCGCGGCCTGGCGCCGGAGCAGACGCCGGTGCGGCTGCGCGCGACGCTGAGGGACGCCGCGCCGATCGCGCCGGGGACGGCGGTCATTCTGTTCGCCCTGCTGAACCCGCCGCCTGCCCCGGCGTCGCCGGGCGCCTATGACTTCGGGCGGGTGTCGTGGTTCCAGAGGATGGGCGGGGTGGCCTTCGTGCTGTCGCCCGCGCGGTCTGCGGAGCTTGCGCCGCCGCCGTGGCGGCTTCGGCTGACGATGGCGATCAACGCGGTGCGGGTCGATCTGGCGCGTCGGATCGTGGAGCGGCTGGGCCCGCGCACGGGCGGCATCGCGGCGGCGATGACCACGGGGGTGGAGGCGTGGCTGGACCCGACGGAGGTCGAGCGGATGCGCGATTCCGGGCTGGCGCACATCCTGTCGATCTCCGGCCTGCACATGGCGGTGGTGGGCGGGTTCGCCTTCTTCGCCGCGCGCCTGCTGATCGCGCTGATCCCCCCGCTGGCGCTGAGAATCAACGGCAAGAAGGCGGCGGCGTGGACGGGGCTGGTCGCGGTCGGGGTCTATCTGGTGATTTCGGGCGCGCCGCCGCCGGCGGTGCGGGCGGCGGTGACGGCGTCGATCGCTTTCTTCGCGGTTCTCAGAGACCGACCGGCCATAACCATGCATGGGTTGGCCGTGGCGGCCCTGATCGTGCTGGCGTTCCAGCCGGAAGCCATCGTCACGCCGGGTTTCCAGATGTCGTTCGCGGCGACGGCGGCGCTGGTGGCGCTGGTCGAGGCGTGGCCGAGAAGGCCGCGGGAGATCCAAGCGCCCGCCGCCATCCTGCTCGTGCAGCGCACGGGGCAGTGGATCGGCGCGGCGGCGCTGGCCAGCCTGGTGGCGGGGGCGGCGACGGCGCCGTTCGCCATGCAGCACTTCAACCGTGCGGCCATGTACGGGCTGATCTCGAACATGAGCGCGGCGCCGATCTCGGACTTCGTCATCATGCCCGCGCTGGCGCTGGGGGCGCTGCTGGAGCCGCTGGGTCTGGGCGCGCCGTTCCTGTGGCTGGCGGGGGTGGGGATCGACGCCATGCTGGCGGTCGGCGGCTGGGCGGCGGGGCTGCCCGGCGCGGTGAAGACCTATGCCAGCGCGCCGACGGCGGCGCTGCCGATCGCGTTTCTGGGGGTGATGATCTGCTGTCTGGTGCGCGGGCCGCTGAGGTGGATCGGCCTGCCGCTGGCGTGCGCGGTGCTGGTCTGGCCGCGCGCCGCGCCGCCGGACGTGTGGATCGGCGACGCAGGGATGCAGGGAGCGGCGGTCGTCGGCGCCCGGGCCGTGGTGGTGCGGCCGGCGGTGCGCGAGTTCAGCGTCGACGTGTGGAGCCGCCGGCGCGGGGTGGTGGCCGAGGCGCGCGCGGCGGAGGCCTGGACGTGCGGGCGCACCGACTGCCGGCCGGTCGAGCCGGGCGCGGGGCCCGCGCTGCTGTGGGGGCGGCGCGCGCCCACGGCCCAGAAGCTGGGCGAGGCGTGCGCGACGGCCGAGGTGGTGGCGGTGCGGGCGGCGGTTGACGTTCTGCCGCCCGAGTGCGCCTTGCGGCTGGTGCTGGACGGGCGGGACTTTGCCGCTCGAGGGGCAGTGGAGCTGTGGCGCGGGGGCGACGGCTGGCGCGCGTTGTGGGTCGCGGACCTGCGCGGCGACCGGCCGTGGGCGCGGTACGGGGAAGGGGAGTGACCCCGCTTTCGTCATCCTCCGGCGAGCGTAGCGAGACCGGGGGACCCAGCGGCGCCGAAGCGGAGCGAAGGCGATGAGCCCGCCGCGTCGTGTGCGTGACAGGTTCGCGCTCTCGCGCGCCGCTGGGTCCCCCGGTCGCTCCTGCGGAGCGCCGGAGGATGACGAAAGCTAGTGATACCTGCGGATCAGGCCGACCAGCTTGCCCTGCACCTCGACCTGGTCGGGGCCGAAGATGCGGGTTTCGTAGTTGCGGTTGGCGGGTTCCAGCGCGATGGAGGCGCCCTTCTTGCGCAGACGCTTGAGCGTGGCTTCCTCGCCCTCGACCAGGGCCACGACGATGTCGCCGGAGGTGGCGACATCGCTGGATTTGATGATGACCAGGTCGCCGTTCAGGATGCCGGCCTCGATCATGGAGTCGCCCTCGATCTCCAGCAGATAGTGCTCGCCGGAGCCCAGCATGGCCTCGGGCACCGGATAGCGGGCGGTCTCGTGCTCGATGGCGGCGATGGGCGTGCCGGCGGCGATCTTGCCCATCAGGGACAGTTCGCGGGTGTCGTTGGCGGGTTCGGCGGCGATGGGACGGCCGCCGCCCTGCACCACCTGCGGCTTGAAGCCCCGGCCGCCGGGCGCGGCGGCGTCGGGCAGCTTGGTCACCTCCAGCGCGCGGGCGCGGTGTGCCAGCCGGCGGATGAAGCCGCGCTCCTCCAGCGCCGTGATCAGGCGGTGGATGCCCGACTTGGACGCCAGATCCAGCGCCTCCTTCATCTCGTCGAACGAGGGCGAGACGCCCGTCTCCTTGATCCGTTCATGGATGAACATCAGGAGCTCGTGCTGCTTCTTGGTGAGCATGGCGTCGAATCTTTCAGGAACAAGCCGTGAACCGATGGCGATGTTCTGTAAGTGTTCTTGCCTAATGTCAACTTAACGGCGGAGGCTCGATGGTGCAGTCGTCGACGGGGACGCCGTAGCGCTCACCAAGCTTTGCGGCGATGCCGGAAGACGACTGAACGTAGAAGCCGTTCGCCAGTTCTCTTTGGCTTTCGTCCGCGAGTTCGAACACCACCTTGTAGCTGTGGCGGACCACCGGCCTAACGGTGATCCGTCGGACGAGCCGCATATCCAGCGGCGTTTGCCAGCCCTCCGCGTGCAGCAGGTCGCCGACCAGATAGACGGGAGGGTCTCGCCGAAGCGCCATCCGGAACAGCGTCGCGACCACCACGATCAGGCAGATCACCGCGCCGGTCACCAGCAACTCAGGCGGCCCGCGACCCGAATAGTTTTCAGCGTAGGCTCGATAGCCTCCCGCCGCGGCCAGTTCGCCGAGAATGAGCAGACTTCCCCCGCCGAGCAGTGCGACCCAGCCGATCACGATGACGGCGCTGCGCGTGGCGATGACTTCCCGCGTCACTGCATCAGCTCCCGCGTCGCCGCCTCCACGTCGGCCTGCCGCATCAGGCTCTCGCCCACCAGTACGGCCTGGGCGTGGGCGGCGGCGACGCGGGCGACGTCGTCGGGGGTGAAGATGCCGCTTTCGGCGACCAGCAGGGCGTGGACGGGGCTGAGAAGCGCCAGTTCCTCGACGCGGCCGAGGTCGACGTCGAAGGTGCGCAAGGAGCGCGCGTTGATGCCGACCAGCGCCGCCTCGCGGTCCTCGACCAGGCGGCAGGCCCGGGTCATTTCGGCCTCGTCGTGGGTCTCGATCAGGGCGTCCATGCCGAACCGGTCGGCCTCGGCCAGCAGGTCGGCGGCCAGGCCGTCGTCGATCATGGCCAGGATGATCAGGATGCAGTCGGCGCCCAAGGCGCGGCTTTCGGCCACCTGCCACGGATCGACGAGGAAATCCTTGCGCAGGCAGGGCAGGGCGGTCGCGGCGCGGGCGTGCTCCAGGAAGGCGTCGTCGCCCTGGAAGCTGGGGCCGTCGGTCAGGACCGACAAGCAGGTCGCGCCGCCGCGCTCGTAGGCGCGCGCCAGTTCGGGCGGGTCGAAGTCGGGGCGGATCAGACCCTTGGACGGGCTGGCCTTCTTGATCTCGGCGATCAGGGCCGGGCGGCCCGTGTCGTCGAAGCGGGCCTGCAGCGCGGCATGGAAGCCGCGCGGGGGCGAGGCCAGGGCGGCGCGAGCCTCGACCTGCGTCTGCGATTCGGCGGCCTTTCGCGCGGCGACCTCCTCGCGCTTGTAGGCGGCGATGCGGGAGAGGACGTCGGTCATTCCTCCACCTCGATCGGCGTGTTGGTGGCCTCGACCAGACGGGCCAGCGCCTGCGAGGCGCGGCCGTCATCGATGACGGCGGCGGCCAGGGCGGCGCCTTCGCGAAGATCGGCGGCGCGGTCGGCGACGATCAGGGCGGCGGCGGCGTTCAGCAGGACCACGTCGCGGTAGGCGCCGGGCGCGCCGTCCAGAAGCGCGCGCAGGGCGGCCGCGTTCTCCTCCGCGTCGCCGCCGCGCAGGTCGTTGATGGTCGCGGTCGGCAGGCCGGCGTCAGAGGGCTGGACCGTGAAGCGACTGACCCTGCCGTCTTTCCATTCCGCGACCTCTGTCGGGCCGGTGGTGGTGAGTTCGTCCAGACCTTGACCATGCACGGTCCAGGCGCGCTTGGCGCCGAGACGGCCCAGAACCTCGGCCAGCGGCTCCAGCAGGCGGGGGTCGTAGACGCCCATGACCTGACGCCGGGCGCCCGCCGGATTGGACAGCGGCCCCAGCAGGTTGAAGACGGTGCGGAAGCCGATCTCGGCCCGGACCGGCCCGACGTGGCGCATGGCCCCGTGGTAGTGGGGCGCGAACAGGAAGGCGATGCCGGCCTGGTCCAGCGCGCGGCGCTGCTGCTCCGGCGTGGCCGCCAGATTGACGCCCAGGGCGGCCAGGACGTCGGAGGATCCGGATTTGGAACTGAGCGCGCGGTTGCCGTGCTTGGCGACCTTCAGCCCCGCGCCGGCCAGAACGAGCGCGGCGGCGGTGGAGATGTTGAAGGTGTGCTGGCCGTCCCCGCCGGTGCCGCAGGTGTCGATGGCGTCGTAGGGATGGTTCAGCGTGCGCGCGGCGTCGCGCATGGCGGTGGCGAAGGCGGCGATCTCGTCGACGGTCTCGCCGCGCACGCGGAGCGCCGTGACGGCGGCGGCGACCTGGGCAGGGGTCGGCTCGCCGCGCAGGCAGGCGGCGAAAAAGGACTGCGCCTCTTCGGACGACAGGACGCGACCGTCGACCAGCTTGGCGAGGAGGGGTTTGAAGGAATCGGCCATCAGACCGTCGCGGTCCGCTTCACGTTCGCGAGGTCGAGGAAGTTGGCCAGCAGGTCGTGGCCGTGTTCGGTGGCGATCGATTCGGGGTGGAACTGGACGCCGTGGATGGGCCGGGTGCGGTGAGCCAGACCCATGATCTCGCCGTCGGCGGTCCAGGCGGTGACCTGAAGCGCGTCCGGAAGTGTCTCGCGGCGCACGGCCAGCGAGTGGTAGCGCGTGGCGGTGAAGGGCGAGGGCAGGCCGCGAAACACGCTTTGGCCCTCGTGCAGGATCGGGCTGGTCTTGCCGTGCATCAGGGTCTTGGCGCGGATCACCTCGCCGCCGAAGGCCTGACCCATGGCCTGATGACCGAGGCAGACGCCGAAGATGGGCATGTCCTGCGGCGCGGTGGCCAGGATCGGCAGGCAGATGCCGGCCTCGTTGGGCGAGCAGGGGCCGGGGGACAGCAGCACGGCGTCGGGCCGGGACGCCCAGGCTTCGTCGGCGGTGATCTCGTCGTTGCGCACCACGCGCGTCTCGGCGCCCAGTTCCGCGAGGTAGTGGACCAGGTTCCAGGTGAAGCTGTCGTAGTTGTCGACGACGAGGATCATGCGGGCGTCATAGGGCGGGGCGGGGCGGGGGGGAAGCGGCGAGAGCCTGATCGGACGAGTTGGATCGCTTCGCGATCCACCGAGGCCGTGAATCAGGCTCGTACTTCTTGGCGCGACCATGATTCACGGCTTGCTCGAAGCCAGCCGATCAAGGTCGCCCGCCGCAAGCTTTCGTTAACCGTGTTCCGGGATCGTCTGGGCATGACCGACGCCCGCATCACGACCGCCCGAACCGCCATCGGCCAGGCCAAGGCCCTGCTGACCGGCGAGGCGGCGCCCGACAAGGCGGCGCCGCTGAAGGCGCTGGGGGCGTCGGCTCTGGCGGCGGTCGGGGCGGTGTTGATGGCCGGGGCCTTCATCCTGGGGCCGGGGGTCACCTTCACGCCCTAAGAAAACCGCCACGCCTCCTGAGCGGCACGCATGGGAGCGCGGGCCTTGG
Source organism: Afipia felis (assembly GCA_943371835.1). Lineage (GTDB taxonomy): Bacteria > Pseudomonadota > Alphaproteobacteria > Caulobacterales > Caulobacteraceae > Brevundimonas. The sequence goes on along the minus strand of CALRWJ020000002.1, from coordinate 170,016 downwards.
CCCGGGTTTCCTCGTATTCGGCGACCGGATCGCTGTCGGCGACGACGCCGGCGCCCGCCTGCACATGGATGCGGCCGCGCGCGAACAGGGCGGTGCGCAGGACGATGCAGACGTCGGCCTCACCCCCTGACGTGATGTAGCCGACGCCGCCGCCGTAGCCGACGCCGCGCTTGGTCGATTCGAGGGCGTCGATGATCTCCATGGCCCGGACCTTGGGCGCGCCGGACAGGGTGCCGGCGGGAAGCGCCGCCAGAAGGGTGTCGACGGCGTCCAGGTCGGGGTGGGCGTCGCCCTCCACGTTCGAGACGATGTGCATGACCTGGCTGTAGCGCTCGACCGCGAAGCTGTCGGTGACGCGCACGCTGCCCGGCGCGGCGACGCGGCCGACGTCGTTGCGGCCGAGGTCCAGCAGCATCAGGTGCTCGGCGCGCTCCTTGGGATCGGCCAGCAGCTCGGCCTCGAGCGCGCGGTCGGCCTCGGGCGTCTCGCCCCGCGCGCGGGTGCCGGCCAAGGGGCGGATGGTGACTCGGCCGTCCTTGCGGCGGACCAAGATCTCAGGGCTCGAGCCCGCCAGCTGGAAGTCGCCCATGTCGAGGAAGAAAAGATAGGGCGAAGGGTTCTGGCGACGCAGGGCGCGGTAGAAGGCGAACGGATCGGCGGACCACGGCGCGTCGAACCGGTGGCTGAGCACGACCTGGAAGATGTCGCCGGCCGCGATCCAGTCCTTGGCGCGGGCTACCATGGCGGAGAAGGCGGCCTGGTCGACGGGAGAGGCGAAGTCGACGTCGGTCGGTTCGGCGGCGCCGGGGCGCGGCAGGGGCGCACGCAGGGCGGCCTCGAAGGCGTCCAGGCGACCCTCGGCGGCGGCGCGGTCGCCGTCGCGTGCGGGGGCGACGACGACGATCTCGTGCTTCACCGAATCGAAGACGGCGATCAGGCCCGGCCGGGTCAAAACGGCGTCGGGCAAGTCCAGCGGGTCCGGGTTGGGATCGCCCAGCGGCTCCAGCAGGCGGACCATGTCGTAGCCGAAGACGCCGAACAGACCCGCGGCCATGGGCGGCAGGTCGTCGGGCAGGTCGAGAGCCGACTCGGCGATCAGGGCGCGCAGCGACGTCAGGGCGGGCCTATCGTCGTGGACGAAACCGCCGCCGTCTCGAGAGACTTCCGCCACGCCGTCGCGGCAGCGCCAGACGACGTCCGGGTCCAGCGTCAGGATGGAGAAGCGGCCGTTGCTCTCGCCGCCCTCTACGGACTCCAGCAAGCAGGCGTGAGGACGCCCGTGCGCGACCTTCAGAAAGGCCGAGACGGGCGTCTCCAGATCGTCGATCAGACGCCGGACGACGGGTCCGGGGCCGGCTTGGCTCATTTCGGACCGGGGGTCGCCGGGGCCTCGCGCGGCAGGCCCAGGGCCTCACGCGCCAGACCGGCGTCGTATTCGGCCTTGGTGCGGGCCTGACCGGCGGCGATGGCGAGGTCGCCCAGACCGCCGACCAGCTCCTGGCCGATGCGCGGGCGGATGCGTTCGGCGACCGGCGCGACCAGGGCGGCGGCGGGCGCGCGGATCGCGTCGGTGACGCCGACGACGAAGGTCGTCTCCGAGTCGGTTTCGGCGAAGGGCTGACCCTTGCCCTGACCGAACAGGCCGGCCAGCAGACCCTGGCCCAGCTCTTCCTGCGTGGCCTGATCCTGGACGACGCCGGTGCGGACGATCAGCGTGGCGCCGACCGAGCGGGCGACTGCGGCGACGTCCTCGCCGGCGCGGATGCGACCCGACAGTTCGTCGGCCTTGGCGCGCAGCAGGCGGTTGTTCTCGCGCTGGATCCAGGCGCGGGTGAGGGGCTCACGAACCTCCGCCAGCGGCGGCAGGGCGGCGGGCTTGATGGCGTCGACGCGGACGGCGAAATACTGGCCGTCGCCGGCGTCGACGACGTCGCTGACGCCGCCGCGGCTCAGCGACCAGGCGGTTTCGAAGATCTGCGGCGGCGCGTTGACCTGGGCGCCCGCGGCGGTGCGGCCCTCACGCGACACGTCTTCGATCTTCAGGATGCGGGCGCCGACCTCCTGCACGGCCTGCTCCAGCGTCTTGCCGCCGTCGCGGGCGGTCTCGAAGCGCTGGACGCGGTCGAAGACCAGCTTGCGCTCGGCCTCGCCGCGCAGCTCCTGCACGATGGCCTCGCGGACGCCTTCCAGCGTGGCGGGCTCGGCGGGCTTCACCGAGGTCACGGCGACGACGGCGAAGCCGACGTTGGCCTGAACCGGATCGCTGACCGAGCCGGCGTTGGTGCCGAAGGCGGCCTGGGCCACGGCGGTGTCGGCGACGGCCGACCGCGGCGTGTCCTCATAGGCGGCGGGTTCAGTCCCGGCGGCCTGAGCGGCGGCGGACGGCGTCTGGCCGCCGCGGATCGCCTGGGCGACCGACTGGGCGCGGGCGCGGTCGGGCGCGGTCACGACCACGAAACTGCGACGCTCGGGCAGGGACAGGGCGTCCTTGCGGAAGTTGAAGCGCTCCTGGATCTGGGCCTCGGTGACCTGAACGTCCTGGCCGGGCGCGTTGCCGAAGACTACGACGGAGATGCTGCGCAGCTCCGGCCGGCGCAGCTGCTCGCCGTTTTCGTTCAGGAAGGCGGTGAGCTGGGCGTCGGTCGGCGTGCCGGCGCGACCGGCCATGTCCTGGGTGACCTTGAACCAGCGGCCGTCGCGCTGTTCCAGCGCCTGGGTGGCGATGACGGCGCCATAGACGCGCGGCGTGCGGGCGCCCGCGAACAGGGCGGCGGCATAGTGGCGCTGGACGTATTCGTCGCGCAACTCGCCTTCCAGCTGGGCCGGGGTCAGGTTGGCCTGAGCCAGCGCCTGGGCGTATTTCGTTTCGTCGAACTTGCCGGTCACTTCGCTGAAGAAGGCAGGAATCTGGCGGACCTGCTTGACGATCAGGTCCTTGCCGGGGCGGATGCCGGCGCTCCAGGCCCAGTCGAGGAAGCCGAGGCGCTGGGTCTGGCTTTCGAGGTAGCGAGCGTCGACGCCCTGATCGACCAGATCCTGGATCGACACCGGGCGCTGCTGCTGCTGCTCGATGTTCTTGCGCACGCGGTCGAAGTCGGCGCGGAACTGAACGGCGTCGACGCTGCGGTCGCCGGCCGAAATGACGTGCTGCGGCCCCAGCGAGGCGAAGACGTCCATGCGGCTGCCGCCGGTGACGAGCAGGCTGAGCGCCAGCACGGCGAGGAGGGCCGCGGCCCACTTCGATTTGGCGAAGTCACGGAAGCTGGAAATCATTCGACATGGCCCGACGGGTTGCGGCGCAGATCGCCTGACTGCGCGTATAGGCGGCGGCGCCGCGAGGGGGCAAGCGTCGAAGCGCCGGAGACGGCGCCCCCGCCCGAAAGCGAGGGCGCCGCGACCTCAGTCGATCTTCAGGCGGGCGAAGATCATGCTGCCGTCGGGATCGCCGCCATAGGACGCCTCCAGCCCGTCGGGCACGCGATTGACGGCGTAGAGGGCGCCCAGGCCGAAGCGGACGTTGGGCGACAGACGCCAGTCGTGGACGACGCCGACCGAGGCCTTGGCCACCGTGAAGAGGTCGCCGTGCGCGCCGCCGGGGCCGGGCAGCAGTTCGTCGGTCTCGGTGCGCTCGACCCGACCGAAGACGGTCCAGCGGTCGTCGGGGCTGAAAGCGGTTTCGGCCAGCCAAGCGTCCTTCGATTCGTCGTGGTCGTTGGTCTTGCGGCCCCAGGCGAGGGTGGAGGCCCACCAGCCGTGCGCGCCCACGGGGCGGGCGTGCAGCGCGCTGGCCGACCACTTCGTCTCGTCCTCGTCTGGCTCCAGCTGCTCCGGAGAGGCGACGTCGGCGTACGACGCCTGCAGAGACCATTCGCGGGCGGGGTTCCAGCTGGCGCGGACGGACCAGCTGTCGAACTCGGGTTTCTCGACGTCCCAGCGGTCCTGATCCGGCTCTCGCCCGCGGAAGGACGAAGTCTCCAGCTTCACGCCGTCGCGGGCCCAGCCGAGGGTGGCGACGCCGAAGACGATGTGGGTGGAATCCAGCCAGTGATGGCTGATCGGCGCCTCCGGGCTGTCCATCGCGCTCATGCGATGCATGAAGGCGGGCGGGCCGAAGGCGGGTTCGCCCGGCAGGCCGAGGTAGCCGAACACGCTGGATCCGTCCGACAGACGGCGCGCATAGCTGGCCGACAGCTCCATGATCAGTTCGTGCGGGTGCTGGCGGTCGATCAGGGGATCGACGCCGTTCGCCGTCTCGCCCGCCGCCAGCAGCAGGGGATAGCCCTCGCGCCCCATGAACGGGTCGGGGCTGACCATGGCGCGCAGGTTCAGGGTGGAGCCGTCGGCGAAGTCACGCCGGGCCGCGCCCATGATCATGCCCGCCACGAACGTCTGTTCGTCGCCGCGCGGGCCGTTCTGGACGTCGTGGACCAGGTTCAGCTGGGCGTGGCCCATGAAGTCCCAGTCGCCGCGCGACCAATGCACGCCGCCGTGCCGCCCCAGATCGGGCTGCCAGCTGGTGCCTGAGGCGTCGCGGCTCATGGGCCAGGCGCCGAGAGGACTGGTCATTGCGCCGTGACCCGCGGCGTCAGGCTCGGATGCGTCCATGCCGCTCATGGCGTGCTCGGCATGGCCCGCCGCTGCGACCGGAGCGCCCGTGCCATGCCCGTCGTGCGCGCCGTGGGCTGGGGACGGGACGGAGGCCGGAGCCATGGCCATCGGCGGCTGGCTGGCCGCCGGCGCCGCCTGCACCCCGCCTTCGTGCGCGGCATGACCGGAAGACTGAGCGGGTGCGGGAGCGGGCGCCGGAGCCGGCGCTGGTCTGGCGGGCGCGGCGCGAGGCGGAGTGGGTCGAGCGGGCGCCGGCGCAGGGCGAGCCGGGGCGGGTCTGGCCGGTGTTGGGCGCGCGGGAGCCGGGTGGTGCGAGTGGTCCTGCGCCGCCGCCGGAAGGGCGAGCGCGAGCAGGGAGGCGCCGGTCAAGGGCGCGAGGTGTCGAAGGGCCAAGTCGGCCTCCTGTTTCAGAAACGTCGGGAGGGCGCGCCGCGGCGGCGCCCGGCGATCAGATCGCGACGGTTCTGGGAGGGTGCGGCTCGGGCGCCGGGGTCAGGCCGGTGAGGGTAGTTGGAAGGGGCGCGCCGAGGGGCGCCGGAGCCGGAGCGACGCCGGGCGCGGGCGGCACGGCGGGCAGGGCGGCCGCGACGCAGGCGACGCAGCAGGCCATGGCCTTCATGTCGTGGGTCGGCTTGGCCGGTTTATGGTCGCTGGTGGGCGCGGCGTCCGTCTGGGCGTGACACGGGGGCGGCGCGTGGTCCGGCACGGCGGCCACGGTCGTGCCGACGCCCAGCAGCAGAACCGCCAGAACGCCCGTCAGCAGCATGATCGCGCGGATCAGGACCATGGCGGCAAGGTAGGCTTGACGACGGCGGTTCTCAAGTTGCGCTGATCAGGGCCAGCCATTCGTCCTCGGTCAGCACCTGAACGCCGTGCTTCTGGGCGTCAGCCAGTTTGGATCCGGCGCCCGGACCGGCGACCAGATAGTCGGTCTTCTTCGACACCGAGCCGGACACCTTGGCGCCCAGCGACTCGGCGCGGGCCTTGGCTTCGTCGCGGGTGAAGCGCTCCAGGGCGCCGGTGAAGACCACGGTCTTGCCGGCGACCGCGGTGTCGGTCTTCGGGCGCTCCGCGTCCTCGACGCGGTCGAGCTGGTCCAAAAGGGCGTCGACGACGGCGCGGTTGTGCGGCTCGTGGAAGAAGGCGGCGATGGCGCGCGCGGCGACGGGGCCGACGCCGGAGATGCCGGCGATCTCGCCCAGCGTTGCGGACGGTCCGTCCTCGCGCGCGACGCGGGCAAGCTCGACGACGGACGGCCAGTCAGGCGCGATCACGGCCAGGGCGCGGCGGGCCGGGGCGGCCACGCCGGGGAAGGCCAGCGCCAGCTTCTGATCGATCGGCGCGTCGGGCCACGGGTCGGCGGGGGACAGGTCGGCGGCGGCCATGACCGACAGGGTGCGAGGCGAGACGCCGTGACCCTCGGCCAGCCGGGTCCATTCGGGAGAGGGGATGCCCGACGCGGCCTCCAGCGCGGCGGCGTGGAAGGCTTTCCACGACCCGAAGTGGCGGGCCAGCAGCAGCGAGGTCTGTTCGCCGATCTCGCGGATGCCCAAGGCGAAGATCAGGCGATCCAGCGCGATCGTGCGGCGTGCGTCGATGCAGGCAATCAGGTTGGCGACGCTGGTCTCGCCATAGCCGTCCTCGGCGCGAAGGGCGTTCAGCTTGTCGGCGTCGCGGGCAAGGCGGAAGATGTCGGCGGGCTCCTTGAGCCAGCCGCGCTCGTGGAAGGCGATCAGCTGTTTTTCGCCAAGACCTTCAACGTCAAAGGCGCGGCGGCCGACGAAATGCTTGAGGCGCTCGACCAGCTGGGCGTCGCAGATCAGGCCGCCGGTGCAGCGACGTCGCACCTCGCCGTCCGGCCGCTCGGCTTCGGAGCCGCAGACCGGGCAGTGGGTGGGGAAGACGTAGGGGGTCGCGTCCGACGGGCGCTTGTCCAGAACCACCGAGACGATCTGCGGGATGACGTCGCCGGCGCGCTGCAGGATCACCGTGTCGCCGATGCGGACGTCCTTGCGGGCGATCTCGTCCTCGTTGTGCAGGGTGGCGTTGCGCACGACCACGCCGCCGACGGTGACCGGGTGCAGGCGCGCGACGGGCGTCAGGGAGCCTGTGCGGCCGACCTGGACGTCGATGCCTTCAAGCACCGTCTGGGCCTGCTGGGCAGGAAACTTGTGCGCGATCGCCCAGCGCGGGGTGCGGGCGACGAAGCCCAGGCGCTGCTGCCAGTCCAGGCGGTCGACCTTGTAGACGATGCCGTCGATGTCGTAGCCGAGCGTGGCGCGGTCGGCCTGAAGCTGGTCGTAGAGGGCGAGCAGAGCCTCGGCGCCCTCGACGCGGGTGGAGCGTGGATTGACGGAGAAGCCCCAGCTTTCCAGCGCCTTCAACGCCTGACTTTGCGTGTCGGCGAAGGGCGCGGAGGTCTCGCCCCAGGCGTAGGCGAAGAATTTCAGCGGGCGCGACGCCGTGATCGCCGGATCCTTCTGGCGCAGCGAGCCGGCGGCGAAGTTGCGGGGGTTGGCGTAGGTGCGGCGGCCCTCGGCCTCGGCCGCCCGGTTGAAGGCGTCGAAGCCGTCGTTGGGGGCATAGACCTCGCCGCGCACCTCGACGACGGCGGGCCAGCCGGAGCCCTTCAGCCGCTGCGGCACGTCGCTGAGCGTGCGCAGGTTGGCGGTGACGTCCTCGCCCGTCCGGCCGTCGCCGCGCGTGGCGCCGACGACCAGCACGCCGTCCTCATAGCGCAAGCTGGCGGACAGGCCGTCGATCTTGGGTTCGGCGGCGAAGGCGAGGGGTTCGCCGGCCGGCAGTTTCAGAAAGCGGCGGATGCGGGCCTCGAAGTCGCGGACGTCCTCGGCGGCGAAGGCGTTGTCCAGCGACAGCATGGGCACGCCGTGGCGCACCTCGGCGAACTGGCTGGAGACGGCGGCGCCGACGACCTGCGACGGGCTGTCGTCCTGGGTCAGTTCCGGAAACCGGTCCTCGATCGCCAGGGCGCGGCGCTTGAGCGCATCGTAGTCGGCGTCGGAGATTTCGGGCGCATCCTGCTGATGATACAGGCGATCATGGTGCGCCAGCTCGGCGGTCAGGCGCGCCAACTCCTCGCGGGCTTGGTCCAGGGTCAGGGCGTCGACGGCGATCTGGCTCATGGGCGGATGGCTAGCAGGGCGCGCGGCGGGCCGCCACGGTGATGATCGGCCGTATGACGCGATCTTAAGCTGACGCGGTCGGCGCGGCGGGCTAGCGTCGCCGCAAGCCATCCCGGAGTTTCCATGCGCCTGCACGTCTCGTCCGCCGCCCTGATCGCCGCGCTCGCCCTGAGCGGCTGCATGACCGCCGCGGAGGCGCCCGCGACGGAGCCGACGCCGGTCGTGGACCCGCAGCTGTGGAGCGACCTGTCGACGCTGGCGGCCGACGACATGGAGGGGCGCGCGCCCTCAACCCCGGGCAGCGAGCGCGCGCGCGCCTACATCGTGTCCAGGCTCGAGGCGATGGGGATCGCCGCGCCGCAGATGGGACGCCTCCAGCCGTTCCAGGCGACGACGCGGCGGGGCGCGGTGGTCAACGGAACGAACATCCTCGGCGTCATCCCGGGCACGCGGCGCGGCGACCGCTACATCGTCGTCAGCGCCCACTACGACCACGTGGGGGTCATGGACGGCGAAATCTACAACGGCGCCGACGACAACGCCTCGGGCGTGGCGACGATGCTGGCGCTGGCCGCGGAGCTGAAGCGCACTCCGCCGGAGCATTCGGTGATCTTCGTCGCCTTCGACGGCGAGGAGAGCGGGTTGCTGGGGGCCAAGCATTTCGTCGAGGCGCCGCCGGTGCCGCTGGAGGCGATCGCCATGAACCTGAACTTCGACATGACGGCGCGGGCGGAGACGGACGGCCATCTGTGGGTGACCGGCACCTACCAGCACCCGACGTTCCGGCCGCTGCTGGAGGGCATCGCTCCGGTGAACGGCATCTCGCTCGCGTTCGGCAAGGACACGCCGGAGGACGTGGGACCGAACAACTGGGTCGAGGCGTCGGACCAGGGCGCCTTCTTCCGCGCCAACGTGCCGTTCCTGTACCTGGGGGTCGAGTTCCACCCCGACTATCACAAGCCCACCGACGACGTGGAGCGCGTGACGCCGGCGGCGTTCCAGTCGTCGACCACGCTGGCGATCCAGAGCTTCCGCGCCCTGGATCAGGGGCTGGACCGCTAGGCGACTTTCGACAGGCGGTCGGGGCGGGCGATCAGCCAGAAGCCCAGGCCGCCGCCGGCGCCCGCGCACATGCCGACCAGCAGCGCGACCCAGCCGTCCGCCTTGAAGCCCGAGAAGACCGCGCCGACGATCAGACCGGCCAGGATGCCGACCAGAACGTAGGGGGCGCGGCGCGTGCGTCCCGCGCGAGACAGGGCGACGTGGGCGGGCACGCCGACGGCCGCGGCGGTGGGCAGGGCCAGCATGGACAGCAGGGTGCTGAAGGCCAGGAAGCCCGGCGCGCCGGGCGCGGCCGGACCCTGACCCTGGACGGCCAGGTTCATCACGAACCCGCCGACCAGGCCGGCGACCATGCCGGAGACCATGACGGCCAGGACCAGGGTCAGGACGCGACGCATCGGCCGATCAGCCGACCGTGGCCTTGACGATCTTGCCCGGGCTGCGCGGCGGCTCGCCCTTGGGCAGGGCGTCGACGTGCTCCATCCCCGAAGTCACGTTGCCCCACACCGTGTACTGACGGTCCAGGAAGGTGGCGTCGTCGAAGACGATGAAGAACTGGCTGTTGGCGCTGTTCGGATCGGACGTGCGGGCCATGGAGCAGGCGCCGCGCACGTGCGGCTCGGCCGAAAACTCCTGCTTCAGGTTCGGCTTCTTGGAGCCTCCCGTTCCGGTGCCGGTCGGGTCGCCGCCCTGGGCCATGAAGCCGGGGATGACGCGGTGGAAGACGACGCCGTCGTAGAAGCCTTCCCGGGCCAGCTCGGTGATGCGGGCGACGTGACCGGGGGCCAGGTCGGGACGCAGCTTGATGACCACGTCGCGGGCTTCGCCGTCGCCGACGTCGAGGGTGAGGGTCAGGGTGTCGGCCATCGGGCGCTCCTATTTCGAGTTGCGCGGGTGATAGCCGCTGGCGGCGCGCGAGGCTATGGGGAGCGGATGAGCGAAGACGACAAGCCGCAGGAACGCCGCCGCATGGTGCGCCCGCCGACGGGCGGGACCGCGGCCGGACGCGGCATGGGCGGCAAGATCAAGACCGCCGACACCAAGTCGATGTCCAGCCAGCAGTGGATCAAACGGCAGCTGTCCGACCCCTGGTCGGAGCGGGCGCGGGCGGAGGGGTGGCGCAGCCGGGCGGCCTTCAAGCTGATGGAGATCGACGACCGGCTGAACCTGATCCGTCCGGGATCGCGGGTGATCGACCTGGGCGCGGCGCCGGGAGGCTGGGTGCAGGTCGCCTTGCAGCGGGGGGCGAAGTCGGTGGTCGGCGTCGATCTGCTGATGATCGAGGAGATCCCGGGGGCGGATCTGATCCAGGCGGACTTCACCCACGCCGGGGTGGACCAGCAGCTGATCGCGGCGCTGGGCGGAGCGCCGGACCTGGTGCTGTCGGACATGGCGCACAACACGGTGGGACATCGGCAGACGGACCATCTGAAGATCATCGCCCTGATCGAGATCGCGGCGGACTTCGCCATCCGCACTCTGAAGCCGGGCGGGGCGTTCGTGACGAAGAACTTTCAGGGCGGGGACGCGGGCGGCGTGCTGGCGCGCCTGCGGGCCGAGTTCGACGACGTGCGGCCGATCAAGCCCAAGGCCAGCCGCAAGGACTCGTCGGAAGTCTATCTGGTGGCGCGGGGCAAGCGATCCTGATCTTCTTGATGGCCTAACGCTCGCGACGCGGTCGCTCGCTGCTTGAGGCGATGAAAAGGGCCGGAGCGTCGCCGCTCCGGCCCTTTCAAATGTGGCGATGCGTCAGCGCTTGCCGAAGATCAGGTCGCCCAGCTTGCCAAAGAAGCCCTTGGGCTCAGGCTTCTTCGCCGTCGACGCGGAGGGCGCGCCGGCCGGGGCCGAGGCGGCGGGAGCAGGGGCGGCGGCGGGCCTGGGCGCGGGCGTCGGCGCGGCCTTCACGGCGGGCGCCGGCTTGGGCGCGGCGGTCTTGGCGGAGACTGCCTTCACCGCGGGCTTGGCGGCGGTCTTCGGCGCGGCCTTCGCGGCCGGCTTCGGCGCAGCGGGCTTCGGCGCGACCGACTTCGACGCCGCGGCCTTGGTCGCGGCAGGCTTCACCGCGGCGGCGGGCTTCTTCGCCGCCGCCGGTTTGGCGGCGGGCTTGGCGGCGGCGACCGGCTTCTTCACGGCGGCCGGCGTCTTCGTCGCGGGGGAGGTCTTGGCGGCGGCCGTCTTGGGCGCGGCGGGCTTCTTGGCGGCGACGGCGCTCGACTTCACGGCCGGTTTCGGCTTGGAAGCGGCTGCCGTCGTCTTCGACGCGGCGCTGGACGGTTTTGACGGTGCTTTGGCCATGAACTCCCCGACCCCTCGGATGTGTGTTCGTGCGACGCCCGACCCTGTGCCCGGCGCCCGCTCGATTCGGCATGATAACGAGGTTTGAGAAATGTCCGAATCCGCACTCCAGATCGTCGCCCGGGGCCCCCGCGCCGCCGCCGAGGCCGCCGCCGAGGGGCTGGACGCCGATCCCATGCTGGAAGGCGCGACCTATTCCATTCTGGAAGAGGACGAAGATCTGGGCGTCTGGCGCATCGACGCCTTTCCGACCACCGCCGACGAGGCGACCGGCATCGAGGCCGCTCTGCGCGCGCATGAGGGGCTGGAGGTGACGGTCGAGAAGCTGGCCGACGCCGACTGGCTGGCCATGTCGCTGTCGGGCCTGCCGCCGGTCGAGGCGGGGCGGTTCTTCGTCTATGGCGCGCACGACCAGGGCAAGGTGCCCGAGGGGCGTGTGACCTTGAAGATCGACGCGGGCGCGGCCTTCGGCACGGGGCACCACGGCACGACGGTGGGCTGTCTGGAGGCGTTCGACGAACTGCTGAAGACCGAGACCTTCGACAGGGTTTTGGACGTCGGCTGCGGCACGGGCGTGCTGGCCATCGCGGCGGCGAAGACGGGGTCGGCGATTGCGGTCGGGACAGACATCGACGAGCCCTCGGCGCGGATCGCCAACGAGAACGCCGAGATCAACGACGCGAGCTGCGACTTCTATTTCGCCGACGGGCTGAGCGATCCGCGCATCGCCCGGCACCTGCCGTACGACCTGGTGTTCGCCAACATCTTGGCCGCGCCGCTGGTGGAGCTGGCGCCGGAGATCGCGGGCGCGCTGAAGCCGGGCGGGGTGGCGATCCTGTCCGGCCTGCTGCGGACGCAGGAGGAGCGCGTGCTGGACGCCTATAGGCTGTTGGGCTTCGCCGTCGAGCGGACCATCCACCACGACGCCTGGAGCGCGCTGGCGCTGCGCCTGAAAGGTTAAGGAACGGGGAGGGCGGCGGAGCCGTTTCAGGGCGAACCTGGAGGGAGCCGACATGACCTACACCGATCCGAACGACCCGAACCGCACGACCGTCGTGGTCGATCCGGCCCCGGCGTACACCGAGACCACGACCGAGACGGTGGTTGTGCGCGAGTCCAACACGGGCTGGTGGATCGCGGGCATCCTGGGCGGACTGGTGGTCATCGCCGTGCTGTTCATCCTGTTCAGCCGCCAGGCGCCGCAGACCGACGACCAGGCGCTGGCCGCCCAGGTCGCGGCGGCCGAGGCCGAGGCGCGCGCGCAGGAAGCCGCCGTCGCCGGCCAGGTCGCCAGCGCCCAGGCCAGCGTGGACATCGCCCGGGCGGACGCCGCCCGCGCCGCAGCCGAGGCCCGCGCCGCCGAGGCTCGCGTCGCCGAGCCGGTGGTGATCGAGCGTCCCGTGCCCGTCCCGGTGCCGACGCCCGCGCCGACGACCTCGACCAGCGGCGGCACGGCGGTGGTGACGCCGACGACCCCGCAGGGGTGAGCGTGAGTCTCCCTCCCCTTCATGGGGAGGGGCGGCGGCTCAGCCGCCCGGGTGGGGTCTGTCAGAACGCACACCCCCCCGCTGCGCGATCTTCCCTCCCCATGAAGGGGAGGGAGAGCTATGTAGCCGCCATGCGCCAGTCCTTCGACGAAACCACCGATCCGTCCTTCGGGGCGAAGCATCTTCCGCTCGTTCGCGCCCGCATGGCGGAGCAGGGGCTGGACGGCTTCCTGGTCCCGCACGAGGACGAGCATCAGAACGAATATCTGCCGGAGGCCAACGACCGGCTGGCGTGGCTGACCGGCTTCACCGGCTCGGCCGGCGCGGGGGCGGTGCTGAAGGACCGGGCGGCGGTGTTCGCCGACGGGCGCTACACGGTGCAGGTGCGGGCGCAGGTCGATCCGGCGCAGTTCGAGATCCTGGATCTGGTCGACGGCGGCGTGGCGGCGTGGCTGGAGCGCGCGCCGAAGGGGTCCGTGATCGGCTATGATCCCCGTCTGCACAGCCCCGATGCGCTGGCGTCGCTGAAGGCGGCGGCGGAGAAGGCGGGCGCGACGCTGAAGCCCGTGGACGTCAATCCGCTGGACCTGGCGTGGGGCGACGCGCGGCCGGAGCAGCCGAGGGCGCCGGTCGTCCCTCATTCGGACGAACACGCGGGCGAAAGCGCGGCGTCGAAGCGCCGACGGATCGGCGCGGCGATCGAGGCCAAGGGCGCGGACTGCGCGGTGCTGACGGCGCCGGCGTCGATCGCCTGGCTGTTCAACATCCGGGGTGGGGACGTGATCCGCACGCCCCTGCCGCTGGCGCAGGCGATCGTGGATGCGAACGGGACGGCCAGGCTGTTCCTCGATCCGCGCAAGGTGACCAACGAACTGCCCGGCTGGCTGGGCGAGGACGTGACGCTGGAGAACCCGACGACCATCGAGGCGGCGCTGGCCGATGTGGGCGGACGTCGCGTGCTGATCGATCCGGCGCAGTCCAGCGCCTGGTGGTTCGACCGCCTGGAGGCGGCGGGCGCCGAGATCGTTCGCGGCATGGACCCCTGCACCCTGCCGCGCGCGACCAAGAACGCGGTGGAAATCGAAGGTTCGCGCCGGGCGCACGTCCGCGACGGCGCGGCGCTTGCGCGGTTCCTCCACTGGGTCGATGTGGTCGCGCAGGAAACCCTGCCGGACGAGCGCGAGGTGGCCGAGGCGCTGGAGCGGTTCCGCGAGGAGACCGGCGCGCTGAAGGACCTTTCGTTCGACACCATCGCCGGGGCGGGACCGAACGGCGCCCTGCCGCACTACAAGCCCGTGGCGCGGACGATTCGGCGGATGGAGAAGGGCTCGCTGCTGCTGGTGGACGGCGGCGGCCAGTATCTGGACGGCACCACGGACGTGACGCGGACGGTGGCGGTGGGCGAGCCGACGGCGGACCAGCGGCGCATGTTCACCCTGGTGCTGAAGGGGCACATAGCCATGGCGACCGTGCGGTTCCCGGCGGGGACTACGGGGCACCAGCTGGACGCCCTGGCGCGCCGGCCGATGTGGATGCAGGGCTTCGACTACGACCACGGCACGGGTCACGGCGTCGGCAGCTATCTGGGCGTGCACGAAGGGCCGCAGCGGATCGCCAAGATGGTCAACACCCAGCCGCTGCTGACCGGCATGATCCTGTCCAACGAGCCCGGCTATTACCGTGAAGGGCACTGGGGCATCCGCATCGAGACGCTGCAGGTGGTGACCGAGCCGATGCCCATCGACGGCGGGGAGCGGCCCATGCACGGGTTCGAGCAACTGACCTTCGCGCCGCTGGATCGCCGCCTGATCGACGTCGACCTGCTGACGGCTGACGAGCGCGCCTACGTCGACGCCTATCACGCCGAGACGCTGGCCAAGGTCGGGCCGCTGCTGGACGGCGAGGTGCGGGACTGGCTGGAGCGTCAGTGCGCGCCGCTCTGATCCTGACGCTGGCGCTGGCGCTGGCGGCGACGCCGGCGACGGCGCAGGTGACGCGGTTGCCGCGCGAGGTTCTGGACGTCATTCCGCCGGAGAGCCGGGTCGAGGGCGCGCCGGGGCGGATGCGAATCGTGGAGAGCCGGTGCCGGCCGGGCGGGCTGGCGAACGTGCGTCAGCGGATCGTGGACGTTGCGGCGGGCGAGTGGGGCGTGTTCGGCTTTCAGACGGTGGACGCCACCCAGGTTCAGACGCGTCGCCTTCCCGACGGCGTGGTAGCGGATGACGCCAATCCGTCGCTGGCCGCGCCGCGTCAGGCGCGACCGCTGAGCCGGATCGGGCGGTGGGAGAGCGACCCGGCGACCTATGCGGTCGTGGCCGGATACTGGTCGGCGACGCCGGACGGGGCGGACGTGCTGAGCCGCCAGAATCGCCAGTGGCGCGACGGGGAGGGCGAACTGAATTGGGTCGAGCCGTGGTCGGCGGCCTTCGTCAGCTGGGTGATGTGCGAGTCGGGGCTAGACTCGCCCGACCTGTTCCGGCGCGACGTCTCGCACCGGGTCTACGTCGATCAGGCGATCCGGGCGGCGGACGGACGCGAGCCGCAGGCGGCCTATGAGGCGCACGATCCGGGCGAGCGGCCGCTGCTGCCCGGCGACCTGCTGTGCAACAGCCGGGGGCGGTGGCGGTATGAGACGGTGGCCGACCGGCGCCCCGACGTGGGCGACTATGCCGCCATGCACTGCGACGTGGTGGTGCGCGTGTTCGACGACCGGGTGGCTGTCATCGGCGGCAACGTGATCCAGGGGGTGACGCTGACGCTGATCCCGCTGACGTCGGACGGGGCGGCGTTCCCTCGGCCGGTGGGGGCGGAGGACCTGGCCGGGGCGCGGACGCTGTTCGCGCATCTGGTGCTGAGGAGCGACCCGATCCCCGGCGATGCGCTGGACCGCACGCCGACGGTGCGCGCGCTGCGTTGAACAGTGGCCGACGGCGCCCATCTGAGGGGCGAGGTTCCTCACATTTCAGGAGACGTCGCCATGAAGACGCGCACGCTGGGCCCGCGCGGGCCCGAGGTTTCGGCCATCGGTCTGGGCTGCATGGGGATGGCGGCCTTTTACGGCACGCCGTCGGACCAGGCGGCGGCGACGGCGGTGATCCATCGCGCGCTGGAGCTGGGGATCACCTTCTTCGACACGGCCGAGATGTACGGCCCGCACGCCAACGAGCGGCAGGTGGGCGAGGCGCTGAAGGACCGGCGCGACAAGGCCTTCGTGGCCACGAAGTTCGGCGTGTATTACGGGCAGGAGCGCGTCAACGACGGGCGGCCGGAGAACGTGCGGCGCGCCATCGAGGGCAGTCTGAGCCGCCTCGGCATGGATCACGTCGACCTCTATTATCTCCACCGCGTCGATCCCGCCGTGCCGATCGAAGAGACGGTCGGCGCGATGGGCGAACTGGTGACCGAGGGCAAGGTGCGGTTCCTGGGCCTGTCGGAGGCCGCGCCGGACACCTTGAAGCGGGCGCATGCGACGCATCCGATCACCGCGCTGCAGACCGAATATTCGCTGTGGAGCCGCGAGCCGGAGGACGAACTGCTGGCGACGTGCGAGGCGCTGGGCGTCGGCTTCGTGCCGTACAGCCCGCTGGGTCGCGGCTTTCTGACCGGGCAGATCACCAGGCCCGAGGATCTGGAGGAGGGCGATTTCCGTCGCACGAACCCGCGCTTCAGCGGCGAGAATTTCCAGAAGAACCTCGATCTGGTCGAGGCGGTGAAGGCCATCGCCGCCGACAAGGGCGTGACGGCGGCGCAGCTGGCCCTGGCCTGGGTGCTGGCACAGGGCTCGAACCTGGTCCCCATCCCCGGCACGCGGCGGATCGCGACGCTTGAGGAGAACGCCGCGGCGGTGGATCTGGAGCTGACCGCCGAGGACCTGGCGCGGATCGACGCGGTGTTCCCCAAAGGCGCGGCGTCGGGGACGCGCTATCCGGAAGCGGGGATGAAGGCGGTGAACCGATAAAGCCCTCCCCCTCGAGGGTTGGGTGGGGGTGGACGTACGATTTCGCCGTCGTGACTCCAAGACGCCGAAGTCTTTCGATCTCAGACGTTCGCACCACGGCTCCACCCCATCCCCGACCCTTCCCCCTCGAGGGGAAGGGAGTCGACGAAGGTGGCGGTTGAGCGCGGCCCCTTGGAACGCTAAGCCCCGCTCCATGCATGACGTGAAAGCCATTCGGGACCGGCCCGAGGACTATGTGGCCGGGTGGACGCGGCGCGGGGTCGAGGACGCCCGCACGCTGGTCGACGACATCCTGACGCTGGATCGCGAACTGCGCGCCGCGCAGACGGCGGGGCAGGAGGCGCTGGCCGCGCGCAACGCCGCGTCCAAGGCCATCGGCACCGCCATGGGCCGCAAGGACATGGCCGAGGCCGACCGCCTGAAGGCCGAGGTCGAGGGGCTGAAGTCGAAGATCGCCGAGTGCGAGGAGGCGGAACGGACGGTCGGCGCGAAGCTGCGCGACCTGCTGGCGGGGGAGAAGAACCTGGCCGCCGACGACGTGCCGGACGGCGAGGACGAGAGCGGCAACGTCGAGGTCTCGACGTGGGGCGCGCCGCGCACGACGGGCCCGGCCAAGGATCACGCCGATCTGGGCGAGGCGCTGGGCCTGCTGGACTTCGAGGCGGCGGCGAGGATGTCGGGCGCGAGGTTCGCCGTGCTGAAGGGCGGGCTGGCGCGGCTGGAACGCGCCGTCGGCCAGTTCATGCTGGACCTGCAAACGGAGCAGCACGGCTATCAGGAGGTGAACCCGCCCCTGCTGGTCCGCGACGAGGCGATGTTCGGGACCGGGCAGTTACCCAAGTTTGAAGAAGACCTGTTCGGCACGAGCAAAGGCAATTTTGGAGAGATCGCAGACGATTTCGAGGCACGGGCTGGCCGGTTTAGAACGCGGGCCGACGCTCAGGATGATGACGCCTACGAGCAGATGAATCGCGCGGCCGCCTCCATGGAGGCGCTTGCCGGAACCCTCCGAGCTACGGATCGTCGCTGGCTCATCCCCACCGCCGAAGTCTCCCTGACCAATCTCGTCCGCGAGACGATCCTGTCGGAGGACGACCTTGCCCAGCCCATGCGCCTGACCGCCCTGACGCCGTGCTTCCGGGCCGAGGCGGGGTCCGCGGGGCGGGACACGCGCGGGCTGATCCGGCAGCACCAGTTCTCCAAGGTCGAGCTGGTCTCGATCACGCGGCCGGAGGACTCCGAGGCCGAGCACGAGCGGATGACGGAGTGCGCGGAGGCGGTGCTGAAGGCGCTGGAGCTGCCGTTCCGGCGGATGCTGCTGTGCGCGGGCGACATGGGCTTTTCGGCGCGCAAGACCTTCGACCTTGAGGTCTGGCTGCCGTCGCAGGGCACGTTCCGCGAGATCAGCAGCTGCTCCAACTGCGGCGACTTCCAGGCCCGGCGGATGGACGCGCGGTTCAAGCGGGCCGGCGAGAAGAAGACCGAGTTCGTGCACACCCTGAACGGAAGCGGGCTGGCGGTCGGTCGCACGCTCGTCGCGATCATGGAGAACTATCAGGATCAGGACGGGCGCATCGCCGTTCCGTCCGTGCTGCGGCCCTATATGGGCGGCGTGACCCACATCGGAGCCTGACGACCATGAAGACCGCCGTTTTCGCCGTCCTGTCCGCCGTCGCCCTGACGGCCTGCGCGCCGACCGCTTCGGCGCCGCCGCCCGCCGGGTTCGACGCCGGGGCCGGGTCCTGGGTCGGTTGGGTCCGGTTCTCGGGCGAGGAGTTCCGCCTGTACCCTGAGCAGAACGCGTCGCGTCGCGCCTTCAGCCAGGACTGCGTCTCCGGCGCCCTGCCGCGCGACCTGCAGCGCCAGGCCTCGGCCGATCTGGGCGGGATGAAGGTGGTGGTCCAGGGCCGCGTCGCGCCGTGGAGCGACGACCTGCCAGGCGATCGGCTGGAGCATCAGGGCTCGAACATCACCAACACCTGCCGCAAGGACGTGGTGATCCTGGCGTCGTCGATCCGCCCGAACTGAGCTCATTTTGAGAGCATGATTCACGCGCCGGCCCGACCCGCGAAGCGGTTCCGTCCGGCACGATCATGCTCTAGACCACGCGGCGTGCGAATCCTTCTGACCAACGACGACGGGATCGACGCCGAGGGACTGGCGTGTCTGGAGCGGATCGCCCGGCGGTTCTCGGACGACGTCTGGACCGTGGCGCCGCTGGCCGAGCAGTCGGGCAAGGGGCGGGGCATCACCCTGACCGAGCCGCTGCGGGTGCACGGCTTCGGCGGCAAGCGCTTCGCCGTGACCGGCACGCCGACCGACTGCGTCGTGCTGGCGGTCAACGAGATCATGGACGCAGCGCCGGATCTGGTGCTGTCGGGCGTGAACCGCGGGCACAACGTCGGCGAGGACTGCAGCTATTCCGGCACGGTGGCGGGCGCGTTGCAGGGCATGGCGTTCGGCATCCGCTCGATCGCGCTGAGCCAGAGCCTGGAGCGCTTCCACGACGAGGTGACGGCGCACTGGGAAACGACCGAGGCGTACGCGCCCGGCATCATCTCGCGGCTTCTGGAGTCCAAATGGGCGCCCGGCGTGGTGATGAACCTGAACTTTCCGGCCCGGCCGCCGGAGCAGGTGACCGAGGTCGAGGTGACGACGCAGGGGTTCCGCGTCGCGGGCGAGATGGCGGCGGTGAAGCGCACCGACCTGCGCGGCCGCGACTACTGGTGGATGAGCTTCCGCGGCACGAAGCAGGATCACGCGCCGGGCACGGACCTGCGGGCCATGGACGACGGGAAGATCAGCGTCACGCCGCTGCACATCGACCTGACGCACCACGCCAGCGTGCACGACCTGAAGGGCCAGCTGGGCGGCGCGCCGCCGAAGCGGGTGGAGGGCGCGTGATCCTCCCCAGCGAGCGCAGCGCAGCGGGGGAGGGGGACCGCGAAGCGGTGGAGGGGGCGACCCCATGCGCCGGCCTCGGGTCCGCCCCCTCCACCATCCTTCGGATGGTTCCCCTCCCCCGTGAACGGGAGAGGATTTGATGAACCTCTCCGACGATCGCGCCGGGCGGCTGATCCTGTCGCTGCGGCAGCAGGGGGTGACCGACCCCCGGGTGCTGGCGGCGATGGAATCGATCGACCGCGCGGTGTTCGTGCACGAGCGGTTCCTGGATCAGGCGTGGGAGGATCAGGCCCTGCCGATCGACTGCGCCCAGACGATCAGCCAGCCCTACATCGTCGGCCTGATGACGCAGGCGCTGGAGGTGCAGCCGCGCCACCGCGTGCTGGAGATCGGCACGGGCAGCGGATACCAGTGCGCGGTGCTGAGCCGGCTGGCGCGCTACGTCTATTCGGTGGAGCGATATCGCAGCCTGCTGAGCGAGGCCGAGCACAAGTTGCGGACGCTTGAGATCGACAACGTCATCACGCGTCACGGCGACGGTGGGCTTGGCTGGCCGGAACAGGCGCCCTTCGACCGCATCATGGTGACCGCCGCCGCGCCGCACGAGCCGACGGAGCTGCTGAAGCAGCTGAAGCCGGGCGGCATTCTGGTGTGCCCGGTCGGGCGGACGTCGGTGCAGATGCTGAACCGCTACGTCGGCCAGCCGGACGGCAGCTTCAGCCGCGAGAGCCTGACCGAAGTGCGCTTCGTGCCGCTGGTCGAGGGCGCGGCGAAGGAGAGCTGAAAAGCCGGGGCGTTCATCCCGGCGCCGCAAAATGGCGCCGATTGACGGCTTGGCTGGCGAAAGGCTTCCGGGCATTCAGGGGCGACCGGAACCGCAGGCCAAGGGGAGATCCATGACCGCAGGACACGGGATGCGACGCGCCTTCACTCTGGCGGCGCTGGCCGTCGCCACGACGGGCATGGCGGCGTGCAGCACCTATCCGACCGAGCCGCGCTATTCGACGCGCCCCATGCCGGTGGGCGTGCAGCCCGCGCCTCAGAGCTACGTCACACCGACGCCCGCCCCCCAGGCCTATGAGCCGCCGCCCAACGCCGTCGTGCCGCGCGAGGACATCGCCGGCGGAGGCCTGGCCCCCGTCGGGGGCGCCCCGAGCAATCCCTATGATTCGCCGCCGGCCCAGCCGGAGCCGATGTACGACGCCCCGGCGACGAACCCGGCGTCCGAGCCGGCGCCCGCGCCCTATGTGGCTCCGCCGCCGCCGGGCTCGGAGCCCGCGCCGTCGGCGTCCAGCGAGATCGTCGCGGGCGCCGGCTACGAGGTGCAGCCGGGCGACACGCTGTACGGCATCGGCCGCCGCTTCCAGGCGCCGATCCAGGTGCTGGTCGATCTGAACGACCTGGGTCCCCGCGCGGCCATCCGCCCGGGCATGCGTCTGACCCTGCCCGACAGCGCGGTGGACACGGGACGCGAAGACCGCGCCAGCGGACCGTCTCCGCGCGGCGTACGCGTGCCCCAAGGCGCCGCTCCGCCGCCTCCGCCGCCGCCGTCGGGCAACGCCTCGATCCCCCGTCCGATGAGCGACGCGCCGGCGGTGCTGAACTGGCCCGTGCGCGGCGAGGTGCTGAGCCGGTTCGGCGCGACGGGCGTCAGCCAGCGCAACAGCGGCATCGACATCGGCGCGAGCGAGGGGGCGGAGGTCCGCGCCTCGGCCGCCGGGCGGGTTTATTACGTCGGCAACGTCGTGGCGGATCAGGGCCTGACGGTGCTGATCGTGCATCCGGACGGCTGGCGTACGGTGTATGCGCACCTGGGCTCGGAGCGCGTGACCGAGGGTCAGGACGTGCGCGCGGGCGAGGTGATCGGCACCGTCGGCCGCGTGCCGGGCGGCGGGCCGTCGATGCACTTCCAGGTCTGGCGCGTGTTCGGCGACGAGCCGCGTCCGGTCGATCCGCTGACCGTCCTGCCACGGTAGGTCGACGATCGCGCTTCGCCGCGTTGCATAAGCGGGACGGCGGCCCTAGTTTCCGCGCCTCTTGATTTCGACGGGCCGCCGCGCCCGCACGCCTGGAGTGCGCATGACCGACGCCGTCCCGACCGACCTGATCCTGATGACCGTCGCGGCCGACCCCACGATGGAACTGGTCCTGCAGTTTGCACCGATCGTTTTGATGATCGTGGCGGCATATTTCCTTCTCCTTCGTCCCCAGATGAAGCGCGCCAAGGAGCATCAGACGATGATCGGCGCGGTGAAGCGCGGCGACACGGTGGTGATGTCGTCCGGCATGATCGGCAAGGTGACGCGCGTCGAGAACGACGAGGTCATGGTCGAGATCGCCCAGGGCGTGAACGTGCGCGTGGTCAAGGCGATGATCGCCGACGTCCGCAACCGCACGGCCATCGCCGCCAACGACGCCAAGTCCTGATCGCCTGATCGGCCGACGGGGGCCCGAAGAACCATGATCCATCTGTCCCGCTGGAAGGTGATCCTTCTGGTCGCATCCCTGGCGTTCGGCCTGCTGTTCGCCTTTCCGAACCTGCTGTCGCCGTCGCAGCGCGCGGCGTTGCCCGGCTTCCTGCCCAAGAGCGGCGTGAACCTGGGCCTCGACCTGCAGGGCGGCAGCTATCTGCTGCTCGAGGTCGACGTGGCCGAGATGCGCGCCAAGCGTCTGGAGAACCTGCGCGAAGACGTGGGCGCGACGCTGCGGACGGCGCAGGTGGCGGCGCTGACGACCACGCCGGACGCCTCGGGCGTGACGGTGACCCTGGCGGACCAGGCGGCGCAGGACGCGGCCTTCACGGCACTGCGGGGCCTGACGCAGTCGGGCGCGGCCAACGCGGCGTCGGACCGGATGATCCAGCGCCTTTCGGACAACCGCGTGCGCGTCGCCTACACCGAGCAGGGCCTGCGCAACATGGGCCCCGACGCGGTGACACAGTCGATCGAGGTGGTCCGCCGCCGCGTCGACGCCCTGGGCACGCGCGAACCCTCCATCACCCGCCAGGGCGCCGACCGGATCGTGGTCCAGGCGCCGGGCGAGGCCGATCCCGCCGCGCTGGAACGCGTCATCGGCCAGACCGCGCAGCTGACCTTCCAGATGGTCGACGTCGAGAACGACCTGCAGCAGGCCGTCGGAGGTCTGGTTCCGCCGGATTCGCAGCTTCTGCAGGACGACCAGGGCCAGCCCTATCTGGTGAAGCGCCGCGTGCTGGTGTCGGGCGAAAACCTGACGCGGGCCAGCGTGGGCGCCGACCAAAGCGGCCGTCCCGCCATCGACTTCCGTTTCGACGGCGTCGGCGCTCGGCGCTTCGGCGAGGCCACGGCCCAGAACATCGGCAAGCCCTTCGCCATCGTCCTGGACGGCAAGGTGATCTCGGCGCCGACCATCCAGGGGGCGATCCCGGACGGCAACGGCCAGATCACCGGGAGCTTCTCGATCCAGAGCGCCGCCGAGCTGGTGACCCTGCTGAACGGCGGCGCGCTGCCGGCGCCGTTGAACGTGATCGAGCGCCGTACGGTGACCGCCGAACTGGGCGCCGACGCGGTGCAGGCCGGCATGGTGTCGACGGCCGTCGGCTTCGTCGTGATCGTGGTCTTCATGCTGCTGGCCTACGGCTTCCTGTTCGGCGGGATTTCGGTCGTCGGCCTGCTGCTGAACGGACTGCTGATCATCGCCGCCATGTCGATGACGGGCGCCGCCCTGACCCTGCCCGGCATCGCCGGCCTGATCCTGACCTTCGCCGTGGCCGTGGATGCGAACGTGCTCATCTATGAGCGGATGCGCGACGAGGCCCGCGCGGGCCGCAGCGTGATCGCCAGCATGGACGCGGGCTTCAACAAGGCCATGGGCACGATCGTGGACGCCAACCTGACCACGCTGGTCGCGGCGCTGATCATGTTCCTGTTCGGAGCGGGGCCCGTGCGCGGCTTCGCCTGGACGCTGACCATCGGCGTGTTCACCTCGGTGCTGTCGTCGGTGCTGGTGGCGCAGGTGCTGCTGGCGCTGTGGCTGAAGTCGGCCAAACCCAAGAAACTGCCGATCGCGGAGACCGCCTGATGCGTGGATGGCCCCTCATCAAGGTTCTTCCGAACAAGACGAATTTCCATTTCGTCAGATATGCGCGGCTGTTCGCCGTGCTGTCGGCGGTGCTGTGCGTCGCGTCGATCGTGGGCTGTTTCACGCCCGGTCTGAACATGGGCATCGACTTCCGCGGCGGCGCCTCCATCGAGGTGGCCAAGCCCGCGGGTCAGCAGCTGGAACTGGACGCGATCCGTGAGGCGGTCGGCGGTCTGGGCCTGGGCGACGTGGGCGTGCAGGGCATCGCCCGCCGCGACGGCGGCGCGGTCGACGGCTCGACGGCAATCCTGCGCTTCCAGGTGCCGGAGGGCCGCGACCAGACCGAGGTGGTGAAGCAGGTCGAGGGCGCCATCGACCAAGCGGTCGGCCAGGTGACCTATTCCGGCGTCAGCGTGGTGGGATCCAAGGTCTCGGGCGAACTGTTCACCTCGGGCCTGATGGCCCTGGCCAGCGCCATCGCCCTGATGTTCGCCTACATCTGGTTCCGGTTCGAGCCGCAGTTCGGCCTGGGCGCGGTCGTGGGGCTGCTGCACGACGTGATCCTGACCTTCGGCCTGATCGTGATCATGCGGCTGGAGTTCAGCCTGAACATGGTCGCCGCCATTCTGACGGTCATCGGCTATTCCATGAACGACACCGTCGTGGTGTTCGACCGGCTTCGCGAAAATCTGCGCAAGTACAAGACCATGCCGCTGCGCGAGGTGATCGACCTGTCGATCAACGAGACGCTGAGCCGCACGATCATCACGGGCGTGACGGCGGTCATGGTTCTGGCGGTGTTGGCCATCTTCGGCGGCGAGGCGCTGTTCGGCTTCTCGATCGCGCTGATGTTCGGCATCATCATCGGCACCTATTCGTCGATCTACGTCGGCGCGCCGGTGATCCTGCTGTGGGGCGTCAAGCGCGGCGCGGAAGAAGAGCCGAAGCCGATCAAGCTGGGCATGGCCAGCCGCCCGTGAGCTGATTCTCCCTCCCCAGGAGGGGGAGGGAGGGTTACGGTTCCGCTTCCAATTCCCGGGGAGGGGCCGTCATGGGCAATCTGCTTTCGAACTTCCGCAACACCGTCGTGCTCAGCCTGGTGCTGGCGGGGCTGATGATCTTCGCCTTCGGCCGCGTGTCCGGCGGGGGCTTCGACCTGATCTTCTGGCAGGCCGCGTTCCGCTGGGTCCACGTCGTGGCCGGCGTGCTGTGGATCGGCCTGCTCTGGTACTTCAACTTCGTCCAGATCCGCGTGATGCCGTCGATCCCGGCCGAGCTGAAGCCCGCGATCGGCAAGCACATCGCGCCCGAAGCGCTGTTCTGGTTCCGCTGGGCGGCGTTCGCCACGGTTCTGGCGGGGCTGGCGGTGATGTTCCTGCGCGGCCACGTCTACGCGCATGAGGTGCTGAGCTTCGGCATGGCCGGCGGTCTGGTGCAGGGGGATCAGGGCTACATGCTCATGGGCGTCGGCGTGTGGCTGGCCATCGTGATGTTCCTGAACGTCTGGGGCGTGATCTGGCCGAACCAGAAGCGCGCGCTGGGCATCGTGGCGGTCGACGACGACAAGAAGGCGCGGGCGGCGCGCACGGCCATGCTGGCCAGCCGCATCAACCTGCTGCTCAGCTTCCCCATGCTGACGGCCATGGCGATGTACCAGACCCTGTTCGGGTGACGGACCTCGACGCCCAGGTCCGCGACGCCGACCGCGACCGCTGGCTGGCCAGCCGGTTCGTCGGCGACGTCGCGGCGCGGGCCGACCTGATCGCGCTGTACGCTTTCGAGGCCGAGCTGATGGCCATTCCGACGCGCGTCAGTCAGCCGCTGCTCGCCGAGATGCGCTATGTCTGGTGGCGCGACCAGATGGACGGCGTCTTCGCCGGCGCGCCGCGCAAAGGGCATCCGGTTCTCGAGGCGCTGGCCGGCGCGGCGGCGCGGCTTGAACTGGAGCGGGCGCCGTTGGACGCGCTCATCGACGCGCACGTGGACCGCGCACACGGGCGACCGCACGATCTGGAGGCGTTGTTCGTGGGGCCTATGCAGACGGCCGCGCGCGTGCTGGCGGGGTCGGGGCATGACGAGGCGGTGGCTCCTGCGGCACGGGTGCGCGGGCTGACGCAGACGGGCCGGTTCGAGGAGGCGCGGGCGCTGACGGCGGAGGCCAACGCGGCTCTGAAGGCGCTGCCGGTGGCGGCCTTTCCGGCCGTGGCCGTCGCGGCGCTGACCAGGCCGGACGAGGCGGAGCCGATGAAGCGTCTGCGGCTGACGTGGGCGACGCTGCGCGGCAGGATTTGAAGGGAGGCGGCGATGGCGCGGCTGAAGACGCACGACGAACGGCACCGGGTCGACCGCGTGGGCTGGCTGCGGGCGGCGGTGCTGGGCGCCAACGACGGGCTGGTGTCGACCGCCAGCCTGGTCGCGGGCGTGGCGGCGGCCGAGGCCTCGCGCGGGGCGGTGCTGCTGGCGGGAGTGGCCGGACTGGTGGCCGGCGCCATGTCGATGGCGGCGGGCGAGTACGTCTCCGTCAGCTCGCAATCGGACACCGAGAAGGCCGATCTGGACCGCGAGCGCGCCGAACTGGCGGCGGATCCCGAGGCCGAGCTGGACGAGCTGGCCGGCCTCTATGTGGCGCGCGGCGTGTCGCCGGACGTGGCGCGCCAGGTGGCGACGCAGCTGACGGCGCGCGACGCCCTCGGCGCCCACGCGCGCGACGAGCTGGGCATTTCGGACATGGCCACGGCGCGCCCGGTGCAGGCGGCGCTGACGTCGGCCGCGACTTTCGCCATGGGCGCCGCGCCGCCGCTGCTGGTCGCCGCCGCCGCCCCGACGGGCCAGACGCTGACCTGGGTCATGGGCTCGGCCGTGGCGGGGCTGGCCGTGCTGGGCGCGATGGGCGCGCGGGCGGGCGGAGCGGACGTGCCGCGCTCGGTCGTGCGGGTCGTGTTCTGGGGCGTCGCGGCGATGGCGCTGACGTCCCTGATCGGCAAGATGTTCGGGGCCGTCGTCTAGGCGTCGCGCCAGGACTTGAGCGCGTCCAGCGCGCGGACGCTCATCAGCCGCTTCTTGGCCCGACCGCGATCCTTCGGCGGGATCCGCTTGCCCTCGGCGTCGACGCGCGGCGCTTCCAGCGGCGGAAGCAGGCCGTAGTTGACGTTCATCGGCTGGAACTTCGATCCCTCAAGGTGGCCGCCGGTGATGTGCTCGACCAGAGCGCCGATGGCGGTTTCGGGCGGCGGGGCCTCCAGCGGGCGGCCCAGGCGTTCGGCGGCGGCCAGGCGGCCGGCCAGCAGGCCCAGGGCCGCGCTTTCGACGTAGCCCTCGACACCCGTGACCTGTCCGGCGAAGCGCAGGCGTGGCAGGGCCTTCAGGCGCAGCTGACGATCCAGCAGCTTCGGCGAATTCAGGAAGGTGTTGCGGTGCAGGCCGCCCAGCCGCGCGAACTGGGCGTTCTGCAGGCCCGGGATCATGCGGAAGATCTCGGCCTGCGCCCCGTGCTTCAGCTTGGTCTGGAAGCCGACCATGTTGAACAGCGTGCCCAAGGCGTTGTCCTGCCGCAGTTGGACGATTGCGTGAGCTTTCACCTGCGGATCGCGGGGATTGGTCAGGCCGACGGGCTTCATCGGCCCGTGACGCAGGGTTTCGCGCCCGCGCTCGGCCATCACCTCGATGGGCAGGCAGCCGTCGAAGTAGGGGACGTGCTCCCAGTCCTTGAACTCGGCCTTGGGTCCGGCAAGCAGGGCGTCGATGAAGGCGTCGTACTGGGCCTTGTCCATCGGACAATTGACGTAGGCGGCGGCGTCTCCGCCCGGGCCTTCCTTGTCGTATCGCGACTGGCGCCAGGCGACGTCGAAGTCGATGGAGTCGGCGTGGACGATGGGGGCGATGGCGTCGAAGAAGCTGAGCGATTCCTCGCCCGTGGCCTTCAGGATGGCGTCGGCCAGGGCCGGCGAGGTCAGCGGGCCGGTGGCGACGACGACGCTGTCCCAATCCTCAGGCGGCAGGCCGGCGATCTCCTCGCCGACGACGGTGACCAGGGGGTGGTCCAGCAGGCGCTGCGTCACGGCTTCCGAGAAGCCGTCGCGGTCCACGGCCAGGGCGCCGCCCGCCGGCACCTGATGCGCGTCGCCGGCCGCCATGATGATCGATCCGAGCTCACGCATCTCGGCATGAAGCAGGCCGACGGCGTTGTATTCCCAGTCGTCCGACCGAAACGAGTTGGAGCAGACCAGCTCCGCAAGGCCGTCGGTCTGGTGCGCGTCGGTTTTGACGCCCGCGCGCCGCATCTCGTGCAGGACGACCGGAACGCCCGCCTGGGCGATCTGCCAGGCGGCTTCGGAACCGGCCAGGCCGCCGCCGACGACGTGGATGGGAGCGGGGGAGGAGGAGGTCATCGCGGCCTTCTAGCCACACCCGGCCGCTTCGTCAGCCCGCCCCATGGTTCGTGGCGACGTGGGCGGCTAAGGTCGCCCGGCATTTTCCGGGGGGACTGATGCGCGCGCCTGCGGGCATTCGACGATTTCACGTCACGGACGCCGTGCTGAGCGGCCTCAACGCCGTGCCGGCGGTCTGGGCCGGGGCCTGGGCGGTCATGGTCGCGCTGTGCGCCGCAACGGCTTTCGCCGCCCTGGTCTCTGGCGTCGTGCCGCAGATCACGTTCGGGATCGTCGCTCTGATGGCATGGGGCGCGGCGGCGCGGGTGGCGATCTTCGGCGCCGATGCCGGCGCGCACGGGCTGGCTCCGGGCGGCGTCCAGGTCGGGCGGGCGGAGCGGCACATGCCGGCGGCGGCCCTGCTGAACCTGTTGTTCCTGGCCATGATCGGCGCGGTGCTGGCGCTGGTGCTGCTGGCCGTCGCGGGCGCCTCCGACCTCAACGTCGAGGCGATCCAGGCGCGCGACTGGCAGGCCGCCGGCGCGGGGTGGAAGGTGGCGGTCGTCGCGGGGGCGGGCCTGGTGGCGACGGCGGTCGTGGTCCTGCTGCTGGTGCGGCTGTCGCTGTTCCCTCTCGCCACGGTCGGTCGGGACCAGCCGGTGTCGCTGAACACCTTGGGCATCGCGACGGGCAGTTTCTGGCGTCTGCTGACGCTGCTGCTCGTCGTCGCGGCGCCGCTGATCGCCGCCCTGGCCGTCCGGGGCGACGCCGGGCTGGCGGCGCGGATCGCGGCGGCGGCGCTGTGGACGCCGTTCGCGGCCGGCGCGCTGGGCCGCGCATACAGGGATCTGGAATACTGGAAGCCGGGGGAGGGCTGACATGAAGAGACGATTTTCCATCGGCGAGGCGATCGGCGAGCCGTTCCGCCTGGCGTTCGGGCGACCGGTGACCACGGCGGCGTGGGGTCTGCTCAGCATCGTGCCGTCGTTCATCGTGTTCGCGGCCATGGGGCCGATGATGGCCGAGATGATCGAGTCGGGCGGACTGGCCGCGGCCGGCGCGACGCCGGGGGCCGGCGACTTCGAATCGTTCGGCGCCTTCATGGCCTTCCAGGCCTGGAGCGGGCTGTCGAACCTGCTCAGCCTGCTGGTGCTGGTCCTTGTGACGACGGCCATCGCGCGCGCCGTTATCGGCGGCCGCCGCCGCGACCGGTTCGCCTTCCTGAGGCTGTCGAAGGACGAGTTCCACGTCGCGGTCATCGGCGTTGCCGTGGCCGTCGGAGCGATGGTCGTGCTGGTGATCGGAGCGCTGCTGATCGCGGGCTTCGGCATCGCGGGTGCGTCCATGGGGGCGTCATGGGCCATGTGGACCGCCGTGATCCTGGGCTTCGCGCTGGCGCTGGCGCTGATGCTGCTGTGGGGGCGGCTGGCGCTGCTGGCGCCCGCGTCGGTGATCGCGGGCGAAATGGCCTTCGAAAAGGGCTGGAAGGCGGGGCGCGGCCAGACGGGGCGCCTGTTCCTGCTGGCGCTCGCGCTGTTCGGGGTGTCGATCCTGATGGGCGTCGCCATGCTGGTGCTGTTCATTCTGGCGGCCATCGTCTTCGGCGGAGGATTGCAGGCGTGGGCCGACGAGGCGGCGGTGGAGGCCTGGCTTCTGGCGCAGCTCGAGAACCCGTGGCCGCTGATCCTGATCGGCGCGGTGGCGCTGATCCCGGTGTCGTGGCTCCAGGGATTCAGCGCCTCGCTGTGGACGGCGCCCTATGCCGTGGCGGCGCGCGATCTGACGCCGCCGCCGATTTCGACGGACGAGTCGGACGCCGCCGGCTAAGGCTGGGCGACGAGAGCTCGAGGGAGGGCGAGATGACGTTTTCGGCGACGGACGCGGCGTTCGAAGGATTTCGCGTGGTGCGGCGCAAGCCGACCGTGCTGATCTGGTGGACGCTGGCCTATCTGCTCTTCATCGGTCTGGTGATCATGCTGGCGATGGGGTCGCTGATCGATCTGGCCGGCGCGGCCGAGGCGCTGCGCGGCGTCACGTCCCCCCGCCCCGACGATTTGGCGCCCGTCACCTCGGCGATGAACGGGATCATGGCGGTTGCGGGCCCGATGGGGCTGCTGTTCGGGGCGGTGCTGAACACGGCGGTGGCCCGGGCGGTGCTGGAGCCGGAGCGGTCCGCGTTCGGCTATCTGCGGCTGGGAGTCGACGAACTGCGCGTGCTTGCGGTGACCGTGGCGCTGGCGCTGCTGGCCATGGCGGCCATCGTCACGGCCGGGATTCTGCTCGGCGTGCTGGGCGGCGTCGCCGTCAGCGCCCTGGGGGCCATGGGCGGGATCGTGACGGGTCTGGCGGTGCTGGCGTTGCTGGTCGCGGCGGCCTGGGTCGCGGCGCGCTTCAGCTTGGCCGTTCCGATCACCCTGGCGGAACGGAAGATCGCGGTGTTCGACAGCTGGCGCGTCACGCGCGGGCGCGCCCTGCCGATCGTGGGCATGGCCATCCTGTCGTTCATGATGACTATCGTGGTGTCGATCCTGTTCAGCGTCGTGCTGATGCCGTTGAGCCTGATCTTCGGCATGGCGGGCGGCTGGCAGGAGCTGGCGCGGATGCAGGGGGCGGGCGTGGCCGAGGTGCTTTCGGCGCTTGGCCCGTTCCTGGCGGTCTTGACCCTGTTCCAGGCCGTCGGCGCGGCGCTGCAGCTGGCGGTGGCCTATGCGCCGTTCTCGGCGGCGTATCGCGACATCAAGGGCGTGCCGGCGGCGGAGTGAGCCGCCGCCGCGTCGTCACGCGCGCTTCTTGAGCGCCGCGACGCGCGCCTTGCGGCGGGCCTCGTGGCGGTCGAGAACCTCCTTCAGGTATTTGCCGGTCCACGACTCGTCGTTGGCCGCGACCTGTTCGGGCGTGCCGACGGCCACGATCTCGCCGCCGCCGTCCCCGCCCTCAGGTCCGAAGTCCAACAGCCAGTCGGCCACCTTGATGACGTCGAGGTTGTGCTCGATCACGACGATGGTGTTGCCGTGCTCGACCAGTTCCTGCAGCACTTCCAACAGCTTGCGCGTGTCCTCGAAATGCAGGCCCGTGGTGGGCTCGTCCAGGATGTAGAGCGTGCGCCCGGTGGCGCGCTTCGACAGTTCCTTCGACAGCTTGACCCGCTGGGCCTCACCGCCTGA
Source organism: Afipia felis (assembly GCA_943371835.1). Lineage (GTDB taxonomy): Bacteria > Pseudomonadota > Alphaproteobacteria > Caulobacterales > Caulobacteraceae > Brevundimonas. The sequence continues at coordinate 138,969 of CALRWJ020000002.1, read as the reverse complement.
CAGCGTGGTCGCCGGCTGGCCGACCTTGACGTAGCCCAGGCCCACTCGCTCCAGCGTCAGCATCTTGTCGCGGATCGACGGCACGGCCTTGAAGAAGGACGCCGCCTCCTCGACCGTCATGTCCAGAACGTCGGATATGCTCTTGCCCTTGAAGACGATTTCCAACGTCTCGCGGTTGTAGCGCTTGCCCTTGCAGACGTCGCAGGTGACGTAGACGTCGGGCAGGAAGTGCATCTCGATCTTGATGACGCCGTCGCCCTGGCACGCCTCGCAGCGGCCGCCCTTGACGTTGAAGCTGAAGCGCCCGGGGCCATAGCCGCGCGCCTTGGACTCCGGCAGACCCGCATACCAGTCGCGGATCGGGCCGAAGGCGCCGGTGTAGGTGGCTGGGTTCGACCGCGGCGTGCGGCCGATGGGCGACTGGTCGATGTCGATGACCTTGTCGAAATTCTCCATCCCCTCGATGCGGTCGAAGGGAGCGGGGGCGTCGGACGCGTTGTGTAGGCGGCGCGCAGCGGCCTTGTAGAGCGTCTCGATCGTGAAGGTGGACTTGCCGCCGCCGGACACGCCGGTGACGCAGGTGAACAGGCCGACGGGGATCTCGCCGGTGACGCTCTTCAGATTGTTGCCCGTCGCGCCCGAGATCTTCAGCATCTTCTTGCGGTTGACGGGGCGGCGGCCCTCGGGCGGCAGTTCGATCTCGCGCTCGCCGGTCAGGTATTTGCCGGTCAGCGATTTCGGATTGGCCATGACCTGCTCGGGCGTGCCTTCGGCGCAGATCTCGCCCCCGTGGACGCCGGCGGCGGGCCCCATGTCGATGACGTGGTCGGCCGTCAGGATGGCCTCTTCGTCGTGCTCGACGACGAGGACCGAGTTGCCGAGGTCGCGCAGCCCTCGCAGGCTGTCCAGCAGGCGCGTGTTGTCGCGCTGGTGCAGGCCGATGGACGGCTCGTCCAGCACGTAGAGCACGCCCGTCAGGCCGGAGCCGATCTGCGACGCCAGGCGGATGCGCTGGCTCTCGCCGCCCGACAGAGTGCCGGAACTGCGCGACAGGTTCAGATAGTCCAGGCCGACGTTGTTGAGGAAGCGCAGGCGGTCGTTGATCTCCTTCAGGATCCGCCGCGCGATCTCCATCTGCTTGTCGGTCAGCTTGCCGTCCAGGTCGGTGAACCACTCGTGGGCGTGCTTGATCGACAGCCACGACACCTCGGCGATGTCCGTGCCGGCGATCTTGACCGCCAGGGCCTCGGGCTTCAGGCGCTTGCCGCCGCAGGCCTCGCACGGCGTTTCGGACTGATAGCGGCCCAGCTCCTCGCGGACCCAGGCGCTGTCGGTTTCGCGCCAGCGGCGCTCCAGGTTCGGCAGGACGCCCTCGAACGGCTTGGTCGTCTCGTATTTGCGGGCGTTGTCGTCATAGACGAAGCGGATCTTGTCACCACCTGACCCGTGCAGGATCACCTTCTGCGCCTTCTCCGGCAGATCGCGCCACGGCTTGTCCATCGAGAAGCCGTAGTGGGTCGACAGCGACTGCAGCGTCTGGGTGTAGAGCGGCGACGGGCCGCGCGACCAGGGCGACACGGCGCCGGCGTGCAGGCTCTTGTCGCGGTCGGGCACCACCAGATCGGCGTCGAAGGCCAGTTTGACGCCCAGGCCGTCGCACACCGGACAGGCGCCGAACGGGTTGTTGAACGAGAACAGCCTCGGCTCGATCTCGCTGATGGTGAAGCCGGAGACGGGGCAGGCGAACTTCTCGGAGAAGGTGATGCGGCGCGGCTCTTCGCCGTCCGGAGCATTGGCCCACTCAGCGACCGCGATGCCGTCGGCCAGTCCCAGCGCGGTCTGCAGGCTGTCAGCGTAGCGGCCTTCCAGCCCCGGCTTGGTGACGATGCGATCCACGACGATGTCGATGTCGTGCTTGAATTTCTTGTCGAGGGTCGGCGCGTCCTCGATGGCGTAGAACTGGCCGTCGACCTTCAGGCGCTGGAAGCCCGCCCGCTGCCACTCGGCGATCTCCTTGCGGTATTCGCCCTTCCGGCCGCGCACGACGGGGGCCAGCAGCAGCAGGCGCTCGCCCTCGGGCAGTGCGGTCAGCTGGTCGACCATCATGGAGATGGTCTGGCTTTCGATCGGCAGGCCAGTGGCGGGCGAGTAGGGCACGCCCACGCGCGCCCAGAGCAGGCGCATGTAGTCGTGGATCTCGGTCACAGTGCCGACGGTGGAGCGGGGGTTCTTCGACGTCGTCTTCTGTTCGATGGAGATGGCCGGCGACAGGCCCTCGATCAGGTCGACGTCCGGCTTGCCCATCAGCTCCAGGAACTGGCGTGCGTAGGCGCTGAGCGACTCGACGTAGCGGCGCTGGCCCTCGGCGTAGATGGTGTCGAACGCCAGCGACGACTTGCCCGAGCCCGACAGGCCGGTCATCACGACCAGCTTCTCGCGCGGGATGTCGACGTCGACGCCCTTGAGATTGTGCTCGCGCGCGCCGCGCACGCGGATGAAGTCGTGTTTTTCGGTCATCGGTTCCGGGAACGCGGGGGAGCCGGAGGCGGCTCCGGCGCAACGGCGTCATATGGGGACCAATTCGCCGATTTCAGCAAGAACGAAGTGAGAACTTCAGGGCTGGCCGAACTCGCCGGTGCGCAGGCTGATGCGGCACTGGTAATCGACGCCGCGGCGCTCGCAGTAGTCTGCGGCGAACAGGTCGCGCTCGATTCGCGTGGTCGCGCGGATCACGCGATCGCCTTCCACGATCTCGGAGTTCTGTTCGGCCGACCAGGGCCCCAGCGCGTCGAAGAAGGCGCGGGCCGGGCTGCCCTCGCAGGTGAAGATCACGACGTGCACCTCATCGAAGGCGTGGCCGTAGGCGCCGGACTGGACCGCCTGGCCGATGCAGTCGGCGTAGAGCCGCGCGTGCGCACTGGGCGTCGTGGCGACGGGCGTCAGGTCGAGCGGACCGGACGGGCCCGGCGCGGTGGCGCAGGCGGTCAGAGAAAGGGCCGCGAGAAGTGCCGGAATGCGCATGGTTCGTCCTCCGACGTGGATGTTTCCATGCGCGCGGCGAAATGACCATGCGCGAATTCACTTGCGGGGCGGGCGGGGTGACCGCATCTTCGACGTCAGTGATGCGTAGCGCAGGATACGTCGAGATGATCGGACTGGTCGAAATCGCTCTGGGACTGGCCGCCGCCGGACTGGCGGGCGCCTGGCTCGCCGCGCAGCCGAAGCCCAAGCCCGTTCCCGTCCGCGCGCGTCGTCGTCACTGACCGGCTGACCTCGGGGGCGGTCAGCCCCACGCTTCCATCGCGCCGACCCGCCTGACGCCGACGTCGGCGCGCCGCAGCACCGGCTCGGCCTCGGCGCGACCGAACAGCCAGCCCTGACCGAACTTCACACCGAGGTCGCGCAGCAGGGTCGCCGTCTCCTCCGTCTCGATCATCTCCGCCACCACGTCTATGCGCAGCGAGGCGCACATGGCGGCCAGATGCGCGATGAGGGTGGAGGCGCGCGGATCGGTCTCCAGCCGCTTCACGAAGCCGCCGTCGATCTTGACCATGTCGACCTTCAGCCCGCCCAGCCAATCGAACGAGGCCGCGCCGGCGCCGAAGTCGTCGATGCACACGCGGATCCCAGCCGCCCGAAGCAGGGCCAGTCGGCGGTCTGCCGCCGCGAGATCCGCCAGAGCGGCGGTCTCGGTGACCTCGACCAGCAGTCGCCTACGCAGTGCTGGATCGATCTGCGTCATGCGCAACAGACCGTCGACGTAGCCGTCGCTGGCCAGCGACAGAGCCGACATGTTGACCGCGACCGACAGCGTGCCGCCGCCGGGACGCCGCAGCAGGCCGAGGGCCTTTTCAGCCACCGCCAGGTCGAAGGTCTCGACCAGCCCCAGCTCCTCGGCCATGCGGATGATCGGCGCCGGACCCGCGCCCGCGCCGAAGCGGGCCAGGCCCTCGAAATGATGCACGGCGCGCGTCGACAGGTCGAGGATGGGCTGCCAGTGCAGTTCGAACTCGCGTGCCCGCACCATTTCCGAGAACCGGTCGGCTTCCCGGAGCGTCCGTTTCAAATGGTCCCCGAAGGCACGACCGGGGTCGGCCAGGCCCCCGTCCTTCAGGCAGGACTCGATGGTGAAGCGAAGCGCGCGCAGCGCATTCACCGGCGGACCTCCGCAGTTCAGCGAGACCTCGGCCACTGTGGCTGAGAGCTCCGACCCTTCCGCGGCGGCGGCCTGCCGGACCACATCGACGAGATCGATCGTGGAGTCTTCGCGCAACAGGGCGAAGCGCTCCGGGGTCAGCTGGGCGGCGGACCGTCCTTCGAAAGACGCGGCCTGGAGGCCCGCCTGGACGCGGTCGCCCGCGGCGGGCGGCGCGGACTTCAGTCCGGGCACGTCGACGAAGGCCAGATCGATCGGACCGCGGTCGGACAACGACAGCACCTCTCTGGCGCGGTCCAGAAACTCCGCGGGCGTAGCCAGCGGCGCGGCCTGACCGCATTCCGCCGGCTGAACCTCTCCAACCCAGGTCAGCGAGCACGACGTGGCGGGCGCGAGTTCCGGCAGGCGGAAGGCGTGCAGCACGGCGGGCCGCACCCGACCGTCGGCGCAGGTCATCCGGAGCGGAACCGGGCGGGACCGGACGCCGCTCTGCAGGCCGCGCAGCGTCTCCGACAGGTCCGCGGCGTCCGCCGGCGCCACGTGCCGCGCCAAGGGGTCGCCCACCCACGACTCCAGCGGCGTGGACGCGTCGGGGCCCGCGCCGGCGCAGAACGCGATCGTGCCGTCCTCAGCGACTTCGAACGGGGCATCGGCGGAGGCGAAGGCCAGGCCGAGCAGGCGGGATTTGGTCCTCATGGCCGGCAGCATTTCACCGATCCGTGAAGTTTCCGGCCACCGATCAGGGTAAACGACAGGCGGTGCGGCCTTGATTGGGCCATCGGCGAGGGGCAGGGTGGGCATCGGTTCAACGAGGAGTGCCCGCGGCCATGATCATCGCGCTGGAAATCGGTTTCGCCCTTTCCGTCGTCGCCCTGGTCTGCGCCCATGCCCTCTCCGTCCGCCCCGTCCCCGTCCGCGCCCGTCGTCACCCTGTCCGGGGTCGGCGCCCGCACGCCTGACGGTCGCACCCTCTTTTCCAACCTGAGCCTCGCCTTTGGGCGGGAGATCACCGGCGTCGTCGGCCGCAACGGCTGCGGCAAGAGCACGCTGCTGCGCCTGATCTCGGGCGGCGCGGAGCCGGCTGAAGGCGTGGTGTCGCGCGCCGGATCGATCGGGGTTCTGGAGCAGGAGCCGGTCGACGCCGCGGGCCGATCCGTCGCCGACGCGCTGGGCGTGGCTGAAGACCTGGGGCGGATCGCAAGGATCACGGCGGGACAGGGGGACGAAGACGATTTCGCGCGTGCGGACTGGGGCCTGGAGGCGCACCTGGAAGATGCGCTGTCCGCCGTGGGCTTGGCGGGGCTGGACGTGACGCGGCGCGTTGCGGGACTGAGCGGCGGCGAGCGCACGCGGCTCGAGCTGGCGCGGCTGGACCTGCTGGCTCCCGACCTGCTGCTGCTCGACGAGCCGACCAATCACCTGGACGCGGAGGCGCGGGCGCGGGTCGGCGACCTGATCGCCCGTCGGAAAGGCGGGACCGTTCTGGTCAGCCACGACCGGGAGCTGCTGAGGCGCGCCGACCGCATCGTCGAATTGTCCGAGCTGGGCGTGACCGTGCACGGCGGCGGCTGGGACCTCTACGTGGCGCGACGCGAGGCGGAGCGCGACGCGGCGGCGCGGGCGCTGGGAGGTGCGGAGCGGGAGGCGGCCCGGATCGCACGCGAGGCTCAGCGAGAGCGGGAGAAGACGGAGCGACGCAACGCCGCCGGCAAGCGGGTGGGCCGGTCCGGCAGCATCCCCCGCATCTCCGCCGGCCTGCTGAAGGATCGCGCCGAGGACAGCGCGGGACGCGGGGGCGCCCTGTCCCAGCGGCGACGTGAGGAAGCGGAAGCCGAACTGGCCGCGGCGAAGGCGCGGGTGGAGCGCGACCGGACGCTGGACGTGCCCATGCCGCCGACCGGATTGCCGGAGGGACGGCTGGTGGTGCGGCTGACCGCGGCGGGATGGTCGGCGCCGAGTGGGCAGGCGGTTCTGCCGCCCACCGATCTGACGCTGACGGGACCGGAGCGCGTGGCCGTCACGGGCCCCAACGGCGCGGGCAAGACCACCCTGCTGAAGCTGGTCTCCGGCGAGCTGCCGCCGACGACGGGCCTGGTCGAGCGGCCCGTGCCGGCAGCGCACCTGGACCAGAGGGCCGCCGTCCTGCGGCCAGACGAGACGTTGGTGGAGGCTTGGGCCCGCCTGAACCCGGGCGGCACGCCGAACGACGCGCAGGCGGCGCTGGCGCGGTTCCTGTTCCGCAGCGCCGAGGCGCGGCGGCGCGTGGGCGAACTGTCGGGCGGCGAGCGGCTCCGCGCGGCGCTGGCGTGCGTGATGACGGGCGTGCGACCGCCGCAGCTGCTGATCCTGGACGAACCCACGAACCATCTGGACCTGGCGTCGGTCGAGGCCGTCGAGAGCGCCTTGAGGGCCTATGACGGCGCGCTGGTCGTGGTCAGCCACGACCGCGACTTTCTGGACGCGGTCGGCGTGGGGCGGGCGGTCGCGCTCAGGCGGTGCGGTTGAGCGCGACGGCGGTTGCGCTGGGCGCGTTGGCGCGGCCGGCGGCGCCGTAGGCCGAGGGGTTGCCGCGCTGGGCCGCGACTTCGCCGGCGATGGTTCGGACCAGACCTTCGGACACCGTCCGCGCCGCCTCCACGACCCGGGCGTGGCGGGCAAGGGCCTGTTCGAACGCCTGGGTGGCCTGGATCAGCTCCATCCGGTCGGCGGTCGTCGCCGCCTTCAGCACGTCCGGTCGCGCCTTCAACTGGGCCGATTCCCGGCGATAGACGTTGGCCATCTCCTGCGTCTCGGCCTGGCCGGCCAGCAGATCGGCCGCTCGGTGCGCCTGAAAGGCCTCGGTCTCCAGGTCGAGCCGGGCCGTCAGCTTGCGCGTCAGGTCGATCAGGCGGCGCACGTGGAACAGGGCGGTCTGGGGATCGGCGCTCACGACTGCATCTCCTGAAGCTTCAGCATCTGCGACACGACCTGGTCGGCCAGGCCGATGCCGCCCGAGCGAGCGACCTGCTTGCCCATCGCGTCCAGGAGGAAGCCGCGCCAGGTCGCCTCGGCCTCTCCGCCGCCGAAGGGCGCGTCGGTCGAAATCCCCTCGAACATGGGCCGCAGCATCTGGGCGACGAACGACGCCTCGAAGTCCTCGGCAGTCTGGCGCATCCGCTCGGGCACGACGCGGGGCGTGGCGGGTGCGCGCAGCAGGTCGGGGGAGAGGCCGACGGGGTCGCTCATCACATCACCTCGATGTCGGCTTGCAGGGCGCCGGCGGCCTTGATGGCCTGCAGGATGGAGATCATGTCGCGCGGCGTGACGCCCAGGGCGTTGAGGCCGGCGACCAGGCTGGACAGCGAGGCGCCGCCCTCGACCACGCGGATTTGCGTGCCGCGGTCCTCCTCGACGGTGACGTCCGACTGGGGGACGACGGCGGTCTGGCCCCGACTGAAAGGTTCGGGCTGGCTGACGCGCGGGTTTTCCTGGACCGAGACGGTCAGGTTGCCCTGGGCGATGGCGACGGTGGAGATGCGGACGTTCTCGCCCATGACGATGACGCCGTTGACCTCGTCGATGATGACCTTGGCAGGCGCGTCCACGGCGACCGACAGGTTCTCGACCCGGCTGAGGAAGTTGGCGGCGCCGTAGCCGGCGGGGGGGCGCAGCACCACGACGGTGCCGTTCTCGGCCCAGGCCGTGTTGGGGAACATCTGGTTCACCGCGCCGGCGACGCGCTGGGCGGTGGTGAAGTCGGGATTGCGCAGGGTCAGGCGGACGGAGTCCTGGCCGTTCAGGTCGAAGCCCGTCTCGCGCTCCACCACGGCGCCTGAAGCGATGCGGCCGGCCGTCGGCACGCCGCGCGTGACCGAGGAGCCTGACTGGCCCGACGCGGACACCGCGCCCGTCTGGATGGAGCCTTGCGCGACGGCATAGACCTGTCCGTCCCAACCCTGCAGCGTGGTGACGACGACCGTGCCGCCCTGCAGGCTCTTGGCGTCGCACAGCGTCGAGACCGACACGTCGATCCGCGATCCGGGGGCGGCGAACGGCGGCAGCTCGGCCGTGACCATGACCGCGGCCACGTTCTTGGTGTTGGCGTTGGCGCCGCGGATGTTGACGCCTTGGCGCTCCATCATGGCGTCCAGCGACTGGCGGGTCAGGGGGCAGTTGCGCAGGTTGTCGCCGGTGCCGTTCAAGCCGACCACCAGGCCGTAGCCGACCAGTTGGTTCGAGCGGACCCCCTCGACCGACACGATGTCCTTGATCCGCGACTGGGCAGCGACGGGCGACGCCGCCAGACCGATCAGGCCGCTGAGGGCGAAGGCGGTGAGCAGTTTCTGCATCGGCGGCGAACTCCACGACGTCGGTCGTTCACCCTGTTGCGAAGATCGTGCCGGGCAAGAAATTCAATGAAGTCAACATTGATCACCCTGAGTGGCCCTCCACGGGCGGCAAAGTCTGCCGGGGCGTTAACCAAACGGTGACGCGCGCCTCCGCATCTTCGCCCCATGAAGCGGAGCCCGTCTCGATGAAGGTGACCGGACCCAGCGGCCCGCGGGCCGCCGATTCCTCGCGACAGACCAAAAGCGTGGGCGCCGGCTTCAGCCTGGCGGGCGCTTCTCCCTCGTCGCGGGCCGGCGCCGCGTCGGCGACCGGCGCCGCCTCGGGCGTCGCGGGAGTGTCGGCCCTGATGGCGCTGCAGGGGGTCGAGGACGCGACCGAGCGCAAGCGGCGCGCGATCCGCCGCGGGCGCGGTCTGCTGGACGGGCTGGACGCGGTCAGGTTGGCGGCGCTGGAAGGCGTGGACGACGAGGGCGCGCTGCAGCGGCTGGCCCGCGCGGCGGGCGAGGCGGCGGCCGAGGTGGAGGATCCGGGACTCGCCACGGTGCTGACTCAAATCGACCTGCGCGCGGCGGTTGAGCTGGCCAAACGTGAAGTTCGCCGCACCGCAGCATGAACCATCGGAAAATATGACGAAATGTTCATGTTGGCGCTAAGGTGAGGAAGAAATGTCACGCCATGACGCAGACGTGAAGCGTGACCGCAATGTGGCCACCACAACACCGTTGTCGCGACTCCCGGACCCCGTTAATGGCCCTCGTGCGCCACAGGGGGGCGCGAAAGGTCGAGCGTGAGTGAGATGACCGCGTTGGCTGCCAAGACGCCTGAACCGGGATCGGACTATCGTCCGTCCGACGACGAAGAGTTCATGAACGAACGCCAGCTGGCCTATTTCCGGGGCAAGCTGCTGTCCTGGAAAGAGGACATCCTGCGGGAGTCCAAGGGCACCGTCGTCAATCTGAAGGCCGAAACCGAGAACCATCCAGATCTGGTGGACCGCGCGTCCTCGGAATCCGACCGCGCGCTCGAGCTGCGGACGCGGGATCGCCAGCGCAAGCTGATCTCCAAGATCGACGAGGCGCTTCGCCGGATCGACGACGGCTCCTACGGCTATTGCGAAGAGACGGGCGAGCCGATCAGCCTGGGTCGCCTTGAGGCGCGCCCGACCGCGACGCTGTCGGTCGAGGCCCAGGAGCGTCACGAGCGCCGCGAGCGCGTGCACCGCGACGACTGACGCCGCCTTGACTTCGACCGGGTGGGGGGCGACCTAGCCGCCTCCCGTTTCAAGGTCGCCTGAGCTCATGTCCGTCAAGGTCCGTTTCGCCCCGTCGCCGACGGGTAAGCTGCACGTCGGCAACGTCCGCACCGCCCTGGTGAACTGGCTGTTCGCCAAGGGGCAAGGCGGGGCCTTCGTTCTGCGCATCGACGACACGGATCTGGCGCGGTCCACGCCGGAGTTCGAGCAGGGCATCGAGGACGACCTGCGCTGGCTGGGCCTGCTCTGGGACGAGCGGCACAACCAGTCGAAGCGGTTCGACCGCTATGAGGCCGCGGCGGAGGCGTTGAAGGCCGCCGGTCGGCTGTACGCCTGCTATGAGACCGCCGAGGAACTGGACCGCCGTCGCAAGGTGCAGCTGTCGCGCGGCCTGCCGCCCATTTACGACCGCGCCGGTCTGGCCCTGACCGACGCAGAGAAGGCCGCCTATGAGGCCGAGGGGCGCCGTCCGCACTGGCGGTTCAAGCTGGACGGTCGCCGAGTGGCCTGGGAAGACCTGTCACGCGGCCATGCCGAGGTCGACACCGCCTCCATGTCGGATCCGGTGCTGATCCGCGAGGACGGCCTGTTCCTCTACACCCTGCCTTCGGTCGTCGACGACCTGGACATGGCGATCAGCCACGTGATCCGCGGCGAGGACCACGTCACCAACACGGGCGCCCAGATCGAGATCTTCGAGGCGCTGATCGCGGCGGGCTGGGGCGGCGCCGTCCCCGGCTTCGCGCACATGCCGCTGCTGGTCGGCGCGGACGGTCAGGCGCTGTCCAAGCGCCTGGGCTCGCTGTCGATCAGCGAGATGCGCGAGCAGGGCTATGAGCCCATCGCCATCGTCAGCCACCTGGGGCGGATCGGGACGTCCGACCCGCTGGAGGTGGGCGAGTCGATCGAGGCGCTGGGCGCCGGCTTCGCCTTCTCCAAGATGGGCCGGTCGCCCGCGCGCTACGACACCGCCGACCTGGACCGTCTGAACGCCCAGGCGCTGCACGCAATGCCCTATGGGACGGCCCGGCCCCGGCTTGCCGCGCGGGACGCGGATCTGGGCGAAGACTTCTGGAACGTGGTGCGCGCGAATCTGCAGAAGTTCGACGACGTCGTTGAAATGGCGCGCCTTGTTCGAGGTCCCGTCACGCCCGTGATCGAGGATCCCGCCTTCGCGGCCACGGCCGCCCGCCTGCTGCCGCAGACGATCGACGCCGGGGCCTGGTCCGCCTGGACCGAGGCGGTGAAGGCCGAGACGGGCGCCAAGGGCAAGGCGCTGTTCCAGCCGCTGCGTCTGGCGCTGACCGGGCAGACTCACGGGCCGGAGATGGCGGCGCTCATTCCCCTGATCGGCCGCGACGAACTGATGGCGCGTCTGACCTCGGCGAGCTGACCCGGAAAGCGAAGGGCCGCCCCGGCAGGAGCGGCCCTCGAAGGTCGGCCTGTGAGGCGCGATCAGGCGTTGCAGGTCGCCAGCTGATCGGCGGTCAGCGCCTGACCCTTCCAGGTGAAGGCCGAGACCTTGCCCACGCGGGCCACGACGCGCTTGCAGGCGCGGGCTGCGGGCTGGTTCGCGCCGCCGGTGGCGACGCACGACGTGCCCTCGCAGGTCCAGGCGGCGCCGTCGACGATGACGCGGCCGGCGGGGGCGGTGGCGGTGTCCGCCAGGGTCAGGGAGGAAGCGGGCGTCTGGGCGACCGCGGGCGCGGCGAAGGCCAGGACGGCGGCGATGACGAAGGCACGCATGGGGAGGCTCCGTGTGAAGTTCAGGCTTATGGCCGACGAGTAGGAGAGCCTCTTCGCCGGCGCGGTCAAGGTGCGTAGCGTTTAAAAACGCACTGACAGCTGAACATTGATCACTTATCGCCGATCATGTTGCAAGGGCGCCGCATCGCGCGCGCCGCCGACCGCGGCGATCACGGCCTTGAGGTCCGAGTGAATCTCATAGGCCGACAGGAAGGACCGGGGCGTCATGCCCGTCGACACGTTCTGACGGATCAGCGCGTCGAACGCGTCCCAGAAGCCGTCGGGGCTGTGGAACACGACCGGCTTGGGATGCAGGTCGAGGCGTTTCCACGACAGCACCTCCACCGCCTCCTCCAGCGTGCCGACGCCGCCGGGGGCGACGATGAAGGCGTCCGACTGATCGTACATCAGCGCCTTGCGCTCATGCATGGAGGTGACGATCACCGTCTCGACGTCGTCGAACAGCCGTTCGCGGCTGCGCAGGAAGGCGGGCATGATCCCGACCACCCGGCCGCCGGCGGCGTGGGCGGCGCGGGCGGCCGCGCCCATCAGACCGACGCCGCCGCCGCCGTACACCAGCCGCCAGCCCCGCTCGGCGATCATCCGGCCCAGGCGCGCGGCGCCGTCCTTCAGGGCCGGATCCACGTCCTCGGAAGACCCGCAGAAGACGCAGACCGAGAAACCGTCGAAGGGCTGGATGGGGGCGGGAGCGGTCATGAATCCTCGACAAGCGGCATGCGCCGTCGGACATAGCGGAACCGCCCCCGTCGCCATAGGCCTGCCCGATGATCCGCCGCGCCGTCTTCGTTTCGCTGATCGTCGCCGCCGCGGCGTTGGGAGGGTGCGGTCGCGGAGAAGAGGGCGAGGCCAAGTCGCGCGCCGTCGAGACGGCCTGGCGGGCGCCGCCCTACGTGAGGCTGGCCCGCCTGGAACGAGGCCGGCTGATTCTGACCGGGACGGCGCAGCCCGGCGCGCGCGTCGTCATGCGCGACGGTACGGGCGCGGCACACGCCGCGACGGCGAGCGCGGAGGGGGCGTTCGAGATCGAGCTGCCCGCGCCGACCCAGGCCCTGCTGCTCCGCCCGGAGGATCAGGACGGCCAGAGGTCGGCCGCGGCGCCCGAACTGGTCCTGGTTCTGCCGCACGGGGCCGCGGCGGCGCTGTCGCCGGGCGTCGCCGCGCGCCGCCTGGACGCCGGCTCGGGCCTGGCGGCCGTCGATTCGGACGGGCGCATGGCGATCATCACGGGCCGCGCGCCACAAGGCCGCGGCGAGGCCCGCGTGCGCGTCGGCGGCGGCGCGGAAATGACCGCGCCCGTGGACGCTCAGGGCGTCTGGAGCCTGCGCGCCGACGTCGGAAGCGGCGAGCTGGCGATCTCCGTCGACGGGGTCGAAAGTCGCGCGCGGATCGGCGGCGTGGCCCCGGGCGCCGTCGTGTCGGACCCGGCGGGAACGACTGTGGGGTGGAGCGCGCCCGACGGCGCCGCGCTGACCACGTGGATCCCGGCGCGTTAAGGTTTCGGTCACCAATTCAGCCGAACGAAGGTCTCGGACGCCTTTCGCGAGGTCGCCCACCATCACCAGACCCTTCAGGCCCGGCCCCTCAACAGGTCGGGTCTTTTTTCGTCCGAAGTGCGGGGAGGTCGAGAGTGGCTCCGCGGGTAGGATTCGAACCTACGACCAGCCGATTAACAGTCGGCTGCTCTACCACTGAGCTACCGCGGAACGGAGGCCCCTCTCGAGAGGGCGGCTCCATAGCAGTGGCCGCTTGCGTCGCGCAACGGTAAATCGCCGGCGATGTCGCCCATCTTGATCCACGATCCCGCCGACCCCCGCGTCGCCGCCTTCCGAGACGTCCGCGAGCGCGACCTGATCGGTCGGCGCGGTCTGTTCGTGGCGGAGGGAGCGGTCGTGCTGCGGGCGCTCGTCGCGCCGTCGAGCCGGTGCCAGGTCGAATCGGTTTTGATCGACGAGCGGCGTCTGGAGACCCTGGCGGACGTGTGGGACCAGCTGCCGGCGGGCGTGCCCGTCCACGTGGCGGCGCAGGGCGTGCTGGACGAGGTCGTCTGCTTTCCGCTGCACCGGGGCATTCTGGCGCTGGGGCGCGTCCCGCCCCCGGCCTCGCTCAGCGAGGTCGCGGGACCTGGCCGGAGGACGCTGCTCGTGGTCGGCGGCGTGGGCAATCACGACAACATGGGCGCGCTGATGCGCAACGCCGCGGCGTTCGGCGTGGACGGCGTCGTGCTGGACGACCGCTGCTGCGATCCGTTCTATCGCAAGGCGCTGCGGGTGGCGGTCGGGGCGACCTTCAGCCTGCCGATCGTTCGCGGCGGCGAGCTGGGCGACGTGCTGGCGGCGCTGGCGCGCGCGGACGTCGAGTGTCTGGCGCTGAGCCCGTCCGGTGGGGAAAGCCTGCGTGGCCTGAAGACCGGTGCGCGCCGGGCCTTGCTGGTCGGGACGGAGGGACCGGGGTTGCCGCCCGCAACCATCGCGGGGCTGCGCAGCGTGCGGATCGACATGCGGTGCGGCTTCGATTCGCTGAACGTCGCGACGGCGGCGGCCGTGGCGCTGCACGCGATCACACAGCCGTGAAGGCGATTAACCCTTCGTATACCTTGATGAACCCCATCGCTTGTGGCGGAAATGCGGCGTCCGGGGAGTGCATTTCATGTTCAGCGTCATCATCGGGGCCTTGGGCCGTCATTCTCGACTGATCATCGCCGGGGCGGTGATCGCGACGGCGGTCGGCGCGGCGGGCGCCATCGGGTGGATCACGGCGCCCATCGCCTGAGGCCGCGCGGCGGGTTGTGACCCGCGCCGTCATCTGCGAAGCCCGGGGAGCCGGGGGCGCGCGTGCGCGTTCGGCCCGCGTCCACAGCCGCCGGGAGCCGCGCTTGCCCATCGCCGTCCACGCCGTCCAGCCGTTCGACGACCAGAAGCCCGGGACCTCCGGCCTGCGCAAGGCTACGCGCCGGTTCATGCAGCCGGGCTATCTGCCCGTCTTCGTGCAATCGATTTTGGACTGTGATCCGCCCGCCCAAGACGCCACCCTCGTCGTCGGCGGCGACGGCCGGTTCTTCGGACGCGAGGCGGCGGAAACGGTGATCCGCATGGCGGCGGCGGCGGGGTATGCCCGGGTCAAGGTGGGGCGCGGGGCCCTGCTGTCCACGCCCGCCGCCTCGCATCTGGTGCGCAAGACCGGGGCGCAGGGCGCGGTGATCCTGTCGGCCAGCCACAATCCCGGGGGGCCGGACGGCGACTTCGGCGTCAAGTACAACACCTCCAGCGGCGGCCCCGCGCCGGAGAGCCTGACCGAGGCGATCTTCGCGCGGTCGAAGGCGCTGACCGAGTGGCGGATCGAGACCGACGGCGAGATCGATCTGGACCGTCCGGGCGAGACGCGCGTCGGCGGCTGCGTGGTCGAGGTGATCGATCCGGTCGCCGACTACGCCGACCTGATGGAAAGCCTGTTCGACTTCCGGGCGATCGGTGCGCTGCTGACGTCCGGCTTCCGGATGCGGTTCGACGCGATGCACGCGGTGACGGGCCCCTATGCGGTCGAGCTTTTCGAGCGACGGCTGGGCGCGCCGAAGGGCACGGTGATCAACGCCGAGCCGAAGCCCGACTTCGGCGGCGGCCATCCGGATCCGCACCCGGACCACGCGCCCGAGCTGATGGCGGCGATGCGCGGCCCAGACGCCCTGGACTTCGGCGCCGCCTCGGACGGGGACGGCGACCGGAACATGATCGTGGGGCCGGGCGGCCTCGTGGTCTCGCCGGGGGACAGCCTGGCCATTCTGACGGCTCTGGCGGACCGCGTGCCGGCCTATGCCGGCGGCGTGGCGGGCGTGGCGCGGTCCATGCCGACGGCGCGTGCGGCGGATCGCGTGGCCAAGGCGCTGGGCGTCGATCATTTCGAGACGCCGACCGGCTGGAAGTGGTTCGTCAACCTGATGGACGCGGGCCGCATCACCCTGTGCGGGGAAGAAAGCTTCGGCACGGGATCCAGCCATGTCCGAGAGAAGGACGGGCTGTGGGCCGTCCTGTTCTGGCTGAACCTGCTGGCCGCCGAGAGGGTGGGGGTCGTCGATCTGGTGCGTCGTCACTGGGGGCGTTTCGGCCGCGACGCCTATCGGCGCGAGGACTACGAAGGCCTGGACGGCGGCGCCGCCGACGCCTTCATGGCGGCGCTGCGCGGACGTCTGGACGGCTCGGCGGGGCGGTCCCTCGGCGCCTTCGTCGTGGAGAGCGCGGACGACTTCGCCTACGTCGACCCGGTGGACGGATCGGGCGCGAACGCGCAGGGCGTGCGCGTCATGCTGACGCCGGACGCGCGCATCACCTATCGCCTGTCGGGCACGGGATCGTCGGGCGCGACGCTGCGGGTCTATCTGGAGACCTATCTGCCGCCGGAGCGGGCGGGCGACGATCCGACCGCGGCGCTGGACGCGCTGTCGGCGGCGTCGCGCGACTTCGCCGACGTCGGGGGCCTGCTCGGACGCCAGGCCCCCTCGGTAGTCACGGGCTAGGTCAGCCGGCGGGCAGGGCCTTCAGCTCGGCGTCGATGGCGTCGATCATCTCCTGCGTGATGTGGCCGTCGGAGTAGGGCATGACCTGCTCCAGCGTCATGCCTTCGAACTGCGGGCGCGCCGGATGGTCGGCGATGCCGGGCAGGTGCTTGTCCAGAATGGCGGCGGAGCGCGGATTGGCCAGCAGCTCGCCGATGGTCCAGCCGATGGTCGGCTTGGCGTCCTGGGCGGCGGCGGGCGGCGTCTGGGCCATTGCGGCGGGCGCGACGCCCGCGACGAGGGCGAGGGCGGCGAAGGCGGCGGCGATCTTGATCATGGTGGTTCCCCGATTGAGGAGGGCAGAAAACGCCGGATCGGCGACAGTCTCAAGACGAATGTTCCCCTGACGCGCCCGGGGCGCTAATCAGCGGCCATGACCGACGTCGCCGCGAAATCCAAACTGATCCAGGGCCGCACCGGAGCCTGGGAAATCGTCATGGGGCTGGAGATCCACGCCCAGGTGGCGTCGAAGTCCAAGCTGTTCTCCGGCGCCGCCGTCGGCTTCGGCGCGGGGCCGAACGAGCAGGTGTCGCTGGTCGACGCGGGCTTCCCCGGCATGCTCCCGGTGCTGAACCGGTTCTGCGTCGAGCAGGCGGTGCGGACCGGGCTGGGCCTGCGGGCGAAGATCAACACCTTCAGCCAGTTCGACCGGAAGAACTATTTCTATCCCGACCTGCCGACCGGCTATCAGATCAGCCAGCTGTTCCACCCGATCGTCGGCGAGGGCGTCGTGGAGGTCGAGGGCGAGGACGGCGAGTTCTTCGACGTCGGCATCGAGCGCCTGCATCTGGAGCAGGACGCCGGCAAGCTGATCCACGACCTTTCCCCCTCGGAAAGCTTCGTCGACCTGAACCGCGCGGGCACGGCGCTGATGGAGATCGTGTCCAAGCCCGACATCCGCACGCCGGAGCAGGCGGTCGCCTACGTCAAGAAGATCAGGACCATCCTGATGTACCTGAGCACCTGCGACGGCGACATGGAGAAGGGCAACCTGCGCGCCGACGTGAACGTCTCGGTCTGCCGCGAAGGCGGCTACGCCAGGTTCAAGGAAACCGGCTCGTTCAGCCACCTCGGCACGCGCTGCGAGATCAAGAACGTCAACTCGTTCCGCTTCATCGCCCAGGCCATCAACTACGAGGCGCGCCGCCAGATCGAGATCCTGGAAGACGGCGGCAAGGTGGATCAGGAGACGCGGCTGTACGATCCGACCGCCGGCGAGACCCGCTCCATGCGGTCCAAGGAAGAGGCGATGGACTATCGCTACTTCCCGGATCCGGACCTGCTGCCGCTGGAGATCGAGCAGGCGTGGATCGACGGCATCAAGGCCTCGCTGCCCGAACTGCCCGACGACAAGCGCCGCCGCCTGATGAGCCAGTACGGCCTGTCGCAGTACGACGCCGTGGTGCTGATCTCCGAACAGGCCAAGGCCGACTATTTCGAGGAGGCCGCGAAGGGCCGCGACGCCAAGCTGGTGGCCAACTGGGTGACGAACGAACTGTCGGCCCGTCTGGCCGCCGACGGGCGCGACTTCTCGGACAACCCCCTGCCGGCCGCGCACGTGGCGCAACTGGTCGAGCTGATCGAGACGAACGTCATCTCGTCCAAGATCGCCAAGGAGGTGTTCGACCACGTCTGGAACGGCGAGGGCTCGCCCGCCGAGGTGGTGGAAAAGCACGGCCTGAAGCAGGTCACCGACACCGGCGCGATCGAAAAGGCCGTCGACGAGATCATCGCCGCCAACCCGGACAAGGCCGCCGCCGTCGTCGAGAAGCCGCAGGCGATCGGCTGGTTCGTCGGCCAGGTGATGAAGGCCACCGGCGGCAAGGCTGCTCCGGCCGCGGTGAACGACATCCTGAAGGTCAAGCTGGGCCTCTGATCGGTCACAGGCGCAAGATGTTGTGGTGAGCGGCGGCGGGGCCTAGAAAGCCTGACCGTCGATTTCTGCCCAGGATTCCGCCCGTGACCGCCTTCTTCGACACCGATCTGGCCGCCGCCGATCCCGACGTCTTCGCCGGCATCCAGGGCGAGCTGTCGCGGCAGCAGGAACAGATCGAGCTGATCGCGTCGGAGAACATCGTCTCCAAAGCGGTGCTGCAGGCGCAGGGCTCGGTCCTGACCAACAAATACGCCGAGGGCTATCCGGGCCGGCGCTACTACGGCGGCTGCGAATACGTGGACGTGACGGAGAACCTGGCGCGCGAGCGGGCCAAGGCGCTGTTCGGCTGCGCCTTCGCCAACGTCCAGCCGCACTCGGGCGCCCAGGCGAACCAGGCGGTGTTCATGTCGCTGCTGCAGCCCGGCGACGTCTTCCTGGGAATGGACCTGGCCTGCGGCGGGCACCTGACGCACGGCAGCCCGGCGAACCAGTCGGGCAAGTGGTTCCGCCCGGTGACCTACAAGGTCCGCGAGGACGACAACCTGATCGACTACGACCACGTCGCGGAGATGGCGCGGACTGAGAAGCCCAAGCTGATCATCGCCGGCGCCAGCGCCTATTCGCGCCAGATCGACTTCAAGCGCTTCCGCGAGATCGCCGACGAGGTGGGCGCGTACCTGATGGTCGACATGGCCCACTATGCCGGCCTGATCGCGGGCGGCGCCTACGACAGTCCGGTCCCGCACGCCCACGTGGTGACCACGACGACGCACAAGACCCTGCGCGGCCCGCGCGGCGGCATGATCCTGTCCAACGACGTGGAGCTGGGCAAGAAGATCAACTCGGCCGTCTTCCCCGGCCTGCAGGGCGGCCCGCTGGAGCACGTCATCGCCGCCAAGGCCGTGGCCTTCGGCGAGGCGCTGAAGCCGGAGTTCAAGGCCTATGCGCGGCAGGTCGTGACCAACGCGCGCGCCTTGGCCGCCACGCTGATCGAGCGGGGTCTGGCCGTCGTGTCCGGCGGCACCGACAGCCACATCGTGCTGGTCGACCTGCGGCCCAAGGGCGTGACGGGCAAGGCGACCGAGCTGCAGCTGGAGCACGCCCTGATGACCTGCAACAAGAACGGCGTGCCGTTCGACACGGCGCCGTTCACCGTCACCTCGGGCGTCCGACTGGGCACGCCGGCGGGCACCACCCGCGGCTTCGGCGAGGCGGAGTTCCGGCAGGTCGGCCACTGGATCGCCGACGTCGTGGACTCGATGAAGGGCGGCGACGAAGCCGATCCGGCCGTGTCGGCGCGCGTGGCCGAAGAGGTCCGGGCTCTGACCGCGCGCTTCCCCATCTACGGATGACCTGACGATGAAGTGCCCCTTCTGCGGCAACGCGGACACCCAGGTGAAGGACAGCCGGCCGTCCGACGACGGCGCGGCGATCCGACGCCGTCGGTCGTGCCCGTCGTGCGAGGGGCGTTTCACGACCTTCGAGCGCGTGCAGTTGCGCGAGCTGATGATCCTGAAGCGCAACGGCCGCCGCACGCCCTTCGACCGCGACAAGCTGGAGCGCTCGTTGCGGATCGCGCTGCGCAAGCGGCCGGTGCAGCCGGAACAGGTCGAGCAGCTGGTCAGCCGCATCACGCGTCAGCTGGAAAGCCTGGGCGAAACCGAGATCGCCTCCAGCGTCGTCGGCGACTTCATCATGAAGGCGCTGAAGGGCGTCGATGAGGTGGCCTACGTCCGCTACGCCTCGGTCTACAAGGACTTCCGCCACACGGGCGACTTCGCCCGCTTCCTCGGCGACGAGGGGCTGGACGAGGGCTGATGCGCCCCCGCGTCACCCTGAAGCTGGCGACGTCGCTCGACGGCCGCATCGCCACGGCGACGGGCGAGAGCCGCTGGATCACCGGACCCGAGGCGCGCGACATGGGCCACCGGCTGCGCGCTGAAAGCGACGCCATTCTGGTCGGCGTGGAGACCGTGCTGGCCGACGATCCGCGCCTGACGACCCGGCTGCCCGGGGACGAGCCGGGGCCGGATCCCATTCGCGTCGTGCTGGACAGTCGTCTGCGCACGCCGGCGGGGGCCAATCTCGCCCGCGAGGGAACGCTTGTCCTGACCACTGCCGAACCCCGCCCGGTCGGAGGCGCCGACGTCGTTCGCGTGGCCGCCGACGCCGAAGGCCGACCCGCCATCCCCGCCGTCCTCGACGCCCTCGGCGAACGCGGCGTCCAGACCCTGATGGTCGAGGGGGGAGGGCGCGTCGCCGCCGCCTTCGTGGCCGCAGGCGCCGTCGACGCCCTGTGGTGGTTCCGCGCCCCGATCCTGCTCGGCGCCGAGGGACGGCCCTGCGTCGCGGCCCTGGCGCTTGCAAAGCTGGCCGACGCCCCCAAGTTCCGACGCCTCGACGTCCAGTCCCTGGGCGACGACCTGTTGGAACGCTACGAGGCCGTTCGATGAGCGCAAATCGACTCGATCGACTCGATCGACTCGCTTTTTTCGAAGGTCGAGTCTGATGTTCACCGGCATCGTCACCGACGTCGGCCGCGTGCGTCGCGTCCAGGCCACCGACCGCGACCGCCGCTATGAGGTCGAGACCGCGTGGGACGTCTCCAGCATCGACCTGGGCGCCTCGGTCAGCCACGCGGGCTGCTGCCTGACCGTGGTGGAGAAGGGCGAAGGCTGGTTCGCGGTCGAGGTGTCGAACGAGACGCTGTCGAAGACCACCCTGGGCGACTGGACCCAGGCCGATCGCGTCAATCTGGAGCGCGCCGCGCGCCTAGGCGACGAGATGGGCGGGCACGTTGTGTCCGGCCACGTCGACGGCGTCGGCGCCGTCGTGTCGGTGACGCCCGAGGGCGGCTCGCACCGCGTCGTCTTCGAGGCGCCCGCGCCCCTGCACCGCATGATCGCGCCGAAGGGGTCGATCACGATCGACGGCGTGTCCCTGACGGTCAACGAGGTCGAGGGCATGCGCTTCGGCGTGAACCTGATCCCCCACACCTGGGACCACACCACCCTGGGCGACCTGCAGCCCGGCGATCGGGTCAATCTGGAGATCGACATGCTGGCGCGATACCTCGCGCGGTGGCAGGAGACCGCGTGATGAACTCCGTCCTGGCCGCCAACGTGAACGACAGCCCGATCAGCCCCATCGAGGACATTCTGGAGGACGCCCGCAACGGGCGGCCCTACATCCTGGTGGACGCCGAGGACCGGGAGAACGAGGGCGACGTCATCATCCCGGCCCAGTTCGCCACGCCGGACCAGATCAACTTCATGGCGCGCCACGCGCGAGGGCTGATCTGCCTGGCCATGACGGCCGAGCGCGCGCGGCAACTGCGCCTGCCGCCGATGACGGCCGAGAACCGCGAAAGCATGGGCACTGCCTTCACCGTCTCGATCGAGGCGCGCGAAGGCGTGACCACCGGCATAAGCGCGGCGGACCGCGCGCGCACGGTGCAGGTCGCCTCGGACCCCTCCAAGGGCCCCGACGACATCGTCACGCCCGGGCACATCTTCCCGCTGGTGGCGCGCGACGGCGGCGTCCTGGTCCGCACGGGGCACACCGAGGCGGCGGTGGACATCAGCCGGATGGCCGGGCTGACGCCCGCCGGCGTGATCTGCGAGATCATGAACGACGACGGGACCATGGCGCGGATGCCGGACCTGGTCGCCTTCGCCCAGCTTCACGGACTGAAGATCGGCACGATCGCCGACCTGATCGCCTATCGCCGCCGAACGGAGCGGTTCGTGGAGCGTGTAATGGACACGCCGTTCGACAGCGTCCACGGCGGGCCGTTCCGCCTGATGCTGTACCGCAACGGCATCGAGGGGACGGAGCACATCGCCCTGGTGAAGGGAAAGATCGAGGCGGGCAGGCCGACGCTGGTCCGCATGCACCAGGTGGACTTCGCCGCCGACATCCTGGGCCACGTCGAGGCGCGCCAGAACTACGTTCCTCAGGCGATGAAGGCCCTCAGCGACCACGAGGGCGCGGCGGTCATGGTCTTCCTGCGCGATCCGGAGCTGCAGGGCCTGGCCGAGCGGCTGGCCGGGATCGAGAAGCCCAAGGCGGTCGAGCGGTCCTTGCGCAACTATGGCGTCGGGGCCCAGATCCTGCTGGACCTGGGCGTGCGCGACATGGTGGTGATGAGCTCCACCCGCCCCAATCCCACCGCGCTGGAAGGCTACGGCCTGCGCATCGTCGGCTGGCGCGACATGGACGGAGAAGACCAATCCTGAAAGATCCCCTGCGCGTCCTCGTGGTCGAGGCGCGCTTCTATGACGATCTGGCCGACGCCCTGCTGGACGGGGCGACGGACGCTCTGCGCGCGCGTGGCGTGGATTTCGACGTGGTGACGGTGCCGGGCGCGCTGGAAATTCCCCCGGCCATCGCCCTGGCCGAGGAGGCGGGCCGTTATCCGACCGCCCCGCGCTATGACGGCTACGTCGCGCTGGGGACGGTGATCCGGGGCGAGACCTATCATTTCGAGATCGTGGCGGATCAGTCCGCCGCCGGGATCATGCAATTGGGCCTGAAGGGGCTGTGCGTGGGCAACGGCGTGCTGACCACCGAAGACGAGGATCAGGCCTGGGCCCGCGCCCGGCGCAGCGAAGGCGACAAGGGCGGCTTCGCCGCGCGCGCCGCGCTTGATCTGATCGACCTGAAGAAGCGCCTGCGGCACGGCCTGGGCGCCAAGGACTGACATGAGCGAACCGAACAGCCTCGAATCCGTCATGGCCCAGCTGGCGCAGGCCGACCGGGACAAGGCCGAAGCCGGCCTGACCGGTCGCCAGCGTCGCGCCCGCACGGTGGCGCGACTGGCCGCCGTGCAGGCGCTCTATCAGATGGAACTGGCCGGCGAGGGCGTGGAGACCGTCATCGACGAATTCAGCCGCTGGCGCTTCGACGGCGACATCGAGGGCCTGACGCTGGCCGAAGCGGACGAGGCTTGGTTCGCCGAGCTGGTGCGCGGGATCGTGTCGCGCCAGGGCGAGATCGACTCGGCGGTCACCAAGCGTCTGGCCAGCGGCTGGAAGCTGGAGCGTCTGGACGCGACGGTGCGCGCGCTGCTGCGCGCCGGGACGTGGGAGCTGCGCGAAAAGACCGACGTCCCGCGCGAGGTCGTGATCGACGAATACGTGGAGCTGGCCAAGGCCTTCTTCGACGAGGCGGAGGCCAAGTTCGTCAACGCGGCCCTCGACGGGGTCGCCCGCGATGCCCGCGATTGACGTCGCCGGCGAGTTCGAGACCATCGAGCGGCTGCTGAGGCCGCTCGCCCATCCGGAATATGCGCGCGGCCTGAGCGACGACGTGGCGGTGCTGCCGTCCCGGGCGGGGTTCGATCTGGTCCTGACGCAGGACGCGGTCGTCGAGGGCGTGCACTTCCTGCCCGACGATCCGCTGGAGACGGTGGCGCAGAAGTTGTTGCGGGTGAACCTTTCCGACCTCGCGGCCAAGGGGGCGGACGCCTTCGGCTATCTGCTGACCTGCGCGTGGTCGCCGCGCTGCGGCTGGCCGGAGCGGATGGCCTTCTGCGACGGCCTGCGCGCCGATCAGAAGGAGTTCGGGATCGCGCTGCTGGGCGGCGACACGGTGTCGATGCCGGGGCCGCTGACGTTTTCGGCCACTCTGCTGGGCTGGGTCCCCAAGGGCCGCGCGGTGGCCCGCGCCGGGGCGAGGACGGGCGACCTGCTGTTCGTCACGGGCACGATCGGTGACGGCAGACTGGGTCTGCTGGCGGCGCAGGGGCGGTTGCCGCTGGAAGACGATCGCGTCGCCGCGCTGGCCGACCGCTACCGCCGCCCCAGCCCCCGCCACGATTTCGCCGACGCGATCCGCGCCCACGCCGTGGCCGCCGTGGACGTTTCCGACGGGCTGATCGCCGACGTCGGCCGCATCGCCTCGGCCTCGGGGGTCGCGGCCGAGCTCGACCTGGAGAGGCTGCCCTTGTCGGCGGCGGCGGACGCCTGGTTCCAGGGCCGCGTCGACCCGGAGGGCGCACTGATCGATCTGGCGACCGGCGGCGACGACTATGAAATCGCCTTCGCCGCGCCGCCGTCGGCCGAGGCGGCCCTGCGCCGGGAGGCGGATCGAATCCATCTGCGGCTGACGCGGATGGGGCGGTTCGTCGCCGGGTCGGGCGTCGCGGCGCGCTGGGCCGGACGGGCGGTGCCGATCGGCAAGCCGGGCTGGACCCATGGCTGAGGCAACGGAATTCTAACCGCCGGGCGTCATGCTGGCCGCATGATCCGTCGCAGCCTGCTCACCGCCGCCGCCTTCCTGGGTCTCGCCGGCCCCGCCTCGGCGCGGGGCGAGGACGAGGCGGCCAGCGTGAACATCGCCGGGGTCGGCCTGCCGGTCATCGCCGACGGGCGCATCCGCAACTACGTCTTCGTCTCCCTGCGGCTGCATCTGGCGCGCGGAGCGGACGCCACGGCGGTGCGGAACAAGGACGCCTTCTTCCGCGACGCCCTGGTGCGCGCGGCGCATCGCACGCCGTTCACCGTCCCCGACGATTGGACGCGCCTGAACGGTCAGGCGATCTCGGCGTCCCTGATGCAGGCCGCGACGCGAATCGCCGGGGCGCGGCAGGTGGCCCGCGTCGAGATCGTGGCCCAGTCCCCGCGCCGCCGCACGGGCATCCGCGCTTCCTGAACGCCGGTCATTCAGCGCCTTGCGCACGGCGCCGTGCGATGGCACGGTTTCGCCGCAATTCCCCAAGGACGCATCCTCGGCGTCCGTCGCGCACGGGGGGACCGGAAGGCGGAAAGAGGTCCTAAGACCCGCCGCGCCAAGGGTCCGGGCGCTTTGCATCACAGGACTTGGAAACGCCATGACGAACTATCTGTGGCTGGTCATAGCCGCAGGCGCGCTGGGGGTGCTTTACGGCGCCGTCCAGACCGCCAGTCTTCTCAAAGCCTCGACCGGCACCGACCGGATGCGCGAGATCGCCGCCGCCATCCAGGAAGGCGCCTCGGCCTACCTGCGGCGCCAGTACACCACGATCGGCATCGTCGGCGTGGTCATTCTGATCGCCGCCTGGCTGCTGATCGGTCAGTGGGCCGCCATCGGCTTCCTGATCGGCGCCGTGCTGTCCGGCGCGGCCGGTTTCGCCGGGATGCTGATCTCGGTGCGGGCCAACGTGCGCACGGCGCAGGGCGCCAGCGAAAGCCTGGCGCGGGGCCTGGACCTGGCGTTCCGGTCGGGCGCGGTGACCGGCATGTTCGTGGCGGGCGGCGCCCTGCTGGGCGTGGCCGGTTATTACGCCTTCCTGACGCAGGGTCTGGGGCTGGAAAGCACCAGCCGCGAGGTCGTGGACGGTCTGGTCGCGCTGGGCTTCGGCGCGTCGCTGATCTCCATCTTCGCGCGACTGGGCGGCGGCATCTTCACCAAGGGCGCCGACGTCGGCGGCGACATGGTGGGCAAGGTCGAGGCGGGCATTCCCGAAGACGATCCCCGCAACGCCGCGACCATCGCCGACAACGTGGGCGACAACGTCGGCGACTGCGCCGGCATGGCGGCCGACCTGTTCGAAACCTATGCGGTGACGACCGTGGCCACCATGGTGCTGGCGGCCATCTTCTTCCGCGGCCAGCCCTATGTGGACGTGATGATGCTGCTGCCGCTGCTGATCTGCGCGGTCTGCATCGTCACCTCGATCATCGGCGCCTTCTTCGTCCGACTGGGCAAGAGCCAGAACATCATGGGCGCCTTGTATCAGGGCCTGATCGTCACCGGCGTGCTTTCGGCGGGCGCGGTGTTCGGCCTGTTCCAGGTGCTGCAGAGCCAGGGCATGCTGGGCGCGGTGACGACGTCCAACGGCCTGATCATCGAGCCGATGAGCCTGTTTTGGTCCGGCATGGTCGGTCTGGTCGTGACCGCCCTGATCGTGGTCATCACCGAATACTACACCGGCACGGGCTTCCGCCCCGTGAAGTCGGTCGCCAACGCCTCGGTCTCCGGACACGGCACGAACGTGATCCAGGGGCTGGCCATGTCGCTGGAATCGACCGCGCTGCCGGCGCTGACGATCATCATCGGCATCGTGGTGACGTATCAGCTGGCCGGACTGTTCGGCATCGCCATCGCCACCACGACCATGCTGGGCGTGGCGGGGATGATCGTGGCCCTGGACGCCTTCGGTCCCGTTACGGACAACGCCGGCGGCATCGCCGAGATGTCGGGCCTGCCGCCGGAAGTGCGTCACTCCACCGACGCGCTGGACGCCGTGGGCAACACGACCAAGGCGGTGACCAAGGGCTACGCCATCGGTTCGGCCGGGTTGGGCGCCCTGGTGCTGTTCGCCGCCTACACCGAGGACCTGAAGTTCTTCTCGGCCAATGCGGAGCCGGGCAGCTTCTTCGAGGGACTGGGGCCGGTGGCCTTCGACCTGGCCAATCCGTACGTCGTGGTCGGCCTGTTGTTCGGGGGGCTGCTGCCCTTCCTGTTCGGCGGTCTGTCGATGACGGCGGTGGGCCGTGCGGCCGAATCGGTCGTGGCCGAGGTGCGTCGTCAGTTCCGTGAGAACCCCGGCATCATGACGGGTCAGGTGAAGCCCGAGTACGGCCGCGCGGTCGACATCCTGACGTCGGCGGCGATCAAGGAGATGATCGTGCCGTCGCTGCTGCCGGTGCTCAGTCCGATCGTGCTGTTTGTGGTCGTGCTGATGCTGCCGGCGACGGAGAAGGCCGACGCCTTCGCCGCACTGGGCGCCATGCTGATGGGCGTGATCGTGACGGGCCTGTTCGTGGCCATCTCGATGACCTCGGGCGGCGGCGCGTGGGACAACGCCAAGAAGGTGATCGAGGAAGGCTTCACCGACCGCAACGGCGTCGTCCACGGCAAGGGCTCGGAGGCCCACAAGGCCGCGGTCACCGGCGACACGGTGGGTGACCCCTACAAGGACACCTCGGGTCCCGCGGTGAATCCGATGATCAAGATCACCAACATCGTGGCGCTGCTGCTGCTGGCGGTGCTGGCCAGCGGCAAGCTGGGGATCTGATCCTCCAACCTGAAAAGGAAGGCCCCGGAGAGCGATCTCCGGGGCCTTTTGTTTGGGCTGAACTCTGGGCGGCGCGACGCCGCGTGGGTCGTATCGTCGATCAGTCGGGGCGGCGTTGGCCCGGCGCATTCTCGTCGGTGCGCGGCAGTTGGCCACGGCCCACGTTGCCCAGCAGCTGCTCCAAAATCGTCAGCTCGCGGCCGCGCGTCGGCGTCTCGTTGCGGTTCATGCCGACGTTGCGCCCGTCCTCCAGCCCCAGAGTGCGGACGGAGGCGACCTTGTCGCCCTCGAACACGATCTCGGTGACGCTGCGCTGCGAGACCTGCGGCAGGTTGAATGTGTATTTCTCGGTCGTCTGGCTGATGTAGTACCAGACGTCGTCGCCTTCGAAGAGCGAGGTGGCGGAGGGGGTGCCCAGGCGGTCACGCACGCTGGCCTTGGTGTCGTCGCCGACGGCCACGTCGGCCGGGGCCGCGTCCAGCGCCTGATAGCCATGGTTGCCGATGACCGGCGCGCAGGCCGCCGAAGCCAGAGCCAGTGCGCCGAGTGCCGAAGCGGTCAGGATGCGGAACATGGAGCGCCCATAGATGATTGCAGGCTTTGACCTAGCCCGTGCGCCGTCCTAGTTCAACGGCGCGGCGGAAAAGGGGCCGCACACCATGTTGCAGAGACTCCTCGGCCTCAAACGCCGCCCCGACGCCGCCGACCGCCTGTACGCACAGGCCGTGGCCCAGGCGCGGGACCCTCGGTTCTACACCGCGCTGGGCGTCGCCGATGAGATCGACGCGCGGTTCGAGCTGTACGTGTTGCACGTCCAGCTACTGATCCTGCGACTGCAGGAGGAGGGCGCCGAGGGCCGGGATCTGGCGCAGCGCCTGTTCGACGTCTTCGTGTCGGCCCTGGACAACGCGTTGCGCGAGCTCGGAGTCGGCGACCTGTCGGTGGCCAAGAAGATGCGAAAGCTGAGCGAGCAGGTGTACGGGCGCATGTCCGCCTATGAAGCGGGCCTGCGCAGCGGCGATCGCGAGGCGCTGGCGGAGGCTCTGGGACGCAACGTGACGTCCGATCCGGAAAACGCCCAGCGTCTTGCCGACTATGCGGTCGCCGCGCGTTCGGCCCTGGCGGCGGCGCCGGTGAACGATTTGGTCGCCGGACCGCGTTGGCCAGAGGTGGCGGCATGACGGCTCAACTTCCCTTCAGCCGATCCGTGCGCCTGAACCAGGTCGGCGTCGGCGTGACGCAGTCGTTCGATCTGGACGAGGTCGAGCGCCGCGCCGTGGCGAAATGGCTGGACCTTCCCTCCGTCGACCGGCTGCACGCCGAGGTGAGGTTGGCGCCCGCGCAGGTGGGCTGGTTGCTGACTGGCCGGGTCACGGCCGAGGTGGTGCAGAGCTGCGGTCTGACCCTGCAGCCGTTGCCTGCCGCGATCGACCAGAGATTCAGCGTCCGGCTGGTGGAACAGGACGAGGTCGACGGGGGCGAGATCGAGGTGACGCTGGACGACGACGGCGCGGACGTGATCGAGAACGGCCAGATCGACCTGGGCCAGCACGTGGTCGAGCAGCTCAGCCTTGCGCTGGACCCGTTCCCGCGCGCGCCGGGCGCGGAGTTCGTCCAGCCTGAGGAGACCGCGGAAATTTCTCCCTTCGCGGTGCTCAAGTCGCTGGCGAACCGGGACGGGTCGTCGGAAACTTGACCCTGCGTCGTGCGCTTGCATCCGGCGGAACCGCCGTTATCGTCCGCCGCCCGCGGCGGGCGCGGGCCTGAGGAGTCGTTCGGCTTGCCTGATTTTACGACCATCTCCGTCGACGCCATGGGCGGGGATCACGGCCCGGCTGTGACGATCCCCGCCGTGGCCGCATGGCGAAGGCGGCATCCCGGCAAGGAGGTGCGGTTCCTGGTGCACGGCGATGAGACGGCGATCCGCGCCGAGCTGGCCAAGCTGGGCGACGTGGCCGACGCCTGCGAGATTCGCCACACCGACAAGGTCGTGGCCATGGACGAGAAGCCCGCCCAAGCGATGCGTCGCGGCAAGGGCTCCAGCCTGTGGAACGCCATCGAAGCGGTGAAGACCGGCGAGGCGCAGGCCGTGGTTTCGGCGGGCAACACCGGCGCCCTCATGGCCATCTCGAAGTTGATCCTGCGCATGTCGGCGAATGGCCTCGAGCGGCCGGCGATCGTGGCCAGCTGGCCGAACATGAAGGGCGGGATCACCGCCGTGCTGGACGTCGGCGCCAACGTCGAGAGCGACGCCGAGCAACTGGTCGAGTTCGCCATCATGGGCGAGGCCTTCGTCGGCGCGGTGCACGGCGTGAAGCGCCCGACCATCGGCATTCTGAACGTCGGGTCCGAGGACATGAAGGGCCACGAATCCGTCCGCGAGGCGGCGCGGCTGCTGCGCGAAGGCGGACTGGGCTTGGCCTACAAGGGCTTCGTCGAGGGCGACGACATCGCCAAGGGCACGGTCGACGTGGTTGTGACGGACGGCTTCACCGGCAACATCGCGTTGAAGACGGCCGAAGGCGTGGCCCGCTACATCTTCGCCCAGTTCAAGGGAGCCCTGACCAGCGGGGTCATGGCGCGCACCGGCGCGCTGCTGGCCCTGCCGGCGCTTAAGCGGATGCGACAGCGCATCGACCCCAGCGCCATCAACGGCGGCCCGCTGCTGGGTCTGAACGGCATCGTGGTGAAGAGCCACGGCGGGGCTGACGCGCGAGGCTTTTCCAACGCGATCCGCATCGCGGTGGACCTGGCGCGCAGCGACTATCTGAGCAAGGTCGGCGACAGCCTGACCCGGCTGACCACGGTGTTGCAGACGGCGCCGAGCGGGCAGGAGAGCGACCAGTGAGCGTGATCCGCAGCGCCGTGACCGGCGTCGGAGGCTATCTGCCCGACCGGGTGGTGACGAACGCCGACCTGGCGGCCATCGTCGACACGTCGGACGAGTGGATCCAGGAGCGGACTGGCATCCGCCAGCGCCATCGCGCGGCGGACGATCAGCCGACCAGCGATCTGGCGGTCGAGGCGGCGCGCCGGGCGCTGGCCGCGGCGGGCCGGACGGCGGCGGACGTCGACCTGATCATCGTCGCGACGACGACGCCGGACATGACCTTTCCCGCCACCGCGGCGATCGTTCAGCGCAAGCTGGGCGCGCCGGTGTGCATCGCCTTCGACGTCCAGGCCGTCTGTACGGGCTTCGTCTACGCCATCAGCGTGGCGGACGGCTTCGTGGCGCGGGGCAACGCCAAATGCGCCTTGGTGATCGGCGCGGAGGAGATGTCCAAGCTGATGGACTGGACCGACCGGTCCACCTGCGTCCTGTTCGGCGACGGCGCGGGCGCTGTGGTTCTGGAGCCGGTCGAGGGGCAGGGGACGCCTGCGGATCGCGGCATCCTGGGCTTCTCGCTGCGCAGCGACGGAACCAAGACCGACCTGCTCTACGTCGACGGGGGCCCCTCCACGACCGGGACGGTCGGCCATCTGCGCATGGCCGGCAATCAGGTGTTCCGCCACGCCGTGGTGAACATCGCCGAGGCCGTGACCAGCGCCGCCGCCAACGCCGGCATCGCGGTGTCGGACGTCGACTGGTTCGTCCCGCACCAGGCCAATCAGCGCATCATCAAGGGCGTCGGCGAACGGCTGGGCCTGGACGAAACCAAGGTCGTGTCGACGGTGGCCGACCACGCCAACACCTCGGCGGCGTCCATCCCCCTGGCGCTGGACGCCGCGATCCAGGACGGTCGGATCAAGCGGGGCGACGTGGTTCTGCTGGAAGCGATGGGCGGCGGCCTGACCTGGGGCGCCTGCGCGTTTCGCTTGTGAAACGAAAAATGCCGTTGGAATTTCAGGCCGCATGGGCCTTTATGACCCTCGACAAGGCCTAGGGAGGGAAGATGTCGACGCCTCAGACCGTGACCCGAGCCGATCTCTGCGACGCCGTGCACGACGCCGTCGGCCTGTCGCGCACCGAATGCGCGCAGCTGGTGGAGCGCACGCTGGACCTCATCGTCGAAGCGCTGGAACGCGGTGAAACGGTCAAGCTGTCGGGCTTCGGGGTGTTTCAGGTGCGGGACAAGCGCGCCCGCATGGGGCGAAATCCCAAGACCGGCGTCCCCGCCGCGATCAATCCGCGCCGGGTGATCAGCTTCCGCGCGTCCCAGATCATGAAGAGCCGGGTCCACGACGCCCATCTGGCGGTCTGATGGCCAAGGCGGCGGACGCCTTTCGCACGATCTCGGAAGCCGCCGACGACGTGGGTGTGCCGCAGCACGTGCTGCGCTTCTGGGAGACGAAGTTCGCGTTCGTGTCGCCGTTGAAGCGGGCGGGTGGACGGCGCTTCTATCGCCCGAACGATCTCGCCGTCCTGCGCGGGCTCAAGCGTCTGCTGCACGACGAGGGCATGACCATTCGCGGCGTGCAGAAGCTGCACAAGACACGCGGCATCAAGGCCGTGGTGGGTGGGGAACTGCCCGAGGCGGAGGTCGATTCGGCCACGGCCGAGGCGCCCGTGACGCCCGTGCTGGCGACCGGCGTCAGTCCCTCGGTCCTGCGCGTCGCCCTGGCGCGCGTCGAGGCGGCGCGGACGCGGATGGACCGGGCCCTGTCGGCCTGAGGATTTTTCCTGCGGATGGGGTTTGCGCCGCCGCGGGCCGCGTCTATAGACAGCGCCTCTCGGAGCGTGGCGCAGCCTGGTAGCGCACTTGACTGGGGGTCAAGGGGTCGCAGGTTCGAATCCTGTCGCTCCGACCATCTTCCCTTGACCCACTTCTGTTCGCCCTACCGCTCGCCGCGCGGCGGCTCGCTGCTTCAGGGCGGAGTCTCAGCGGGGACCTTTGCGGGTGCCGTGGTCCGGCGTCAGTCCCTCTTCCCGCTCTCGGCCCACTTCAGCAGCGGCAGCAGCGGCACGCCCCACGCGGTGCCGACGACGACGAAGTAGAGTGCGTCGATCCAAGCGGCGTCGGGCAGGAGATCGGCGATCCAGATCGCGGCCCAGACATAGGCGGCCAGAAATACCAGAATGCCCAGGCCGGCGACGGCGCGGCGCGCGCGTGGCGGCATCAGCGCTTTCCGCGGAACAGGAAGTGGGCGACGAGGCACAGCGTCGCGCCGATCAGGCTCCAGCCGACCCAGCCCCAGTCGTCCATGGTGCCCAGGGCGAAGACGCGCATCTGCAGGAAGCCGCCGCACACGGCCCCGACGCCGCCGACCAAAAGGGCCTGGTCCAGGTTGCGGCGGCCGGTCAGCTGGTCGGCCACGACCGCCAGCAGGATCACGGCCACCACGGCGACGATCAGGTCCAGGTACTGCACGTCAGGGCGTCCTTCTGCGGCGTTTCGTCGTGGCGACTCGATCTTGGCCGAAAGGGAGAGCATACCCGCTCGGGCCGTTTCGGCGGCAAGCTTGTACAGTGACGGACGTCGAGCGTCGAATGAACCGTATTTTCTCGCCTGACCGCGCGCGACCGGTCGCGATCTGGCTGTTCGGGGTGGCGGCGCTGGTGTTCGCCATGGTGGTGGTGGGCGGCGCGACCCGGCTGACGGGCTCCGGCCTGTCGATCACCGAGTGGAAGCCGATCATGGGCGCCCTGCCGCCGCTGACCGACGCGGACTGGGCCGAGGCGTTCCGCAAATATCAGCAGATCCCGCAATACGCCCAGGTCAACGCCGGCATGAGCCTGGCGGAGTTCCAGGGCATCTTCTGGTGGGAGTGGGCGCACCGGCTGCTGGGTCGGCTGATCGGCGTGGCCTTCGCCCTGCCGTTCGTCGCGTTTCTGGCCCTGAAGATGATCCCGCGCCGACTGATCTGGCGTTGCGCCGTGCTGCTGGGACTGGGTGGTCTTCAGGGGCTGATCGGCTGGTGGATGGTGTCGTCGGGCCTGTCGGAGCGCGTGGACGTCGCGCCGGAACGGCTGGCGACGCATCTGGGACTGGCCTTCCTGATCTTCGCCGGCCTGATCTGGACCGGGCTGGAAGCCTGGTTCGGCGAAGAGCATTCGCGCTCGCCGGTGGGCTGGAGCCGGGGCGCGGCGCTGATGCTGGGCCTGGTCTTCGTCCAGTGTTTGCTGGGCGCGCTGGTCGCCGGCGGCAAGGCGGGCATGGTGTTCACCGACTGGCCGATGATGAACGGCGCGGTCTTCCCCCCGGTGGACTGGAGCAAGGGCGGGCTGACGTTCCTGCACGATCAGGGACTGGTGCAGTTCAATCACCGGCTGACGGCCTATGCGCTGTTCCTGGCGGCGGCCGTCTATGCCGTGCAGGCGTGGCGCTGGAAGCTGGCCGAGGGGCAGGGCGCGGCGGCGTTCGTGCTGTTCGGAGTGGTGGCGATGCAGGCTGTGCTGGGCGTGGCCACGCTGATTCACGCCGTCCCGCTGGCGCTGGGCGTGCTGCACCAGGCGGGGGCGGCCATCGTGCTGGCGGTGGCGACCTGGAACCTGTGGCTGGTCCGTCGGTCGCAGCCGCGCCTGTTCGTCAGCGGGCCGACGCGCTTGCTCTAGACCTTCACCGTCTCCCACGGCCCCCGGATGGCCAGGGTCAGGCCGGGATACATGATGTTGACGAACAAGGTCTGATCCGGGGCGAAGCAGGCGCCGGCGAACTCGGAGTTTCCGCGGAAGACGTTGCGCGCGATCGTGTAAAGCTTGCCGTCCGGCGTCACCCCCTTGAGGTGGTTGCGCGTCGTCTCCGAATAGTTGTCCTCGCACACGATCAGGTGGCCCCAGGGCGCGATCGTGATGTTGTCGCCCATGTTCAGCGTCTTTTCGTCGGCGCTCTCGACGAACAGCTGCAGCCGGCCGGGACGACGGCGCTCGCCGCGCTTGCCTTCGTCGGGCGAGGGGACGTATCGCAGGATCTGGCCGCGCTTCAGCGGGCCGCCCGAGGTGGCGGTCATGTAGAACTCTTCCCCACCCCACCAGATGCCTTCGCCGCGCGCGACCAGGACGGCGCCGGCGGCGTGCCCCCGCTGGCGCAGGTCGCCGCTGGGCGCCTCCACGTCCGCCAGATCGATCCACTCGACCTCGGCCCAGTCGCCGACGGCCCAGGTGCGGGCGTCGTGGTTGCGGGTGTCGCCGCCGGCCTGACCGCGCAGGGCCATCGCCTGCAGCCGTCCGCCCTCGGCCAGCTTGCCCGGCACGGTCGGGATGAAGCGGTAGAGCAGGCCGTCGACCTTGTCCTCGGTCAGGTAGACGATGCCCGAGCGGGGATCGACGCAGACCGCCTCGTGCTCGAATCGGCCCATGGCCCTCAGCGGCACGGGATCCACCAGGCCGGGCGCGCCGGCGGGCACCTCGAACACGAAGCCGTGCGCCTTGGTGACGTCGGCGTCGGCCGCGCTCTCCTGCGTCTCCTCGCAGGTCAGCCAGCTGCCCCACGGCGTCATGCCGCCGCAGCAGTTGGTCGAGGTGCCGGCCAGCGACAGGTGGCGGCGCAGGATCTTGCGGTCCTTGATGTCGTAGATCGTGGTGGTCGTGCCGCCGGGAAGGACGCGGCCGTCCTTGTAGGTGTCGTAGGCGCGGTCGGCGGTCAGCATGTGCAGGCGCTGCTGGTGAAAGCCGCCGGGACCCAGGTTGCGGTGCAGGGCGCTGGAGCCCTTGAGTTCGTGATTGCACACCAGCGCGACTTCGCGCTCCGACAGGGGGAAGCAGCCCATGCCGTCGGGCTGACCCGGCATGAACAGGCCGTCGTCCATGGTGTCGCCGGCTTGGGACACGACCTCGTAGGTGAAGCCCTCGGGCAGATCGAGCAGGCCGTTCGGATCGACCCGCAGGGGGCCGTAGCCCTCGACCTCGTTGACGTAGGTCTCCGCTTCCTGGGCCTGGGCGTGGCGCGCCAGACCGGCGAAGGCGACGCCGGCGGCGCCCGCGGCCATCAGCTGGCGGCGGTGGATCAGGTCGAACGGCATGGCAGACTCCACAGAACGGGCGCCTTATGCCGGGTCGAAGCGGCGGGATCATCACGGTTCGATGACTTCACGCCCCTGGCCATCGTGGGTATTTTAATACCGCATTTGATTTCCACCTATTTTACAGTCACATGAGGCGATCAGACGTGCGCGGAGCGCATTGACGCAGGGCGCGTCGTCCTCTATCAGCGCGCCTTCCGTCGGCGTGCCCCTCCGGTTCGTCGCATCCCGATCACTGGACCCTCCGTCATGCTGAAGAGCACCACGGCTTCGCTGAAGCCGGCCGAGGTCGAGAAGAAGTGGATCCACATCGACGCCGAAGGCGTCGTGGTGGGCCGCCTCGCGACCTTCATCGCCAATCGTCTGCGCGGCAAGCACCGCCCCGACTACACCCCGCACGTCGATTGCGGGGACTACGTCGTCGTGACCAACGTCGACAAGGTGGTGTTCACCGGCAAGAAGAACACCGACAAGGTCTACTATCGCCACACCGGCCACCCGGGCGGCATCAAGGAGACCACCCCGGCCAAGGTGCTGGGCGGCCGCTTCCCCGAGCGCGTGCTGGAGAAGGCCGTCGAGCGCATGCTGCCGAAGGAAAGCCCCCTGGCCCGCAAGCAGATGACGCACCTGCGCCTGTTCTCGGGCTCGTCGCACGACCACGAGGCCCAGAAGCCCGAAACCATCGACTTCAAGGCGAAGTCGACCAAGAACGTCCGGAGCGCCTGAGCATGACCGACGCCACCACCGAAGCGCCGGCCGCGACCGGCTTCGACGCCCTGAAGGGCATGGGAACGGCCGAGGCCGAGACCGTCGTCCACGTCCAGAAGCTGGACGCCCAGGGCCGCGCGTACTCAACCGGCAAGCGCAAGAACGCCATCGCCCGCGTGTGGGTGAAGCGGGGTTCGGGCAAGATCACCGTCAACGGCAAGGACGTGGCCGCCTATTTCGCGCGCCCCGTGCTGCAGATGATGGTCGCCCAGCCGCTGACCGTCTCGGACCGCGCCACCCAGTACGACGTGGTCTGCACCGTCGAGGGCTCGGGCCTGTCGGGCCAGGCCGGCGCCATCCGCCACGGCCTGTCGCACGCCCTGACGCACTATGAGCCGGAACTGCGCAAGGTCCTGAAGCCGCACGGCTTCCTGACCCGCGACAGCCGCGTCGTCGAGCGCAAGAAGTACGGCCGCGCCAAGGCCCGCCGCAGCTTCCAGTTCTCGAAGCGCTAAGCCGTCTCACGCGGTTTGGATTTCAGGGGCGCTTCGGGAAACCGGAGCGCCCTTTTTCCGTCCGGCGGCCGGGCGAGAGGAACGACATGACCCACACCATCTTCATCGACGGAGAGGCCGGGACCACGGGGCTGGAGATCCGGGAGCGACTGGAGGCGCGCGCCGATCTGGAGCTGTTGCTGCTGGGCGACCGGCGGCGCGATGTGGAGGCGCGGCGCGAGGCGTTGAACGCCGCCGATCTGGTCGTCCTTTGTCTGCCCGACGACGCGGCGAAGGAGGCGGTCGCCATGGTCGAGAACCCTGAGGTGCGGGTGATCGACGCCTCGACCGCTTTCCGGGTCGATCCGATGTGGGCCTATGGCTTTCCGGAGCTGTCGCCGGAGCGGCGCGAGCGGATCATGGCAGCGAAGCGCGTGTCGAACCCCGGCTGCTATCCCACCGGCTTCCTGGGTCTGATCGCGCCGCTGGTGCGGGCGGGGATCGTGCCGGCGGATCATCCCGTCACCGTCAACGCCGTCAGCGGCTATTCCGGCGGCGGCAAGGCGATGATCGCGGAATTCGAGGGTGGGGCGCCCGATCCCTTCCGCGCCTATGGCCTGACGCTCAAGCACAAGCACGTGCCTGAGATGACGACGCACGCGGGCCTGTCGCGGCCCGTGCTGTTCGCCCCAGCGGTTGGAAATTATCGCCAAGGGATGCTGGTCGAGGTTCCGCTGCATCTGGCGGCGCTGCCTGGCTCGCCCTCGATCGAGGTCGTGCACGGCGCGCTGGTCGAGGCCTATGCCGGCGCGCGCTTCGTCGAGGTGGCGTCTCTGGAGGAGACCGAGGCCATGACCGGCCTGACGCCCGAAGGTCTGAACGGCACCAACCGCCTGCGGCTGCATGTGTTCGGCGATCGGACCGGGGGGCAGGCGCGGCTGGTGGCGCTTCTGGACAACCTGGGCAAGGGCGCGTCCGGCGCGGCGGTGCAGAACCTGAACCTGATGCTGGGCCTGGACGAGGACGCGGGGCTGGCTTGAAACCGGACGCGCGCGGGCGTCGTATCTTGGGCATGACCGAGACGCTGACCGACCGCCGCCGCCTGCTGCTGGGCGCGACCGCCCTGACCGCCGCCGCCTGCGCCCCGGGCGGCGCCGACGCGCAGGAGAGCCGGTACGCCAACTCGCCCTGGCGCGACGTGACGGACGCCGAGTGGCGACGTCGCCTGCCGGGTCTCAGCTATGACGTGCTGCGCCACGAAGCGACCGAGCGGCCCTTCACCAGTCCGCTGAACACGGAGCATCGCGCCGGAACCTTCGTCTGCAAGGGATGCGAGCTGCCGCTGTTCCAGTCGGATTGGAAGTACGATTCGGGCACGGGCTGGCCCAGCTTCTTCCGCGCGATCGAGACCAACGTCGGCAAGAAGTCTGACTATGCCTTGGGCATTCCGCGCACCGAGTATCACTGCGCCCGCTGCCTGGGTCACCAGGGTCATGTGTTCGACGACGGCCCGCGCCCGACGGGCAAGCGCTGGTGCAACAACGGCGCGGCGCTGAACTTCCGCCCGAGCTAGCGTCCGCGCGCCTTCAGCGCGCTTTCCACCGTCGCGCCGAACAGCACCGCCGCGATGATGACCGCCAGCCCGTAGTCATGGCCGGGCCAAAAGACCGGCAGGGCGGCGCAGATCAGGATCATCATCGGAAAAAGCGCGGCCCAGGCGGCGGTGGACGGCCGCTCGGCCGAGATCAGCGGCGCGCGCTCCGGCCGCTTCATCATCCGGTCGAACACCGGGTTCAGCAGCAGGAATCCGCCGGTGCAGATGATCGCCAGAAGCGGATTGCGGATCAGCGCTAAGGGCGGTCCGTAGACCGCCGTCGTCACCAGCGTCAGGATCAGGGCGAAGGCCGCCGAGACGGCGAGCAGGGCGTTCGGCTCGAGACGGTTCAAGACTTCACTTTCACATAGGACCCGGGCGCGGACTCCAGCGGTTGGAATGCGCCCTTTTCAGGGTCGCGCGCCGTGACCCAGTCGCCGGAGCGGGCGTGCAACCAGTCGGCCCAGTGCTCCCACCAGCTGCCGGGACGCTCGTCGGCGCCCGCCTGCCACTCCGCCAGGGTCGCGGGCAGGGCGGGGTTCAGCCAGTGCTGGTACTTCTTCGCCGACGGCGGGTTGACCACGCCCGCGATGTGACCCGACCCCGCCAGCGTCAGGGTCACGTCGGCGTTCGAAAAAGCGCGGGCCGACCGATAGACCGAATTCATCGGCGCGATGTGGTCCTCGCGGCTGGCCTGGAAGTACAGCGGGATGGTCACCTTGGACAGGTCCACCTTCATGCCGCCAATCTCGAATTCGCCCTTGGAGAGAAGGTTCTGGCCGTACATGCTGCGCAGATAGTTCAGGTGCAGAGCTTTCGGCATCCGCGTCTGGTCGGCGTTCCAGAACAAGAGATCGAACGCCGGCGGATCCTTGCCCATCAGATAGTTGCTGACGAAGAAGGACCAGATCAGGTCGTTGGCGCGAAGCGCATTGAAGGTGTCGGCCATGGCCGCGCCGGGCAGCACGCCGCCGGCCGCGTCCATCTGTTTCTCGATTTCGCTCAGCCAGTGCTCGTCGGTGAAAAGCAGAAGGTCGCCCGCCTCGGCGAAGTCGTGCTGGGCGGCGAAGAATGTGGCGGCGTTGATGCGGTCGTCGCCCGTCGCCGCCATGTGCGCCAGCGCCGCGCCCAGCAGGGTGCCCCCGATGCAATAGCCGACGGCGTTCAGCTTCTCTGCGCCGGATTGCTCCAGCGCCTTCTCGACGGCGCGATATATGCCCTTCTCCAGATACTGGTCGAAGTTCCAGTCGGCCTTGTCGCGGTCGGGATTGACCCACGAGCAGACGAAGACGGTGAACCCCTGGGCCGACAGCCAGCGGATCATCGAGTTCTCGGGCTGGAGGTCCAGAATGTAGAACTTGTTGATCCACGGCGGGAAGATCAGCAGGGGGACGGCGCGCTGCTTGTCGGTGGCCGGGTCGTACTGGATCAGTTCGAACAACTCGTCGCGCCACACGACCTTGCCCGGCGCGGTCGCCACGTTCACCCCGACCTCGAACCGGCCATAGTCGGCCTGGCTGATCTTCAGCTTGCCCATGCCGCGTTCCAGATCGGCGGCGAAGTTCTGCATGCCTCTGACCAGGCTCTCGCCGTTGCTCTCGG
The DNA here is from genome assembly GCA_943371835.1 of Afipia felis. Classification (GTDB taxonomy): domain Bacteria; phylum Pseudomonadota; class Alphaproteobacteria; order Caulobacterales; family Caulobacteraceae; genus Brevundimonas. The sequence goes on along the minus strand of CALRWJ020000002.1, from coordinate 99,745 downwards.
CCATGGCCTTCAGCGCAGCCGGGTTGGACGCCAGGAAGTTGGAGGGAGAGAAGGCGTCAGTCAGCAGCTTGGTGAAGAACTCCGCGCGCCGCTTCGTCCGCGGATCGACGTCCTCGACCGACGACACCAGCCCGTTCATCCAGTCGGCGGTGATCAGGTAGGAGCGCCGCATGACGTCGAACATCGGGTTCTCGGACCAGGCCGGGTCCTTGAACCGCTTGTCGGCGGGCGCCGGGGGCGGCGTCTCGCCCGCCGCCTGCCGGGTCGCGCCGGCCCACAGATCGAGATAGCGGTTGAACAGGTCGGCCTGGGCGGCGAACAGTTTTTCCGGGCGCGCGGCGAGGCCCGTCATCACCTCGGTCATGGCCGGGCCGACGTTGAACGGATCGGGCGACAGAGCCGCAGGGCGGTCGGCCTGGCTGAGCGCGGCTTCGGCGATGGCGGCCTGGGCAGTCATGGCGGCCCTGGCCAGGTTCATCGAAAGCGTTTCGATCATCTCGCGCGTGAACTCGGCCGTCGCGGGGGCGGGCTCGGGTTCGGCGCGGGGGGCGTCCCGGCCAATCGTGGCTTCGGGCGTCGGCGGCGCCGTCACAGGCTCGACGGGCGTCTTTTTCACGCGGGGCTTGGCTGAAGTGGGCCGGCCGGGCTTCCGCGGGGCTGCGGCGGGCGCGGGAGGCGTGGTCTTGCTCGGTCGCCTGGCCATGGTCGCATCCCCGTCCTGATCTTTCGCCAGCCTCGATCATGGCATATGACCGGCCCCGAAATGAACGCGTCGGCATGGAAAAAGACGGCAGTCCTGGTCGCCGCCGGCGCGATCGTCGCGCTGGGCGGTTGCCGCACAGCGCTCGATACGGCTGAAAGCGCAGACCCCGCAAACGACGCGCGCATCGCTGAAATCGTCAACGCCAACCGCACCTATCCGCGCTGGGAAGACTTCCCCCGACGCGGAACGGACGCGCCGACGGTCGATCAGGTGCGTGCCGAGGTCGGCGCCCTGCGCGCCGACGGCGCGGCTCTGCAGGGTCAGGTCGCCGCCATGCCCGCGATCGACGACCAAGCAGGCTTCGAAACCGAGGTGCGTGCGCGCGTCGACGCCGTCCCGGTCTCGCCGGACGCCCAGCGGACCCGCGAACAGCTGGACGCCTTCGCCCGGGACCTTCGCGCCCGGACCCGCGCCCCGGCGCCGCTGCCTCGCCGCTGACGTCGCGCCGCCGCCCCAAATCTGCGAGCCTGCTCGCCAAGGAGAATCGCCCATGGCCGATCCGGCCCACGCCTCGAACCTCGCCGCCGACGCCGCGCGCGTCACCGAGCTGGCGGCCATCGCGTCCTATGGTCAGATCGGCCGGGGCGACGAGAAGCACGCCGACCAATTGGCGGTCGACGCCATGCGCACGGCGCTCAATACGCTCGACATCGACGGCAAGATCGTGATCGGCGAGGGCGAGCGAGACGAGGCGCCGATGCTGTACATCGGCGAGAAGGTCGGCACCGGAAAAGGTCCCGCGATCGACATCGCGCTGGACCCGCTTGAGGGAACGACCCTGACGGCCAAGGCCATGGCCAACGCCCTGTGCGTGCTGGCCATGTCGCCGGGCGGCGGCATGCTGCACGCGCCGGACACCTACATGGACAAAATCGCGATCGGCCCGGGCTACCCGGCCGGCACGGTCGATCTGGACAACACTCCCCAGGACAACGTGCAGGCGCTGGCCAAGGCGAAGGGCGTGGCGGCCGACCAGATCACCGTCTGCGTCATGGACCGCCCCCGTCATGCCGAGCTGATCGCCGCCCTGCGCGAGGTCGGCGCCAAGGTGGTGCTGATCACCGACGGCGACGTCGCGGGCGTGATCCACACGACCCAGCCGGAGACGGGCATCGACATGTATCTGGGCTCGGGCGGCGCGCCCGAGGGCGTGCTGGCGGCCGCGGCGTTGAAGTGCGTGGGCGGGCATTTCCAAGGGCGGCTGATCTTCCGCAACGACGAGGAGCGGGCGCGCGCCGCGCGCACGGGCGTGACCGATTTCGACCGCAAGTACGACCTGCACGAGTTGGTGTCCAAGGACGCCGTCTTCGCCGCGACCGGCGTGACCAAGGGGGCGCTGCTGGACGGGGTCCAGATGGGCGCGGGCTTCGTCTCGACGCACACGCTGGTGATGGATTCGTCGGACGGCAGCGTGCGGCGCATCCGGACGACTCGGCGTCTCTGATGGCGGACGGGGCGCCGCATGGAGCCCTGAACGCCTTTCTGGGCGTGGAACGATCGCTGTCGGGGCGGGCGTGGCGTCAGCGCGCGGCCGATCCGCATGTCGTGCGCGGCCTGATGCAGGCACACGGCCTGATCGAGCCGATGGCGCGGGCGCTGGCGGCCCGAGGCCAGGACGCGGCGGGCGTGACGGACTTTCTGGAGCCGACGCTGCGCGCGTGGTTCCCGGATCCCTCGACCTTCATGGACATGGACGCCGCGGCCGACGCCATCGTCGACGCGGTGGCCAGCGGCGCGGCCGTCCATGTCTTCGCCGACTACGATGTGGACGGGGCCTCCAGCGCCGCGCTGCTGGTGCGCTGGTTCCGGGCGATGGGCGCCGAGCTGCCAGTCTACGTGCCCGACCGCCTGACCGAGGGCTATGGGCCGAGCGCAAGGGCGTTCGACACGCTGAAGGCGCGGGGCGCCGATCTTGTCGTGACGGTGGACTGCGGCGCGGCGGCGGTGACGGCGCTGGAGCACGCGCACGCGATCGGGCTGAAGGTCGTGGTGATCGATCACCATCTGATGCGCGAGACGCCGCCCGCCGTGGCCGTCGTCAATCCAAACCGCCCCGGCTGCGGCTCGGGGCAGGGCAATCTGGCGGCGGCCGGGGTCGTGTTCGTGCTGCTGGCGGCGCTGAACCGCGAAGCGCGCCGGCGCGGGATGTTCGAGACGCGGCCGGAGCCGGACCTGCGTCAGTGGCTGGATCTGGCCGCCCTGGGCGCGGTCTGCGACGTGACCAGCCTGACCGGCTTCAACCGCGCCCTCGCGGCTCTGGGCCTGAAGGTCATGTCGGGCTGGGCCAATCCGGGGCTGCGCGCCCTGCTGGAGGCGGCGGGCGCCGAGGCGGCGACGGCGACCACGACCCACGCCGGCTTCATCCTGGGGCCGCGCATCAACGCGGGAGGGCGGATCGGGCGCGCCGACCTGGGGGCGAGGTTGCTGTCGACCGACGAACCGGTCGAGGCGCGCGCCCTGGCGGCCGAGTTGCATGCGCTGAACCTCGAGCGACGCGAGGTCGAGAAGCAGGTCACCGAGGCGGCGGTCCGCAAGGTGGAGAGCACGGGGGCCCATGCCGACGATTCGGCCGTCGTCGTCGTGGCCGGCGACGACTGGCACCCGGGAGTCATCGGCATCGTGGCCGGTCGGTTGCGCGAACGCTGGCGCAAACCTGTGATCGTGATCGGTCTGGACGCCGTCAACGGCGTCGGCAAAGGGTCCGGCCGATCCCAGCCGGGGATGGATCTGGGGCGGGCGGTTCAGGCGGCCTGGGACGCTGGCGTTCTGATGGCCGGCGGCGGCCATCCCATGGCTGCCGGCCTCACGGTCACTGCGGATCGGATCGCCGACCTGACCGGTTTCCTCAACCATCGCCTGAAGGACGCCCGCATCGACGCGGCGGCCATGGACGCGCTGGAGATCGACGCCGTGGTCGAGCCGCGCGCCGTGGACCGGGCATTGTTCGACGGATTTCAGAAGCTGACGCCGCACGGGCCCGGAAATCCGGAGCCGACGTTCGCGTTCGAGGGCGTGGTCGCGCGCGACGCCGCGCCGATGGGCCAGGGCCACGTCCGGTGTCGGCTGGTCGGACCTGACGGCGCCTCCGTCCGGGCCGTGGCCTGGCGCTGCGCCGACCTGCGGACGGGCCGGGCGCTGCTGGACGGTCAGGGTGGTCTGAAGGTCGCGGGGCGGCTGAAGGCGGACGACTGGAACGGCCGACGCGGCGTCCAATTCGAGATCGACGACGTCGCCGATCCGAGAGCGGTCTGAAGGGCTTGCACCCTTCGGAATCGGCGGCTATATCGCCGGCTCCCCGCGCAGCGGTCCCTTCGTCTATCGGTTAGGACGTCAGGTTTTCAACCTGAAAAGAGGGGTTCGATTCCCCTAGGGACTGCCACGCGGGGCATTTCCCACATCGCCGTCGTTCCGCTTCCAGGTCCCACGTTCGCGGGCTGCAGTTGCCGTTGCGGAAGCTTGGAAAGCGGCGTTTTTCCACTTCCCTCCCATTCACGGAACAGTGATAAATAAGCCGCCCCGCGTGCATCGCGGAGGGGGGGCTTGAGGGCAGTGTCGGATTTCGAGGAGGCGGGCGCGGCCGAAACGGTGCGCATCGCCGGCAAGATCAAATGGTTCGATCCCGGGAAGGGGTACGGCTTCATCGTCCCTGACGATCCGTCGCAGACCGACCTGCGGGACGTGCTTCTTCACGTGTCCAGCCTGCGGCAGAGCGGGCTGGAGGAAGCGGCGGAAGGCGCGGCGATCAGCTGCGACTGCGTGCGCCGGCCCAAGGGGTGGCAGGTCTTGGAAGTTCTGGAGCTGGAGGCGTCGGCAGCGCCGCCGGTGCGCGCGCCGTCCTATGAGGCGCTGCGACAGGCGCACCGCGTCGAGCCGGGCGACGGCGCCCCGATGGAGCGGGCCGTGGTCAAGTGGTTCAACCGCACCAAGGGATACGGCTTCGTCGTGCGGGACGGGGCGGCGGGCGACATCTTCGTGCACGTCGAGACCTTGCGACGTTGCGGGCTTGACGACCTCGTGCCCGGTGAGGCCGTATCCGTGCGGTTCGCCGAAGGCCCCAAGGGCCTGGTCGTGGCCGAGATCAAGCCGGGCGGCTGACGCGTCGCCCCTGCGGGAGACGATGATGTTCGATCGACGACTGTTCCTGGCCGGGGCCCTGGTGATGGCTCTGGGCGCCTGCGCCGGCGACGCGGCGGGCCCCAAGGACCAAGACGGGAATCCCCTGGAGAAGCTGACCGTCGTCACCGCGTCGGGCGAACACCAGTTCTGGGTCGAAATCGCCGACGACGACGCGGAGCGTCAGCGCGGCCTGATGTTCCGTCAGCCGCTGGAAGATGATCGGGGCATGCTGTTCGAGTTTCCGGACGTCGCCGAGCGCGGCTTCTGGATGCACAACACGCCCAGTTCGCTGGACATCGTCTACATCGGCGCCGACGGACGGATCGTGTCCATGGCCAACCACACGACGCCCTATTCCGACAGCACCTATCCGTCGAACGGCCCGGCGAAAGGCGTGCTGGAAGTGCGGGCCGGACGGATGGACGAGATCGGCGCCAAGCCGGGCGATCTGGTGAAGCACCCCTTCTTCGGACAGTGAGCGCGTTGCCCGCTTCGGCGGGGCGTGGCAGAAGGCCGTCCCTTCCCGTCGGGGTGTGGCGCAGCCTGGTAGCGCATCTGGTTTGGGACCAGAGGGTCGGAGGTTCGAATCCTCTCGCCCCGACCAAGGGAAGACTTTCGGAGACCGACATGTTCGCGCGCATCTATCGTCCCGCCCGCACCGCCATGCAGTCCGGCAAGGCGAAGACGCGCGAGTGGAGACTGGAGTTCGAGCCGGCAACGGCGCGTTTCCTGGATCCGCTGACCGGCTGGACCGGGTCGACCGACATGAACGGTCAAGTGCGCCTGACCTTCGACAGCCAGGAAGAGGCTGTCGAGTACGCCCAGCGCCACGGCATCGCCTTCCGCGTGCAGGAGCCGAACGAGCCCGCGCCGAAGCTGAAGGCCTATGCCGACAACTTCGCCACCGGCCGCAAGCAGCCCTGGACGCACTGAGCCCCGGCGCCCGTAGCTCAACCGGATAGAGCATCCGCCTTCTAAGCGGACGGTTGCAGGTTCGAGTCCTGCCGGGCGCGCCAGGCGGGTTGCGGAGCGCGGATCGGGGGCTATGGTCGCGCCCGTGATGTGGCGTCGTCTGATTTTCCTGCTGATCCCGACCGCGCTCGCCCTGGCGGGCTGCGGAGACGGCGCCGCCGAGCGCGACGAGGCCGCGCGAGACGGCACGGCCACGCCGGCCGTCCGCCCCGCTGCGGTCGAGGCGCAGGAGAGCGCGACGCTCAAGGCCGTGAAGCGCCGCGGCCACCTGAACTGCGGCGTGCACGAAGGCCTGGTCGGCTTCGCCTACACCGACAACCGAGGGCAGTGGCGCGGCTTCGACGTCGACTTTTGCCGTGCCCTGGCCGCCGCGGTGCTGGGCGATGCGGACGCGGTGCGGTTCGTGCCGCTGAACAATCGCGACCGCTTGCGCGCCGTGCAGGACGGGCGAGTCGACGTCCTGTGGCGCAACACCAGCTGGACGATGACGCGCGACGTCGGCGACGGCGTCAGCTTCGCGGGCGTCAACTATTATGACGGGCAGGGCTTTCTGGTCCGGCGGTCCCTGAACCTGACCAGCGCCAGCGAGCTGAACGGCGCGCGGATTTGCGTGCAGGGGGATTCCACGTCGCAGCTCAACGTGGCGGACTGGTTCCGGGCGCGGGGGCTGACGTACGTGCCCGTCGTGCTGGCGGGAGAGGAAGAGGCGCGCGAGGCCTACGCGCGGGAGGACTGCGACGCCTTCACCGCCGACGTGTCGGCGCTGGCCGCGGCGCGCACGACGCTGGCGAGTCCCGAACAGCACGCCGTCCTGCCCGACGTGATCTCGAAGGAGCCGTTGGGGCCGGTCACGCGGCGCGACGACCAGGCCTGGACGTCGATCGTGCGATGGACGCTGAACGCGCTGATCCTGGGCGAGGAGCTGGGCGTGACCCAGTCGGTCGCGCGGGCCCGGGAAGCGCCCGCCGATCCGCGCGCCAGGCGCCTGCTGGGGCTGGAGGGCGAGTTCGGACCGATGATGGGGCTGGATCGCCGCTGGGCGCGGAACGCGATTTCCGCCGTCGGAAACTATGGCGAGATCTTCGAGCGCAATCTGGGGCGTGACTCGCCTCTCGACCTGGCGCGCGGTCTCAACGCACAATGGAACGCTGAGCCGGGCGGGCTGATGTACGCCCTTCCGATTCGATAGAGGCGGCGGACGCGCCGACAGGGGGACGCATGGACACGGTGAAGAAGGGCGGGATCCCGCTCTACGTCTGGATGCTGTTCGGCTTCGTGGCCGGGCTGGCGGGCGGGCTGTACGTCAATCAGAACGATCTCGTGGTCATTCCCTGGGTGATGGAGATCGTTCAGGCCGTGGGGCAGATCTTCCTGCGTCTGCTGTTCATGCTGGTCCTGCCGCTGCTGTTCTCGGCCCTGGCGGTCGGCGTGGCGGAGATGGGCGACCTGAAGTCGCTGGGGCGGGTCGGCCTGAAGACGCTGGTCTTCACGATCTTCGTCTCGGCCATCGCGGTGGGGATCGGCTTGGGCATGGTCAACTGGTTCCAGCCGGGCGCCGGCGTGGACCCGGCGCTGGCGCAACAGCTGCTGGCCGAGGGCGCGGAAGGCGCCGCCGGCATCGTCGGCAGCGCGCCGCAGAGCATCGAGGCGGGCAAGTTCTTCCTCGACATGATCCCGTCCAACGTCGTCACCGCGGCCGCCGAGAACCAGATCCTGCCGGTCATGGTGTTCGCCCTGATCTTCGGCATCGGCATGGTGATGGCCAAGTCGCCGTCGACGGACCGCCTGCAGGAAGCCCTGCAGGGCGTGTTCGAGGTGATGATGAAGCTCATCAACCTGGTCATCAAACTGGCGCCCATCGCCATCGCGGCGCTGATGTTCAATCTGGCCGCGCTGTTCGGCTGGGACCTGCTGATCCGGCTGGGCGCGTACGCCGGGGTCGCGATCGGCGCGATGGCGATCCACATGTTCGTCGTCTATCCGCTGCTGGTCCTGATCTTCGGCGGCATGAACCCGCTGCGCTTCGCCAACGGGGTCAAGGAGCCGTTCGTGGTGGCCTTCTCCACCGCCTCGTCCAACGCCACCCTGCCGATCGCGCTGAAGGCGGCGGAGGAGAAGCTGGAACTGCCGCGCCGCATCTCGCGGTTCGTGCTGACGGTCGGCGCCACGGCCAACCAAAACGGGACGGCGCTGTTCGAAGGCGTCACCGTGCTGTTCCTGGCCCAGTTCTTCGGCGTCGATCTGAACCTGCAGCAGCAGCTGGTGGTGATGCTGGTCTGTATCCTGGGCGGCATCGGCACGGCGGGCGTGCCGGCCGGATCGCTGCCGGTCGTGGCGCTGATCCTGGTGATGGTCGGCGTGCCGGCGGAAGGGATCGGCCTGATCCTGGGCGTCGACCGCTTCCTGGACATGTGCCGGACCACGCTGAACGTCACCGGCGATCTGGTGGCCGCGACCGTGGTGTCGCGTGGGGAGAGCGACGCCGTGGTTCCGGCGGACGCGCCCGAGCCCGTCGCGCCGCCGGCCTGAGACGACATCAGCCCGTTTCGACCGGCAGGTCGGGACGGGCGCCCCACTCGGACCAGCTGCCGTCGTAGAGTCGCGACGATCCGCCGAGCAGTTCCAGCCCCAGAGACAGGATCGCGGCGGTGACGCCCGAGCCGCAGGTGGTGACGACCGGACGTTCGAGATCGACGCCCGCCGTGCGGAAAGCCTCGGCCAGAGCGGGGCCCCGTTTCAGCGTGCCGTCCGGGGTCAGAAGCGCCGAATAGGGCAGGTTGAGCGCGCCGGGCATGTGTCCGGGGCGCACGCCGGGGCGTTCGTCGCCGCGACCGGCGAAGCGGGCGGCGCCGCGCGCGTCGACCACCTGTCGGCCTTCGCCGAGAGCTTCGCGCACCGCATCGGCGTCGGCGATCCGCGTCGCGTCGAAGCGGGGGACGAAGACGGCGGGCGAGACCGGCCCCGGAGCGTTCGTCTCGATGGGCCGGCCCTCGGCCCGCCATTTGGGAAAGCCGCCGTCCAGCAGCCTGACGTCGCGCGCGCCCATGGTCCTGAGCATCCAGCGCACCCGCGCCGCGGAGAACAGTCCCGCGCCGTCGTAGACCACGACGGGCGTCTCCGTCGTCAGACCCAGGGCGCCGGCATAGGCGGCGAAGGCTTCGGGCGACGGCAGCATGTGGGGCAGGGCGGACGAACGGTCCGACGCGGCCTCAAGATCGAAGAAGCGCGCGCCGGGGATGCGCGCGTCGCGGAACTCGGCGGCCCCGTCGCGGTCGCCCAAGTGCCAGCTGGCGTCGAGCAAGACCAGGTCCGGATCGTCCAGGCGTTCGGCCAGCTCGGCGGTGGAGATGAGGAGCGGGGTAGACGGAGGGGCCATGCGTGAGCCTATCACGTGTCCGCCGCGGCGGCCGCGCGGGGCGTGAAGTCCCACCCGGCCTTGCGCTTGGCCTCGATCGTGGCCCGCAGCCGATCCAGCCGCGCCTGCAGCTCTGCCCCGGCCCGCGCGAGGGCCACGGGATCGTCAGGGGGCGACGGCTTCGACGGGCGGGTTTTCGTGCGGGACATGGAGGGACTTTCTTCAGGAGGGGCAGCGAAATCCGGCCCAAAACCCTCCCTCGCTCAAAGAGGATTTCGGACGCGACCGAGCGCTCCGGCGTCTTCACGCGGAGTTGGAAAGGGCGGGCGGAGCGCCGGGCGCGAGGCCCGGAGACTGATGTGATTACCGTTTCGGCTTCGCGACGACGCTCCGCGCGGCTCGTCTGCTCAAAAGCTGTCGGCGGTGGGAATGACCCACCGCATAGCGCCGCTGACTTGGCGACTCGCCGACGCGCCTTTGGCGGGCGGGTGGGAGACCTGCGAACCCCATCCCCGGACGCGCGCCTTCCCGTGACGCGTCATGACATGGGCCCTACCGCTCGCGCCGCGGGCGCTCGCTGCTTGAGGGCCGCGAGATCCAAGAGCGAACGATCGAGCCCGCATCGGCCGCTCGTGACGATGAAACGTCCCGACGCAGCCCCCGCTCGAACCGCTCCCGCCGCGACAAGCTCGCAAGGCCTTGCGCCCTTCCCCCGCGACGGAACCGACGAACAGGATGAAGGACGGCCGAAGTGACGACGGCGGATTGCGGCTAAAAAGTTGGAGCGCGTTGATCGAGCTCAAGAACGCGTCGTCGATCATCACAATCAAGCGCCGGTCGCCCGCACATCGTCCTTCTCCCCTTGCGGGAGAAGGTGGCCTCGCGGAGCGAGGTCGGATGAGGGGTCGCACCCGAGATGCCTCATCGCCGGTAACGGCAAGACCACAGAGACCCCTCATCCGTCAGCCCCGGATCAAGTCCGGGGCTGCCACCTTCTCCCGCAAGGGGAGAAGGGATGGAGAAAGATCGGGCTTCTGGCGCGCCGCGCCGCGCGATCCCTCACACGTCCAGTTCGTCCTTCACGAAGCGGGCGTTGTCCTGAATGAAGCGGAAGCGGGCCTCGGCCTTCTTGCCCATCAGGCGCTCGACCAGATCGTCGACGTCGTCTTCGTCGACGGGCACCGAGACGCGCGCGAGGGTGCGCGTCTTCGGGTTCATCGTGGTGTCCTTCAGCTGGGACGCCATCATCTCGCCCAGGCCCTTGAAGCGGCCGATCTCGACCTTCTTGCCCTTGAACACGGTGGCCAGCAGCTCGTCGCGGTGGGCGTCGTCGCGGGCGTATTCCGACACGGCGCCGGCCTGGATGCGGTAGAGCGGCGGCATGGCCATGAACAGCCGGCCCTGACGGATCACGTCGGGCATGACGCGATGGAAATAGGTGATCAGCAGCGCGGCGATGTGGGCGCCGTCGACGTCGGCGTCGGTCATGATGACGATCCGCTCGTACCGCAGATCGTCGATGTTGAATCGGCTTCCCGGCTGGACGCCGAGCGCCAGGGTCAGATCGGACAGTTCGGCGTTGGCGCGCAGCTTGTCCGCCGTGGCAGAGGCGACGTTCAGGATCTTGCCGCGCAGGGGCAGGATCGCCTGGGTGGCGCGGTCGCGCGCCTGTTTGGCGGAGCCGCCGGCCGAGTCGCCCTCGACGATGAACAGTTCGGTGCCGTCCGCCGCCTGACGCGTGCAGTCGGCCAGCTTGCCCGGCAGGCGCAGCTTGCGCGTGGCGGCGGCGCGCTGGACCTCCTTGTCCTTGCGACGGCGCAGGCGGTCCTCGGCGCGCTCGATGACGAAGCCCAGCAGGGTGTTGGCCTGTTTGGGGCTTTCGGTGAGCCAGTGGTCCAGCGGGTCGCGCACCAGCTGTTCGACTATACGGGCCCCCTCGGGGGAGGACAGGCGGTCCTTGGTCTGGCCCTGAAATTCGGGATTGCGCAGGAAGACGCTGATCATCGCGCCGGCGTTGGCGATGACGTCCTCGGCGGTGATCTGGGCCGCGCGCTTCTCGCCGGTCAGTTCGCCATAGGCCTTCAGGCCCTTCACCAAGGCGGCGCGGAAGCCCGCCTCATGCGTGCCGCCGTCGGGGGTGGCGACCGTGTTGCAGTAGGAGGAGACGAAGCCGTCGGCCTCTCCGAAGCCCGCCGGGGTCCAGGTGACGGCCCATTCCACTGCGCCCGCCTCGCCCTTGCGCTCCACCCGGCCGGTGAAGGCCGGGGTGACGGTCTCGACGTCGCCGATGCGGTCGGCCAGGGCGTCGGCCAGGCCGCCGGGGAAGTGCAGCACGGCCTCGGCCGGGGTGGCGTCGACGATGCGTTCGGTCGCGCAGGTCCAGCGGATTTCGACGCCGCGGAACAGATAGGCCTTGGACCGCGCCATGCGGAACAGGCGGGCAGGCTTGAACGCCGCGCCGACGCCGAAGATCTCCTCGTCCGGCTTGAACCGGATCAGGGTGCCTTTCTTCCTCGACGGCCCGATCTGCTGGATCGGCGCCAGAACGTGGCCGCGGCTGAACGACTGGCGCCATTCGAAGCCGTCGCGCCAGACCGTGACGTCCAGCCGCTCGGACAGGGCGTTGACGACGGAGACGCCGACGCCGTGCAAACCGCCCGAAGTTTCATAGGCCTTGCCGGAAAACTTGCCGCCGGAGTGGAGGACGGTCATCACGACTTCCAGCGCCGACTTGCCCGGATGCTTGGGGTGCGGATCGACGGGGATGCCGCGGCCGTCGTCGAAGACGGACAGGAAGCCGTCGGCGTCCAGATCGACGCGGATGTGCTTGGCATGGCGGGCCACGGCCTCGTCCATGGCGTTGTCCAGCACCTCGGCGAAGAGGTGGTGCAGGGCGCGCTCGTCGGTGCCCCCGATGTACATGCCCGGGCGCTTGCGCACCGGCTCCAGCCCCTCCAGCACCTCGATCGAGCTGGCGGAATAGCCGGCGTCGACGGTGGCGGGCGCGTGCGTGTTCGCCGCGACGGGCGCGGGCGTCGGCTTCGAGTCAGGCGCGGGCCTGGCCTCCGGGCGCGGCTCGGGCTCGGGCAGATCGAACAGGGACGGGGCGGCGGACGACATGGGGCGATGATGCGGCGATTCGGGGTCGGTCTCGGTAGGCTCCGCGCGCCTCGGGGGCAAGCGGAACGGGGACGGAATCGGGCAGGACCGCGCGCGTGACCACGGCCAGGAACAGCACCCAGGGCAGGCCCTGGTGCGCCATCAGAATGCTCTCCGACAGGCTGAGCATCAGGAAGGCGGCGAGGAAGCCCAGCGCCCACCAGCCCTCCTGAACGCCCGCGCGGGCCGAGCGCAGCAGGGTGGCGACGACCGCGAGGACGGCCAGGGCGCCGACCATCAGGGCGCCCGTCCAGCCCAGCTGGACCAGCACGTCGATCCAGCCGTGGTGAGCGTTGGGGACCAGCCAGCCGGTCTCCAGCCGGATCCAGTCGGCGGGGACGCTGTCGCGCTCCCAGAAGGCGCCGTAGCCCCAGCCGGTCCACGGCTTCAGCGCCACGCGGGTCATGATGGCGTCCCAGATCTCGGTGCGGCCGGTCAGCGACGGGTCCTTGCCCAGAATCTCCAGGATCTCGACGGAGTGGCTGTTCCAGACCAGCCAGCCGGCGCCGGCGGCGAAGACGGCGCTCCACACCGCGAAGACGGCGAAGGCCGCGCCGCCGCGCCGCATGGTCCAGAAGCCGGCGACGACGCCCAGCCCCAGCATCAGGCACAGGAGCGAGGTCTTGGACTGGGTGGCCAGCACGAGCGCGACGCTGAGCACCAGGCTGGCGGCGGGCACGAGGCGGCGCGGGTCGGGCGAGGCCAGGCAGGCGGCGCTGGCCGTGGCGACGATGACCATGACGGCGCCCATCTGGTTCTTCTCGTACCAGAGCCCGCGCCACAGGCCGGCGTTGTCCAGCTGGTGCACGCCGATCTGGGGGAAGGCGAACACCATGATCAGGCTGCCGACCGCCATGATCAGGCCGGTGAACGTCAGCAGACGCGGCAGGTGCGGCCCGCGAAACGCCGCGCCCAGATACAGGGCGAAGCCGCAGGAGATGGCCAGGGCGATGGCGCGGCGTGAGGTCACCTCCGGATAGAGCGACCACCACTTGGACGCATAGGCCCACAGGACCAGCAGGCCGACCGCGACCATGGCCGGCCAGGCGCGCCACAGGCGGTCGATCCTGTAGATCAGCAGCCCCGCCGTCATCGCATAGACCGGCAGCCAGGCCAGCCGCAGGATCGGCGTCTCCTCCTGCGTGGGCGCGAAGATCGGACCGATCAGGGCGCCGGTCAGCATGAACAGGATGAACACGCACGCCGCCGTCTCCCACCATGACGGGGCGGGGTCGGCAGGCCCTTCGATCAGGACGGAATCGCGCACCGGGGCAGGGTGGCGGGATGGCGTTAAGGGGGGGTTAGAAGGGCCGCTCGTGCGAACGGCGGACGGTGGGCAGCCTGACGAGCCATGGTCTCCAGTTGCGCCTTGGACTCGACCCCGCAGTATGCCGTCGACCATAAGTCGATCCGTCCGGCGTCGCGGAGAGCCCCTTCCGGACAATGCAGGTCGAGAATACGCAAATCTGTCCAGTCGGCCCCTTCAGCTTGGGCGACGACGATGTACTCGCTGCCGCCGGCCGCGCCGATCTGGAGCGCCATCATTTCGAGGCGGTCGCGCCCGACTGGCTCGATGCCGAGTTCTATGGCCCACGCGTACTTCCCGTCAGCGGTTGCGATCTCGTCTTCGAAGTCGCGGCGGACGATGTAGGCGCAATGGACGTAGCCGTAGTTGGCGATCCGGAGAATCTCCCTCGGATCGCCACTGGTGGGCTCGAGGGCAGGTTGGAGCTCCGAGACGACGAAGTCGCCGAAGCGCAACCTACTCTCGCAGCCGAACGATTCTTGATCGGAGAACGAACGCGGCCAGAAGCCCTCGGCCGAGCGGTCGGTCCACAAGGGGAGATCAGATCGCAGGAGAATCTGCGCGGCGGCGGGACTTGCCGAGAGACCGATGGCCACTGCCGCCGCCGCCCAGCACCACATCACGCCCTCTCCACAAACGTGTCGATGACCTTCTTCTCGCCCGCCTTGTCGAAGGCCACCACCAGCTTGTTGCCCTCGACCGCCTTCACCAGGCCGTAGCCGAACTTCTGGTGAAAGACGCGGGTGCCGCGGGTCCAGCCGGATGACGCCGACGGGTCGGCGGTGGCGATCAGGCGGCCGTCGCCTTCGATCAGGGCCTGGCGGGCGGGGCGGTCGGTGGGCTGGCGGGCGGCGGCGAAGGCCTGGCCGCGCTTCCAGCCGGGGCTGGAGTAGCCGCTGCCGAAGCTGGGGGCCTCGTCCCAGCGGCTCTTGGCCTCCTTCAGGCCCGCCGACGCGCCGTAGTAGCCGGTCTCGCTCTCGGGGTCGACGTGGTCGATCGGCAGTTCGTCGACGAAGCGGCTGGGCAGCTGGCTGGTCCAGCGGCCGTAGACCAGGCGGTTGGCGGCGAAGGAGATGCGCGCGTCGCGCTTGGCGCGGGTGACGCCGACGTAGGCCAGGCGGCGCTCCTCCTCCAGGCCCTTCTCGCCCTTCTCGTCGATGCTGCGCTGGCTGGGGAAGACGCCTTCCTCCCAGCCCGGCAGGAAGACCAGCGGGAACTCCAGTCCCTTGGCGCCGTGCAAGGTCATGATCTGGACCGAGCCGCCCTCGGACCCGTCGCCGTCGCCGCGATCCAGGTCCATGACCAGAGAAACGTGCTCCAGATAGGCCAGCAGGCTGTCGAACCCCTGCATCGACTGGACCAGTTCCTTGAGGTTCTCCAGACGCGTCTGGCCGGAGGTGCGGTCGGCCTTCTGCATCTCGACATAGCCGGACTCTTCCAGGATGGTCTCGGTCAGGGTCCAGTGCGGCGTGTCCTGGGCGAGGGCGCGCCAGCGGTCGAGGTCGCGCACGAAGTTGGCCAGGGCGGTGCGGGTGCGGGCCTGCAACTCGTCCGACACGATCAACTCGCGCACCGCCGTCATGGCCGAGACGCCGGACAGGCGGGCCATGTGCAGGATCTTCTGCACGCTGGTGTCGCCGATGCCGCGTTTGGGCACGTTGACGATGCGCTCGAAGGCCAGGTCGTCGTCTTCCGACAGAATCAGGCGCAGATAGGCGTGGGCGTCGCGGATTTCGGCGCGCTCGAAGAAGCGCGGGCCGCCGATCACCTGATAGGGGATGGCCAGCATGACGAAGCGTTCCTCGAACGCCCGCATCTGAAACGACGCGCGAACAAGGACGGCCATGTCCTTGTAGTGCATGCCGGTTCGGCGCGCGGTCTCGATCTCATCGGCGATCAGCCGGGCCTCGGCCTCGCCGTCCCAGACGCCGCGCACGCGGACCTTGTCGCCGGTCTGATCCTCGGTCCACAGCGTCTTGCCGAGGCGGCCCTTGTTGGCCGAGATCAGTCCGGAGGCGGCGCCGAGGATGTGGCGGGTCGAGCGATAGTTGCGCTCCAGCCGGATGACCTTTGCGCCCGGGAAGTCCCGCTCGAAGCGCAGGATGTTGTCCACCTCGGCCCCGCGCCAGCCATAGATCGACTGATCGTCGTCGCCGACGCAGCAGACGTTGCCGGTCGAGGAGGTCAGCAGGCGCAGCCAGAGATACTGGGCGACGTTGGTGTCCTGATATTCGTCGACTAGGATGTAGCGAAAGCGTTTGCGGTATTCCTCCGCCACGTCCGCGTGTTGCGACAGGATGGTGAGGTTGTGCAGCAGCAGGTCGCCGAAGTCGCAGGCGTTCAAGGTGCGCAAGCGGGCCTGATAGAGGCCGTACAGCTTCTGTCCCTTGCCGGCGGCGAAGTCCTCGCCCGGCGGCAGTTTTTCGGGCGTCCAGCCGCGGTTCTTCCAGCCGTCGATCACGCCCGCGAACGAGCGAGGCGTCCAACGCTTCACGTCGACGCTCTCGGCCTCAAGCACCTGTTTCAGCAGGCGCTCCTGATCGTCCGTGTCCAGAATGGTGAAGGTCGACTTCAGCCCGACCAGCTCGGCGTGGCGGCGCAGGATCTGGGCGGCGATGGAGTGGAAGGTGCCCAGCCAGCGCAGGCCCTCGGCGCCCGGGCCGATCAGGTGGGTGATCCGCTCGCGCATTTCGCGCGCGGCCTTGTTGGTGAAGGTGACGGCGAGCAGCTCCCACGGACGCGCGCGGCCGGTGGCCAGGATGTGCGCCAGCCGGGTGGTCAGGACGCGGGTCTTGCCGGTGCCGGCGCCTGCCAAAACCAGCACGGGCCCCTCGGTCGTCTCGACGGCCTCGCGCTGCTCCGGATTGAGGCCGGCCAGCCAGTCGGCGGGCGCGCCGGCGAGGTCCTGCGGCGGGCGGGCGCGGGCGAGGTCGGAGATGCGGGGGGCGGATTCGGTCATGCGGCGCTCGGAACATAAGGAGACCGCGCGCGGATGTCAGCCGTGCCGTGTCCAAGCCCAAGCGGAACCGTGGCCGTTCCGCGCCGTTACCGCCGACAGTCACTCACCGGAGGAGGGAAGCCCCATGGCGGACAACATCAACAACAACGGCGGCGGCGGCAACGCGGGCATGGCCTTCATCGTCGGCGCGATCGTGGTCGTGCTGGCCATCGTCGCCTATTTCGTCTTCGCCCGCGGCGGCATGGGCGGCGAGACCAAGAAGGTCGACGTCGACGTGAACCTGCCGTCCGTTTCGGCTCCGGCCGCGCCCGGCGGGAACTGACCCATGACGGACGTGCCCCCGCCCCGCGACGACCGCCCCGAGGTCGTGCATCAGACCACGATCAACAACCCGCCCCCCAGCGGCGGCGGCAACGGCTGGCTGGCGTTCCTGATCGGCGGAATCGTGGTCGTGCTGATCATCGTCGCCGTCGTGATGCTGAACGGCGGCGGCATCGGCGGCAAGGATGAGACCAACGTCGATCTGAACGTCGACGTTCCGACGCCGACCCTGCCCGACGTGCCCGAGCCCAAGATGCCGGAACTGCCGACGGTCGAGCCGCCGACGGCGCCCGCCGGTCAGAACTGAACCCAAGACGCGAACGACGCGGCGGCGTGGCCGAACGGCCCGCCGCCGTTTTCGCGTTCAGCGCAGGCCGTAGGTGATGGTCGTGACCACGCGGACCTTCTTGTCCGGAGTCGACGTCTCCGCGTCGATCTCGTCGCGCGCCAGGATCTCGAACGAGCCCTGCGTCGCCTGACGGATTGGGCCGAGCCCGGCGCCGGAGTCCTGGGCGAAGCGCTGGGCGCCCGTCCGCGCCGCGGCCGTCGCCTGGCCGATCATTTCGGGCCGCACCTTGTTCAGCCCGGTGAAGACGTAGGTCGGGCCGGAATAGTCCTGAAGGACCACCCCTTGGCGCACCAGGTCGCTGAGCGCGCGGCTGGTGGTCTGGATGCGCGCGACGTCGGCGGTGCGCACCACGACCGTCTGGCTGAGGATGTAGCGGGGGCCGCCGTTCTGACTGCCCCACTCCCGCGACTGGGTGTCGGCGACGGACAGCTGGCCCAGGGTGACGGCCTCGGCCGGGTAGCCCTGCGCCGCCAGGAAGCGACGGACGGTGGCGAGGTCGGCGTCGATGCGGGCCTGGACGTCGCCCAGCACCTCGCCCGAGGCGGTGAACTTCAGCGGCAGGACGGCCAGATCGGCGCGGACGTCCCGCTCGGCCAGCCCCCGCACCGTCACGGTGCGGTCGCCGACGCGCGCGTTGACCAGGCCCTGGCCGATCAGTCCGCCGGCGGCGGCCATGCCCAGAGCGATCGCGCCGCCGAAGGCGAGCGCCGGAAGCAGGCGAGGGTCGGTCGACATGTGAAATCCCCGAAGACCGCGTGAGGAAGCGCCCGTTTCGCGCCGCCGTCAATCGTCCGCAAAACGCCGGTCTCCCGACGCCCAGGCCAGGGCCAGAAGTCGGCAGGCCGAGGCCAGCGGCGTGCGGCCGCGCCGTTCGTCGATCCGTTTCATCAGCCCGGACAGCGGAAGCGACATGTGGTCCGCCACGGCGTCCAGCACGGCCCAGAATTCCGGCTCCAGCGCGACGGACGTGGCGTGGCCGGACAGCAGGATCGAGCGTTTGCGCAGCATGCCTCCAGACTAGCAGGCCCGGCCGTCTCCGCGAGAGGGCGACGTCGTCGCGCCGAGGCACAAGCGGGCCTTATGCGTCGCCCCGCTCGTCCGATTTGCGCGGGCGCGCGTGCGGGCGCATGGGCGGGGGATGATCCGTTCGACCGATTCCGCGCGCCCCGGCCTGTCCAGGGGGGGGCTGCTGTCCGTGGGCGCCGTGCTGCTGTGCGCGCTGATCTGGGGCACGACGTGGTACGGCATCACTTGGCAGCTGGGGGTAGTCCAGCCGATCGTCTCTGTCGTCTGGCGGTTCGGCCTGGCGGCGCTGGTGCTGTTCGTCGGCATGGCCGTCGCACGCGCGCCCATGACGCTGAGCCGGGGCCAGCACCTGGAAGCCCTTGGGCAGGGCGCGTTCACGTTCGCGGTGTCCTACGCCTTCACCTATCAGTCCGAGCAGCACGTGCCGTCGGCGATCGTGGCGGTGATCTTCGCGGCGCTGACCTTTCTGAACCTGTGCCTGTTCCGCGTGGCCGTGGGGCAGAAGGCGCACGCCCTGTCGTGGGGCGGGGCGGCGCTGGGCGTCACAGGCGTGGCGGTGCTGTCCGGATCGGAGCTGCTGGGCGCGCGGCTGGGACCGCAGGCGGCGCTGGGGATCGGCTTCGCGCTGGTCGCGGTGACCAGCTCGGCCTTCGGCAACCTGTTCGCCTGGCGGGCGCAGAAGGCGGGGGCGCCTCTTCTGGCCTCCACGGCCTGGGCCATGGCCTATGGCACGGCGATGCTGGCGATCTATGGGCTGGCGACCGGCGCCGAGTTCCGGATCGAGCCGACGGCGGGCTATCTGATCTCGCTGATCTATCTGGCCGTGTTGGGCTCGGTCGTGGCGTTCGTGGTCTATTTCTGGGTGGCGCGGGCCAAGGGCTATGCGCTGGCCAGCTACATCTCCGCGCTGACGCCGCCGATCGCCATGCTGGTGTCAGTCACCTTCGAGGGCGCGCGGTTCGGGTGGGGCGCGTTGGTCGGCCTGCTGATCGTGGTGTCGGGACAGGCGCTGATGATCCGGGCCGCGCGCAAGTCCGCCTGATCCCTCACCAGAGCCAGCCGCGCTTGCGCTCGGGACGCGCGGGTTTCTGCTCGTCCGCCGGTTCGGCGGCGGCCTGACGGCGACGTCGCTCTTCGACGAAGCGCTTCTTGCGCAGGACGGCCATCAGGGGGATCAGGCCGTGGCGGATGCGCGGGTCGCGGCGCGGGTCAGTCGTCATCGCGGCGCTCCGGCTCACGGTCCAACCTGTGTCCATCCAGAGCGCGGTCGCGGGCCAGACGTTCCAGGGTCGACTGCTGCGTCTCGGCCTTGGGGCGGCCGTGGGCGGCGCGGTTTTCCGCCGCCCTGGTCTTCGCCGCCGCCTTGTCGCGGGCCTTCCGCGCCTTGTTGAAGTTCACGATCTCGGCCATGCGGCGAAATCTAGACCAAGGTTTCCGCGAATTCACTGCAACAGCGGCGGGAGCGGCCGCATTCTTCCCCTGAGCCGACGACGGCTCGATGGGAGACGACATTGATCGCGCTGATCCTGAACGTGCTGTGGCTGATCTTCGGCGGCCTGATCGCCGGCGTGGGCTGGCTGATCGGCGGGGCGATCCTGGCGCTGACGATCGTCGGCCTGCCGTGGGCGTTCGCGGCCTGGCGGATCGCGGCCTACACCTTCTGGCCCTTCGGCCGCGAGGTCGTGTGGCGGCCGGACGACGGCGTCGATCCGGGGCGCGGCCCACTGGGCGCCGTGCTGAACGTCGTCTGGTTCGTCTTCGCCGGCTGGTGGATCGCGCTGGCGCACCTGATCTCGGCCTTCGTCGAGGCGATCACCATCATCGGCATCCCCTTCGCCCTGAAGGACCTGGAACTGGCCAAGCTGGCGCTGGCGCCGGTGGGCCGGACGATCCGGGAGAAGTGATCAGCCGGGGCTGATCATCTTCTCCGGTCGCACCGCCTCGTCGAACTCGGCGTCGGTCAGGTAGCCGCCGCCGACGGCTTCCTGACGCAGGGTGGTGCCGTTCTTGTGCGCGGTCTTGGCGATCTTTGCGCAGGCGTCATAGCCCAGCTTGCCGTTCAGGGCGGTGACCAGCATCAGCGAGTTGTTCAGCCCGCGCTCGATGTTGTCGCGGCGCGGCTCGATGCCGACCACGCAGTTGTCGGTGAAGCTGACCGCCGCGTCGGCCATCAGGCGCACGGACTGCAGGAAGTTGTAGGCCATCACCGGGTTGAAGACGTTCAGCTCGAAATGCCCCTGCGACCCCGCGAAGGTCAGGGCGGCGTGGTTGCCGAACACCTGGACGCAGACCTGGGTCAGGGCCTCGCACTGGGTCGGATTGACCTTGCCCGGCATGATGGAGCTGCCCGGCTCGTTCTCCGGCAGGGCCAGTTCGCCCAGGCCCGAGCGGGGGCCGGAGCCCAGGAAGCGGATGTCGTTGGCGATCTTGAACAGCGACGCGGCGACGGTGTTGATCGCGCCGTGCGACATGACCATGGCGTCGTGGGCGGCCAGCGCCTCGAACTTGTTCGGGGCCGTGGTGAACTTCAGGCCGGTGATCTGGGCGATCTTGTCGGCGACGCCCTCCGCGAAGCCGATGGGCGCGTTCAGGCCGGTGCCGACGGCGGTGCCGCCCTGGGCCAGCTGCATCAGGTCGGGCAGGGTGCTCTCGATCCGCTCGATGCCCTTGGCCACCTGCTGGACGTAGCCGCCGAACTCCTGGCCCAGCGTCAGTGGGGTGGCGTCCTGGGTGTGGGTGCGGCCGATCTTGATGATGTCCTTCCACGCCTGCGCCTTGTCGTTCAGGGCGTTGTGCAGCTTCTGCAGGGCGGGCAGCAGGCGGTGCACCACCTCCTCGGCGCAGGCGACGTGCATGGCCGTGGGATAGGTGTCGTTGGACGACTGGCTCATGTTGACGTGGTCGTTGGGGTGGACCGGCTTCTTGGAGCCCATCTCTCCGCCCAGAATCTCGATGGCGCGGTTCGAGATCACCTCGTTGGCGTTCATGTTCGACTGGGTGCCCGAGCCCGTCTGCCAGACGACCAGCGGGAAGTGGCCGTCCAGCTTGCCCTCGATGACCTCGTTCGCGGCCTGCACGATGGCGGCGCCCAGGGCCGGGTCCAGCTTGCCCAGCGCCATGTTGGTCTCGGCCGCCGCGCGCTTGACGATGCCCAGCGCGCGCACGATTGGCAGGGGCTGCTTCTCCCAGCCGATCCTGAAGTTGCCCAGCGACCGCTGCGCCTGCGCGCCCCAGTAGCGGTCGGCGGCGACCTCGATGGGGCCGAAGGTGTCGGTTTCGGTGCGGACGTCGGTCATCGGTTCGGCTCGTCGGGCGTGGCGGGAAGGTGCGCGGGGGTGTAGCACGGAGCGGTGAGCGGGCAAGGCGCGGAGGGCCGGATGCGCGGGTGGATCATGGGCGCGGCGGCGCTGGCGCTGGCGGGGTGCGCGACGACGGCGCCGAGGCCGGCGCGGACGGACGTGACGATCGACACCGATCGCGGGCCGATCGTCGTGCGGCTGGCCACGGAGCAGGCGCCCGGCACGGTGTGCAACTTCCTGCGGTATGCGGCGGCGGGCCGATACGACGGCGGGAGCTTCTTCCGGACCGTCGTCGCCGAGACCAACGACAACCCCAATCCGATCTCGGTGATCCAGGCGGCGACGCCGGCGGGCAGCGACGATCCGGGCTTCGGCCCCATCGCGCTGGAGCGGACGCGGGACACGGGGCTGAGGCACGTCGCGGGCGCGATCTCGATGGCGCGCGACGGGCCGGACACGGCGACCAGCAGCTTCTTCGTCGTCGTGGAGGACGCGCCGGCGCTGGACTTCGGCGGCGCGCGCAATCCGGACGGTCAGGGCTTCGCGGCGTTCGGCGAGGTGGTGCGGGGCATGGAGGCAGTGCGCGCCATCCACCGTCTGCCGGCGACCGACGAGCAAATCGCGCCCCCGGTCGCGATCCGGTCGGTGCGACTCGACGGGCCCATGCCGGCGGGCTGCGGCGGGTGACGCAGGGCTGGGTCGGCACGGGCAAGGTGCGCGCGCGGGAGGTCGGCGACGCGGTGGAGATCACCATCGACGGCCTGACGACGCAGGCGAAATACTACAAGCCGCTGGTCTACGAGTTCATGCGCAAGGAGTGGCGCGGGGCGAGGCCGTCGTATGGCGACCACGTGGTCGAGATCGTGATGGAGCACGTCGGCGACCCGCCGTGGATGGACCTCGACAACCTCGCCAAGGCCCTGCTGGACGCCATCAAGGGCTATCTGTTCCACGACGACGCCCAGGTGGCGCGCCTGCTGGTCGAGCGCCGCGAGGGCGAGCGCGAACGCATCACGATCCGCAGCTTTCCGCGGAAAGGCTGAGCCTCAGCGGCGGAAGGCGTAGGTCGTGGTCAGCAGGGGCCGGATGTCGCCGCCGATGAAGACCTGGGGCTCCGACGCGGGGCGCAGGCCCTCGGCGGTCTCTCGTCGGGCGACGCAGGTCTTGGCCAGCTCGGACAGATGGATGAAGTCGCGCGCGGCCGGCAGGCTCTCCAGGACGCAGCCGTCGAAATAGGGATGGGTGGCGTCCTCGCTGCACCCGAACGAAGAGCGATCGCGGCGGGCGGCGGTCATCACCATGCGGTTCGGCCCCTGAAGCGACGGCACGAACACGCCGGAGAAGCAGGCGCTGACCACCACGACAGTGGGCCGGTCGCCGCACCACTGGTTCACCAGCTGGCCCATCCGTTCCGGGCTGAGCTGACCTTCGGTTCCCCAGACGATGCCGCGCTGATTGCCGTGCGACGAGAAGTAGAGAAAGCAGCCGACTGTGGCGCGCCGTGCGACCTCGCCGATGCCGGTCAGGACCTGGGCGCCGGTGGCCGCGTCCGGGGCGTCGGGCCGCAGCGTGTAATCGACGAAATGCCGGCGTTCGAACCCCTCGGCCAGAAAGGCGGCGGTCAGGTCGCGGCGGGAGTTGTCGAAGGCGACGATGGGTTGGCCGCGGCTGGTGCGCCAGTCGGCGGCGACGACAGCGCCGGCCCAGCCGTCGAAGACGCCCCCGGGCGCCGGGGCCGACGGCGTCGTGGCGCAGGCGGTCAGGACCAGTGCGACGGCGGTCGCGGCCAAGATGCGGATCATCGAAAGCCCTCCAAGCGTTCGCCGACCATTGATCGCGGGGGCGAGGGAGGGGGTCAAGCCGCAGAAACCTGACCGGCGCTATTTCTTGCGGAACTGGTCCAGCGAGACGACCTTGGGGCCTTCGTCGCCCGACGGCGGGGGCGGCGGGGCAGGTTCGGGCTCCGGCTCCGGAGCGGCGGCGGGCGCTTCGAACTGCAGGATGAACTGGACCGACGGGTCGTAGAAGCGCGTGACCGCGGCATACGGCACGGTCATCACCTTGGGCAGGCCGCCGAACTTCAGCATGACGGTGAAGCGATCGGGCTCGACCGCCAGGTCCCAGTACTGATGCTGGAGGACGACGGTCATCTCCTCCGGATATTTGGCCAGGATGTCCGGCGGCAGGCTGACGCCCGGCGCGCGGGTCACGAAGGTGATGTAGAAATGGTGCGCGCCCGGAATGCCCTCGGGCAAGGCGGCGCGTTCCAGAGCGGCCCGGATCACGCCGCGAAGCGCGTCCTGGGCCAGGCCCTCATAGTTCATCTCGTCGACCGGGGGGGTCTGTTCGGCCATGGGCGCCTCGGCTGGGATGCGCCCGACATAGCGGGCCGCGTCCGGCGAAGGAAGCGGCGCTTGGCGATTTCAGGAAAGTGGAGGGCTTCTGTTGGCAGGCGCCCTCCGGGCCCCGCCCCAGGATCTGAACCCTGAGGACTTAGTTCGGAATTACCGGAACCGCATTACGCGGCGACGGCGTATTCCCCAGCGAAGTTATCGTTCGCAGTTAGTCAATGGCCCGATGCGGTGGGCCAGGACGGGCGAAGGCATCCTCTTTACACGTCCGTCGATGCTGGTCGGCCCCGCGCGCCCCGCTGATAACGACGGGGAGAGTGGTGGAGCCGCCGGGAATCGCACCCGGGTCCGGTCCGCTTATTGCAGGCGCGTTTATCGCCATAGTCCGGGCAAGCCCGAACAGGACCAATATAGGCCCGCGAGGGCTTATTTCCAAGTTTGCTGCCGGGCGTGGCGCGCAAACACTGGCGCGACGGGCGCGCCGTCGGTTGAGTGGCCGAAATCCCGATGAAGGTCATCCCGATGCCCAATCTGTTTCGCGCTCTCCTGATCGCCCTGTCGCTGACCTTCGCCGCGGCCGCGCCCGTCGCCGCGCAGGACGTGTCGCCCCAAGACCGAGCGACGGTGGCGGCGCGCTTCGAGACGCAGAAGGACAAGGTCGTGGCCGGGGACATGTCGGCGGCCATGGACATGCTGCCGCCCGGCGTGATCGAGGCCCTGGCCGCGCGGTACGGCGTCACCCCGCAACAGGCCCGCGACTCCGCGCGCCAGATGGCCGCCGAGGTCATGCGGGACGTCGAGGTGGTGGAGTACCGCGTCGACATCGACGGCGCCGACGTCCGTCGGACCCCGGACGGCACGCGCACCTATCTGATCGTGCCGCTGTACATGACGCTGCGTCTGCCGGGGATGACCGCAAAGGCGACGTCGCCGGCCCTGGCGTTCGAGGTGGACGGCCAGTGGTACCTGATCACCGTCGATCAGCCCGAGCAGGCCGACGTCCTCGCCGAGGTCTATCCCGAGTTTCGAGGCGTGGAGTTTCCGAAGGGCACGATGGAGGTCGTCGCCGACTAGGCCGGGGTCCTCGGCCAGTCCGGCGTCTGGTTGCGGAACCAGGTCAGCTGGCGCTTGGCGTAGTTTCGGGTGGCCTGGCGCACGGCGTCGATCGCCTCGTCGAGGGAAAGCTTGCCCTGCAGGTGGGCGGCGAAGTCGCGCACGCCGACGGCCTTCATCGCGGGCAGGTCCGGGTTCAGGCGGCGGCGGATGAGGGCACGGACCTCGTCCAGCGCGCCCTGTTCCACCATCAGGCCGACGCGGCGGTCGCAGCGGTCGTAGAGCTCGGCGCGATCCGGCTCGACGACAAGCCGTTCGTAGGCGCCGGGGGGCAGCAGGGGGCGGGTCTCGGCCTGCCAGTCGGACAGGGCGCGGTCGGTCGTCTGCAGCACGGCCCAAGCGCGGGTCAAACGCTGGCGGTCGCCCGGAGCGATGGCGGTTGCGGCGCGCGGGTCGCGCTCGGCCAGACGCGCGCGCAGGGCGTCCTCGCCGAGGAAGTCGTACGCCTCCTGCGCCGCCTCGCGGTCGGCGATCGGCACGTCGGGGATGTCGGCGATGCCCTTGGTCAGGGCGGTGAAATACAGGCCCGTGCCGCCGACGATCAGCGCGGGCCGGCCCTGCTCCCGAAGGTCACCCAGCAATGGGGCGACCGCGCGGGTCCAGCGCCCGACGGACCAGGCGTCCGCGGCGTCGGCCACCCCATACAGGCGGTGCTCGGCCACACCCTCATCCTGCGGCGACGGGCGGGCGGACAGGACGCGCAGGTCGGCGTACAGCTGCTGGCTGTCGGCGTTGACGATCACCGCGCCGGTCGCCTGCGCCCGCTCCAAGGCCAGCGCCGACTTCCCTGAGGCGGTGGGGCCGGCGATCAGGGTGACGAGGGGCGGGGTCATCCGGAGGCCTTACCCCTTCACCTCGGCCTCGGGAAAGGCGTAGGACCGCGCCATGTTCTCCAAAGACGACGTCCTGGCCGCACTCGACCGCATCATCGACCCCAAGACGGGGCAGGGGCTGGTGGCGTCCGGTCGGGTGCAGGGTCTGGTGGTGGGCGAGGATCGCGCCGGCTTCGCGCTGGACGTGCCGGCGGGGGACGCGGCGTCGTATGCGCCCGTGCGGGACGCGGCCGAGGCGGCGCTGATGGCCCTGCCGGGCGTGGCGCGGACCTCGGTCGTGCTGACGGCGGAGGCCGCTCCTGTTGCGCCCCGGCGTCGTACCGCGTCGCTGTCGCCGCAGGCCGTCGATCAGACCCGTCCGCGCGCGCCCGTGCCGACCGATCGACCCGCGCACGTGCGAAAGGTGCTGGCCGTCGCCGGCGGCAAGGGCGGAGTGGGCAAGTCTACGGTGGCTGTGAACCTCGCCGCGGCGCTGGCGGCGCGCGGGCTGTCGGTCGGGGTGCTGGACGCGGACGTCTATGGCCCGTCGCTGCCGACGCTGCTGGGGATTTCGGGCAAGCCGGACTACGTCGACGGGGCGATCCAGCCGCACCGGGCGCACGGACTGAAGGCCATGTCGGTCGGCCTGTTGACCCAGGCGTCGGACGCCATGGTGTGGCGCGGACCGATGGCGTCGCAGGCCCTGACGCAGATGCTGACTCAGACGCGCTGGGGCGCCGAAAACGCGCCGCTGGACGTGCTGGTGGTCGACCTGCCGCCCGGCACCGGCGACGTGCAGCTGACCCTGATCCAGAAGACGCCGCTGGACGGGGCCGTGATCGTGGCGACGCCGCAGGAGCTGGCGCTGGCCGACGCGCGTCGCGCGCACGCCCTGTTCGAAAAGGTCGGCGTGCCGACGCTGGGCCTGATCGAGAACATGACGGGCGAGGTGTTCGGGCGCGGCGGGGCCGAGGCCGAAGCCGCGCGGCTGGGCGTGCCGTTCCTAGGCGACCTGCCGCTGGACGGGGCGCTGCGACGGGCCAGCGACGCGGGCACGCCGCTGGTGGTCGCAGAGCCGAACGGCGACGCGGCGCGCCGGTTCGCCGGGTTCGCGGAGACGGTGACCGCGCGGCTGGGGCTTTAGACCGGCGCGGTCTTCACCGCCGTGCCGTAGCACAGCACCTCGGTGATGCCGGGCATGATCTCGTTGGCGTCGTAGCGCATGGCGATCACCGCGTCGGCGCCGGCGGCGCGGGCGGTGTCCAGCAGATGCTCATAGGCCTCGGCGCGGGCGGTTTCGGCCAGTTTGACGTAGGCCCCGACGCGACCGCCAATCAGCGATTGCAAACCGCCGATGGCGTCGGAGACGACGTTGCGCGAACGCACGGTGATGCCGCGCACCACGCCGATCGTCTGGGTGATGCGCAGGCCCGGCAGGTCGTTGGCGGTCGTCACCAGCATGATCGTTCTCCTCTAGCGGCGTTCCAGGGTGCGGAAGGTGAAGGCATGGTCGTCCTTCTCGCCGGGCTCGTGGCGCCCGGAGAAGACCTCGACCCAGTCGGACTCGTCGAACGCCGGGAAGAGCGTGTCGCCCTCGGGTTCGGCCTCGACCTCGGTGACATGCAGGACGCGGGCGCGGGGCAGGGTCTCGGCGTACAGCTTGGCGCCGCCGATGACGCAGATTTCGTCCACTCCGTCCTCGGCCGCCTGTTCGCGGGCGATCTCCAGGGCTTCCTCCAGCGAGCGGCTGACCAGGGCCTGACCCATGGCGGTCCGCGCCTGACCGTCCTCGCCCCAGCCCTCGTCGCGGGTCAGGACGACGTTCAGCCGGCCGGGCAGGGGCTTGAGCGGCAGGCTCTCCCACGTCGCGCGGCCCATCAGGCACGGCTTGCCGATCGTCAGCGCCTTGAACCGCTGCAGATCGCTGCGCAGTCGCCACGGCAGCCCGCCGTCGCGCCCGATCACGCCGTTGCGCGCGCGCGCGACGACCAGGGACAGGCGGGGGGTCACACCGCCACCGCGGCCTTGATGTGGGGCCAGGGCTCATAGCCCTCGATGGTCACGTCCTCGCGCGTGAAGGCGAACAGGTCGTCGCGGGGCGTCAGCGTCAGGCGGGGCAGGGGGCGGGGGGTGCGGGACAGCTGCTCGCGCGCCTGCTCGACGTGGTTCAGGTACAGGTGGGCGTCGCCGAAGGTGTGGACGAACTCGCCCGGCTCCAGCCCAGTGACCTGCGCCATCATGTGGGTCAGCAGAGCGTAACTGGCGATGTTGAACGGCACGCCCAGAAAGACGTCGGCGCTGCGCTGGTACAGCTGGCACGACAGCTTGCCGTCGGCGACGAAGAACTGGAACAGGCAGTGGCAGGGCGGCAGGGCCATGTCGTCGACGTCGGCTGGGTTCCAGGCGGTGACGATGTGGCGACGGCTGTTGGGGTTGGCGCGCAGCGACTGCACCACCTTCTCGATCTGGTCGATGACGCGGCCGTCCGGCGCCGACCACGACCGCCACTGCTTGCCGTAGACGGGCCCCAGCTCGCCCTCGGCGTCGGCCCATTCGTCCCAGATGCGCACGTCGTTCTGCTTCAGCCAGGCGATGTTGGTCTCGCCGCGCAGGAACCACAGCAGCTCCACGATGATGCTGCGCAGGTGCAGCTTCTTGGTGGTCAGCAGGGGGAAGCCCTTGGACAGGTCGAACCGCATCTGGCGGCCGAAGACGCCCAGGGTGCCGGTGCCCGTCCGGTCGCCGCGCTCTGCGCCGTTTTCCAAGATGTCGCGCAGCAGGTTGAGGTACTGCCACTCCGGATGATCGGTGGCGGCGACGTCGGCCTGGGCTTCCAGCAGGGCGCGGTGGGCGAGGGCGTTCATGCTCGGCACAGTGCACCTGATTCGCCGATCTGCGGTCGGCGCGCCCGTGGATGGTCGGCACGGGCTGTGGATCAGTCCTGTCGATCCTCGCGCCGCTTGCGGGCGATGGCGGCGCGGTCGCGCACGACGCGTTCGCGCGCGGTCTTCAGCGGCGCGCCGGCGGCGGGCACGCGCCGCTTGGCGGCGGGCACGCGCCGCTTGGCGCCGGGACGCAGCCGCTCATAGCGCTTGCGCGAATAGGCCTTGGCGCAGTCCATGCAGTGCCGATAGGTGCGCGCGGCGTAAGAGGCGTGCCAGTTGCGCCCCTCGGTCAAGATGACGTGGCATTCGCGGCAGCGGTGCATGAAGCGGCGGCCTCACCCGCGAAATCCGTCCTTTGCCAGAAACGCGCGCTCTTCATCCGTCGTTTCCCGACCCAGCGCGGCGTTGCGGTGGGGGAAGCGGCCGAAGCGGGCGACGACGTCGTGATGATGCTCGGCCCAGCGGTCGTCGGCCTTGCGCTCCATGCGCGTCTGGAAAAGGTCAACCTGGAGGTTCTGATCGGCCAGGTCCTCTGAGTGCTGCAGCGGCAGATAGAAGAAGCGGCGGATGTCGCCCTCGACCTGCAGATCATGGCCAGCGTCCAGCGCGCGCCGGGCGAACATCCGCGCCAGCGGATCGGTGGCGAAGGCGTGAGCGGTGTCGCGAAAGGCGTTGCGCGGAAACTGGTCCAGCAGGATCAGCAAGGCCAGCGAGCCTTCGGCCGTCTCGGCCCACCCGTCCAGCTCGCGCCGGGCGGCGGCGACGTGGGCGTCATGGAAGCGGCGGCGGAACAGGGCGTCGAAGGCGTCGTCCTTCTTGAACCATTTGTCGGGACCGGCCTCTTTCCAGAAGGCGACGACGTCCGAAGGCGATATGTCTGGGGTCATGTCACAGAACCTAAGCACGCCCCTGCCCGTCTTCCATGACCGCGACTGCGATCCGTCGATCATTCGCGGCAAGCGCGTCGCCGTGATCGGTTACGGCAGTCAGGGCCGGACGCACGCGCTGAACCTGCGCGACTCCGGCGTGGCGGACGTCGTCGTGGGGCTGAAGACCGGATCGGCGACGCGTGCGAAGGCGGAGGCCGACGGGTTTCCAGTGACGACGGCGGGAGAAGCGGCGGCAGGCGCGGACGTCGTGGCCGTGATGGTGTCGGACGAGGCGCACCGCGATCTGTGGCGGGACGAACTCGCGCCGGCGATGAAGCCCGGCGCGGCGCTGGTGTTCGCGCACGGTCTGTCGGTGCGGTTCGGGCTGGTCGAGCCCCGTGCCGATCTGGACGTGATCCTGGCCTCTCCCAAGGGCATCGGGCCGCGCATCCGCGACCTGTACGAGGCGGGCGAGGGGGTGTTCTGCCTGTTCGGCGTGCACCAGGACGCGACAGGCGGGGCGCACGCGCTGGGCCTGTCCTACGCGGCGGCGCTGGGCTGCGGGCGCAAGGGGATTCTGGAGACGACCTTCCGCGACGAGTGCGAGAGCGACCTGTTCGGCGAGCAGGTGGTGCTGTGCGGCGGGGTGGCCGAGCTGATCGACGCGGCGTTCATGAAGCTGGTCGACGCAGGCTATCCGCCCGAGGTGGCGTGGTTCGAGTGCTTCTATGAGGTCAAGCTGGTCACCGACCTGATGTTCGAGCGCGGCGTGGCCGGGGCGTTCGAGAAGATCAGCAACACGGCGGAGTACGGCGCTTATCTGACGGGACCGCGCGTGATCGGCGACGCGTCGCGCGGCGCGATGGACGAGGTTTTACAGGAGGTTCAGTCGGGCGACTTCGTGCGTCGGCTGATGACGGATCACGACGCGGGATCGCCCGATCTGCTGGCGCGGCGCGCGGCGCTGCGGGGCCGGCGGATCGAGGCGGTGGGCGCGCACCTGAAGGCGGTGGCGGCGCGGGCGAAGGACTAGGTCGCCACCACCGTCGCCTTGGTCAGGTCGGCCTGGATGCGGACGACGTCGCCGGGGCGGGCGATGACGCCGGGGACGTGGATGTGCACCCGCTCGTCGCCCAGACGTGCGCCGACCTCGCTGAAGTGACCGCCGAAGCGGGTGGTCTCGACGACGGTCTCCAGCCCCTCGGCGCCCGGGGTCAGGTCGTTCGGCCGGATCAGCAGGACGGCGGGGCCGTCGGGCAGGCCGGGGGCGGGGGTCGAGCCGAGCGCGGTGACCGCGACGCCGCCCGTGACCCGCGCGGGCAGGCTGTTGACCTCGCCCAGCAGGCGCGCGGCGGCGGTGGAGGCGGGACGGGCCCAGCACGCCTGCGGATCGCCCGACTGGATCACGCGGCCCTCGTCCATCAGCACCAGGTCGTCGGCCATCATCAGCGCCTCGGCGGCGTCGTGGGTGACCAGCAGGACGGCGGCGCCCGCGGCCTTGAGCGTGTCCAGCAGGCCCTCGCGCACCTCGGACTTCAGATGGGCGTCCAGACCCGAGAACGGCTCGTCCAGCAGGACGGTGTGCGGGCGGCGCACCAGGGTGCGGGCCAGGGCCACGCGCTGCTGCTCTCCGCCGGACAGGGCGTGGGGCCAGGCCCTGGCGCGGTCGGCCAGCTTCACGTCCTGCAGCGCCGCCAACGCCCGTTCGCGACGCTCGGCGCGGGGCAGGTCGGACAGGCCGAACATGACGTTGTCGATGGCCGAGAGGTGGGGAAACAGGGCGTAGTCCTGGAACACCAGACCCACGTCGCGCGCCTCGGGCGGGACGGTCCGGCCGGGCGCGGACAGAAGGCGCTCTCCGGCGCGGACCTCGCCTGCGTCGACTGGCTCCAGCCCCGCGATCAGGCGCAGCAGCGTGCTCTTGCCCGAGCCGGAGGGGCCCAGCAGGCAGGTGATCCGGCCCGCGCGCAGGTCGAGATCGGCGGCCTCGACCGCGGTCTTGGAGCCATAACGGCGGGTGACGCCGCGGGCGGACAGGGTGGGTGCGGAACTCATCGGCTCACGGACTTCCGGGGCGCGCGTGGGCGACCTTGCGGCTCAGCCATACGACGGCGGGCAGGGCCAGCGCCACAAGGATCAGCGCCGGCCAGCCGGCGTTGGCCAGCCGCTCGTCCCGCGCATAGTTGTCGGCCATGACGGCCAGGGTGTCGAAGTTGAACGGGCGCAGGATCAGCGTGGCCGGCAGTTCCTTCAGCACGTCGACCAGCACCACGATCCCGGCGGTGAACAGGGCCGGCGCGGCGATGGGCAGCTGGACGCGCCGGGCGGCCCCGCCCTCGGTGGCGCCGAGGCCGCGCGCGGCGTGGATCATCGACGGCGTGACGCGCGACAGGCCGGCGTCCACCGGCTCCAGCGCCGCGGCCATCAACCGGGCGGCATAGGCGTAGAGCAGCAGCGCCAGCCCCGCGACGACGTTGGCCGAGCCGCCGGGCACGACGCTCCAGATCCAGGCGGCGGGCAGCAGGAGGCCGATGGCCATGACGGCGCCCGGCGTCGCATAGCCGACGCTGGCGACGCGCGCGGTCAGGGGCAGGGCGCGGGCGGCCAGCGCCAGTGCGGTGGCGAGCGCGACGGTGACCAGCGCGCCCGCGACGCCCAGCGTCACGCTGTTGCGCGCCGCCGCGATCAGGCGCGGCCAGTCCGGCGTCACGTCCAGCGAGGTCCACGCCAGCCATCCGGCCGGCAGCAGAAGACCCAGCGTGACCAGCAGCAGGCAGTAGGCGAAGGCGGCCCAGGCGGCGGGGCCCTTCAGGTCGGTGACGGGCAGGGGACGCCAGCGCGCGCCGGCCGCACCATAGGACCGCCGCCGCCGACTGGCCCGCTCGATCCACAGCAGCAGGGCCGCCGCGCCCAGCAGGGGCAGGGCGAAGCGCGCCGCGGACGCGAGCGAGCCGTAGACGAACCAGGCGCGGACGACGCCGGTCGTCAGCGTCTGCACGCTGAGGAACTGGACCGCGCCGTAGTCGGCCAGCGTCTCCATCACCGCCAAGGCCACGCCCGCCGCCAGCGCGGGGCGCGCCATGGGCAGGGCGACGGTCAGGAAGGCGCGGCGCGGCGAGGCGCCCAGGCTGCGCGCCGCCTCCAGCGCGTGGACCGGCAGGCTGACGAAGGCCGCGCGCATGGCCAGATAGACGTAGGGAAAGAAGGCGAACCCCAGCACGAATCCCGCGCCCCACAGGCTGCGCATCTGGAACGGCAGGGCGAAGCCCCAGCTGGCCCTCAGCCAGGTGTTCAGGTCGCCCGCGACGTCGAACAGGTCGGCATAGGCATAGGCGACGGCGAAGGCGGGCATGGCGAAGGGCAGGGTCAGGGCCCAGGTGAAGACCCCTCGCCCCGGAAAGCGGTGCATGACGACCAGCCAGGCGGCGACCGAACCCAGCACGGCGGTGATCGCCGCGACCAGCCCGGCCAGCGCCACCGAAGTCAGGGCATAGCGGCCCAGGTCGCGCGCGGCGATGTCGACCTGATGTCCCGAGGCGGCGGCGGCGACCACGCCGATCAGCGGCAGGACGGCGATCAGGGCCGCCAGCACGCCGAGCAGGCGCAACGGCTCCGGCCCCCGTCGCGCAACGGAGGCCGGCGTCGTG
This sequence comes from Afipia felis, assembly GCA_943371835.1. Taxonomy (GTDB): domain Bacteria; phylum Pseudomonadota; class Alphaproteobacteria; order Caulobacterales; family Caulobacteraceae; genus Brevundimonas. The sequence goes on along the minus strand of CALRWJ020000002.1, from coordinate 66,443 downwards.
GCGGAAGCGTCGGCGGTCAGCGCCACCCGGCGGCGGACATGATGGACTGGGCCTCGGCCTGGCGGCGGCCATAGACCGAGACGTTCATCGGATTGGCGGTGAAGCCCTCGAACTCACGCACGCCGGCGGGCGCTTGAACGCCCGTCGCGGCGGGGAATTCGTTGTTGACGTCGGAGTTCAGCGTCTGCGCCTCCGGCGAGGCCAGGAACTCCAGGAAGCGGATCGCCTCGGCCCGGTGCGGCGCGTTCCGGGCGACGCCGCCGCCCGAGATGTTCACGTGCGCGCCCTGACCGTTCAGCGACGGAAAGGCCAACTTGACCTTGTCGGTCAGAGCCGCGTCGGCGGGGTTCTGCGAGCGGTCCAGGCGGATGTAGTAGTAGCTGTTGGTGATGGCGATTTCGCATACGCCGGCGCCGACGGCCTTGATCTGATCGATGTCGCCGCCTTCGGGCGGGCGGGCCATGTTGGCGACGACGCCTTCCACCCATGCCCTGGTCTTCTCCGGGCCCCAGGCCTCCAGCAGGGCCGCGACCAGCGACAGGTTGTAGACGCTGTCCGACGAGCGGACGCACAGCTTGCCGCGGAAGCGGGGCGAGGCCAGCTCCTCATAGGTGTCTATTTCGTCGGGGCGGACCTTCGACGCATCATACGCGACGACGCGGGCGCGGCGGCTGAGGCCGTAATACTGGCCCTCGGGATCGCGCAGGTTGGCGGGCACCGCGGCGTTCAAAGTTTCGGACGACACCGGCTGCAACAGGCCCGCGTCCTCGGCGCGCCACAGGGCGCCGGCGTCGGCGGTGATGAAGACGTCGGCCGGGCTGGCGGCGCCCTCGGCCTTCATGCGGGCGATCAACTGGTCCGGGTTGCCCTCGATCCGATTGACCTTGATGCCCGTCGCCTTCTCGAAAGCGGCATAGACCTGCAGATCGCCGTCGTAGTGGCGCGCGGTATAGAGGTTCAGCACCCCGCCTTCCCCAGACTTCGTCGCGGCGCCGTCGCCGCAGGCGGCCAGCGGCAGGGCGAGGGCGGCCACGCAGGCCATCAGGGTTCGGCGGGCGAGCAGGGAGGCTTTCATGCTCCCGCCCTACGCCCCTTGAGAATGGATCGCAAGAGCAGATCGCGGGCATGCGGCCGCGTGGTCTCGGCGACGTCCCTTTTCGATGTTTGGGGAATCCGGCGCTCAAGCAGCGAGGCCCCGCGGGCCGCGCGATAGCGCCACAAAAAATGGTCGGAGTGGCAGGATTCGAACCTGCGACCCCTGCGTCCCGAACGCAGTGCTCTACCAGACTGAGCCACACTCCGACTTGGAGGCGGGCTTATAGCGACGCCCCCCAAGCCCCGCAAGCGGCCATTCGGCCCGTTTCGGAGAATGTTTTTCGGCCGCCGCGAAAGATGCGCGCCGACCCTGTTGCATCCAGAAATGCCTTGGCGTATCTGACCGCCCTCCCGCCCCACGGCGGGTTGCGCCGGACCTGCTGGGGAATGGTGTAATGGTAACACTCCGGTTTTTGGTACCGTCATTCTAGGTTCGAGTCCTAGTTCCCCAGCCATCGCCACTTTGAAAACGTGGTCAAAAGCCGTCGACGTTTTCCAGCACGGTTTTACATCTGATCGTTCCTTGGGTCGGAGTGTCGACTGATTGCAGCGCCCCTGCTGCCGTAGCCGGGAGCGGAAATCCTCAAAAGGCTAGGGTGTGCGGGCCGCAATACCGACGCTATTCAGACGGACCTTTTCCCGCCTTGGATGTGAAGGGTTGAACCCATGACGGTCGCCGAACGCTCGCCCGCCGCGCATAGTGAAGCTCTGTCCAAGGTCCCCGCTGTGACGCTGGGCTTCTGGGTCATCAAGATCCTGGCGACTACTTTGGGAGAAACGGCCGGCGACACCGCCAGCATGACGATGAAGCTGGGCTACCTGGCCGGCACCACCATTTTCGCTTCGCTGCTGATCGTGCTGGTCGTGTTGCAGGTGAGAGCGCGCCGTTTCCACCCCTTCCTTTATTGGGCCACCATCATCGCTTCTACGACGGCCGGAACCACCTTGGCCGACTATGCCACTCGGTCGCTTGGTATCGGCTATCCAGGAGGCTCGGCCCTTTTGTTGGCGGCGGTGCTGGTATCCTTGGCCGCGTGGAAGATGACGCTTGGTTCAGTGTCATCCGACCACATCGCCGAGCCGCGTGTGGAGATGTTCTACTGGCTCACCATTACGCTGTCCCAGACCCTAGGGACCGCGCTGGGGGATTGGACCGCCGATACCGGCCGTCTCGGCTATCTCGGGGCGGCCGTTGTGTTTGGGGGACTGCTGGCTGCGGTGGCAGGGCTTGCCCTGTGGTCCCGCGTGAATCGCGTCCTTCTTTTCTGGGCTGCCTTCATCCTGACCCGTCCGCTCGGCGCGGTGGTTGGAGACTTTCTAGATAAGCCCGTGGATCACGGCGGGCTGGCTCTGAGCCGCCCTCTGGCCTCGGCGGTTCTAGCTGTTGCCATCTTCGCCCTGATACTTCTGCTGCCGCAAAAGGCGGGCAGGCATCCGCAGAGTGGCGCCGCTGTTCCCTAAGCCAAGACAGACCCGCCGAATGTTCGCAGCGGGTCGAAAGCAGAAACGATTTAGAGTGCCTAGCCAACGGATCGCGCTCCGAAGGACGGGGTGGGTTTTCCAACTGGCCGCCAAGCCATTGATATTGCTGGACCGAATTTGGCTCGGTTTTACACCTAAGTCTCGGATAATAAATAAAAACGAGGCGATTTTGGTACCGTCATTCTAGGTTCGAGTCCTAGTTCCCCAGCCACCGTCCGCGCCCTGGTCCCCGACATCTCCGTTTGACGCGCCCGCCCGCCGGGGGGATCGTCGCGTCTGGACCATGCCGGGGGGAAACGTCCATGAACCGTCGCGACCTGATCGCCACATCGGCCGCCGCCGCGGGGCTCGCCTGCGCGGGGACCGTGATCGCCCGAACCGGAGCCCAGATGCCCACGCCGCCCGTCCCGAAGAAGATCCCCGTCACCATCGAGCAGCTGGGGCGCACGCGCGTCGACGAATACCAGTGGATGAAGGACGAGAACTGGCAGGCGGTGCTGCGCGATCCCACGCTGATCAAGGCGGACGTCAAGGAACACCTGGTCGCCGAGAACGCCTATCGCGAGACCATGATGGCCTCGACCGTGCCGCTGCAGGAGCGGATGTTCGAGGAGATGAAGGGGCGGATCAAGCAGGACGATTCGTCCGTGCCCGCGCCCGACGGCCCGTGGGAATACTACGGCCGCTTCCGCGCCGGGGATCAGCAGCCGCTGTACTGCCGCCGGCCGCGCGGCGGGGGCGAGGAGCAGATCCTGCTGGACGCCAACGTCCTGGCCGCCGGCAAGGCCTATTCCAAGGTCGGCCAGACCGAGAACAGCCCCGACCACGCCCTGTTCGGCTATTCCGAGGACGCGCAGGGGTCGGAGGTCTTCCGCATCTTCGTGAAGGACCTGGCGACGGGCGAGCTGTTGGGCGCGCCGATCGAGTCGGCGACCGGCGGGTTCACCTTCTCGCCGGACAGCCAGTGGATCTTCTGGACCAACCGCTACGACAACGGGCGACCGGACAAGATATTCCGCCGTCCGGCGCGCGGCGGCGAGACGACCCTGGTCTATGAGGAAGAGGACGAGGGGATGTTCATCGGCGTCGGCCGCACGTCCGACGACCGCTTCATCACCATCGGCATCGGCGATCAGGAGACGTCGGAGACCCGCTTCATCCCCGGCGACGCGCCGACGTCGTCGCCGCGCGTGCTGGAGCCGCGCGAGACGGCGCGCAAGTACGACGCCGACCACTGGGGCGACAGGTGGCTGATCCACACCAACGCCGACGGGGCGCAGGACTTCAAAATCTGCCAGGCCCCGACGGCCACGCCGGGCAAGGCGCACTGGACCGACCTGGTGCCCCACGCGCCGGGCCGATACGTCGAGGGCATGGCCCTGGTGCGCGACTTCGTGGCGCGCCAGGAGCGGGCGGACGCCAACACCCGCATCGTCATCCGCGACCGCGCGGGCGCCGAGCACGAGATCGCGGTGGACGAGCCGGCCTATTCCCTGTCGCTGAGCGGGGCGTCGGAGTTCGACACCACCGTCATGCGCTACGGCTATGCCTCGCCGTCCACGCCGACCTCCGTCTACGACTACGACCTGGCGACGCGCGAGCGCACGCTGAGGAAGGTGCAGGAGGTGCCGTCGGGCCATGACCCGGCGGACTATGTGGTCGAGCGGCTGTACGCGCGGGCCGACGACGGGGCGATGGTTCCGATCACCACCCTGCGCCACCGGAACACGCCGGTGGACCGGTCGGCGCCCGTTCTGCTGTACGGCTACGGCAGCTACGGCATTCCGATGCCCGCGAGCTTCTCCACCAACCGGCTCAGTCTGGTTGACCGGGGCTGGATCTACGCCATCGCCCACATCCGCGGCGGGTCGGACAAGGGCTGGGGCTGGTTCCTGGCGGCGCGGAAGATGACGAAGAAGCGGACCTTCACCGACTTCATCGCCTGCGCCGAGCATCTGATCTCGACCGGCCACGCCTGCGCCGGGAACATCGTGGCGCACGGCGGATCGGCGGGCGGGATGCTGATGGGGGCGGTCAACAACATGCGGCCCGACCTGTGGGCCGGGGTGATCGGCGACGTGCCGTTCGTGGACGTCATCAACACCATGAGCGACGTCTCGCTGCCGCTGACGCCGCCGGAGTGGCCGGAGTGGGGCAATCCGATCGAGGACGCCGAGGCCTACGACTACATGTTCAGCTACAGCCCGTACGACCAGGTGACGATCCAGCCCTATCCGGCGGTGCTGGCCACCGGGGGGCTGTCGGATCCGCGCGTCACCTATTGGGAGCCGCAGAAGTGGGTGTCGCGCCTGCGCCCGGCGACGACCTCGGGCAAGCCGGTGCTGCTGAAGATCAACATGGACGCCGGCCACGCGGGCTCTTCGGGGCGGTTCGACTATCTGAAGGAAGTGGCCCTGGTCTACGCCTTCGCCATCTGGTCGGTGGAGCAGGGGTGGCGCGGGTGATCGCTCCCTCTCCCGGCGGGAGAGGGCTTGAGCGCACGGCGGCGCAGCCGTCGTTCTTGCGCGAAAGGGTGAGGGGCGGGGAGGCGGGCGATTGCAGGCAGTGACCCCTCTCCCTTTCGCCTTGCCGATCGCTGCGCTCCCGGAGGCTCACGCCCTCTCCCGCCGGGAGAGGGACGCGTGATCCGGCCTGCAACCCCCGCCGACATGGCCGCCGTCGCGGCGCTGTATGGGCGCGAGGTGATGGACGGCACGGCCAGCTTCGAGCTGGAGCCGCCGTCGGTCGCGGAGATGACGGCGCGGTTCGACGCCGTGCGCGACAAGGGCCTGCCGTGGCTGATCGCCGAGGTGGACGGCGCCTTCGCCGGCTATGCCTATCTGTCGCCGTTCCGTCCGCGCGCGGCCTATCGCTATGGCGTCGAGGTATCCGTCTATGTCGAGGAGGCGGCGCGCGGCCGGGGCGTCGCCCGCGCCCTGATGATCGCCCTCATAGATGCGGCGCGGGCCAAGGGCCTGCGGCACGTCATCGCCGCCATCAGCCAGTCGGCCACCAGCGACGCCTCCGTCGCCCTGCACCGGTCGCTGGGGTTCGAAACCGCCGGCGTCTATCGCCAGGTCGGCTGGAAGCACGACCGCTGGCTGGACGTGACGCTGATGCAGCTGGACCTGTCCCCCGACGGCGCACCGCCGGTGAGTGAGGGGCTGAGGCTGGGGGGCGGGTTGGCGTGACGTCGCTCGCACTTGGCGGGTCAGCCGTCGGCCCAAACCACTTCCATGGCCAAGTACTCACTGAGGACCATCCGAGCAGTGGTCGGGCCGCCGAAAATCGTGGCGTACCTGTAACGACCCGACTGGAGAAGTTGCCAGCCAGGGTTGCCGCTCACCAATCGCGTCATCATTCTCGACCCGATCTCAGGCCATATGGGCGGAAGGTCGATGCGCTCGAACGCCGCTCTCTCTTTCTCGGTCATCGTGGCCAACGGTTGGGCGGACACTTTCACCGGCTCGTCACGCATGACTTCCGACAGTTCATAGAGCACATGGCTTTGGGCCAACTTGATCGCGACGTTCCGCACACGGTCCATCTCGGGTTCAAATGTGGTTCCGCCTTGGCGGACATTCATGGATTGGGCAATCCGATCACGCAGTCGCGGTTGATTGACCATAGTTCTGGAGATGCTTGCTCGACCTAGCGCGTCAGGATCCGTGGTCCCGGAGATCGTGCACTCCACCAGACAAGCAAGATATTCTTCGTCGCGAGAGAAGCCGCTGTTGCAATCCCTACATGCACCGATCGTCGGCAAATCCTCAGGATATGGTTTGTCGAGCAAGACTTTGGAGGGTGCATGTTCCGCTGTTTCGATGTCCCCGCCGCAGTACAAGCAGTTCGAGGTTAGGCGGGCGTCAGCGTAGTCTCGAAGCCCACCAACTTTCATCTAACCCACCTTCACCCGCGTCGCCGCCTCGGGCAGGTCTTCGCCGAACGCGCGCTGGTAGAACTCCGCGATGGTCGGGCGTTCCAGTTCGTCGCACTTGTTCAGGAAGGTCAGGCGGAAGCTCAGGCCCAGGTCGCCGCCGAAGATTTCGGCGTTCTGGGCCCAAGTGATGACGGTGCGGGGCGACATGACGGTGGAGATGTCGCCGTTCATGAAGGCGTTGCGGGTCATGTCGGCGACGCGGACCATGGCGGCGATCTTCCTGCGGCCCTCGGCGTCCTGCCAGGCGGGGACCTTGGCGGCGACGATCTCGGCCTCCACGTCGTGGTCGAGATAGTTCAGCGTGGTGACGATGGACCAGCGGTCCAGCTGGGCCTGATTGATCTGCTGGGCGCCGTGATACAGGCCCGTGGTGTCGCCGAGGCCCACGGTGTTCGACGTGGCGAACAGGCGGAACCAGGGATTCGGGCGGATGACCCGGTTCTGGTCCAGCAGGGTCAGGCGGCCCGAAGCCTCCAGCACGCGCTGGATGACGAACATCACGTCGGGACGGCCGGCGTCGTATTCGTCGAACACCAAGGCGACCGGCCGCTGCAGCGACCATGGCAGCAGGCCCTCGCGGAACTCGGTGACCTGTTTCCCGTCCTTCAGGACGATGGCGTCCTTGCCGATCAGGTCGATTCGGCTGACGTGGCTGTCCAGGTTGATGCGGATGGTCGGCCAGTTCAGGCGCGCCGCCACCTGTTCGATGTGCGTCGACTTGCCGGTGCCGTGATAGCCCTGAACCATGACGCGGCGGTCGTGGGCGAAGCCGGCGCAGATGCTGAGTGTCGTCTGGGGGTCGAAGCGATAGGCGTCGTCGATCTCGGGCACATGGCCGTCGCGCGTCTCGAACACCGGCACGGTCATGTCGGAGTCGACGCCGAACATCTCGCGCACCGTGGCCTTGCGGTGTGGCTCCAGCGTCAGAAGGGGATCGGGCGTGGCGTCGAGGGGAGAGGTCATGCCCGCGCGATTAGCGCACCCTCACCGGGTGGTCGAGGCCCATGCCGGTGCGGACGACCCGGTCGGTGAGGGCGGGGATGCGCGCGGCAATGGGGATCAGCAGGGCGCGCGCGGCGTCGGCGAGCGCGCCCGAACGGCGGATCGCGTCGGTGGCCGCCTTGACCCGAGCCACGACGGCGCCGTCGTCCTGGCGGCGGACGCGACCGTAGTCGGCGAGGCGGTCGCCCTGACCGTTCAGGAAGTCGACGGCGCAGGCGGCGAAGACGAAGGCGTCCTCGATGCCAAGGTTCATCCCGCGCGCGCCCATCGGGGAGTGGATGTGCGCCGCGTCGCCGCCCAGGCAGACGCGCCCGACGTTCAGCCGCTCGGCCAAGCGATGGGAGACGCGGAACTCGGACCGCCAGTGGACCGTCCCGGCCGTCCAGCTTTCGGGCAGATCGGCCAGAGGGTCGGCGCCGAAGGTGATCAGGCGGAAGACGCCGCCCGCGAAGGGCAGGCACAGCAGGGGGCCGTCGGCGCGCAGATCGACCCAGCCTTCGTCATGCGGCGCGCCGTCGATCTGGACGTCCATCAGGCGCCAGGGCTCCGACCAGCGGTCGCCGGGGAAGTCGATGTTCAGCGCCTTTCGGATCGTCGAATGCGCGCCGTCGGCGGCGAACAGGACTTCGGCGCGGCACGACGATCCGTCGCTGAGCGTCGCGGTGCCGCCGGCCTCGTCCTGGCCGACGCCGGCGACGCCCCGGCCCCATTCGACGGCCACGCCGAGCGCGGACAGCGCTTCGGTCAGCAGGGCCTCCGTGCGGGCCTGGGGCAGGATGGTCATGGGCCGCGCGGCGCCGACGCGCGCCCAGTCGGGCGTGAGGACGGCGAGGGGGCGCCCCCGGCGCAGCAGGCGCAGGCGGCGGATCTCCTGCCCCTCGGCGACGATGCGCGCCGAGACGCCGGTCGGCTCCAGAAGGTCCAGCGTGCGCGGATTGACGCCCAGCGCCTTCGACGTAGGGCTGGGCCCCTCGGCGGCGTCGACGATCCGCACCGACACGCCTGCGCGCGTCAGGAACAGCGCGGCGGCCAGTCCCGTGGGACCGGCGCCGGCGATCAGGACCCGAGGGGTCGCGCTCAGGCGGCCCCCAGCCGCACGTCGACGTTGCCGCGCGTGGCGTTGGAATAGGGGCAGACCTGGTGCGCCTTCTGGATCAGGTCGTTGATCGTGGCGGCGTCCAGTCCGTGGTCGGCGACGGTCAGGTCGATGTCCAGATTGAAGCCCTCGCCGCGCGTGTTCTTGCCGAAGCCGACGGTGGCGTTGACCTTGGTGTCCGGCCCCACAGGCGTGCCGGCCTTGCCCGACACCAGACGCAGGGCGCCCAGATAGCAGGCGGCGTAGCCGGAGGCGAACAGCTGTTCCGGATTGGTGCCTTCGCCGCCCTTGCCGCCCATTTCGGTGGGGGTGGACAGGCGCACGTCGATCTTTCCGTCGTCGGTCGTGGCCCGGCCGTCCTCGCGGCCGCCGCCCGAGGCCGTGGCGTGGGCTCGATAGAAAACGTCCATTTTTCAATCCCTCAAGAGAATGTGTTCGTTTCGTCCGGCAGCGTACATTAGGGCGTGCCGAATTCTCGTGTTAGGAAGTGGGGGTGCGGTCGGCGGGGTCAACCCCGTGGACGGCCGCCTTCAGCTCCGATGGGGCGACGCCCCGGGAGGGCCCGATGGCCACGCAGTGGTTCTGTTACGTGCACGTCGGCGAAGAGATGCCGCTGATGATGCCGCTGGACGCCGACGACCGCGACGGCGCGATCGCCCTTGCGCGCGGGCTGCTGGTCGAGCGGCCGCAGGCCACGCACGTCGAGGTCTGGGACGGCGACCTGACCGAACGCATCGAGCGCGCGGCGGCCCTGCAGGACTAGTCGGCCGCCTTCTTCTTCGCCGCAGGCTTCTTGGTCGCCGTTTTCTTCGCGGGAGCCTTCTTGGCCGCCGCCTTCTTCGGCGCGGCCTTGCCCTTGGGCGCCGTCGCCGCGCGGGCGGCGAGCAGGGGCAGGGCGGCCTCCAGCGTCATGTCCTCGGGCGCCGTGCCCTTGGGCAGGGTGGCGTTGACCTTGCCGGACTTCACGTAGGGACCGAAGCGGCCGGCCATGACGTTGACGGGTTCGCCGGTTTCGGGGTGCGCGCCGAGCTCCTTCAGCGGCGTGGTCGCCGCGCCGCGACCGCGCGCGCCGCCGGCCCGTTTTTCGGCCAACAGGGTCACCGCTCGGTTCAGGCCGATGTCAAAAACCTCATCGATGTCAGAGACGTTCGCATAGGTCCCCGCGTGCAGGATGAAGGGGCCGTAGCGACCGAGGCCTGCCGAGATCGGCTTGCCGTCCTCCGGGTGCAGGCCCACTTCGCGCGGCAGGGACAGCAGGCGCAGCCCCCGCTCCAGATCCATGCCGGCCGGCGACCAGCCCTTGGGCAGGGACGATCGCTTGGGCTTGTCGCCGTCGCCGGCGGTTTCGACGTAGGGACCGAACCGGCCGATCTTCAGGTGCACGGGCTGGCCGGTGACCGGGTCGACGCCCAGTTCGCGGTCGCCGCCGTCCGCGGATCCCTCGGCCGCGTCGGGCGAGGCGACGGGGCGGGTGAATTTGCAGTCCGGATAGCGCGAGCAGCCGATGAAGGCGCCGAAGCGGCTGGTCTTCAGGCTCAGCTGGCCCTGGTGGCACAGGGGGCATTCGCGCGGGTCGGAGCCGTCTTCCTTCTGCGGGAAGATGTGCGGGCCGAGAGACTCGTTCAGCGCGTCGAGGATGGCCGTGGTGCGCAGCTCGCCCGCCGCCTGCGTCGCGGCATGGAAGTCGGTCCAGAACTCGCGCAGCAACGCCTTCCAGTCCAAGTCGCCCGCCGACACCTCGTCCAGACGCGTCTCAAGCGCGGCGGTGAAGTCGTATTCCACCCATTTGGCGAAGAACTGCTCCAGGAAGGCGGTGACCAGGCGGCCCTTGTCCTCCGGATAGAAGCGGTTCTTGTCCATGCGCACGTATTCGCGGTCGCGCAGGGTGGTCAGGATCGAGGCGTAGGTGGAGGGGCGGCCGATGCCCAGTTCCTCCAGCTTCTTGACCAGGGTCGCCTCGGAATAGCGGGGCGGCGGCTCGGTGAAATGCTGCTCGGCGCGCACGTCCTGGACGGCGGCGGTCGCGCCTTCCTTCAGCGCGGGCAGGCGGGTGGAGTCGTCCTCGTCGTCCTCGGCGCCGTCCTTGGGCTTTTCGTCGCGGCCCTCTTCATAGACGGCCATGAAGCCGTCGAAAGCCACGACCTGACCGGTGGCGCGCAGGCCCGTCTGGCCGTCGTCGCTCTCGACGTCCACGACCGTGCGGTCCAGGCGCGCGGCCTCCATCTGGCTGGCGACCATGCGCTTCCAGATCAGTTCGTAGAGCCGCTGCAGGTCGCCTTCCAGGCGCAGCGAATCGGGATGCCGCGCCATGTTGGTCGGACGGATGGCCTCGTGCGCCTCCTGGGCGTTCTTGGCCTTGGTCTTGTAGTGGCGCGGCTCGGCCGGGACGTAGGCGGGACCGAAGCGGTCGTTGATGACCTCGCGCGCCTGGGCCAAGCCCTCGGGGCTGACCTGGACGCCGTCGGTCCGCATGTAGGTGATCAGGCCGCCCGTGCCGTCGACGCCTTCGTACAGCTTCTGCGCCGCCTGCATGGCGCGCTGAGCGGTGAAGCCCAGTTTGCGCGACGCCTCCTGCTGCAGGGTCGAGGTGGTGAAGGGCGGCGAGGGGTTGCGGCGGACCGGCTTCTTCTCGATCGACCGGATGGTGAAGCGGCCGTTCTGGATGGCGGCGCGGGCGGCGCTTGCCGTGGCCTCGTCCTTCACGTCCAGACGCTGGACGCGCTTGCCGGCATGCTTGACCAGACGCGCGACGAAGGGCGGGCTGTCGGCCGTGACGTCGGCCTCGATCGACCAGTATTCCTGCGGCTTGAACCGCTCGATCTCCATCTCGCGGTCGACGACGATGCGGAGCGCCACGGACTGGACCCGCCCCGCCGAGCGGGCGCCCGGCAGCTTGCGCCACAGCACCGGCGACAGGGTGAAGCCCACCAGATAGTCCAGCGCGCGGCGGGCCAGGTAGGCCTCCACCAGCTGCATGTCGAGGTCGCGCGGCGCGGCCATGGCGGCTTGGACGGCGGATTTGGTGATGGCGTTGAAAGTGACGCGCTGGACCGTCTTGTCCTTCAGCGCCTTCTTCTTGGTCAGGACGTCGAGCACGTGCCAGCTGATCGCCTCGCCCTCGCGGTCGGGGTCGGTGGCCAGAACGACGCGATCGGCGCGCTTGGCGGCCTCGGCGATTTCGGACAGGCGCTTGGACGCCTTGGCGTCGACCTCCCAGCTCATGGCGAAGTCCTCGTCGGGCTTCACCGAGCCGTCCTTGGACGGCAGGTCGCGGACATGGCCGTAGGAGGCGAGGACGGTGTAGTCCGCGCCGAGATAGCCGTTGATGGTCTTTGCCTTTGCGGGGCTCTCGACGATGACGAGGTTCATGCGGTCCGGGGCTCGGGAGGGGGCGGGAACGTGGTTCGGCGCGCGCCGCATGTCAAATGGCCCAGATGACGAGGGGTCTAATACGATAATCCAAGGTTGCACCGAGGCGTCATTGCCGCCTAACGTGGTGCGACGACAGGAGCGGACGATGCAATCCACAGCGACCCCCGACACGGCCTCCACCAGCGGCCGAGCCGCCTCTTCGACGCCAGAGCGCGCCGTCAGGGAATACGTGGGGGCCATGGCGCGGGAGCTGGCGTCGATGGCGCGGTGGGACGGCGACGAGGCCCTGGCCACCCTTCTGGACGCGGCCGCCGAGGTCGCGGATCGGCCGCAGGCCTGAGCGTCAGGAGCTGACCAGGCCGCCGGGCAGCAGCGTGGCGCGCCCGATCAGGCTGAGCTCCAGCAGCGCGGCCGCCACGGCGCCCGCGGGCGCGCCGACGGCGCGGGCCAGCTCGTCGCGCGGAGTGGGCGTGGGAGACAACAGGGCGGCGACCTGTTCGATCAGGGCGTCGTCCGGCTCCTGGAAGTCCGGCGCGTCGACCGGGGGCTCGGACAGGTGGCGGATGCCGGCGAAGGCGCGCTCGACGTCCTCCAGCCCCTCGCACAACGCCGCGCCGTTGCGGATCAGGTCGTTCGTGCCGCGCGCTCGCGGATCGAGAGGCGAGCCGGGCACGGCGAACACCTCGCGGCCCTGCTCGTTGGCGAGCCGCGCGGTGATGAGAGAGCCTGAGCGCAGCTCGGCCTCCACCACGATCACGCCGCGCGAGAGGCCTGAGATGATGCGGTTGCGGCGCGGGAAGTCCTGGGCCTGCGCCCGGGCGCCGGGCGGGCGTTCGGACAGGACGCAGCCCTGGTCGGCAATGCGGCGATGCAGGTCGACGTGCTCTGGCGGATAGACGTCGTCGACGCCGCCGCCCAGTACGGCGACGGTGCCGGTGGCCAGCGCCCCTTCGTGCGCCGCGCCGTCGACGCCGCGGGCCAGACCTGAGACGACGGTCCAGCCGGCCTCGCCCAGCTGGGCCGCGAGGCCCCGCGCGATGCGCAGACCTCCGGCCGAAGCGACGCGGGCGCCGACGATCGCGATGCAGGGCCGTTCGGTCAAATGCGCGGGGTCGCCCAGGGCCCAGAGCACGGGCGGAGGCGGATCGACCGCCGCGAGCGCGGGCGGGAAGGCGTCCTCGCCCAGCACGATCAGGCGCGCGCCCGCGCGCTCGCCCGCCGCCAGTTCGGCGTCGATCCGGCCGGGATCGCAAAGCGGGGAGGGCGCGCCGGTGCGTGCGGTCAGGCGGGGCCAGGCCTCGATCGCCGCCTCGGCGGAGCCGAAGCGCAGCAGCAACTGGCGGAAGGCGACGGGGCCGACGCGGTCGGTGCGCGCCAGACGCAGGCGGGCGAACCGCTCGCCGGCGCTCAGGCTCACGCCGACTTCGCGCCGATGCGGGGTTCCTGCCCCTTCAGCAGCCTGCCGATGTTGGCGGCGTGCCGCACCCAGATCAGCACGGCGGTGAAGGCCGCCAGAACGGAGACGGGCGCGGGCGTCGGCAGCTTCAGAGCCGCGATCGAAGCCAGCGACAGGACGGGGGCCAGCGCCGAGGCGGTCAAGGCCGACAGCGAGGAGATGCGGAACAGCGCCGCCGTCAGGATCCAGGTCGCGCCCGCGATGAGGCCCAGCGGCCACCAGGCGGCGATCAGCAGGCCGAAGAAGGTGGCGACTCCCTTGCCGCCCTTGAAGCCCAGCCAGACCGGAAAGAGGTGGCCCAGGAAGGCCGCGCCGCCCGCCACCGCGCCCGCCGTCAGCCCGGCGTCGCCGGGGATCAGGGCGCGCGCGGCCAGAAGCGCGACGGCGCCCTTGCCCGCATCGAGGATCAGGGTGGCGAAGGCCAGGTCCTTGCGGCCCGTGCGCAGGACGTTGGTCGCGCCGATGTTGCCGGAGCCGATCTTGCGCACGTCGCCCGCGCCCGCCGCGCGGGTCAGCAGGACGCCGAAGGGGATGGAGCCCAGCAGGTAGCCGCCGAGCGCCAGCAGTCCCAGGGTGGTCAGGGCCGGAAGGACCAGGTCCTGCACGCGATTCGCTCCCCTCAGAAGGTCACGCGCACGATGGCGGGGGGCGGCGGGGGAGGCAAGGCCCGCACCGCCGCAGCCTGGTCAGGCGCCCTTGCGCATCGCCGCGTCGACGCTCCACGGGCCGGGGCCGGCGGCGCAGAAGTAGAGGAAGACGAAGCAATACAGGGCGATGGTCTCGCCGCCGTTCAGGATGGGGAAGAAATTCCCCGTGCCGTGAACCATCCAGTAGCCCACGGCGCAGAAGCCGGCGGCCAGGAAGGCGGCGGGACGGGTGAAGAGACCCAGCACCAGCAGGGCGCCCAGAATCAGCTCCAGCGGTCCCGACAGCCCCGGCAGGCTGAGCCCGGGGGGCGGCACGCCCTCGACGGCCGGGAAACCCAGCACCTTGGCGGTGCCGTGTTCGAGGAACAGCAGGCCGGAGACGATGCGCAGGACGCTGAGCAGCTGCGGCTGGAACGCGGAGAACCGAGTGAACATGTGAACCCTCCCTCAAGTGAGAGGGAGAGACTGCAACGGCCAAGGTTTCAGTTCAAGCGGCGGCGCGGTCGGCCTCGATCATCTGCTGGATGCCGACGTAATCGGTCTTGCCGGTGCCCAGAACGGGCACCTCGGCGACGCGGACGATCTTCTTGGGCACGGCCAATTCCGGCGCGCCGTGCGTGCGGGCCCACTCGGCCATGCTCGCGACCTCGGCGTCGGTGCGGTCGGTCACCAGGACCAGTTTCTCGCCCTTGCGCGCGTCGGCGACGGCGACGACCGCATGGCGGTTGTCCGGCCAGACCGCGGCGGCCAGACCTTCGACCGCGGTCAGGCTGACCATCTCGCCGCCGATCTTGGCGAAGCGCTTGGCGCGACCCAGGATGGCGACGTAGCCCGCGTCGTCGACGTCGACGATGTCGCCGGTGTCGTGCCAGCCGCCCTCCAGCGGTTCGACCACGTCCGGATCGTCGGCCGACAGATAGCCGGTCATGACGTTGGGCCCGCGCAGATACAGGCGCCCGCCTTCGTCGATGCCCTCTACCGGGTCCAGCCGCCACTCCATGCCCGGCAGCATCTGGCCGACGGTGCCCGGCCGGTTGCGGTCGGGATGGTTCACCGCCACGACCGGCGCCGCCTCGGTGGCGCCGTAGCCCTCAAGCAGCTTCAGGCCGTGGAACTTGGTGTTGTAGAGGTGATAGGTCTCGCTCTTCACCTTTTCGGCGCCGGCGACGACGAACTCCAGCGTGTCGAAGTCGTCCGGCGAGGCGACGCGCGCCCACTGGTTCAGGAAGGTGTCGGTGGCGAACAGGATCGACGCCTTCACCTCCGGCAGCAGCTCGACGATCTGCTTGGCGTGCAGGGGCGACGGATACTGGAACGCCTTCATCCCCGTCAGCATCGGCAGCAGGACCCCGCCCGTCAGGCCGAAGCAGTGGAAGGTGGGCAGGGGGTTGAACACCACCCAGTCGGGGTTCAGCGCGATGTGCTGGGCCACCTGGCGGCAGTTGGCGACCAGATTCCACTGGCTGAGCACCACGCCCTTGGGCGCGCCGAAGCTGCCGGAGGTGAACAGGATGACGCCCGGCGACGACGGCTCGGTCTTCACCCGGAACCGCTTGGGCATCAGGCCGGCCATCAGGCCGTAGATCTTGTCGGGCAGGCCGATGGTCTTGCGCACGTCGTCCAGCCAGACCAGCTCGACCACCTGCTCCATGTCGGCGATCAGGTCCTCCAGCTTCGCCTGGGTGACGAAGCGCTTGGCCGACAGCACCTTCTTGACGCCCGCGGCGGCCAGGGCGGCGCGGATGTTCCGCTCGCCCGAGGTGAAGTTGATCATCACCGGCACGCGGCCGTGGGCGTGCAGACCGTAGTAGGTGACAACGACGCCCGACGACGACGGCAGCAGGATGCCGACCCGCTCGCCCGGCTCGGTCATCGCCGCGATCTTGCGACCCAGCACGAAGGCGGCGCGGATCAGGCCGGTGTAGGTGAGCGGATTGCGGTCCTGATCCTCCAGTATCTCCTTGTCGCCGAAGGTTTCGCGCGCGGCGATAAGGGCGTCGAAGACGGTCTCCTCGGCCTTGGCGTCCAGGGGCATGCGCAAGTCGAAATCCTCCCGCCGGCTTGCGGGCCGGTCTGGTTCACGGCGCGCAAACTAGGGCCGGCACATCCGCTTGAAAAGATGCGTAACAAAGCGCGAGGTTCCGGCCGGGCTTGCCTTCATTCCGGCAAGCGACGACATAGCGGCTGACATGGTCACCCTGATCGACAGTCTGACGAAGACGCCCGCCGAACTGCGTCACCCGGAAAAGGCCAACCGGCCCGAGACCGCGGTGCTGCGCAAGCCGGACTGGCTGCGCGTCAAGGCGCCGGGGTCGGGGCAGTACAACGCCACCCGCGCGATCGTGAAGGAAAAGGGCCTTCACACCGTGTGCGAAGAGGCGGCGTGCCCGAACATCGGCGAGTGCTGGAGCCAGAAGCACGCCACGCTGATGATCATGGGCGACACCTGCACGCGGGCCTGCGCCTTCTGCAACGTGAAGACGGGGCTGCCGCAGCCGCTGGATCCGGAAGAGCCGGCGAAGGTCGGGCTGGCGGTTCAGCAGATGGGCCTGAACCACGTGGTCATCACCAGCGTGGACCGCGACGACGTGTCCGACGGCGGCGCGGCGCATTTCGCCGAGGTGGTGCGCCAGATCCGGTTGCAGGCGCCCGGCACGACGATCGAGATCCTGACGCCGGACTTCCTGCGCAAGGACGGCGCGGCCGAGGTGATGATCGACGCGCAGCCGGACGTCTTCAACCACAACCTGGAAACCGTGCCGCGCCTGTATCTGAAGATCCGGCCCGGCGCGCGCTACTTCCACTCCCTGCGCCTGCTGCAGTTGGTCAAGGAGCGCGACCCGAACCAGTTCACCAAGTCCGGCATCATGGTCGGACTGGGCGAGACCAAGGAAGAGGTCATGCAGGTGATGGACGACATGCGCTCCGCCGGCGTCGATTTCATCACCATCGGCCAGTACCTGCAGCCCACGCGCAAGCACGCCGCCATCGAGCGCTTCGTCACGCCGGAAGAGTTCAAGGCCTATGAGGCCATCGCCCGCGCCAAGGGATTCCTGATGGTGTCGTCGTCGCCGCTGACGCGCAGCTCGCACCACGCCGGCGAGGACTTCGCCCGGCTGAAGGCGGCGCGGGAGGGGCGGAACCGTCGGTGACGGGGATCGCGGCGTCCGTCAGAGCCTGGTCGTTCGGACTCAGCCTTGCGGCGCTGGGTCCCAACCTTTGTCTGGCGGTCGTGCTGGCTTGGGCCGGCACTCACCACTCCACCGGTTACTCGGGTCAGGCCCTGTTGACCGCTATGACGTTGGCCGGCGTGCTGGTCCCGTTCGCGCTCTCATACTCGGCGTGGCGGCGCGGGCTTACCGCCGTGGGGGTTTTCGCCGCCGCGCTCCAACTGGCTCCTTGGCTGGCATTCGTTCCCTTCCTGATCGCTCAATCGGCGAGCTAGGGATTTGGCCGTCCACCGCGTCACCCGCGTCCTGCCCTATGCGCCCGAGCAGCTGGCGGCGCTGGTGGCCGACGTGCGCGCCTATCCGGACTTCGTGCCCTGGGTCACGACGATGCGGACGTGGAATTCCCGCGAGGAGGCGCCGGGCGTCGGCCTGGTCGACGCGGAGGCGCAGGTGGGGTTCAGCTTCCTGAAGGAACGCTTCGCCACCTGGGTGCGGCATGATGCGAACCGTCACAGGGTCGAGGTCGGGCTGCTGAGCGGCCCGTTCCGGCACCTGAAGAACCGCTGGGATTTCTTTCCGGACCCCCGGGGCACGCGGATCGAGTTCATGATCGACTTCGCCTTCAAGAGTCGCCTGCTGGACGCCATGCTGCACGCCAACTTCGACCGCGCGGTCGGCAGGCTGATCGGCTGTTTCGAGGCCGAGGCGGCGCGGCGATACGGGCGGGCGGCATGAGCTTCGACTTTGACGCCGTCGTGGTGGGGGCGGGGGCGGTGGGCCTGGCCTGCGGGCGGGCGCTGTCGAAGCGCGGTCTGACGGTGCTGGTGCTGGAGAAGGAAGGCCACATCGGTCAGGGCGTCTCCAGCCGGAACTCCGAGGTCATCCACGGCGGGCTCTACTATCCGACCGGCTCGCTGAAGGCGCGGCTGTGCGTGACGGGGCGGCGCGCGCTGTACGCGTTTCTGGAGAGCCACAAGGTCGAGCACTGGAAGTGCGGCAAGCTGGTGGTGGCGACAGAGGCGGCCGAGGTCGAGCGGATCGAGACCATCTTTCAGCAGGCGACCACCAACGAGGTCGAACGTCTGGAGCACCTGACCGGCGCGCAGGCCCGCGCGCTGGAGCCCCAGCTGAACGTGCACGCGGCGATCCTGTCGCCCGAGAGCGGGGTGTTCGACAGCCATGGCTATATGCTGGCGCTGCGGGGCGAGATCGAGGACGCGGGCGGGTCGGTCGTGGTCGGGACGCCGTTCGAGCGGGCCGAACCGCTGGCCGGCAGCGGCTTCTCCGTCACAGCGGGCGGTGAGGGCGGGGCCACGCTGACCTGCCGCCTGCTGGTCACCGCGCCGGGGCTTCAGGCGCAGGACGTGGCCGCGCGCATCGACGGCTTTCCGGCGGCGCGCATCCCCGAAGCCCATTTCGGCAAGGGGGTCTATTTCCGGCTGACGGGGGCGGCGCCGTTCGACCGCCTGATCTATCCGCCGCCGATCCCCGGCGCGCTGGGCACCCACTACCGCAAGGATCTGGGCGGGCAGGGCGTGTTCGGGCCCGATCTCGTCTTCGTGGAGACCGAGGACTATTCGGTCGATCCGGCCAAGCGCGACGAGTTCGCGCGCTACATCCGGCGCTTCTGGCCGGGCTTGGACGCAGAGCGGCTGACGCCCGACTATGCCGGCATCCGGCCCAAGCTGCACGGACCGGGCGAGCCGCAGCCGGACTTCCAGCTGCGCGGCGCCGACGACCACGGCATCGAGGGCCTGGTCGCCCTGTTCGGCATCGAGAGCCCGGGACTGACCAGCTCGCTGGCGATCGGCGAGGCCGTGGCGGGGATGCTGTCGGATGGATGACGTCCGCTTCCGCCACGCGGTCCTCTCCGACGTGCCGACGCTGCAGCCGCTGGTGCACCATGCCTATCGCGGCGACCGGGCGCGGATCGGCTGGACGCATGAGGCCGACCTTCTGGACGCCGCGCGGATCGACGAGGCGGCGCTGACGGAAAGCGTGGGCGATCCCACGCAGGTCATCCTCCTCGCAGAACGCGACGGCGAGCTGATCGGCTGCGTCCACGTGACCGACAAGGGTGGGGGCCTGGCCTATCTGGGCATGCTTACCGTGGCGGCTCCGATGCAGGCGCGGGGGCTGGGCCGACGGCTGATCGAGGAGGCTGAGGCGCTGGCCCGCGACCGCTTCGGGGCTTCGCGCATGGAGATGACGGTCATCGTCCAGCGGGAAGAGTTGATCGCCTGGTACCAGCGGCGCGGCTATCGCCTGACGGGCGAGCGCCGCCCCTTCCCGGCGACCGACCCCCGCTTCGGCATCCCGCGGAGGAGCGACTTGGCCTTCGTCGTGCTGGAAAAGGCGCTGGGGTGACGACGTCCGAGATTCGGACCGGCCGGCTGATTCTGCGGCCCGCGCGCGAGGACGACCTGCACGCCCTGCACGACGTGTTCACGCGTCCGGAGGCCATGACGTGGTGGTCGTCCCCACCGCACGAAACGCTCGAGGAAACCCGCGGCTGGCTGGCGTCGATGATGGCCCGCCAGAACTCCGGACTGGACTTCCTCGTCGAGGTCGAGGGCCGGGTGGTGGGCAAGGCCGGCTTCTGGAAGGCGCCGGACGTCGGCTACATCCTTCATCCCGACGTCTGGGGCAGGGGCTTGGCGACCGAGGCGGTGGCCGCGGTTCTGGACCGACTGTTCGCGGTCACCGATCATCCCGCTGCGACGGCCGACGTCGATCCGGAGAACGCCGGGTCGATTCGTCTGCTGGAGAAGCTGGGCTTCGTCCGCACCGGCTTCGCGGAGCGCACATGGAACGTCGGCGGCCAGTGGAAGGACAGCTTTTTCTACGCCCTTTCGCGTGAAGACTGGACGGCGCGCCGCAAGAGCGTGATCGGTTCGGATTGAACCGTCGCGAGGTTCGAATCGAACCGTGAATCACGCACTCGCATGATCCTGGAGCCTGATTCACGGCCTCAGCGGAATCGCGAAGCGACCCCGCCTCAGCCGATCAGGCTCAAGGCTTGAAATCGCCATGACGTTCCGGCATAAGCCCGCCTCCCGCAGCGGCCCCCGGTCGCCGCAGTCGTATTTACGCGCGCTGAGGTTCGTCCCGCGGCGCCCAGCCTGAAGATCGAGACGGACATGGCCGTTCCCAAGCGCAAAGTATCGCCGTCGCGTCGCAACATGCGCCGCGCCCACGACGCCCTCGGCACCAACGCCTACGTCGAGGACAAGGACACCGGCGAGCTGAAGCGCCCGCACCACATTGACCTGAAGACCGGCACCTATCGCGGTCGCCAGGTCCTGACGCCCAAGGAAGACTAGGTCTTCCAGCACGTCCGAGGATTTAGAACGGCGCGCGGTGGCCCCGCGCGCCGTTTTCGTGCGTTGTGTCGGCTTCCACACTTTCGGAGCCTTCCATGCGCCTGACCCTGATCACCGTCGCCGCCTCGGCCCTGGCCTTGGCCGCCTGCGGCGCGCCGCCGGCCGAGGAGCCCGCTGCGCCGGCCGAGCCGACCGCGCCGGCCGATCCCGCGACGCCGACGACGCCCACGACTCCCGCAGACGGCAACGTCCTGACCGCGACGGGCCTCGGCCCGCTGCGCATCGGCATGACGCGCGCCGAAGTGGTGTCCGCCTGGGGCGACGCCGCCAGCGCCGGGGCGGCGGCCCAGCCGTCGGAATGCGAGGAGTTCCGCCCGGCCCGCGCGCCCGAGGGCACGCTGGTGATGATCCAGAACGACCGCGTCACGCGCATCTCGCTGATCCGCGGCTCGACGTTGAAGAGCGACCGCGGCTTCGGCGTGGGCGACGAAGCGTCGGCGGTGAAGTCCGCGTATGGCCCGGCGCTGAAGGCCACGCCGCACAAGTACAGCTCCGCCCCGGCGGAATATCTGACGACCTGGACCACGCCGCAGACCGAGGCCTACGTCCAGGACCCAGCGGCGCGCGGCCTGGTGTACGAGATCGGCACGGACGGGCGCGTCGCGGCGGTGCGCGGGGGCGATCCGTCGATCCAGCTGGTCGAGGGCTGTTCCTAAGCCCCAGGTGGCATAGTCGGAGGGTCTGCGTTAAACGGCGCGGACCCTTCAGCCGCTGGACCTCTCCATGACCGACATCGCCGACATCGTCGCCCGCCAGATCCTCGATTCCCGCGGCAATCCGACGGTCGAGGTGGACGTCATTCTGGACGACGGCAGCTTCGGTCGCGCGGCTGTGCCCTCGGGCGCCTCGACCGGCGCGCACGAGGCGGTCGAGCTGCGCGACGGCGACAAGGACCTGTGGGGCGGCAAGGGCGTCCAGAAGGCGGTCGACGCCGTCAACGGCGAGATTTTCGACGCCCTGTCCGGCATGGACGCCGAGGACCAGCGCCGCATCGACGAGGCCCTGATCCAGCTGGACGGGACGGAGAACAAGGGCCGCCTGGGCGCCAACGCCATCCTGGGCGTGTCGCTGGCCTGCGCCAAAGCCAGCGCGATTTCGGCGGGACTGCCGCTGCACCGCTACGTCGGCGGCATCTCGGCGCGCATCCTGCCGACGCCGATGATGAACATCATCAACGGCGGCGCGCACGCCGACAATCCGATCGACATCCAGGAGTTCATGATCCTGCCGACCGGGGCGGAGAACTTCTCCGAGAGCCTGCGCATGGGCACGGAAATCTTCCACGCGCTGAAGAAGGCGCTGAAGGACGCGGGGCACAACACCAACGTCGGCGACGAGGGCGGCTTCGCGCCGAACCTGGCCTCGGCGCAGGAAGCGCTGGAGTTCATCACGAAGGCGGGGCAGGCGGCGGGCTATCTGGCCGGCGAGGACTTCCACCTGGGTCTGGACGTCGCGGCCACCGAGTTCTTCAAGGACGGCAAATACGTCATGGCGGGCGAAGGCAAGACCTTCGACCACGAGGGCATGGTCGGATATCTGGCCGACCTGTGCGAACGCTTCCCGATCGTGTCGATCGAGGACGGCTGCGCCGAGGACGACTTCGACGGCTGGAAGGCGCTGACTGAGCGTCTGGGCGACCGGGTGCAGCTGGTGGGCGACGACCTGTTCGTCACCAATCCGGTGCGTCTGGCCGCGGGCATCGGCGAGGGGCTGGCAAACTCGATCCTGATCAAGGTCAATCAGATCGGCACGCTTTCGGAGACGCTGGATGCGGTCGACATGGCCCATCGCGCCGGATACACGGCCGTGATGAGCCACCGCTCGGGCGAGACCGAGGACTCGACCATCGCCGACCTGGCCGTGGCCACCAACTGCGGGCAGATCAAGACCGGCTCGCTGGCCCGCTCGGACCGCACGGCCAAGTACAACCAGCTGCTGCGCATCGAGGAGATGCTGGGCGACCAGGGCCAGTATTACGGCGACGGAATGCTGCTGAGGTAATACGGCGAAGCTACGGTTCGTTAGGCATTTTCGGTCATTCCTGATCAGGGAATCCCCCGCGCTCAGAAGGAGCGTCCGACGTGCTGGACCGAATGAAGCCGTATCGCGTGACCGCCTTTCTGATGCTGGCGGTGCTGTATCTCTCCATCCAGGCGCTGACGGGCCGACTGGGCCTGCTGTCGGCGCACGACCGCGCGGTCGAACTGCAGGCGCGCGAGGCCGAGGCCGTGCGGCTGGAAACCGAGCGGGCCGATCTGGAGACGCGCGTGCGTCACCTCAGCGACGACAACCTGTCGCGCGACCTGCTGGAAGAGCGGGCGAGGGCGCTGCTGGGCTATTCCGACCCGCGCGACGTGGTGGTGGAGGTTCAGGCGACGGCGGCGCCCAGGGATGACCGTCGCGCCGCCTAAACTGATGTTACAGGCCGTGATCCCGGCTTTGCCTTTCCGGAACCAAGGCTGCTAAAGCCCCATTCCGTAAAGTCAGAAGGCCCCGGCCCTGGGGTCCAGCCGGGAGATGGCGGATGGCGAAAGCCCCCTCCGAAAAGACTGCCCCCAAGAAGCTTCCGAACACGCCGACGGCGTCGAAGGAGGACCTCCTCCGCTTCTATCGCGAGATGCTGCTGATCCGCCGCTTCGAGGAGCGCGCGGGGCAGTTGTACGGCATGGGTCTGATCGGCGGCTTCTGTCACCTGTACATCGGCCAGGAGGCCGTGGCGGTGGGCGTTCAGGAGAGCGTCAAGCAGGGCCACGACAAGATCATCACCGGCTATCGCGACCACGGCCACATGCTGTGCGCCGGCATGGATCCCAAAGAGGTCATGGCCGAGCTGACCGGCCGGATCGGCGGCTCGTCAAAGGGCAAGGGCGGGTCGATGCATATGTTCGACACGGCCACCGGCTTCTACGGCGGCCACGGCATCGTCGGGGCGCAGGTGGCGCTGGGCACCGGCCTGGCCTTCGCGGGCAAGTACCGCGGCGACGATTCGGTCAGCTTCATCTATTTCGGCGACGGCGCGGCCAACCAGGGCCAGGTCTACGAGAGCTTCAACATGGCGCAGCTGTGGAAGCTGCCGGCCATCTTCATCATCGAGAACAACCAGTACGCCATGGGCACCTCGATCGAGCGCGCCTCGGCGACGACCGAGCTTTACATGCGCGGCGCCAGCTTCGGCATCCCCGGCGAGCAGGTCGACGGCATGGACGTGCTGGCCGTGCGCGACGCCACTGCGCGGGCGGTGAAGCGTGCCCGCGAGGGCGGCGGCCCCTTCATCCTGGAAGTGAAGACGTACCGCTATCGCGGCCACTCCATGAGCGATCCGGCCAAATACCGGACCAAGGAGGAGGTCGATGAGGTCAAGACGACGCGCGACCCGATCGAGCACGTGAAGAAGCTGCTGTCCGACGCCAAGGCGACGGAGGACGAGATCAAGGCCATCGACGCCGAGATCAAGTCGATCGTCGCCGAAGCCGTGCAGTTCGCCCAGGAAAGCCCGGAGCCGGACCCGTCCGAGCTCTACACCGACGTCTACGTGGAGGCCTGATCGTTGACCGACATCCTGATGCCGGCGCTGTCCCCCACGATGGAAGAGGGCACGCTGACCAAGTGGCACATCAAGGCGGGCGACACGGTGTCGGCCGGCCAGGTGATCGCCGAGATCGAGACGGACAAGGCGACCATGGAGGTCGAGGCCGTCGACGAGGGCGAGGTGCTGGAAATCCTCGTGGCCGAAGGGTCCGAGAACGTGAAGGTCAACACGCCGATCGCGCGCCTGTCGGGCGACGATGCCGGAGCGTCCGCGCCGAAGGCCGACGCGTCCAAGCCGTCGCCGGCCGCCGCCCCGGCTGACGCCTCGGGAGAGCTCGAGAAGACAGACGCGACCGCCGCCGGCCCGAAGGTGGAACTGCGCGATCCGGAGATTCCCGCCGACGCCAAGCTGGTGAAGACCACCATCCGCGACGCCCTGCGCGACGCCATGGCCGAGGAGATGCGTCGCGACGAGAGCGTCTTCCTGATGGGCGAGGAAGTCGCGCAGTACCAGGGCGCCTACAAGGTCAGCCGCGAACTGCTGCAGGAGTTCGGCGAGCGCCGGGTGATCGACACCCCGATCACCGAATACGGCTTCGCCGGCGTCGGCGTGGGCGCGGCGATGAGCGGCCTGAAGCCCATCGTCGAGTTCATGACCTTCAACTTCGCCATGCAGGCGATCGACCACATCATCAACTCGGCGGCCAAGACGCTGTACATGTCGGGCGGTCAGATCCGCTGCCCGATGGTGTTCCGCGGCCCGAACGGCGCGGCCAGCCGCGTCGCGGCCCAGCACAGCCAGGACTATTCGGCCTGGTACGCCAGCGTGCCCGGTCTGAAGGTCGTCGCGCCCTATGACGCGGCGGACGCCAAGGGCCTGTTGAAGGCGGCGATCCGCGATCCGAACCCCGTCGTCTTCCTGGAACACGAGATGATGTACGGGCTGGAGTTCGACGTGCCCGACGTCGAGGACTGGGTCGTGCCGATCGGCAAGGCCAAGGTCCGCCGCGAGGGGACCGACGTCACCATCACGGCCCACAGCCGCATGGTCGGCTTCGCCCTGCAGGCCGCCGAGAAACTGGCCGAGGAAGGCATCAGCTGCGAGGTCGTGGACATCCGCACCCTGCGTCCGCTGGACACCGACACGATCGTCGAGAGCGTCAAGAAGACCAGCCGCCTGGTCTCGGCCGAGGAAGGCTGGGGCCCGATGGGCGTCGGGGCCGAGGTGGTGGCGCGGGTGATCGAGCACGCCTTCGACTGGTTGGACGCGCCTCCTCTGCGGGTTCACCAGGAGGACGTTCCGCTGCCGTACGCCGCCAATCTGGAGGCGCTGTCGCTGCCGGGCGTGGACAAGATCATCGCCGCCGTGAAGCAGGTGACGGCATGAGCGAACCCGTCGAACACCGGCTGAACGTGCCGGACAGCGTCGCCGCCGACCCCGAGGCCATCGAAATTCTGCGCATGTGGTGGTCGCGCCGCGAGCCGGTCATGTCGGTCAAGCCGGCCTTTTCGGATCCGACGCAGTTCGGCCGGATGCTGGCCTATGCCGCGCGGCACATGGCGCACGGCTATCAGGTGCGGCATGGCGCGGACGAGAAGCAGGTCTACAACCAGATCCTCAAGGGCATGTCCGAGGTGATCTCGGCCGACGACGTCCGCACCGTGGCCGAACCCGACGCGCGCAAGGGGGACGTTCAATGACCGACATCCTGATGCCCGCCCTGTCGCCGACGATGGAAGAGGGCGTGCTGGCCAAATGGCACGTCAAGGTCGGCGACGTCGTCTCCGCCGGTCAGGTCATCGCCGAGATCGAGACCGACAAAGCGACCATGGAGGTGGAGGCCGTCGACGAGGGCGAGGTGCTGGAAATCCTGGTGCCCGAGGGCACGGAGGGCGTGAAGGTCAACACCCCGATCGCGCGCCTGGCCGGCGACGACGCCGCGCCTGCGCCCAAGGCCGTCGAGGCCCCGAAAGCCGAGACCCCGAAGGCCGAACCGGTCAAGTCCGACGCCGCACCCGCGAAGGCCGAAGCGCCCAAGGCCCCCGCCGCGCCTGCGCAAGCCGACGCCAAACGCGTCTTCGCCTCGCCGCTGGCACGCCGGATCGCGGCGCAGAACGGCGTCGATCTGTCCTCAGTCGCCGGCACGGGGCCCCACGGCCGCATCGTGCGGCGGGACGTCGAAGGCCTGAAGGGCGGGGCAGGGGCCAAGGCGCCCGCTGCGGCGTCCGCGCCGAAGGGCGAGCCGCGCCAGGTCCTGTCGCTGGAGCAACAGGGGATCCCGGCCGGCAGCTATGACCTGATCCCGCTGGACGGCATGCGCAAGGCGATCGCGCGGCGCCTGACCGACAGCTTCCGCGACGTGCCGCATTTCCCGCTGACCATCGACTGCGAGATCGACGGCCTCCTGGCCGCGCGCGCCAAGGTCAATGCGATGCTGGAAAAGGACGGGATCAAGGTCTCGGTCAACGACTTCGTGCTGAAGGCCTCGGCCATGGCGTTGAAGGCGGTGCCGGAGGCGAACGCCAGCTACACGCCCGAAGGCATCGCCATGCACCACAACGCCGACGTGGCGATGGCGGTGGCGATCGACGGCGGCCTGATCACACCGATCATCCGCGCCTGCGAGACCAAGTCGCTGCGTCAGATCGCGACCGAGGCCAAGGACCTGGCCAAGCGCGCGCGCGACCGCAAGCTGAAACCCGAGGAGTTCCAGGGCGGCACCTTCAGCGTGTCCAACCTGGGCATGTTCGGCATCAAGGCCTTCGCCTCGATCATCAACGAACCGCAGGGCGCGATCATGAGCGTCGGGGCGGGAGAGCAGCGCCCGGTCGTCAAGGACGGACAGCTGGCCGTCGCCACCGTGATGACCGTGACCCTGACGTGCGATCACCGCGTGGTCGACGGCGCCGTCGGCGCCCGCTTCCTGCAGGCGTTCAAGGCGATGCTCGAAGATCCCGTGACGATGCTGGCGTAAGGACGAGACCGTGGCTGAATTCGACCTGATCGTCATCGGCTCGGGCCCCGGCGGCTACGTGGCCGCCATCCGCGCCAGCCAGCTGGGCCTGAAGACCGCGATCGTGGAGCGCGAGAACCTGGGCGGCATCTGCCTGAACTGGGGCTGCATCCCGACCAAGGCGCTGCTGAAGTCGGGCGAGAAGTACGAGAGCCTCTCGCACCTGAAGGACTACGGCCTGTCGGCGGAGAAGGTGGGCTTCGACTTCGACGCCATCATTCAGCGCTCGCGCAACGTCGCCAAGCAGCTGAACAGCGGCGTCGGCTTCCTGATGAAGAAGAACAAGATCGAGGTCATCGAGGGCACGGCCGAGCTCAAAAAGGGCAAGGACGCGCCCAAGGTCGTCATCACCCTGAAGGCCGGCGGTTCGCGCACGGTCGAGGCCAAGGCGGTGATGCTGGCTGTCGGGGCCCGCGCCAAGGCCATTCCGCAGATCGGGCTGGAAGCGGACGGCGAGCGCATCTGGGCCTATCGCGAGGCCATGGCCCCCAAATCGATGCCGAAATCGATCGTGGTCATCGGCTCCGGCGCCATCGGCATCGAGTTCGGCAGCTTCTATCGCGCGCTGGGCGCCGAGGTGACGGTGGTCGAGGCGGTCGAGCGCATCATGCCGGTCGAGGACGAGGAAGTATCCAAGGCCGCGCAGAAGGCGTTCGAGAAGCGCGGCATGAAGTTCCGCACCGGCTGCAAGGTCACGAAGGTGGCCAAGGACACGTCCGGCGTGAAGGTGTCGATCGAGGCCGG
This sequence comes from Afipia felis, assembly GCA_943371835.1. Classification (GTDB taxonomy): domain Bacteria; phylum Pseudomonadota; class Alphaproteobacteria; order Caulobacterales; family Caulobacteraceae; genus Brevundimonas. The sequence continues at coordinate 38,514 of CALRWJ020000002.1, read as the reverse complement.
CGGCAAGGCCGAGACGCTGGAGGCGGAGGTCTGCATCTCGGCCGTCGGCATCACCGCCAACACCGACGGCATCGGGCTGGAGGCGCTGGGCGTGATCATGGATCGCGGCCACATCACCATCGACGGCCATTGCCGGACGAACGTGAAGGGCCTGTACGCCATAGGCGACTGCGCCGGCGCGCCCTGGCTGGCGCACAAGGCCAGCCACGAGGGCATCCACGCCGCCGAGCACATCGCCGGCTTCAAGACGCCCAACGTCCATTCGCCCATCGCCGGCTGCACCTACGCCCAGCCGCAGGTCGCCTCCGTGGGCGTGACCGAACAGCAGGCGAAGGCGGAGAAGCGGGACGTCAAAATCGGTCGCTTCCCCTTCAAGGTGAACGGCAAGGCCATCGCCTCCGGCGAGACCGAGGGCTTCGTGAAGACGATTTTCGACGCGAAGACGGGGGCTCTGATCGGCGCGCACATGATCGGCGCCGAAGTCACCGAGATGATCCAGGGCTACGTCACGGCCATCACCCTGGAAGCGACGGAAGAGGACGTCCACGGCATCGTCTATCCGCACCCGACGATGTCCGAGGCCATGCACGAGGCGGCGCTGGACGCCTATGGACGCGTGATCCACATCTAGGCGGCCGTCCGGCCCGCCGAACATGAACGATCGGACATGCTTTCGCGCTTGCCCCCGCCGCCGCCCGCGACCTAGTCTCCGCCCCGACGCGTGCGGGAGTTCGAAGATTTGTCGAGTCTGACGGCCATGGCGGCGGGGATGCTGGTTCTGTTCGCTCAGGACCCGACGCCCCAGGACCCGCCGGCGGCGCCGCCGATCTTCCAGCCCGGGGCGCCGGGTCAGGCGACGCGCACCGTGTCGCCGCAACAGGCGCGCGATCTGGCGCGCACCACCTTCACCGACGCCGACGTCCGCTTCATGCAGCACATGCTGGTCCATCACGCCCAGGCGGTGGAGATGGTGAAACTGCTGGAGGCGCACGGCCAGTCGGATCAGGTCAAGGCGCTGGGGCGCCGGATCGCGATCAGCCAGCAGGCCGAGATGTCGCTGATGCGGGGCTGGCTGGAGGCGCGGGGCAAGGACGTCGCGCCCGCCGATCTCCACGCCGGCCACGACATGTCCGGCCACGACGCCCATGCCGGACACGCCATGGCTCCGTCCGAAACGCCGATGATGCCGGGCATGCTGTCGCCGGCGCAGATGGCGCGCCTGGCCGCCGCGCGCGGGACCGAGTTCGACCGCCTGTTCCTCGAGGGCATGATCCAGCACCACCAGGGCGCGCTGGACATGGTGGGCGACCTGCTGGCGCTTGAAGACGCCGCGCAGGACACCCTGCTGTCCGACTTTCTGACGTCGGTCGTCGCCGACCAGTCTTCCGAAATCCTGAGGATGCGCAGCCTCCTCGCCGAGTTCTGATCTTACGTTAAAAGGGGAGCGACACATGTTCGTTCGTAAGACGCTACTGACTTCCGTGGCCGCGCTGGCGGTGTTCGGCGCCGCCGCGACGGCCCAGGCCCAGCAGCAGGGGGCCGTCTCGCCGCAGACCATCACCGCCGACGCGCGGTCGAACCTGTCGCCGGGCATCCTGGACGCCGCCTCGACGGCGAAGGGCCTGCGCCTGGAGCACACGATGACGGCGCCCGACGGCTTCTTCGATCCGTCGATGAATTTCGTGCCGCCGACGACCCAGGAAGAGGCCCAGGCCCTGAGCGCCCGCGCCCAGGCCAACCCCGCGACGTTCAGCGTCCTGGCCCTGTCGAACACCGACATGGCCATGCAGGGCAACATGCTGTTCGTCGGCAACTTCAACGGCTTCAACGCCTATGACGTCAGCTCCGGCACGCCGGAGCTGGCGCTGTCGGTCGTCTGCCCAGGCGGTCAGGGCGACGTCTCGGTGCACGGCAATCTGCTGTTCATGTCGGTCGAGGAGAACCGCGGCCGTCTGGACTGCGGCACCAGCGGGGCAGGGGGCGCCGTGAACGCCGAACGCTTCCGTGGCGTGCGCATCTTCGACATCTCCGACCTGTCGAACCCGCGCCAGGTGGCGGCGGTTCAGACCTGCCGCGGCTCGCACACGCACACCCAGGTCCCGTCGTCGGATCCGAACGTTCTGTACATCTACAACTCGGGCACGTCGGGCGTGCGCCGCGCCGAGGAGCTGTCGATCTGCTCCGGCGGCGACCCGGCCCGCAACCCCGACACGGCCCTGTTCTCGATCGACGTCATCAAGGTGCCGCTGGATCACCCGGAGAACGCGGCCATCGTCAGCCGCCCGCGCATCTTCGCCGACGCCAACGGACGCATCGACGGCCTGTGGACCGGCGGCCGGATCGGCGTGACCAGCCAGGAGACGGCGCAGACCAACCAGTGCCACGACATCACCGTCTTCCCGCAGATCAACCGCGCCGCGGGCGCGTGCGCGGGCAACGGCATCTTCCTGGACATCTCGGACCCCGAGAACCCGAAGCGCGTCGCCGACCTGTTCGATCCGGACATGGCCTACTGGCACTCGGCCACCTTCGACAACACGGGCGACAAGGTCGTGTTCACCGACGAGTGGGGCGGCGGCATCGGCGCCCACTGCCAGGCGACGGATCCCGCCAACTGGGGCGCGAACCTGGTCGCCACGATCGGCGGCGACGGCAAGCTGCGCGGACGCGCCTTCCACAAGCTGCCGTCCGCTCAGGGCGCGACCGAAAACTGCGTGGCCCACAACGGCAACCTGATCCCGGTTCCCGGACGCGACCTGATGGTCCAGGCCTGGTACCAGGGCGGCATCTCCGTGATGGACTTCTCCGACCCGTCGAAGCCGATCGAGATCGCCTATTTCGACCGCGGCCCGTTGAACGGCGAGAAGCTGATGGTGGGCGGTTCGTGGTCGGCCTACTGGCTGAACGGCCGCATCTATTCGTCGGAAATCGCGCGGGGTCTGGACGTGCTGCGCCTGGTGCCGTCGGATCAGCTGTCGGCCGCCGAAATCGCCGCCGCCGAAGCCGTCCGCATGGACGTCATCAACCCGCAGACGCAGACCCGCGTCGAATGGGCGGACACGCCGGACGTGGCCATGGCCTACGTCGATCAGCTGACGCGCGCCGGCGCCGACGCCGCTCTGCTGAATGAGGCCAAGGCGGTGATCGACGGCTGGCGCGCCGGTTCTGCCGACGCCGCCACCGGCGACGCCGTCGCGGCGCGACTGACGGCCGCGGCCGACGCGCGCGGCGTCAGCGCCGTCGACGCCCGCCGCATGAAGGCGCTGGCCGCCGTTCTGGACCGTCTGGGCTGAGACCCGACCTCGACCGCCCGTCGAGCGATCGGCGGGCGGTCGAACTTCGTGTGAAAGGCGGCGTCATGCGCATTCCGGCGTTCCACGCGGCCAGCCTTCCGGTGAACCGCCGCGACGCGCTTCGGATCGCGGCCGCCGCCGGCGTTTTCGGCTGGGCGGGCAGGGCTCAGGCTCGCCCCGCGGGCCAGGACTCATGGACGCCCCCCGCCCCCGACCGAACCCTGATGGTTCCGGTCAGGGGAGGGCGCGTCCACGTTCGCGTGAACGGCGACCTCAAATCGGGCAAGGCGCCGCTGCTGATGATCCATGGCGGCCCGGGCGGGACGCATGCCGCCTTCCTGCCGGCGCTGCCGCTGGCGGAGGATCGCGCGGTCGTCCTGTACGACCAGCTGGACTGCGGCAACTCGGACGCGCCGAACGACCCGCGCAACTGGACCGTCGAACGTTTCGTGTCCGAAGTCGACGCGATCCGCGCGGCGCTGGATCTGCAGGATCTGCACGTTCTCGGCCATTCGTGGGGCGGCACGATCGCGCTGGAATATGCGGCGCGCCGGCCTGCGGGACTGAAGAGCGTCGTCATGCAGGGGCCGCTGATCGCCACGGCGCAGTGGATCGCGGACGGCTACCGCCTGCGGTCGCGCCTGCCGATCGAGGTGCAGCTGGAGCTGATAAAGGGCGACCAGACCGGGGATTACGAGACGCCGGCCTACCTCGCGGCCACCGACGCCTTCTATGCGCAGTACAACTTCCGCGGCCAGGCGCCCGCGTGGCTGAGGCCGTATTCAGCCGGACTGAAGACGCCGTTCAGCGCGCGGCTGTATCGGACCATGTGGGGTCCGAACGAGTTCGTCTCCGACGGGACGCTGAAGGACTACGCCGGCGACGATCTGCTGGAGCGGATCACGGCGCCCAGTCTGCTGCTGGTCGGTCGCCATGACGAAGCGACGCCCGAAGCGATGGAGGGCTACGTCGGGCGTCTGCGCCACGGCGAGCTGCGGGTCATCGAGGACGCCTCGCACGGGATCCAGCTGGAGCAACCCCAAGCCTGGCTGTCCACGCTGCGCGACTGGTGCGCCCGCCACGATTGACGGAGCGGGATCAGCGCTTCTTGCCGAGTTCCGCCGCGATGTCCTTGGTCAGGCGTCCGACCTTGCGATGCGCCGCCGTCAGCTGCTCGCGCGTCACGCCCCAGCGCTTCATCCAGTATTCCACGGCCTGACGTTCCGACAGGTCGAGGCGGTCCTTGTCGATGAAGCCGCGCTTGTCCTTCAGTCCCGCCATTGGGGCTCTCCGTGTGAGGGGCGACCCTAGACGTCGGCGGATCAAAAGCCCAATGTCGGCTTCGCCTAAGACATATTATGCGAAATCCAGTCAGGCCGGCAGCGGCACCTCGGCGGTCCAGCCGTCCACGGCCACCTCGACGCCCGGCGGCGTCATCAAGGCCAACACATCGTGATCCAGGTCGATGTGCAGGTTCGTCAGCAGCGCGCGCCCGACCTCGGCCGCGGCGATCCAATCCAGCGCACGGTCCAGATGGGCGTGCGTCGGGTGCGGCGTGAACCGCAAGGCGTCCACGATCCAAAGCGCGCTGCCGCGCACGGCCTGCAACGCCGCCTCATCCAGAGCGTCGACGTCGCTGGAATAGCTGACGGGGCCGCAACGGACGCCGACGCTGCGGATGGGCCCGTGACCCTGGTCGAAGGTCACGACCGGCAGCGGACCGCCCGGGCCGCCGATCGACCAGGCCTGGCCATGAGGCGGAAGCTCCAACGCGTCGAGGATGGCCGGATATCCCTGAACGCTCTCGAAAATGTAGCCGAACCGCCCGGTCAGCGCGGCATGCGTCGGCGGGTCCATCCAGGCCGGAATTCGCCGACGCGCCCGCATGGCGAAGACGCGCAGGTCGTCGATCCCGTGAGTCTGGTCGGCGTGATCGTGGGTGTAGACGACGCCGTCGACGTGCTTCAGCTCCGCCGCCAGCGCCTGTTCGCGCAAATCCGGCGAGGTGTCGATCAGCACGTTCGTCTCGCCTTCGGGTCCCAGTCGCTGCATCAAGGCCGAGCATCGCGTGCGGCGATTGCGTGGGTTCGCAGGATCGCAGGCGCCCCAGTCGCCGTCGCCGCGCGGCACCCCGCCGGACGATCCGCAGCCCAGGATCGTGACCCTCAGCACGTCCGTCATGCGCCCGACGGCCTCGGGATGCGGTCGAACAGCGCGAAGAAGGCGTCCGTCGTGCGCGCTTCGGCGTCTTCACGCGACCAGCCCCGGATGTCGGCCAGCTTGTCCAGGACGTGACCGACGTAGGCGGGTTCGTTGCGGCGTCCGCGATGCGGCACGGGCGCCAGATAGGGGCAGTCCGTCTCGACGATGATCCGGTCCGCGGGCATGGCCCCGATGACGGCGCGCACGTCGTCGGCGGCCTTGAACGTGGCGATGCCTGAAACGGAAAACCAGGCTCCCATTTCCGCAGCCTGTTCCGCCAATTCAGACCCGGACGTGTAGCAATGCATGAGGAAGCGAAAGCGGCCGTCGGCCTGCTCCTCTCTCAGAACGCCGGCCATGACGTCGTCGGCCTCTCGCGTGTGGACGACCAACGGCAGGCCGGTCGCTCGGGCCGCGTGCACGTGCTGGCGAAACACGGCTTCCTGCACGTCGCGGGGGCTGATGTCATAGTGGAAGTCCAGTCCGCACTCCCCTATTCCCACGACCTTTTCCAGCTCTGATAGGCCGATCAGCCGATCCGCCGTGAGGTCGGCGTAGTGCCGCGCTTCGTGCGGGTGGACGCCCACGGTGCACCAGATGTCGGAGTGCGTGGTCGCCAGCGCGTGCGTCGCGCCGAACGTGGACAGCTGGTCCGAGATTTCGACCATCAGCGCCACCCCGGCCTGACGCGCACGGGCGATGACGGCGTCGCGATCCTCGTCGAACTGGGGCGCGTGAAGGTTGACGTGGCTGTCGATCAGCATGCGCGCGCCTTGGTCCGCTCCAGATCGTTCAGGGCCGACGCCAGCACCTCGCCGCGGTCCAGATTCAGGCCGGCGGCGCGATCGGGCAGATCCGTCAGACGCGCCCACAGCTCGGCCCACATCGACGCGCCCTCCCCGCCCGCCAAGGCGCGGTCGCGGACGGCGGCGGCCAGATGGTCCATGACGGCGTCGAACCGCGCGGCCCCGTCCTGACCGCGCAAGGAGCCCTGCAGCGCCAGTCGCTCGGACCGGTCGATCGGGGCGGGCGTCTGGACCCAGCGCCGCGCCAGCGCGTCGGCGGCCCGCGCCTCGTCGCCGACGGCCGCCAGGGCGGCGCCGGGCGACCCGCCGGCCGTGGCGGCCACCGCGCGCGCTTCCTCGGCGTCCAGGCCGACGGCGTCGCGCAGCAGAACCGCGATCGCGCCGGCATCCCAGGGCTTGAACGTCAGCCGCCGGCAGCGCGACCGGATGGTCGAAATCAGCCGCCCGGGCGCGTGGCAGACCAGCAGCAGGACGCCGTTCGGCGGCGGCTCCTCCAGCGTTTTCAGGATGGCGTTGGCGGCGTTGGCGTTCAGATCGTCGGCGGCGTCGATGACGGCCACGCGGCGGCCCGCTTGGGCGGGGCTCTTGGAAAAGAACTCCGGGAGCTCGCGCGCCTGATCCACCGAGATGTTCCGCTTGGTCTTGCCGCCGTCGACCGCACGTTCCAGCACCAGCAGATCCGGATGCGACTGGGCCGAGATCAGCCGGCTGACGGGGTCGTCCGGCCGCGCGCCCAGCGGGCCGCGCGACGGGTCCGCCGCCGCGCCCAGCAGGCGGCGGGCGGCGCGGTGGGCGAAGGTCGCCTTGCCGCGCCCTTCGGGTCCGCAGATCAGCCAGGCGTGATGCAGACGACCGCGATCCAGAGCGTCCAGAAACGCCAGCTCCGCCTCCACGTCGGGAACCAGATCGAACCGGTCGCGCGCGTGCGTGGTCACAGGCCCGCGGCCTCCACGGCGCGCGCCACGCGGGCGGCCACGGCGTCCACGTCCCCGTCGGCGTCGATGAGGCGACAGCGGTCGGGGTGCGCGACGGCGATGGCGCGGAAGGCCTCGGACAGACGGGCGTGGAAAGCGGCGCCCTTGCCCTCGAAGCGCGTCTCCCCCTCGCCTCGCGCCATGGCGCGGTCCAGGCCGCGCTGCGGTGGCAGGTCGAACACCAGCGTCAGATCCGGCTGGTCGTCGCCGACCACGGCGGCGTCCAGGGCTTCGACGAAGGCCGGGTCGATCCCGCCCGCCGCGCCCTGATAGGCGCGCGTGGAATCGCTGAACCGGTCGCAGATCACCCACTTCCCCGCATCAAGCGCCGGGCGGATGACGGTGCGCAGATGATCGTCGCGTGCGGCGAACATCAGCAGGGTCTCGGTCATCGGCGACCAGTCCGCCGCCTGACCCGTGACGACCAGATTGCGGATGCGCTCGCCGCCCGGCGATCCCCCCGGCTCGCGCGTCAGGACGACCTCGATCCCCCGCTCGCGCAGGGCGTCGGCCAGCCGGCGGGCCTGGGTCGACTTGCCCGCCCCCTCCCCGCCTTCGAATGTGATGAACCGTCCACGACACACCCGCCTTGTATGGCGACAGGCGACGACGCGGCCAAGAGCCGTGACCTCAGAAAGCGGGCGCGTCCCCAGCCGTTTCGGCGACGCGCGCCATGACCTCGAAGCCCGCGTCCAGCGCGGCGCGACGTCCCGCCAGCCGCGGCGCGCGCCCGACGTAGCGAACACGGACGCGCCCGACCCCGCGCTCCAGCAGTCCCAGTTCCTGCGCGGCCCCGCGCGACAGGTCGATGATCCGCCCGTCGACGAACGGCCCCCGGTCGTTGACCCGCAGGACGACGCGGCGGCCGTTCTCCAGGTTCGTGACCTCGACCAGTCCAGGCAGAGGCAAGGTCCTGTGGGCCGCGGTCAGGGCGTTCATGTCGAAAATCTCGCCCGTCGCGGTCGGACGACCGTCGAAACGATCCCCGTACCAGGAGGCCATGCCGACTTCGTCATAGCCGGGGTCGTCCACCGGTTGATACCAGCGCCCGCGGACCTGATAGGGCCGCATCGTGCCGCTGACGATCGGCGCCGGATCCCGAACCTCGGGCGCCCCGCCCCGCCCTCCGAGGCCGACCATGGCGCAGCCCCCCAGCGTCGTCGCCGAGAGGATCATGGTCAACGTTCGCAGCAAGGTCGCGCGCATGAAAACGAAGCATGCGCGCGGGCCGTTATGCTTCGGTTAAGGACGACGGGCGCGTCAGCTCCCGTGCGGAGCCTGGGCGAACCGTTCGATCATTTGCGCGCAGAAGGCCGGAAGGTCGTCGGGATTGCGCGAGGTGATCAAACCGCCGTCGACCACGACTTCCCGGTCCACCCACGTCGCGCCTGCGTTCGAAAGGTCCGTCTTCAGCGACGGCCACGAGGTCAGCGTTCTGCCCTCCACCGCGCCCGCGTCGATCAGCGTCCACGGCCCGTGGCAGATGGCGGCGATCGGCTTGGACGCCCCCACGAAGTCACGGATGAAGCCGATGGCGTCCGGCTCCAGCCGCAGCGCGTCGGGATTGATCACTCCGCCCGGCAGCACCAGGCCGTCGTAGTCGCCCGCCGACGCCTGATCGAGCGGGCGATCGACGGAGGTCTGATCACCCTTGTCGTGATGATTGAAGCCCTGGATCGCGCCCGTCTTGGGCGACACGATTTCGACCTCCGCTCCGGCGGCCTTCAGCGCTTCGACGGGCTTGGTCAGTTCGATCTGCTCGAAGCCGTCGGTGGCGAGGACGGCGATCTTCTTGCCGGACAATGTACGGTCGGTCATGGGCTCTCCTGCGGGGGTCACAGGACATAAGCCGTCGGCGCGGGCGCCGTTCCCGGGGATGGCGGACAGGGTGGGATTCGAACCCACGGTGGGCTTCCACCCACGGCGGTTTTCAAGACCGCTGCCTTAAACCACTCGGCCACCTGTCCGACGGCCGGCGGATCGACGGGGACGCCGGGGGATCTGGCGGAGACGGAGGGATTCGAACCCTCGGTACCGGTTACCCGGTACGACGATTTAGCAAACCGTTGCCTTCAGCCACTCGGCCACGTCTCCGGCAGACGGCGTCGATAGCGGAGGCGCGCGGGCGGCGCAACAGCGCCATGACGGCGCGAACATTAAGGGGATGGTCAGGGCCGCGTGACACAGTTCGTCGATCCCGGAACCGGACGAACGGCCCGCATGACCTCGACCGCCGCCCTGCTCTCCGCGCCGACCGCGCCCGACGCGACGGCCGAAGCGCCGCTGGACGCGCGCGGCCTGCGCGACCTGGCCGCGCGCGGCATGGCCGACGGCGCCGGCAAGCGCGGGCCCTTCCGGCCGGCGGTCTGGCTGAATGCGCGGCAACGTCACGCCGCGCGACTGGCGGCGCATTACTTCCGCGCCATCGACGTGGCCGTGATCTGCGCCGTGACCGCTCTGTGCGCGTGGGCGGTGACGCCCGCCGGTCTGGCGCAGGCCTCGGTCGCGCAGGTCGTGCCGTTCGCGCTGGGGGCTGTCGTCCTGCTGGGCCTCCTGAGATCGCTCGACCTTTACCGCTTTTCCGCTCAGCGGGGACCGATGACGCATCTCGCCGCATTGGCCGGTCTGGCGCTCGCGGCGACTGCGGCGGCGTCCGGCGCCTCTTGGGCGCTGAGCGGCTCCGTCGAGAACGTGCCCGCCGTCGTGGTCTGGGGCGGCGTCTCGCTGGCGACGCTTTACGGACTGCACCTCGTCTGGCTGGACCGCGTCGCGGGCTGGAGGCGATCCGGCGTCCTGACGCCCAACGTCGTCGTCGTGGGCGCCACGCGGCACGCCGAAAGCCTGATCCGGGCGGCGCTGAAGCGGCGCGACGTCAATGTGCTGGGCGTGTTCGACGACCGGCTGGCCCGCGCGCCGGAGGCGGTCGAGGGCGTGCCCGTGCTGGGCGACTCCGAAGCCTTGCTGAGCCACCGTATCCTGCCCTTCGTCGACCGCATCGTCTTGGCCATCGACCCCAAGGCCGAGGCGCGCGTGCGTCATCTGATGAGCCGCCTCGGCGCGCTGCCCAACGCGGTGACCCTCCTGGTTGACCCTGCACGCTCGGGGGAACGCGACGACGCCCTCAATCGTCTTGCGGACAGCCGCCTCGCGCCGCTGAGCGCGCGCGACGACGACCGGCGCGCCTTCAACAAGCGCTTGCTGGACCTGATTGTGGGCGGGCTGGCCTTCCTGGCCCTGCTGCCGCCGATGGCGCTGATCGCGCTGCTGGTGAAGCTGGACAGCCCCGGCCCGGCCCTGTTCCGCCAGCGCCGCCACGGCTTCAATCAGGAAGAGATCGTGGTGTGGAAGTTCCGCACCATGAAGCACGCCGCGGCGGACGCCACGGCCAGCCGACAGGTCACGCACGACGACGACCGGATCACCCGCTTGGGCCGCATTCTGCGTTCGACCAGCCTGGACGAGTTGCCCCAGCTGTTGAATGTGCTGACGGGCGAGATGAGCCTGGTGGGGCCGCGACCGCACGCGGTCGGGATGAAGACCGGACAGGTCGAGTCGGCACGCCTGGTCGCCGACTATGCCCACCGGCACCGCATCAAGCCCGGCATGACCGGCTGGGCCGCCATCAAGGGGTCGCGCGGGCCGCTTCACTCCGCCCAGGACGTGCGCCGACGCGTGCAGCTGGACGTGGATTACGTCGAGCGTCAGTCCGTCTGGCTGGACCTCTGGATCATGTTCGTGACGGTGCCCGTCCTGCTGGGCGACCGCGCGGCGGTGCGCTGACATGTTCTGGAAGGGCGTCTGGGGCTATCTGCCCGCCAACGTGGTGCAGGGCGTGGTCGGGTTCCTGGCCATCATCCTGTTCACCCGACTGCTGACGCCCGAAGAGTTCGGCCGCTACGCCCTGGCCTTCTCCATAATGACCCTGACCCACGTCGCGGTCTTCACCTGGCTGGAGGCGGCGATGGCGCGCTTCTGGGCCGCGTCCAGGCCGGGCGACGACCTGCGCGGGCACTTCGCGGGGCTGTATCGCACCGCCTTTCTGCTGACCCTGGCCTTCGTCCCCGCGGTCGGCCTGGTCGTCTGGCTGTGGCCGGCGGAGCCGCTGTTCAAGACGGCGGTGGCCGTGGGTCTGATGGGCAGTCCGGTCCGCTGTCTGGCCAAGCTGGCGCAGGAACGGCTGCGCGCGGAGGGCGAGGTGGCGAAGTCCGCGCGGATCGACATGGTCGTGACCGCGGGCGGCCTGATCATCGGCGTGGCTTGCGCCCTGGCCGGTCTGGGCGGCGCGGCGCCGCTGATGGGGCTGGGCCTGGCGCCGCTGCTGGTGCTGCCGTTCGTGCTGCCGGGCGAGTGGGCGCGCGGGCGCGGGGCGACGCTGCAGCCCGAGCGGATGCGGAACTACGCCGCCTATGGCTATCCGATCGCGGCGTCGCTGGCCCTGACGGTCGTGCTGTCGTCGACGGACCGGTTCCTCCTGGCCGCCTTCCTCGACGAAGCGGCGGTCGGCGCCTATCACGCCGGGTATTCGATCGCGAACCGGACGCTGGACGTCCTGTTCCTTTGGCTGGGCACGGCGGGGCAGCCGGCTTTGGTGATGGCGCTGGAGCGCGGCGGGCGGGAACGTCTGGCCGTCGCGGCGCGCGAACAGCTGTCGACCTTTCTGCTGATCGGCCTGCCCGCCGCGGCCGGGGTGGCGCTGGTGGCGCGACCGCTGGCCGACGTCCTGATCGGCGAGGAGCTGCGCGCGGCGGCGACGTCGGTCACGCCGTGGATCGCCCTGTCGGCCCTGCTCTACGGTCTGACGGCCTACTACTTCGGCCAGGCCTTCACCTTGGGGCGCAAGACGACGGCCCTGCTCGGCGCCATGGCCCTGCCTGCGGGGCTGAACGTCGTCCTCAACCTGATCCTGGTGCCGCGGTTCGGCGTGATCGGGGCGGCGTGGGCGACGGTGATCAGCTTCGCCGTCGGTCTCTTGGCCACCGTGATCCTGGGCCGCCGCAGCCTGCCGCTGCCGATCGCCTGGGACGCGCTGGTCCGCTGCGGCGTGGCGACGGCGGGCATGGCTCTGGTCGTCGCGGCGATGCCGGCCTTCGGGGGCGTCGGCGAACTGACGCTCAAGGCCGGGGTCGGCGGCGTGGTCTACGCCCTGCTCGCCCTCACGCTGAACGCCGCCGGGGTGCGCGACCTCGGGCTTCGTCTCATCGCGCGTCGGCGAGCGGCCGGAGCCGTCGCATGACGTCGCGCGCGCGCGTCCAAGACAACGCCGCGTGGGCGACGGCCACGCCCGTCCTGTCCGTGCTGATGCCCTTCCTGCGCGACGACCCGTCGGCGCTGGTCCAGGCGCTGGCGGCCGCGCCGCCCTCGGGCGCCGAACTGGTGATCCTGGACGACGGCACGGGGGACGCCGCGCTGACCGGGCGGCTGATCGACCTGTTGCGAGGCGTCGCCATCCCCGTCCGGTTGATCACCTTGCCGACCAACGAAGGACGCTCTCGAGGGCGCAATCGATTGGCTCAGGCGGCGCGCGGGCGCCATCTGCTGTTCCTCGATTCCGACATGATGCCGGACGCGCCGACCTTCCTGTCCGACTGGCTGGCGCTGATCGCCGCCGAGGATCCCGCCGTCGCCTTCGGCGGCTTTTCGCTGAAGCAGGCGTCGACCGAGCCCCGCTTCGCCGTGCATCGGGCGATGGCGCTTCGGTCGGAATGCCTGGACGCCGCCGCCCGCTCTCTGGCGCCCGAGAAATACGTCTACACCTCCAACCTGCTGGTCCGCCGCGACGTGTTCGAGGCCGAGGCCTTCGACCCCGGCTTCAGCGGCTGGGGCTGGGAGGACGTGGAGTGGGCGATGCGCGTGGCGCGCCGCTGGCCCGTCCGCCACGTCGACGTGCCCGCCACCCACATGGGCCTGGACGAGACCGCCGCTTTGGCCGGCAAATACGAACAGTCCGCCGCCAACTTCGCGCGCGTGGTGGACCGGCATTTCGAGGTGGTGTCGACCTATCCCAGCTATCGCGCGGCCAAGCGCCTGAAGGCCGTGCCGGGCCTGAGCGCCATCCGTCCCTGGTTCAAGCGGCTGGCGCTGACCGAGGCCCTGCCGGCGGCGGCGCGCGCCTTTTCGCTGCGCCTGTATCGCGCCGCGCTCTATGCGGATCGGGTGTGACGTGGCCCGCGTCGCCGTCGTCGTTCCGACCCTGCGCCGCCCCGCCAGCCTGACGCGCGCCCTGCGCTCCGTCTTCGCGCAGCGCGACCTGGAGGAAGGCGTGGAGATCGTGGTCGTCGACAACGATCCCGCAGGCACCGCCGCCGACGCCGTGGAGGCTTTGCGCGCTCTGAGCCCCTTTCCGCTCACCTACGTCCCAGCGGCGCGACCGGGCGTGGCCACCGCGCGCAACGCGGGCCTGGCGGCGACGCACGCCGCGCTGATCGCCTTCCTCGACGACGATCAGGAGGCGGAGCCAGGCTGGCTTGCGGCGCTGCTGCGGGCGCAGGACGCGACCGGCGCGGACGTCGTGTTCGGCCCGATCACCGGAGTCGCGGAGGGAGCCCCGGACTGGGCGCGGGCGCATCTGGACGCCTTCTTCGGTCGCGCGGGTCCCGATCGCGACCAACTGATCGACAAGCCTTGGGGCTGCGGCAACGCCCTGCTGGTGCGCGCGACCGCCCTGCCCGGCTCGGCGCCGTTCGACGTCGCGGCGGACCAGCTGGGCGGAGAGGACGACGCCCTGTTCGCCAAGGTGCGCGCGGCGGGCGGGCGGTTCGGCTGGGCCGCCGGCGCCCGGGTGCGGGAGATCGCGCCGCCCCACCGCGCCACCATGGCCTATGCCCTGCGCCGCGCCTTCGCCTATGGCCAAGGCCCCAGCCAGGAGGCGCGCGCGCGCGGGGACGTCGTCGCCCTTGCCAAGTGGATGGTCGTCGGCGCGGTCCAGGCCGTCGTCTGGTCGGTGGCGGCGGTCGTGCTGTGGGTCGCGCGGAGCCCGCGCCGGGCGAGCGCGATGGACCGCGCCGCACGCGGCCTGGGCAAGATGCTGTGGGCGTCGATGTTCGAGCCGAAATTCTACGGCGCCAGCGAACTGGCCCGACTGGAGCGCGTCAGCCCGTCAGGCGCTTGAGGAAGCCGGGCGGCGACCAGGCCGAGCGGTTCAGGACGACGCCCGCGATGCGGCCGCCGACGGCCTCGACTTCCTGACGAAGAGCTCCGGCCTGCGCCGCGCCGGTCGATTCGGCGGCGACGACCAGCACAACGGCGTCCGCCAGCGGCGCCAGGGTCAGCGCCGTGTCCGAGCGTTCGGCCGCCGGGCAGTCGACGACCAGCGTCTCGGCGTGTGGACGCAGGGCGTTCCAATAGGCGGGATCGGGCGACGCCTCGACCCTCTGACCCACGCGGACGTGCTCGGCCGCGAACCGCGACACCCACAGCCGTCCGCCCAGGCACGACCGCGCCGTCAGCAGCCGAGCGGGCGCCACCGGCTTGCCGTCCCGACCGCGCGCCGGCGGGTGGACGTCATAGAAACAGCTGCCGTCGGGCGACCCCAGGGCCGGCCGGCTCAGCGCGCCGAAGCGGTCGGGCGCCGCAGCCACCGCCTCCTGCTGCCCCGGCTGATCCAGATCGGCATCGATCAGCCACACCGGCCGACGCGCGCGCACCGCCGCCAGCCGCGCGTACTCGCGCGAGACCGTCGAGGCGCCCTCGCCGCCCAGCGCCGAGACGAACAGGATCATGCGCCCGCCGCGCGCGGGGGCGGGGCCGAGCGCTGCCCACAGACCCGCCAGCTCTGACGTCAGGTCGATCATCGAATCGGTCGGACGCTGGGGCACGGGGGAGAGGCCATCACGCCCTCCCCGCCTTGACCGGCGCGACCGCCAGCACCGGCAGGTCCAGCGTGCGGCCCACGGACGCCGTCGTCGTGAAGCCCCGGCGCGTGAAGATGCGCAGCAGGCCGACGCACAGGGCGGTGAAGCCGGCGAACAGGATGACCAGAGCCAGCAACGGCAGCTTCAGGCTCTTGCCCCGCAGCGGCGGAGAGGCCCGCTCCATAACGCGGACGTCGTCGGCGCCGGCTTTCACCAGGCCTTCGTCGGCGCGCGCCTGGGCCTCGCGCTGCTGGAACTCCTTGACCGAGGCGCTCTGCACGTCGCGCTGCCCCGCCAGAGTGGCGTTGCGCGATTCCAGCGCGGTCATCCGCGTCTGCCGCGCGCGGATCTCGCCAAGCTGGCGATCCAGCACGCCCAGGCGCGCGGCCAGGGAATCGCGCTCGGCCAAGGTGGTGACGCGCGTGGTCTCCAGCTCGACCCAGATCGGGTTCGGGCCGGTGCGCACCTCCTTCACGCCCACGCCCTGGCCCGAGCCGACGTAGCCTTCCAACTGGTTGATGCGGGCCTCGATGTCGCGCACGGGCTGACTGTCCGGCAGGTAGCGGGCCAGGAGTTGTTCGCGCTCGTTGCGCAGCTGCAGAATCTGGTCGCGCGCCGAGACGTTCAGATCCTGCTGCAGCGCGATCTCCGGCGGGGTCGAGGCCAGCTGGGTCTCGATCGTCGACAGCCGGCGCGAGGCCTGGCTGAGCTGCGCCTGCACCGACAGCCGGTCGGCATAAGTCGTCTGATAATTGGCGGCCAGCGCCGCCTTGGTCGCCTCGAAGTCGCCGATGTCTTCGGTCCGCAGGAACTGCGAATAGGCCGCGTCGGCGTCGGCCAGGTCCTGTTCGAACACGCGGCGCTGGGCGCCCAGCGCGGGAGCGCTGGCGTTGGCGAAGACGGCGCGGCGGTGCGCCAGATACTGATCGATCACGGCGTTCAGCACGCGCGCCGCGCGCTGGGGATCGTCGGCCTCATAGGTCACGGTGATGATTGGGCTTCCGACGACCGGGCCGGCCGACAGTCCGGACTCCATGGCGCGGATCGCGGCGACGCGCTGCTGCTCGGGCGTGCCGGTGGCCTTGGGCCCTAGGATCGCCGGCGCGCCCAGCACGTCGACGACACGCTCCTTGACCGCGCGGCTGTTCAGCAGCGCCGCTTCGGACTGGGTCACGGTGTCGACGTCGGGGGTCTGGCCCCGCTCGGCCGTGCCGACGCGCGGTTGATAGACGTATTCCTGACCCACGCCGGCATAGACGCTGCCCCGGGCGGTGTAGGTCTTGCCCAGGGTCAGCACGAAGGCCGTGCCCAGCGCCACGACCAGCAGGAAGACGACCACCATGATCCAGAACTCGCGGAACAGCAGGCCGATCACGTCCAGAAGGCCGTAGCGCGGTCGGGCGGTGACAGTGGCCGTGCGCATGGGCGAGGACGCGAATCCGTGAGACTGAACCGGAGCCTCAGCCTTCGCCCCTCGGCGTTAACCATCGGTTACCCATGACGCCGCACCTTCGGGCTCAACAGTGATCCGTCGCGTCGGGATTCGCCCCATGGACTTCAACCGCCGGCATCTGCTGCTCGGCCTGGCCGCCCTGCCCCTGGCGGCGTGCGCGGGCGCGCCCCGCGTGCGGTCGCCGCTTTCCGGGCCGACCACCAGCGCGGGCTTCACCGACGTGGCCTTCGCCGACTGGACCGATGACGAGCCGGAATACCTGCTCTATCCCAACGACGAGATCGAGGTCGCCATGCCGACCGCGCCGGAGCTGACGCGCACGCTGAAGGTCGGACCGGACGGCCGCATCTCCCTGCCGCTGCTGGGACAGGTGATGGCCGCCGACCGGACGCTGGCGGAACTGGAGCGCGACGTCTCGGACGGCTATGCGGCGCAGCTGGTCCGGCCGATCGTCGAGGTGACGCTGAAGCAGGCGGGGCCGATCCGCGTCTGGGTGGACGGCGAGGTGCGCACGCCCGGCGTCTATGAAATGGTGGGCGACATCGACGCCTATCAGGCGGTGATCCAGGCGGGCGGCTTCCTGCCGACGGCCCGCTCTCAGGAAGTGGCGCTGATCCGACGCGGGCCCGGCGGACGGCGGATGCTGAAGGTGCTGGATCTTCGGCCGCGCCGGGGGACGGCCGTGGCCGTGCGCCGGGGAGACATCATCTTCGTCCCGCGCACGACGCTGGGCGAATTGGCCAACTTCTTCACCCAGGTGCGCGCGGCGCTGCCGATCGGCTTCAGCTACTCGATCAACGGCGGCGGTTACGCGCAGTTCTAGGCGCCCTGGTCGTCGCGCTCGGGCGCGGCGGGCTCAGGCGCCCAGGATCGATCAGGCGGCCAGTCTGCTGGTTCCGGCGTCGATCCAGCGGCGGGCGGCCCGCTGGGCTTCGCCGATCTCCTCGCGATCCATCTCCTGCGACAGCTCGCGGCGATATTCGCGCGCGGCCTCGGAGCCCATCATGGCCGCCAGGTTCAGGATCATGTGGGCCGACACCCGGTCCATCGGGCAGCCGCCCGTGCCGGTCGAATACTTCAGCCCCAGCTGGAACAGCGCGTCGCCGTCCATGTCGGGGGTGGGCAGAGGCAGCGCCCCGGCTTCCGCAACGTCGTGCGCCATTTCTTGCGCGATCATCACCAGTCCTCCAGGCCGTTCTGGCCTCGCTTGATGGCGCGATGAAATACCGCCGGTTTGAAGTTAAAGTTAATGGCGGAAAGGCGGCGCAAAGTTTTTCGTCACCGCTTCGCTAACGCCAGGGCGCGCGTTCAACCCTCGGAAAGGGTTCGGAAATCCCTCCTTAAGTCTTGGACGCCCGCTGACCGAACAGGATGGCGCGCTGGGCGTCCGCTTCTCGACCTGCCTTGGCCAGATCCCGGCTCAGATCCTTGCCCAGCCAACGACCTTTCTGGACTGCCGGCCGTGCCCCCACGGCGTCGAACCAGCGCTTCAGATGCGGAAATTCCTCCAGGTCCTGCCCTTGCCGCTCCCACGGCACGACCCAAGGCCAGATGGCCATGTCGGCGATGGAATATTCGCCGGCCACGAACTCGCGCTCGGCCAGCCGCCTGTTCAGCACGCCGTAAAGCCGATGGACCTCGTCGGTGTAGCGACGCACGCCATAGGCCAGATGCCGCTGATCCTGCGTCAGGGCGCCGGCATACTGGCGGAAATGGTGCGCCTGGCCGGCCATGGGCCCCAGCCCGCCCACCTGCCAGAACAGCCACTGGTCCACCGCCGCCTTGCCGACGGGATCCTGGGGGTAGAAGCGGCCGGCCTTGATCCCGAGATATTGCAGGATCGCGCCGCTTTCGAAGATCGACAGCGGGCCGTCCGGACCGTCGGGATCGACGATGGCGGGCATGCGCCCGTTCGGGCTGATCGCCTGGAACTCCGGCTGGAACTGCTCCCCGGTTCCTATGTTCACCGGCTTCAGCTCATAAGGCAGGCCCATCTCCTCCAGCGCGATGGACACCTTCCAGCCGTTGGGCGTGGGCCAGTACCAGAGCTCGATCGGTCGCGTCATGGGCGTCTCCTGTCGCACGCGACATGGGCGCCGGCCTCGACGTCCGCAACCGTGTCAGGCGCGGATGAGGGCCGCGTTCAGGTCGGGTTCATCATGGCGGCGGGACCTTGGCGCGATCCAGACTGGGAGACCTCCTATGCATCGCCTGACCCGCGCCGGGCTCGTCGCCCTGGCGCTCGCCACGACCGCCGTGCCCTTGGCCGCACACGCTCAAAACCGGGACTGGCGCCAGGATCGCCGCGAGGATCGTCGGGACGACCGCCGCGATCGGCGCGACGACCGGCGCGACGACCGTCGGGATTATCGCTCGGACCGTCGTGACGACCGGCGGGACTGGCGCAGCGACCGTCGCGACGACCGACGCTCGGACCGCTGGGACCGCAACGACCGCGACTGGTGGCGGGGCCGCAGCGACTTCCGCGACTACAGCGGGCGGCGCAACGGCTACTGGTACGCGCCCAGCTATGGCTACTACCGGGTCGAGCCGCGATATTACGATCAGCGCTGGAGCCGCGGAGCCTATCTGCCGCCCGCCTATCACCGCTACTACGTCAACGACCCCTATTTCTACGGCCTGCGTCCGGCGCCGCGGGGATATCGCTGGGTGCACGCCAACAACGACATCGTGCTGGTCGCGCTGGCGACGGGCATCATCGCCGAGGTGCTGTTCGACGTCTTCTGACGCGCCTGCCTGCAGCGACAGAATGGGCCCCGCCGGACCGTCGGCGGGGCCTTCTCGCAATCGGTCGAGCCGGGCTGAACATGGTTCACATCCGGTTCAGCTTGGCGGCCTGACCTTGGCTCGAAACCGCTCGCCAGGAGCGGATCGGAGACGCGAGAATGAAACGAACCCTTCTGGTCTTCAGCGCCCTGAGCGCCTTCGCCCTGCCCGCTGCGGCGCCGGCGATCGCCCAGGCCCAGGACCCGGACAGCCCCCGCTCCGAGGCGCGCGAGCAGCGCCGGCAGGAGCGCGCGGAATCCCGTCAGAGCGGCGGCGGTGGCGGCGGAGGCGGCGAGGAGCGCCGCCGTCCCGACGTGACGCCTCCGCCTCCGCCTCCCCCGCCGCCCCAAACGCCGCCAACCCAACGCCGCGAGGATCGTCGGGACGACCGTCAGGATCGCCGTGACGATCGTCAGGACCGTCGCGTCGAGCGACGCGACGACCAGCGGGACGGCCGGAACGGCGGCGGCTGGCAGGGCCGCGGCGGAGATGATCAGACCCGCGGCGGGCCCGGCCGCGACGGCCAGGATCGCGATGGCCAGTGGCGCGACCGTCGTGACGATCGCGGCGACCGCCGGGACGATCGTCGCGACGACCGCGGCAACCGTCGGGCCGACCGGCGCGACTACGACCAGTTCCGGCGCAGCTGGAACCGCTCGACCTGGGACCGGGACTGGAGCCGTCGTCACTCGCGCAGCGACTGGTGGCGCAACGACCGCAGCTTCCGCGGCTTCTCGGGCGTGCGCATCGGCTTCTACTTCTCGCCGGACTACGGCTACTACAGCGTGCCGCGCTCGTACTGGGGCCGACGGTTTCGCGAGGGCGAGTATCTGCCGTCGCTGTTCTGGCGGTACGAGATCCGGGACCCGTCCTACTGGGGCCTGCCCTGGGCGCCGGCGGGGACGATGTGGGTGTCGGTCGACAACAACATCTATCTGGTCGATCGCTTCGACGGCTACATCATCGAGGCGATCCACGACGCCTGGCGCTGGTAGGTCCGGCGCGAACGACGAAGGCCCCGGATCGCTCCGGGGCCTTTTTCGCGTCCAGGGTCAGGCGTTTCAGGCCGCGACGGGGCGACGCGCCACGTTGCAGTGGGTCCACAGCCGATCCATGGCCGTCACCAGCGCGTCCATCATGCCGTCGTCGTGGTCCGGCGAGGGCGTGAAGCGCAGGCGCTCGGTGCCCTTGGGCACGGTCGGATAGTTGATCGGCTGGACATAGATGCCGTGCTCTTCCAGCAGCATGTCCGAGATCATCTTGGTGTGGACGGGATCTCCCACGAACACCGGCACGATGTGGCTTTCGGACGGCATGACGGGGATGCCCGCCGCCTCGAACCGGGCCTTCAGCGCCGCGGCGCGTTCCTGATGGCGCTCGCGCAGCTCCGGATGGGCCTTCAGATGACGGACCGAGGCCAGTGCCCCCGCCGTCAACGCCGGCGGCAGGCTGGTCGTGAAGATGAAACCCGAGGCCCAGCTGCGGATGGCGTCCACGATCACGGAATCGGCGGCGATGTAGCCGCCCATCACGCCGATGGCCTTGCCCAGGGTGCATTCGATGACGTCGATCTGGTCCAGCACGCCGTCGCGCTCGGCGATGCCCGCCCCGCGCGCGCCGTACAGGCCGACGGCGTGGACCTCGTCGAGATAGGTCAGGGCGCCGTACTTCTTCGCCAGGGCGATCGTGCCCTTCAGGTCGGCCACGTCGCCGTCCATCGAGTAGACGCTCTCGAATGCGATGAGCTTGGGCGCGTCCTTGGGCGCCGCGGCCAGCAGCGATTCCAGGTGCGCCAGGTCGTTGTGCAGGAAGACGTGCCGCTCGCAGCCCCCGTGCCGGATCCCGGCGATCATCGAGGCGTGGTTCAGGCTGTCGGAGAAAATGATGAGGCCCGGCAGGATGCGCTGCAGCGTCGCCAGGGTCGCCTCGTTGGCCACATAGCCGGAGGTGAACAGCAGCGCCGCCTCCTTGCCGTGCCAGTCGGCCAGTTCCGCTTCCAGGTCGACGGCGGAGCGGGTGGTGCCCGAGATGTTGCGCGTGCCGCCGGCGCCGGCGCCCGCCGCGTCGACCTCGGCCTTCATGGCCTCCAGCACGGCCGGATGCTGGCCCATGCCGAGATAGTCGTTGGAGCACCAGACCACGACGTCCTGCTCGGTCCCGTCGGCGCGTCGGCGCACCGCACGCGGGAACCTGCCGCGCACGCGCTTCAGGTCGGCGAAGACGCGATAGCGCCCCTCCCCCTTCACCTGCTCGATCGCGGTCTCGAATGCGGCCTTGTAGTCGTACAAACCGGGCGCCTGCGTGGACTCTGTTCTTGCGCGGGGTTTTGCGCCCGAGGTCCGGTAAAGTCCATTCCGGACGCCGGTTAAATCGTCGCAAGGTCTTAATTGATAACGGTTCTCAATCAGGGGCATGGCCGTCAGCGTGCGCGCCGAAGGTGACCCGATCCCTGCCGACGCTTAGCCCTTGGAAAGATCGTCCAGCTTGCCCCGCAGCAGCTGCAGAATGGCCGAGAAGTCGCGCCCGCCGTAGCCCAGGCGGTCGAACATCTGGAACAGCGCCTCGGTCTGCGCGCCCAGCGGCGTCGAGGCGCCGGCCGCCGCCGCCGCCTGCTGCGCCAGCTTCAGGTCCTTCAGCATCATCGCGGTGGCGAAGCCGCCGTCATAGTTCCGGTTCGACGGCGCCGTCGGCACCGGCCCGGGCCACGGATAGTAGGTGGTCACCGACCAGCTTTGGCCCGACGCCTTGGACACGATGTCGAACATCTTGACCGGGTCGAGGCCCAGCTTCTCGGCCAGGGCGATCGCCTCGCACGTTCCCAGCATGGTGATGCCCAGGATCATGTTGTTGCAGATCTTGGCCGCCTGCCCCGCCCCGTGGTCGCCGGCGCGGAAGGTGGCGCGGCTCATCGGCTCCAGCGCCGCCTCGATGCGCGCGAACTCCGGCTCGTCGCAGCCGACCATGAAGGCCAGCGTCCCCGCGTCCGCCGCCATCGTTCCGCCCGACACCGGCGCGTCGGCGAAGACGTAGCCCGCGTCGCGCGCCAGCCCCGCCACCTTGCGGCAGGTCTCCACGTCGATCGTCGAGCAGTCCAGCAACAGGGCGTCGGTCGGCGCCGCGCCGATGATCTGTTCGGAATAGACCTTCAGCACGTGCGGTCCGGCCGGCAGCATTGTGATGACGACGTCCGCGTCCTTCACCGCCTCGGCCACCGAACCCGCCGCCTGACAGCCCGCCGACACGGCCCGGTCGACGGCGTCCTTCGACAGGTCGAACGCCTTCACCACGTGGCCGGCCTTGGCCTGATTGGCGGCCATGCCCCCGCCCATGTTGCCCAGGCCGATGAAGGCGACGGTCTGCGTCATGGCGAACTCTCCCTGTCCTGACTCGGCGGGAGGGTTAGCGGGTTCGACGCGCCGTCGCCAGCGGCGCCGTTCAGCCCGGCTTGCGGAACCGCAGCATGAACTGGCTGGTCCGGCCCCGGATCGAGCCGTCGAAGACGTTGGCCGTCAGCGGGTCGTCGGCGCGCATCAGGATCGCGCTCTCGCCGTCCAGCACGAAGCCCGCCGCCAGCACCTCGCGCTTCACCTGCTCCACGTCGATGCGGTGCAGGCCATTTGCTGCGGACAGACCCGACCCGGCGACGGCATTGTGATCGACGATGACGTACCGCCCGCCGGGCTTCAGCGCGGTGAAGACCGCGGCGTTGACCTTCGAGGCCGTGTCCGTGGGGAACGGCGTCAGGTGCAGGTCGTGATAGTTCTGGGCCGTGAACACCAGATCGATCCCCGTCGGCCAGACCGGCGCGCCGATGGGCGAGATCACGCCGTCTGCATTGGCCAGGGCGTCGGCGTCGCGGACCGCCTGACCATAGCTTTCCTGAAAGCCGACGAACTCCTGCGGCTGCCATGCGGTGACGTGGCCGGTCGGGCCGACGGCGGCGGAGAAGGCGCGCGTGAAGAAGCCGCCGCCGATGATCATGTCGATCACGTGCTCGCCGGGCCGGACCTTCGCGAAAGCCAGGGTCTCGGCGGTCATGCGCGCCGCGTCCCGCTCCCGATCCGCGTCCGTGCGCGGATCCGACGCCAACGCCGCGACGTAGTCGGCCGCCGTCGGCCCACCGCCCAGCCCCAGGCCGGCGCAGGCCGCGACGGTCAGCGCCGCGGCGGTCGCGGCGGCGGCGATGAATCCCTTGAATCTGAGCATCTTCAGTCCCCTCAGCCCGGTTTGCGGAAGCGATAGACGAACTGATCGGTGCGGAAGCGCACCCGTTCGTCGAAGACGTTGATCGACAAGTCGTCCTGCGGATTGCGGATGGCCTGGCTCTCGCCGTCGAAGACGAAGCCCGCCGCCTCGACCTCGCGGCGCAGAAAGTCGCCCTCGATGCGGTGCAGGGTCTGCACCTCGGTGTTCCCCGTGCCCGGCCGCCCGGCGTGGTCGATCACGACGTAGTATCCGCCGGGCTTCAGCGCGTCGAAGACCGCCTTGTTCATCCGGCCCACGTCGGTGTTGAAACCGGGAATGTGGAAGTCGTGGTACTCCTGCACCATGAACACCGCGTCCAGCGGCTCCGGGAAGCTCATGGCGTCCAGCGCGCCGGTGACGCGGACCACGTTGCCGTACTCGGCGGCGAGGGCGTCGGCGAAGGCGTTCTCCCGCTCCGCCGTGCGCGTCGGCACGAAGGCGTAGACGCGGCCCTGCGGTCCTACGACGTTGGCGAACAGGCGCGTGAAATAGCCTTCTTCCGGCCGGATGTCGGCGATGCGATCGCCCGGCTCGACGTGACCGAAGGCCAGCATTTCCGCCGGCTTGCGCGCCGCGTCGCGCGCCACCTCCGCCGCGGGTCGGCGCGCGTCGGCCAGGGCGGCGGCATAGGTCGCGTCGGAATCGAAATGCGAGACGTGCACTCCGGGCCCGCCGTCGTGATCGGTCACATTGATCACCATGCAGCCCGCAAGGGCCACGGCTCCGCCGAGGGCGAGGATGAGGGTTCGCATTGAGGTCTCCTGAACGGCCCGCACCATCTGCGCGCGGAACGCGGTTCGGGGCAAGCCTCAGGACAGCGGCGTCCACTCCTGATCCGCCGGCAGCGGCGCGAACAGGGCCTCGACGTCCGCGTCCGACACGCCGGCCAGCGTCTCGGGCTTCCACTTCGGCTGGCCGTCCTTGTCGACGATCACCGAGCGCACCCCCTCCTGGAAGTCGTGGGTCCGGACCACGCGGCCCCCCAGACGATATTCCATCGCCATGTTGGCCGCGAAGTCGGGCATGGCGCGGCCCAGACGCAGCTGACGCAACGTGACCTTCAGCGACTGCGGCGACTTGGTCTTCAGCGTCGCCAGCTGCGCCGCCGCCCATTCCGTCCCCTCGGCCTCCAGCGCCGCGAAGATCGCTTCCACCGTGTCGTGCGCGAACAGGCGATCGATGGCCTCGACGTGCGGCTCGATCGTCGGCTCGCCCGGGTCCGATTCGAGGCCGTCGGCCACGTCCGCCGGATGCGCCGGGTCGGTCTTCAGGATCGCGTGAAACGCCTCGATCGCGTCGGACGGGAGATAGTGGGAATGGATGCCAAGGAAGACCGTGTCCGCCGCCTTCAGTCGCGCCCCGGTCAGCGCCAGCCACGTCCCCGTCTCGCCCGGCAGGCGCGACAGGAACCAGCCCCCGCCCACGTCCGGGAACAGGCCGATCCCCGTCTCAGGCATGGCATAGGTCGTCCGCTCCGTGGCGATCCGCACCTCGGCCGGCTCGCTGATGCCCACCCCGCCGCCCATGACGATGCCGTCCACGATGGCCGTGATCGGCTTGGGGTATTCGAACATCAGCTGGTTCAGCCGGTACTCGGTCAGGAAGAAGGCCTTCGCCTCCGACGCGTCGCCCGCCCCGCTCTCGGCGATCATGCGGATGTCGCCCCCGGCGCAGAAGCCGCGCTCACCCGCATGGTCGATCAGCACCGACTTCACCGCCGGATCGTCGCGCCACGCCAGCAGCGCCTCGGTCATCGCCTCGCACATGGCCTTGTTCAGCGCGTGCAGCGCCCTGGGCCGGTTCAGGGTGATGCGTCCGACCCCGGACTGGACGCGGGTCAGGACTTCAGGCTCGTCGTTCATGCGCGCCGGAATAGGCGGCGTCGCCGAAGCGGTAAAGGCTCAGCCCGTCGGCGTGACGCTGAGTGCGTAAGGAATGTAGAGCATAAGCTCCAGCGGCCCCGCCTGGCGCCAGGTCACTTGGCGCGACAGGCCCGTCACTTCGACGCCATAGGCCGGGCCGAACGCAGCCGCCGTCGTCCCTGCGTCCGCCGCGATGGCGGCCAGCACGACCGGGCGGTACTGATCGGGGCGGATCACGGTCGGCTCCCAATCGTCCATCAGACGCAGCTCCGTGCGCCCGACCCGCTGGGCCGCCTCGACGAAGGCGCGGATGCGGGCCGAGGCCGCCTCCAGCGTGTCGCCCTCGGCGATCGGCGTCTTGATGACGAGGGTCACCGCGCTGGTGTCAGGGCGACCGTCGTCGCTGTAAAACCGCAGGGTCGGGATCATCCGCGCGTCGAAATCGGCGACGTTGCCGCCGGAATCCAGCCCCAGCTCGATGGAGGCGTCGAGCCCCGCGGCCCGCGCCATGGCGGCCAGGGTTTGGGTGATCTCAAGTCGACGCTGTGCCGCGTCGCGCGTGTCGCAGGCGACGCGGACCGACACGACCAGATTGTCGGCCCGGCGGGACACCTGGACGTTGGGAAACTCCGCCTGGCTGGAATAGCCGCGGTCGGCATTGGCGCTGAAGCGGTATTCCTGCGCCTGGGCCGCACCGCTGAGCAGGCAGGCGACGGCGGCGAGCGGGATCATGAGACGCATGGCGGTGGCTCCGTTCTGTTGGAGCCATCCCGCCACGATCCAGCTGCACCGTCTTCCGACGAAAGCTGACGCCTCTTTACTGCCGCATCATCTCCCGAGCCGTGATCACGCGCATGATCTCGTTGGTGCCTTCCAGGATGCGGTGGACGCGCAGGTCGCGGACGATCCGCTCCAGCGGGTAGTCCTTCAGGTAGCCGTAGCCGCCGTGCATCTGCAGGGCCTCGTCGGCGATTTCGAAGCACAGGTCGGTCGTCATGCGCTTGGCCATGGCGCACCACTTGGTCTTCTCCGGATGACCCGTGTCGATGGCCCAGGCGCCGCGCAGCACCATCAGGCGGCACGCCTCCAGCTGGGTCGCCATGTCGGCCAACTTGAACTGTATGTTCTGAAACTCGTTCAGCGACTTGCCGAACTGCTTTCGCGTCGCGACGTAGGCCTGCGCCGTCTCCAGCGCCAGCCGCGCCCCGCCCAGCGAGCAAGCCGCGATGTTCAGACGCCCGCCGTCCAGCCCCATCATGGCATAGCGGAAGCCGTCGCCCTCCTTGCCCAGCAGGTTGGCCGCCGGGATGCGGCAGTCGTCGAAGCTGACGATGGCGGTGGGCTGGCTGTTCCAGCCCATCTTCTTCTCCTGCGCCCCGAACGACAGGCCCGGCGTGCCCAGGTCGACGACGAAGGCCGAGATGCCTTTGGGGCCCGCCTCCCCGGTCCGCGCCATGACCACATAGAC
This sequence comes from Afipia felis, assembly GCA_943371835.1. Taxonomy (GTDB): domain Bacteria; phylum Pseudomonadota; class Alphaproteobacteria; order Caulobacterales; family Caulobacteraceae; genus Brevundimonas. The sequence continues at coordinate 11,574 of CALRWJ020000002.1, read as the reverse complement.
GTCGCTGGTCCCGGCGCCCGAGATGAAGGCCTTGGATCCGTTCAGCACCCACCAGTCGCCGTCGCGCGTCGCCGTGGTCCGCATCGCCGCGGCGTCGGAGCCGGAGCCCGGCTCGGTCAGGCAATAGCTGGCGATCTTTTCCATGGTCGTCAGCTGGGGGACGTAGCGGGCGCGCAGGTCGTCGGAGCCGAAGCCGTCGATCATCCACGTCGCCATGTTGTGGATGCTGATGAAGGCCGCCGTCGACACGTCGCCGCGCGACAGTTCCTCGAAGATCACCGCCGCCTCGACGCGGCCCAGCGCCATGCCGCCGTGCTCCTCGCCCGCATAGATGGCGGCGAAGCCCATTTCCGCCGCCTGACGCATGACGTCGACGGGGAAATGCTTGGTCTCGTCCCACTCGGCCGAATGCGGGGCCAGCTCGGCCTCGGCGAAAGCGCGCGCCGCGTCCTGAATGGCGCGCTGGTCGTCGGTGAGGGCGAAGTCCATGTCTGCTCCCAAAGCCTTCGGCCTCTGACCCGGGCCGTCGGCGCGCTTCTATCGTCCGACGGTCGGGCCGTCACGTCCGCAGCTGACGCAGGCGCGTGCTTCTCTGACCGCCATCGCTCCCAGACATAGACCCGATCGACTCGATCGACTCGCTTTTTTTGCCCCGGAGTCGATCGGCCCGATCAGCATTTCCCCGCCGCCCTCTTCGGACTATGCAGCGCCCATGACCGTGCCGTTCCAGCCCGCCGCCTTCCCCTTTGCCCGCCCGCGCCGGCTGCGCGCCAGCCCTTGGGTGCGCCGCCTGGTGGCCGAGACGGTGCTGACCCCCGCCGACCTGGTCTGGCCGCTGATCGTGCACGACGGCACAGACGACCGCGTGCCGGTCCCGTCGATGCCGGGCGTGTCTCGGCTTTCTCCCAAGGCGGCGGCCCAGGCGGCCGTCGAGGCGCGATCCCTCGGCATCCCCGCGGTCGCCTTGTTCCCGAACGTCGACCCGGCGATCAAGGACGGCGTCGGCACGGGCGCGACCGATCCCGACGGCCTCGTCCCCGACTGCATCAAGGCCATCAAGGACGCGGCGCCGGAGATCGGCGTCATCACCGACGTGGCGCTGGACTGCTACACCGACCACGGCCACGACGGCGTGTTGGAGGACGGTCGCATCGTCAACGACGCGTCGCTGGAGCGGTTGGCCGAGCAGGCCTTCATCCACGCCCATGCGGGCGCCGACGTCGTGGCGCCGTCCGACATGATGGACGGCCGCGTGCAGGCCATCCGCGAGGCGCTGGAAGCCAATGGGTTTCAGGACGTTCTGATCCTGTCCTACGCCGCGAAATACGCCTCGGCCTTCTACGGCCCGTACCGTGACGCCGTGGGTTCGGCGAAGGCGCTGACCGGCGACAAGAAGACCTATCAGATGGACTTCGCCAACACCGACGAGGCCCTGCGCGAGGTGGCCATGGATCTGTCCGAGGGCGCCGACGCCGTGATGGTCAAGCCGGGGATGCTCTATCTCGACGTGGTGCGGCGCGTGTCGGAGACTTTCTCCGTGCCCACCTTCGCCTATCAGGTGTCGGGCGAGTACGCGATGATGAAGGCCTCCGCCGCCAACGGTTGGCTGGACGAGGACCGGGCCATCCTGGAAAGCCTGTACGCCTTCAAGCGCGCCGGCGCGGCGGGCGCGCTCAGCTACTTCGCGCCGCAGGCGGCCAGGCTGCTGGGCGCTTGACGGAAGCCGCAGCCGCTGGAATGACGCCGGTCGCTCAATCTGACGCCATCGAGGGGAAGCGCCATGTTCGGGTTCGGGAAGAAGAAGTCGGGCGACGTCACGGCGGACGTCGTCGCCGCGCCCGCGCCTGAGAGCGCCCCCGTCGCGCAGCCGGCGCCCGCTCCCGCCGCCAGCCCGACGCCGGACCAGGCGTTGCAGGCCCTGCGCGACGGCAACGCGGCCTTCCTGCGCGGCGAGAACAACCTGGGCCACGTCAAGGCGGGCGATCTGGACGACCTGCAGGGCGGTCAGAGCCCCATCGCCACCATCGTCGGCTGCGCCGACAGCCGGACCCCGCCGACCATCCTGTTCAACCAGGGCTTCGGCCGCCTGTTCTCGATCCGCGTCGCGGGCAACACGGTGGACCGGCGCGGCCTGTCCTCGATCGTCTATGCGGTGAAGCACCTGAAGTGCCCGCTGGTCGTCGTCATGGGCCACACCGGCTGCGGCGCCGTGGCCGCGGCCGAATCGATCGTCGACGGCGCCGCGCTGGACCCCTCGCTGGAGGAGATGATCGTGCCGATCATCCCGCCCGTCCTGGCCGCTCGCGCCGGGAACGGTTCGCCGGTCGAGGAGAACGCGCGCTGGGTCGCGCGCAAGCTGGCCACGGCCGACGCCAGCCTGGCCGACGCGATCGAGGCCGGCACGCTGAAGATCGTCGCCGCCGTGAAGCAGATGCACTCCGGCGAGGTGAAGTTCCTGGACGTCTGAGATCAATCGTCGCGCAGTTCCAGCGCGGTGTAGGGCGACTGGCCGCGCTCGATCCGGACCAGGTCCAGAACGCCGACGATCTGATGCGCGCGCCAGGCGCCGAGGTAGTAGGCCAGCGTCCCGCACGTCAGCCCCACGCCGATCGCCACCACCTCGCGCACATTGGCGGCGGCGAAAGCCACCAAGTCCGCCCCGGCCACCTCGGCGATCAGGGCCAGGACGGAGACCGGAACCGTCAGATAGGCGATCACGACCGCCTTCAGCATCTGCTCGTGCCGCCGCACGTTCAACGCCGCAAAGGCCGACAGCGCGTCGAACGTCGGCCCGTCGACGCCCGCCAGCAGGTCGAAGGCGCGCTGCGTGGATCGGTTCGCGCGAAGGCCGCTCAGGAAGTCCACCCCGACATAGCCCCAGGCCCCTGGCGTGGCGAAGGCGGACGGCAGCAGGGACCAGACGGCGAAGGGCCGCTTCAGCTCCCGCCAGAGGGTCCAGAGCCGCTCGCGGTCCGGTCGCTCAGTCTCGCCGCCAGGCTCGACGTGTCCCATCGCGATCCCCCCATCGCCTGCACCTCGGCATAGAACTGATCGACCAGGGCCGTCAGGGCAAGCCGGCTGCCGTTGCGCCGCGCCTCATCGAGCACAAGTCCCAGGTCCTTGCGCATCCAGTCCACGGCGAAGCCGAACTCGAACTCGCCGCGCGCCATGGTGCTCCAGCGGTTGTCCATCTGCCACGACTGCGCCGCGCCCTGCGAGATGGCGCCCAGCACCGCTTCGGGATCCAGCCCTGCGCGCTCGGTGAAGTGGACCGCCTCGGCCAGACCCTGAACCACGCCCGCGATGCAGATCTGGTTGACCATCTTGGTCAGTTGCCCCGACCCCGCCGGCCCCATGTGCCGAACGGCCTTGGCATAGGCGTCCAGCGCCGGCCGCGCGCGATCCAGCGCCGCCGCGTCGCCGCCCACCATGACGCTGAGCTTGCCCGCCTCGGCCCCCGCCTGCCCGCCGCTGACGGGCGCGTCCAGAAAGCGTCGACCGGACGCCTGGGCCAGCGCCGCCATGTCGCGCGCCACGACGGCCGAAGTCGTGGTGTGATCGATCACGATCGCGCCCGGTGCCGTGGCGTCCAGGCCCTCCTCCACCGTCCGGCGCACGTCCTCGTCATTGCCCACGCACAGGATCAACACGTCGGCGTCCTGCGCCGCCTCGATAACCGACCCGGCGGCGCGGGCGCCATGCGTCTCGGACCAGCGCCGGGCCTTCTCCGGCGAGCGGTTGAAGCCGACGACCTCGTGCCCCGCGCGGAGCAGATGCCCCGCCATCGGCGCGCCCATGACGCCCAGCCCCACGAACCCGATCTTCATGCGGAAATCTCCGACGTGGCCTGGCCGTACCGGCCGCGGAAATAGGTCAGGGCCTCGCCCTCCTCCGCCTCGAACCGCTCGACCCGCCCGATGATGACGAGATGGTCGCCGACCTCGGACCTCGCGTGGACCGAACAGTCCAGCCACGCAAGCACATCCGGCAGCCGCGGGGCGGCGCCGGCGGCGAGCGCGGCGTCGTCCGTCCCCAGACGACAATCGCGCCGCGCGAAACGATCGGCGCGTTCCGCGTCGTCGGCGCGCAACACGTGAACGGCGAAGCGCTCGGCCGCCGCGAACGCCGGCATCCGCTCGCTGGACAGCGCGATGGACCAAAGGATCAGTCGCGGCTGCAGCGACACCGAGGCGAAGGAGTTGGCCGTGATCCCGACCGGCCCGTCGGGCCCGTCGACCGTCATCACGCACACGCCGGTGGCGAAAGCGCCCAGCGCGCGGCGGTAGGCCAGCGACGAATCGGCCAGATCTTCGGGCACGGGCTCCAGCGACATGGTCCGGACCTAGGCGGCTTCGCGCCGGACCTCAAGGCGCGGGCGACGGGACGAAACGACGCCTTAACCATGTCGCCCGATGCTGCGGGTCGCCAAGCGTCCTTTCGTCCGGGGTTTCATGTCCGCCAGCGATCGCCCGATCCTGATCAAGAAGGTCAAGAAGGTCGCCGGGCACGGCCACCACGGCGGCGCATGGAAAGTGGCCTATGCGGACTTCGTGACCGCCATGATGGCCTTCTTCCTGCTGATGTGGCTGATCAACACCACGGATCCGGAACAGAAGCGCGGCATCGCCGAGTATTTCGCGCCGGCCAGCGTCTCGGCCACCACATCGGGTTCGGGCGGCATCCTGGGCGGCACCTCGCTGGGCGAGGACGGCGCCAAGGGATCGGGCGCCATGGCCGCGATCGAGCAACTGGCTCCCGAAGCGCCGCAAGACGCGCCGGATGAGGCCGGTCAGAACACCAATCTGGCCGCCGCCAGCGAGGAACAGCTTCGTGACGAGATCGCCCGGCGCGAGGCCGACGAGTTCGCCAGCGCCGCCGCTTCCCTGCGGCAGGCCATGCAGTCGATGCCCGAGCTGGCCGAACTGTCCAAGCAGCTGATCATCGACCAGACGCCCGAGGGCCTGCGCATCCAGATCGTGGATCAGGAGGGCCGGTCCATGTTCGATCAAAACTCGTCGCGCCCCAACTCCCGCGCCCAGCTGTTGCTGCGCGCCGTCGCCAAGGTGATCGTCCAGCTGCCGAACCGCATCTCCATCACCGGCCACACCAGCGCCGTGGCCGGCTCCAGCCGGGCCAGCGCGGCCGGCGACTGGCAGCTGTCGGCCCAGCGGGCGGACGCCTCGCGCCTCATCCTTCAGGCGGCGGGCGTCGATCCGGACCGCATCTACTCCGTCTCGGGCAAGGCGGGGTCCGATCCCCTCTATCCCGACGACCCGAGCCTGGCGGGAAATCGTCGCATCTCGATCGTCCTGTTGAGAGAGGCGCCGGTGCTGCCGCGCGACACCAGCCTGTGACCTCGCGCCGCGCGAATCGCCTTGCGGGCGCCTCACGACGCGGCTCAAATCCTCCAATGACGCGCGCCTTCTCCCGGACACGGCCGTGACCCAGCACGTTCCGCGTCGTCAGCTGCGCTTCTATCTGACGGCGACGGCGCCCTGCCCCTATCTGCCCGACCGCACGGAGCGGAAGGTGTTCGCCAACCTGCCCTTTTCGGACGGCGCCTGGGTCAACGACGAGCTGACGCAGGCGGGCTTCCGCCGCAGCCAGAACATCGCCTATCGCCCCGCCTGCGACGCCTGCGACGCCTGCGTCTCGGTCCGCATTCCCCTGGCGCGGTTCGAGATGACCAAGGGCCGTCGTCGGGCGCTGAGGCGCAACGCGGATCTGGTCCGGCACTTCGTGGAGGCTGAGGCGACGGTCGAGCAGTTCGACCTGCTGCGGCGCTATCTGGCGGCGCGCCATCCCACGGGCGGGATGCGCGACATGGGCTGGCTGGACTACGTCGCCATGGTCGAGGACACGGCCGTTCGCACGCACCTGGTCGAGTATCGATCGCCGTCGGTCGACGGCGGCCCCGGTCAGTTGATGGGCGTGGCCCTCACCGACGTGCTCTCCGACGGGCTGTCGATGGTCTACAGCTTCTTCGACCCGACGGAGGATCGGCGCGGCCTGGGCGTCTTCGCCGTGCTGGATCATGTGGTCCAGGCCCGCGCGCTGAACCTCCCCCACGTCTATCTCGGCTATTGGGTCGAGGGATCGCGGACCATGGACTACAAGGCCCGCTTTCGCCCGCTCGAGGCGCTGACGCGGTTCGGCTGGGCCCCCCTGCCCGATCTACCTGAACTTCCGTAGGCCGCGCGGTCCCTGACGACCCGCCTGGGCGCGTTTGCCCAGCCAGTCCTTCCAGTCCGGCCAGTTGCGACGCCGGCCGCCGCCGTCGACCCACTCGGGCCCCGCCTCGGCCGTGAACACCGCGACGTCGGCCAAGCCGCCCTGCTTGAAACTCTGCAGCTTGACGCCCTTGCCGCGCCCCATTTCCGGAAGCTCTTCAAGGGGAAACACCAGCGCCTTGATGTTCTCGCCGATGGTGGCGACGTGGTCGCCGTCGGCGCGGATGGCGGCCAGCATCTCGCCGTTCAGAACCTGCTTGCCGCCGCGCTTCTGCGCCAGAAGCTCGTCCTCCGGCGCGACGAAGCCGTAGCCGGCCTTGGACGCGACCAGCAGCTTCGCGCCCGGGCGGTGCGCCCACAGGTTCACGATGTCGGCCTTTTCGTCCAGGTCGATCATCAGCCGCACGGGCTCGCCATGCCCGCGACCGGACGCCAGCTTGTCCGCGCCCAGGGTGAAGATCCGTCCGTCCGACGCCGCCAGCAGCAGCTTGTCGGTCGTGAAGGCCGGCACCAGGAAGGCCAGGGCGTCGCCTTCCTTGAACTTCAGCTCCGAGGGATCCTCCACCTTGCCCTTGGCGGCCCGGATCCAGCCGCGTTCGGACAGGATGACGGTGATCGCCTCGCGCGGAATGAAGGCGTCGATCGGCGGCGGAGCCGAGACGTCGACCGCCTCGGCGATCGTCGTGCGACGCGGAGAGATCAGCGCCTTGCGCACGTCTTCCAGGCCTATCGACAACAGTTTGGTCTGCTTGGTCGGCGAGGCGAACATCTCGTTCAGACCGGCAAGCTCCTCCGACAACTCCTTGAACTCGTTCTCGATCGCGACTTCCTCGATACGCGCCAGCTGACGCAGACGCGTGTCCAGCACATAGTCGGCTTGAACCTCGGACAGGCCGAAGCGGGCGATCAGCACGGCCTTGGGCGACTCTTCCTCGCGGACGATGCGGATCACCTCGTCCAGGTTCAGGAAGACGATCCGGAGCCCTTCCAGCAGATGCAGCCGCTTCTCGATGCGGTCTGCACGCCAGCGCGATCGGCGCAGCAGGACGTCGCGACGGTGATCCAGGAAGGCGACCAGGCAGGCCTTCAGCCCCAGCACGCGCGGCGTGCCGTCGGCGTCCAGCACGGTCATGTTGATCGGGAACCGGATCTCCAGGTCCGACAGGCGGAACAGGCTCTCCATCATGACGTCGGGCTCGACCGTGCGGCTCTTGGGCTCCAGCACGATGCGGACGTCCTCGGCCGACTCGTCGCGGACGTCCGCCAGCAGCGGCGACTTCTTCTGGTCGATAAGGTCGGCCAGCTGCTCGATCAGACGCCCCTTCTGCACCTGATAGGGCACCTCGGTGACGACGATGCGCCACATGCCGCGGCCCAGGTCTTCGACCTCCCAGCGCGCGCGCAGGCGCACGCCGCCGCGGCCGGTCTCGTAGGCGTCCAGCAGGCTGGCGTGCCCTTCCACCGACACGCCGCCCGTCGGGAAATCCGGACCGGGCACGAAGGCGACCAGATCCTCGGTCGTGGCGTCAGGCCGACGCAAAAGTTCCTGACAGGCGTCGATCAGCTCGACGGCGTTGTGGGGCGGGATCGACGTGGCCATGCCGACCGCGATGCCTGAGCTGCCGTTGGCCAGCAGGTTGGGAAAGCCGGCCGGCAGGACCAGCGGCTCCTGGTCCTGATCGTCATAGGTCGGGCGGAAGTCGACGGCGTCCTGGTCGATGCCCTGAAGCATCAGGGTTGCGGCCGCGGTCAGCTTGCACTCGGTGTATCGCATGGCCGCGGCGTTGTCGCCGTCGACGTTGCCGAAGTTGCCCTGCCCATCGACCAGCGGATAGCGCTGCGAGAAGTCCTGCGCCAACCGCACCAAGGCGTCGTAGATCGAGGCGTCGCCGTGGGGGTGGAAGCCCCCCATCACGTCCCCCACCACCTTGGCGCACTTCCGCGCCGCGGCCTGCGGGTTCAGCTTCATCTGGTGCATCACGTACAGGATGCGGCGGTGCACGGGCTTGAAGCCGTCGCGCACGTCCGGCAGCGCGCGGTTGGTGATCGTCGACAGCGCATAGGCCAGGTAGCGGCGGCTCAGCGCCTCGCCCATGGGCTCTTCAACGATGCGGCCGCCTTCCGGCGGCGGGGCGTGGATGGTCATTCGGGTCTTACGAATCGAAAGCGGGGCGCTTCATCCTAAAGCGCCCCGCCCCGATCGCCTTGCAGTCTGCTGTGGATCAGTTCGCCGGACGCGTCGCCGTCGGCTGGCCTTCGACCGCGAACGGGCTGTCGGCGTACCAACGGGGGCGCTCGCCATTGGCGATGGTCCGGGCGATGGAGGTGTTCACCGCTTCGAACCGCGCCGCCGCGTCCCAGTCGAACGGCAGATCGATCTCGTCCGACGGCTTGTGATAGTCGTTCTTGAGGAAGATCTCGGCCGCCTCGTGGCCCGGGCCGCCGGGGCCCGTGTCCAGATAGATCGACGGCACGCCCGCCTTGACGAACTCATAGTGGTCGGAGCGGACGAAGAAGGCCTCGTCCGGCGTGGGATCGGGCGTCACGGCGATGCCGACGGCGGCGGCGGCTTCCTTGGCCACCTGTCCCAGCGTCGAATGCTCGGCGCCGAAGGCGACGACGTCCTCGAACGCATAGGTCAGGATCGGCATGTCCAGGTTCACCGCTGCGACGATGTTCTCGATCGGCACGGTGGGGTTGGCGGCATAATAGCTGGAACCCAGCAGCCCCTTCTCCTCGGCGGTGACGGCCAGGAAGATCACCGACCGCTTCGGCCGGTCCGCCGAGAGGTCGCGAGCGACCTCCAGCATGGTCGCGATGCCCGAGGCGTTGTCCATGGCGCCGTTGAAGATCTTGTCGTCGCCCTCGGCCTCCTCGTCGACGCCGACGTGGTCCAGGTGCCCCATGACCACGACGTATTCGTTCTTCAGCACGGGGTCGGAGCCTTCCAGCACGCCGACGACGTTGGGGCTCTCGACCATCTCGGCCGAGGTGGTGATCGACCCGGTCGCGCGGCCGGCCAGAGGGAAGCCCGCGACGCGCTCGGTCGCGCCCTTGGTCTGGACGTCCTGGGCCGACATCGGCGCGCCCGCGAACAGGGCGTCGCTCATCGGGGTCGACAGATAGGCCTCGAATTTGAGGTCGCGCGCGTCCGACTGAGGCCGGCCCTCCGCATCGGTCCACTTCATCTGGGGTTCGCCCAGGAAGGTCATCAAATAGGACCAGGGCGCCGGTCGGGCCTGGGCGGGCAGCAGCGTCAGCACGCCGATCGCGCCGTGCTGGGCCGCCACCGTGGCTTTGGAGGACTGCAGGTGTGCGCTCAGCTCGCTCGGCAGGCCCTGCGGCATGTCGTAGAGCACCACGACGATCTTCCCGCGCACGTCCAGCCCGGCGTAGTCGTCGATGCCCTCGGTCGGCGCGACGACGCCGTGACCGACGAACACCAGATCGGCGTCGAAGGCCTGCTGTCCCAGCACGGTGCTGGACGCCGCGAAGTCGTCGCCCTGGCGGAAGGTCCTGCCGCCGATCGTCAGCTCGCCGGCGGTGGTGCTGATGTTGGCGAAGGTGATCGGCTGGCGCCAGCTGGTGCGCTCCGCATCGCCCAGCGGGGTCAGGCCGAACTCGGCGAAGTGGCGCTCGACGTACTCCACCGCCGCGATGTGCCCGGCCGAGCCGGTGTCGCGACCCAGCAGATCGTCCGACGCCAGATAGGTGATGTGCGCCTTCATGCGCTCGCCCACGGCCGGATCGCCGGCCTGGGCCATCGCCAGGCTGGACGCCCCCGCCAGCATGAGGGCCGACAGACCGGCCACGAAGACGCGCTTGAACATGATGAGGTTTCCCCGATTTCGACGCGCGGCAGCTAACACTCCGCGCCGGGACAAGTCACGCGGGGCCGGATGACGTTTCGGTAATCAGATGAGGGCGGCGGCGGTCAGGCGCGCCAGCATCCTGTCCCGCGCTTCCGGCAGGGGCCGGTTCAGGGGGTCGAAGACGCATCGGGTCAGGAAATGTCCCGCCAAGTCCAGCCCCGCCCGCACGTCGCCCGGCGCCAGGCCGGCCTGCGCGCCCAGCAGGAACGGCGGCAGGCGCAGCAGTCGATCCGCATAGGGCTCCGCCGCCGTCCGGGAGACCGCCCTGCCCGTGCGGGGGCTGACGAAAGCCAGGTCGTCCACAGAGCCGGACACGGCGCACGCGCTGAGGTCCAGCCCGAAACCCAGCTCCTCCAGCAGCCCCAGCTCGTAGCGGACGTAGATCGCGGGCCAGACCTCCGGCAGGATCAGAGCGGAGGACAGGGCTTCCAGGGCGAAGAAGGCGCCGGGATGCGGTTCGCGTTCCGGCAGGGCGCCCTGCGCCACGGCGGCGGCGGACGCCAATCCGGCCAGGGCCGCCGGGTCGTCGAACAGGGCGCTCGGCCCCTCGCCCACCGGCTCAAGCCGCGCCGAGCCCAGTTGGTCCGTCGTCCGCGCACGGATTTCCGCCTCGACCCGCGCGCCGGGCTGCAGAAAGGGCTTCATGCGTCGGGACGCGCCCCCGGCGACGTAGGCGGCGCGTCGACCGTGCTCGCGCGTCAGCAGATCGACGACGACCCCCGTGTCCCCGTGCGATCGGGCCTGCAGAACGAACGCCTCGTCGGTGAACTCCATGCGCCCGGAATAGCCCCCTTCCCCCGGCGCGCAAGGCTCTTGCGTTCCGACCGCTTCATCGGCTTATCCTTGCGCGGGGGAGTTGGGTTCATGGACAAGTTTTCCGGGTCGCGACGCCGGTCGTGGCAGTCGAAGACGCCCGCGTGGCCGTTTCTGGCCGTCGGCGCGCTTCTGGTCGCCGTGACCGCCTGGTGGGTGTCGGGCGCCTTGAAGGCCGAGGCCTTCGGCGACGGCACCGACGGCGGCAGTCTGAACATCTGGATCACGTCCGTCGGCGCGTGGGTGACGACCTCGCTTCTGATCGCGGGGGCCGTGGGCGCCCTGCTGAACGCCCTGATCCTTCAGCCGGCCAATCGTCGCCACGGCCTGGCCTACGCGGCGGGACTGGCGGCGCTGGCTCTCGTCGCCGGCGGTCCGCGCACGGTGGCGCGGACGATCGAGGCGGACCGGGCCGGCTACGCCGTCCGTCTGGTCGAGGCTTTGCAGGATTCGCGGAACAAGCAGACCTGGGCCTATCAGGCCGTGCACCGCGAACTGTCCTTCGCCACAGGCCGCGACTCCTTCAGCCCGCGCGGTCTGGATCGACGCGACGGCTTCGACGAGGCACGGAACCGGCTTCAGCTCGCGCGCGATCTGGTGAAGGCCGCGCCCGGCAAGCTGCAGACGGCTGACGCCGCCGCGCGAGGGGTTTTGGCGGA
>CALRWJ020000001.1:10000-303762 GCA_943371835.1 Afipia felis | reverse complement strand
ATGTCGGCGTAGTTCATCGCCTTCGCCCCACCGGCCTTCGCCAGCGTCATCGTGATCGCCGCCGTCAGCGTCGTCTTGCCGTGGTCGACGTGACCGATCGTGCCGATGTTGCAGTGCGGCTTCGTGCGTTCGAACTTTTCCTTGGCCATCGCCAAACTCCTTGTGGCCCGGGTCCGTCAGCGGAGGGGCGCTGCTCATCAAAAACCTGGAGCGGGTAGACGGGATCGAACCGACATCCTCAGCTTGGAAGGCTGCTGCACTACCATTGTGCTATACCCGCGTTCGCTTCGAAGCGCCTCCAGACGGGGTTCGCGACGCGCGTGGTGGGGGAAGCAGGACTCGAACCTGCGAAGCTTACGCAGGGGATTTACAGTCCCCCCCCTTTGCCGCTCGGGACATTCCCCCAGCGCGTCATGAAACCTCATCGGGCGCCCGGCGCTTGTTCGGCGTCGGACGAAAGGCCTCGGCATCCCGCGACGCCTGGTTTAGAGGGGCGCCGGACCCGGAAAACCCTAGGGGCCCCAAATCGGAGCGCGTCTTATAGTGTCGTCGAAACGCGAACGCAACGACCGGAACAGGGCCTTTTCGGGTCGCCCGAAAGGCCCCGTCCGCGGGCCGGAAAAGCCCGTCGGCAAAGGCTTCGACGGCGCCGCGCCCCGAGGCCGGGAGGCGCCGAAGGCCGCCCGGGGCAAGGTCGATCCCGACCATCTGCTGTGGGGTCGACACCCCGTTCTGGCCGCGCTGGCGAATCCCGCGCGCAAGGGCATGGGCCGGCTGATCGTCACCGCTGATCGCGCCACCGAGATCGGGGACGGCGGCTTGGGCCCCCACGGTCATCGGGCCGAGGTGATGGACGCAGCCGACCTGGCGCGTCTGCTGCCGCCCGGCGCGGTGCACCAGGGCTTCGTCTTCAAGGTCGCGCCGCTGGAGGGCGTGCCGCTGACCGAGCTGGCCGATCCCGCGCAGGGCGTGATCGTCATGCTGGACCAGGTCACCGATCCGCAGAATGTGGGCGCGATCTTCCGGTCGGCCCTGGCGTTCGGGGCGCGGGGCGTCGTGGTTCAGGATCGGCACTCTCCGGCACTGGCCGGGGCGCTGGCCAAGGCGGCGGTTGGCGCGACGGAGCGCCTGCCGCACGCGCGGGTGACGAACCTCAGCCGGGCGCTGGAGACGCTGGCGGACGCGGGCTGGCGCGCCGTGGGCCTGGACGGCGGTACCGACGTCGATCTGGCCGAGGCGCTGGACGGATCGCCGACCGTACTGGTGATGGGATCGGAAGGCGACGGCGTCCGCCGGCTGGTGGCTGAGCACTGCGAGGTGCTGGCGCGCATTCCCATGCCCGGCGGGTTCGAGAGCCTGAACGTCTCCAACGCCGCGGCGGTGGCTCTGTATGAGGCGACCCGCCCCCGACGCGGAACCTGAACCGGCGCCGCCCGCTTGCGCCCCCGACCTCCCCTGCCCTAGAGCGCGCCCATGGACCTCTCCTACTATTTCACCGCCGACGCCCTGACCGCCCTGGGTCAGGTGCTGATGATCGATCTGGTTCTGGCCGGCGACAACGCCGTGGCCGTGGGGCTGGCGGCCGCCGCCCTGCCGATTGAGCAGCGGCGCAAGGCCATCCTGATCGGTCTGGCGGCGGCGGTGGTGCTGCGCATCGGCTTCGCCCTGATCACCGTGCAGCTTCTGGCCCTGGTCGGCCTGCTGCTAGCGGGCGGCTTCCTGCTGCTGTGGGTGTGCTGGAAGATGTGGCGCGAGCTGCGCGAGCAGGCGACGCACGATCAGGCCGAGGCCGAGCACGAGCTGGAACTGGCCATGCAGATCGAGCACGGCAAGGGCCCCTCGCCTGAAGAGCTGGGCCTGAAGCGCAAGAGCTTCGGCGCCGCCCTGCTGCAGATCATGATCGCCGACGTGACCATGAGCCTGGACAACGTCCTGGCCGTGGCCGGCGCGGCCCACGATCACCCGGGCATCATGGTGTTCGGCCTGATCCTGTCGATCGCGCTGATGGGCGTGGCGGCGACGTTCATCGCACGCCTGCTGAACAAGTTCCGCTGGATCGGCTACGTCGGCCTGGTCATCGTGCTGTACGTGGCGCTGCACATGATCTGGGACGGCTATCGCTCGGTCGTGGTGCGCACCGGCAATCTGGAGCCCTACAACGCCTCGGCGCCCGCGTTCCTCGACATTCCCGAGGAGGAAGTCGCGAAGCACATGAAGGGCGTGGGCGCGAAGGACGACGCGCTGGCCACGCCGCCCGTGCCGGCCCCGGCGCAGGGCTGACTAAGGCGACGTCCGATCGCCGATTTCGCTTTCGCCCCGGCAACGCGCTGGGTAGCAATCGGACAGCGTGAGTTCGGGGAGAAACGCGTCATGCGGGGATCGGTCAGACAGGCCGCGAGGTCTTTGTCCTTCGCGACGTCAGTGGCGGCGGCCCTGGCGATCACGGCGTGTTCCCCGCGCCCCCAAGGTCGTGCGTGCGTCGATCAGACGGGCACGAGACTCCCTGATTCCCAGTGCCGCAGCGGACGATCCGGCGGCGGCGGGGCCTGGTACTACGGCGGGTCGGCCGCGCGGGCCAAGGTCGGCGAGCAGGTGCGCGGAGGCTCGTTCACCGCGCCCCGGGGCGGGTTCGGCGCGTCGGCGCGCGGATCGGGCGGCGGCTGACCTCGTGGACCGCATTGCGTTCGCGCCGCGCCCCGACTGGCGGCGGCGGGTCGAGGGCTTCGGCTTCACCTGGCACGACGCCGGCGACGGCTACTGGCACGAGACGGCGGCGTATCGATTTCGCGCCTCGCAGATCCGCCAGATCGGCGCGGCGGCCGAGGAGCTGTACGGGCTGTTCCTGCACGCCGGTCAGCACGTGCTGGATCACGACCTGCTGCATCTGTTCGACGTGCCCGGCTTCGCCATCCCCCTGATCCGGCAGGCCTGGGAGGAAGAGCCGCCGGCGCTGAACCACGGGCGGTTCGACCTGGTCTACGACGGCGCGTCGCCGCCGAAGCTCTACGAGTTCAACTGCGACACGCCGACCAGCCTGTTGGAGGCGGCGGTGATCCAGTGGGACTGGCTGGAGCAGGTCCTGCCCGGGCACGACCAGTTCAACGGCATCCATGACGCCCTGATCGCGCGGTGGCGTGAGATCGCGCCTCGGATGCAGGGGCCGGTGCACTTCACCTGGTCCGAGGAAGGCGCCGCCGAGGACGCGGTGACCACCGCCTACCTGCGCGATCTGGCGCGAGAGGGCGGCGTGGCCAGCCGGGCCGTGCCGATCGACGCGATCGGCTGGGACGGACGGGCCTTCATCGACCCGGACGGCGCGGCGATCCGGACGCTGTTCCACCTTTATCCCTGGGAATGGCTGGTGAACGATGAGTTCGGTCGCTTCATCGCCAAGGCGCCGACGGTCTGGATCGAGCCGATCTGGAAGATGATCTGGTCCAACAAGGCGATCCTGCCGATCCTGTGGGAGCTGTTCCCCGGCCACCCCAATCTGCTGGAGGCCAGCTTCGCACCGCTGGACGGGGACCACGTGGTGAAGCCGACGCTCTCTCGCGAGGGGGCCAACGTCTCGGTCGTGCGCGACGGGGTGGAGATCGCGGGCTCGGGCGGGGACTACGGCCTGGGGCGGCGCGTCTGGCAGCGGCTGCGGTCGCCGCCGGAGTTCGACGGCTTCCGGCCCGTGCTGGGCGTCTGGTCGGTCGACGGGGCGGCGGTCGGCATGGGGATCCGCGAGGACGGCCTGATAACCGGAAACGCGGCACGGTTCACGCCGCACTTCATCGAGGGCTGAGGCTCAGCCCTCGGCGCCGCCGAAGCGTTCGGTCCATTCGGCGACCTGGGCGTCCTCGATCTTGGTGAAGAGCACGCCTTGGTGCGCGACCGGGCGGCCGACAGGGACGGCGGCGGTCCAGTCCTCGTCGGGCGAGGGCCACGACAGGTCGGTCGCGCCGACCGAGGCGGCGATCTTTTCCGCCGCGAAGGTCAGGATGGGCGCGGCCAATCGGGCGAACAGGGCGACCAGGTTCAGGCCGGTCCGCACGCCGACGGCGGCGGCGTCGCGGTCGGTCTTGAGCGCGGTCCACGGCGCGGCGACCTGGAGGTACTCGTTGCCCAGGACCCAGGCGGCACGGACCGCCGCGGCGGCCTTGCGGAACTCCATGGCCTCGAACTGTTCGGTCGCCTCGGCGATGGCGGCTGAGACGTCGGCCTGAAGCTGCGCCTCGACCGGGCCGGGCGCGCCGCCGTCGGGCACGACGCCATGGAACTTCGACTCCGTGAACTTGACGATCCGGTTGACGAAATTGCCCAGCACGTCGGCCAGGTCCTTGTTGATCGCTGCCTGGAACTGCTCCCACGTGAAGGCCGTGTCGGAGTGCTCCGGACCATAGGCGGTCAGGTGCCACCGCCAGTAGTCGGCGGGCAGAAGCTCCAGCGCCTGGTCCATGAAGACGCCGCGCTTGCGGCTGGTGGAGAACTTGCCGCCGTACCAATTCAGCCAGTTGAAGGCCTTCAGCTGGTCGACCGTCTTCCACGGCTCGCCCGAGCCGAGAATGGTGGCGGGGAAGCTGACGGTGTGGAAGGCGACGTTGTCCTTGCCCATGAACTGGACGTAGCGGACGTCGTCGGCGCCTTCGTCGAGACGCCACCAGTCGCGCCAGCTGCGGCCGGTCGCGTCGGCCCATTCCTCGGTCGCGCCGATGTACTCGATGGGCGCGTCGAACCAGACGTAGAAGACCTTGCCTTCCATGCCCGGGCGCGGGGCGCCGTCGGGGCCGACCACGGGCACGCCCCACTTCAGATCGCGGGTGATGCCGCGGTCGATCAGGCCCTCGTCCAGGTGCTTCAGGGCGATGGATTTCGCCAGCGTCTGCCAGCCCGACTTCGACTCGATCCAGTCGCGGATCGATCCCTCCAGCTTGGTCTGGAGCAGATAGAGGTGGCGCGTGTCGCGGACTTCCAGCGCCGTCGAGCCCGAGACCGCCGAATAGGGCTCGATCAGGTCGGTCGGGTCCAGCAGGCGGCCGCAGTTGTCGCACTGGTCGCCGCGCGCCGGGCGCCAGCCGCAGTGCGGGCAGGTGCCCTCGACGTAGCGGTCGGGCAGGAAGCGCGCGTCGTCGACGGAGTAGATCATCCGGTCGACGCGCTCCTCGATGAAGCCGTTCTCCTCCAGCTTGCGCGCGAAGTGCTGGGTCAGGCGGCGGTTCGGCGCGTTCGAGCTGCGGCCGAACCAGTCGTAGCTGAGGCCGAAAGCTTCGCCCGCGCGCTTCTGGATGTCGTGCTGCTCGTCGCAATAGGTCCGGACGTCCTGATCGGCGGCGGCGGCGGCCAGTTCGGCCGGGGTGCCGTGCTCGTCGGTGGCGCAGATGTAGAGGACCTCATGGCCCTGGGCGCGCTTGAACCGGCTCCAGACGTCGGCGGGCAGCATCGAGCCCGCCAGGTTCCCCAGGTGCTTGATGCCGTTGATGTAGGGCAGCGCCGAGGTGACGAGGATGCGGGCCATTTGTGTCCGGGACTGGAGATTGGGGATTGGGGATTGGGGATTGGGGATTGGGGATTGGTAGTGGCGAACGTGGTGCGGGGACGCAAGGGCGAGGCGTTCCCAGTCCCTAGTCCCCAGTCCCCACCCTTGACGGCGCCAACCGCCGCGCGATGCGGACGAAGCGGCCGGTCAGCAGGGTCGCTGAGATCAGGCTGGCGACGATGACGGCCCAGACCAGGCCGTCGACGCCGAGGCGCGGGGCCAGCCACCAGCCCAGCGGCATCATGATCGCGCCATAGGCGGTGAAGTGCATGATCGTGGGCCACCAGACGTCGCCCGCGGCGCGGTTGGCCTGGGCCGCGACCGCCTGGATGCCGTCGGCGACGAAGAACAGCGCCGACAGCACGAGCGCCGGGACGGCGATGGCGACCAGCGCGGGCTCGCGGCTGTAGGCGGCGACGATCAGGGGCGCGGTCGGCCACACGATCAGGGCGATGATCAGCGTCAGGATCGTGACGACGACTGTGCCGATCAGGCCGGCGCGCAGCACGCCGCGGCCGTCGCCGGCCCCGTGCGCCCGGCCGACCAGCACGGCGGTGGCGGACGACAGACCCATGGGGATCATGAAGATGATGGCGGCGACGTTGATGACCACCGCCCAGGCGCCCGTCTCGGCCGCGCCCAGACGCCCGGCGATCACGGCCATCAGGGCGAAGGCGCCGACCTCGATGAAATAGCTGGATCCGGCGCCGTAGCCGATCTTGCGCTGCTCCCGCGCGGCGGCGGGATCGGGCGCGGGCCGGCTGAACACGCCCAGCGCCCGCGCCTCGGGCAGGCGCAGGATCCACCAGACCAGAAACGCCGTCAGGGCGAAGCGCGCGCCGAACGTGGCCCAGGCCGAGGCGACCGCGCCGTGCACGCCCAGACCGAGCACGTCGGGCACCAGCAGCAGGTTCAGACCCAGGTTGACGGCGTTGGCCACCCACATGGCGATCATGCCGGCCTTGGGCTTTTCCAGCGCCTCGAGGAAAAACTGGCCCGCGACGCTGACCAGGTAGAAGGGCATGGACAGGGCGAAGACCATCAGGGCCGGAGCGGCGCCCTCGGCCAGTCCGTCCTCAAGTCCGAAACTGTTCAGCGCGACAGGCCCGGCGGCCAGCAGCGCGACCATGGAGACGAGGCCGAGAGACAGGGCATAGACCACCCCGCGACGCAGCACGGCCCCGGCCAGGTCCGGCCGCCCCTCGCCGATGCGCCGGGCGGTCATGACCTGCACGCCCAACAACAGGCCGACGGCGGTGGTGATGATGACCGAGTTCGGGGTCCAAGCCTGGGTGTGATAGGCCAGTTCCACCCCAGAGTAGTTCCCGACCACAATGGCGTCGGTCAGGCCCATGACCATGATGCCGACGCGCGCCAGCACGACCGGCCAGGCCAGGGTCAGCAGCTCGCGCGTCGCGGCGCGGGATTTTGGGCTCAGGCGCAGCAATATTTCACCAGGCCCCGAGGTCGCGCAGCTCGCGCACCAGGTCGTCGGGCAGGTCGGTGGCGCCGGCCGAGGTCAGATCGGCGGGCGCGTCCTTGGCCGTCAGATAGCGCCAGCCTTGGAAGGGGCGGCGGGCCTGGGGCGCGGTGCGGATCACCCGGGGCTCCAGCAGGATCTCGCAGCGCGAGGCCTTGCCCTCGCCCCGCGTGACGATCTCGCGGATCGGCTGGCGGCAGGCCACCGTACCCTTGATGACCCAGTACAGGCTGCCGCCCTCCTCCACTTCCTGCGCGCGTTTGGGCGTCATGCGGGTGTGCACCACCAGCGGCTGGCCCTTGGCCGCGCGGCGCTCCAGCCATTCGACGTCCGAAACGCCGACGCACAGTTTGATGAGGTGGAGGGAGGACATGGGCCCGCGCATCTGGGCCTGAATCGCGGCGGCGCCAAGGGGGCGGGCGCGGCGGCGTTCTTTCCCTCTCCCGCAGGGGAGGGAAATTGGGCGCTCGCTCCGTCGCTTTCGCGCGGAGCTGGAGGGCAGGCGGAGCGCCGAGACCTCGCCCGGATGCTGTGTGTTGTTACCGTTTCGGCGAAGACCGACGCTCCGCGCGGTGGTTTGGACGGAAGCCTGCGTCGGGTGGCGCTGTTGGCGCCTTACCGCAGTCGCCTCCGGCGGGCGGGCCGTCCCTGCAGACGGTCCCCGGATCGGTCCAGGTATCCCCCCTGACCCACGCCGGCCTCCCCCTCCTCGAGGAAAGCCATCGGCCCCGCGGCCCGAAGGCGGCGAGCCCCGCTCCACACGCTCCCGTCGCCGCACGGTCGCAGGCCTTACGAGCCCTCCGATGCGACGGGACGAGCGAAGGTTGGCGGAAACCCCAGGTGACGTCGGCGAAAAGGCTCAAGTGTCAGAGCGCGCATTGATCCGGCTCGCGAATTCGACACGAACCGTCGCAATCCGGCGGGGTCGGCTGACGCTTCTCAAGGAGCGCGGACGTCCACGTCCGCGAGGGCCGCCGACGAAGGTCGCGGACCTGGAGGTCCGCGCTCCTTTGTTTGAGCCGGAATCCGCTCATCCGTCTTGCTTCGCGCGCCACCCGTCGGGCGTGCCCTCCACCCCCGAGGGGAGTAGGATCAGGCCGCCTTCACCACCGCGAGGACCGCGTCCGCACTGACCTGGTCGCCGACGGCGACGTCGATCGTCTCGACCACGCCGTCGAAGGGGGCGGTCAGGGCGTGTTCCATCTTCATGGCCTCCAGAGCCACGACGGGCTGGCCCTTGGTCACGGCGTCGCCGGCCTTCACCGGGACGGAGACGATCTTGCCGGGCATGGGCGCGCGGAGGGCGCCGTCGGAGGCGGCGGCGCCGGTCGTTCCCGCGTAGGTGACGAGCGACATCTCATAGGCCGTTCCCGAGTGGAATAGCACGGACCGGTGCTGAGCCCTCGCGATGTGGACGTCCCCAACGTCCATGCCCGTTCGATGGTGGGTGACCTTCACGCTCCGCCCGTCGATGTCGATGTGCCAATTCATGAACTCGAGCCAGCCGCCGGTTCGAAGTCGGGGTCTTGTCACCTGACCGACGACCGGAACCCCATTCACGCGAACGCGGTACTCGGCACGGGACGGCGCATTGAGTCGAAGTCCGGATGCGCCCGACTGCGACCACACGTCCCGATAAGCGGGTCCTGAGTCCTGCTGCTCCCACTGATCGGCGAGGTCAGCCAACGCCGCAGCTCGGATTTCGATGGGTGTGTGCGTCGCCAGCAAATCCTCCCCTTCCGCCGCGATGAAGCCGGTGTCGACGTCGCCGGAGACGAACCGGGGGTGCTCCAGGCAGCGGACGAGGAAGCCGGCGTTGGTGCGGACGGGCCAGACCTCGACCTGGGCGCAGGCGTCGGCGAGGGCCTGGGCGGCGGCTTCGCGCGTGTCCTCATGCACGATCAGCTTGGCGATCATGGGATCGTAGAACTGGCTGACCTCGCCGCCTTCATAGGCGCCGGTGTCGACGCGGACGGAGCGCGTAGCCGCCCCCTCCACCGCTTCGCGGTCCCCCTCCCCCGCTGCGCGGGGGAGGATGAAATGCTCCAGCTTGCCGATGCTGGGAAGGAAGCCCGTGGCGGGGTCCTCGGCGTAGAGGCGCGCTTCCATGGCCCAGCCGGTGATCGACAGCTGGTCCTGCGTCAGGGGGATGGGCTCACCCGCCGCCACGCGGAACTGCCATTCGACCAGGTCGACGCCGGTGATGGCCTCCGTCACCGGATGCTCGACCTGAAGCCGTGTGTTCATCTCCATGAACCAGATGCGGTCGGCGCGCAGGCCGTCCGAAGCGTCGGCGATGAACTCGATGGTGCCGGCCCCGCGATAGTCGACGGCCTTCGCGGCGCGGACGGCGGCGGCGGTGACGGCGTCGCGGGTCGCCTGGTCCATGCCGGGGGCCGGCGCCTCCTCGATCACCTTCTGGTGGCGGCGTTGCAGGGAGCAGTCGCGCTCGAACAGGTGGACGACCTCGCCCCGGCCGTCGCCGAAGACCTGCACCTCGATGTGGCGCGGGCGGGTGATGTAGCTTTCGATCAGGACGCGCGGGTCGCCGAACGACGACTGGCCCTCTCGCTGGGCGGACGCCAGGCCGTCGGCGAAGTCCTCAGGCCGCTCGACCAGCTTCATGCCCTTGCCGCCGCCGCCGGCGACGGCCTTGATCAGGACCGGAAAGCCGATGCGGGCGGCCTCGGCCGTCAGGGTCTCGATCGACTGGTCCTCGCCCTGATAGCCGGGGGTGACGGGTACGCCCGCCTCGATCATCAGTTTCTTGGCCGCGTCCTTCAGGCCCATGGCGCGGATGGAGTGAGGCTTGGGGCCGATCCAGATCAGCCCCGCGGCCTCGACGGCCTCGGCGAAGTCGGCGTTTTCGGACAGGAAGCCATAGCCGGGGTGGATCGCCTCGGCGCCCGTGTCCTTCGCCGCCTGCAGCACCCTGGCGGCGTCCAGATAGCTGTCGCGCGCCGGGGCCGGGCCGATCAGGACGGCGTCGTCCGCCTCGCGCACATGCAGGGCGTCGGCGTCGGCCTCGGAGTACACCGCGATCGTGCGGACGCCCATGCGACGGGCGGTGCGGAAGACGCGGCAGGCGATCTCGCCGCGATTGGCGACCAGGACGGAGCTGAACATGCCGCGTTCCTAGCGTGGCCGCCAGAAACGCGCCACCGCCGCGTCTACTGGATCAGGGTCCAGTTGATCGCCTGCCCCTCCGCGACGCCGAACCCGTTGATGAAGAAGACGGGCTTGAGGGTCAGAAAGCTGGTCTGCGGCGGCCCCTGGGGGAAGGGCAGGCACATCTGGCCGCGCGGCACCCCCAGGACGCAATACGGCAGGAAGGCGTTCCAGGGGATGGTCTGGGGCTGATTGGACAGCGGGACCGGACCGCCCTGCCCCGCCGCCGTCGCCGCCTGACCGTTCGGCAGGGCATAGGCGGGGTTCAGCCCCATGACCGGCTGGCCGTTCTGGAAGCTGACCGTCAGGATGACCTGGCCCAAACCCTGAACGCCCGGAGGCACCTGAACCGTGCCGTAGATCTGCACGCCAGGCCCAAAGGCCGCCGGATTCATCTGGTTGTGGAGCATCTGGGTGATCACGACGCCCGCCTGGGCAGCCGGGGGCTGGACGGGTTGGTAGACGTTCGGCGACGGGGGCGTGGGCCCCGGCCGGGGTACGGGCGCGGGGTCCGTCGGCGAGACGTCGGCCGGCCCGTTCTTGGCGTCAAGCGCCACGTACGCCTCGCGCACCACGCGTGCGAAATGGTCGTAGGTGACCCACACGTAGCCGCCGTCGCCCCACTCGGTGCCCCAGGAGTTGATCAGGCGGAAGGCCTTGCGCCCGTCGTCGTAGCCGACGACCACCATGGCGTGGCCGCCCTTCACCTCTCCCTGCCGATCGCGCCACATTTGGTCGCCGCGCAGCCGGGCGAACCCCTCGTCGATCTCCGCGCCGATCATGACGGGGAAGCCGGCGGCGAGCTGGGCCTTCACCTCCATGGGAGCCTGGGCGTTGACCGTGCGCCAAGTGTCGATGCGATAGCGCTTGGCTGCGGCGTGGGCGGCCTGCGGCACCTGGGCGTCGTAGCGGGAATACGGCATCGCGCTGAGCGGCGCCGCGCCGTGTTCGGCCACCAGGTTCAGCGCCTGCGGGTAGAGGGTGCCGACGTTCATTCCGTTGTTGATCTGGTTCCAAACGTAGGACGGACTGAACACTCGCTCACGCTTCAGCCCGCCGCCCTCGAAGAAGGTCCAGCGCAGCTCGCGCTGCTCCTGATAGCTCTTCATGGCGTAGGCGACGGCCCAGCCGACGCAGGAATTCTGGTCGCCCTGGTCCCCCGGAGGCGGCATGAACTGCGACAGGTCGACCGAGCTCGGCAAGTCCTCGCCCGCGAACGGGCGGGAGGCCAGCGGGATCGACTCGTATTCCGCGCGCGGAACGAACTGAAGGCCGGTGGGCCGATCCTGCGCGGGCGCCGGTCCGGCGAGCGCCGCCGAGATCAAGGCCAGAAGCGTGAGTGCGAAGCGCTTCATGTCGGGCGACCCTCCCCAGTTCCGTCCCGACTATGTCACGCCCTCACGCATGCGCAACCGACGTTATCTGACCTACTCCGCCCAGCGGGGCCTCCGCTTGTCGAGGAAGGCGCGGACGCCTTCCTGGCCTTCGTCGGACACGCGGGCGCGGGCGATGCGCTTGGCGGTGTCGTCCATGAGGCCGGCGTCCAGCTTGTGGCCGGCGACGTGGTGGACCAGACGCTTTGCGTCGCCGACGGCGCCGGGCGCGTTGGCGCGCATGCCATTCGACAGCTCGGCGATCACGCCGTCCAGCGCGTCGGCCGAGACGACCACGCGGTCGATCAGGCCGAAGTCGCGGGCGGCGTCGGCGTCGAACAGCTCGGCGGTGGCGAACAGGCGGCGCGCGGCGCGGGGGCCGACGGCCTCGATCACATAGGGGGCGATGGTGGCGGGGATCAGGCCCAGCCTGACCTCGCTGAAGGCGAACTTCGCCCCCTTGACCGCCACGGCCATGTCGCAGGCGGCGACCAGGCCGGCCCCGCCGCCCATGGCCGCGCCCTCGACCAGCGCCACGGTCAGGGCCGGGACGTCGTGCAGGGCCTTGAGCATCTTGGCCAGGCCCATGGCGTCGTCGCGATTGTCGCTTTCGGACCAGCCGACGGCGTCGCGCATCCACGACAGGTCGGCGCCGGCGCAAAAGGTCCCGCCCGCGCCGCGCAGGAAGACGACGCGCACGTGGTCGGCGCCGTGCAGGGTCTCGAACGCCTCATGCAGGGCGGCGATGGTCGCGGCGTCGAAGGCGTTCTTCTTCTGCGGCCGGTTGATGGTCACGAACACCACGCCGTCGGCGGTGGAGCGGATCTGGACCAGATCGTCGTTCGCGTCCGGCGCGGGGTCGGCGACCAGCGGATGGGCGATGGCGTTGATCTCGGCGGCCTCGGCGTCGGTGACGTCCAGGGCGTTCAGGTCGGCTTCGGTGGGATCGGCCATGGTTCGTCTCCTGCGCTGGCGTCGCCTATAACGCGCGGAGGGGCGAAGGGGACAGGGAAGCTCGACCATGACGACGAAGGCCGAGGAGCGCATCCGCAAGACCAGCGTCGCCAGCGTGCACGTCCACTATGTGCGCAAGGCCGAGAAGGCGGGGCGCGGGAGGGCCGAGGTGGATCAGGTGATCCGCTGGCTGACGGGCTATTCGCAGGACCAGCTGGATGCGTTGCTGGCGGACGGGACGACCTTTCAGGACTTCTTCGACCGCGCCCCGGCGATGAACCCGAACCGCGTGCTGGTGACCGGCGTGATCTGCAGCCACCGGGTGGAAGAGATCGAGGACCCCTTCATGCAGGAGCTGCGGCGCCTCGACAAACTGGTCGACGAGGTCGGCAAGGGGAAGGCGATGGAGAAGGTGTTGAGGGCGGGGTAAGGCGGCTGGCCAGCGACATCCGCGTTCCAGCTGGCAGTGAAGATCGGCTTCAGGCCCATAGCGGACAAAGCCCCGGATTGACTGACCCATGCCATGCCGTTTCCAGGTCGTCCGGCATGGCATGAGTGCAGAAGGCGACGATTGGGCGCCGCCTACGAGGCCACGAGCGAAGGGGACGCCCGTGGACCGCGTTCGAGTTCATTCGAAGAATGCGACCGCTCCGGTGTCGAGGTCATAGACCGCGGACACGATCTTCAGTCGCCCCTGGCGGACGGCCTCGGCCAGTATCGGGCTGGTGACCTCCTTCAACCTCGTCGCCGTACGCGAGGCATGGCGTTCCGTCGCCTTGGGCAGGCTCTCGCCCCCCTCAGCCCGCGCGGCCATCGCGGCAGGCAGAATCGGCTCCAGCATCGCTCCGATGCTGCCTGGATACTCCTGTGCCCGGTCGACGACGGTGAGGGCGGCGGCGACGGCGCCGCAGCGTTCGTGACCCATGACGACGATCAAGGGCGCGCCGAGAACGGCCACGGCGAACTCCAGGCTGCCGACGGCGGCGACGTCGGCGACGTTCCCGGCGTTCCGGACGACGAACAGTTCGCCGAGGCCTCGGCCGAAGAGCAACTCTGGCGGAACGCGCGAGTCGGCGCAGCTGAGGATGGCCGCGACGGGCGACTGCGCCTGAGCGATCTCGCCGCGGCGTCGGCCGTCGATGGAGGGGTGAAGAGGCGCATCGGCCTGAAAGGCCGCGTTGCCCTGCTTGAGCAGCTCCAGGGCCTGGTCCGGGGTCACATCGGTCGGCGGGGGCGGCGGCCACCCCCCCGCCGCTGAAAGCGCGGCGGCGGGCGTGAGGGTCAGCCCAGCGGCGAGCGGAAGTGCGGCGGCTTGGATCAGGTTTCTGCGCGACATGGGCATCAGGCTCTTCCAGGAAGCGTCCTCAGGCCCAGAGCCAGGCGGCGAGCGCCGAATAGGCCGGGATGCCGAGGGTCAAATTGAAAGGGAAGGTGACGGCGAGCGAAGACGAAGCGAACACGCCGGGGTCGGCCTGTGGCGCGGCCAACCTCATCGCGGCGGGGACGGCGATGTAGGAGGCGGAGCCCGCGAGAATGGCCATCAAGGCCGCGTCGCCTTGCGCTAGGCCGAAGGCGCGGCACAGCGCCAAGGCCCCCAGAGCCCATACGACCGGGAAGACCACCGCGAACGCCACCACGCCCGGCGTCATTTTGCGGCCGTCGGCCATCAGCTGGCGCGCGGCGGTCAGACCGACGTCAAGGAGGAAGAAGCAGAGGGCGCCTTGAAACAACGGGCCGACGAAGATCTCCAGCCGCTCCACCCCACGCTCGCCGGAGATTGCGCCCACGGCGAAGCTTCCGATCAGCATCACCGCCGCGGCGTTGACGAAGACCTCGCGCAGGACCTTCGACCGCTCCCCGGGAATGCCGCGACCGGCGCGGTTCAGAAGAATGAGGGCGGTCAGGATCGCCGGTGTCTCCATGAGCGCCAACACGGCGGCCATGTAGCCGCCGAAGTCGACCCCAGTGGCCGTCAGGTGCTGCTGACCCGCTGCGAAGGTGACCACGGACACGGAGCCGTAGGTCGCGGCCATGGCGCAGAGGGTCGGCCGATCGAGCGTCGTGCCTCGGCGGAGAATGGCATAAGCGGCCAACGGCATCAGCGCGCTCAGCCCAAGGCCCAAGGCCGCGGCGACGCCGAAGTCGGCCGACAGACCGGCCGCCCGCGCCTCCGCCCCGCCTTTGAACCCGATGCACAGCATCAGATAGAGCGACAGGGTCTTGGCCGCCTGCTCTGGCAAGGCAAGGTCGGACCGGGCCAGGGCCGCGATCACGCCGACGAAGAAGAACAGGATCGCCGGAGAGGTCAGCAGATCGAAGGCGGAGGACATGCGGCGGGTTCCGTCGGATGAGACGGGCCGCTTCTGATGGGATCAGGTCACCGATTCAACGTTATCATCGTGATGTGCTGCATCACGACCTGTTATGACCTAGCGAAAGATGACGTCCTTTATTTCGCGGGCCAGCATCTCGACGGCCCCGCCCCCACGCCCCTTGCCGATCAACAACGCGATCTCGACGGGATCGGGCGCCGGAAGCTGCATTCCTGCCGTAAGGAGGTCGCGCGGGGCCAGGGTGGCGGGCGCGATGGCCACGCCCAAGCCGGCACGCACGGCGGCCAGCTGTCCCGAAAGACTGGGCGAGACGAAGGCTTCGCGAAAGCCGACGCCGGCCGTCTGCAAGGCGTCGAGGGCCCTGGCACGATAGGCGTCGGGGGTCGGAGCCACGACCAACGGCAACGGTCGGGCCTCGAACAGCGCGGCTTCACGGGCCAGCCAGACCAAACGCTCCTCGAACACCCGCTCACCGGAGGCGCGCGGGGCCGGGCGCCGCTTGACCAGGGCGAGATCCAGCCGCCCCTGCGACAAGGACGTCATCAGATTGGCGGTGAAATCGCACGAGACGGACAGGCGGACGCGCGGGTGACGCTCGGCGAAACGCGCGATGATGGTGGGAAGGTGCGTCGAGGCCAGGTCTTCGGGCGCGCCGAAGCGGACGTCGCCCTCCACCTCCGTTTCGCGGAGGCCCGCCACGATCTCGTCGTTCACCGCCAGCAGCCGTCGCGCCTGCGGCAGCAGGTCACCGCCCTGTACGGTAAGATGTACGGCGCCGTGACTGCGGTCGAAAAGGCGCCTGTCCAACTGCGCTTCGAGCCGCCGCATCTGCAGGCTGACCGCCGGCTGGGTCAGACCCAACCGGGCGGCGGCGCGCGTGAAGCTTTCCGTCTCGGCGATCGTGACGAAGGCGCGCAGCAGGTCGATGTTGAGATCGCGGATCACCGGAGCAGGATTGACCGCACGTCGCAGCCGAGCAAGTCGGGCGGCAACTTATCGTCAGGACACCAGTGCCCAGCGCCGTCCTGCGGAGACTTCGATGCGGACGTCCGATCACCACTCATGTCGGCACCCCCCCCGCGGGTCACATCCTGAACACGCCGAAGTCCGTGTCCGGGATGGGGGCGTTCAGGCTCGCAGAGATCGCCAGGCCCAGCACGTCGCGGGTCTGGACCGGGTCGATGACGCCGTCGTCCCAGAGGCGGGCGGTGGCGTAGTAGGGGTTGCCCTCGTCCTCGTATCTCTGGCGGATCGGGGCCTTGAAGGCTTCGGCGTCTTCGGCCGACCAGGTGTCGGCGTCGCGGTGCACCGTCGCCAGCACCGACGCGGCCTGTTCGCCGCCCATGACGCTGATCCGGCTGTTGGGCCAGGTGAAGAGGAAGCGCGGGGAATAGGCGCGGCCGCACATGCCGTAGTTGCCGGCGCCGAAGCTGCCGCCGATCAGGACGGTGAACTTGGGCACCTCGGCCGAGGCGACGGCGGTGACCAGCTTGGCGCCGTTCTTGGCGATGCCCTCGGCCTCGTACTTTCCGCCGACCATGAAGCCCGAGATGTTCTGCAGGAAGACCAGCGGGATCTTCCGCTTGCAGGCCAGCTGGATGAAGTGGGCGCCCTTCAGCGCGCTTTCGCTGAACAGCACGCCGTTGTTGGCCAGGATGGCGACCGGATAGCCCCAGATGCGGGCGAAGCCGCAGACGAGCGTCGTGCCGTAGTCGCGCTTGAACTCGTCGAAGTCCGAGCCGTCGACGGTGCGGGCGATGACCTCGCGCACGTCATAGGGGGCGCGCACGTCGTCGGGGATGATGCCGTACAGGTCCTTGGCCGACAGGGCGGGCGGACGCGGCTCGCGCACGTCCAGCGGCACGTCCTTGATCGTGTTCAGGTTGGCGACGATCGAGCGGACGATCTCCAGCGCGTGCTCGTCGTTCTCGGCCACGTGGTCGACGACGCCGGACCGGCGGCCGTGGGTCTCGGCGCCGCCCAGCTCCTCGGCGGAGATGACCTCGCCGGTCGCGGCCTTCACCAGCGGCGGGCCGGCGAGGAAGATGGTGCCCTGGTTCCGGACGATGACCGTCTCGTCCGACATGGCGGGCACGTACGCCCCGCCGGCGGTGCACGATCCCATGACGCAGGCGATCTGGGGGATGTCACGGGCCGACATGCGCGCCTGGTTGAAGAAGATGCGGCCGAAGTGGTCGCGGTCGGGGAAGACCTCGGCCTGGTGCGGCAGATTGGCCCCACCCGAGTCGACCAGATAGACGCAGGGCAGACGGTTTTGCTCAGCGATTTCCTGCGCCCGCAGGTGCTTCTTCACCGTCATCGGGAAGTAGGCGCCGCCCTTCACCGTCGGGTCGTTGGCGACAATCATCACCTCGCGGCCCGCGACGCGGCCGATGCCGCAGATCATGCCGGCGCCGGGCGCCTCGTCGCCGTACATGCCGAAGGCGGCCAGCTGGCCGATCTCCAGGAAGGGCGAGCCGGGGTCCAGCAGGCGCTCCACACGATCCCGCGGCAGCAGCTTGCCGCGCGAGGTGTGGCGGTCGCGCGCCTTGTCCGAGCCGCCGCGGGCGGCGGTGGCGACGCGCTGGCGCAGTTCGTCACGGAGCGCACGGTTGTGGGCGTCCAGCGCCTTGAAGGCGGGCGAGGACGTGTCGACGGACGAGGTCAGCTTGGGCATGCGCCGGGTTTAGGCGGGCCGAGGGCGGAGGGAAAGTGGGCGCCCTTCTCCCCCGAGGGGAGAAGGGTCTATCGGACGAACTCGTAGGTGCAGACCGGGCGGTCGACGATGAGGGAGCCGTCGGGGTTGACCACGAACTGGCCGGTCGCCGGGTCGGTGCGGGGTTCGAAATTGCGCTCGTTGCGGTCGCCCAGATAGACCCCGTCCAGGATCAGGCGGCGGTCGCCCTCGACGCGGGCGGTCCCCTCCAGGTCCAGCAGCGGCGGGGTGAAGTTGCCGCCGGTGGGGGTCAGGACGACGGCGCCGGTCTTGGGGTCGAAAGCCACCGTCCCCCACCAGTCGACGTAGCTTTCGAACGGCTGATAGGTGGCGCCGAACTCTCCGGCGTCGGTGAACTTCAGCTCTCGCACCGGCTCGCCGGGGACGCGGCCGGGGTCGCACTTCACGCGGTCCTGGCTCCAGGCGCCGGTCAGCACCACCTCGTCGCGGCCGACGACGCGGAAGCGCGTGCTGCCCGTCTCCTGACGATAGTGGGCGGTCAGCGTGACCTCGGTTCCAGGCGGGACGTCGGCGGCGATGCGGATCGCGCCTGTGCCCGGGGTCACCTCGGCGGCGCCGGCGGGCGAGACCTCGACCGAGGACAGGCAGCCCACGGGCAGCGGCTCGGCGGACCACGGCTCGGGCTGGAGCACGGCCGACAGGGCCAAGGTCGCGCCCTGACGCACCGGCGTGGGCGAGACGCCGAGGACGACGTAACCCTGACCGTCCGGGCAATCCTGACGCGCCGCGCCGAGGCCGCCCCCCGCCCCCGCCGCCTCGGGCGCGGGCGCCGTGGCGCAGGCGGAGACGCACAGGGCCGAGATGGCGAGGATGGCGGTGAACCGCATGGCTTTCCCTCCGTTGTCGTGACCAGTCTACACGGCGTCCTCGCCGACAAGCCTGACCATTCGTGACCCCGGCCCTGATTCTGCGATAGTGAGGCCCATGACCGCCGGTCGCGCCGACACCCTGGACGCCGCCTTGCACGACCTGTTCGCCCGAGAGGCGGCCGGGCGGGCCAGCTGGTTCGCGCTGACGGGGGGCGAGCGGCTGTTCGCCCAGGGCGATCCGGCGGACACCCTATACCTGTTGCGATCAGGACGTCTGGGCGTGTTCGGCGGCGAGGGCGACGCGCCGCAGTTCCTGGGCGTGGTGCGCCCCGGCGAGCCGGTGGGCGAGATGGCCATGCTGGCGGGGACGGCGCACACGGCGGAGGTCGTGGCGCTGCGCGACAGCGAGATCCTGGCCCTGCCGCGCGACGCCTTCTTCGACACCGCCCGCAGTCATCCGGACCTGATGGTCGAGATGGCGCGACTGATGATCCGGCGCGCGCGCGATCAGAAGAGCGCGGCGGCCGAGCCGAGCGTGTTCGGCTTCATCTCCGCGCGGCCGCGCCCCATCCGAGCCTTCGTCGAACGCCTGGCCGCCGCGGTCGAGATGATGGGCTTCACCTGCAAGGTGGTGGACCATTCGGCCCTGTCCAGCGTGGCCGAGTGGTTCACGCGGGTCGAGGACAGCCACGACTACGTCCTGTACGTCGCTGAGCGCGACGAGCCGGCGTGGGCCAACCTGTGCGCGCGGCAGGTGGACCGGCTGTTCGTCGTCGGCGATCCGCTGATGGCGCCCGACGTCGGACGTCTGCCCCACAATCCGCAGCTGGAGGCGCGGCGGCGGACGGACCTGCTGCTGCTGCGCGACGCGCGGATGCCGCGGCCGGCGAACACCCCCGTGTGGCTGAACGCGGTGAAGCCCGGTCGCTGGTTCCACGCCCAGGACGGCGACGCCAACGACGCGGAGCGGATCGCACGGGTGGTGACGGCGACCTCGGTCGGCCTGGTGCTGTCGGGCGGCGGGGCGCGGGCCTATTCCCACGTGGGGGCGATCGACGTGCTGAGGAAGGCGGGCGTGCCGTTCGATTTCGTCGGCGGGGCGTCGATGGGGGCCATCGTCGCCGCCGGCCCGGCGCTGGGCTGGAGCCAGCCGGAGCTGGAGGCGCGGCTGAAGAAGGCGTTCGTGGAATCCGACCCGCTGTCGGACATCACCTTCCCCATCGTGGCCATGACGCGGTCGCGCAAGGTGGCACGCCTTCTGGACGAGGCCTATGGCGACGTCGAGATCGCCAACATGCCCCTTCCCTTCTTCGCCGTGTCGACCAACCTGACGCGTGGCGGGATCGAGATCCATCGCACCGGGCCGCTCAAGCGGGCGATGCGGGCGACGATCAGCATTCCGGGCGTGATGCCGCCGGTGGTGCAGGACGGCCAGGTGCTGGTCGACGGGGCGGTGATAGACAACTTCCCGACCGCCGTGATGCGGCAGTTCAATCCGGGCCCGATCGTCGGCGTGGACATGAGCCAGGCGCGCGGCGTGGACCCACAGGGGCTGAAGAACCCGCCGTCCTGGTGGCGGTGGATACTCTCGGGCGACTGGAAGAGCGGGCCGCCCATCGTGGGCGTGCTGATGCGCGCCGCGACGCTGACGACCGACGCGGAGCTGGAGCACGCGCGGGCGCGGGCCGACCTGCTGATCCAGCCGGAGCCCGAGGGCATGGACATCCGCGACTGGAAGGCGTTCGACGTGGCGGTTCAGGCTGGGCGTGAGGCGGCGGAGGCGGCGCTGGACGATCTGGATGGGCCGGTGACGATGCTGCGCCGGCCGCGGCTCACGCCCGACGCGCCGTCAGGAACAGCCGCGGAAACGGCAACAGCACGGCGCCGGAGGCCCGGATCGGGAAGGCGTCGGAAAGCGCCGAGCCCAGCGCCGCAAGGAACGCCCGACTGAGCTCAGGATCGTCGGCAAGAGCCGCCAGATGCGGACGCAGGCCCGCGCCCTTCAGCCACTCAAGCACCGGATCGGGCCCGTGCAGCTCATGCAGATAGGTGGTCGTCCAGACATCCACCTCCTCGCACACCGGGGCCAGCAGGTCGTGATAACCCTCGGGCGGCAGGGGATCCGTCGGGGCCGGCACGGCGGACAGGCGGGCGGCCCACGGTCCCTCAGAGGCGACGCGGGCGACGACGCGGTGATGCAGCGGCTCGGCGCGCAAGGGCATCTGCACCGCCAGCACGCCGCCGCCGGCCAGCGCTTCGGCCAAGCGGGGGAACAGCGCGGCATGGTCGGGCGCCCAGTGCAGCGAGGCGTTGGCCAGGATCAGGTCGACGGGACGTTCCGGCCGCCAGTCGGTCAGGTCGCCTTGGGCCCACTCGACGTCCTCCGGCCTGGCGCGGCAGGCGGCGAGCATGGCCGGATCGGCGTCCAGGCCGTGAACCCGCGCGCCAGGCCACCTTCGCTTCAGCAGCGCGGCGTGGCGGCCCGTGCCGCAACCGAGGTCCCAGACTTCGTGCGCGTCCAGATCGGACGGAAGCCGGACGAGCAGATCCAGCGCGGCGCGGTCGCGCTCGGCCTCGAAGCGGTCGTATTGCGCGGGGTCCCAGGCGGCGGTCATGCGCTCTCCGCTGGGGTGGATGGTACCGCCTCTCAGGCTTGAACTGAGGACCTCCGGCTCCACAAACCGGCGCTCTAACCAACTGAGCTAAGGCGGCGCGTCATCGCGAGGGGGCTGATCTAGCGGCCTTCCCCCCCGCGATCAAGCGACGATCGTCAGGCGTAGCCCCGCTCGCGGATGTAGGCCTGCAGCTCGGCGATGCGGGTCGCGTCCGACGGGTGGGTCGAGGCGAACTCGGGCGTCGAGGACTGGCGCTGGGCGGCCATCAGGTTCCACAGGGCGATGGCCTCCGACGCGCGGTAGCCGGCGCGGACCATGTAGTCGACGCCCAGCCGATCGGCCTCCAGCTCGTCGCGGCGGCTGAACGGCAGGAGCACGCCCAGCTGGGCGCCGAAGCCGCCCAGGGCGCCCACGGCCTGGCCATAGTCGCCGGCGACGCCCTGCGCCGCCTGGATGCCGATCGAGGTGACGGCCGTGGAGGAATAGCGCTCGGCCGCGTGCTGGGCGACGACGTGACCGACCTCGTGGCCCAGAACGGCGGCCAGCTGGTCGTCGTTGCGGACCAGCGACAGCAGCGAGGTGGTCACGCCGATCTTGCCCGAAGGCAGGACGAAGGCGTTCGGCTTGTCGGAGACGAAGACGGCGTATTCCCAGCTGCGGTTCGTCAGGCCGGCGGCCTGGACGATCTTGCCACCGACGTTGCGGACGCGCGCGTTCAGCGCGGCGTCGCGCGAGATCGGCTGGGTGCGCAGAGCCTCGGCCCAGGCGGCGTCGGCCTGCTGCTGCAGGGCGGTATCGTCGACGATCAGGAACTGGTTGCGGCCCAAGGCCTCGTTGTAGGCGCAGGCGGCCAGCGAGGCCGCGGCGGCCGCGGCGGTCAGGGTCAGGGCGAGCGGACGGACGAAACGGGACATGGGGCTTCCTCGGCGGTTTCTTGCGTGCCGACGAAACGCCGAACGGCGAAGGTGGTTCGTCGCCGGCCGGCCAAAGAAAAACGCCCCGCGGCGCGAACCGCGGGGCGTCTGACTTGCAGTCGAGCCGGACGTCCTACTGGACGCGGAAGCTCATGCGGTACTGGACCCGGGCGCCGACGGCGGCGCCGTCGACCTGTTGCGGGTTCAGACGGGCCGAACGCATGGCCCGCAGAGCCTCCTGACCGAAGCCCGCGCCGTCGGGATTTTCCTCGACGATGCGGCAGTCAGTGGCCGAGCCGTTGGGCTGGACCTGGCAGTTGACCACGGCGTAGCCCGACTCGATGCCGCGGCTTTGGGCGCGCGACGGGAACTCGGCCGTCGGACGACGCGACCACGAGGGGTTGGTGATGGTCGAGGGACGGGCAACCGGCGCCGGCGGGGCCGGCGGCGGGGGCGGTCCGGGGACGATCACCGGCGGGCCGGTGTACTCCTGGCGATCTTCCTTCTTCGTCGGCTCGATCGGCAGGGTGATCGGAGGCGGCGGCGCATTCGGGATGATCTGCGGCTCGCGCACCTGCAGCTTCGGCGGCGGAGGCGTGTCCGGCGGCGGGGGCGGCGGCGGCGGAGGCGGAGGCGGCGGCGGAATGGGCTCGACGAGCTCCACGTCGACCTTCTCGTCGACGTAGTTGAACTCCTTGAGCTTGAACTTCTGCGCCGCCAGCCAGGCGAACATCAGGGCGTGGAGACCCAGGATGAAGATGCCGACGCCGATCAGGACCGGCAGCGGGACGCCGAGGAAGCCTTTTTGCTTCGGCGGGTCCAGCAGCGGGTTACGGCGGGTGACGGGAGTGTCGGTCATGGGCTTGTCCTGGCTCCCCTCACTGCTCGTTGGCGTCTTCGCCGACCAGGGCCACGGAATAGAATCCGTTGTCCTGAAGCGCGTTCATGACCTGCATGAAGTCGCCGTATCGGGTCTGTTGGTCCGCGCGGATGAAGATCCGCTCGTCGGCGGGGTTGCGGTTGGGGAGCTGTTTGGCCAGCTCCGCACCCATTTCCCCGACGCTTGTCCGGAAGTCGCCGATGAAGACGTCGCCATCGTCCTGGATGGAGATGTAGACGGGCTTCGGCGGGTTCTGGGCGGGTTTGGCGACGGCCTTGGGCAGAGCCACCTCCACCGACACGGTGGCGAGCGGGGCCGCCACCATGAAGATGATCAGCAGCACAAGCATGATGTCGACGAACGGCGTGACGTTGATCTCGCTGTTCTGCTCGATGTTGTACTTGCCGCCTCCGCCACCGGAGAGTTTGGCTGCCATACGGCTTACGCCCCCTTGTCCAGCTGGCGCGAGACGGCGTTGATCAGCTCGGCCTGGAAGCCGTCAGAACGGGTGCCGTACGACGCGATGCGGGTGTTGAAGTAGTTGTAGAAGATAACCGCCGGGATGGCCGCGAACAGGCCGATGCCGGTGGCCAGCAGGGCCTCGGCGATGCCGGGGGCGACGACGGCCAGGTTGGTCGTGTTGGTGTTCGCGATGCCGATGAACGAGTTCATGATGCCGTACACGGTGCCGAACAGACCGATGAACGGACCGGTCGAACCGACCGAGGCCAGGAACTGCTGACCGCCCGACAGACGCTTGCCCAGGCCCGACTGCACGGCGGCCACGGCGGCCGAAGCGCGGGACAGGGCCGAGTCGCGGTGCTCGCCGCCGACGTTCAGGCCGGCCGAACGCGACAGTTCGATTTCCTCGGTGGCCGCGGCGGCCATGTCGGCGAACGGGTTGCCCTCGAACTCGTCCGAGGTCGAGATGCGGCGCATGTCGGCGATGGTGCGGGCGCCGCGGAACGCTTCCAAGAAGCGGTCGGTCTTGGAGTTCAGCGCGCCGAACTCGAACAGCTTGATGAGCAGCAGGGCCCACGAAAAGACCGAGGCCAGCAGCAGGCCGACCATGACGACCTTAACGACGATGTCGGCGTCCATGAACATGCCGACGACGGTCAGCTTGCCGTGCTGTTCGCCACCGACGGCGGCGGGTTCGGCGTCGGCGGCCGGAGCGGCGGCGGCGGCCGGAGCGGCCGTCGTGGCGGCGGCGGCGTCGGTCGTCGCGGTGGCGGCGGCCGGAGCGGCGGTTTCCTGAGCCAGAGCGGGCGAGGACGCCATCAGGGCGGCGGCGCCGGCCATGGCGAGGAGGATGTTCGTTTTCTTGAGCATGTGTCGCCAGTTCCTGCGTTGGTCTGACCGTGAAAACCGATGGAACCCCGGTGACCCGGCGTCCCGTGAAATCCTTGCGCGCCGGCCCTTACGCCCTGCGGCGAAGGTTCCAACGCTTGCGGCTCTAACGGGTTGCCGCGCCATGAAAGGCACGCCGGTCCGATAGGGCCAAGCTGCTTTGACGAAGGCCTATCACCCCGTCAAGACCGCGTTTTCGCTTTTCTCCCGGCAGGGGAGCGCGGCCGTTCGCTTCGTGACGGTGGCGGCACAAAGCGACAATTTCGTGATGGGGAAAGGGCGACCCGCGGTCGCCGAAGCGGCGATGGTGCCTGGGGGCGGATTCGAACCACCGACACGCGGATTTTCAATCCGCTGCTCTACCAACTGAGCTACCCAGGCGCACGCGTCCTCGCGAGGAGCGGGGTCAATAGCGAGGCGGCCGGGCCTTGTCCAGCGCCGTTCAGTCGTCTTCGCGCGCTGCGTCGGGGGACGGCTCGGCGGGCTCGCCCGGAATGGCGTAGACGCCGCCCAGCCAGCGCTGAAGGTCGACGTCGGCGCAGCGCTTGGAACAGAAGGGGCGGAACTGCGGCTCGGCCGGATGTCGGCGGCAGATGGGACAGGGGGTCATGGTCTCTCCTCCTCCACCACATGGGCGCCCGGAACCAGCGCCGCATCGGCACGGATCGCCGCGCGGGGTCCCAGACGGGCGACCAGCGGCGCGGCCAGGGCGGCGGGTCCGCTCGGCAAGGTCAGGGTCAGCCGCGGCGCGCCGCGGTCTTCGAGCAGGGCCAGCCGCAGGGCGCGGACGCCCGTCAGGGCCGCGCGCAGATCGGGGCCGTCGCGGGACAGCGCCTCATCCACCGGTGCGTCGCGCCACGGCAGGCTGAGCTGCAACAGGCCGAAGCGGCTGACGGGCCCGAAAGCGACCTGGGGTCCGGCGAAGGCGGCCTTGGCCGCGGCCAGAGCCTTAT
This sequence comes from Afipia felis, assembly GCA_943371835.1. Classification (GTDB taxonomy): domain Bacteria; phylum Pseudomonadota; class Alphaproteobacteria; order Caulobacterales; family Caulobacteraceae; genus Brevundimonas. The sequence goes on along the minus strand of CALRWJ020000001.1, from coordinate 278,675 downwards.
CCCCGTCCTGGCCGGCGCCGATCAGGTCGACGACGACCAGACCGCCCCAAGCCTTCAGCCCGATCAGGCGCGCCGCCTCCACCAGGCCCCGCCGATTCGCCCGGTCCCGCGCGGGGCGCGGCGCCTCGGCGGCCAGATCCAGATCGACGGCCACCAGGGCGCGCGTGCGCTGGACCGCGACGTCCAGCCCGAGTTCCGGGACGACGGTGCGATCGGCCAGCGCGGCGTCCTCCGCCTCGATCACGGCGCGGATCGCCTCGGCGCCTTCGACGGGCGCGCCGCCCGGAGCGAGCGCGGCCAGACGTTGGCGAATCGAGGGGGCGGCGGCCAGCAGGCGCGGATCGCCCTGCCCCGGCGCCAGGCGCCGCAGCGTCGGCCCCTTGGCCTCTCGCGGCTCGGCGACGACTTCCAGTTCCAGCTTCTCGCCCTCGACGCCGGCCTTGCCGGGCAGGAAGGCGGGCGGGCCATCGACGCCCAGATCGACGAAGGCGGCGTCCAGACCCCTCGCGCGGCCGATCACGCGCCCGACGACGCGCGCGCCGAGCCGATGTCCCGCCGGCGTCGTCTCGCGGTGGATCAGCAGGCGGGTGAAGCGGCCGTCGACGGCGACGGCGCCGCGCGTCTCGCCCGGCGTCTCGTCCAGCCAGGCCTCGACCCGGCTCACGGCCGACGCCAGCCCATGCCATGGAGCAGTTGCAGCGTCTCGTAGAGCGGCAGCCCCATCACCGCCGGATGGCTGCCGACGATGCGGCGCACGAAGACGCCGGCGGGCCCTTGAATCGCATAGCCGCCCGCCTTGCCGCGCCAGTCGTCGGTGGCGAGGTAGCCGGCGATCTCTTCGTCCGACAGCGGCTTGAACGAGAGGCGCGTCTCGACCACGCGGGTCGACAGCCGATCGTCGCGGGCCACGGCCACGCCGGTGAAGACGCGGTGATTGCGGCCCGAAAGCAGTCGCAGGAAGCGCTCGGCCTCCGCCGCGTCGGCGGGCTTTTCCAGAAGGCGACGACCGACGGCGACCACGGTGTCGGCGGCCAGGACGACGGCGCCGGGCGCGCGGTCGGCGACCACGCGCGCCTTGGACCGCGCCAGGCGTTCGGCCAGGCGCGGCGGGGTCTCGGCTTTGTCAGGCGTCTCGTCGACGTCGGCGGGATCGACCCGATCGGGCACGACGCCGATCTGGGCCAGGAGATCCAGCCGGCGCGGGCTGGCCGAGGCCAGGATCAGCGGGGGGCGGGAGGCTTCGCCCGACATGGGCGCGCGCCCTTACTTGAAGCGGTAGGTGATGCGGCCCTTGGTCAGGTCGTAGGGGGTCATCTCGACCAACACCTTGTCCCCGGCCAGCACGCGGATGCGGTTCTTGCGCATCTTGCCCGCGGTGTGGGCGATGATTTCGTGGTTGTTCCCCTCGAGCAGCACGCGGAACGTGGCATTGGGCAGCAGTTCGCTGACCACGCCGGGAAACTCGAGCAGTTCTTCCTTAGCCATGCGGCCTCTCTCGCCCGGGATCGAAAATCGGCGCGTCGGGCGGACCGCGCATCAAGGCGCGGGCGTATGCACGAAAAGCGGCGGAAAGTCGAGGGAAGCGGGCTCACACCCGCCGGAACAGCGCGCACACCAGGGTGAAGAGGCGCCGGGCGGTTTCGTGGTCGACGTCGATCTTGCCGTCGAGGCGCGCCTTCAGCGCTTCGGCGCCTTCGTTGTGCAGACCACGACGGCCCATGTCGACGGCCTCGATCTGCTGGGGCGAGGTCCCGCGCAGGGCCTCGTAATAGCTGTCGCAGATGCGGGCGTAGTCGCGGATCAGGCCCTTGAGGGGCGTCAGCGACAGGCCGTGGACGCGGGCGTAGTCGGGGCCGGAGACGTCGAGCACCAGCCGCCCGTCCAGCGTCGACAGCTTCAGCGCATAGGGCCCGCCCGCCGCGCCGGCCGGGGCGAAGTGATTCTTTTCCAGCAGGTCGAACACGGCGACCCGGCGCTCGTGCTCCATCTCGGCGGTCACCGGACCCAGGGTTTCGGCGTCGAGGTCGACCGAGGCGAGGCGATCGTCGCTCACGGCGCGGCCTCCGGCGACGGTGCGCCGTCGACGTCGCCGTCGGGGTGGATGGGCTGGGCCTGCGCCTTCCAGCGGGGGGTGAGGTCGGCGAGGACGGCGTCCAGACATTCGACCTCGACGCGCAGGTCGCCGCCGCCGGCGAACATCAGGAAGGCCTTGCCGCCCGGGGCCTCGGTCGGCACGAAGTGGATGGCCAAAAGCTCCAGCATGGCGTCTGGGCCGCGCGGCAGTTGGCGGCTCTGCACCGACAGGACGTCGCCGAACTGGAGCGCCGACAGCACGCGCGTCTCGCCGCACTCCCAGCAGAAGCGGCTGAGCGTGACCGTCAGGCGGCGCGCCGACTTTTCCCAGACGACGTCGCGAGGACGCAGCACGGCGTCCTGCAGCGCGGCCGAGATGATCTGAAGATCGTCCTCGTCCTGGGCCAGCAGGCGCAGCGGTTCGACGGGCGTCGCGTCGGTCATCCGGCCTCCGTCAGCCTTCGCACGTCGGCGCCGCAGGCGGTCAGCTTTTCCTCAAGCCGCTCGAAGCCGCGGTCCAGGTGATAGACGCGGTCGACGATCGTCTGGCCCTCGGCGACGAGGCCGGCGATCACGAGGCTGACCGAGGCGCGCAGATCGGTGGCCATGACCGGCGCGCCGACCAGGCGATCCACGCCCTTCACCACCGCCTCGCCGGCGTGGACATGAATGTCGGCGCCCAGACGGCCCAGTTCGGGCGCGTGCATGAAGCGGTTTTCGAAGATGGTCTCGCGGATCACGCTGTCACCCTCGGCCAGGGTCATCAGCGTCATGAACTGGGCCTGCAGGTCGGTCGCGAAGCCGGGATAGACCTCAGTCTCCACGTCGACGGCGCGCAGGCGCACCCCGGGATCGCGGCGTACGATCACGCCGTCGTCGGTCGGGATCACCTCGACGCCGGCCTGGACCATCTTGTCGGTCAGGGCGGTCATCAGGTCGGCGCGCGCGCGGGTCAGGCGGACCTCGCCCCCCGCCATGGCGGCGGCGACGGCGAAACTGCCCATTTCGATGCGGTCGGGGATGACGGACCATTCGGCGCCGTTCAGCGAGGTCACGCCGGTGATCGTCAGAACGTCGGTGTCGACGCCCTCGATCTTCGCCCCCATGGCGATCAGGCAGCGGGCCAGGTCGCCGATCTCGGGCTCCATGGCCGCGCGGCGCAGAACGGTCGTGCCCTGGGCCATGACGGCGGCCAGCAGGGCGTGCTCGGTGGCGCCGACGGAGACGAAGGGAAATTCGATCTCCGCGCCCTTCAGCCCGTTCGGGGCCACGGCGGAAACGTAGCCCTCCTCAAGATGGATGGCGGCGCCCAGGCGGCTCAGCGCGTCCAGATGCAGGTCGACGGGGCGCGCGCCGATGGTGCAGCCGCCGGGCAGCGAGACCTTGGCATGACCGGTGCGGGCCAGCAGCGGACCCAGCACATTGAAGCTGGCGCGCATCTGGCGGACCAGGTCATAGGGCGCGAAGGTGGAGGTGATCTCCGGCGCGTGGAACAGGGTTTCCTGCTCGGTCCCGTGCCCGCTTTCGGTGACCTGGACGCCCAGCGCCTGAAGCAGCTTGCCCAGGAATTTGGTGTCGGCCAGGCGCGGCATGTTGGTCAGCCGCAGGGGCTGGTCGGTCAGGATCGACGCGGCCATCAGCTTGAGCGCGGAGTTCTTGGCGCCGCTGATCGGAATGCTTCCGTTCAGGGGAGCGCCGCCGTGGATGGCGATGCGGTCCATGTCGATCCTGTGTCGCCGGGAACACGCCCGGTCGGCAGATCTCTCTAGCGCGAGCGTGCCGCACTGCGAAAGGCGGGATCAGGATGAACTTTCGTCACCGGGCTTGTCGGCCGGCTCCGCGCCCGCCTTTCGCCGACGCAGGTTGGCGCGCAGGGCCTGGGCCAGGCGCTTGTCCCGCTCGGACGGCCGGGGCGCGGCGGGCTTGGGATCGGGCGGCGCGGCGTCGTTCGTCATCGCGGTCAGTCTCGCCGAATGCGCATCGCAAATCGAGGCAATTGAGGGCTTCCCCCCGCCGGATCGCTTCGCTATACGCCGCTTCCTCACGGGCTTTCGCCCGGGATAAAGTTTGATCGATCCCCGCCTCGGGACCGATCGCCGCCGCCGTAGCTCAGTGGTAGAGCGCATCCTTGGTAAGGCTGAGGTCGGCAGTTCAATCCTGCCCGGCGGCACCATTCTCCGGCCGACGATCCGCCCAGCCGATGGGCTGGTCGTCGGCCCCGAGCTCCCCTCTCCAGTACCCGCCCGGATCGCCCCAGGCGTCGCCCGGACGACGGTCGCCCTCCGACTGACGGAACTGAAGGGTCAGCCGGCCCCCGCGCGTCGGCGCGTCCAGCGTGCCGCCCCACGAGCGCCAGCCGTCGGTTCCGACGCCGACGGACACCTCTCCATGAACGCGGCCGTCGTCCCAGATCGGACGCCCGGCCTCGTCGTCGTCACGCGCCGGGCTGCGATCCAGCCAGGACCGGACCTGCGGGTCCAGGCGGATCACCGGCTGCGCCGGCGGCGGATCCTGGGGATCCTGCGCCGGCGTGGCGAGAGCGAAGGCGACGGCGATCAGCATGGGATGAGCCCTCCGTTCCCCCCACCCTAGCGCCCAATGCGGCCAAGGTCAGGCCGTGCCGTCGCCGCGGTTCAGGGGATCGGGGAGAGGCTGGCCTTCGGGGACGAAGGTCAGGGCGACGGAGTTGATGCAGTACCGCAGGCCGGTCGGCGGCGGACCGTCGGGAAAGACGTGGCCCTGGTGCGAATCGCAGCGGGCGCAGCGCGTCTCGACGCGGACCATGCCATAGGTGCGGTCTTCGACGGCGCGGACGTGGGTCTCGTCCACGGGCTGGGTGAAGCTGGGCCAGCCGGTGCCGCTTTCGAACTTGGTTCCGGCCCGGAACAGCGGCAGGCCGCATTCGCGGCAGCAGAAGACGCCGGGTCGCTTTTCGCCCAGCAGGACGCCGCAGAAAGGCGCCTCGGTGCCGTGGGCCAGCAGGACGCGGCGCTCCTCGGGCGACAGGTCGGCTTCCAGCGCCACGCGCTGGCTTTCGGAGGGCGGGGTCAGGTCGTAACCGGAGGGGGACTGGGTCATGCCCCAGAAATGGGAAGGGCCGGGAGAGGTTTCACCCCCCCTCCCGGCCCCGCCGGCGACGCCCATCGCACAGCGAAGGTGGTCGAACCCTAGAACAGCGAGGCGACCCAGGCCTTGACCGCCGCCTCGTCGGCCGGGTCGCCCGTGTAGACCACGCTCGGCGTGATGGGCTGCAGGTGGCCGCGCGAGCGACCGGTCCAGGCCTTGTGGGAGTATTCCAGGTCGGCGTAGTTCGACGGCAGGCGCAGGGTCGTCGGCTCCACAAAGATCGAGCCGCCGGACGTCGGCCGTCCGACGACGCGGACGTTGGGCAGCTGGATCAGCAGATCAAGCAGGTCCAGGCAGGCGCCGGCGCAGCCCTGGTCCACCAGCACCACGACGGGACCCTGCACCGGGTTCGCCGCGCCGGTGTCGGCCGGTGCGCTGCGGCCCTGCAGGCTGAAGGTCTCCTGACCGGCGGCCAGGGCGGCGTCGAAGGCGGCGACCACGGCGCGGGTCTCCTCGATCACCGCCGGGTTTTCCGCGGCGAAGGCGGCGTCGGCCTCCATGCGGCCCAGGGTGTCGGCGAACCAGGCGCGGTTGTCCGCGGTCGCGCGGTAGGTGATCGACTCGGCGGCCGGCTGGCGGCTGACGGTGAACTCCGGCGTCCAGATGCGGTTGGCGACGCCATAGGCGCGGCGCAGGCTGGTGTAGTCGTCCTGGCTGGCGGCGCGCAGGTCCAGCACGAAGCCGTTCGGCCCACGCAGGCCGTCGACCGCGCCCTCGACCTGGGCGTTGAACGTGCGCCAGTCGGCGTCGTCGGCCAGGGTGTTGATGCGGACCCAGGGACGGCCGCCGACGTCCTCGATGGCCAGCGGCTGGGGGCCCGGCATGAACACGGTGGCGCGATAGGCGGCCTCGACCGCCTGGGGCGTCACGGGCTGGATCGACAGTTCGAGGTCGCGCGGACGGCCGCGGCCCTCCTGGAACTTGCAGGTCTGGGGCAGGCCGCGCGTGAACGGATTGTTGCGGTTCCACAGCAGGTAGGGCGCGGAATACACGCGACCGGCCTCGGTGTTCAGGTCGCCCTCCCACAGATCCAGCTTGTCGCGGGCGAATTCCTCGATCGGAACGCCGTTGCACTCGGTCACGACCGACCCGACGCGCGGGGCGCGGCGCAGGCCCGGCTGGACGTAGGTGACGACGTATTTGCCGTCGCGCCATCCGGTGGCGACGCCGGGCCACGACGTCGCGAAATACGGCCCCAGCAGATCCACGGTCGCGTCGACGCGCACGCTGGGGTCGCGGAACCCGTTGGCGTAGTAGCGCATCAGATAGAAATAACTGTCGAACGAGTTGACTCGCCCCGCGAAGCCCTGGGCCTTGGCCAGGCCGGTGTCCAGCCAGCTGCGGAACGCCTGGCTTTCCACCCCCGGCGTGGTCACGGCGGGGTGGTTCTGGCGGATCTCCTCATCCATCTTCGCCAGGTCCTGGGGGGCCAGGGCGCGGAAGTCCTGCGCGTGGGCCGCGGCGGCGGTCAGGGACATGACGACGGCGGACGCGGCGGTCAGCAGGCGAAACGACATTCGAAACTCCGGATATCCATTCAGGCCGGGCGGCCGGGACTGCGGGCGACGTTAAAGCGTCCGGGAAAGGGCTTGCCAAGCCCGGACGCCGATCGGGCGAACCCGCGTTCCGGTTTACTCGCATCGCCTCGCGGCCTAATCGGGGCCGCGACATCACGATAGTTTCAGCTTCGACGAGCGCCGTTTTCAGCCCATGTTCAAGAAGATCCTGATCGCCAACCGCGGCGAGATCGCGGTCCGCATCATCAAGACGTGCCGCAAGATGGGCATTTCGACGGTTCAGGTCTTCTCCGAGGCCGACGCCGGCTCGCTGGCGGTCGAGATGGCGGATGAAAGCGTGCTGATCGGCCCGGCGCCGGCGGCGCAGTCCTATCTGCTGGCGGACCGCATCATCGAGGCCGTGCGGCGAACGGGCGCGGAGGCGGTTCACCCCGGCTTCGGCTTCCTGTCGGAGAACGCCGGCTTCGCGCGACGACTGCGCGACGAGGGGATCGCCTTCATCGGTCCGAACCCCGAAGCCATCGAGGCCATGGGCGACAAGATCACCTCGAAGAAGTTCGCCGCCGAGGCGGGCGTGTCGACCGTGCCGGGCCACATGGGCCTGATCGAGACGCCGGAAGAAGCGGTGAAGATCGCCCGCGAGATCGGCTATCCGGTGATGATCAAGGCCTCGGCCGGCGGCGGCGGCAAGGGCATCCGCGTGGCCGAGGGCAACGCCGACATGGCCGAGGGCTTCGCCGCGGTGAAGGCCGAGGCGATGGCGGCCTTCGGTGACGACCGGGTGTTCCTGGAGAAATTCATCGTCGATCCGCGCCACATCGAGATTCAGGTGCTGGGCGACAAGTACGGCAACGTCGTCCACCTGTTCGAGCGCGAGTGCTCGATCCAGCGCCGGAACCAGAAGGTGATCGAGGAGGCCCCCTCCCCCCTGCTGGACGAGGCCACGCGCATGGCCATGGGCGCGCAGGCGGTGGCCCTGGCCAAGGCCGTGAACTACGACAGCGCGGGCACGGTGGAGTTCGTCGCCGGTCAGGACAAGTCGTTCTACTTCCTCGAGATGAACACGCGTCTTCAGGTGGAGCATCCGGTGACGGAGCTGATCACCGGGGTCGATCTGGTCGAGCAGATGATCCGCTCGGCCTGGGGCGAGAGGCTGACGTTCGGGCAGTCGGACCTGAAGATCGACGGCTGGGCGATCGAGAGCCGCATCTATGCGGAGGACCCCTATCGCGGCTTCCTGCCGTCGATCGGCCGGCTGGTCCGCTATGAGCAGCCCGAGGAAGGCGAGCGGGACGGATACGTCGTGCGCAACGATTCCGGCGTCCGCGAGGGCGACGAGATCAGCATGTTCTACGATCCCATGATCGCCAAGCTGTGCGCCTGGGCGCCGACGCGCGGGGAGGCCATCGACGGCATGGCGCGCGCGCTGGAGGACACGCACCTGACCGGGCTGGGCCACAACGTCCCCTTCCTGGCCGCGGTGATGGAGCAGGACCGGTTCCGGTCGGGCAAGCTGTCGACCAGCTACATCAAGGACGAGTTTCCCGACGGCTTCCACGGCCTGGCCCCCGACCGTCGGCGGCAGGACGTGATGATCGCCGCCGCCGTCGCGATGAACGAGGTTCTGGCCGAACAGGCGGGCGACCCGTCGGACCGGGTCGACTGGGTCGTGATGATCGACCGCGAGCCGCACGGCGTGACGCTGGGATACGACGACGACGAGGCGCTGACGCTGGACCTGGTGGGCGAGAACCGCCTGCTGAGCCTGTCCGACATCGACTGGCGGCCGGGCCTGGGCCAGTTCCGCGCGGTGCTGGACGACGTTCCCTTCACCGCCGAGGTGGCGCGCGCCGCCGACGGCTTCGTGATCCGCTCCGGCGCGGCCAAGGCCAAGGTGCGCGTGCTGACCCCGCGGGTCGCCGAACTGTATGCCCGCCTGCCCGAGAAACAGGCTGCAGACACCTCGAAACTTGTGCTGAGCCCCATGCCGGGCCTGGTCGTCTCGGTGCCGGTCGCGGTGGGTCAGGACGTGAAGGCGGGCGAGACGGTCGCCATCATCGAGGCCATGAAGATGCAGAACATCCTGAAGGCCGAGCGCGACGGCACGGTGAAGGCCGTGGGGGCCAAGGCCGGCGATCCGGTGGCGGCGGACGACGTGCTGGTGGAGTTCGCCTGACGGCCTTTCCTTTCGGGGATCGATCGTGCTGACTCGCGCCGAACCGAACCGGAGTCGCCCCATGCGCATTGCCGCCGCCTGCCTCCTCGCCCTGACCCTGGCCGCCGGGGCGTCGCCCGTGCTGGCGCAGTCCGCCGAGGAGCGGGGCGAGCGCTGGATGCGGCGGATCGCGACGATCTCGTCCGACGAGATGGAGGGGCGCAGGGTCGGCACGCCCGGCTATGACCGCGCCGCGGCCTATGTGGCGTCGGAGATGGAGGCGCTGGGCCTGAAGCCCGGAGGCGTCGACGGCGATTGGTACCAGCCGATCCGCTTCGTCGAGCAGACGCTGGACCTGAGCGCGTCGTCGGCGACGCTGACCACCGGGGCGGGGGCGAGCGCGCTGAGCCTGCCCGGACAGGCGGTGATCTGGCCCGACGGGCCGCTGCCGACGACGATCGACGCGCCGCTGGTGTTCGTCGGCTATGGGCTTCACATGCCGGCGTCGGGCTACAGCGACCTGGATGGGGTGGACCTGACCGGCAAGATCGCGGTCTTCGTCAACGGCGCGCCATCGGGCATGCCCAGCCTGTCGCTGACCCACGCCCGCGCCCAGCGCACGCCGAACCTGATCGCGCGCGGCGCGGTGGGCGCGATCACGGTGCTGCCGCCGCAGAGCAACCCGGGCTTCTGGGGCAATGTGACCGAGGCGGCGGCGGAGCCGGGCTTCTATCCCGAGGACCCGAACGCGAAGCCGTTCCTGGAAATGATGCTGCATCCCGACGCGGCGGCCGCCCTGTTCGCCGGCGCGGAGCGGACGGTGGATCAGGTCCTGGCCGACGCGCGAGGCGGCGCGCGACAGACCTCCTTTGACCTGGACGCGCGGCTGAGCGGTCGATTCGCGGCGACGCAGACGTCCGTGACGTCGCCCAACGTGATCGGCGTGCTGCCGGGTTCCGATCCGGAACTGGCGGACCAGTACGTGGTGATGACGTCCCATCTGGACGGCTACGGAATCGGCGCGCCGGTGGACGGCGACGCCATCTACAACGGTGCGCTGGACAACGCGTCGGGCGTCGCGGCCCAGCTGGACATCGCCGAACGGCTGATCGCCGCGCGCCCGCGCCGGACCGTGCTGTTCGTCATCGTGACGGCCGAAGAGAAGGGGCTGCTGGGCTCCAAGGCTTTCGTGGCCAACCCGACGGTGCCGCGCGACAGCATCGTCGGAAACCTGAACTACGACATGGCCTTGCCGATCATTCCTCTGACCGGCGTAAACGTTCTGGGGGCGACGGAAAGCACCTTCGGCATGCATGCCCAGGCGGTGAGCGCGGAGATGGGCCTGCCGCTGACCCCCGACCCCTTCCCCGCCGAAAACCGCTTCATCCGGTCGGATCAGTATTCCTTCATCGCCGCGGGCATCCCGGCGGTGGCGTTCAAGTTCGGCTTCGCGGCGAACACCCCCGAGGCCGCGACGATCCGCACGTTCAACGAAACGCACTATCACAAGCCGTCGGACGAGGTGGACACCACACCTCTGCGCGTCGCCGACGAGATTCGCCTGCATGACTTCATCGCCGCGCTGGCGCTGCGCGTCGCCAACGCGGAGGAGCGTCCGACGTGGAACACGGACAGCATCTTCGGGAAGTGAAGTTGCGAATGAGTTGCGATTAGGCTGGACAACCCCGGCCGCGCTCACTTATTGCGATCCGCTCTCATTCTCACAAGCGGATGCTCTCCCGTGCGCCTCTCCCTGCTCCTCGCCTCGTCCGCCCTGGTTCTGATCGCCCTGCCCGCCGAGGCGCAGCAGAGGGACGCCGAGCCGGCGCGCGTGGACGACGTGATCGTCACCGGATCGCAGGTGGCGGTGAGCCCGGCCTATGCCGGCGGGCAGGTGGCGACCGGCGGACGCGTGGGCCTGTTCGGCGCGCTGGACGTGATGGACACGCCGTTCGCCACGGCCAACTACACCGAGGAACTGGCGCGGAACCAGCAGGCGCGCAGCGTGGGCGACGTGCTGCAGAACGATCCGGTGGTGCGCGTCACCAAGGGGTTCGGCAACTTCCAGGAGCTGTATGTCGTGCGCGGCTTCCCCGTGTACTCGGACGACATGACCTACAATGGCCTGTACGGCGTGCTGCCGAGGCAGTTCGTCGCCGCCGAGCTGCTGGAGCGGGTCGAGGTGTTCCGCGGCGCGACCGCCTTCCTCAACGGCGCGGCGCCGGGCGGGTCGGGCGTGGGCGGGGCCTTCAATCTGGTGCCCAAGCGCGCGGGGGCGGACCTGACGCGGATCACGGCCGGGATCGAGGGCGGCGGCGGCGAGCTGTACGGCTCGGCCGACCTGTCGCGGCGCTTCGGCGCCGACCGCGACTGGGGCGTGCGGCTGAACCTGGCCCGGCGCGACGGCGAGTCGTCGGTGGAGCGGCAGGAGCGGACGCTCGACGTGGTCGGGCTGGGGATCGACCGACGCGGCGGGCCGCTGCGGTTCTCGGCCGACCTGGGCTTTCAGGACCACCACATCGACGCGCCGCGCCCGACCGTGACGCCGGCCGGCGCCGTGCCGACGCCGCCGGACGCGAGCGGCAACTTCGCCCAGCCCTGGACCTATACCGACGAGCGCCAGTTGTTCGGCGCGGCGCGCGGCGAGTTCGACCTGGCCCCCAACGTCACCGCCTGGGCCGCGATCGGCGGGCGCGACGGGCGCGAGGCCAACGTTCTGGCCAATCCGACGGCCCAGCCGGACGGCACGCTGTCGGCCTATCGCTTCGACAATGCGCGCGAGGACACGATCTGGTCGGGCGACGTGGGCGTGCGCGCGGACGTGACGACGGGGTCGGTGGAGCACCGGCTGGTGGCCTCGGCGTCCTCGGTCAGCTCGAAGTCGCGCAACGCCTATGCCTTTTCGAACTTCGCCGGGTTCGCGTCGGACCTGTATGCGCCCATCGACGTGGCCGCGCCCGCCGCCAACTTCTTCGTCGGCGGCGATCTGGACGCGCCGCTGACGACCGAACGGGTGCGCAACGCGTCGTTCGCGGTGGCGGACATGATGAGCCTGATGGACGGGCGGCTGCTGCTGACCGCCGGCGCGCGGTGGCAGAACATCCGCACGCGGACTTATGACTACAACACCGGCGCCCTCGGCTCGGCCTATGACGGCGACGCGGTCACGCCGGCCTTCGCCGTGGTCTACAAGCCGAACGACTGGATTTCGGCCTACGCCAACTATGCCGAGGCGCTGGTGCCCGGCCAGATCGCGCCGGCGACCAGCGGCGGATCGCCCGTGACCAACGCCGGCGAGGTGCTGGAGCCGTTCCGCGGCGAGCAGGCGGAGATCGGGTTCAAATACGACGTCGGCCGGTTCGGCGGGACCGTGAGCCTGTTCTCGACCACCCTTCCCAGCGCCTTCGTGACCGGGGGCGTGTTCGCGGCGAACGGCGAGCAGCGCAACCGAGGTCTGGAGGTGACCTGGTTCGGCGAGCCGCGCGACGGCCTGCGCGTGCTGGGCGGCTGGACCCTGATCGACGCGGAGCTGCGGCGCACGGCGGGCGGCGCGCTGGACGGAAACACCGCGATCGGCGTGCCGGAGTTCCAGGCGAACGTGAACGTCGAGTGGGATCTGCCGATGGTTCAGGGCCTGACCGTCGAGGGCCGGGTGGTTCACACCGGCGAGCAGCAGGTGAACGCCACCAACACCGTTCAGCTCGACAGCTGGACGCGTCTGGACGCGGGCGCGCGCTGGTCGTTCGAGGCGGCGGGCAGGCCGCTGACGCTGCGGGCGCGGGTCGAGAACCTGACGGACGAGGATCAGTGGGTGGCCGTCGGCGGCTATCCGGGCGCCAACTACCTGACGCTGGGCGCGCCGCGGACGTTCAGCGTGCAGCTGTCGGCGGAGTTCTGATCGGCATGACGCCGGGGGCGATCCGGGGCTGGGCGTGGGCGCATCGGTGGTCGAGCCTGATCTCGACCGCATTTCTGCTCATGCTGTGCGTCACCGGACTGCCGCTGGTGTTCAGCCACGAGATCAACGACGCCCTGCTGAACCGCGAATGGCGGCCTGCGGCGGCCGAACGGCTGAGCCTTGACGCGATCCTGGACCGGGCGCTGGCCAACCACCCCGGCGACGTCCCGGCATTCGTCAGCTTCGACGAGGACCGGCCGGTGGTGAACGTCACCAGCCGCGCGCCGGACGCGCCAGCGGGCCGTTTCAATTTTCAGCCCATCGACGCGACCAGCGGCGAGGTGGCGCCGCCCGTCGCCGGGCATCCGCTGGTGGAGTTTCTGCTGCAGCTTCACACCGACATGTTCCTGGGCCTGCCGGGGATGCTGTTCCTGGGCGCCATGGGTCTGCTGTTGATCGTGGCCGTGGTGTCGGGCGTGGTGCTGTACGCGCCCTTCATGCGGCGGCTGGAGTTCGGCGCGGTTCGCCGCACGCGCGCGGCGCGGACCCGCTGGCTGGACCAGCACAACCTGCTGGGCATCGTGACGACGGCGTGGGTGCTGGTCGTGGGCGCGACGGGCGTGGTCAACACCCTGGCCGTGCCGATCACGACGCACTGGAAGGACACGGCGCTGATGGCGCTGGTCGACGACGAGGACGCGCGGCCGTTCGACCTGGAGACCCGCGCCTCACTGGACCAGGCGGTGCGGGACGCCCAGGCCGCCCTGCCCGGCCGGACGCTGCAGTTCGTGGCGTTTCCGGGCACGGACTACACCACCGACCGGCATTACGCGGTCTTTTTCCACGGCGACGACCCGGTGACGGAGCATCTGATCACGCCCGCGCTGATCGACGCGCGGACGGGCGAGCTGACCGCCGTGGCGCGACCGCCGTGGTACGTCTCGGCGCTGTCGCTGTCGCAGCCGCTGCACTTCGGCGACTATGGCGGGCTGGGGCTGAAGATCATCTGGGCGCTGCTGGATCTGGCCACGATCGTGGTGCTGGGCTCGGGCCTCTACCTCTGGTGGCCGCGGCGGAGGCGGCCGGCATGAGCCCCGCGCGTCACGCGGCGCCGCGCACCTTTCTGTGGCCGGTCGTGATCGCCGCCGCGAGCCTGTTCGGGCTGGTGGGCGCCCTGTTCCTGGACGGCGTCTGGGACGGCGTCGGCGCGGCGTTGCTGGCCGGAGCGACGCTGGCGCCGATCATCCGCGCCCAGCTCAAATCCCGCCGATCGGCGCCTTGAGCACGGCGCGAAGGCCCGGCGAGGCGTCGCGGTAGGTGAGCTCGCCGCCCAGCTGGCCGACCAAGCTCTGGATCATCAGCGAGCCGAAGCCGTCGCCGAGCGCGTGGCCGCCCTTGCCCTCATCCTCGACCGTCAGGCGGAAGACCTCGGGCTCCTCCTCCAGCACGACGCGGATGGGACCCGGCGCGCCGTCGTAGGCGTACTTCTGGGCGTTGATGACCAGTTCGGTCAGGATCAGGCCGACCGTCACCGCGCGCCCGGCGTCCATGCGGACGGGCGACAGATCGCCTTGCAGCATGGCCGCCCAGTCGGCGCCCATGGATCCGCCCAGATCGTCGATCAGCTCGGCGAAGTAGCGGTCCATGTCGATGGTGGCGCCGGCTTCGTGTCGATACAGGCGGCTGTGGACCATGCTGACGGCGCGCACGCGACGGCGGGCTTCGTTCAGCTGCTCGGCGGCGGCCGCGTCGGCGTGGCGCGCCTGGAGCCCCAGGAAGGACGAAACGAGGGTCAGGCTGTTCTGGACGCGGTGGTTGACCTCGCGGATCAAAAACTCCTGCTGCTCCAGCCGCAGATCGCGCTCGGACAGCGAGGCCTGCAGCGAGCGATTGAGATTGCGCAGCTGGCCGACGGCGGCGACGTCCAACAGGGCGCCGCGCAGGCGGCCGGCGGACTCGATCTGGGCCGGGGTCCAGCGGCGCGCGCGGCCGCGCACGGTTTCGGACCAGGCCTCGAAGCTGGCTCGGGGCGTCAGGACCCCGGCGGGGCCGTCCTTGACCGCCGTCGACGGATCGCCGGCCCAACGGACGGTCTCGACGATCTCGGCGCGGAACCACAGAATGGTCAGCGGGCGGTCGCCCGGCAGATGGACGGCCATCAGGCCGCTGGCCTCGGCGGTCCAGTCGGCAGCTTCCGGACGGCGCTGCCCGAGCATGTGGGTCGCGACGGGGCGAAGGCCGGGCTGGCCGGCCACCCAGTCGGCCAAGACGCGAACGGCGTCGTCAGGCGGCGCGACGCCGAACCGGCTCACGCCCTCTGGCGAGACAACGGCCACGCCGTCGGCGTCGACTAGGTCGGCCAGGTCGCGGCCCTGCGCCGCCAGCGCCTCGGCGATCTGTCGGTCGGCGGGGACGCGGGCGATCAGCTCCTGCTCCAGCTGACGCTGGCGGGTGCGCTCGCGATACAGTTCGGCGTCGCCCTTGCCCTTGATCTGGCGCGCCAGCGACCGCGCCAGATTCGTGGCGGCCATTCGCTGTTCGAACGGCAGGATCTGGGGCCGCGAGGCGTGGCACGCGACCAGGCCCCACAGCTCGCCGTCGATGATGATCGACACCGAAGCCGAAGCGCGCACGCCCATGTTGCGCAAATACTGGAGGTGGACCGGCGAGACGCTGCGCAGGCCGCAGTCGCTCATGTCCAGCGGCTCGTCTCCCACGGGCAGCAGCGGCTGGGGTGCGTAGTGTGCGTCCGGGATGACGCGGACCGGGTTGCGGACGTAGAGGGCGCGCGCCTGCTTCGGGATGTCCGTCGCCGGGAAGTGGTGATTGTCGAAAGACTCGACCGAGGCGTCGCGCGACTCGGCGATGACCTGCCCGGCCGCGTCGTCCAGGAAGCGGTAGATCATCACCCGGTCGTAGCCCGTCAGGGCGCGGAACGCGTCGGCGGCGCGCTCGCACACGGCGCGGACGGTGGTGGCGCGCTCCAGCGAGGCGGCGGCCCCGTCGAGACGGCTGATCAGCTCCACGCCCAGCTGGGCGGCCTGGCTGCTCTGCTCGACCTCGACCACCAGACCCGCGACGTTGGGGCGGACGATGACGTCGTAGTCGAGGCCGTTGGCGCCGCGCCAGCGGCCGGCGAAACCCTCCTGATCCACGCTGGCCACCGCCTTCAGGCGCTTGGCCAAGACGTCGCCGAACAGATCGTGTGCGAAGCGGCCCAGCCAGCTGGCGCGGCCCGTCAGAGCGGTCATCCGCCCGGCTTCGCGCAGCACGCGCAGCTCGGCGCGGTCGAGGACGAAGAGCAGGCCGTGGGGCTGGATCGCCTCCGGCACGTGGATCAACTCGCGGTCGCAGTCGTTCAGCGCGGCCTGGGTCTGGGGGTCCATCTGGTCGGTCACGCGGCGGCGCTCGCTTCGGTGTGGGGCACGAGGGCGGTGCGAGCGGCGGCGAAGGCGTGGAGCGCGCCCTGCACCACGGCGTCCGCCTGGGTGGAGCCTTCAGCGACCGCTCGGTCGATCAGCGTCAGGCAGGCGGTCCAGCGCGGGCCGGTGAGCTCGCCTGACAGGTCGAGGAAATCCAGGCCGGTCAGATCGACGCCGTCGCGGACCATCGCCTTGCGCATGACGCGGCCGCCCAGTGCGGAGCCTTCGGCCACGTAGAGCCAGCCGAGCGCCGTGGCGACGTCGGTCGGGCCGAGCGCGTGGATCGCGGGCTGCGGCGGAGCGCCGAGGGCATACAACCCGTCGCGCAGGGCCCGCGCGCGACCGCTTGGGCCCGCTTGGGGGAGGTCGTCGCAGAAGGCGGCGACCCGCGCCTCGGCCTCTTCATGGAAGCGCGCCAACCCGATCAGGACGTCGACGCGGCGCGCGGGATCGCGCAGGCGCGCCTCGACGTCGGCATCGGCTTCAAGGGTCCGGTGGGAGGCTTCGGTGGCGGCGCGCAGGGCCGCGTGGATCGCGCTGACTGTCACCCAAAAAAGCTATCAGGGCGCCCGCGGAAGCGACAGCGATAATTTCATCGCGCAAGTAACGGTACGCACGAGCTTTTTCGCCGGAGCGTACGGAGGTGGACCTAGCCGGCGACGGTCGCCATGGCCTCGATCAGGGCCGCTGCGGTGACGGGCTTGGCGACGTGCAGGTCGGCGCCGGCGGCCAGCGCCTCGTGTCGATGCGACTCCATCGCGTTGGCGCTGAGCATGATGATCGGCGTGCGCGGCCCGGCGCCCTCGAACGCGCGGATGGCGCGCGTCGCGGCCAGACCGTCCATCTCGGGCATCTGCATGTCCATAAGGATGACGTCCCAGCCGCCCTGGCGCGCCGCGGCGACGGCCTGCAAGCCGTCCGGCACCATGACGCCTTCGCAGCCGTTCGCCTCGAGGATCAGGCCGACGACCTTCTGGTTGACCGGGTGGTCTTCGGCGACGAGGACGCGGAGGGCGCGGACGCCGGATGCAGCCGATTCTGTTGACGCCGACGGCGCTTCGGTCGGTTGCAAGGGTATGTGGACGGTGAAGCGGCTGCCCACGCCGGGCGTCGACGTGGCCTCGATCGCGCCGCCCATCGCGTCGGCCAGCGAACGGCAGATGTTGAGGCCCAGTCCCGTGCCGCCGAAGCGTCGTGTGATCGTGCCGTCGGCCTGGGTGAAGCGGTCGAACAGGGCCGAAGCGGCCGCCGCGTCGAAGCCGACGCCGGTGTCCTCGACCTCCAGCACCAGCAGGCGGGCGTCGCCGTGCGATCGGACGTCGATCTGCACAGAGACGCCGCCGCTTTCCGTGAATTTGACCGCGTTGGACAGCAGGTTGGTCAGGATCTGGCGGATGCGCAGGGCGTCGCCGAGGAACCAGCCCTGGGCGTCGTCGCCGCGCGCCACCTCGAACGCCAGACCCTTTTCCCGCGCCTTGACCGACAGGACCTGCAGCGGGCCGTCGAGCATCTCCGTCAGGTCGAAGGGGCGCAGCTCCAGCTCCAGCCGCCCCGCCTCGATCTTGGACACGTCCAGAATGTCGGACACGAGGCGTTCCAGGTTTTCGCCGGAGGCGCGAACCAGCTCCACCAGCTCCTGCTGGACGGGAGACAGCTCGGTGCGCGCCAGGGCGTCGACGATGCCGATCACGCCGTTCAGGGGCGTGCGGATTTCGTGGCTCATGTTGGCCAGGAAGTCGGATTTGGCGCGGCTGGCGGCCTCGGCCTGCGCCTTGGCCTCTGCCAGCGCCCGCTCTTGCTCAAAGCGCTCGGTGACGTCGCGGGCGACGCCGTAGACCAGCTCGCCGTGGCGGCAGGCCCTCCACTCCAGATGGCGGTAGTGGCCCTCCTTGTGCCGATAGCGGTTGACGAAGCCGACCACGCGCCCGTCCGCGCGCAGGTCGTGGATCACCTCCATGCGCCCCTGGGTGGCGGGGCGGTCGTCCGGGTGGATCAGGGACAGCATCTGCGTCCCGATCAGTTCATCTTCCGTCCAGCCCAGCACGCGCGTCCAAGAGGGGTTCACGCGGACGAAGCGCAGGTGCGAGTCCCGGACGCACAGCATGTCCAGCGCCACGTCGAAGAAGGTGGCGAGGTCGTCGGCGCGTGAATCTGCGGAGTGGGCGGCGAAGGTCATGCGGAAGCCTGTCGAGCCTCCTCCATGCCCCGATTCCGTTCACAAGCCGTCGACGATCCGTACGGTACCGAAAACTTCGACGAAGGACGCGCGCAGGGCCTCGTCGGCCTCGGCCATCGTGGCGGGGACCCCCAGATCGACTAGGCTGGTGACGCCGTGCTGGGTGATGCCGCACGGGACGATGCCGCCGAAGTGCGACAGGTCCGGCTCGACGTTCAGGCTGATCCCATGGAAACTGACCCACTTGCGGACCTTGACGCCGATGGCGGCGATCTTGTCCTCGCGCGACCAGCCGGGGCCCTTCCGCTCGACCCAGACGCCGACGCGCCCCTCGCGCACATCGGCGGGCACGTTGAAGCGATCCAGAGCCCCGATCAGCCAGGCCTCCAGCCCGCGCACGAAGGCGCGAACGTCGCGGCCGCGCGCATTCAGGTCCAGCATCACGTAGGCCACGCGCTGGCCCGGCCCGTGGTAGGTGAACTGCCCGCCCCGGCCCGTGCGATGGACCGGAAAGCGGGCGTCGAGCAGGTCCTCGTCACGGGAAGACACGCCGGCGGTGTACAGCGGCGGGTGCTCCAGCAGCCAGACACGTTCCGCCGCGCGGCCCTCGGCGATGGCGGCGACGCGCGCCTCCATCTTGGCCACCGCATCCGGATGATCGACGCGACCGGGCGCGACGACCCATTCGACCGGCGCGCCGTCGGCCCGAATCAGGACCGGCGCCCTGGAATTTAAGGCTTGGGAAAGCATGGCCGACCAATGTGGGGCGTCGGAGCGCCATGCAACACCCTGTCGCCGCCAGTCAGTTCGAGTCCGCGTCCCCCATGAGCCAGATCGAAGCCGTCGAAGTGGAGATCTCGGTCGTGCTGGGGCGTTCCGTGCTGCCCATGGCGCAACTGCTGAAGATGGGTCGCGGCGCCGTGATCCCGCTGGACGCGTCCGAGCACGACGAGGTCTGGATCCTGGCCAACAACCACCCGGTCGCGCGTGGCGAAATCTCGATCAACGAGGACCGGATCTCGATCACGGTGACGCGGGCGGCCGACGTCTACGACTATATGGCCGGAACCGCCTGAGGCGTCAGGCCGCCGGAGCCTTCAGCAGCACGCCGTCGATCGGGTGCACGACGCCGTTCGAGGCGACCGTCTCGCGACCGGTGAGCTTGGCCGTCGCGCCGTCGCCGGCGGTCGCGACGATGCCGCCGTCGGCGCGGGTGAAGGTGATCAGGCCGCCGTCCAGCGTCCGCATCTCGACCTTGCCGCCCTCGGCCTTGTCCAGCGCCGCGTTCAGGTCCGCCGTGGTGACGGCCCCCGGGACCATGTGGGCGCGCAGCAGGGATGCGGCCTGGGCCTTTTCGGCCTCATCGCGGAAATCGAACGGCGAGTTCGCCGAGAACGCACCGTCGGCCGGAGCGAAGACAGTGTAGGGCCCCACCCCTTCCAGCACCTGTTCCAGTCCGGAGTTGCCGAGCACGCCCTCCAGGGTGCCCAGGTCGCCGGCTGCCTTCAGCTCTGCAGCCAAGGTGCGGGACGACGGCTTGGCCGGTCCGTCGGCCTCCGCGGTGGGGGCCGGGTTGCAGGCGGTCAGGGACAGGGCGGCCAGAGCGGCCGTCGCGGCGATGCGGATCATGCGTGTTCCCCTCAGGTCAGCAGCTGAATCACGGCCTGGACCAGCTGGGTCGTCGGGTCGACCTGGTACACATAGCCGTCGTTGTAGCGGTAGTAGGCGTTCGGGCCGTCGGCATACTGGTTCCGGTACGCATAGGGCACGTTGTAGACGTCGTAGCCCGCGGGCAGGCGCTGTCCGACGTTGATCTGCTGACCCGTCAGCAGGGCGACGACCGAGTTGATGGCCTGCGACTGCGGATCGACGCCGTAGACCACGCGGTCCGCGTAGCGGTAGTCGTACGGCTGGTTCAGCCCGTAGTAGCCCGTGTAATACTGGGGCACCGGCTGATAGGTGTACTGCTGCGGCCAGACGTTGCCGAGGCCCAGCGCGCCGCCCAGCACTGGCAGCCAGCCCGCAACGCCGCCGTTGTCGGTCATCCTGTAGACGTAGCCGTCGTCATAGCGCCAACGACCGTCGTCGCGCATCTGGCTCCAGTACCAGTCGTCCCAAGTGCGGTCGGCTCGGGCGATCTGACGCGCCTGGCCCGGGGGCAGACAGCCGTTGTCCTTTTTGGCCAGGCCCGGGGGGCAGCCGACGATGACCGTGCGCGGCACATCGCGAATGACCACGACGTCGGGGCGGTCGTCGCGCCGGTCGCCCCGGCGGTCGTCCCGGCGAGGATCGCGCGTGACGATGCGAACGTCGCGATCTGGACGGGGCAGGTCACGCACCACGACGCGATCCGGGCCGCGCCGCTCGTCCTGGCGCTCGGCACGACGTTCCGGGCCGTGTTGGCGGTCGTTTCCGCGGCCATGATCCTGGCCCTGCTCGGCGTGACCGCGACCGTGTCCGCCGCCGTTGCCGTGCCCGCCGCCATGGCCCTTGCCATGCCCCTCCTGGGCGGCGGCCGCCGCGGGCAGAACCAGGGCGGCGACGGCGACGGCGGCGAGTGCGAGTTTGGTGCGCATGGTTTCGTCTCCTTCGACGCAGAAGAACGTGCGGTCCGCCGCGGACGTTCCCGGGCCTTCCCTTCGCCCCGCCTTTCGGCTATCGCCCCCGCTCCGATGCGAGCGGTCGTGGCGGAATTGGTAGACGCGCAGCGTTGAGGTCGCTGTTCCCTAACCGGAGTGGAAGTTCGAGTCTTCTCGACCGCACCATCGATTTTCTTGAGGACGCGCATCGGCGACGGCTGATCTGAATGGGGAGGCAGACGCGTGAGCACCGACGTCCTGACCCCCGGCGCGCCCGACGTCGACCATGAGGCGCTGGACGACGACTACGTCCTGACGCCCGCCTTCGTGGAAAAGGTGGTGGACGCCGCCGACGACGGCGACGGGATGCGTCTGCGCGACCTGACCGAGGACTTGCACCCGGCGGACGTGGCCGACCTGATGGGCTTTCTGACGGCCGAGCATCGCGCGGTCGTGGTGCAATGGCTGCCGCCGGAGCTGCTGGCCGAGACCCTGCCCGAGCTGGACGACGGCATCCGCGAGGAAGTGCTGGAGCGCGTCCCGCACCTGACGCTGGCCGAGGCGCTGCAGGAGCTGGATTCCGACGACGCCGCCGCAGTGGTCGAGGACCTGGAGGACGATCAGCGCGAGAAGGTGCTGGCGGCCATGCCGGAGGTCGACCGCGCCGCGATCGAGAGCTCGCTGGGCTACGCCGAGGATTCCGCCGGCCGCCTGATGCAGCGCGAGGTGATGGCCGCGCCGCAGTTCTGGAACGTCGGCGACACCATCGACCACATCCGCAGCCAGGGCGAGGACCTGCCCGAGCTGTTCTTCGACATCTATGTGGTCGATCCGATGAACCGTCCCGTGGGCGGGGTGTCGGTCAGCGGCCTGCTGCGCATGCCGCGGGCCACGCCGCTGGCCGAGATCATGGAGCCGGTGAACGAGATCACCGTCGACCAGGATCAGGAAGAGGTGGCCTACATCTTCGAAAAATACCACCTGATCTCGGCCCCCGTCATCGACGCGGCGGGCCGGCTGGTGGGGCAGATCACCGTCGACGACATCGTCAACATCATCCAGGAGGAGAACCGCGAGGACATCCTGCGTCTGGCCGGCGTGTCGGACGAGGATCGCGGGTCTTCGGTGCCCGAGATCGTGCGCGGCCGGGTGCCGTGGCTGGCGGTCAATCTGGCGACGGCGGCGCTGGGAGCCGGGGTCATCGCCTTCTTCGGCGCGACCATCCAGCAGATCGTCGCGCTGGCGGCGCTGATGCCCATCGTCTCGGCCATCGGCGGCAACGCGGGCACCCAGGCGCTGACCGTGACGGTGCGGGCGCTGGCGACGCGCGAGCTGAACAGTTCCAACGCGCGGCGGACCTTCCTGCGCGAGCTGGTCGTGGGCGTGGCCAACGGTCTGGTGCTGGCGCCGCTGATCGGGGTGGCGGCGGGATGGTGGTCGGGCGACTGGCGCATCGGCGGCGTGATCGCGGCGGCCATGATCGGCAATCTGGTGGTGGCGGCCAGCGTCGGCGTGCTGACGCCGCTGACGCTGTCGAAGCTGAAGCAGGATCCGGCGGTGTCTTCGGCGGTGTTCGTCACGGCCACGACGGATTTCTTTGGTTTCCTGATCTTCCTGGGCCTCGCCACCCTGGTGCTCCTCTAGGGGTCCGGCCCGGGGCTTGCTCCGTCGCCTTGCGAGCGAAACCCGTCGTCCCGATCTGGAACACCCCGTGTCCGAACCCGCCGTCCAGAACCGCCGCAAGGTCTCCCGCGAGGGAGTGGTCCTGCTGAAGAGCTTCGAGGGCTTCCGCGCCCGTGCGGAGCGCGACGGCGACGGCTGGGTGATCGGCTATGGACACCGCAAGTCGGCGCGCGCGGGTCTGACGGTCGGCGAGGCGGACGCGGAGCTGCTGCTGCAATACGACCTGCTGCCCGTCGTGGCGGCGCTGAACGACCTGCCGGTGGCGCTGAACGCGCACCAGTTCGACGCCCTGGCCAGCTTCGCCTTTTCGGTCGGGGTCGAGCGATTCCGCGGGTCGGACGTCCATGCCCGACTGGCGGAGGGCCGGCCCGAGGCGGCCGCCGAGGCGCTGCTGGCGTGGAACGAGCCGGCCCCCGCCACCGCCGGCCTGCGTCGCCGCGCCGCCGAGCGCGCTCTGTTCCTGACCGACCCCGAGCGCCCGGTCGCCCTGTCCGATCTGCTGGCGGCGCCGCTGCCTCAGGCCGATCCCGCGCCCGACCCGGCCGACGCCCGCGCCGCGGCGGTCGCGGCACTGCTCGGTGACGCGCCGCGTTCGGAAGCGCCGGATTCTCCACACGCGACGCCCGACGACGTCGCGGATGAGGCCCCCGTGGTGGTGCCCAGCTTCGCGCCGCCGGCGACCGCGGAGCCGGAAGGAGGCGCGACGGCGCCGATGATCCCGCACTGGGGCATGCGGTACGGCGCGACGGTGGTCGGCCCCCTACCCGGCTTCCCCTCGCCCGCCCAGACGCCGGCCCCGGCGCCGGCGGTCGTGATCGATCCGGCGCCCGCGCCTCTGCCCGAGATTCGGACTTCCGAGGCGGCGCTGAGCGAAACGATCGTCTCGGCGCCTGCGGCCGACGACTTCACGGCGCAGGGGCCGGTCGAGACGGCCGCGTTCGAATCGCCCACCCCCATCGCCGTCGATTGGCCGGCGCCCACGCCGACCAGCTTTCCCGCGCCGCCCGTCCAGCCGCTGGTCCTGACGCCGGCGCCGGAACAGGAGCCCCAGGCCGAACGCCCCGTCTGGGGCGAGGACCAGCGCGCGGCCCCCGCCTTCGTGGCGCAGGAGCCGCTGTTCGTCGACGCGCCCTCGCAAGTGTCCATCTTGCGCCACGAGGAGGAGCCGGCCGAAGCGCGCCGCTTCGACTGGAGCGAAACGGGCATGTACGTGATCATGGGCGGGTTGGGCCTCGTGTCCTGCGCCGTCTCGGCCGCCGCCTTCCGCGTGGCGGTCGAGGACCCGTCGCCCATGGGCGAGACCACGGCGGTCGCCTGGACGCTGGCGGTCATCGGCGCCGTCTGCGTCGGCGCGGCGTCCTGGCACCTGTACGTGCGGACCACGCGCAGAAAGGCCTGAGGGTCGCAGGCGACGCCGGGGCGCTTCGCACGTCGGCGGAACGATGCTAGGCCCCGGCCATGAGCATTCCCTTCGCCCCCCAGAGCATGGAATTCGGCCTCGGCGAGAACGCCGACGCCATTCGCGAGACCACCGCCCGCTGGGCCGCCGACCGGCTGGCCCCCCGCGCCGCCGAGATCGACGAGAAGAACGAGTTCGCCCGCGACCTGTGGCCCGAGATGGGCGAGCTGGGCCTGCACGGCATAACCGTGGAGGAGGAATTCGGCGGCCTGGGCATGGGGTATCTCGAGCACGTCGTGGCGATGGAGGAGGTGTCCCGCGCCTCGGCCTCGATCGGCCTGAGTTACGGCGCCCACTCCAACCTGTGCGTCAACCAGATCCGCCGCTGGGGCACGCCGGAGCAGAAGGCGAAGTATCTGCCCAAACTGATCTCGGGCCAGCATCTGGGGTCGCTGGCCATGTCGGAGGCCGGGTCGGGTTCGGACGTCATGTCCATGCGGACGCGCGCCGAGAAGAAGGGCGACCGCTACGTGCTGAACGGCACGAAATTCTGGATCACCAACTCGCCGACGGCCGAGACGCTGGTCGTCTATGCCCGCACCGGCGACGGCAACGGCGGGGTCACCGCCTTTCTGATCGAGAAGGGCATGAAGGGGTTCAGCGTCTCCAAGAAGCTGGACAAGATGGGCATGCGCGGCTCGGACACCGCCGAGCTGGTGTTCGAGGACTGCGAAGTTCCGGAAGAGAACGTCATGGGCGGCGAAGGGCGCGGCGCGGCCGTGCTGATGAGCGGCCTGGACTATGAGCGCGCGGTGCTTTCGGGCGGGCCGCTGGGGATCATGCAGGCGGCGCTGGACGTGGTCCTGCCCTACGTGCGGGACCGCAAGCAGTTCGGAAAGCCGATCGGCAGCTTCCAGCTGATGCAGGCCAAGGTGGCCGACATGTACGTGGCGCTGAACAGCGCGCGAGCCTACGTCTACGCCGTCGCGCGGGCGTGCGATCAGGGCAAGACCACCCGCTATGACGCGGCGGGGGCGATCCTGCTGGCCAGCGAGAACGCGGTGAAGGTGTCGCTGGAGGCCGTGCAGGCGCTGGGCGGCGCGGGCTACACCAAGGAATGGCCGGTGGAGCGGCTGGTGCGCGACGCCAAGCTGTACGACATCGGCGCGGGTACCAACGAGATCCGCCGGTTCCTGATCGGGCGGGAGCTGCTGGGCGGGTGATCCGCCCGCTGACGCCCGACGATCTGCCGGCCGCGCTGGCCTTGCAGGCGGCGGGGTATCCGCCCTTCCTGCACGACGGGCCCGAGGCGTTCGCCAGCCGCCTGAGCGTCGCGCCGCAAGGGTGCTGGGCGGCGGTCGTGGACGGCACCGTCGCGGGCTATCTGATCAGCCATCCATGGGCGTCGCTGGCGCCGCCGGCGCCTGATGTGGTGCTGGACCGCGCGCGGGGCGGCGTCTGGTATGTGCACGACCTGTCGGTGTCGGAGGCGGCGCGGGGGACCGGCTTGGGGCGCGCGCTGCTGGCCGCCGGTCGGGCGGCGCATCCCGATCTGAGGACATCCGAGCTGATCGCGGTCGCAGGGGCTGCGCGCTATTGGGAAACGGCCGGGTGGCGCATCGTCGCCGACCTCCCGGCCGACCTGGCGCTCAAGGTCGCCGCTTACGGGCCCGACGCGCGCTACATGACCCGCGCCCTGGACTGATCACCCGCGCCAGCGGCGGTCCACCGTCGCGGTGACGCCGCACAGCTGGATGAAGCCGATGACGGGCACGGACGGCCCGTCGCCGACCGGCTCGGCCAGCAGGGGCGTCAGGGCGTGGTCTTTGGGGAAGCGCGCCAGCTTCAAGTCCGGGTCGGCGCGCAGGTGGGGGCACAGTTTGGCGGAGCGCTGGGCGCACGCCTTGTGCAGGGGCGCGATGGCGCCGGCGTCGATCACGCGCTGGTCGTCGTGCACCTGCGGCGGCAGATCGATGCCCTTGGCGCGCATGGCGCCCGCGGCGCGCGGCTTGGCCGTCAGGGTCCAGCGGTCGTCGGGCGTCGTCGGCTCTCCACACATGGGGCACAGCATCCGCAGCACCGAGGCGCGCTGCCGCTCCAGATGATTCTGGGAATAAAGCGGCTTGCCCATGCCGGGATCGTGCGCCTGACGCAGGGCGGGCCGCCCGCCGACGGTCGGGCAGCGGGCGGGGCCCGTGGGTTCCTCCGCCGTCCAGCTGGTGACCCAGGGAACGTCGATCCCGACCTTCAGCGACGACGGCTTGTGCATCCCCCGACTGTGAACCCCCGCCCGGTCGGACGCCAGCCAGTTTGAGGGAACGGTTTCATAAAGCACGCCGCAGGAAGGCGATCTTGGCGTCGTATGCCGCCACTTCGGCGCGGCCCTGGGCGTCGATGTCCGGCGCGAAGGGAGAGGTCGAATCCTCCTGCCACATGCGGTGAGGATACAGGCCGTCGCCGCACAGGAAATGGCCGCCGGTGGGGCTGAAGAGCGTCTCCACCTGATCGCCCTTACCCACCGCGTCCATGGCGTTGGCGAGACTGTGGACCATGGCTCCGCTGGCCCAGACGCGATCACGATCGCCGCCGATCAGGAACAGGCGCGCCGAGGTGCGTTCGATCGGGATGCGCGCGGCGCGGGCCTGATCGCCGAACTCGGCTCGGGCGCGGTCGTAGCGGTCGGTGTTGTCCAGAAAGCCGTCCCGCCGGTCGTCGTAGGTCGGCACATAGGACACGGGCGATCCGCCCAGGGACCAACTGGAATGGGAGCCGGGCGCTCGCGTCGCCTCGGGCGCGTCCATCGGACCGTACCCCTCCCAAACCACGTCGCTGGGAACGCAGCCGACCGCGGCGCGGACCCAGCCGTAGGTGGCCGCGCCCAGCATGGCGAACTCGCCGCCCTTGGAGTTGCCGACCAGACCGATGCGGTCGACGTCGGCCTCCGGCCGGTCGGCCAGCCATGCCCGCGCGCGCTCCAGCAGCTCGACCTCGATGTTTTCGTGGGCGCGGGGAACGGGCAGGTCGCCGGCTTCGAACGGCCAGGCGAAGTAGGCGATCGCCAGGACCGCGAAGCCCCGCTCGGCATAGCGCGCGGCGACGTCGCGGGACTTCTCCAGGCTGCCGCCCTCGCTGCCGTGCAGATGGATGATCGTGGGCAGGGCCTGGGCGCCCGCGGGGGCGGCGAACGCCCCGACCAGGCCCGGCATGACGACGTCGACGCGCGTCATGGCGGCGCGCACGCGGTCGATTCCGAAGCTGCGCTGCGCGACGATCCGGTCCCCACGCGCCACGCGCAGCGTCAGGGTCGACTCATCCGCCAGCTCGACGCCCCGCTCGGCGAACGCCTGGTCCGCCAGCAGTGGATCGCCCTGCCGGCGCGCGGACCAGAACAAGGTGCGAGGTCCCGTGGCGGTGCTGGTCCCCTCCTGAGGCGACGACGTCCGGAGATCAACGACGCCGGCGGCGTCGGCCCGGTGCCGACCCCAGCCGTGCATCAGCGTGGGCTCGGGCTTCCACCCTCCCGCGCCGTCGGACACCCACCGCGTCAGTTTGCGGAACAGGTGCAGGGTCACGACCTCGCCGGGCGCCAGTCCTTCCACCCGCAGCTCGGGCGTCTCGCCCCGCGCATAGGCGTCGCGGGCGACGACCACGGGATCCGCACCCGGGGGCCCGGCGACCGTGACGGTCGGCTGAAGGGCGAGAAGGACGGCGAGGACGGCGACGACGACGGACCGCATGGCAACCTCCGATGAACGCCGCTCATGAGCCACGAACCGCGCGTCGTCGGCCCGAATTGTCGCGAACCGACACGTCGCGCCGACGAACCGACACGCCGCCGGACGTCAGACCACCGAACGGCGGACCAGACGCGCGCCGTCCCGGCTGGTGATCACCTGGTCGCCGTTGCGAAGGGTCAGCTGCAGGCGCCCGTTGCCCGCGGATTCGGCGCGCACTACGGCGTCGCCGTTGATCAGATGCGAGCGGTGCACGCGCAGGAAGGGGTCGGCGGCCAACCGAGCGGCGCAATCGCCCAGCCCGATCCGCGCCAGGATCGTGCGGCGCTCCAGGACCAGACGCGAACACTCACCCTCGGCTTCTATGCGGACGATCTCGGCGGGATCGACGGGCTCGATGCCGTCCGCCGTGCGGACCAGCCACCTTATCGGGGCGCGCGCCGCGGGCGCGGGCGCAGCCCCCAGGCGGCGATGGGCCGACAGCAGAAGTCCCAGGGTCAGGGCCAGAGCGGCGTAGGTCAGACTCTGGAACATCTGCCAAGGCAAGGCCGCGCCCTGAAAGAACTGGACCCAGATGCCCTCGGCCCGAACCTGGGACGTCAGAGCCAGCAGGAAGATGGTCGCGCCATAGGCGGCCGAGGCATAGAGCAGCGCCGCGCAGACGCCCGTCGCCACCGCCCGCGCGCGCGGCGCGCGCTCCAGGCCAGGAGCGACGCGCTCGACCAGCGGGATGGCGAGCACCACATGCGGCACGGCGTTGCTGACGGCCGCCAGCAGTTGGGGCGCCGTCGGGCCTGCACGCGCGGCCAGGACGAAGACGGCGACGTAAACCAGCGACAGCCCACCGCACGCCGCCGCCCACCAGCGCCACGACGGCACGTCGGCGGCAGGCGGCGTTTCGAAGGAACGTTCAGTGTCCACGTCCCTTGGTTAGCAGGCTGCCCAAACGCGTCCATAGGCCCACGCATCGAGCGCCCGCGCGGCGTCGGGCCGGGCGCCGCGCCGCCTGTCCATTTCTTAAGTGGCGCGGCGCCGTCGGAGGAGACTAGAGACGCATGACCCTGTTCGCCGGCGGACGCATGAAGCACGATCCGAACTCCTCCAACGCGCGGCCCTTCTCGCAGGTGCTGGTGGACGTCGGCGCCAAGGACGCGCCCATCTTGCCGATGCGCGAGCTGGTGGCGACCTTCGGAGAGCGGGGGTTCGGCGCCCTGCTGCTGCTGCTGGGGCTGCTCAGCGCCGTGATCGGCGTGATCCCGGGAATGACGACGGTGCTGGGCGTGCCGATCCTGATCATCGGGGTGCAGCTGCTGTTCCGGCGCGACGAGCTGTGGCTGCCCGGCTGGATTTTGCGTCGGGAAATCCCGCGCCCGGCGTTTTCGGACGCGGCGCACAAGGTGCGGAGCCGGCTGCAGTGGGTGGAGCGGTTCAGCAGGCCGCGCCTCAGCTTCATGAGCAGCGACCTGTCCGAAGCGTTGATCGGTCTGATGTGCGTCGTCTGGGCGGCGGTGCTGATGCTGCCCCTGATCGGCTTCAACCTGGTGCCTTCCCTGATCGTCGCGGCCTTCGGCTTCGGCCTGATGCAGAAGGACGGCGTGGTGATGCTGGTCGGCTGGCTGGGCTCGGTCGGCATGGCGCTGTTCAGCTGGGCGGTCTGGGAGACGGTGAACCGCGTGCTGGTCGCAAGCTGGGCCTGGCTGACCCACCTGTTCTGATCAAAAGAAAGGGCGCCGAGGTTGCCCCCGGCGCCCGTTCAGAACCTGGATCAGCCGCGGAACAGCGACAGGACCAGCTGAGGGGTCTGGTTGGCGATGGACAGGGCCTGAACCCCCAGCTGCTGCTTCGTCTGCAGAGCCTGGAGCTTGGCGCTTTCCTTCGCCAGATCGGCGTCGACCAGGTTGCCCACGCCCGACTCCAGCGAGTCCGTCAGCTTGCCGACGAACGTCAAATGGGTGGTCAGGGCCTTGGACTTGGTGCCCAGACGCGCGAGCGCGCCGGAGACCGCGTCGATCGAGTTGTTCACCGCGGTCAAGGCGGAAGCCGCCTTGGTCAGGGTGTCGATCGCCTGGGTGGTCGCGACGCTGACGATGGTGCCTCCCAGCGACATGACCTCGGCGGCCACCGTGATGGCGGCGGTGCCTTGGGCGTTCGCCAGGGCCTTGAACCCCGCGGCGCCGGTCTTCAGCAGGTTGACCCCGTTGAATTCGGCGTTGTTGGTGACCGTCGCGATCTGATCGCGAATGGCCTTGAAGTCCTCGTTCAGCGCAGCTCTCGCCGCCGTCTTCAGCGACCCGTCGGTGGCCGCCAGAGCCTTCTCCTTCAGTTGCAGCAAGAGGTCGGAGACCGTCTCGCCCGCCGCCAGCGCCACGTCGACCGCGGCCACGCCTCGGTCGAGAGACTGTTTCACCGCCCCCAGGGCGCCGATGTCGGCACGTTGCCCCTGGGCGATGGCCCAGATGGCGCCGTTGTCCTTCACGCTGGCGATCTTCTTGCCGGTGTTGATGCGGCTTTGAGTGACGGCCAGTTCGGCGTTGGTGGCGTTCAGGTTCTGCAGCGCGATCATCGCGCCCAGGTTCGTGTTGACCGAGTTGCTCATGGTCGGGTCCTTCCATTCTGGTCGGGAGTTCGGACGGCCTTCTGGCCGCTGAACCGGTTCTGGTTCGAGCGCGCGCGTCGCAAGAACGGGGCCGGATCAGCCCGTTGATTTCATTGGCTGATGAGCAAACGCGGCGTGCCGCCCGGCAAGATTTGTCCGGCGGCGGAGGCAGGATTTGCGAAGCGGACGCCGCGCGTCCGGCGGATCAGGCCGCCTCGGCGCCCTGGGCCAAGCCCTGCATGACCATGCGGTTGATGTCGATCAGCGGCTCAAAATCCTCTTCGCCGCGCATGACGGCGGAGGAGTGGCGGCTGACGAACAGGCTGATCGAGATGATCTGCGCCTTGAGCGGATTGTTCAGCGCGTTGTCGGGATCCGAGCAGTCGGTGGCCAGGGTCGACCAGAGACGGCGGTTCCAGTCCAACGCGTCGATGCGCGTGGCGATGTCGTCGGCCGGCACCGTCGCGGCGTGCATCAGCGCGCGCGTCACCTGGCCGAACAGCCGGTATTCCAGCTCGCGCGGGGATTCAGCCCGCGTCGCCGCGGTCTTGTACGCCTGAAGCGACATTCGACAGCTGTTCCTCGTAATCCACCAATTTGCGGGCCGACATCAGGGCCTTGTAGTATTCGCGGGCCATCACGTGCCGCGAGGCGGCGACGCATTCGGCCAGGATGTCCGGATTGCGCGTGGCGCTCATGAACTCCGACAGGCGCAGGGCGAACTCGTCGTAGACCTTGGGCGCGGCGGTCTCGTCCAGGTACATCATCATCACCGGGAAGTAGATCCGCGTGGCCGGGGTCTTCACGTCCTCGACCTGCATGATGTCCTTTTCGCGCAGGACGCTGGCCTTGTTCTGGAGGATCAGCACGCCGCGGCGGTCGCCGTTCTGGACGACGGCGCCGTTCAGCACGAACTTCTCGCCCGGCTTCAGCGACAGTTTCAGCGGCATGATGCGGTTCTCCCCGGCCCGCGCGATCGCACGCTAGGCGTGGCGCGGTCGACGCAGGATGAAGGAACGTGGTTAACCATGTCTTGTGAGACGGCGAGGCAGGCTGGGCCCCGTCTTCGATTCCGCACGTGAGCCCATGACCGCCCCCACCGACCTGCAGGACGTCACCGACCAGCCTCTGGCGCATGGCCGGGCGCCGATCGCGCCGGGAACCGCCGGCGACGCCGCCTCGGCAGAGGCCCTGCGCCGGCTGTCGCGCAATTTGGCGGGCGGCGGCGCGCTGAAGAAGCAGAAGCGGCTGATGGAGCTGCTGAAGGGCGCGGTGGCGGCGATGCGCACCGGCGACTTCGACGGCGGCGCCCGTCGCGCGCTGGAGGCGCTTGGGCTGGACGAGACCTCGGGCCTGGCGTGGCACGTGCTGGCCATCTGCCAGGAAAAGTCGGGGCGGTTCGTCGAGGCGATCCAGGCCTATGAGGCCGCTCTTGCCTTGCTGCCCGAGGACCCGGCCATCGCGCACGATCTCAGCCGTCTGGCGCAGCGGCTGGGACATTTGGAGATCGCCGAGAAGCTGCTGCAGAAATTCCTGGCGGCCGAGCCGGGCAACGTGGACGGGATCAACAATCTGGCCTGCGTGCTGCGCGACCAGAACCGATACGACGAAGCCGTGAACCTGTTGCGCGACATGCTGCAGGTCGAGCCGACCAGCGCCCTGCTGTGGAACACGCTGGGCACGGTGCTGAGCGATCAGGGGCGGATGGCGGACAGTCTGCCCTTCTTCGAGGAGGCGTTGAGGCTGGAGCCGGGCATGGCAAAGGCGCGGTACAACCGCGCCAACGTGCGCCAGCCCCTGGGCGATCTGGACGGAGCGCTGGAGGATCTGGAGGCGGCGCTGCCGGGCGCGGAGCCGGGCTATGAGAGCGCCATGATGCGCATGTCGCGGGCCATGACCCTGATGGGCGTGGGGCGCATCCCCGAGGGTTTCCGCGAATACGAAGTGAGGCTGGACCCCGACATGCCGGACGCCATGCAGGTGGTGCTGGACGTGCCGCGCCGCGCGGCGGACGCGCCGTGGGCCGGGGCGTCGGTGCTGGTGCTGGGCGAACAAGGCATCGCCGACGAAATGGTGTTCGGGGGCTGCGTCGGCGACGTGATCGAGGCCGTGGGGCCTGAAGGCCACGTCGTGGTCGCGGTCGAGCCGCGATTCGTCGGCCTGTTCCGGCGGCGGTTTCCGACCGCCGAAGTGGTGGCGCATCGCACCGTGCGTCTGCAGGGGCGCCTGCACCGACTGGTCCCTGCCTTGGAAGAGCGGGCGCGGGACGCGCGGTCGATCGACGGCTGGGTCCCGATGGCCAGTCTGCTGGCGGAGTTCCGGCCGTCGGTCGGGAGTTTCCCTGACCGCGACGGCTATCTGACCGCCGACCCCGAACGCGTCGGGCGATGGGCCGCGGAGCTGGAAAAGCTGGGGCCGGGAATGAAGGTCGGCCTGCACTGGAAGAGCCTGATTTTGACCGGATCGCGCGGGCGTTACTTCTCCAGCTTCGACCGCTGGAAGCCCGTGCTGGAGACGCCGGGGACGGTGATGGTCAACCTGCAGTGCGGCGACGTGTCGGAGGATCTGGCCCTGGCCGAGGCGGCGGGCGTACGGATATGGACCCCGCCGTTCGACCTGAAGGACGATCTGGAAGACCTGGCGGCGATGTCGGTCGCGTTGGACCTGGTCGTGGGGCCGGGCATCGCGGGGACGAACATCGCCGCCGCCGTGGGCGCGAACGTGTGGATGCTGACCGCTCCGGACGACTGGCACCTGCTGGGGACGGAGCGGTATCCGTTCTATCCCCACGTCCGCATCTTCCGCCGCGCGTTCGACGGCTGGCCGGCCTGCATCACCGACGTTCGGGCGGCGCTGGACCGGGAAGTCGCGCGTCGAGGGAACGGGGGCTGATCCGGTCCGTTCTTCTGCCCGACAGGAGAACGACATGGCCGACATCGACGAACAGGACCAGTCCGAGGTCTTCGACGAGACCCATCTGGACGACGACGGCGAGACCGAGATGCTGCTCGACGAGCTGGATCCGGTGTTCGACGCCACCCAGGCCGACGGCGACGCCGACGAGGATGAGGACGATTCCGACGACCCGGACGTCGACGACGAGGATCTGGACGAGGCCGACGAGGGCCTGCAGGTCCGCGAAAGCCTCGAGGCCGAAGCCGACGCCCTGCTGGCGGAAGCCGAAACCGAGGGCGACGACGACGGCGAGTCCGACACCGCCGAGGACGAGGTCGAGCTGGTCTATGCCGGCCTGATGGAAGACGAGCGCGGAGCCCAGGCGAGCGCCGCGCACTGGGAGGCCAAACGCCTGGCCGACGACGACATCGCGGCCTTGGGCTATGCGCCCGACGAGGCCGCGCCGCAGGAGATGACCCGATGACCGAACCTCGCCACGAAGAGCAGAAGCCCGATCAACTGAAGCCGCACCTGAAGGACGCCGAGGACCGTCAGGAAGCGCTGATCGACGAGGGCGTGGAGGAGACCTTCCCCGCCAGCGACCCGGTGAGCCCCAAGCGCATCACCTGATCGTTGTTAAGCCGGGCGGTTCCGGGCTAGTCCTGATCCAGCATCAGGGGGAGCCCGCCGCATGGCCGAACGCCGCCGTTTCGAAGGCACGTCGAACTACGTCGCCACCGACGACCTGCGCATGGCGGTGGACGCCGCGGTCGCTCTGGAGCGGCCGCTGCTGATCAAGGGCGAGCCGGGCACGGGCAAGACGGTGCTGGCCTATGAGGTCGCGGCGGCCATGGGCGCGCCGCTGATCACATGGCACGTCAAGTCGACGACCAAGGCG
The DNA here is from genome assembly GCA_943371835.1 of Afipia felis. Taxonomy (GTDB): domain Bacteria; phylum Pseudomonadota; class Alphaproteobacteria; order Caulobacterales; family Caulobacteraceae; genus Brevundimonas. The sequence goes on along the minus strand of CALRWJ020000001.1, from coordinate 244,524 downwards.
CACAACGGCCTCTATGAATACGACGCCGTCAGTCGGCTGCGCGACTCGCAGCTGGGCGAAGAGCGCGTGCACGACGTGCGCAACTATCTGAAGAAGGGCAAGCTGTGGGAGGCGTTCACCGCCCCCGTGCGGCCCGTCCTGCTGATCGACGAGATCGACAAGGCCGACATCGAGTTTCCAAACGACCTCCTGCAGGAACTCGACCGGATGGAGTTCTATGTCCAGGAGACGGACGAGACGATCCGCGCCGAGGTGCGGCCCGTCGTGATCATCACGTCGAACAACGAGAAGGAGCTGCCGGACGCCTTCCTGCGCCGCTGCTTCTTCCACTACATCCGGTTCCCCGACGCCCAGACGATGGAGGCGATCGTCGAGGTGCACTTCCCGGGCATCAAGAAGCGGCTGGTCGCCGAGGCGCTGAAGACCTTCTACGAAATCCGCGAGACGCCAGGGCTGAAGAAGAAGCCGTCGACCTCTGAGCTGCTGGACTGGCTGAAGCTGCTGCTGGTCGACGACGTGGCGCCCGAGACGCTGCGCGAAAAGACTCCCGGCAAACTGATCCCGCCGCTTCACGGCGCCTTGCTGAAGAACGAGCAGGACGTGCATCTGTTCGAGCGACTGGCTTTTCTGGCGCGAGGCGAGGGGCGCCGTCCAGGCGCCTGACGGACACGGCCGTTACCTCGATTTCACTGGATATGCGCGTCGAAGCGCGCAGGATGGGCACAAAGGAAGACATGACCATGCGCCTTCGGACCGCCCTGCTGCCCATGCTCGCCGTCGCCGGCCTGACGCTGGCCGCGTGCGATGGGGAACGCACTTTCCAGATCTCGACCAGCTCCAGCTCGGACAAGCCGCGCGGCGTGCTGAAGGTGGTCGATGCGTTGCAATGCCCGGAAACGCAGGGTCAGCTGACGCGCAAGGGCGCGGCGACGGACGGCGGGACGACCTGCACCTATGTGGGACCGCGCGGTGCGTCGGTGCAGCTGCGCCTGATCAAGTTCGAGGGCGATCCCGGCGCGACGCTGGCCGCGCTGGAAACCGAGCTGCGCCGCGACGTCGCCGGAGGGCCGACGGGCGAAGGCCCGCAGGTCGCCGTGGACGCCGACGGCGATCGCGCCAAGGTCAGCATGCCGGGCCTGAGCGTCGACGCCCAGGGCGAAAAGGCCCAGGTCCGCATCGGCGGCTTCCGCATCGAGGCGGGCGAAGGCGAGAGCACGGCGCGCGCCGAGGCGCGGGCCACCGATCCGGCCGAAGACGACGCCGTCAGCGTCCGCGCCGACGAGGGCGGGGCCGAGGTGCGGGTCCGGGCCCAGGGCGAGGCGACCCGCGCCAAGTGGATCCTGACCGACGGCGACGACCTGGCCACCGGCTGGCGGCTGGTCGGCTATGAGGCGCGCGGGCCCCAGGGCGGGCCGCTTGTCGTGGCGCTGGTGCGCTCCAAGGACGACGATCAGGACGCGGCCTTCGAGGACGCCGAGCGACTGGTGTCGCTGAACGTCGGGGATTGATCCCGGCGGCGCATTGCGTCACCTGACCCGCCGACGTCAGGAAGCCGCCGTGCCCGCTCGCGCCAAGACCAAAGTTTCGACCAAACCCGCGCCCCGCGCCTGGCAGCGGATGCTGTCCGGACGTCGGCTGGACCTGCTGGACCCCTCGCCGTTCGACATCGAGGTGGAGGACATCGCCCACGGCCTGGCACGGGTGGCGCGCTGGAATGGCCAGACGATTGGCGAGCACGCCTTTTCCGTGGCGCAGCACAGCGTCGTGGTCGAGGAGATCGTCGCTCACATTCGTCCCGGCATCGAGCCGAAATGGCGGCTGGCCGCGCTGCTGCACGACGCCTCGGAGTACGTGATCGGCGACATGATCTCGCCGTTCAAGGCGGCGCTGGGTGTGAGCTACAAGGAGTTCGAGGCGCGGCTGGAGCACGCCATCCACATCCGCTTCGGCCTGCCGGCCAAGTCGCCGCTGGCCATCAAGAAGCTGATCAAGGAGGCCGACAAGGCCTGCGCCTATTTCGAGGCGACGCAGCTGGCCGGGTTTTCGCGCGAGGAGGCGCTCGGCTTTTTCGGCGCGCCGCCCGCCGGCTACGACCTGACGATCACCCCGCTGAGCGCCACCGAGGCTCAGGCGCGCTACGTCGACCGCTACAGGACGCTGGCGGCGGCGATGGGCACGGTCGCCGGCGCCGACGCCTGGCACACGGAATGAGCGGCGGTCAGGGCGTCCGCATCGGTCTGTCCGCCGTCGTCATGGCGTTGCGCGATGGCCAAGCCTGCGTCCTGACCACCAGCGGCGACGACGGTCTGGCGGCCCTGCCCTTCGGCCCCTTCGACCCGGTCAAGGACCGCACGTTCGAACGTGCCCTGCGCGACTTCGTGACGGCGCAGACGGGGTTCCGCCTGGGCTTCGTCGAGCAGCTGTACACCTTTGGCGACGCGGGCCGCGACAGTCCGCGCGCGACGCCGGGGCCGACCGGCGCGCGCGAGGTTTCGGTCGGCTATCTGGCGCTGACGGACGACGCCTCGGACCCTGAGGGCGTGGAGGCGCGCTGGACCCCGGTGCTCGACTTCTTCCCGTGGGAGGATCGGCGCACCGGCCCTTCACCCACCCAGTCGCGGATCGACGCGGTGTTGGGCGTCTGGGCCGGGGACGATCCCAAGCGCCGCGCGCGCGTGGAGTCGCTGTTCGCGGCGGGCGAGGCGCGCTGGCCCGAGGCGCGCGTGCTGGAGCGCTATGAGTTGCTGTACGAAGCCGGCGTGGTCGCGGAGGCCGCACGCGACGCGAAGCGCGCGCCAAGCCCCGGGGCGCCGGGCCGGGCCATGGCGTCCGACCACCGCCGCATTCTGGCCACGGGTCTGGGCCGACTGAGATCCAAGCTGCGCTATCGCCCCGTGCTGTTCGACCTGACGCCGCCCACATTCACCCTGTCGCAGCTGCAGGCGGCCGCGGAGGCGGTGACGGGCGTGGCCCTGCACAAGCAGAATTTCCGGCGCGGGGTGGAAAGGACGGGGCTGGTGGCGCCCACCGGCGGCTTCTCGACCGGCACCGGCGGACGGCCCGCCGCCCTGTTCCGCGCGACGGGCGTGGACCCCGCCGACGGCCAGGCCCCCGGCCTGCCCCTGCCCGCGCTGCGGCAGGCCGATTGAGGCCTTGCGGGACGGCGCGGCTCCGACTAGAGAACCCGTCCTTCAACCGAACGCTTTCGGCACCGCGGAGAGGTGGCAGAGTGGTTGAATGTACCGCACTCGAAATGCGGCGTGCCTTTACGGGTACCGGGGGTTCGAATCCCCCCCTCTCCGCCACCGCCCTTCCCCTTTAGTATCAGCCACTTAAGTGGCGACGCGAGGTCCCGACACGTCGGGAGCACTCGCTTTCAAACTCATCGCATCGCGCACGCACAGCGGCCCTGATCCCAGGTTTCGCACGCATTTTCCGCGGCCCATTCTCTGCGCCCGAAAGATCCGGATGAGTTTCCCTGCCAGCAGGGAAATTAACAGGGAACTTGCCGAGGCATTTCGGCCCGGGAACGGCGGCTGTAGGCACAGAATGCCCGCCACGCCTGCATTTCGGCGGCGTCGGTTCGGGCGAGCCGCCGCATAAGCAGGGAATTTTCAACGCTCACAGCAGGGAATCGCTTCCCAGGATCAGGCGACGAATGCAGCTCTTTGATCGTCCCAGCAGAGCGGGATGGCGGCGCACCGCAAGTCCTCCAGGCACACGCCCGCCTTCTGTCGACCTTCGAGGAAGGCGAGCTGCACGTCCGGCGCCAGCCAGGCCATTCGCACCAGGTTGCGCTCGTGGGGCGAAGATGGGGACTGCGGCATCACCCCGTCCTCGTCGACGTGGGCGTCCAGCACCTGATGCGCCCGCTTCAGCGCCTTGATCAGCGCCCGACTGAGCCGCGCCTGCTTAGGCGCTTCGCCCTCCAGCCAGGCGCGCCCGCCGCGGAACTTCAGCCGGCGCGGCACGTGGACCCAAATGCGGTCGCCGGCCAGGGTGACGGTCTCGCCGGGTTGCAGAGCCCGCTTGACCCGATCGACCGCCAACGGGATCTCGCGCTCCTCAAGGGCCAACGCCTTGACCGGCAGGGCGATCTGCACGGCCTGATCATGCACATCCATCCGTGTCAGAACCGTTTGCGGATCACGATCCGGGCAGAGGCGGTGAAGGGTCTCGATGGCCCAGCGCTCGACCGGCAGGGCCGGCAGTCGGTGGATGGCGCCGGGCCTGCGCTGCTTCTTGCCCCGCTGGATCGTGCTGGAGACGTAGTAGCGATGCACCCCGCCTCGGCGGCCGTAGGCGTGCATCGGGGTCATCGCCGTTCCGTCGCAGTCGAAGAGCCGGCCCTTCAGCTCCAGCAGCGGCGGCGGCGCGGCAGGCCGGTCGGACTTCTTCGTGTTGGGTCCGCGCCGGGCACGGGTCGCCAGCTGCGCCTCGGCCCGGTCGAAGGTCGCCTGATCGATGATGGGCGGATGATCGGCGGGGTAGGCCTGATCCTTGTGCGGGACCATGCCGAGGTAGGTCTTATTCCGAAGCAGGTGGTAGAGGGCGCCGTTGTCGAAGGGCATGCCGCCGAACACGGTCCCGGTGGTGGCCGTCCACCGCTTGGAGACCCGACCTTCGGCCGTCAGTTCCTTGCGCAGCGCCGGGACCGACTGGAGCTCGAGGAAGCGGCGGAAGATGTGGCGAACCAGCTCGGCCTCGGGTTCGTTGAGCTTCAGCTTGCGGCCGTCGGGATCGTAGCCGAGGGGCGGGCAGCCGCCCATCCACATGCCCTTCTTCTTGGACGCCGCGATCTTGTCGCGGATGCGCTCGCCGGTGACCTCGCGCTCGAACTGAGCGAAGGACAGGAGCACATTCAGCGTCAGCCGGCCCATGGAGGTCGTGGTGTTGAAGGCCTGGGTCACCGAGACGAAAGAGACGCCGTGCTTGTCGAAGACCTCGACGATGCGGGCGAAGTCGTTCAGCGCCCGGGTCAAGCGATCGACCTTGTAGACCACCACGACGTCGATCCTTCCGGCCGCCACGTCGGCCAGGAGCTTCTGCAGGCCGTCTCGCTCCATGGTCCCGCCAGAGACCCCGCCGTCGTCGTAGGCGGTCGGCAGGGCCGCCCACCCCTCCCCGGCCTGGCTCTTCACATAGGCCTCGCAGGCCTCCCGCTGGGCGTGGAGCGAGTTGAACTCCTGCTCCAGCCCCTCTTCGGAGGACTTCCTGGTGTAGATGGCGCAGCGGAGTCTAGGCCTTGCCACCGCGCCCTCCCACCAATCCGAAGAAGAGCGGCCCGCCCCAGGTCCCGCCCGAGATCGCCCGGGCCGCGGCGGTCAGGCTGCGGTAGGTCGTGCCGTTCCACTCGAACCCCTTCGCGGTGCGGCGCACCGATTGGGGCACGCCCTTCCACTCCCGCGTCAGGACCGTGCCCACCGGCACGTCCACCGACGCCCGCTGCGGCGCCTTCTCGTCCTTCAGCTTGCGGCGAGTAACGGCGTCCAGGCCGCCGAAGGCCTCGGCCTGGATCCGCCAGGCGAGGCTCAAGCCCAGCAGCTCTCGCGACCGCAGTTTGGGCGTCGGCAGTCCGTAGCGCCGCACCCAGGCCGCCCGCAGGCCCTCGAGGTCCAGGCGCTCCAGCGCCCGGACCTCGGCGTTGATCGCCTCGCGGTTCATGCGTCCGCCTGCTGCGCGGCCGCCAGCGGCGCGATGCGATAGACGCGGCCGGCGTCGGTCTTCTCCGAGGTCACCGTCAGCCGGTGCTTCTTCTTCACCGCGCCGGCCAGGGCGCCGCGCACCGAATGCGGCAGCCACTCGGTCGCTTCGCTCATCTGGGCGACGGTCGCGCCCTCGGGGCGGCGCATCATGTCGACGATGACGCCCAGCTTGCCGCCGGGGGCGGACGCGGTCCTGGCCGCGGACTTGGGCTGAGGGGGTTGGGCCGCCGCCCCCGCGTCGGCCTTGGCGGCGCGCCGGACGGCCCGCTGGGCGCGCGGAGGGGTCTCGGGGGCGGCCTTGGAGCGGCGTGGGGTCGGGGTCTTCTTGGTCGTGGCCATCGGGCCCTCCTCTTCGCGGCGGGCTCCAAGACGGGCCCGCTACCGAGGCGAGCCCGCGGGTGCGGGCGACGGGGAGACCAATGCTTCCGTCGCGCCGGAAGTCGACGGTCATGTTGCGCGTGCCGAATACTTATCCCCGCGCCCATCGGGCCGCGGGGATAACCAAAAGCATTCTGCTTTACGTCACCCGACGCCTGTGATCTTTGCCGCACTCAGAAACAGAGGAGAGCTCGCCAATGCAACACTGACAACTAGGAGGTACGGCAATGACTGACTACCATGAGGCCCTGGGACCCACAGCTTTCCCTGGCGTCCCTGAAGCGGAAGCTGCGCCCCGCTCCCCACCCCTCAAGCATCTGCCCAGAGCGCTCAATCTGAAGATCGAGCTGGCGGATGTGGCGACCCTGGCGCCCGCGGCGCGCAACGCTCGCACCCACAGCAAAAAGCAGATCGCGCAGATCAGCGCGTCTTACCGCCAGTTCGGCATCGTCTCCCCCATCCTCTTAGGAGACGACGACGGCATCATCGCCGGACATGGCCGGGTCCTCGCCGCCAAGGCGCTGGGGGTCACCGAGATCCCTTCCATCCGCCTGAGCCACCTGACCAGCGAGGAGCGGCGCGCGCTTATGCTGGCCGACAATCGGCTGGCGGAACTGGCCGGCTGGGATCACGAACTGCTCGCCATCGAGCTGCAGTCGCTCTCCGAATGCGACCTGGATTTCGATCTTGAGATCACGGGCTTCGACGGCGCGGAGCTGGATCGGCTCTTGAGCGCCCGCGACAAGCCTCCTGCGCCCTTGGAGGACGATCTTCCACCGCTCGAAGACGACCCGGTCACGCAGCTGGGCGACGTCTGGATCATGGGAGAGCACCGGCTGATCTGCGGCAACGCCCTGGTGAGGTCTGACTACGAGCGCCTGATGCAGGGCCAGACGGCGCGGATGGTCTTTACGGATCCGCCGTATAACGTCCCCATCGAGGGGCACGTCAGCGGCAAGGGCAAGGTCGGCCACCGCGAGTTCGTCATGGCGTCGGGCGAGATGAGCGCCGAAGCCTTCAGCGAGTTCCTGCGATCCAGCCTGGGCTTGGCGGCGGAGGTCAGCCGCGACGGCTCCATCCATTTCGTCTGCATGGACTGGCGCCACCTCAGCGAGGTGATCCAGGCCGGCAAGTCGGCGATCGGCGAGTTGAAGAACCTGATCGCCTGGGTGAAGGACAACGGCGGGATGGGCACCTTCTATCGGTCCCAGCACGAGCTGATCCTGGCGTTCAAGAAGGGTCAGGCGCCGCACGTCAACAACTTCGGCCTGGGCGACACCGGGCGGTATCGGACCAACGTCTGGCGGTACCCTGGGGTCAACACCTTCTCGTCCGATCGTGACGAGGCGCTGGCCATGCATCCCACGGTGAAGCCGCTGGCCCTGGTCGCCGACGCCATCAAGGACGTCAGCAAGCGCAAGGAGATCGTGCTCGATCCTTTCGGGGGGTCAGGCACCACCCTGATCGCCGCAGAGCGGACCGGCCGGCGTGCGCGGCTGCTCGAACTCGACCCGCTCTATTGCGACGTGATCTGCAGGCGGTGGATCCGGTTCGCGAAGACCCAGCCGCTGCTGGAGGGCTCGCAGGAAACCTTTGACGCAACGGCGAACCGGCGGAGGCAGCGGCGTGGCTGACGATTACGAGGTCGGTTATGGGCGGCCGCCCAAGGGGACCCGCTGGGCCAAGGGGCAATCCGGCAACCCCTCAGGCAGAAGGAGGCGGACGCGTTCGATCAAGGCGATCATGGCCGCGCAACTCGATGAAAAGGTCGTCGCCAGGCAGGGGGGGCAAGTGATCAATCTCACCATGCGCGAGGTGCTGGTGAAGTCCTGGATGACTCAGGCCAGCAAGGGCAACGCGCCCATCTCGAAGCTGCTGTTGGGACTGATGCGGCGCCACGGCTTGGACGCCGACGCGCCGGAACCCGATCCGGAAATGGACTACCAGGCTCGCAAGGCGCTGCACGTGGCACTCGGCCGATGGCTCGCGCGATATGAGAAGTCCGGGGTCAGCACTGACTTCACAGTGAAGGAAACCCGCGACATCCTCTATGCGGCGGACAGCAAAATTCTGCAGATGGAACTGCCGCTCGGAGACCCTCCCGCGTCCGACCGCGGGTCGGCTTCCACCCGGCAGCGGCCCGTCACCCCGCGACGGACGCCCGAGATTGACGACGACGACTGCCTCTATTGATCGCTAAGCTCGACGGCCTGCGAGGGCCAATGGCGGCGAGGGCTGCAGTGTGAGTGTGAAATGTCGACGCCCTTCGGCGGCCCCGGCGGTGGGGCGCCGGAGGGCGACGATCATGCGTCGGGGATCACGATCGGCCGCTCGGGCGCCTGCGCCGCGATCGCCGCCCTCACCCCGGCCTCCGCCTCCTGGATCAGCTGCAGCACCTCATCGAGGCGATCCGACGGGCCGGCCTCTTCGCTCAGGGTGACGGCGTCCATCAGCTTGTTGGTCCAGAGATCATACAGCCGGCGCTGGAGGTTAAGGGCGGCGCGGGGCGGGACAGCGGTCATGGCGTCAGCACCGCTTCCTTCCAGTCGCCGGTCAACGACGAATGCGCTGCGGTCAGCGGTTCTTTTCGATGAGCCAGTCGACCAGCCCGCCCCTGACCGCCTGTTCAGCCAGCGTGCGGCCCTGCCATAGGTGGAATCGATCTGCGCCGGTTGGCGCTGTGAGGCGACCGGCGGAGCTGTGACAGAGCAGGAACCACCGGTCCCATCCTCCGGTCCGAAACCGCTCGGCATAGTCCTCCAGCACGGCCTGAGAGGCGGAGGACTTCACCTGGACCATGGCTCGCTCACCGGTCGCGGCCTGCTCCAGGATCAGGTCGCTGTCGGCCTGCTCGGAGCCGCCGACTGCGGACACCCGCCGCCAACCGCTGCCTGCCAAGATCAGATCGGCCAGCAGCTCGAACTCCTTCCAGTGCAACCCCTGGATCAGAAGCTCTGCGACGGTCACCAGGGCGGCCTGCGCCTCCAGCGCCCGCGTCACGACGGGCTCCGGCTCGGCATTGATGCGTCGCAGCAGATAATCCTCGGCCTCCACCGAGCAGAGCGTCTGCCGATAAGCCGCGACCTTGGTCAGGCGCGTCGAGAGCCGGTCCAGGAGAAGCGGCTGGCCGTTCACGTCCGTTGACCGCCAGGCGCCCTTCGTCCGCCTCAGGCGCGCGCCCCTGCCCGCCTCCGTCACCGGTTCGACCTGAGGCTCTGCGAACGCCCACCAAAGTCGGCCTCTGGCGACCGTGACCCAGAGCGCGGTGTCCGGCAGGGTGTAGAAGTCTCGCAGCTCTCGGGTGAAGTCGGTCACCTTGCCGGCCCCGCGCCCCAGACCTTTGAGGACCTGACGAACACCTTCCCAATCCCCTGCTTCGGCGAGCGCATGGGACACTTCGTTGTGGTCGAGCTCGATGACGCCTTCCCGCAGGCATCGCTCGACCCAGGCGCCGCTGGGCCCCAGCTTGATGTAGCGGGCGGCCGAGGCCTCCACTCGCGACGCGGGGGGCGGAGCTTCCTGTCGATGAAGACTAGTCATCTCACCAATTGAGGAGCCACCACCGTCCGCCAGCAGTCAAGCCAAAATGAGATGAGTGGTCTGTAGATCGGCAGGCTGCGGCGTCGGCCTTTGCTGGCGATGGATATCCGACGCCGCTTCGCCGACCGTGTGCGCGCACTGCGCAAAGCCAAGGGTTGGTCGCAGGAAGAACTGGCCGCCCGCGCCGGTATTCATCGGACGTTCGTGTCGCAGATCGAGCGAGCGACGAAGCGATCGACGATCGACACCGTCGACAAAGTGGCCAAGGCGCTCAGCGTCAGGTGCGGGGAACTGCTGGACGAGTGATCGTTCCTGCTCGACCATGTCCCCCGGACTGACCTGGAGGGGATGCGGGAGTGGACGATGGCGGTCACCAAAGGACACGGCAACCCGAACTGGAATCGTGACGAGACGATCTTGGCGCTGGAGGCCTACTTCGCCCTGGGCGGCAAGAACCCGAGCGCCAAAGACCCGTTGATCATCGCCTTGTCCAAGACGCTACGTTCGCTGCCCTATCATGGGGAGGCGGCGCGAATGCCCACGTTTCGCAACCCGGACGGCGCGGCGTTCAAGGTTCAGAACCTTCGGAGCCGCGAGACCGGTAAGGGACTGGGCAACGTCTCCCGCATGGACCGGGAAATCTGGGAAGAGTTCGGCAAAGATCCGGCAGAGGTATCTCGGCTCGCCGCGCTTATCCGCGCCGGCATCGAAAGCGAGGATTCAGCCAGCGCGCTTGAGAGCGCTCAGTCTGAGGACGTCGAGTTCTACGAGGGGCGCCTCCTGACGCAGAAGCACATGCGGCGAGAGCGCCATCCGGGTCTCCGCAGAGCTCTGCTTCAAAAGCGGCAAGCGGCTGGCTTGAGCTGCGACCTCTGCAGCGCGACCCACTCTGATCTGCCGGAGGAGATCAAAGCTTCTGCGTTCGAAGCGCACCACGTCGTGCCGATCGCGGCCGTCGGCGCAGGCGCGACCAAGCTTTCGGACCTCGCGCTTCTATGCGCGACCTGTCACCGGCTCCTGCATCGCCTGATCGCGCTGAAAAAGACTTGGGTCGGGGTCGCGGAGGCCAGGATGCTGCTGGGTAAGGGCGTCGCCTGAGCTATTCCGCGTCCGCCGACAGTACAACCCCTTTGCGCCAGAAGCGGACATTGCGATCAGGCCGAAGAGCCGACGTCAAGCCTGGGCTGACGTTCTCTCAGTCCATCTGCACGTATTGATCTGGCACTCGCTCCCAAGTCGAACACTTGCGACGCACTGCCCGCCTGAAAGCACGGAATAGCTCGTGCGGGTCAAAACTTGCGTTGGGTGCGCACTCCCTAACGGCGTCCTCCAATGCGCGCCGCATCTCAGAGCTCAGATGATCAACGACCTCTTCAATTTGCACGCGCGCCATATCCAGTTCCCCTCTACTCCGTCAGGTCGATTTAGGTGACCCGCACCATTAGCTGCAAAACGCCGTTCCGTCATGGCTGCGGCGCGCCATCAGCAGACATTGGCGCGTGTCCGGAAATCGGACCTCTGCGTTGGTCGTTTAGGGCCTATCGCCGTCGGCCGTCCAAGCGGAAAGGTCTACGATGCAGCCTTGCATTTTGGCAGGTGCCACCAATTATGGTCGTTCGTGTCGTCGGTGCCACAACATCTAGACCGACTTCTCGAATCGTGGAAAATTTGCGAGGCTTCGTTAACCCCCTCTTTAAACCTGCCGAAGTCGTCCTATCCTGTGTCCGCGGGGCGGGGCGATTCGCTGCGTGACGGGTCGGGTTGGTCCGGCCGCTGGTTCACCTAAAGCGGGTGAACTGAACGGGAGCGTTCCGCTCCGGGGTTCGGCTGTGAAAGCAACGGATCCGACAGTAAGCGGCGACAGCTGCGTAAAATGTGTGGGGAGAGGACGGCAGACCCTAACTTGCCGGTGCAGGAAAGCCGCCCTCTCTCCCGTGACCGACTCGTTCAAGTCGGTGATCATCCCTTAACGGCGTAAGCGCAAGCACACAACACGCGCGAGTGCCAATGAGGCCGGGTCCCGACCTGGACGGTTTCCATAGAAGGAGCCGCCCAATGGCCGCACGCGTGACGTTCTTCCCCGTGGGATGCGGGGACATGACGTTGGTGAAGACCGACGCCGACGAATACATCCTGATCGACTGCCACATCCGGGCGTCTGCGGACGATCCCGATAACCCTGACGTTCCCGACGTCGCCCAGCAACTGAGGGACCGCCTCCCTCGCGACGACAGCGATCGTCCCTATGTCGATGCGATGATGCTGTCGCATCCTGATAAGGACCACTGCTGCGGGCTCTCCGCCCATTTCCATCTTGGGCCGATCGCGGACTATCCCGCGAACAGCGACAAAATCGTCGTGCGCGAGATGTGGTCGTCGCCGATCGTCTTCCGGCGGGCCTCGCAGAACCATGTCCTGTGTGACGACGCCAAGGCCTGGGCGGCTGAAGCGCGCCGCCGGGTCAAACGGTATCGCGCCCTGGGATATTGCCCCGACCAAGAACGGATCCTGATCATGGGCGAGGACGTCGACGGAAAGACGGACGACCTCGGCGACATCCTGGTCAAGGCCGACGAGAGCTGGACCGCCGTGAACGGCGCCGACAACGGCAAGTTCAGCGCCCTGCTCCTTGCCCCCATGAAAAGCGACAACGACGCCGAGGAGGAGACCCTCAGCAAGAACAACTCCAGCATCGTCAGCCGCATGCGCATCGCCAGCGGGAGTGCCGCGGACGCCTGCAGCTTCCTCGCCGGGGGCGACGCCGAGGTGGCGATCTGGGAAAAGCTGTGGGAGCGCAACAGCGACGACGCCGACGAACGCCTCTCCTACGATCTGCTGCTCGCGCCGCATCACTGCAGCTGGCACTCCCTGTCGTGGGACAGCTGGAGCAAACTCGGCCGCAAGGCCAAGGTCAGCGCCGACGCCCGCGAAGCCCTCGGCCAAGCGCGCGACGGTGCCGTCATCGTCGCCTCCAGCAAGACCATCACCGACGACGACAGCGATCCGCCTTGCATCCGCGCCAAGCAGGAGTACGAGGACATCCTCGCGGGCGTGTCCGGGGGCGAGTTCGTCTGCGTCGCCGATGTGGGTAGCGAACCGCTGGAATACGACGTGAAGCCCGGCGGTCTCTCGCGGGTGACGAAGGCCAAGTCTGCGGCGACCGCTGCGACCGTGGCCGCCGGATCCACGGCGGTCATCGGCCGTCAACCCATCTCCCATGGCTAAGGGAGACGCCGCCTACCGCCTTGGGGTGACCTTGGCAGTGCGGGCGTTTACGGCCCATCCGCGAGCGAGTCTCGTGGATGGGCCGGCGTTCGATGACGATGGCGCACGGGTCGAGGTTGCCTTCGACCTCGCCTTTGGCGGTCGCTGGCTCGCCGCCGGTCGCAGCCCGACGGGCGTACTGCCCGTCGAGGTCGTGGAACTTCGCTTCCCGCCGTCGTTTCCTCGCGATCCGGTCAGCGTCACCTTGCGGCCCGACTTCAGCCGAAACCACCCGCACATCCAACCCGGTCTGTCCCGCACCGGTCGCGTGATCCCCTGCCTGGTGGAGGGCCGGCTCAGCGAGTTTATCGCCGCGGCCGGGTTTGAAGGGCTCGCCCTCCAGGTCCATGCCTGGCTGACCTCGGCCGCATCAGGACAGCTGATCGAAGCGGGATCGGGCTGGGAGCCTGCCCGGCGGGACGACCTTTCCGACGTGCTTGTGGCCGACGATGACGCCCTGCGCGCGCTCGTTACGCCCAAGGGTGGCTTCCAGTTCTTCAGCAGTGACTACATCAACCTGTGGGACGCTAAAGGCGCCGGCGAGAGATTCTGGGGCGACCTGGGCGCGCCGACCTCCGTCAAAGCTCCGGTCCGCGAGCGACCGCTGGGCGGCAACTCCAAATATGCGAGCGGTTCGGGTCTGGTAATCGCCGTCTGGTCCGGAAAGGGTCCGAACGGCCAGCCTGTCGTCTCGGACACCTATCTTCCTGACGACGTCGCGACGGTCGACGCGCTTTGGGGCCGGGCGCGCGAATACTGCGTAGAGACGCAGCTGCGTCAGGCGACAAACCTCATCACGCCCCTCGTAGCCGGCAGGAAGCATGGCGATACGCCTGTTGTGATCCTCATCCTTGCTCGGCGGCCCCGACGTCTTGTCGGTTCCGACAGCGCGATCGAGATTCTGGGATACCTGGCCCCCTGTCATCATCCCGGAGGCGTCCTGTCGATCGGAGGAGATCCGGTGCGGCCGGTGGGGCTTCTGTCCGCCTTGTCGGCTCCGATGCTGCGGCGCATGGGCGGCGCTCCGCCTTCGCCAAAATGGGTGCTGCTCGGCGCCGGGAGCCTCGGCTCGAAGTTGGCGCTGCACATGGGGCGCCAAGCGAGCCCGCCTGCGCTTGTGGCAGACCGCGCGCACCTGTCGCCGCACAACGCTGCGCGGTATGGCCTTTATCCCACGGATCGCGACCTCGACTGGCTCGGCCCCAAGGCGAAGGCCTTGGTCGCCGCCTTAAAGGCGTTGAAAGGCGAGCCGTCCGCCCTGGTGGGTGACCACCTCGCCCTCGCTGACGCACTGCGCGAGATGCGCGGCAAGAGCCGCCCGGCCTGGATCGTCAATACGACAGCCTCAATGGTCGCGCGCGAGACCCTGGCCGAGCCGGCGTTCGCCAAGCTTCCACGCCAGGTCGAGATGTCACTCTATGGTCTGGGCCGGATCGGCGTGATGGCGATTGAAGGCGAGGGCCGAAACCCCAATACCCTGGAACTTACCTACGGCCTCTACCAACGGGCCGCCGATGACCCGTCTCTGGGGGAACAGCTGTTGGCCGACGACGGCGCTTCGCGACTGGAGACGGGCCAAGGGTGCGGATCTTTAACGGTCGTCATGAGCGACGCCCGCGTCAGCGCGCAGGCGGCGCTATTCGCCGAGGCCCTCACGGTGCTGGATCCCACTGCCTCAGGAGAAGTGAAGCTGTTCGAACGCGGCGAGGATCTTGGCGTGCGCGTTCGCGCCTATGCTGCGTCGCCGTTTCTCCGCATCCCGATCGAGGGGATGGAGGACTGGACGGTGTCACTGGCTCCAGGCGTGAAGGCCGCCATCGAGGCGGAGGTGGCGCGGTTTCCCACCACGGAGACCGGCGGCGTCCTGATCGGTCGCGCCTCGCCTCTGGCCCGAACGATCGTCGTAACCGCCCTGGAGTCGGCGCCGCCTGACAGCATCCGGAGCCCCGACCGCTTTGTCCTCGGCACGGAGGGGCTCCGCCCCGCCGTCGCAGCCCGAGCCGAAGCGAGCCGAGGCCTCCTAACGGTCGTGGGGACCTGGCACAGCCACCTCGGCTCTGCCCACCCCTCCGCCATGGATCACGGATCGGCGGCGCGGGTCGGTGCGCGGGCCAGCCATGCCATGGCCTTCGTGATCATTGGCTCGGACGGGTTCCGCGCGATCGCCGCCGCGCCGAGCGAGAAAGGAACGTCATGACGGATCCCGCCAAGACCTTTGACGCCTACGAGATCATCGGGGTGATGACGCCGGGAGCCGTGCTCGCTCTGTTGATGGCGCTGCGATGGCCGGAGTTCCGCGCCCTGCTCGGTCAGGATGCGGTCTCCGTCGGCGGCCTTGGGCTTTTCGTCGTGGCCTCTTTCGTCATCGGCCATATGGTCCAAGCAGTGGGGAACCTCGTGGAGACTCTTTTCTGGGCCTTGCCCGGGTTGCCATCCACCTGGGTCCGCTCCCCGAACCAAACCCTTCTCACGACCAGCCAGCGTCATCAGCTCGAGGCCAAGGTGACGGCGCTCGAGCCCGAGATCACCGATTTGGCGGACGTTAAGCGCAAGGCTTGGCTCGGCGTGACCGCGAGACTCTACGGTCAGGTCAGCGCAGGGGGCAGGGCGGGCCGTATCGATGTCTGCAATCGCACCTACGGTCTCTCGCGTGGACTCGCCGCAGCCTTTCTGATCGGCGCGCTCTGGTCGCTGTATGACAACCGCTCGCTATCACCGCAGGCATTGGTGTTCTTCGGCCTGACCGTGGTGGCGCTGTATCGTATGCTGAGATCTGGTCGCCAATACGCCAGAGCCTTGTTCCTGGCCTATCTAGATCTGCCCACGCTCGCCTTGAGAGCGAACGATACCCCGCGGGCTTGAGGTGCCCCGCGCCGCCATTGAACGCTTCGGTCTGCGACGATCATCGGCCTGGCCGTGGCGGCGACCCAGACGCCGTCGGCGCCCGCGGTCACCAGACTGTTCTGCGAGGATCAAGTCGAAGGACGCACGCTGAACCAGATCGGTTGAACCGCCGACGCCCGGCGAGATGAACATAGCCCGTTAAGCGGACGCTCCGAACGTCCGCGAAGAGTCAGATGCGGACATTCGCCGGCGGCTCAGCGGGGACGTCCGCTTGTGACTCAACGCGGCGGTTAGTACCGTCCGCTTTCGAGCCGGGTGCCGGTCAGCCGCCGAATGCGCCGGTCTGACTCATAGGAGCCCCGTCAGAAGGTACGCTTAGTGCGCGAGGCTAGGGTGGATGGCGCATCGCAGGGGGCGAGCCCCCTGCCGCAGCAAAAAGATCAGCCCTCTGCGTGACTCTGCGGTTCTGGCCTGTCTGACGGGGCCGGCGCGGGCGGTGCCGGTTCGGTCGGGCCCGGCTCAGACTTCATCTTGTCGCAGCAGTTCATCTCGGCATCGGCCGCCATGTCCTTGCAGCATTCACAGGCCTCAGCGGCCAGGGCCGCGCCAGCGCTGAGCGCCAGGACCGCGCCAGCAGCGGCGAGCAGGTTGGAGACTTTCATCGTCGTTCCCTAATGAACCATGAAGCTGACAGAGCCAGACATCTCGTGGCCGTCCGGGCCTTCAGCGGTCCAGGCGGCAGTGTAGGTGCCTGCGGCGAGCCGAGGAAGCGCCACGCTGACGGTCGCGGCGGCCGGTGCGGCGGGCGCGTTCACGACCACGGGGGCCTGCCCCTCGGCGGTCAGGGTCACCGTCTTCAGGATCATCGCGTGCGGGAAAGTGACGCTGAAGCGTTCGGGCGAACCGGAGGTCATGGCGCCGTTCGCCGGAACCGTCGTGATGCCCGACTGGGGCGCGGCAGCCTGCGCGGGCATGGCGTGGCCGGCGTGCGGATCCTGGGCGGCGGCGGTGCCGGCGAACGCCAAGGCGGCGGTGAGGACGAGAGTGCGGATCATGGGGTGGTCTCCTTGGGTCAGAACCAGGCCTTTAGGCCGACTACGAGGCGGGTGTCGTCAGCCTCGCCGCCTCGGGCTTCGATGTAGTCGGCGGTGTTTCCGAGTGCGCGGCTCCACTCGACGCCGACATAGGGGGCGAACTCCTTTCGGAACTCGTAGCGCAGACGCAGGCCCGCCTCGATCGAGGACAAGCCCGAGCCGATCTCCAGCTCCGGAATGTCGCTGGCCGAAGCGTCGATTTCGAGGCGCGGCTGAAGGATCAGGCGCTGGGTGATGCGCTGATCGTACTCGGCCTCGACGCGGGCGGTCAGGTCGCCCTCGGTCGACAGAAAGGCGGCGGCGTCGATCTCCCACCAGTAGGGCGCCAAGCCCTGGAGGCCGAGGACCAGGTGCGTCGTATCCTCGCCGTCGGGGCGGAAATCTTGGCGCACGCCAGCCTGAACGTCCCAGAACGGCGTAATGGCACGGCTGTACAGCGCCTGGAGTTCGGCTTCTTCCAGACCGCCTTGGAAGTCGCCTTCGCCCTCGGACTTCCACCAGAAGCGATTGATGTCGCCGCCGCTCCAGCCCTGGACGTCCCAGAGATACGACTCGTCATCATCGCCGAACCCGGCCTCGAGACGGTCAATAATCACCGCCGTGGTGCGCACGTCGCCGTTCTCGCGAACCAGCGTCTGGCGGGCGGCGGCCATCGCCTCGGAGCCGAAGACCAGGTCGGCCGCGTGGCTCGGCCCGACCAGGGCGGCGGCCGGGAGCGGGTCTTCCGGCGGCCTGCCGGGGTTGTCGGCGCTGGTCGGCACGTCCGGCGGTCCCATACTCATCGCTGACATGTCATGGCCGGCGTGGGGATCGGTCTGAGCGGGAGCCATGGTCGACATGTCATGGCCCGCATGCGGATCAGGCTGCGCCACAGGCGCCATTGTCGATATGTCGTGCCCCGCATGGGGATCCAGGGTCGCGGGCTGAGCCGGCATCTGATGGCCGGCGTGAGGATCGGTCACCGGCGGAGTCTGGGCGGGCGGCATGACATGGCCCGCATGCGGGTCCTGCGCCGTCGGCCGGGCCGGCGTTTGGGTAGGGGCGGCCGGTTCGGCCGCAGGCCGTGTTGGCGCCGGCATGACATGGCCAGCGTGAGGGTCCTGGGCTTGGGCGCTGAAAGCGCTGGCCGCGAGGAGCAACGGGGCGAGGGCGACGGCGAGGCGGTTCATGACGCGGCTCCGTCCATGGGCCGCACAGTGACGACGTTGAACATTCCGGCGTGCATGTGCATCAGCATGTGGCAGTGGAAGGCCCAGTCGCCCGGTGCGTCGGCGGTCAGATCGAAGGTCACCTTGCCGCCGGCGGCGACGTTGACGGTATGCTTGAGCGGCTGATGCCCGGCCGGTCCGCCCGTGACCAACTCAAAGAAGTGGCCATGCAGGTGGATTGGGTGAGCCATCATGGTGTCGTTGACGAGGGTCACCCGCACTCGCTCATTGCGCTCGAAACGGATGGGCTCGACCAACTCACTGAACTTGCGGCCGTCGAAGCCCCACATGAACCGCTCCATATTACCGGTCAGGTGGATTTCCATCGTGCGCGACGGGGGGCGCTGGTCCCTGTTGGGGACTAGCGACACCAAGTCGGTATAGACCAGCACCCGGTGCGGGACGTCTTCCAGCCCCATCGGCCGTTCACCCAGGCGATTGGCCGGATCCATGGCGATGGCGTCTACGCCGACGCCAACCGCCATGTCTGGCGGAGCGTTTTCGGGGTCGCGCATGTTCATTCCGCTCATGGACATGCCGCCCATGTCTCCCATTGGAGCCCCGCCTTGCGTCGAGGCTCCATGATCCATGCCGGTCATCGCGCCATGATCCATTCCGGACATGCCGTCCATCGAACCGTGATCCATTCCGCCCATGCCCATGTCGCGCATGGTCAGATTAGGAACCTCCCGAAGCGGCGGGACCTCGGCCGTCATGCCCAGACGCGGCGCCAGGGTCGCCCGGCCCATGCCTGAGCGGTCGATCGCCTCGGACACGATTGTGTAGGCACGATCTTCCGTCGGCCGGACGATGACGTCGTAGGTCTCCGCCACCGAAATCTGGAACTCATCGGTCTCGACCGGGCGCACGTTCTCGCCGTCGGCTTGGACCACTGTCATCGGCAGGCCGGGGATGCGGATGTTGAAGATCGACATGGCCGAGGCGTTGATGATCCGAAGCCGCACTCGCTCGCCGGGCCGGAACAGGCCGGTCCAATTCTCCTGCGGTCCGTGGCCGTTGATGAGATAGGTGTAGGTCGAGCCGTTGACGTCGAGGATGTCGCGCGGGTCCATCCGCATCTGACCCCACATGCGGCGCTCCTCCAGGCTCATGCGGTCACTGCCGTCGAGCAGGCCCGCGAGCGTGGTGCGCTGCTGATTGAAGTAGCCGGGGCTTTTCTTCAGCTTGTCGAGGATTTCGTGCGGATGCATGAAACTCCAGTCCGACAGGACCAGCACATGCTCGCGGTCGTAGCCCACGGGATCGGCGCCCGCCGGATCGATGACGATCGGTCCATAGTGGCCCATCGCCTCCTGTAGATTGGAGTGGCTGTGGTACCAGAACGTCCCCGACTGCCGGATCGGGAACTCGTAGACAAAGGTCTCACGCGCCTTGATGCCGGGAAAGCTGATGCCGGGCACGCCGTCCATCTGGAACGGCACCAGCAAGCCGTGCCAGTGGATCGATGTGTCCTCGTCCAGCGTGTTGGCCACCGACAGCCGGACGTTCTGGCCCTCCCGCAGGCGAAGCAGTGGCGCCGGCAGGACACCGTTGATGGTAATCGCGTGCCCCGTCCGACCTCCGACGGTGAACGGCGAGTGACCGACCGTCAGATCGACTTTTGGCCCCGTCAGCGTCGGCATGTCCGCCCGCAGGCCTGCCGAGCCGGTCTGCGCCCAGGCCGGCAGCAGGCCCTGCAACCCTAGCAGCCCACCGCCGGCGGCGGCGGCGCGGAGGAGCGTTCGGCGATCGAGACTTGAGGTCGACATGGGCGAGAACATCCTTGGTCGGCTGTTTGGCCGTTCGTTCAGATACGCATCCGGTCGGCGCGCCCCTTGCGTCAGTACGCCACAGCCAACGGGATCGTGGCCTTGTGCACCTTCCCATCATGGCAAGGTCAAGCGTCTGCCTCCGATGACCAGGCCAGCGCCTCCGCTAATTTCCTGCGGGCGCGAGCCACGCGCGTCTCCACGGCCTTGGGCGTGATGCGCAGGATAGAGGCGATCTCGGCATGAGACCGCCCTTCGAGCGTGGCGAGCAGGAGGGGCGCCTTGAGGGCGTCCGGCAGGTCGGACAGCGCCCGTTGCAGGGCCTCGGCCCTACGCCGATCGTCTAGACGGGTCTCTGGCAGGGGCGCCCCGTCGCCGACCGCGGTCGCCTCGGGCGCATCCAGCCCCATGACCCCTCGCACGACCCGGCGGACCGCACGCCGACGGCTCCAATCCCGGCATTTGTTCAAGGCTATGGAGCGGAGCCAGACATCGAATGGCCGCGCCGGGTCATAGCGCCGCAAGGCTAGCCAAGCGGAGGCGTAGGCTTCCTGAAGCACGTCGTGAGCCTCGGCTTCGTCGCCGACATAGCGGCGAACGAACCGATAGAGCTCGGCCTTTGACGCGGTCATCAGGGCGCTGAACGCGACCGGATCGCCGCGCGCCGCACGGGCCTCTATGCTGTCTTCGGCCCCCACGCGGCGCTTAGCCGGCGTCGTCGCGTAGGGCGTCAACCACCGCAGCGTCGAACACCTCGGCCTGAGCCGGGGTCAAAACCGATCGCATCTCGAAGACATGGGCGATGGTCGCCTTCTGCAGATCACCCATGGCGGCGTGAAAATGATCGACTGCGGCCTGGACCTGGGGCGTATCGCCATCGCTCGCCGCGATCGCGGCCGACAGTTCGCGATTGGCGGCGCGGACTTCCGCCTCCAACGCCGGTCGTCTCGCGGCGAAGCGGGCCTCGATAACGTCGAGCCGGCGATCCTGCTCGGCGCTCAGATCAAGCTTCTCATGGAGGACGCTATGCAGACTCGGCGGTTGCCGTTCACGCATGATCCATGTCGCGCTCGCCCAAGTCGCCGCGCCGCTGGCAAAGGCCGCCAAAACCGCGGTCATGACGATGGACCTCCACGTCGCCCTCATCCGCGAACCTCCAAACCGGCGAAGGGCGAGAGCCCCGCCGACACGGTGAAAACCCGCAACTCGGACGGCCCCGGTTGGGGCGCCACGAGCATCAAACCTCCGTTTGCGATGCCGATCACCAGGGCGAAGGCGATGGCGGCGAGCCGGACCTGACCAAGACGTGCCCGCGCTCCGCGGTCGCTGATCCGCGCCCACACGCCCTCCTCCACGCCTTCGAGCCCGGCGACGTCGCCCGGCGCGACCTGGCCGATCAGTCTGTCTATTTCGTCAGTCATTGCGCACCTGCGTCACGCCCCGTCTCCCATACGCGCCCGCTGAATCTATCCCTCGCGAGGGGGCGAGCCGTCGCCCGCGTAGATACCAGAGAACGACCGGGAACAGCCCTGTCGTCCGGGGGAAGCGATGTGAGCGGCTGGTCAGGCCCCGCGAGGGCTCCGTTTCCCGATGTGCTCGATCCGCTTACCGGCGTCAGGTTCTTCCTCGCCTTGGGCGTAGTCCTGTTTCACTACCAACTGTACTGGACTCTGCCGGTCGAGGCGGCGGGTCTCCTGAATCGCGCCCGACTCGGGGTGGACGTTTTCTTCATCCTGTCAGGCTTCATCCTGACTCACGTCTACCTCCAAGGCGACGAGCCTCCCAATTACCGCCGGTTCCTCGCGGCGAGGTTCGCGCGGATCTATCCATCGCACCTGTTCATCCTGCTAGTCATGCTGGGGCTTGTGCTGGTCGCGCCCCTGTTCGGGGTCGGGCTGGAGCCAGGCCGGTTCAATCTCGCCGACTTCGTCGGCACCCTCCTGCTCGTTCAGGCCTGGTTTCCGCGCGAGACCCTGGCGCTATGGAATGGTCCCGCCTGGTCGCTGTCCGCCGAATGGTTCGCCTATCTGGCGTTCCCCGCCTACGCCGCCCTGGCGCTCCGGCTTCGGTCCAGGCCCTGGGCTATGATCGCGCTCGCCGCAGTGGCGTTCGTTCTGCTCGACGCCGTCTATCGTGCTCAGTTCGGGCGCGTCCTGCCGCGGGCCGAGGACAGTATGGGCCTCCTCCGGATCGTCCCTGAGTTCCTTTACGGTATCGGTCTCTACTACCTCGGTCAGCGTTGGGCGCCGTCGAGGACGCTGTCCGTCGCGGCCGCCCTGGCGGCCTCGGTCGCGCTGCTCGCTCTCATGCAGGTCGGCGCCGACGATCGCCTCATCGTAACGGCGGCGGGGCCCTTCATCCTGTCCCTCGCGTTGCTGGCCAAGGCGGATGTTCGGACCTTCCTGTCCCACCCCGTCGCCCTGTTCGCCGGCGAAGCTTCGTTCGCGCTCTACCTCGTCCACATCCCCATCCTGATGGTCTGGCGAAACGCGGCGCAGGCCGTCGCAGGTTGGCCCGGAGACTACCGGATGGGCTTGGTTGAACTGACCGCCATGCTTGTGTTGACGCTCGCCGCGGCCGCAGCCATCCATGTCTTCATCGAGCAGCCCGGCCGCCGCTGGCTGCGGGAGCGGATGACCCCGCAGCGCGTCGATCCCGTCGAAGCCCGACGATCCGTCCACAGCGATCAGGGAGAACCCTTTTGAACCCTGCCAACCTGAACCGTCGCCTGTTTCTGGGCGGAGCTGTTTTTGTCGGGCTGACCGGAACGGCTTGCGCGCAGACGCGCCCCTCGAGAAACCTGACAGTCTTCAAGACGCCGACCTGCGCCTGCTGCGACGCTTGGATCGCGCACATGCGCGAAGCAGGCTTCAGCACCGCCATCACAGTTCTTCCGAGCCTCCAGTCGGTCCGGAGCAGTCGAGGAATGCCGGACGCCCTGGCCTCCTGTCACACCGGGCTGATCGATGGGTATGTCGTCGAGGGTCATGTGCCGGCGGCTGACGTCGTTCGGCTGCTGGCCGAGCGGCCGACGGCTGTAGGCATCACCGTTCCGGCCATGCCGCTCGGATCCCCCGGCATGGACACGCCCCAAGGGCACAAGGATCCTTACGACACTCTGCTGGTGCTCCGGTCAGGAGCCACCCGTGTGTTCGCTCGCCACAACCAGCCAGCCTGATGCTTCAGGCCTTTCATGTGATCCAAAATCCGGAGCTTGCCATGTCCCGCACATATCTTGCCCTCGCCCTGTCGTTTGCCGTGGTCTCAGCGACTCCCGCTTTCGCCCAGGACCACGCCCACGGTCACTCCGCGGCAGGCTCGGTCGCTGCGGAAGCGGCGGACGCGGCCACCGCCGTCGATGCCTTCCACGGCGCGCTCAAGTCGGGCGATACAGCCGGGGCGCTGACGTTTCTGGCGCAGGACGTGATGATCTTCGAAGGCGGCGGCGCGGAACGATCACGCGAGGAATATGCGTCCCACCATCTGGGGTCCGACGCCGCTTTCTCGGCGGCGACCGAAGCCTCGGTCACCCGTCGATCCGGCTGGGCCTCCGGCGATGTCGCCTGGATCGTCACCGAGGGACGGACGGCCGGCCAGTTCAACGGCCGCGCGGTGAACTTGGTGACCACTGAGACAATGGTGCTGAAGCGCGGTCCCGAAGGCTGGCGCATTCAGCACATCCACTGGTCCTCGCGCACACCGCGCTAGTCAGGCGAGCGGCGACTGATAGGCCGCCCGGATCGCGTCACTGCACGGTTTGGACAGCCGCGTTGCAAGCCTCTTCGCAGCGGCGGCAAGACGCGGCGCAGATGCGGCAGTGCTCATGCATGTCGGCGTGGCGTTCGCACTCCTCGGCGCACAGACGACAAGCTTCGGCGCACGCCTGCAAGGTGAGCCGAATGACGCCCTCGTTCGAGCCAGTTCGGCGAGAGGCGATGGCCCCAGCCGCATTGCAGAGGTCAGCGCAGTCCTGGTTCAGTCGAATGCACTGGAGCAGCTCCTGCACCATCTCCTCGCCGAGGCAGGCGTCGGCGCAGATCACGCAGGATTGGGCGCAGTCGTAACATTCATCGATGCACCGGGCGAGCGCGGTGTTGACCGAACCTCGGACGTGCGGATGGGTGCTTATGATCTCTTGGGCGTGCATGACGCTCTCCACGGCTGGGGGGATGCGCAGCCAACCCGCCTTCGCTCAAGGCGGTTCCGGAACATTAAGTTGAGGAGGGCGATGCAAGGGGAGTCGAGCGTCCCTGCGTAGAGACGCTACAGCGCGGCCGGCGGCGGCAGCGTCCCCATGACGGCGACGAGGCCGAGGACAGCGACGCCCAGCGCGGTCTCCGCCGCAATGCTGCGTCTGAGCCGATGGAGAGCCCCGACTGAATCTTCCACGCGCTGAAGCTTTAGGCCGAGCGAAGGCGTGAGGCGGAAGCGATTGTCCGCCGCCAACCCCAGCATGAGGACGAACAGCACAAGCTTGGCGATCAGCAACTGCCCGTAGAGGCTGGTTCCCAAGCTTCCGATCCGATCCGGTCCGACCAGGAACCAGCTGTTCGCCAGGCCCGTCACCACCAACAGGGCCACGGCGAAAGACCCTAGCCCGGCGAACCCGTGCAGGGCGCGGTGGATCGCCGGATCGTCAGGCGCGGTCCGGCGCAGCAGCAGAATGGTCAACGCAGCCAAGGCGCCCAGCCACACTGCCGCCGCGACGGCGTGAATGATGTCGGCCACGATCTGGACGGCGCCGCCGGGTCCCTCCGTCGCCGCGCCGTGGCCGGTCCAGGCGAAGCTGGCGGCGACAAGCAATCCAAGGACCGCCATCAGGCGCCAGGTCGCCCTGCCGGGCTTCCAGGCGATGACCATGACAAGGGCAAGGAGGGCGATGGCGGCCCGCGCCACAATGGCCATGCCTAGGCCCGTGCCGGTGATCACGAAGGACAGGGACGCGGGTTTGACTGCCTCGCTCAGCGAACCCGCCATCACGGCGGTCTGGGCCACCAGCGCAACGAGCGATCCCAGGACAACGACGATCGCCGCCAGCGCCAGCGTGGGCGGCGCCCAACTCAGGTTCGGATGGTCGGCACTCCTGAAACTGTAGAGCAGGAACAGCGGCGCGCCGAGAAGGACGACGGCGCCGCCGTATTGAAGCCAGCGAAGCGCGATGACCGCGACTTCGAGCACGGCGTCAGCGCACCGAGAAGGTGTAGGAGCCCGTCATGCGGTGACCGTCGCTCGACGCGATGCGCCAGTCGACGCGGTAGGCGCCGGCGGCCAGCGGGCGGGCCAGGGCGCCCGTCAGTGTCTTGCCGTCCTCGGCGACCGAGGTCCGGATCGCGACCCTGTCGCCTGCCGCATTGACGACGTCGAAGCCTGAAAAGGCAGGCACCGTGCGCTCGCTGAAGGTCAGGCTGATCGAACGGGTCGCGGCCACGGTGGAGTTCGGCGCGGGAGTCGCGCTGACGAGCCGGGCGTGAGCCGCCGCCGGGCCGGCGACGGAAGCCACGGCCGCCGCGACGGCGATGAAGGGCGCGGGATTGAAGTTACGCATACTCGGTCTCCAGACGTTTGGCCGTTCCCGGCCTTCAGCATCTCTACGCGCCTCACGGGCGCTTCCCTCATGAACGACGATCGCGACCGATCCAAGGACCGGCCGCGACCCTCCTTAGGCTACGCCGTAGCCAGCCTGCTCGATCGCCGTCCGGACGCGGGCCTCGTCGGCGTCTCCCTCGACCCGCAGCGTCCCCGTGGCGATCTCGATCTCCATGCGCGCCTCGGGCGCGACTTCCAGCACGGCGGCCCGCACCGTCGCGGCGCAGCCGCCGCAGGTCATCCGTTCAATCTTTAACTCGATCATCGTCATCTCCTTTGTCGATCGACGATGAGGCAGGTGGGGTTTCCCAGCATGGGAAGGTCAAGGGCGCTGCTCAATCTCCTTCAGCAGCGGACACGCAACCCAAGACGTCTTGACCTTCCAAGCGTTGGAGGGTGCAGCGGGACATTGAGGAGAAACATCATGGCCCAAGCCCCCGATCCGCACGCCGAGCAACCGGCCGAAGCGCCTGTCCATGAGGCCCCCGCGGCGCGTCAGGCGCACGCCCACGGCGTGTCATTGAACCGCCTGGCCTTCACCGCGACGCTGCACTGTCTTTCGGGCTGCGCCGTCGGGGAGGTGTTGGGCATAGTGATCGGCACGGCGCTCGGGTGGGCCGCCCTGCCGACCATTGGCCTGGCTGTCGGCCTGGCGTTCGTCTTCGGCTACGCCTTCACCATGCTCCCGCTATTGCGGGCCGGCCTGGCGTTTGGGGCGGTGCTGAAACTGGCTTTGGCGGCGGACACGGTTTCGATCGCGATCATGGAGATCGTGGACAACGCCATGATGTTGGTCATTCCCGGCGCAATGGATGCTCATCTGGACACGCCGCTCTTTTGGGGCAGCCTCGGCGCCGCGCTCCTGATCGCGGGCGCCGCCGCATTCCCCGTCAATCGTTGGCTGATCTCCCGAGGCAAGGGCCACGCCGTTGTGCACGCTCACCACCACTAGATCGGCCCGCGCCCCGGATCAGCGGCATTCCACAGTCAGGTGACCCAGCTCATGCACGGGCTCCAGCCGCCGGCGCACGGTATCAACGTCCACGGCCCCAGCGACGCTGACGATCGCGGCATGGGCCTCCGGTCCGACGCGCCAGACATGCAGATCGACGATGCGGACGTCGCCCGGCCCTTCGACCATCTCGCGGATTTCGGCCTCGATCGCATCGTCGGTCGTGTCGAGAAGGACGGCGGCGGTGTCGCGCATCAGACTCCAGGACCAGCGCGCGATCACGATCGCGCCGACAACGCCCATCACAGGATCGAGCCAGACCCAGCCGAGATAACGTCCAGCAATCAAGGCGACGATCGCCAGGACCGAGGTCAGCGCATCAGCCAGCACATGGAAGTAAGCTGAGCGGAGATTGTTGTCCCTGCCACCATGCGGGGCGTGATCGTGTCCATGATGGTGACCATGCCCATGATGGTGATCGTGGCCATGGTGATGACTGTGACCGCCTCCGGCCAGCAGAAGCGCGCTCAGCAGATTGACCGCGAGGCCAATCACGGCGACCAGTGTGGCCGGGCCGAACGCCACGGTCGTGGGCGTGATCAGCCGACCCACGGACTCTCCTGCGATGCCCAAGGCGACGATGCCGAGGACGAGCGCTGAGGCGAACCCGGCGAGATCCCCCACCTTGCCGGTGCCGAACGTAAATCGGCGGTTGGCGGCATGGCGCTTCGCATAGGCATAGGCGCTGGCCGCGACGCCCAACGCCCCGGCATGCGTCGCCATGTGGAAACCGTCCGCCAGCAGGGCCATCGAGCCGTAGAGCAGTCCCGCGAGGATCTCGCCGGCCATCATGACGGCGGTAAGCGCCACGACCCACAGCGTCCGCCGGGCGTTGTCGTCGTGGGCGCGGCCCAAAAAATTATGGTCGTGCGTCAGGTAGTCGGTCTCGGCAGTGGTCATGGGCAGGCCTATTTCGAATAGCGACGGATGATGGCCATCAGTTCGTCGGCGCCGCTCCGGCGCTCTTCGGCGCTCAAATCGGGATGGGCGACGTGATGGCGCAGATGGTCCTCGATCAGTTCCTCCAGCAGCCCGCCCATCGCGCCCCGCGCAGCGGCCACCTGTTGCAGAATCTCGGAGCAGCCAGCCTCGCCTTCGATCGCGCGCTCGATTGCGCTCAGTTGGCCAGCGATCCGTCGGACCCGGCCAGCCAGCTTCTTCTTGTCGGTCACGGTGTGGGCCATCGGATACTCCCCTAGAGTATCTTGAGGAGCGCCGCCAGTTCCGTGAATCTTCGAGGACGTACTGTCGCGCCTCGCGTCAGAGCCGGTTCAGAATGGCCTGCATTTGACTGATCTCGCGCTCCTGCGCCTCAACAATCTGGCCGCAGAGCGCCACGAGCTCGGGATCGGCGAGCTTCGCCTTCCCACACATCAGAATGGCCCCGGAATGGTGCGGGATCATCCCTCGGATGAGCTCCTTGTCGCCGATCGCGGCCTGGGTGCGCATGGCGTAGAAGCTGCCGGCGAAGATCACGACGGCTCCAATCGCGATGGCCAGGTTAGCGCGCTTGTTCTCGTACATCGAGCGCATCAGGACGAGCATGAGGACGGCCATCGGGGTGACCATCATCAGCGTCATGTAGACGTTGTTCAGGTTGAAATAGAAATGATCGATCGAGGCGATCATCGTGTACATCACCAAATACATGATGATGAAGTGCAGGATCAGTTCGATCGCAAGGTCGCGGTAGCTCTTGCCGTGCATGTCGCCCTCCAGCAGCGGGATTGACGCCGGCGGACCCGGTCGCCCTCCTGAAAGACTACGCGCGGGACCGCCCCATCCCGCGCGATCGCCTTTTTGGGCGGATCAGCCGTTCGGCTGAGCCGCCGCTGGCGCCGCGGCGCCTGATCCCCGATGCTCGGCCACCCAGCGCTCGAGTTCGCTGATCTCCTGGCGTTGCTTGGTGATCGTCATCTCCGCCATCCGGCGGAGCTCAGGGTCCGGATTCTGCTGCATCAAGACCTCGGACATGGCGATCGCGCCGCGGTGATGCTCTATCATCTTCAGAGCGTAGGTTTCCTGCGGGTCCGCGCCGTGAGCCTGCATCATAGCCTGGTGCATCTGCTGCTCGGACGCCGTGTAAGGCGTCTGGGGACCGGCCATGGCTCCGGCCTCTGCTCCGCTCGAAGCCGGCGTAGTTTCGGCCGCTGGGGTCTTTCCGCTCGTCTCGGTTTCCGTGTTTTCCGCAGGGGTGCAGGCCATCAGCAAGGCGGACAGCCCCACTGCCGCCAGACCGGTTCTCAATTGAAAGGACATCGTTTCCTCCGTGAGTGGAGACGATCGAACAGCCTTGGAGGAAGGCCGTTCCAAAAACCCGCTTGACCTTCCCATGACTGGAACCTTCATCAGGTACGGGACTTCGATGTTGGAGACCGTCCCGATGACCGCCACAGCCCTAAGAACGCTCGACATTCCCGTCTTCGGCATGACCTGCGCCAGCTGCGTGGGGCGGGTCGAGAAGGCTATCCGCGCCGCGCCCGGCGTGAAGAGCGCTACGGTGAACCTCGCCGCCGAAAGGGCGCGGGTGGAAATCGATGAAGCAGGCTCCCCCGCCGCCGTGACTCAAGCGATCCGCTCCGCCGGCTACGAGCCGATCGAACACACCATCGAGCTCAAGATCACGGGCATGACCTGCGCGAGCTGCGTCGGTCGGGTCGAGCGCGCCTTGAAGGCGGCGCCCGGCGTTCTGGACGCCAGCGTCAACCTGGCGACGGAGCGCGCCACCGTCCGGGTGCTGGAAGGCGCCGCTGATGTGCGCGCTATGACGGACGCCGTCGCCAAGGCGGGCTACACCGCCGAGGCGGCGTCCGCGCCGGACGCAACCAGCGAGGATCGCGAGCAGGCTTCGCGCGCGGCGGAAATCCGCAGCTTGGGACGCGCTGTCGCCATCGCCGGCGCGGCGACCTTTCCCCTGTTCGTCATCGAGATGGCGCTTCACTTCGTCCCCGGCGCCCACGAATGGCTGATGGGCGTCATCGGCATGACGCCCTGGCGCATCGTCAGCTTCCTCTTGGCGACCTTCGTGCTCTTCGTTCCGGGTCTGCGCTTCTACCGGAAGGGCGTGCCCAACCTCGTCAGGCTGACGCCGGACATGAATTCGCTCGTCGTGCTCGGTGCCACCGCTGCCTTGGCCTTCTCCACGGTCGCGACCTTCTCCCCGCAATGGCTCCCGGCTGGAACGGCCAATGTGTATTTCGAAGCGGCGGCGGTGATCGTCACCCTGATCCTGGTCGGCCGCTGGTTCGAGGCCCGCGCCAAGGGCCAGACCAGCCAGGCCATCCGCCGCCTCATGACGCTTCAGGCCAAGACGGCGCGCGTCGAGCGGGACGGGTCGGAGGTCGAGCTGCCGATCGATCAGGTCACGCCCGGCGACGTGATCGTCGTCCGACCCGGCGAACGCATCCCGGTCGATGGGTCGGTGCTTTCCGGCGCCTCCTTCGTCGATGAGTCCATGCTCACTGGCGAGCCCGTCCCGGTCGAGAAGGTCGAGGGCGCCAAGGTCGTCGGCGGCACCATCAACACCACCGGGGCCTTCCGCTTCCGGGCCGAGAAGGTGGGTTCCGAGACCGTGCTCGCCCAGATCGTCCGCATGGTCGAGGCGGCCCAGGGCGCCAAGCTGCCGATCCAGGCGCTGGTCGACAAGGTAACAGGTTGGTTCGTTCCCGCTGTCATCGCCATCGCCGTCCTGACCTTCGCGGTCTGGCTGGCGTTCGGCCCGCAAACGGCGCTGGGCTTCGCCCTCGTCAATGCGGTCGCGGTGCTGATCATCGCCTGCCCCTGCGCCATGGGACTGGCCACCCCGACCTCGATCATGGTGGGGACCGGCCGCGCCGCCGAGCTCGGCGTCCTATTTCGCAAGGGCGAGGCGCTTCAGGCGCTCCAGGGCGTCGAGGTCGTCGCCTTCGACAAGACCGGCACCCTGACGGAAGGGCGCCCGGAACTGACCGACCTCACGGTGGCCGAAGGCTTCATCGAGGACGAAGTGCTGAGCCTGGTCGCTGCGCTGGAGACGCGGTCGGAGCATCCGATCGCCCGCGCCATCATCCAGGCGGCCGAGGCGGAGGGCCTTCCGCTTCCTGATCCGGATACCTTCTCCTCGCGGCCCGGGTTTGGCGCCGAGGGCCGCGTCGGCGGGCGGCTCGTGCAAGTCGGCGCTGACCGCCTGATGTTGGGTCTCGGCCTCGACCTGTCCGCCTTCGGCGATCAGGCGCAGCGGCTAGGCGAAGAAGGCAAGAGCCCTCTCTATGCCGCGATCGACGGCCGCCTCGCGGCCATCATCGCGGTCGCCGATCCGATCAAGGCCACCACCCCCGCCGCCATCGCCGCCCTTCACGCCTTAGGGCTTAAGGTGGCCATGGTCACCGGCGACAACCGCCGGACCGCGGAGGCCGTGGCTCGACGTTTGGGCATCGACGAGGTGCGCGCCGAAGTTCTGCCGGACGGCAAGGTGGAGGCCGTTCGCGCCCTTCAGACCGGCGGCCGGCGGGTGGCCTTCGTGGGGGATGGCGTCAACGATGCGCCGGCTCTGGCGGCGGCCGATGTCGGGCTCGCCGTCGGCGGCGGCACGGACGTCGCCATTGAGAGCGCCGATGTGGTCCTGACCGGTGGCGACCTGCGGGGCGCCGTGAACGCCGTCGCCCTCTCCCGGGCGACAATGCGCAACATCCGCCAGAACCTGGTCTGGGCGTTCGGCTACAACGTCGTGCTGATCCCGGTCGCTGCAGGACTGCTCTTCCCCGTGTTCGGCTGGTTGCTGTCGCCCATGCTGGCCGCCGGCGCCATGGCTTTGTCCAGCGTCAGCGTCCTGACCAACGCGCTACGCCTGCGCGGCTTCAAGACTCACTTCGAAGGAGTTGTCGCATGAATATCAGCCAGGCCTCCAAGGCGACCGGCGTGTCGACCAAGATGATCCGCTACTACGAGTCCGTCGGCCTGATCCGGCCGGCGGACCGCACGGACAGCAACTACCGCGACTTCGGCGAGCGCGATGTGCGAGAACTGCAATTTATCCGCCGCGCCCGCGACTTGGGTTTTTCTGTCGAGGAGATCGGCCATCTGCTGTCGCTCTGGAGGGACCGCGACCGCCCGAGCCGCGAAGTGAAGGCGATCGCCGAGAAACACGTCGCCGACCTCGACGCCCGGATTGCCGAGATGCGGGCGATGGCGGATGCTCTCCGAACGCTCGCCAAATGCTGCGCTGGCGATGATCGCCCGGACTGTCCAATCCTCACCGACCTGGCTGAACGGGATAGCGGCGTGTTCCCCAGAAGAAAGGTCGGGCTGGCGCGCCACATCCTTTAGCTGGGCTGTTGTGAAGGTCCCGGCTCGGGAGATCTCTCAGAGTCCGCTCCTGGCGCAGCCGCGACGCATGGTGCGGCCTATTCACGACGATGCAGCCTGGTCGGATCCCGTTCAAGGTGGTCGAGACCGACGCCGCCGGCGACATCATCTGGTCCCACGTGTTCCGGCCGCTTTCGAACTTGCGACGTATGTCGTTACCTTGAGACGGCGGCGAAGCGCTCGGAATTTGGAAAGGTGGCGGATGAGCGGCGAGCGCGTCTTCAATGTCTTCGTCTATTTCGACAACGGCGTCGCACACGAGTACGGCGTCCGGCATCGTCGTGTGCGCGGTAACGATCAAGCCAAGATGGCGGCGCTCGCAGACGCCGTCGCGACTGATCACCCGTTAGCGCAGCGCTTCCGCCTACCGCGCACATTCACTCCTGGCGAATGGGCGGCCCAACAGCGCCTCGGCGTCGATCTCGGCTTGTTCGAACAAGGGATCGCGCATTATCGCGCCGGAGCGGAGCCGCTCTACTGCGTGACGAGCATCGTGGACGGCGTTCCGCGGGCCGAGATTAGAACTCACCTCGGCCCACACCAAGGCGACCGAGTTGGAGAAGGAATGCCCGGGACCATGCCCGACTGGCTCGTTGTCTATACCGAAGGGGACAAGTTCCGCTTCGACAAGCTGATCAACGACGACTACTTCACCGCGATCCGCCTGCTGTTCAACGCGCGCCACATAGCGTCGACATCGAAGCTCTTGATGTCGTGCATCGACACCCTAGCATTCGTGGAGTTTGGCGACGAACGTGGAAACTTCGTGGAGTGGCTCGCGACATATGCGGACCTCACGTCTGTCGGGGTGACAGCTGAGGAACTCTGGGAGTTCCGGAACTCCATCGTTCATATGACAAACCTGTCGTCGCGGGCGGTTCTCGCAGGCAAGGCCGCATCGCTTGCGCCCTACATCGGGTCGGATGCGCTAGTTCAAGCCGCGCCGGCCTGCGATCTGAAGCCGTTCAACCTTTACGCACTAATCGTTGCGGTCTCGGGCGGTGTCGGTCATTGGGCCGAGAGCTACAATCGCGACCGGAGCAAATTCGAGAAATTTGTCGAACGCTACGACACGATCGTCTCCGATAGCCGCATCGCGACGCTTGAAGCTCCAGCGCGCGGCAGCGATCCGACGAGACCGTCGCTGTAGCGTCGATTGATTTCCTTCTGCTGCACTTCCGAATGAACGCATGGGGGGGCGCGCTCCAGGTTCATCTAAGGCCGGGAGGCGTACAGAGGTGGATCGCGTCCGTATCGATCTGACTTGGACGGTTGGCCAGCACCGGCCGAATGTCCGCTTGGTGCTCCCAGGCCAATGACCGCTCTTGGCGCAACACGGGCGTCACGGGCGCGTCAGTCTACCGAGAAGGGCGGATGGCCTTCGGTTTCTCGAACCGCGCGCGGAACTCCGGGATCACTTCTTCGAAGCGGTCGAAGCCTTCCTGGCGCATCTGGGCCGCGAAGCTGGTGCTTCGCTCCGTGCCGACCACGGCGGACCAGAAGTAGTGCACCATCATGGCCGCGTTTCGCTGCTCCAGACGGGTGATCGTCAGGCGACATCCCTGCTTCAGGCGCTCCGAAGCCGTCGGCGAGGTCAGGATCGGTTGAAAGACCCGGGCCTGCAGGAAGTCCATGATCGCCTGTTCGTCTGGGCCAAGCTTCATCTTCGGTGGTGACGCAGTTTGATTTTCTGGATTGATAACGGTGATCAGCGGCCGGAGCGTGGCGAACAGAGGAGATCGCCATGCGCTACAACATCGAAACCATGGAACTGCGTCGGGGAAACCAGACGCTCACCGTCGCTCAGGAGTTCATCGGAGGGGTAGTCCGCTACATCGGTCGAGTCGATGGCCGCGTCTGCGTGCAGTCGCCGACCAAGGAGGGCGCCGTTTGCTCTCTCCTGCGCCGTCTCGCCTACTCTCCGGCGGCCTGACCTAAGCCGGCGATGCGTGCTATGCTGACCGAGACGAGGTGCGGATGACGCGAAGAGACAGGACGCGCGATGACGAGCGAGCGGCCCGCATGGTGCGGGCCGCCCGCCGGTTTTCGGGCGAAACTGAAGACGACGAAACGCCTATCACGGCCACAGAGGAAGCCTTGATGGCTGAGGTAAAGGCGGAGCACCCCCGGCCTACGCGGGAAGAACTCCGAGAGATGGCGCGGGCGTTCGCTCGCGGGCGCTAATGAATAACGCCGGGCTTGAAGGCCCGGCGTTTTGCTTTTCAGGAAGGCTGATCTCTGACGTCGCTCAGTATCTCGAACGCTCCCTTGGCCGCCACGATCGCAACCAGGGCACCGACCACCAAGTCCGGCCAAGCCTGACCGAGCCACAGCACCAAGCCCCCCGCAACCAGGATGCCGCCGTTCGACACGAAGTCGTTGAAGCTGAAGGTTTCGGCGGCGCGCATGTTGACGTCGTCGCTGTCCACCTTTTGCAGCAGCTTAAGGCACCAGAGGTTCACCAGGGCCGCAGCGAGCGCCATCACCATCATGGTCGGCCCGATGGGCTCCGTCCCCATCAGCCATCGACGGGCAACGTCCGCCAGCACCCCGATCGCGAACAGGAGCAGGAGAACC
Organism: Afipia felis; assembly: GCA_943371835.1. Lineage (GTDB taxonomy): Bacteria > Pseudomonadota > Alphaproteobacteria > Caulobacterales > Caulobacteraceae > Brevundimonas. Next base: position 210,204 of record CALRWJ020000001.1, on the reverse strand, counting down.
CCGGACATCGTGGCCGCCGCTTTCTTCCATCGCGGGGCGCGGCCCACAGCCAGGAAGCTGATCAGATAAACGGCGCTGTCCGAGGCGTTGTCGGCCGCGTTCGCCAGCAAGGCGCTGGAGTCCGCGAGCCAGCCCGCCACCCCGAGCGCCAGGAACAGACCGAAGTTCAGGACGAGGACCAGCAGCAGCGTCCGGCGCTGCCGCTGGTCTTGGGCGTTGGAAGCGGTCAATCGTCCATTCCTTCAGATGCCCGATGCTTGACCGCCCTGGCCGCGAACGTCGGCAGGACGAGCAGGGTCAGGATGGTCGCGGTCAGGAGACCACCGATCACCACCGTCGCCAGCGGCTTCTGCACCTCGGCGCCGGCGCCGTGGGCCAGCGCCATCGGGATGAAGCCGACGATGGCGACGAGCGCCGTCGTCAGCACGGCTCGCAGGCGGCTGGACGCGCCTTCGATGGCGGCTTGGTAGGGCGTCAGTCCGGCCGTCAGCCGCTCTCGAACGGCTTGCATCAGGACGAGGCCGTTCAAGGTCGCCACGCCCGACACGGCGATGAAGCCGACGGCCGCAGAGACCGAGAACGGCATTCCGCGCAGCAGCAGCGCGAGGGCGCCGCCCACCAAAGCCAGGGGGACGCAGGCGAAGACCAGGCCCGCCTCCGCGAACGATCCCAACGCCAGGAACAGCAGCACTCCGATCAGGACGAACACGATCGGAATGACGAGGCCGAAGCGTTGCTCGGCTCGCTTCAGGTTCTCGAACTGCCCGCCCCAATCCAGATAGACACCAGCCGGCAGGTCGATCTCCGCGACCTGCCTCTGGGCGTCGGTGACGAAGCCGCCCAGGTCACGCCCGCGCACATTGGCCTGAACCACCATGCGGCGGCTGCCGTTCTCGCGGCTGATCTGGTTTGGACCCTCCGCCGTCTGAATCCGCGCGACGGAAGACAGGGGCACGATCACGCCGGTGTCGGACACGATGGGAAGCGCCGCCAGGGCCGCCGGGTCGTTGCGCGCATCGTCGGGCAGACGAACGACGACGTCGAACCGGCGGTCGCCCTCGAAGATACGTCCCGCCTCGGCGCCGCCGACGCCGGCCGAGACCGCCTCGCTGACGTCTGCGGCCGACAGGCCGTAGCTGGCGGCGGCGGTCCGATCCACGCTGACGGTCAGGGTGGGCAAGCCGGACGCCTGCTCGACGCGGACGTCGGCTGACCCGGTCGTCTCCCGAAGCGCAGTCGCAACCTGATCCGCCACCCGCTGGAGGGTGTCGAAGTCGTCGCCATAGACCATTACGGCCAAGTCGGTGCGGACGCCGGAGATCAGCTCGTTGAAGCGCAGTTCGATCGGCTGGCTGAACTCGAAATTGTTGCCGATCTGCTGGGTGGCCACGCCTTCGATCCGCTCGATCAGTTCTTCTTTCTCCAGGCCCGGATCAGGCCAATCCTTGCGGTCCTTCAGCACGATGACGCTGTCGGAGATGTTGGGCGGCATGGGGTCCACGGCGGCCTCGGCCGTGCCGGTGCGCGAGAACATGGTCTCCACCTCGGGCTGGGCCTTGATGGCGCGCTCCAACGCCATCTGCATCGCCAGAGATTGCTCCAAGGAGGCGGACGGGACGCGCAGCGCCTGCATGGCGATGTCGCCCTCGTCGAGCGTCGGGATGAACTCCCGGCCCAGCGCCATGAAGGAGGTGAGCCCGACGGCGAGGGCCGCGACGGCGGAGATCAGCACGATCTTCGGCCGTGACACAGCCGCATGGATCGCTGGTTGGAGGAACCGCCGAGCGAAGCGGAGAAGCCAGGTCTCGTGCTCCTCGACCTGACCGTCGCCGCCGAGGTGAACGGACTTCGGATCGCGCACCAGCAAGGCAGTCATGGCGGGCACGAAGGTAAAGGAGAAGATGAAGGCTCCGACGAGGGCGAGCATGACGGTGGCGCCCATCGGTTGGAACGTCTTGCCTTCGACCCCCTCCAGAAGCAGCAGCGGCGCGAACACCAGCAGGATGATCAATTGACCGAAGGCGGCCGGCTTCACCATCTGGCGCGCGGACTGAACCGCCACGTCCAGCCGCTCGTGTCGGGTCAGCATCCGGCCGAGTTGAGCTCGCCGCTGCGTCAGCATCAGCAGAGTGTTCTCGATCACCACGACCGCGCCATCGACCATCAGCCCGAAGTCGAGGGCGCCAAGGCTCATCAGGTTTCCGCTGATGCCGAACCTATTCATGCCGATGACCGCGAACAGGAAGGACAGCGGGATCATCAAGGCTGTGATGGTGGCCGCCCGGATGTTGCCCAGCAGCAGGAACAGGACGACGATGACCAGCAGCGCGCCCTCGGTCAGGTTCCGAGCGACGGTCGAGATGGTAGAGTTCACCAGTTCACTGCGGTTCAGGACCGGCAGGGCGACGATGCCAGGAGGCAGGCTGTCGTCCACCACCGCCAGCCGCTCGGCCGCCGCCTGGGCCACCGTGCGGCTGTTGCCGCCGGCGATCATCAAGGCGGTGCCAAGGACCGCTTCATGTCCGTCGCGGCTGGCGCCGCCCAAACGTGGAGCCTGCCCGATCTCGACCGTCGCGACGTCGGCGACCCGGACGACCAGACCGCCGCGATTGACCACGGGGGCCTGAGCCAGATCGTCGATGGTCAGCGCCAAGGCGTCCGTGCGGACGACCAAAGCCTCGCCCGCACGCTGGATATAGCCTGCGCCTGCTTGGGTGTTGGCGCGTTCAACGGCCTCGACCAGATCGCCCAGACCCAGGCTGTAGGCGGACAGCCGTGCCGCGTCGGGCCGGACGGCATACTCCTTGACGTAGCCGCCGATCGTATCGACCCCCGCAAGACCTGCGGTCGTGCGCATCTGTGGTGCGATGATCCAATCCTGGACGGTGCGGAGATAGGTCGCGCGCTCCTCGGGCGTCGTCAGTCGCTCGCCCTCAGGGGTCAGGTAGACGCCGCCCGCCTGCCAGCCCGGCTGGCCGGGGCTGGCAAGATTCTCGGTGTTGAAAGGGACGTAATCGACAGTCCACATCAGCACTTCGCCGAGGCCGGTGGTGATCGGCGACAACCCCGGCTCCACGCCTTCGGGAAGGCCCTCCGATGCGGCGGCGAGCCGTTCGGCCACCTGCTGACGCGCGAAATAGATGTCGGTCTGGTCCGTGAAGATCGCGGTGATCTGACTGAAGCCGTTGCGTGACAGCGACCGCGTGCTGGTCAGGCCAGGGATGCCGGCGAGGGCGGTTTCCAACGGATAGGTGACCTGCCGCTCGATCTGCTCAGGCGCCAGAGCGGGGGCGACCGTGGTGATCTGGACCTGTCTGTTGGTGATGTCGGGAACGGCGTCGATTGGTAGTTTGGCCAGTTCAAACAGACCCAGGGCCGCCACGAGGCTGACCGCCAGGATGACGAACCAACGGAAGCGGACGGATGCCGCGATGATTGCGCTGAACATGCTGTCGCTCCTTAGTGGCCGTGCTCGGCCTCGCCCTTGGCGAGTTCGGCTTTCAGGAGGAAGGCGTTGGTTCCGGCGATGCGCTCGGTGCCGGTGAGGCCGCTCAGGATTTCGGTTCGACCGCCGGCCTGCCTGCCGACTAGGACGGGCGCGGCGCGAAAGCCCGTCGCGGTGCGCACGAACACCACGCTCGCGCCCTCCACCGTCTGAACGGCGTCGGACGGGACCGTGAGGCCGCCCACGGACTGGCCCGTGACCACAATGCCGGAGACGGCCGATCCTGCCGGCGGCAGACCCCCGCCCGCCGGTCGGGCGCGGATGATCGTGGCTCCGCTTTCCTCGCCTGCGTCGGCGGCGACGCCGGTGACGACGGCGTCGAACTCGCCCGCCGGTCCCTGCACGCGCATGGTCGAACCCGCGCGAACCTGCGCGGCGAGTGCGGGAGGCGCCGTGAAGACGATCTCGACCCGCACCGGGTTGGTGACCTCGGCGATCACCCCGCCCTGGGCGGCGAATCCACCCGGCCCGACCTGAACGCTGGTCACGATCCCGCTGATGGGGCTGACGACGCTGAGTCGACCCGAGGAATTGGGAGAGCCGGCGGCCGAGACCCGCGCTCGCGCCGCGCGTGCGGCGGCGTCCGAACTCAGCGACTGAGCCCGCGATGTCTCGACTTCCTGACGCGCAACGACGCCGGCCTCTTCCAAGTTACGGTCACGCTCATAGGCGCGACGAGCGGCATCCGCCGACGCGTTCGCGGCGTCCGCTTCGGCGCGCAGGGCGGCGGCGTCGCCGCTCACCAGCACCGCCAGGGGCTGACCCGCGCGAACCGACTGCCCAGGCGCCACCAGGACCCGTTCGACGCGTCCCCCGACGCTCGCGGCGACGGCCGCGCGCGCGTCCACCATCGGCTCGACGCGCCCGGAAAGGCGAGTCTCGCTTCCGCCGCCGCCAGTGACCGCAACGATCGAGATGTTTGCGGCGGCGATCTGCGCCTCGGTCAGGACGACGACGCCTTCCTCGGCCGCGCCTTCCTCGGCATGACCTTCCTCACCTTCGGCATGTTTTCCTTCGGCGGACGCGGCCGGTGCTTCCGGCGATCGCGTCATCGCGTAGAGACCCGCACCGCCGAGAACGACGACGGCGGCGACCCCGGCCATGAGCCAGGTCTTGTTGATGTCAGGGGTGCGTTTCATTGCGATGTTCCAAACGGGACGCGGCCTTGCAGGCGCGCGAGATCGACTTCCGCCCGGACCCGCGCGAGGCGGGCGTCAACGGCGGCGTTGCGGGCCGCGATCAGCGCGGCTCGGGATGAACTGAGTTCGAGTTGCGAGATGCGTCCGGCTTCGAAGCCGATCCGGGAGAGGCGATAAGCCTCCTCTGCGGCCGTCACGCCGCCGTCGGTCGCCCAGACACGGCTATTGGCGGATCGCAATCGAGCCTCGGCCCCGGCGAGATCGGCCTGCGCGGTCTGTGTCGCAGCCATGACGCGGGCGTCGGCGGCGCGAAACTCGGCCTGGGCGGCGTCGTAGTTGCCTCGGTTTCGGTCAAACAGCGGCAGCGGCATGCTGACCCCGAACGTCAGGGCTGTCGCGTCTTCAGCCTCGTAACGACGCACGCCGACCGAGACGCGGACGTCGGGCCTCGCGCGGACCCGCTCCACTTCGATCCGGCTTTCGGCGGCGTCGCGTTCAGCCTGGGCCACCCGCACCTCGGGCGACGTCGAGGAGGTCGGCACGACGGCGGGCGGCTCCCGATCCAGCAGGCTGGTGCCGATGGAGGTCACCGGGTTCGGCAGCATCGCCACGGCGGTCAGTCTCGCGAAGGCGGCGTCGCGTTCGGCTTGGGCCTCGTCGAGGGCGGCTCTCGCCGCCGCCGCTTGGCTTTGCGCCTGGATGCCGCGAAACAGCGGCTCTCGGCCCTCTTCGACCAGGATCATCAGCGCCCGCGCGTCGGCGATCGTTAGGTCGAGGGCTTCCTGCGCCAACTGAAGGCGCCGTTCGGCCGCCTCGGCTTCGGCATAGGCGAGCGCCAGCCTGCCGGCCGCGTCCAGGGTGGCGAGGTCGCGACGCAGCAGCGACGTTCTGCCCTCGGCCTGGGCGACGCCCACCCTGGCGCCTCGCCGGCCCCAGAGTTCCAGGTCCTGGCTGACCGACAGAGTGGTCTCGGCGTTGTCGTAGCCGGAGAAGGGTCCGCTACCGAAGGCGTTCTCGGCTTCCAGGCTTAGTTCGGGGTTCGGCCGGACGCCCGCCTGACGGACGCGGGCTTCGGCCGCATCGACCAGGGCGTCGGCTTCCAGCGCGCCGGGCGTCAGGCCAATGCGTTCGAGCAGTTCTTCATAGGACGGCACGGGGTCGGCCCAGGCAGGGCCGATAGCGACGGTCGCCATCGCGACCACGGCGCAGCCGATCGCGAGGCGCGACCGACAGAATTTCAGGGGTGGCATGTTCCATGTCCCAGCGGTTCCAGACGATTGACGAGCGCCATCAGGCGCAGGGCATCGTCAGGGTCTGGGCGGGCGCTTGGGACCGCTGGGGGTGCGAGAATCCAGGGGCTCGGACGCCGGTAGGAACGGCGTCATCGTCGAGAGGGTGGTCGCCGCCGTGGGCTCTGGCGCCGGCGGCAAAGGCGCGCCACCGTGGTGGCAGTGACCATGCGAACAGATCGCATGGTCTTCACCAAGGTCGCCGACGTCCGTGTCCGCCGAACCAAACGAGGCTTCAGCGGAGGTCGAGTGCGCCGGCTCCAACGCGCAGGTCGCGGCGTCCACGGCGGACGAAAGCACGAACAGCGACATGAACGCCGCGAGCAGCGCCGCCATCCATCCCCGTTTGAGCCGCACCATATCCATGCGGCCCCATAGCACGAGGCGCGTCAGAAAAGAACGCGTCCATCTCGCACGGGCGCTGCGTCGCGCCCCAGCTTTGTCGGACCGGCCCATCATGAACGCTGCCTCAACTCGTCGCGCGACTGGCGAACGATCGCCCAGGCCGACTGAAGGAAAACGAGAGCCAGGATCACGCCCGCGATCAGATCGGGCCAGCGCGAAGCCGTGATCCACACCAGAGCGCCTGCCGCCGCGACGACCAGGCTCTCGATGAGATCGTTGCGGGTGCAGAGCCAGACGGACCGGACATTGGCGTCGCCGTCACGGTGGCGAACCAGCAGCAGGGCGGCGATGCCGTTGGCGACGAAGCCAAGCAGTCCCAGCCCCGAGATGACGGCCCCCTCCGGCGGCGCCCCGGACACGGCGCGCCAGATCGCGAAGCCCAGGATGAAGGCAGCCAACAGCCCGAGGCTCGCGCCCTTCAGCAGGGCCGCGCCCGCCCTGACCCGCGTCGAGCGACCGATGGCCCACAGGCTGATCGCGTAGGTCGCGCTGTCGGCCAGAAAATCCAGAGCGTTCGCCCCCAGCGCCGCCGAGCCTTGCAGCCATGCGCCCCCGGCCAACGCCACGAAGGCGAGGGCGTTGATGGCGATCACTGACCACAGGATGCGGCGATACGCGGGTGTGGCACCGTCGAACTTGACGGCGGCGCCGCATCCGCAACCGGCGGACGGCTCTTCAAGGGCGGGCTGGCTCATGGGCGACCTCCAAGTCGGAGACACCCTTCTGCATCCTATAGCCACTAGAGCATCAAGCCCCTATTTTCGCGACATGGCCTCCTCCTCACCGTCCACGCGAAGCATCGGGAAACTAGCCGCGCTTGCGGGCGTCAAGGTTCCGACCATCCGCTTCTACGAGCAGATCGGGATCATGCCCGCCCCGGAGCGGACTCCGAGCGATCGGCGCGTTTACGACGACGCGGCGCTGCGCCGTCTGTCCTTCGTTCGCCACGCCCGTGACCTGGGCTTCGACTTGGACTCGATCCGTTCGCTGCTCGACCTAGCTGATGAACCAGAGCGCCCGTGCAGCGAGGCCAACGCCATCGCCGAACGCCACCTCGCAGTGGTCATGGGAAAAATCGCTCGATTGAAGGCCCTTCAGGCCGAACTCTCCCGGATGACGGCCGAATGCGCCGGCGGGCGGGTCTCCGCCTGCAAGGTGATCGAGGTTCTGCATGACCACGACCGCTGTAGCGTCGATCACGGCGGCACGAGGTCGGACTTCTAACCTAGCTAAGCGGCTTTGCGCGCCGGCCGGGCACGCGGCAGGCCAGTTCTGTCAACTTAACCGCGGCCCCGCTGCCAACAATTCCCTTCCCGTTCACGACGTGACAGCCGCATGCCAAGCGGCGTGCGCCTGCGCTCGGAACGCCCGAAGCGTGCTTCGGCTGGTGAGATGCCTCTGTGTGTAGAAGGTGTTGTAGACGGCTGCGTGGACCGTCAGGAACCGCTGTGCCGAAGCGGCGCTCTTGAAGCCGATCATCTAGTGCTGTCAACTTAACTCCCGCGCATCGACGAGGTGAACGACTTCCGTCACGACGCCACGGCCGCATTCCAAGCCGCGTGCGCCTGCGCCCGAAAGGTCCGCAACGTGCTTCGGCTGACGAGATGCCGTTGGGTGTAGAAGGTGTTGTAGACGGCCGCGTGGACCGTCAGGAACCGCTGCGCCGAAGCGGCGCTCTTGAAGCCGATCATCTGCCGCTCGCGCTTTCGGATCGGCAGATGCGAGTTCTCCGCGCGATTGTTCTCACGAAGGCGGCCGGGGCGATGGCGGTCGCTCAGGCCCAGCCGATCCAGCGCGGTCTTGTAGGAACCGAGGCCGTCGGTGACGATCGTCTCCGGCACAACCGGCTGATCCCGCAGCAGCTTTCTCAGGAAGCTTTCGGCGGTCGCCGCATCCCGCCGGCGCTCGACGGCGGAGCCGAGCACCTCCCCTTCGTCGTCAACCGCCCGCCAGACGTACATGTGCCGGCCGCCGATCGAGCTCACCATCTCGTCGAGGTGCCACCGCGGCGAAGGCGCCGGGCGGCGTCGCCGCAGGTTTCTGGCGATCTGCAATCCGAACTTCCGGCACCAGTCGCGGATGGCCTCGTAGGAGACGTCGACCCCGCGTTCGGCGAGGATCTCCTCCACGTCCCGAAGGCTGAGATTGAAGCGGTAGTAAAGCCAGACCGCACGCTTGATGACGTCGCTCTTGAACCGGTGCCGCTTGAAGCTGAGTTTCGCCATAAGTCCCTGCCCTGCATGGACTTTTCAGCATATCAGTAGAGACCGGTTAGGGTTAGACTGACAGCACCGCCACCGCCACCCTCCCTGCGATCCACTGACCGACCGTCGTCAGCGCGGCCCCGCGACATGCTGATGGGCGTCGTCATGCGGGCGTCGGTGGCCGCGGAGGTCCGGGCAGGTCGGCGCTTGCTCGGCCGCGGCGTGAGGGGGGTCGCAGAGGCCCACTTCGTCGGCGCCGCAGCCGCAACTGAACCGCTCCAGCATCGCGCGGTCCAGGACCGCGATCCGACCACGTCGATATCGGATGGCCCCGGCGAGTTGAAGCTCTCCGGCCACTTCGTTGACCGTCGTCCGCCGAACGCCCAGCAGATGGGCGAGCGTGTCCTGGGTCAGGAACAGATGGTCCTGATCCATGCGGCGGGCCAGTCGGAGCAGCATGCGCGCGAGCCGCGGCCGGGCCCCATGCAAAGCGGCGCAGGCGATGGCGAGGTGATCGCGTCGATGGACCGCCGCGGCACGACGATCCAGAACCGCCCGCAACGTCGGAAATTGCGTCAGCAGCCGCTCCAGGTCCGACATGGCGATCCGGCGGCCCCGGCCCTCGGTCAGGGCGAGGAACCGGCGATGAGCGCTGCGATGGACGGGCGCGACAAGGGTGGGGACGACGCCCTCCGAACCGATCAGGCCCGTTTCGATCTGGCCCTCTTCGAGCATCACCATGGCGGCGACGATGCCGCGTTCGAGGAAGATGAAGTCCACGAACACCTGGTCCACGTCGTGCAGTACGTCGCCCGCCATGAACGCGAAGCGACGGGACCGCTGGATGATGGCCTCGCGGTCGCGCGCGGGAAGCGCGTCGATCAGTCTGGTGCCCGTCGGGTGCATGTCTGACCTCGGTCACTAAAGCCGTTCACAGGCGGCGAAGCTCCGCTTCGTCCGGTCGCCGACTTAGGAACCGGCCCGTTCAGCCGGACTTTCCGGACCGGGAAGGAGGTCCATGATGTTCAAACGCTATGCCTATGCCTGGATCACGCTGCTGTTCTTCGCCGTGTCGTTCGGTCTGCACTGGCTGTTCGGCTGGCATGCCTTCGTCGACGAGGCCCGAGACCACGGCCAGGCGCCGCAAATCGCGGCCTATCTGACGGAGATGGGCCGCGACGCCTTCGAGAACTTGCAGTCCGAGTTCCTGCAGCTGCTGTGGCAGGTCGTGGGCCTGGCCTATTTCCTCCACGTCGGTTCGCCTTCGTCGAAGGAGAACGACGACCGACTGGAAGCCAAGGTCGACGCCCTTTTGAAGCTGGTGGGCAAGGAGCGTGGCCTGGCGCTGGTGCAAGAGATCAACCGGAACCATGAGCGGCGCGGAGGCCATGCCGGGCTTCATCGCGAGCCGCCTTACGAGCGCGTCGCGTGAGGCCGCACGTCATCTCTCCCCCGCCCGCCGTCGGGGCGCGGGGCGGCGACCTGCCCGCCTATCTGTCGAATGGGCTGATCGGCCTGCGCCTGCGGGAGGATCCGTCGAGCCCCGGCATATGCATCGTCTCGGGTTTCATCGGCGAGCATCACGAGCGACGGATCGAGGCCGCCGCCTCCGCTCCGTGGCCGCTGGGTCTGGATGTGACGCTGAACGGACAGTGGGCCTCGGACCAGGCCGGGTCGGTCGAGCCGCTGGATCAGACCTACGATTTCGCGACGGCCGAGCTGACGACGCGGGTCCGGTTGCGGATCGGCGACGCCGAAGCGGTGCTGACCTCCGTCGCCTTCTGCAGCCGGACGCACCCGACGGTGGTCTGCGAGCGGATCGAGGTGGCGCCGGAGGGGGCGCACGAGGTGGCCGTCCGCGCCCGGATCAGCGTGGAGGGCCGTCGGGGCCGGATCGTCGAAAGGCGTCTGGACACGCCGGGCGAACCGGATCCCGCGTGCGACGGGACGCTGCTGTGGGAATCCGAGGGCGGCCTCGGCCGGCTGGGGCTGGCAATGAGCACATCGGCGGCCGCGTCCGCCGAGCGGAAGCAGTATCCCTGGGACGACCACGGCCCGGTGTCGACCACGCTGACGTTCCGGCGAAGCGGGCGGCCGGTCACCGTCGAGCGCCTCGTCGCGCTGGTTCCGGACGTCATGCACGCGCAGCCTCAGCGGCAGGCGCTGCGCATGGTCGCCCACGCGGCGGAGCTGGGCCTCGACGAACTTCGTCGCCGCAACCGAGAGGCGTGGGCGGAGCTGTGGCGCGGACGGATCTGGGTTGAGGGGGCCGGCGAGCGGTGGCAGGCGCTGGCGGACGCGGCGTTCTTTTATCTGAACACGTCGGTGCATCGTGCATCGCCGTCGTCGACGTCGATCTACGGCCTCGCGACGTGGACCGACTACCACTACTATTTCGGCCATGTGATGTGGGACGTGGACGCATTCGCCGTCCCCACGCTGAGCTTGATGCAGCCGGACGCGGCGCGGGCGCTGCAGGACTATCGCACGCGATGTCTGCCCGCCGCGCGGATGAACGCGCGGATGCAGGGGCGGCTGGGGTTGCTGTTTCCGTGGGAAAGCGGGCCGCGGGCGGGCGAGGAGGCCAGTCCGGGAGCCGGATCGGCGGCGGTCAGGGAGGTTCACGTCAATCTGCACGTGGCCCGCGCCTTCGCCGATCATGCCGACGCGACGGGCGACGCGCGGTTTCTGGCCGACCACGCCTAGCCCGTGCTGGAGGGCGTCTGCGACTGGATCGTGGACCGCGTCAGCGGGACCCGAACCGGCTTCGTCTTCAAAGAGCTGGGCGGCCCCGCTGAGAACCCCGGCTTCATCAACCAGGACGCCCTGACGACGCTGGGAGCGCAGGCGGTTCTGCGCCGTGCGGTGCGGGCGGCGGAGCGACTGGGACGGGCGGCGCCGCCGCAGTGGGCGGCCGTCGCCGACGGGCTGGCCCCGGCGGTCCGCGCGGACGGGGCCGTCGCCTCGCACGCCGACTTCCGGATCGACGAGCCCAAGGGCACGACGCCGGGTCCCCTGTTGGCGATCTTTCCGTTTTGGGCCGAGTTGGACGACCGTGCCCGGGAGCGGACGCTGGCGCTGTATCTGAAGCACTGGCGGGACTACGTGGGGTGCCCGATGCTGGCGGCGCTGTACGGCACGTGGGCGGCGTGGTCGGGCGATCGGGAGCTGTCGCTGACGCTGTTCGAGGAAGGCTATGCGAAATACGTGATGGGCCGGTTCGAGCAGACGCTGGAATTCCGGCTCGACAAGCTGCCCGGCGTCCCCTCCGGTCCCTTCTTCGCCAACATCGGCGGCTTCGTGACGGGCCTGTTGACCGGTCTGCCGCGACTGCGGGTCAGCGAGACCGATCCGGCGACCTGGCCGCAAGAGACCGTCGTGCTGCCGGCCGGATGGACGGCCGTCGAGTGCGACCGCATCTGGATTCACGGCCGCGCGTGGCGCCTGTCGGCCCGACAGGGAGAACGGGCGGAATTGCACCCGGCCTAGACGCCGGGCGGCTACGGAGAAGCGAGCCGCACCACGTTACTCTCCGCTTGCGAGCGCATATGTTATTTCGTAACACTCCGTCGCATCCGCAGATCGAGTGAGCCCATGTTCCGCAGCCCTTCGTTTCGTCGTTGCCTTCTGATCGCCGGCAGCTGGTCGGTCCTCGCGGGCGCGGCGGCGGCGCAGGAAGCGCCGGAACGCGACGAGCCGGCCCGGGTCGACGACATCGTCGTGACCGGCGTGCCCTACGGCGTCAGCCAGAACGCCACGACGATCGCGACCACCGTGCTGGATCAGGAGGCTCTGTCCGTCGCGCCGCCCGCGACGCTGGGCGACCTGCTGAGCGGCACGCCGGGCCTGAGGTCCACGGCCTTCGCGCCGGGCGCGAGCCGGCCGGTCATCCGCGGGCTGACGGGGCCGCGCGTGCAGGTGCTGACGAACGGAGTCGGCCTGATCGACGCCTCGTCGGTGTCGCCGGACCATCAGGTGGCGGCGGACCCGGCGGAGTCGGACCGCATCGAGATCATCCGGGGGCCGTCGACGCTGGCCTATGGCGGCACGGCCATCGGCGGGGTGGTCAACGTCTTCGACGGCCGCATTCCCGAGGAAATGCCCGACGACGGGCTGAGCGGCCAACTCACGGCGCAGGCGTCGAGCGTCGATGACGGCACCCTGATCTCCGGCCGCACGGACGTCGCGGTGGGTCCGTCGCTCGTGCTGCACCTCGACGCGCTGAGGAAGCGCGCGGACGACTACGACATTCCCGCCCCTGCGATCTCGCAGCGGCTGGCGGATCGGGACGGCCTGACGCGCGACGACGCGGGCACGTTGGCCAACAGCTTCGCCGAGCTGGACGCCTATGGCGTCGGCGCCTCGTACGTCGGGGACCGCGGGTTCCTGGGGGCGTCGTTCAAGAACACCGAAAGCACCTATGGCGTGGTGGCCGAGGAAGACGTCTTCATCGATCTGGAACAGCAGCGGATCGACGTCCGCGGCGGCCTGGACCTTGACGCCGGACCGTTTCGGGAGGCCCGCCTGGCCTATGGGCACGCCGACTACACCCACACCGAGTTCGAGGACGTCGGCCAGCCCGGCACGATCTTCGCCTCCGTCGGGCAGGAAGCGCGCGTCGACCTGATCCAGCGCAACCGGGGCCCGTGGAAGGGCGCCGTGGGCGGCCAGATGCTGTCGCGCGACTTCGAGGCCATCGGCGACGAGGCCTACATCCCGGGCACGCGGATCGAGGAAGGCGGCCTGTATGCCGTGCAGCGTCTGGATTTCGACGGCTATGGCTTCGAGGGGGGGCTGCGCTGGGACCGCCGCACGCTGACCGCGACGCCGCTGGGCACGACGACGGAGGTGGAGCGCCGGTTCGACAACTGGTCGGCGTCGGCCGCGGCCTTCGTCCAGCCCTCCCCCGGCCTGTTCCTGGGTCTGAGCGTGGCGCACAACGCCCGCGCGCCGTCGGAGGTCGAACTGTTCGCCGACGGCCTGCACGTCGCCACCGCGGCCTACGAGGTCGGCGATCCCACGCTGGACTCCGAAAAGGTCACCACGATCGAGGCGACCGCGCACCTGGATCGCGGCGCCCTGCGGGGCGACCTGCACGTCTACACGTCGAAGTTCGACGGCTTCATCGACGCCGTCGACACGGGCACGACCTTCACCGTGGTGGACGGCGGCCTCACCGAGGAGTTCCCGATCTTCGCCTATGCCCAGACCGACGCGGACTTCCGCGGGTTCGAGGCGGAGGTGGCCTATGACGTCTGGACGTCGGGGGACCGTGTTCTGACCCTGGAGGGGGCGGCCGACCATGTGCGCGCCGACACCGATCTGGGCGTGCCGGCGCGCATCCCGCCCTACTCCCTGACCGGGCGGGCGAAGTACGCGTCGCGGGCGTTCGACGCGTCGCTGGAGGTCCGGCGCGTGGGCGAGCAGGATCGGGTGGCGCAGTACGAGCTGCCGACCGACGGCTACACCCTGGTCAACCTGTTCGGGGCCTGGCGTCCATTCGGCGACCCCAACGTCACGGTGTTCGCGGAGGGGCGAAACCTGACGAACGAAGAAGTCCGCGAGCACAGCTCGTTCCTGAAGGACGTCGCGCCTGCGCCGGGCCGCAATCTGCGGCTGGGCGTCAGCTATCGGTTCTGACGCTCAGCGCGTCAGCAACGGCCGCAGGCCGGCGAGGTCGTAGCCGGCCCCGCGCGCGACGGCGATCAGGTCATCGGCGTCGCGGCGCCCGGCGTTGGCCAGCGCCCACATCATCGTCGTGCGCGTGCCGGAGCGACAGAAGCCGAAGACCGGACCCGGCAGGTCGTCCAACGCGTGACGGAAGGCGGCGACGTCGCCCTCGCTGATGCGGCCGCCGACCACCGGCACGTGGGCGAACTCCAGCCCCGCCTCACGCGCGGCGGCGGCGACCTGATCGGCGGTCGGCTGGCCCGGCTCCTCGCCGTCCGGCCGGTTCGAGATCACGGAGCGATAGCCGGCCGCCGCGATGGCCGGCAGGTCGGACAGCCGTATCTGCGGAGAGGCGACCAGAGTTTGATCGAGCGGGCGGGCGTCCATCGGCGTCTCCGTTCGCGGGCGGACCCGCGCGTGCCGGCGGCGGACGGCGGGGCCGAAGCCGACGCCGCCCGCGCGCCGGTCTTCACTGGCCGGTCGCGGCCGCGCGGGGCCAGGCGTTGTTGGCCGTGTCGGCGTCGGCGGTCTGTTGCAGGGGATCGACCATGACCGAGGCGATGGTCTTGGGCGTGACGTGCCGCCAGATGACCTGACGGTTGTTGCGGCGCCAGATCTCAGCCGGGATCTTCACCGTCTCGGTCGTGCCGTCGTCATAGGTGAAGCGCACGATGATCGGCATGACCACGCCGCCGACGTTGGAGAAGGTCAGGCTGTAGATGTGCCCCTGGAAGTCGCGGGCGGCGGCGACGTAGGAGTCGTACTGTCCGTCCTTGGCGGCGGCCCAGGTCCGGCGCTGTTCGTCGGTGATCGGGAACTCGGCCGAGCCCTCGTCCGTCGGATTCGCCAGCGCGGGCATGCGCTCCACCAGTGGCACCAGGCCCGCGGCGCGGTCGGCGGTGACGGTGGTGGACGGCGGCGGCGGCGCGTCGGCGCCCGGCGCAGGTTGGGCGGCGCCTTCGGCCCCGCCGCCCTGACCGGGCTGCTGCAGGGTGGCCAGCGTGACGTCGTCCAGCGAGATGTCGACGTGGTCGGTCGAGTAGAACCAGCCGCGCCAGAACCAGTCCAGATCCATGCCCGACACCTCTTCCATGGTGCGGAAGAAGTCGTACGGCGTGGCGCGCTTGAACTTCCAGCGGCGGCCGTATTCGGCGAAGGCGCGGTCGAACAGCTCGCGGCCCATCACGGTCTCGCGCAGCACGGTCAGCGCCACGCCCGGCTTCACGTACCCTTCGTAGCCGTAGTTGGTCAGGCTCTGCGCCGCGGTCATCAGCGGCTGCTGGTTCTCCGACAGCATGTGGCGGATGATGCCGCCGCGCGGCTCGCCCGAGGCGTCGAAGTCGGCGTCCCACAGCTTGGAGGCCTGGAACTCCACGAAGGTGTTGATGCCCTCGTCCATCCAAACCCACTGACGTTCGTCGGAGTTGATGGTCATCGGGAACCAGATGTGCCCGATCTCATGGATGATGACGCCGGCCAGGGCGTACTTCATGTCGTCCATGCGCTGGGCCGTGCCGTCGGGCGCGCGCTGGGGACGCGCGCCGTTGAAGGTGATCATCGGGTATTCCATCCCGCCCACCGGGCCGTTGACCGACTGCGCCGTCGGATACGGATAGGGGAAGGTGGCGTCGCCGTAGACCTGCAGCGCGTGGGCGACCGCGCGCGTCGACAGCTGATCCCAAAGCGGCCGCGCCTCGGACGGATAGAAGGACATGGCCATGACGACCGGTACCTGCGGGTCGCGGTTGGGCACGCCCATGGCGTCCCACACGAACTTGCGCGAGCTGGCCCAGGCGAAGTCGCGCACGTTGTTGGCGCGGAAGGTCCAGGTGCGGGTGCCGTCGACCGAACCCAGCTCGGCCGCCGCGGCCTCGGCCGGGTTGACGATGTAGACGGGGTCGGTCGCCGTGCGGGCCGAGGCCAGGCGGCGACGCTGCTCGCCTGACAGGACCTGCGCCTCGTTGGCCAGCACGCCCGTGCCGGCCACGACGTGGTCGGCGGGAACGGTGATCGACACCTGATAGTCGCCGTACTCCAGCGGGAACTCGGAGCCCAGGTATTGCTGCTGGTGCCAGCCTTCGTAGTCCGAGAAGGCGGTCAGGCGCGGGAACCACTGGGCCAGCTGGAAGATGCAGTCTTCCTGGCCGTCCGAGGCGCGGAAGCACTCGTGCCCGGCGCGCGCGCCGGTCAGGTCGCCGTTGGGGATCGGCATGGAATAGGCAAGGTCGAAGACGAAGCTCTCCCCCGGCTTCAGCGGCTGCGGCAGGTCGATGCGCATCAGCGACTGGTTGATCATGACGTTCAGCGGGCGGCCGCGGGCGTCGGTCACGCGGATGTCGCGGAAGCTGCCGTCGAAGGACTGGTAGAGCACCGTCTGGATGGCTTCGAACAGGCCATAGGTCTTGGCGTCGCCGGCGGTCTCGGTCACGCGGTCTATGGCGGTGGCGCTGTAGCCGTTGGCGTCAAGCAACAGCCACAGCGACGGCAGCTCCTGCGGCGAGTTGTTGCGATAGGTCACGCGCTCGCTGCCGGTGATGCTGCGGTTCGCCTCGTCCAGGCGGACGTCGATCACGTAGTCGACCTTCTGCTGCCAGTACTGCGGACCCGGCTCGCCGGTGGCGGTGCGATAGACGTTCGGCGTCGGCCAGTCCTCGCCCTCGAACTGGCGGAAGGCGTCCTCATACTTGCCTTTGGACTGATCGACCGCGCCGACGCTGACCTGGGCGTGCGCCGCCGAGGCCAGAAGCGCCAGGCCGGACGCGGCCACCATGAGAAGTTTCAGCCGCATCGTCGTGCTCCGTTGGGAAAAGCGTCGAAATCGCGGCGAACCATAGTCCCGGGCGCAACCGACGCAAGGCGCGCGACATTACCAAGCGGACAGAATGACGCGGCGTGATCGCAACGCTTGACCGTTCCAACGTTACAGCATAGTGGAACGCGCCATGACCGAGGTCCCGCCCCGAGACGCCGACGCGACGACCCGCAGCCGGGACGAGCTGTACGACGCCCTGCTGGCGCTGCAGACGCGGGCCGAGGTCGACGCCTTCCTGTCTGACCTGTGCACGCCGGCGGAGGTGCGCGCCTTCGCCGAGCGCTGGCAGGTTGCGCGCCTGCTGGACGCGGGCGGCAAGTCGTATCGCGAGATCGCGACCGAGGCCCAGGCCAGTCCGACCACCGTCGTGCGCGTCGCCCGCTTCCTGAAGGAGATGCCGCATCAAGGCTACCGCCTGGTACTGGACCGTCTCTCCCACCCCTGACCGAGTTGACCCCATGAGTACCGTGAAGGGACGGCTGCGCATCGCCGTCCAGAAATCCGGCCGTCTGTCCGACCGCAGCCTGGACCTGGTCCGGGACGCGGGGTTGCGGGTGGTGAAGGGCACCAACGACCTGCTGTACCGCATCGAGAACGCGCCGATCGACCTGCTGCGCGTGCGCGACGACGACATTCCCACCTTCGTCGCCGACGGGGTCTGCGACCTGGGCATCGTCGGTGAGAACGTGCTGGAGGAAGGCCGCAACGGCGGCCCCGCGGCCGAGGTGGTGATGCCGCTGGGCTTCGGCCGCTGCACGCTGAAGATCGCGGTGCCGCCGACGCTGGACTATGCCGGGCCAGCCTCGCTGGAGGGCAAGCGCGTGGCGACCAGCTATCCGCGCGTGCTGAAGCGCTGGCTGGCGGACCAGGGCGTGACGGCCGACGTGGTGACGATGCGCGGGGCCGTCGAGGTGGCGCCGCGTCTCAAGCTGGCGCACGCGATCTGCGACCTGGTGTCGACGGGCGCGACGCTGGAGGCCAACGGGCTGCAGGCGCGCGAGACGGTGCTGGACAGCCAGGCGGTGCTGATCCGTTCGCCCGTCGCGCCAAAATCCGAAGAAAATGGGCCGGAGCTGACCGACCTGCTGGAGAGCGTCGTCGAGCGCATGGCCGGCGTCGTGGCCAGTCAGGGGGCCAAATACGTCATGCTGAACGCTCCGCGCGCCAATCTGGACCGGATCACGGCCCTGTTGCCGGGGGCGGGCGCGCCGACGGTGATGCCGCTGTCGGGGCGCGAGGACGCGGTGGCGGTCCACGCCGTGTGTCAGGAAGCTGTGTTCTGGGAAACGCTGGAGAAGCTGAAGGCCGAGGGGGCGTCGGCCATCCTGGTGCTGCCGATCGAGAAGATGATGTGATGAAGCGGTTCGACTGGGCTTCTCTGGACGAAGCGGGTCGTCGCGAGGCGCTGGCCCGGCCGGCGCGTCGCGCCGAGACGCGCGTGACCGACGGCGTGCGCGCCATTCTGGACGACGTCCGGGCGCGCGGCGGGGCGGCGGCGACCGAGTGGGCGCTGAAGCTGGACGGCCACGCCCCGCGCCGGGTCGTGCTGGACGCGGCGACGGTGGCGCAGGCGCGCGACGCCCTGCCGCCCGCGGACGTGCGGGCGCTGCGGGTCGCGGCGGACAACGTGCGCGTCTTTCATCAGGCGACGCGGCCGGAGGACGGCGGCTGGGTCGAGACGACGCCCGGCGTGCGCTCGCGCATCGCGTGGCGACCGATACGATCGGCCGGGATCTATGTGCCCGGCGGGACGGCGCCCCTGTTCTCGTCGCTGCTGATGCAGGCGATCCCGGCGCAGGTGGCCGGCGTGCCGGTGCGAGTGGCGGTGACGCCTCCGGCGAAGGACGGCGGCGTCCACCCGGCAATGATCCTGGCCGGCGCCGAGGCGGGGCTGGAGGAGATCTGGCTGATCGGCGGCGCCCAGGCGATCGCGGCGATGACGTTCGGCGCGGCGTTCGACGACGGGGCGGTCCCGGCCTGCGACAAGCTGTTCGGCCCGGGCAACGCCTGGGTGGCGGAGGCCAAGAAACAGGCGGCGGCCCTGCCCGGCGGGCCGGCGGTCGACATGCCGGCGGGACCGTCGGAACTGATGGTCGTGGTCGATCGCGACGCGGCGCCGGAGATCGCGGCGGCGGATCTGCTGAGCCAGGCCGAGCACGACGCCGACGCCCAGGTCATCCTGGTGTCCACCAGCCGGGCGACCATCGACTATGTGCTGACCGAGGTGGAGGCGCAGCTGGCCGACCTGCCGCGCGCGGAAGTGGCGCGGGCGTCGCTGGCCGAGGCGCGGGCGATCCTGGTGCGAGACCTGGACGCGGCTCTGGAGGTCATCAACGCCTATGGGCCCGAACACCTGGCGCTGCAGGTCGAGTACGCCGAGGAGCTGGTGGACGGAATCACGGCGGCGGGCGCGATCTTCGTCGGGCGACACGCGGCGGAGACGCTGGGCGACTATGCCGCCGGACCCAGCCACGTGCTGCCGACCGACGGCGGAGCGCGCACGCTTGGCGGGATCACCACCGCCAGCTTCATGACCTCGATGTCCGTGCAGACCGTCACGGCGCGCGGCGCGGCGGAGCTGGGCCCCGTGGCGGCGCGGCTGGCGCGGCTGGAGGGGCTGGAGGCGCACGCGCGCGCCGCCGATCTGAGGAGCGAGGGATGACCCTGCCCGCCCCCTTCCCTCCTCTGGTGACCGGCGCCGAGGGCCTGGATCGCGCGCCGTCGTCGACGACGGCCGTCGCGGCCCGCATGGCCGAGATCTATGGCGTGGCGACCGATCAGGTGCTCCCGGTGCGTGGGGCCTCGCACGGGCTGGAGCTGATCTTCCGGCTGGCGGCGCGGGACGGTCTGGCCGTTTCGGCGCCGGACGCCCCGCCTTTCGACGGGCTGGCCAAACTGTATCGCGCCGCGCCCGACCGGGCGGAGACCCTGGCCATGATCGTGCGTGGTCTGGGTTCGCCCGAGGCCGTGGCGGAGATGGCCGCGCGGGTGGCCCCTGCCCTGCTGGTGGTGGACGAGGCCCGCGTGGAGTTTTCCGACCAGCCCTCGATCGTCGCGCTCGTCGGGGCGCACGAGAATCTGGTGGTGGTGCGCAGCCTGTCGCTGTCGCACGGCCTGACCGGCGCGCGCGTCGGCGCCCTGATCGCGCGGTCGCCGACGCTGGCCCGGATCGCCGAGGTGCTGGAGCCGCACGCCGTGCCGGAGCCGAGCCTGCGGCTGGCGCTGCAGGCCCTGGACCCGTCGCGCATGGTCGAGACCGAGGCGCGGATCGCCCGAGTCCGGGATGAGCGCGCCCGCATGGCCAAGGCGCTGGCGCGCGAGATGTCGGTGGAACCCGGCGTCGGCCCGGTGATCGCGGCCCGTCCGTCCGATGCCGACGCGGCGCGGGGAGCGCTGGCGCGGCTGGGCGTGGCAGCCGAGATCGAAGGCGACCGTCTGCGCCTGCCGGTGTTCGCCCGTTCGGAACTGAACGACCGCACGCTGGCGGCGTTCGGCCTGGCGCCCGTCGGGCGGCCGCACCGGACGGGCCAAGCGGTTCGCGACACGAAGGAGACGCGCATCGTCTGCGCCGTCGACCTGGACGCGACCGGGCCGGTGACGATCCGCACCGGCGTCGGCTTCTTCGACCACATGCTGGAGCAGGTGGCGGCGCACGGCGGCTTCTCGCTGAGCCTGTCGTGCGAGGGCGACCTGCACACCGACCCGCACCACACGATCGAGGACAGCGCCATCGCCTTGGGTCAGGCCCTGAAGCAGGCGCTGGGCGAGCGGCGCGGCATCGCCCGCTACGGCTTCGTCCTGCCGATGGACGAAGCGGAGGCGAAGGTGTCGATCGACCTGTCGGGGCGGCCCTATCCCGTGTTTGAGGGCGACTTCACGACTCCACTTCTGGGCGACTACCGCACCGACCTGACGGCGCACGTGATCCGCAGTCTGGCCGAGCACCTGGGCGCGGCGATCCACGTCTCGGTGACGGGAGAGGACGACCACCACAAGACCGAGGCGGTCTACAAGGCGCTGGGCCGCGCCCTGCGTCAGGCCATCCGCGTCGAGGGCGAGGCCGTGCCTTCGACCAAGGGGGTGCTGTGAGCGTCGCCATCGTCGCCTACGGCGCGGGCAACGTCGCCTCCGTCCGGTTCGCGCTGGAGCGGCTGGGGGCTGGCGTGCGGCTGGTCTCGACCGCGGCGGAGATCGGGGCGGCGGAGCGTCTGATCCTGCCGGGCGTGGGCGCGGCCGGGTATGCCATGGCGCGTCTGGCGGCGCTGGGGCTGGTCGAGGCGATCCGGGCGTTTCCGCGCCCGTTGCTGGGCGTGTGCCTGGGGCAGCAGCTGCTGTTCGACGGCAGCGACGAGGGCGAGGCCGAACTGCTGGGTTTGATCCCCGGGCGGGTCCGCCGGATGACGCCGGGGCCGTCCATGCCGGTGCCGCATATGGGCTGGTCGCGGCTGGAGGTCGTCCGCGACGATCCGCTGCTGGAGGGCCTGGGAGAGGACGCGTGGGCCTATTTCGTGCACGGCTTCGTCTGCCCGGACGGTCCCGCGACGCTGGCCCGGGCGGAGTACGGCGGGCCGGTGCCGGCGGTCGTGCGCGCCGGGAACCGCTGGGGCTGCCAGTTCCATCCGGAGCGGTCGAGCGCCGCCGGGGCGCGCATTCTGAAGAACTTTCTGGAGCTGTCCGCGTGATCGTCTATCCCGCCATCGACCTGAGGCAGGGCGCCTGCGTGCGGCTGATGCACGGACGGTTCGATCAGGTGACGCGCTACGACGACGACCCCGCAGCCCGGCTGAGGGCGTTCGTCGCGGCTGGCGCGGCGTGGGTGCACGTCGTCGACCTGGACGGGGCGCAGGCGGGGCGCGCGGTCCAGCACGCGCTGATCGGGCGGCTGGCGCGATCGGCGGACGTCCACATCCAGTCGGGCGGCGGGGTGCGGTCGCGCGACGACGTGGCGGCGCTGCTGGACGCGGGAGTCGCGCGCGTGGTCGTCGGCTCGCAGGCGGTGACGGCGTCGGAGGCCGTGGCGGAATGGCTGGCCGAGTTCGGGGCCGATCGGATCGCCCTGGCGCTGGACGTCAACGTCCGCGACGGCGTGCCCGTGCCGGCCTTGAAAGGCTGGACCGAGGCGGCGTCGGTCGATCTGTGGACGGCGCTGGACCGGTTTCCGCAAGGGACCGCAAGACACGTGCTGGTCACCGACGTGGGCCGGGACGGCGCCCTGAGCGGTCCCAATCTGGAGCTGCTGGCCGAGATCGTGCGTCGCCGGCCCGATCTGGACGTTCAGGCGTCCGGCGGCGTCGCGGCGACCTCGGACCTGACCGCCGCGCGCGACGTGGGCTGCGCCGGGGCCATCGTCGGGCGGGCCATCTACGAAGGACGCTTCACGGTCGAAGAGGCCCTGGAGGCCGTGCGATGACCGCGCGCCGGATCATCCCCTGCCTGGACGTCAAGGACGGGCGCGTCGTGAAGGGCGTGCGGTTCGAGGGGCACCGCGACATGGGCGACGCCGCCGAACTGGCCGCGCGCTATCGCGACGAGGGCGCCGACGAGTTGGTCTTCTACGACATCACCGCCAGCCCGCAGGGGCGGACTCTGGACTACCGCTGGGTCGAGAGCGTGGCGCGGCTGCTGGACATCCCCTTCTGCGTGGCCGGAGGCATCCGCACGGTCGAGCAGGCGGCGCGTTGCCTGGAGCACGGGGCCGACAAGGTGTCGATCAACTCGCCCGCGCTGGAGCGGCCCGATCTGATCGGCGAGATGGCCGAGCGGCTGGGCAGCCAGTGCGTCGTCGTGGGCGTCGACAGCCGCAGGGCCGGCGACGACTGGATGGTGCATCAATACACCGGCGACCCGACCTCCAGCCGCGGCGCGGGACGCCGAACCCTGGACTGGATCGTGGAGGCCCAAGGGCTGGGCGCGGGCGAGATCGTGCTGAACTGCATGGACGAGGACGGCGTGCGGCGCGGCTATGACCTGCAGCAGCTGACGGCGGCGCGGGCGCGGCTGACGATCCCGCTGGTGGCGTCGGGCGGCGCGGGCGCGGCGGTCCATTTCGTCGAGGTGTTCGAGCAGGCGGACGTGTCGGGCGCGCTCGCCGCCAGCGTGTTCCACACCGGGGCCGTTCGGATCCGGGATCTGAAGGCGGAGCTGGCCGCGGCCGGCGTGGAGGTGAGGCCATGATCGACCCGGACGCGCTGGACTTCGACAAGGGCGGCGGCCTGATCCCCGCCATCGTCCAGGACGCCGACACGCTGCAGGTGCTGACGCTGGCCTATATGGACCGCGCGGCGCTGGAGGAGACGATGCAGAGCGGCGAGGCCACCTTCTTTTCGCGGTCGCGCGGCGGGCGCTGGCGCAAGGGCGAGACCTCGGGCGATCGGCTGCACGTCGTCTCGATCACACCCGACTGCGACGCCGACGCCCTGGTGCTGAAGGTGCGCCCGGTCGGCAACGCCTGCCACCTCAACCGCGTCAGCTGCTTCGGCGAGGAGGACGCGCCCGGCCTGGGGCGTCTGGCGCGACTGGAGCGGACGATCGCCGCGCGCGCCGACGCCGATCCGGCCGAAAGCTGGACCGCGCGGCTGTTGGCGCAGGGCCCCAAGCGCGCGGCGCAGAAGGTGGGCGAGGAAGGCGTCGAGACGGCGCTGGCCGGAGCGGCGGGCGACGAGGCGGAGCTGGCGTCGGAGGCGGCGGACCTGATCTATCACCTGCTGGTGCTGCTGAAGGCGCGGGCGATGACCTTGCAGGACGTGCTGTCCGTTCTGGAAGCGCGCGCTGCCCCCGCCTCCTCGGGCTGACCGCCGCGTGTTTCGTCGCCGTAACCGTGGCGACACGCCGCGGCAAACTGGCGGGCGTATTGCTGAAATTTAACAAGAGCGACGGACTGGGCGGGCCTAAACGTTCAACGACGTCTCTCGACCTCTCGATCCTTCTTTCAGGCACCCTCTCATGCTCATCCGCACGCTGCTGGCCACCACGGCGCTCTCGCTGTTCGCCGTGACGACCGCCACGGCCCAGGACCGCCCCGCGCCGCGACCGCAGACCCCGCCCGCGCAGCGTCCCGCCGACGAGCCGGCCGCCGAGGTTGAGGAGGTGGTGGTTCAGGGCGTTCGCCCGGACATCGTCACCCAGGCCGACCGGATGAGCTACAACGTCACCAACGACCTGCAGGCGCAGTCCGGCTCGGTCGCCGACGTGCTGCGCAACGTGCCGGGCGTCGAGGTGGACTTGCAGGGCAACGTCAGCCTTCGCGGCGACGGCAACGTGACGATCCTGATCGACGGGCGCCCCTCGGCCATGTTCAGCGGCGGCAGCCGGTCGGACGCGCTGCAGGCCATGTCGGGCGGCACTCTGGAGCGGGTGGAGGTCATCACCAATCCGTCGGCGGCCTTCAGCCCCGAGGGTTCGGGCGGCATCATCAACCTGGTGACCAAGAAGACGACCCAGGCGACGCAGTCCGGGACCCTGCGCGCCGGCTACGGCGGCGACGGCCGGGCCAATCTGTCCTTGAGCGGCAACCGCCGGTCCGGCGCGCTGACGCTGGCGGGCGACCTGGGCTGGCGGCAGCAGAGCAGCGAGGGCGAAGGCTTCCGCGAGCGGATCCGCCCCGGCGCCACGCCCGCGGCCGCGCGGGTCGAGACCAACGATCAGGACACCGAGGGCCGGTTCGAGTCGCAGAACGCCCGCATCAGCGCGGACTATGACCTGAACGCGCGCGACCGGATCAGCGGCGAACTGGGCTATCGCGACTTCTCGGTAAGCGGAACCGGACGCGAACTGTTCACGCGGACCGACGGGACGGGCGCGGTGATCGATTCCTACCTGCGCGACGGCTCGCAGGAGTTCGGCAACGACGGCCTCAACGGCCGCGCCTCGTGGCGGCGCAAGTTCGGCGACCAGCACGAACTGGTGGTCGACGTGGACGCCAGCCGACAGGAGAACGAGCGCGTCACCGAGGCCTTCACCGACGTGACGGCCGGCGCCGGCACGGACTTCGCCGAGCGCATCGGCGGCGGCACGACGTCCGACGAATGGGGCGTGAAGGTCGACTACACCCGCCCCATGGGCGAGCGGCGCGTGCTGAAGATCGGCTATGAGCTGGACGACGAGACCAACGACTTCGACAACTACGGCTTTCGCGGTCCCAGCTTCACGACGCTGGCCCCGGTGGCGGGGCTGAACAGCGAGTTCCGCTACGACGAGACGGTGCATGCCGCCTACGCCACCTATGACCGCCCGTTCGGCGAGCTGGACGTGCAGTTCGGCCTGCGTCTGGAACAGGTCTACATCGACATCGACCAGATCACGCAGAACGTCCAGGCCAGCCAGGACTACTTCCGCGCCTATCCGACGCTGAACTTCGGCTATCAGCTGACCGACAGCCAGCGCCTGCGGGGCGGTTACAGCCGCCGGATCGCGCGTCCGCAGCCGCAGGACCTGAACCCCTTCACGACCTACGTCGACCCGCAGAACCTGCGTCGCGGCAATCCGAACCTGGAGCCGGAGATCACCGACAGCTTCGAGCTGGGCTGGCAGATGCGGCGCGGCCGGACCTTCTATTCGGCGACCGCCTTCTATCGCGACAGCTCGGGCGGGGTGACGGACGTGGCGATCGATCAGGGGAACGGCGTGGTCCTGACCACGCGCGAGAACCTGGGCGAGGCGCAGCGCCTGGGCGTGGAGTTCATCGCCAACGGCCAGCTGCCCGCGGGCATCAGCTACAACCTGTCAGGCACGGTGTTCCGCAACGACATCTATGTGCCGGGCGTGGCGGGCGCGGACCGCAGCGGCACCTCGGCCAGCCTGCGCACCTCGATCAACTGGCAGCCGACCGAGAAGGACTTCTTCCAGATCAACGGCTTCTATTCGGGCGAGCAACTGCAGGCGCAGGGGCGTCGCGAACCGTTCGGCATGCTGAACCTGGGCTATCGCCGCAAGCTGACGGACGACCTGAGCCTGACGGTGACGGGCGTGAACGTGCTCGACACCGCCGAGCAGAAGGTCTTCATCGACAC
The DNA here is from genome assembly GCA_943371835.1 of Afipia felis. Lineage (GTDB taxonomy): Bacteria > Pseudomonadota > Alphaproteobacteria > Caulobacterales > Caulobacteraceae > Brevundimonas. The sequence continues at coordinate 184,172 of CALRWJ020000001.1, read as the reverse complement.
GCCGGCCTTCAGCGAGCGCTCGAGCCAGCGGTTCATGCAGCCGGCGTGGTTCCTGGGCCTGACCTGGAACTTCGGCGGCGGCCCGAGCCGTCCGGAGCAGTTCGATTACAACACCGGAGGCGGCGGTCCGGGCTGAGGCAAGCCTTGACCTGCCCTCCGGAATGACTCAGAACGGCGCCGCGCGGCGCTGCCGCCGGGTTGCGTGCGTCCTTAGCTCAGTTGGTTAGAGCATCTGACTTTTAATCAGAGGGTCCTCGGTTCGAGCCCGAGAGGACGTACCACTCCCCCTTCGCCGCAGGGTCGCCGATGGGACCGCTTTCCGATCTCCGCATCATCGAGTTCGACGGCCTGGGGCCGGTGACCTTCGCCGGCATGCTGCTGGCCGACATGGGCGCGCAGGTGCTGCGGCTGACGCGGGCCGACGGGGCCTCGGCGTTCGAGGACGTCGGCGGCGCGGTGCTTCACCGGGGACGGGCCGCGGTCCCCGTCGATCTGAAGTCCGCGCAGGACCGAGAACGCGTCCTGGATTTGCTGGCCGGCGCCGATGCGCTGATCGAGGGGTTTCGACCGGGCGTGATGGAACGCCTGGGTCTGGGGCCGGAGGACGTGGCGCGTCTGGCGCCCGCCCTGGCGTACGGCCGCGTGACCGGCTGGGGCCAGACGGGTCCGCTGGCCGGCGACGTGGGGCACGACCTGAACTACATCGCCCTGTCCGGGGCTCTGCACATGATGGGCGAGCCGGATCGCCCGCCGCGCCCGCCCTTGAACCTGATCGGCGACTATGCCGCGGGGGCGCAGGGGCTGGTGATCGGCCTGTTGGCGGCCGTGCTGGAGGCGCGCCGCACGGGGCGTGGGCGCGTGGTCGACGCGGCCATGACGGACGGCACGGCGCAGCTGACGGCCCTGTTCGCGGCGCTGTCGACGCGGGGGCTGTGGTCGTCCGCGCGCGGCGCGAACCTGCTGGACGGCGGCGCGCCCTTCTATCGCTGCTATGTCTGCCGGGACGGGAAGTTCGTGGCCGTGGGCGCGCTGGAGCCGCGGTTCTACGCCGCCCTGCTGCAGGGCCTCGGCATCCCCGCGCAGGAGGCGCCGCAGCACGACCGGGCGGGCTGGCCCGCGCTGCACGCGCGGATGGAAGTGGTCTTCGCCACGGCGGATCGCGACGCATGGACCGATCGGTTCGCCGGCTCGGAGGCCTGCGTGACGCCCGTGCTGAGCCCGGACGAGGCGCGCGCGCATCCGCACAATGCGGCGAGGTGCACCTTCGACGCCGACGGCTATCCCCTGCCCTCGCCCACGTTCGACTGCCGGCGCGCGACGCCGGGTCCCGCGACGCGGATGACGCTGGATGAGGCCCTGTCTTTGTTCGGGCAGAGGCCGCCGTCGACGCCGCCCGGCGGGTGACCGCTCGACGGAACCCCGCTATGGAACGGTCAAGCCGGACGGGCGTTCGGCCATCACATTCTGCGGGGGAAGCCATGAAGCGATTTCTGACTCTTGCGGCCGTCGGCGCCGCCCTTGCCGTCGCGGCGTGCGACCGTCCGGAGCCGACCGACGAGGGACTGGAACCCTCTCCGCCCGTCGACGTCGCGCCCGCCCCGGTCGAAGAGACGCCGGCTCCGGAGACGGCGCCGGCCCCCACGCCGCCGCCGACCGATTCGACGGCCCTGCCCGACGACAAGCGCTCGTCCGAGGAAACGGTTCGTCCGGAAAGCGAAACCCTCTTCTATTGACGCCGACGGACGGCCGTCCGCGACACAGGCAGGCCAGCGTTTGAATCCGATTTTGCAAAGGCTCGGTCTCGGCCTGGCGGCCTGGGCCGCCGGCGCCGCCGTGGCTTGGGCGGATCCGACGGCGGAAATCCGCGGCGAGATGCCCGACGCGCTGCGCGCGCAGCTGGTTCAAGCCGTGGGCGACGCCGACGGCCCGCCGTCGAACCGGTTCGAGGCCCGTCGACGCGCCCGCAGCGCCGCCGAGGACGCCACGGCGCTGCTGCGGTCCGAGGGCTATTACCAGGCGACGGTCCAGGACGACGTGGAGGGCGAGGAGACGCCCGTCGCGATCGTCGTGGTCGTGCCCGGCCCCCGCTTCGCCATCGCGACGCCCACCGTCACCTGGACCGACGAAGTGCCCTCGCCCGAGATCGATGCGGCGGCGAGGGGCGAGCTGGGTCTGGAATCGGGCGATCCGGGTCGTGCGATCGACGTCATCGGCGCCGAAGGGCGGCTGGTGGCGGCGCTCAGCCGGCGCGGACACGCCGACGCCAAGGCGGAGCCGCGCCGCGTCGTGGTCGACCACGCCACCCTGACGGTCGAGCCCGAGTACCGCATCGACGCCGGTCCCCTGGTCCGCCTGGACGGCGTGCGGCTGGAGACGCGCGGTCGGACCAGCGCGGAGTGGGTGGAATATCTGCGCCCGTGGACCGAGGGCGAGGTCTATGATCCCGAACTGGTCGCGGAGCTGGAGCGCCGGTTGCTGGAAACCGGCGTGTACGACGGCGTGGGCGTCGCCCTGGCCCCCGCGGAGCAGACGACGGCGGACGGCGAACGGCCCGTGGTGGTGACGCTGACCGACCGCCCGCGCCGCATCCTGGAAGCGGGCGCGACGATTTCGACCGGCGAAGGCGCGGGCGTGGACTTCATCTGGACGCAGCACAATCGCTTCGGGCGCGCAGACACGCTGCGGTACCAGGCCCGGCTGGCCAACATCGACAGCCGGCTGGGGGTCGACCTGAGCCTGCCGCACTGGCGCCGGCCGGGCCGGACGCTGACGCTGTCGGCGGCGGCGGTGAACGAGGACACCGACGCCTACGTCCGGACGGCCCTGACCGCGTCGGCCGACCTGCGGCAGCGCATCGGACGGACGTCCTATTTCTCGTACGGCGTGGGCTTCGACGCCGGCCAGTACAAGGAAAGCCGGTTCGATCCGGTCACCCAGCTGCCCGTCGATTTCGACCGTGATCTGGTCATCCTGACGGGTCGGGGCAGCGCCTACACCGACGCGTCGAACGATCCGCTGAACCCTACACGCGGCTGGCGGCTGTTCGTGTCCGCCCAGCCCACGGCGGTGGCGGGCGAGGACACGATCGTGTTCGTCCGCGCCGAAGCGCAGGTGTCGGCCTATCTGCCCGTGCAGGACGAGGCCAAGACGGTGCTGGCCGGGCGGCTGCGCCTGGGCAGCATCCTGGGCGGCGACGAACTGCGGGTGCCGTCGGATCGTCTGTTCTACTCCGGCGGGGGCGGGTCGGTGCGGGGCTACAGCTATCAGGGCGTCGGCCCTCGCCTGCCCGACAACACGCCGCGGGGCGGCATTTCGCTGTTCGAGGCGTCGCTGGAGGCGCGGCACAAGCTGCGCGGTCCGCTGGGCGTCGCCGTGTTCGTCGACGCCGGATCCGTAGGATTTCAGCAGTACCCCGACTTCAACGACGTGCGCGTCGGCGCGGGGATCGGCGTGCGCTACGAGCTGCCGTTCGGGCCGATCCGCGCCGACGTGGCCTTCCCGCTGAACAAGCGAGAAGGCGACGCCGGATTCCAGATCTACGTCAGCATCGGCCAGGCCTTCTGATGACCGACGCACCCGATCCGACGCCGCCCGAAGAGACCCCCGCCGTCGTGGAGGAAAAGAAGAAGCGCACGCGCCTGCAGGCCATCGCCTTCTTCGGCGGCATCGCGCTGGCGGCGCTCGTGGCCCTGGTGATCGTGGCCCTGGTCGGCGGGCGGCTGTATCTGCTGTCCGGCCCGGGGCGCGACCTGGTGACCACCTTCGTGGCGGGCAAGAAGATCGGGCGATACGGACGCATCAACGTCTACGACGTGCGCGGCGACGTGTTCGACGACTTCACCATCGGTCGGGTGACCGTGACCGATCAGAACGGCGTCTGGCTGGAGGCGACCAAGGTCCGCGTGGACTGGAGCTATCTGCCGCTGATCGCGCGCCGGTTCCACGCCAGCGAGATCACGGCGGAGAAGATCAGGGTCCTGCGTCGGCCGCTGGTGGAGCCGTCCACCGACGCCCCGAAGCCCATGCCGCTGGACGTCGACGTCGACGCTTTCCGGGCCGACGTCGAGCTGCTGGAGGGGTTCAGCAAGGAATACGGGCGCTGGACGCTGTCGGGCGACGCGTCCGTGCCGCGCGTGGGCCCAAAGGCCGGCACCCTGGTGGCGCGCAGCCTGACCCGGCCCGGCGACTTCCTGAACGCGCGGTTCTCCCTGGGCGACAAGCTGGCGGACCTGCGCCTGAACGTGCGGGCGGAGGAGTCGTCGGGCGGGCCGCTGGCCGGATCGATGGGCTATTCAACGGACCTGCCGTTCAGCGCGGTCGCGGTGGTCACGGACTCGGTCGTTCAGGCGCGCGTGCGCAGCGGCGCCTTCGAACCGCTGAAGGTCATCGGGCGGTTCGGCGCCCAGGGGTCGCGCCTGTCCGGCTACGTCGACTTCGGTCGGTCGGACCTGCTGGCCCCGTTCGCCGCCCGGCTGGGCCGCACGGCGCGGTTCGGCGTCGCCAGCGTGCCGGACCGCGACCGGGCCGGCGTTCACGGCGTGGCCTGGACCCTGCGCGCCGACAACATCAGCACCCAGGCGCAGGGGTATCTGCGGCTGAAGGATCAGTCCGTTCCGGACGGGCTGGACGTGCGCGTGACGACGCCGAACCTGGCGCGATTGACGGGGACGTCGCTGGGCCGCGGGGCAGCTATTTTGGGTCGCTACACCGGCAAGCCCGACGACTGGGCCTTCGACGGGCAGGTCAGCCTGCTGGACGCCGAGGTCGCCAGCTGGCGCGCGGCCCGGCTGGCCGGACCCGTCGAGCTGACGGTCAAGGGCGGGCGCGTCGACCTTGGAGGACGGCTGAGCGCCCAGGGCGGCTCGACCGACGGCGCGGTGGGCGGCCTTCTGGGGCGGTCGGCCTATGTCGAACTGGCCGCCACGCGCACGCCCAACGGCGCGCTGCTGCTGCGCGATCTGGATCTGACGGGGCAGGCCCTGCACGTCGAGGGACGGGGGTCACAGGCGCTGAACGGCGCGTTGGCTTTCCGGGGACGCGCCGAGATCACAGACCTGGCCCGGGTCCGGCCAGGCGCCGATGGGAAGTTCGGCGGGTCGATCGTGGCCAGTGCGCCCTCGGCGCGCGGGCAATGGCGCGTGGCCTTCGACGGTCGCGGCCGCGGCATGAAGGTCGGCGTTGGCGAGGTCGACCGCCTGCTGGGGGCCGCGCCCCGGCTGCAGGCGGCGGGCCTGCTGGACGGGACGCGCATCCTGATCGACGACGCGGTCGTCACGGGCGCGCAGGCGAAGGCGGCGACCAAGGGCATCGTCGGCTTTGACGGCGCGATGCGGCTGGCGCTGAATTGGCAGGCCGAGGGGCCGTTCGGCGTCGGCCCGGTGGAGATCGCGGGCGCCATGCGCGGCGACGGGGCTCTGACAGGCACCTTCGCGCGGCCGAGAGCGGACCTGCGCGCCGCCTTCGACCGCATCGAGATCGGCGCGTTGGCCCTGACCGACGCGCGCATGACGCTGACCTTCGCCAAGGGGCCGAACGAGACGGACGGCCGCATCGCCCTGACGGCCGGCTCGCCCTACGGCCCCGCGCGCGCGGTGGCGGCGTTCGGCCTGGCCCAGAACCGCACGCGACTGACCGGCGTGGATCTGAACGCGGGCGGCGTGGTGGCGCAGGGCGACGTGACGCTGTCGCGTGGCTTCCCCTCCAGCGCGGACCTGACGTTCACCGCCCGGCCCGGCGCCTTTCTGCGTTCCGGCACGCTGGACGGCCGGGTGCGCCTGACCGACGGGGACGCGTCGGAAAGCGCCGTCCTGAACGTCAGCGGCCGCAACGTGACCTTCGCCGGCTCGGCCCTGTCCATCCGGACGCTGGAGTTGAGGGGGGCCGGGTCGCTGGCCAATCTGCCGTTCACCGCCGACGTCGACGTCGGCGGAGGCACGCCGCTGAGGTTCCGCGGGGACGGCGTCTATTCGCGCACCGCCAAGGCTCAGACGGTGACGCTGAGCGGCGACGGGCGGGTGCGCGAGATCGCTTTCTCCACCCGACGCCCGCTGGTGCTCGCCATGGCCGACGACGGACGCGTGGTGCGGGCCGACGTGGCGGTCGGCGGCGGCGTGCTGATCGGCGAATACCGCGCCGATTCCCGCGCCGCCTTCCTTCAGGCGGACCTGACCAGCGTGGAGCTGGGCTCGCTGTCCTCCGACCTGCGGGGACGGGCCACCGGCACCGTCTCCCTGCGCGGGACGGGGTCGGACCTGGGCGGATCGGCGGCGCTGACCCTGGAGGGCGTGCGCAGCGTCGACGCGCCGCGCGACGTGTCGGTGGACGGCACGCTGAACGCCACGCTGGTCGACGACCGTCTGCGCCTTGTGGCGCGCGCGCGCGACGAGGGCGCGGTGGAAGCGGCGGCGGACGTGACGCTGCCGGTCGTGGCGTCGGCCTCGCCGCTCCGGCTGGCCATCGACCGCACCAAGCCCCTGTCGGGGGACGTGTCGGCGCGCGGGGAGATCAGGCCGATCTGGGACTTGTTCCTGGGCGGCGAGCGGTCGCTGTCGGGACAGGTGCAGGCCGACGCCCGTCTGGGAGGGACGCTGAACGACCTGCGTCTGACGGGGCGGATGGATCTGGCGCGCGGCGCGTTCCGCGATTCCGCGTCGGGGCTGCGGCTTGAGGATCTGGGCCTGGCGGTCCGTTTCGACGACGAGACGGCGCTGATCGAAACCTTCAGCGCAACCGACGGCGACGGCGGCACGGTGGCGGGCGACGGGCGTCTGGGCCTGCGTCAGGGCGGGGCGTCCAGCTTCCGCCTGCAGCTGACGCGGTTCCGGGTCATCGACAACGATCTGGCGAACGCCAAGGCCTCCGGCCCGATCACGGTGGAGCGCCGGTCCGACGGCAACATCACCCTGGCCGGTCGGCTCGACGTCGACGAGGCGCGGATCGAACCCAACCTGCCGGGGTCGAACGGCATCGTGCGGATGGACGTGGTCGAGGTGAACCGCCCCGGCGGCGCGCCCGACGATCCGGAGGACGAGCGCGCCGCGACCGGACCGCAGATCGCGCTGAACATCCAGATCCGCTCGCCCAACGGCGACGTGCGCGTGGTCGGACGCGGCCTGAACGTCGAGATGAACGTGACCGCCGACGTGGGCGGCACGCTGACGCGGCCCACGCTGTCGGGCGTCGCGCGGGTGGTGCGCGGCGACTATGAGTTCGCGGGCAAGCGGTTCGTCTTCGACGAGGACGGGCGCGTCATCCTGTCGACCGACCCTCGGTTGATCCGGCTGAGCCTGGAGGCGACGCGCGAAGACCCCGCGCTGACCGCGACGATCCGGGTGACGGGCACAGCCGCCAAGCCGGTGATCGCCCTGACGTCCACGCCCGCCCTGCCGCAGGACGAAATCCTGTCGCAGGTGCTGTTCGGCCGATCGGCGTCGCAGCTGTCGGCGGTGGAGGCGGCGCAGCTGGCGTCGGGCGTGGCCTCGCTGGCGGGCGGAGGCGGGTTCGACGTGTTCGGCAGCCTGCGTGAGCTGGCGGGTCTGGACCGCCTGTCGTTCGGCGCCGAGGCGTCGGGCCTGACGATCGCGGGCGGGCGCTACATCACCGACGACGTCTATCTGGAGATCATCGGCGGCGGCGAAGGCGGCGCGGCGGTGAGCGTCGAGTGGCAGCCGCGCCGGAACCTGGCGGTGCAGTCCAAGTTCGGCGGCCAGGGCGAGGCCAGCCTGTCGATCCGCTGGCGCCGCGAGAGCGCTCGGCCCGACGGCCGCCGCGACCGCCGTCCCAACCGCGACTGATCAGGCGGCGTTGCGCAGCGCCGTCAGCCGAGAGACGCCGCGGAGGGCGACCGCGTGCAGCAGGAGGCAGACGCTGAGCAGCAGGATCGAGGCGATCGTCAGCGGCGACGTGCCGTCTGAGCCGGTGAAGACGCCCAGCAACTGGTCGCCGATCCGATACGCCAGCAGAATCAGGAAGACGATCGGAATGAAGCTGCCGCGCCGCCGCCAGTGCCAGGCGGCCAGGGCGATCTGAATCACCGCCCACGCCGCCATCAGGCCGACGCCCAGCTCGACCAGACCGTTCTCGACCAAGCCCTGAAGCGCGGCGGAGGTCTGGGGCGAGGACGACGCGACGCGACGCGCCTCCTCGCCCAGGGCCACCTTCACCACGTCGACCTGCTGGCTCATCAGGGCGGCGGCCACCGCCGACATGAAGCCCGAGATCACGAGAGCCGGCGTGGAGGCGCCCGCCGCGATCCGCGCCGCGCCTTCGTCCCGCAAAGGCGACGACGGATTGATCATCAGCATCCAGTCGGCCACAGCAGCCCTCCGTGATTCCCGGCGATGCTACGCCGCGTCGGGCCGGGCGCGAAGCGGACTTCGCCTTCACCTTTGGCGCCGGGGCGGCTAAGCCGGGCGCCATGTCGCTCTCACTGCAGGACACGGCCGTGCTGGACGCGGTCACGGCGTCGGCGCACTCGATGATCGCGCGGGCCGTCGCGTGGTCGGAGGTGAACTCCGGCAGCGGCAACGCGACGGGACTGGCGCGAATGCTGGACCTGCTGGAGGCCGAAGCGGGGCGCCTGCCCTGCGCCGTCGAGCGGGTGGCGACCGCCGACTCGATCACCGTCGGCGAACAGGGCGAGGTCGTGGCCCGCGCGCACGCCCCGGCGCTGAAGCTGACGTGCCGGCCCGAGGCCCCGATCCAGGTCGTGCTGACCGGCCATTACGACACCGTCTTCCCGGTCGAATCGCCTTTCCAGTCCGTGGTCCGGCGCGCCGACGGCGCCCTGAACGGTCCGGGCCTCGCCGACATGAAGGGCGGCATTTCCGTGATGCTGGGCGCGCTGGAGGCATTCGAGAGTCACCCCGGGCGCCAGGCCCTGGGCTGGACCGTGCTGCTGTCGCCCGACGAGGAGATCGGCTCGCCGGGGTCCGCGCCGCTGCTGGCCGAACTGGGCGCGCGGGGGCATCTGGGCCTGACCTATGAGCCGTCGCTGCCGGACGGCACCCTGGCCGGCGCGCGCAAGGGCAGCGGCAACTTCCATCTGGTCGTCCACGGCAAGGCGGCGCACGCGGGCCGGGCCTTCCACGAGGGCGCCAACGCCGTGGCCGGCGCGGCGATCGTCGCGGCGCGGCTGCATGAGCTGAACGGTCGGCGCGAGGGCGTGACGGTGAACGTGGCGAAGATATCCGGCGGCGGAGCTTTGAACGTCGTGGCCGACCGGGCGGTGGTGCGCTTCAACGTGCGGGTCCCCGACGCCCAGTCGGCCGCGTGGGTCACCGACGCGGTGGGCGAGATCGCCGGCGCCCGTCCCCTGCCCGGCCTTTCGCTGCACCTGCACGGCGGCATGACGCGCGCGCCCAAGCCCATGGACGCCGCGCAGACCGAGCTGTTCGAGGCCGTGCGCGTGACCGGCGCCCTGCTGGGCCAGACGATCGCGTGGAAACCTTCGGGCGGAGTCTGCGAGGGCAACAACCTGCACGCCGCGGGCCTGCCCAACGTCGACACCCTGGGCGTCGTCGGCGGCGACATTCACTCGGACCAGGAGTTCGCCTGGCCGGACAGCTTCGCCGAGCGGGCGCGGCTGAGCGCCCTGATCCTGTGCCGCGTCGCGTCCGGAGAGATCGACGCCGCCCGCCTGAAACGCCTTCGTCTGGAGACCGCGTAACCCGCATGCTCGTCGTTCGACCCGCTGGCCCCGCCGATCTGGACCACCTGCTGGAGCTGGCCATCCTGTCCGGGCCCGGCTTCACCAGCCTACCCGAGGATCCGGATCAGCTGTCGGAACGGCTGGACCTGTGCCGCGACAGCTTCACGGGGGCCGTGCCGCCCGAGCAGGCCTGGTACACGTTGATGCTGGAGGAAACCGACACCGGCGACGTCGACGGCGTGGGCTCGGTCAAGGCGACCGTGGGGCTGAAGCGGCCCTTCTTCAGCTTCCGGGTCCAGAACACGACGCAGTCGTCGCCCAGCCTGGGCGTGCGGCTGGAGCACCAGACGCTGAAGCTGGTCAACGAGTGCACGGGCTGGACGGAAGTCGGCTCGTTGTTCCTGAAGGCGGACCGGCGCAAGGGCGGCGCGGGGCGGCTGCTGAGCCAGTCGCGCTACATGCTCATCGGGGCGCAGCCGGACCTGTTCGCCGACACCGTTCTGGCCGAGCTGCGCGGCGTCTTCACGCCCGACGGCGCCTGCCCCTTCTGGGATCACGTGGCGCACAAGTTCTTCCCGATGGAGTTCGACGAGGCGGACCGGATGACCGGCTCGACCGACAAGCAGTTCATCCTGGACCTGGCGCCGCGCGAGCCGATCTACGTCGAGCTGCTGCCCGAGCCCGCGCGTGCGGTGATCGGCAAGGTCCACCCGCAGGGCGTGCCGGCCATGGCGCTGCTGGAATCCGAGGGCTTCCGGCCCAACGGCCTGATCGACATCTTCGACGCGGGGCCGACCGTCACCTGCCGCCGCGACGACATCCGGACGGTGCGCGACGCGCGTGCCCTGACGACGCGGATCGTGGACCAGGTCGACGCCGAGCTGCCGGCCCTGATCTCGACCACCAGCGTCGCCGGCTTCCGTGCCGTGCGACAGAAGGCGGCGATCGAGGGCGACCATGCCCATATCGACCGCGAAACCGCCGCCGCGCTGAAGGTGCGGGACGGCGACGTGATCCGCGTGAAGAGCTGACCGAATGACCCGACTGATCTCCACCGACCCCGCGACCGGCGACACCGTCTGGGAAGGGTCCGAGTCGACGGCCGACGAGGTCGCACGCGCGGTCGCCGCCGCGCGCGCCGCCTTCCCCGACTGGGCCGACCGGCCGCGTCAGGATCGCATCGACGCGATGACGCGCTATCAGGCGGCGCTTAAGGCGCGCGCGCCCCAGATCGCCGAGGCGATCAGCCGCGAGACGGGCAAGGCGCTGTGGGAGACCACCGCCGAGCTGGCGGCCATGCAGGGCAAGGTCGACATCTCCATCCGCGCCTATGACGAGCGCACGGGTGAGCGCGAGAAGGAGATGGGCTTCGGCCGCGCGATCCTGCGTCATCGCCCGCACGGCGTAGCGGCGGTGCTGGGGCCGTTCAACTTCCCCGGCCACCTGCCGAATGGCCACATCGTGCCGGCCCTGCTGGCGGGCGACACCGTCGTGTTCAAGCCGTCCGAGGAAGCGCCGCTGACGGGGCAGCTGATGCTCGAGTGCCTGCGCGAAGCGGGCCTGCCCGAGGGCGTGGTCGAGGTCGTGCAGGGCGGGCGCGAGGTCGGGCAGGCCCTGCTGAGCCAGGACATCGACGCCCTGATGTTCACCGGCTCGGGCGCGGCGGGCGCGCACTTCAAGCGCCAGTTCGCGGAGAACCCCCACGTGATCCTGGCGCTGGAGCTGGGCGGCAACAATCCGCTGGTGGTGTGGGACGCCAGGGACGCGGAGGCCGTGGCCGGCATCGTCGCCATGAGCGCCTTCGTCACCACGGGCCAGCGCTGCTCCTGCGCGCGGCGCCTGATCGTCGAGGCGGGGCCCAAGGGCGACGCGGTGATCGAGGCGGTCGCGGCCATGATGGGCCGGCTGATCTATGCGCCTTGGGATTCGACTCCGGAGCCGTTCGGCGGCCCGCTGATCTCGGCCCGCGCGGCGGCGCAGGCGCGCGAGGCCTTGCAGGCGCGCGTCGACATGGGCGCGCGCATGATCCGCGACACGGGCGCGGTCGAGGGCCTTTCGGACGCCTTCGTCAGGCCGGCGCTGATCGACGTGACCGACGTGGCCGTGCCGGACGAGGAGATCTTCGCCCCCTTCCTGTCGGTGCAGCGCGTGGCGTCGTTCGACGACGCCGTCGCCGCCGCCAACCGGACGAAGTACGGCCTGTCCGCCGGTCTGGTCAGCGACGATCCGGCCAACTGGGATCGCTTCATCACCCGCATCCGCGCGGGCGTGGTGAACTTCAACCGCCCGACGACCGGCGCGGCGGGCGACATGCCCTTCGGCGGCCTGGGCTCCAGCGGCAACCACCGCCCCAGCGCCTATTACGCCGCCGACTACTGCGCCTATCCGGTCGCCAGCTTCGAAGCTGGCGAGGTGCGGAACATCGAGGGCGAGATGAAGGGGCTGCGGGCGTGATCGCAGCCGCCGTCGAGGCCAACGCCGACGGGCTGATCGGGCCGACGCATTCCTATGCGGGGCTGTCTCCGGGGAATCTGGCGTCGGATCGGAACCGGGGGCTGGCGTCCAATCCCAAGGCGGCGGTGCTGCAGGGGCTGCAGAAGATGAGGCTGCTAGCCGATCTGGGCCTGCCGCAGTTCGTGCTGCCGCCGCAGGAGCGGCCGGACATTCCGTTCCTGAGGTCGCTTGGCTTTGCGGGGACGGACGCCCAGGTGCTGGACCGCGCGTGGGAGCAGGCGCCCGCCTTCGCCGCCGCCGCCTGTTCCGCCTCGGCCATGTGGGCCGCCAACGCCGCGACGGTGACGCCCAGCGCGGACGCCGCCGACGGTCGGGTGCACTTCACCCCCGCCAATCTGGTGACCAATCTGCACCGCTCGCTGGAGCACCGGCAGACCAAGCGCGCGCTGGACGCCCTGTTCCCCGATCCGGACCGTTTCGCCGTCCACGACGCCCTGCCCCCCGTCGCCCATCTGGCCGACGAGGGCGCGGCCAACCACGTGCGCCTGTGCGCCCAGCACGGGGCGCCGGGGGTCAACCTGATGGTCTGGGGCCGTGAGGCCTGGGAAGGCTGGCAGGGTCAGTTCCCCGCCCGCCAGACGCGCGAGGCGTCGGACGCGGTCATGCGCCGGCACGGGGCCGGCGGCGCGGTGCTGGCGCGGCAGTCGCGCGACGCCATCGCCGGCGGCACCTTCCACAACGACGTGGTCTGCGTCGGCGCGCTGAACGTGCTGTTCCACCATGAGCTGGCGTTCGAGGATACGGCGGGCACGCACGACGCCATCCGTCGCGCCGCCGACGGTCGGTTCGAGCCGGTCTTCGTCGAGGTGTCGAACGCCGACCTGCCGCTGAGCGACGCCATCGCCAGCTATCTGTTCAACTCCATGCTGATCCAGGTTCCGGGGCAGGATCGACTGACCCTGATCTGCCCGACCGAGACGCAGGAGAATGCGCGCAGCCGTGCGGTCACGGAGCGGCTGGTCGCATCGAACGGTCCGATCGGCGAGGTCCGGTTCGTCGACGTGCGCCAGTCGATGCGCAACGGCGGCGGTCCCGCCTGTCTGCGCCTGCGCGTCGTGCTGACCGACGCGGAGCTGGCGGCGACGAACCCTTCGATGCGGCTGACGCCTGAACTGCACGACCGGCTGACGGCGTGGGCGAAGCGGCATTACCGCGACGAGCTGCGGACCGCCGACCTGGCCGATCCCGACCTGCTGACCGAGAGCCCCGCGGCGCTGGACGAGCTGACCGGGATTCTGGGGCTGGGCGGCGACTTCTATCCCTTCCAGCGGGCCTAGGCCGCGAAGCGCCCGCCCTTGGCGGCGTAGGCCTGGGTGCCATGGGTGAAGACCCGGTCGTGCTCCAGCACCGCGTCGATGGGGATGGTTTCGGCGTCCTTCAGCCGCGCATAGATCGGGCCGAAGTCCTGCAGCGTCTGCCGCTTCAGCCCCTCCAGCGAGTCGATGACGAAGTAGACCTGCTGGAAGTCGTCGATACGGTACAGGGTGCGCATGACCCGCTCCAGGTCGAAGCCGATGCGGTTGGGCGACGGGTCCTCGACCGCGAAGACGCTCTCGGTCGCCGAGGAGACGATCCCGGCGCCGTAGATGCGCAGGCCCTCCGCCTCCTGCAGCAGGCCGAATTCGACCGTGTACCAGTACAGGCGCGCCAGATTGGGCAGCATGCCCAGCGAGGCCGCGCGCTGACCGCCCTTGCCGTAGGCCTCCATGTAGGCGGCGAAGTCGGGATCGGTCAGCATCGGCACGTGGCCGAAGACGTCGTGGAAGATGTCCGGCTCCTGCAGGTAGTCCAGCTGGTCCGGCTTGCGGATGAACTGGCCCGACGGGAAGCGGCGGTTGGCCAGGTGATCGAAGAACACCTCGTCCGGCACCAGGCCGGGCACGCAGACGACGGTCCAGCCGGTCAGGGCCTGCAGCTTGGGGTTCATCACCTCGAAGTCCGGGATGCCGCCGGTGTTCAGGTCAAGCGCGTCCAGGCCCTTGAGGAAGGCTTCCGACGCGCGACCCGGCAGGATCTTCATCTGGCGGGCGTAGAGGGTGTTCCACGTCTCGTGCTCGACCGGGGTGTAGGCGCCCCAGTTCTGGGGGATGGTCCAGTCGGCGGCGGCGCCCTCGGGCGGGGCCTCGAAGACGTGCTCGAAATCGGACATGGGACGCGCTCCTGCACCTGCGCGCTCTTGCCGGCGCGACCGGGGCGAACCTAGGCGCAGGCGGGCGCGGACGCCAGACCGGGTCAGTGCAGGCGGTGGGCGGCCGGCGTCATGCGGCCGGTCTGGTCGCGGCGCAGCCAGCCGGCGGGCAGCTCGATCGGCTCTGAGCCCGCGGCGGTCAGCACGTCCTCGGCCGCGTAGGCGACGAAGCCGCCGTCGTCGCCGACGGCCAGCACGCGATAGAAGGGCTGCGCCGCCCCGACGTCGCCGACGTCGGCGGGCGTGCCGGCGTAGGCGGCGTCAACGTCGACGATCACGCCGGCGAAGGCATGATCGCGGTGACGGACGGTTTGGCCGAGACGAAAACGAGCGGTGGGAACGTGGGTCATGGTGCCCTGATAGGCGGTCGCGTCTGAGCCAAGTCCGAGCGCGCCGTTCATCTTCCTGACAGGCTTGGCATTGCGCGCACGGCGCGCCGCGCTATCGTCGTCGGCGACGGGGGTCGCCTTCGGACCGCCCAATGAAAGTTCGGCCATGCCGGAGATCGACGGCGCGCCCGCGGGGCGCGACGGCCGGTCCCCCCGCCGGGACGGCGACGGTCGCGACGCTCCCCTGTATGGAGCGCTCGACCTGGGGACCAACAACTGCCGCCTGCTGATCGCGCGACCGGCGCGCGACGGGTTCCGCGTGGTCGATTCGGTCAGCCGGATCGTGCGCCTGGGCGAAGGGGTCGCGCGCACCGGACGGCTGGACGATCAGGCCATGGACCGCGCCTATGACGCGCTGCAGCTGTGCGCCGAGCGGCTGGCGCGACGCGGCATCGAGGGCAGCCGCCTGAGCGCGGTGGCGACGCAGGCGTGTCGCCAGGCGGAGAACGGCGCGGCCTTCGTGGCGCGCGTGCGCGACGGCACGGGGCTGAAGCTGCGGATCATCGACGCCGAGGAAGAGGCGGCCCTGTCGGTCGAGGGGTGCCGGAACCTGCTGGACGCGCGGCACGAGGCCGCGCTGGTGATCGACGTCGGCGGCGGATCGACCGAGCTGTCGTGGATGCGGCGCGAGGGTCAGGGATTTCGGACCGTGGCGTGGATGAGCGCGCCGGTGGGCGTGGTGACCTTGGCCGAGGCGCATCCGGAGCCGACCGGCAACCTGACGGCGTGGTTCGAGGACATGGTCGGGGCCATGACCTCGGCGCTGTCCGTCGCGGAGTGCCCGGACGATCTGACGCGGACCTTCCATGAAGGTCGAGGGCATCTGGTCGGGACCTCCGGCGCGATCACCAGCCTGGCCGGGGTGCACCTGGGGCTGAAGCGGTACCGCCGGGACCAGGTCGACGGGCTGTGGATGACCCGGGCCGACTGCGAGGCGGCGGCGGAGCGGCTGCTGCACCTCGGCGCCGACGGCCGCGCGCTGGACAGCTGCATCGGACAGGAGCGGGCCGATCTGGTCATGGCCGGCGCGGCCATCCTGGAGGCGGTGCAGCGCGGCTGGCCCAGCGAGCGCGTGCGCGTGGCCGATCGCGGCCTGCGCGAAGGCCTGCTGCTGAAGCAGATGCGCGAGGCGCGGCAGCCGGCGAAATCGCGCCGTCGCCGGCGTCGGCGGGGCGGCCGGTCGGCGGCTCAGGCGCCCGCGGGCGTGACCTGAATCGGCAGCGTCAGGTCGCAGACGGAGAAGTCCGCGCCGCGCTCGGCCCGCATCTGGGCGACCATGCCGCCGAACTGGGGCGAATCGGCGCGCATGACGTGGACCACCGGCCGCTCGGCCTCGGGCAGGTCGGCGACGACGCGGGCCCGGATCATGCGGTCCGGCTCGGTCACCGTGCCGGACGGATCGGTCCCGGCCTTCAGCGCGCGCACGACGTCCAGCCCCTCCAGCGTCATGCCCCAGATGGTGTAGCGCTTGTCCAGCGCCGGGTAGGCCTGGCGCATGATGAAGAACTGGCTGTTGGCCGTGTCCGGGTCCTCGTCGCGCGCCATGCCGGCGACGCCGGGGCAGTAGAGGCCCCAGACATGGACCTTGCCGTCCGACGTCTGGGGGATCAGGGCGTCGGGCTGGGTCTGGACCGGCAGGCTGTTCATGAAGCCCAGCACGGCGCCCGTCGGCGCCGCGACGGGCGCGAACGGCAGGTCGGGTCCGCGGCGGAAGGTGAACTCGCCCGGCAGGTCGGGGTAGGCGCTCTGACCCTCGCCCGTGCCCAAGGGATCGCCCGTCTGGGCCATGAACCAGTCGATGACGCGATGCCAGACGAGGCCGTCGTAGACGCCGAGCCGGGACAGCAGTCGGATGCGCTCCACGTGCTGCGGCGCCGCCTCAGGCAGCAGCTCCAGGATGATGCGGCCCTTGGTGGTGTCGATCAGCAGCAGGTTCTCGGGCGGGACCTGACGCCAGGCTGCCTGATCCAGCGGCGCGGCGGCGGCCGCCGGGACGGCGCCCAGGCGGGGGTCCTGAGCGTGCGCGGGCAGCGCGGCGGTCAGGGCCAGGGAAAGGGCGATCAGGGACGGACGGATCACGGGGTCACCTCCACGGCGGGCATCAGATCGCAAACGTTGAACGATCCGCCGCGCGACGCCCGCGTAGAGTCGATGAAGGCGGCGAAGCCGGGGCTGGACGGGTCCATGACGCGGACGGTCGGCCGCTCGCCCTCCGGCAGGGCCGCGGCGGTGCGGACCCGGACCAGGCGGTCGGGATCGGTCACGGCGCCGTCGCGCGCGTCGTCGCCCGCCTTGATCGCCCGGATCGCCTCCATGCCCTGCACCACGCGCCCGAAGGGCGTGTAGGCGCCGTTCAGGCGGTCGTTGCGGCCGGTCATGAAGAAGAACTGGCTGTTGGCGCTGTCGACCGCGCCGGAGCGGGCCATGCCGACGACGGCGGGGCAGAACAGGCCCTGAGCCGGGGTCTTCTTGTCGACGGTGAACATCATCTGGGCGTCCGGCTGGCTGGCGACGGGCATGGCGCCCATCAGGCCGACCAGGCCCTCGCCCGCGTTCGGCACGGCGACGAAGCCGTCGCTCGCCGCGCGGCGGAAGGCGAACTCGGCGGCGACGTCGGGCAGGTCGCTGTCGCCCGCGCCCGTCCCGGTCGGATCGCCCGTCTGCGCCATGAAGCCGGGGATGACGCGGTGGAACGGCACGCCGTCGTAGAAGCCGCGGTCGGCCAAGGTGCGGATGCGCTCGACGTGGTTGGGAGCCATGCGCGGCTCCAGCTCGACCAGCACGCGGCCGTGCGGCGTGTCGACGACCAGCAGGTTGGCCGGATCGACGGTGCGCCAGATGTCCTGAGCCGCGGCCTGTCCCGCCAGGGCGACGGCGGCGAGGGCGGAGAGAAGGGCGAGCGGGAGCTTCATGCGGCGTCCTTGACCTTGGCCCGGACGGCGGCGGCGACGCCCGGCGTGACGAAACTGTCGATCGCACCGTCCAGACGGGCGATCTCCTTGACCAGTCGGCTGGCGACGGCCTGATGCCGCGGGTCGGCCATCAGAAAGACGGTCTCTATGTCCGCGTTGAGGCGCTGGTTCATCGCCGTCATCTGGAACTCGTACTCGAAGTCGGCCACGGCGCGCAGGCCGCGCACGATCACAGTCGCCTGAAGCTCTTCGGCGAAGTGCATGAGCAGGCTGGAAAAGGGCCGGACCTCAACCGCGTCGCCGAAGGGGGCGACCTCGGCGCGGACCATGGCCACGCGCTCGTCGGTGGTGAACAGCGGGCCCTTGTCGTCGTTGCGGGCGACGCCGATGACCAGCCGGTCGACCAGCTTCACCGCCCGCCCGATGATGTCGAGATGGCCGTTGGTGATCGGGTCGAAAGTGCCCGGATACAGTCCGATGCGCATGCGGGGTCCCCTTGCCGCGTCGCCCTGATCTAGCAGGCGTCGCGGGCCCCGGTCACGCCGGGAAAGCTGCGTCGACGTGGACTCGGTGCACTTCGTGCACTGCACAGGAAAAAACGAGTGCACCGAGTGCACGGAGTGCACATGGCGCCCGAAGGCGTCGGCCCATTATAGCGCCGTTTCGGAAGGCGCCGGTCGGCAGCCTCAAATTTTCTGCGGCGACGCGGCGGACCAGGCCTGCGCCAGACGAGCGGTCGCCTGCGCGGAGGCGGCGAACGCATGGTCGCCGATCGCGGCGATCGCCGCGGCGGGGGTCGCGCTGTTGCACAGGAAGGCGTGGTCGAAATCCGCTAGGTCCGCCAGACGGACCAGGCGTTCCTCCTGCGTCATGCCGACGGCGGCCAGCTCGTCCGCGATCAGCGCCCGGGCCACGCCTTCCAGCTTCGGGCCTTCCGGCCAGACGACGTGATCGCCGCGGACGAAGCCCAAGTTCCACAGCGTCCCCTCAAGGATCCGGCCCTCCCCGTCCATGAAGACGGCGTCGTCGAAGCCGGCGAGCGCGGCCGCGCGGCGCGCGCGGATCAGGCCGAAGGTGGCGACGTGCTTCAGATGCGGCGCCTCGCGCAGGTAGATCTGCGGCTGCACGCGCAGCCCGCCGGACAGCGGCGGCGGCGGATCGAACACGCCGAGCATCACCGACGGCGAGCCGATCCAGGTCGTGGCGCGATGCGTGATCTGACGCGCGAAGAGGCTGACGCGCACGAAGGCCCCGGCGCGGTCGCCCAGAGCGGCGCGGATCAGGTCGCGCAGGCGCGCCTCGCCCACCGGCTCGCCGAACAGCTCCACCGACGCCGCCTCCAGCCGCGCCAGATGCCGATCCAGCCCCCGCACCCGGCCCGCTTCGACGCGAAACGAGGTGTAGGCGCCGTGGTTGACCAGCGCCGGGTGGGTCAGGTCGCCCGCAGTGGCGGGGACGCCGTCGATGAAGAGGATGGGCGTCAGCCCTCGCTCTCCCCCGCCTCTCCCGACACGTCGCCCTCGCCCCCGCCGGAATCCGGCAGGCGTTCGACGGAGACGACCTTCTCGCCCTCGGCGGTGCGGAAGATGGTGACGCCCTGGCTGGCGCGGCCGACGACGCGGACCTGGTCCATGCGGGTGCGGATCATCTGGCCGCCGGAGGTGACCAGAAGCAGGTCGTCGGTCTCCTCCACCGGGAAGGCGGCGGCGAGGCGGGTGCCCGCGCGGCCGCCCAGGCCGTGGGCGGTCAGGCCTTTGCCGCCGCGCCCCGTGCGCCGGTACTCGTAGGCCGAGGAGCGCTTGCCGAAGCCGGTTTCGGTGACGGTCAGGATGAACTGCTCCGCGGCGCCCAGCTCGGCGATGCGCTCGACCGACAGGACGGCGTCGGCGACGGCTTCCTCGTCCTGATCGACGACCGATTCCTCTTCACCTTCTCCGTTCGCCGCGCGGCGCATGGCGTTGGAATGTTTGACGTAGGCCGCGCGCTCTTCGGGCGTGGCGTCGACGCGGCCGAGGATGGCCATGGAGATGACCTCGTCGCCCTCGGCCAGGCGCACGCCGCGCACGCCGGTGGAATCGCGCCCCTTGAACACGCGCACGTCGTCGGCCTTGAAGCGGATGGCCTGGCCCAGCGCCGTGGTCAGCAGGACGTCGTCGTCGGCGGTGCACAGGGCGACGCCGACCATGCGGTCGCCATCCTCCAGCTTCATGGCGATCTTGCCGGCGCGGTTGACCGTGGCGAAGTCCGACAGCTTGTTGCGGCGCACGTCGCCGGACGCGGTGGCGAACATGATGTCCAGGTCGCCCCAGGTGGCCTCGTCCTCCGGAATCGGCAGGACGTTCATGATGGTGTCGCCCGGCTCGATCGGCAGCAGGTTGACGAAGGCCTTGCCGCGCGACTGGGGATTGCCCAGCGGCAGGCGCCAGGTCTTGAGCTTGTAGGCCTTGCCGTTGGTGGCGAAGAACAGGACCGGCGTGTGGGTCGAGGCGGAGAAGACGCCGACGACGGCGTCGTCCTCCTTCATCGCCACGCTGGAGCGGCCCTTGCCGCCGCGATGCTGGGTCCGATAGGCGTTCAGCGCCACGCGCTTGACGTAGCCGCCGTGGGTGACGGTGACGACCATGTCCTCGCGCGGGATCAGGTCCTCGTCCTCCATCTCGCCGTCGCCCTCGCCGATGAGGGTGCGACGCGGGACGGCGAAGCGGTCCTTCACCTCGACCAGTTC
This sequence comes from Afipia felis, assembly GCA_943371835.1. Lineage (GTDB taxonomy): Bacteria > Pseudomonadota > Alphaproteobacteria > Caulobacterales > Caulobacteraceae > Brevundimonas. The sequence continues at coordinate 163,795 of CALRWJ020000001.1, read as the reverse complement.
GTCGCGGACGACGCCCAGGATGTTGGCGCGGTCGCTGAGCAGGGTCAGGTGGCCCTGGATGGTGCCGGCCAGCTCGCGCGCTTCGCCGAAGATGTCGTCGCGGCCCAGGCCGGTCAGACGGGACAGGGTCAGGGCCAGGATGGCGCGCGCCTGCTCGTCGGTCAGGTTCAGCTTGTCGCCGTCGACCAGCATGGAGCGCGGGTCGGCGATCAGCTCGACCAGGGCGATCATGTCGCCCACGGGCCAGGCCTTGGCCTGCAGCCGCTCGCGCGCCTCGGACGGGTCGGCCGAGGAGCGGATGATGTGGATGACCTCGTCGATGTTGGCCACGGCGACGGCCAGGCCGACCAGGACGTGGCCGCGGTCGCGGGCCTTGGCCAGTTCGAACTTGGTGCGGCGGACGACGACCTCTTCCCGGAACTCCAGGAAGGCTTCCAGCAGCTGGCGCAGGCCCATCTGCTCGGGCCGGCCGTGGTTCAGCGCCAGCATGTTGACGCCGAACGAGCTTTGCATCGCCGTGAAGCGCCACAGCTGGTTCAGGACGACGTCGCCCGACGCGTCGCGCTTCAGCTCCACCACCATGCGCATGCCGTGGCGGTCGGATTCGTCGCGGACGTCGGAGACGCCCTCCAGCTTCTTCTCGCGGACCAGTTCGGCGATGCGTTCGATCAGGGTCTGCTTGTTGACCTGATAGGGCAGCTCGGTGACCACGATCGCCTCGCGGTCCTTGCGGATGGTCTCGATCGTGGCCTTGCCGCGCACGACGACCGAGCCGCGGCCGTCGCGAAGAGCGTTGCGCGGCGCGGTGCGGCCCATGATCTCGCCGCCGGTCGGAAAGTCGGGACCGGGCACGATGTCCAGCAGCGCCTCGTCCGAGGTCGAGGGGTCGTCCAGCAGCGCCAGGCAGGCGTCGACGACTTCGCCCAGGTTGTGCGGCGGGATGTTGGTGGCCATGCCGACGGCGATGCCGCCCGCGCCGTTGACCAGCAGGTTCGGGATGCGCGTCGGCAGGACCGCCGGCTCCAGCTCCTTCTCGTCGTAGTTCGGCTGGAAATCGACGGTGTCCTTGTCGATGTCGGCCATCAGCGCGACGGCGGCCGAGGCCATGCGGCACTCGGTGTATCGCATGGAGGCCGGCATGTCGCCGTCGACGGAGCCGAAGTTCCCCTGACCATCGACCAGCATCAGGCCCATGGAGAACGGCTGGGCCATCCGGACCAGCGCCATGTAGACCGAGGCGTCGCCGTGCGGGTGGAAGCGGCCCAGCACGTCGCCCACCACGCGGGCGCACTTGGAATAGGACTTGTTCGGCTCCATGCCGAGATCGTGCATGGAGTAGAGGATGCGCCGGTGCACCGGCTTCAGGCCGTCGCGCGCGTCCGGCAGGGCGCGGCTGACGATGACGCTCATGGCATAGTCGAGGTACGACCTGCGCAGTTCGTCTTCCACGGTGATCGAGGCGACGTCGCCGCCCTTCGGCGCCACGTTTTCGGGGGTGTCTTCGCTCAAGGAATTCGGGCTTTCGTCCGGCGGAATCGGAACACGATCCCTGTCCCGGTTTTCTAGCATTCATGAGGCTTTCGGGCCAAGTCGCGGGGGCCTGCGGCGATCCATCGACCACGGAGAGAAAACATGAGCCGCAAACTGTTCGCCGCCGCCGCCCTGAGCCTGACGCTGCCGCTGTGCGCGTGCGCCACCATGGGAGCCGCCGAGCGCGCGCCGCTGGGCGATTTCGGGGAGGCGACGCTGGTGAACGCCGAGGGCGCGCGCGTCGGCCGCGCGGTGCTGACGCAGGGGCCGACGGGTCTGCTGGTCCGCGTCGAGGCGACCGGCATGACGCCGGGCTGGCACGGCATCCACCTGCATCAGGTGGGCCAGTGCGAAGGCGCCTTCACCAGCGCGGGCGGGCACATCCACGGCGGCGAGGGCGGCAAGCCGCACGGCCTGCTGAACCCGGCCGGACCGGACGACGGCGACCTGCCCAACGTCCACGCCGACGCCCAGGGCCGCGTCATGGCCGAGGTGTTCACGCCGCGCGCGCGGATTTCGGCGACCGGCCCGGGCGCCCTGCTGTGGGACGACGACGGCGCGGCGATCGTGGTGCACGCCGGCGCCGACGACCACACGACCCAGCCGATCGGCGGCGCGGGCGCGCGAGTGGCCTGCGGCATCCTGGCGGCGGGCTGAGTTTAGCGTCTCAAGCAGCGAGCGACCGCGTCGCGAGCGGTAGGCGCAGGCGTCAAGCCTTGGCCGCGCCGGCTCTGAGACCGCGTTCGGCCAGGGCGACGACGGCGACGCCGCCGATGGTCAGGGCCGCGCCGGTCAGGATCTGGGGCGTCAGAACGTCGCCCAGCAGGCCCGCGCCGATCAGGATCGAAACCACCGGCGTGGCCAGCAGATAGGGCGTGACGCGCCCCGCCTCGCGCCGCTGCACCAGCCAGAACATCAGGCTGGTGGCGACGATGGACGACACCAGACCCGCCCACAGGACGCAGCCCCAGGTCAGGGCGGAGGCCGAGGCCAGGGCGGGCAGCTGATCCCGCTCGAACACGGCCGAGGCCAGGGCCAGCGACGGCAGGGCGGTGAGGGCCAGCAGGCCCTGCATCTTCAGCGGCGGGATGGACGTCGTGCGCCGCGCGATCACGGTCGTCAGCGCCCACGCCGCGCTGGCCCCGGCGACGACCAGGATGGCCTTCCAGTCCTGGAGCGCGTGCGGGTCGGCCGCCATCCACGCCACGCCGGCGAAGGCGATCAGCAGGCCGATCAGGGCCAGGCGGGACAGCCGTTCCCCCAGGATCAGGAAGGCGAACAGGGCTGTGAACGGAATCCACAGTTGCGCGGCGACCGAGGCCGGACTGACGTCGTGGGCCAGCCAGAAGCCGAGGTAGATCAGGCCGTAGTGGATCGGCCCGCCCATCACCACGATGATCAGCAGGCTCCTCCGATCGGGAAACGGCGGCTTGACGAAGGGGATCAGGCACGCGCCGGCCAGGGCGAAGCGCAGGGCGCCGACCAGCAGCGGCGGCAACTCCTCGGTGGCGACCTTGGCCGCCGCGTTGTTGACGCCCCAGATGACGACCACCGCGATCAGGGCGGCGATCTCCAGGACGGTAAGACGATGCGGAATCGGCGGTCGGGTCACCGCCCGGCTATGGCACGCGACCGCCGCCGATGCGCGTCAAACCCGGTGACGAAGGGTTACGCTCAGCCCGGCTTGGCGACCATCAGCCAGTAGATGCCCAGCACCGCCGCGAAGGCCGGGAAGCCGAGGGCGAACCAGACGCGATAGAGCCGGTCGTAGGCGGGCGGCAGCGGGACGCCGGACGCGGCGGCCGCGCGGGCCAAATCGCGCAGGCGGATCTGGATGGCGACCACCGGCAGCCAGCAGGCGCCGGTCAGGACGTAGAGGCCATAGGCCCACAGCAGCCAGGGCTCGGTCAGGGCGTATCCCTGAAGGTGGATGAGCCCCAGCCCGCTGAGCGGCTGCACGACCACGGCGACGGCGGTGAAGAGGGCGTCGGCCACGACCACCGTCCCGGCCACGTGGGCCACGGCGGCGGGGTCGCGCGACCGGTTGGCCCAGACCATGAAGAAGGCGATGCCCATGCCGGTGCCGAACAGGACGGCGCCGGACAGGATGTGCACGACCTTCAGCGCGACATGGAGGTCCATCAGCGGCGCGCCTCCGTCGCGGCGACATAGAGCGCCAGGACGATCCCCGGCAGGACCTTCAGCCACGGCCCGAGCGGATCGAGCCACAGGTGCGGCAGGCTGAGCGTGCCGGCGAAGAGATACGCGGCGGAGACCAGGGCCATGGCGACGGCGGCGCGCGCCGTCCAGGAGCGCTTGAGGATGGCCATGCCCAGCAGAATGTCGACCAGCGCCCCTCCGCCCGCGATCAGCGCCGACAGGGCGCCGAAGCCGCCGGTCCGGAGGGTGGCCACCGAGCCGTCCCAGCCCCAGCGCAAGGTGATGACCCCCGTGGCGATCCAGAACAGGCTGAGCGTGGCGATCGCCAAGGGACGCACGAACCAGAGCCGGGCGTGGTGCACGTCCTGCACCGAGGCCGGGGTCTGGCGCAGGACGGCGTCGAAGCAGCGCGGCGGTGCGCTCAGCGCCGGGGGCCACGGGTCCTCGCGGCCGGCGACGTCGTGGTTCATCTGCTCCAGAGACGTGGTGCGCAGCGGCGAGGACCAGCCGAGACGGCCCAGCAGGTCGCCCGCGACCAGGGCGGGCCGCGCCAACACCTGTGGGACGCGCCAGAGCGGCACCGGCGGCAGGCCCAGCCAGGCGCGGTATTTTCGCAAGAGGTCGGCCTGGGTGACGGCCTGCGGGCCGCCGAGGTCGGCGGTCAGGCCGGGCGGGGCGGCGGTCGCGGCGAGGATCGCGGCGGCCAGATCCTCGGCGAAGATCGGACGAAACGATTGGGTGCCGCCGACCAAGGGGATGAAGAAGGGAAAGGCCGCCAGCGCCCGGATCAGCCCGGTCCCGCCGAACGCGCCGCGGCCGATCACCAACGAGGGCCTGAGGATGATCCAGTCCAGACCGGAGGCGGCGATCATCCGCTCCGTCTCGGCCTTTGTGCAGGCGTAGTCGGTGCCGGCCGAGTCGTCCGCGCCGACGGCGGAGAGGTGGACCAGTCGCCGGACGCCCGCGATCCGCATGGCGTCGATCAGGCGGCGCGGGCCGTCGACGTGGGCGGCGGTCAGGCTGTCTTCCGCCCCGTCCTGAAGCGCGCCGACGCAGTTGACGACGGCGTCCACGCCGGCGAGCGCGGCGGTCCAGTCGGCCCGAGGATCGGCGAAGTCGAGGGCGACCCAGTCGAAGCCGGGCGCCCGGCGAGACGAGGACGCGGGGCGGCGGGCGGCGGCGCGCACCGTCCAGCCCGCGCGGTCAAAGGCGGCGGCGACCTGGGCGCCGATGAAGCCGCCGGCGCCCAGGATCAGAACGCGACCGGGCGCCCCCTGCCCCATGTGGAAATCAGAACGGGATGTCGTCGTTCAGGTCGTAGCTTTCCTTGGGCCCCGAGGACTTGGGGGCGGGGCCGCCGGAAAAGCCGTAGTCGTCATCGGAGCGACCGCCGCCCGACGAGGCGCCGTCGCCGCGGCCGCCCAGCATGGTCAGATTGCCGTTGAAGCGCTGGATCACGACCTCGGTCGTGTATTTCTCGACGCCGTTCTGCTCGTACTTGCGGGTCTGCAGCGAGCCCTCAATGTACACCGTCGAGCCCTTCTTCAGGTAGTTCTCGCAGACCTTCACGATGTTGTCGTTGAAGATCACCACGCGGTGCCACTCGGTCTTTTCCTTGCGCTCGCCCGAGGACTTGTCGCGCCAGGTCTCGGACGTGGCCAACGAGAGGTTGGCGACGCGGTCGCCGTTGTTCAGCGAGCGGATTTCCGGGTCCTTGCCCAGATTGCCGACCAGAATGACCTTGTTGACGCTGCCCGCCATGGGAGGCTCCTCGTTCTGAAGTGACCGGAACCCTTAACGCACCGCGCCGGATGTTCCAACTTTGTTCTTGTCAGTTCGCCGCCGGCTGAGCCGGCTCCGGCGGGGCGATGACCCCGATGGGGGTGCCGTCCACCTCGCGCTGAATGGCGCCCGGGATGGCCAGACGGCCGTCGCCGGTGCGCGCCAGGAAGAAGTAGCGGCCGCCGGTCAGGGTGTCGCCCGTCTTCACGCCCGTGGCGTCGATGAAGATGAACTTGCCCTGATAGGCGCCCATGACCTCGCGGTTCGAGCCGCCCATGCCGAGGAAGCGCAGGCGCATCTCCTCCAGACGGGCGGCGCAGTATTCAAGCTGCTTCACGTCGCGCGCGACGACGTTCAGCTTGATGCCGTTCTCGGCGGCCTCGTCGGGGACGACGGAGTAGCAGATGCCCGGATCATAGGGCACCTCGACCGCGCCGGTGCAGGCGGCGGCGACGGCGGAGGCGGCGGCCACGGCCGCGAGCGAAAGGAGGCGCATCAGTTCACCGGGCCCAGGTTGCAGCGACGATCCTGCTCGACCAACGTCCGGAAGTCGGCGTTATTCTCCGACCGCTCGACGCGGCCCGGCACCAGACGCAGGGTGGTGTTGCCCCAGCGGCCGTACAGGGCGTCGCCCGGGCGCACGCAGGTGCCGGAATAGAGCGCCTGGACGCAGGCCGACAGGCTCATGCTCGACGACACCTGACGCCAATCGCCGCCCGCGTGGCGCAGGCAGGCTTCGCCCGCCGGGGCCGCCGGTTGCGCTGCGTCGGTAGGAGCGGGCAGCTCCGGCAGGGGTTCGGCATCGACCAACTGGGCCGGCTCGACCGGGGGCGGGGCCAGCGAGGCGGTCGGGGCGGCGGCCAGGGCCCCGGTCTCGTCGATGCCGACGTCCAGCGCGTCGGTGGCCAGGCCGTTGCGCTCGGCGCACTGGGCCAGCGTGGCCATGCCGACGAAGCGGCCGGCGACGAAGCAGCGCAGCTCACGCGTGCTTTCCAGCGTCGGAGCCTCGGCGACGTCGACGGTCAGCCCGCCCTTGGACGCCGGCGGCGCCTCCGTCGGGCCCGTCCCGCGCCCGAACCACAGGGCCAGGGACACGGCCACGATGACCGCGGCGGCCCCGCCGGCGATCAGGAAGACGCGATTGTCGGAGGGCGTGGCCATGCGGGGGTGCTCGCGAAAGATCGAGCCCCAATAACCCCGGCGACGCGGCGCGCGTCAACCGCCAAGCCGGGGAACCGCGTTCAGCCGCCGAGGCGCGCCAGGGCGGCCTGATAGTTGGCCAGCTGGGCGGTGAGATAGGCCGGCGCCGTGCCGGTGACGGCTGGCGCGCTGGTGGCGGGATTCAGCGCGCGATAGGCGTCGCGCACGGCCTTCATGGCGGCCTGCAGGCGCTCGCCGGCGGCCTTGATCGCGTCGGCGTTCGACAGCGTCAGCGTGCGCGGCAGGTCCAGGCCGAAGGTCTTGGCCTGCCCCTCCTGCGCCGTCGGGCCGATGAAGCCGGCGGACAGGCCCAGCCCCGCCAGCGCGTCGCGTCCCGGTTCGCCCGCCGTCAGGACCGCGCCGTCACGGCCGTCGCGCGGCACGATCGACAGCCGCTGCAGGCCGGAGAACGCCGCTTCCAGTCCCGGCGCGTCGTCGGCCTTGGCGGACTCGGAGGTGACGGTGACCTTAAGCCGTCCCAGAGACGCGCCCTCGATCTTGCGGGCCAGGGTCTGGAGCGTGTCGCGCGCTTCGACGGTGACCGCGACGGCGCGACCGCCGCCCGGCGGCGTGATGTAGAAGCGGTCGCCGGGCCTCAGCGAGGTCGCCTCGACCAGGCGTTTCGAATCGGACTGCGCGATCTCGCCGCGCGGCAGGCCCAGGCGGTCCAGGACGCCCGCCGACGAGGCCGCCACGGCCAAGGTCGCCGGTCGGGCCTGATCGCCCTCCCCCGCCCAGTCGCGCGTCCACTCGATGGCCCCCGTCAGGGGATCCAGACGGGCCAGATAGCCGCGCCGCGCCGCGTCGTCCTTGGCGTCCAGCGGCCGGTCGGCCAGGCCCGTGATCCAGACCTTGCCCGCATGGACCTTCACGTCGGCCAGGTCGTCGTTCCCCGTTCCGCCGAAATAGGTCAGGCGATCGGCGGCCGACGGCGCCAGATCCGCGTCCAGCGCGACCACGTAGGCGTCGGTCCCGCCCGAGTGCGCGCGCGTGACGGCGCCGACGTCCAGGGCGGCGTTGTGCGTGGTTCCCGAGACGATCACCCGCCCGCCGTCGACGGCGATCCCGGCGGGTTCGCCCCCGGCCTGGCCCAGGTCGCGCGTGGCGGCCAAGGTCGGCCTGCCGGCCGCGTCCAGGCTCCATTTGCGCACGATCAGACGCCCGCTCTCGACGCCGGTCGTGAAGAGGTCCTGGCCCACGGCGACCGAGGCGGACACCGAGTCGTCGCCCGAGGTCCCGAACTGCGCGACGCCGGGCGAGGTCACGGTGAAGGGCGCGCCGGGATACAGTTGATCGGCGCGGAAGCTCTGGACGTAGCCGTCCCAAGCGCCGATCTGGGCGGCGCCGGTCATGGCGGACCTGGCGCGACCCGCGACGACGACCGTCCCGTCGGCGGCGAAGGACACGGACGTGGCCTCGTCGGCGGCCCGCGCGCCCCGTCGCTGGGTCCACTGTTCGACGCCCGCCGCGTCGAAGACGGTGACGAAGCTGTCGGCCTCGGTCGGGACGTCGCCCGCCTTGCCGCCGTCCAGCGCGCCCACGACCGAACCGGCGACGGCCACGCGGCCGTCCGCGGACACCGCCAGGGCATAGCCGTTGGCCTGGGTCGCGGCGCCCAGGGTGCGGGTCGAGACCACGCGGCCCGCGCTGTCCAGCTTGATCAGGGCCACGTCGGACGCGCCCTTGACGGCCTGATCGGCCACCGGACCTGCGACGTCGGCGACCAGCCAGACGCCGCCGTCGGCGGTGGCGGCCGAGGCGCGGACGGCGGAATACCCCTCCGGAAGGGCGGTCTGGGACACGCGCCCGTCGACCCACTGGGTCTCGCCCACGCGCGCGGCGGTGGCGGGCGCGCCGCCGCCCTGATCCGACTGGAACTTCAGCAGTTCGTGCGCGCCGGCCTTGCCCGAGGCCTGAACGACATAGACGGCGTCGCGCGGCGCCGCTTCGGAGAACGACACCGCCTCCGCCCCCGTGCCGCGGATCGCCAGCGCCCAGCGATCGGGACCGGCGGGAAGCGTGACGGGCTTGCCGTTGACGGTGATCGTCTTCGGCTGGGTCCTCTCCGCCTCGCGCCCCAGTCGCGTCTCGACGCCCGCGGCCTGAAGGGCGTCGTTGACGTGTTTCAGCACGGCGTCGAGCGTGCGCGGCGTCGCGCCCATGTCGGCCAGATCGACGGCGACGGTCACGACGGAGGTCGTGGCGCCGACGGTCCTCCTGATGCCGATGGTGAAGGCGACGTCGCCCTGGAAGGCCGCGACGGGCTGGTCCGGGGCGCCCTCGTGGATGGGGGCCGTGATGGAGATCGCCGAGTCCCGACGGACGGCCGTCGTCGTCTTGGACGTCGTCGCCGTGGCGCCCTGAACCATCCGCACGTCGGCGAAGTCGGCCGTCCCCAGCCAGTCGCCGATCTCCGACAGGCCAGACGCGAACCGCTTCTGCAGCAGCGCGGTCTCGGACGCCGAGATGCCCTTCACCGAGGCCCGATTGGTCAGAGCGGTGAGCGTCTCGAGGCCCTGGTAGAGGGCGAAGAGGCGTTTGTAGTCCCCCGAGGCGTCGGCGGCGTCGGGCTTGAAGGCGTCCTCGTCGACGATGCGGCGGCCGCCCAGCGCGGCGCGGACGCGGGCGTCGGCGGTCGGCACCGCGGCGCCGGAGGACCACGGCGCGGTCGGCTGGCGCTTCTTCGTGGCCAGCGCCGAAGACGCGCTGAAGCCGGTGGACGTGGACGCCCCCCCGAACAGGCCGAGAAGATAGCTGTTGTCGATCATGTGGACGCCTGAATTCAGGGTCTTCGATCGGCGTGGACGACGCGTTAACGTCCGACCGCGGAACGGTGTTCGCACCGATTCGTTAATGCGCCGTCGATCCCGATCCACTGCCGAAAGGTCAGATGCGATGATCCGTCCGCGTTCGCTTTTCGCCGCGTTCCTGGCCCTCTACGGACTGGCCGCCAAGCCCAGGCCTCGCGCCCGTCCTGGCCCCGTCCAGATCGGAACCCGCCCCGTCGGCCTGAGGGTCGCCTCAAGCCGCTGAGGTCACGATCACCCGCCGCGGAACAGCGACAGGATGATCTGGGGCGCCTGGTTGGCGATCGACAGGGCCTGGGCGCCCAGTTGCTGCTGGACCTGCAGGGCCTGAAGTCGCGCGCTTTCCTTGGCCAGATCGGCGTCCACCAGATTGCCGACGCCGGATTCCAGCGTGTCGGCCAGCTTGCCGACGAACTTGGAGTGCGCGCCGATCTGCTTGGCCTGCGCGCCGACGTCGCCCAGCGCCGAGTTCAGCGCCGTGATCGAGTTGTCCAGAGCGGTCAGGGCGTTGGTGGCGTTGGTGATCGTCAGCAGCGACGACGTCAGGGCCACGCTGATGATGGGCCCGCCCAGGGTCAGGTTCTTGGCCGACAGCGTGACGGTCTGCGTCGCGTCGGAGTTGGCCAGGAATTTGATCCCCGGCGTGACCGTGCCGTTGAAGATGTTGGCGCCGTCGAAGGTGGCGTTCTGCACCGCCGAGTTGATCGCGCGCAGCAGGGCCTGGAAGTCGTTGTTCAGCAGCTGACGCGACTGGGTGCCCAGCGATTGGTCCTTGGCCGCGACGACCTTTTCCCGCAGCTGGTTCAGCAGGTCGGAGATCGATTCGCCCGCCGCCAGCGCGACGTCGGCAATGGAGGTGGCGCGGTCCAGGCTTTGCTTCACGGCTCCCAGGGACGAGATGTCGGCGCGCTGTCCCTGGGCGATGGCCCAGATGGCGGCGTTGTCCTTGGCGCCCTGAACCTTCAGGCCGGTGGAGATGCGCCCCTGAACGTCGGACAGCCGATCGTTCGTGCGGGAAAGATTCTGCAGCGCGATCTGCGCGGCGCTGTTGGTGTGGACGCTGTTCGTCATCCGGCCCCGAGCCTCTTTGAGTTCGGCTGGAAGCTATGGGGCGAGTCGTGTGCGTATGGTTAACGGCGATTCACCACGACGAAACCCGCGCGACCCATGAGGGTGGCGCGGCGGCTGGGATCGCGAGGATCCGGTCGGATCAGGCGCGGGTGTCGATCACCGAGCCCGAGGCGTAGTTTCCGACCCGCATGAGGTCGACCACCTGATCGCGCGGCAGTTGCCGAACGACCTCGCCGGTGACCCGGTCCAGCGTCTTGTAGACGTAGGACCCGGCGACGGGCCCTTCTTCGATCACAAGACGATAGCGGGCCGCCTGGTCGGCCTGTTGAGAGGCCGGCGAACGGTCAAAGTCGCCCGAAGTCGCGGCGCCCGAGGGGGAGGCGACGGGGGCGATGCGGGCTATCTTGGCATTGCTTTCCATGTCTCCCGGCCGGTCTTTCGAACCGGCGCCTCCGGTTGGAGGGCTTGCACGACGACAGGGCGGGCGCCCGAAGACGCCCGCCCCTCAGGTCGTCTTCGGCCCTTAGCGGAACAGTCCGAGCAGGATCGAGGTGGACGAGTTGGCGATGGACAGGGCCTGCACGCCCAGTTGCTGCTTCGTCTGCAGCGCCTGGAGGCGAGCGCTTTCCTTGGCCAGGTCGGCGTCGACCAGGTTGCCCACGCCGACTTCCAGCGTGTCCTGCAGCTTGCCCACGAACTTCAGGTGGGTGCTGAGGCTGTTGGAGCCGGTGCCCAGGCGGGCCAGCGCCGACGACACGTTGTCGATCGAGGTGTTGATCGTCGTCAGGGCCGAGGCGGCCAGCGTCGAGGTGCCGATGGTGGCCGTGGCCGCCAGCGTCACGTTGGCGCCGCCCAGCGACAGGTTTTCACCCGACACCTTGATGGTCGAGCCCGTGGCGTTCGACAGCGCCTTGAAGCCGTTGGTGCCCGTCGAGTTGTCCAGCAGATTCACGCCGTTGAACTTGGCGTTGCTGACGACCGTGGTGATCTGGTCGCGGATGGCCTTGAAGTCTTCGTTCAGGGCCTTGCGGGCCGAGGTCGTCAGCGAGGTGTCGCTGCCGGCCAGAGCCTTTTCCTTCAGCTGGATCAGCAGGTCCGAGACGGTCTCGCCGGCGGCGATGGCGACGTCGGTGGCCGATTGACCGCGCTGGAGGCTGTCCTTCACCGCGTTTAGAGCGCCGATTTCCGAACGCTGGCCCTGGGCGATGGCCCAGATGGCGCCGTTGTCCTTGGCGGAGGCGATCTTTTTGCCGGTGTTGATGCGGGACTGCACGACACCGAGTTCGTTGTTGGTGGCTTGCAGGTTCTGCAGGGCGATCATGGCGCCCGAGTTCGTGTTGACGCTGTTCAGCGGCATCGCACGTAGTCCTTCTTTCAAGGTGTCCGACGCCATTTTGGCTGCCGGGAGCATTTTGCTCGGGCTTCTCGCAGCAAGGTCGGGGCCGAAACGATCTCGCCATGCCGGGGGCGGCGATCGTTGTTTTTCCTATGGTACTTCTGATTCACCACGTCCCGACCCGGCAGGACTTGCCGGGCGACGAGTCCGCCGGCGGCAGTTCTTGCCGGGCGCCGTGCAGAAACTGCCGGGTCAGGGATCGCCCAGCGCCACCTGGGCCTCGAACGCGGCGACCGCCAGCCGCCGCGCGCCGTCGCAGGCGATCAGGGCGGCGCCGCGTTCGACGTAGACGCGCTCCAGATCCGCCTGGGTCGCCGCGTCAGGCAGGATCGGCAGGCGGCAGGGGGTGGTCGCCGCGGCCGGCAAACTGAGGCGAGGGGTCGGCGCCGCAGAGATCGGGGGCGACGCCGCACAGGCGGCGGTCAGCGTCGCGCAGACGAGCGGCGCGATCAGGCGCGAGCGGGTGAAGGGCATCGAGAGACTCCGGAGCTTGGGCGACGACGTCGACGACGACGCGCGTCGCCTCGGTCACACGGGACTGGTGGGTTTCGACGCGAGCGGACTGCGCGGCCTCGGCCCCGGCCCGGCGCTCGGAGGCGGACGCCGCCGTGCGCGCCTCGGCCAGCTGGGCTTCCAGCCGACCGATGCGTCGCTGGGACAGGTCGAAAGGATCCCAGCGAAAGCCCAGCGCCGGGGCGAGCAGCGCGATCAGGACGGACAGGATCAGCCCGACGATCGCCAGCCTCAGCAGGACGCGACGGACGACGGCGGGGGTCATGGGTAGGCCTTTCGGTCGAGTTCGAAATGCGGGCCGTCGCGCAGCCGGGGCCAGTCGCCGCCCCAAATCAGAGCGACGCCCCGCCGCCGCGCCGCCGCCTTCATGGCGACGGCGATGCGCGGATAGAGCGGCCAGTCCCAGGCGATGCGACCGTCGACGAAGGCGGCCAGATCGACGGCATGGCCCGTCAGATGGCGCGAGTTCAGCGTGCGGCTGGCCCCGGCGCGGACCAGCTCGGCCTGGCGCCGCGGCGAGCGCAGGCCCTCGGTGACCATGAAATCGATCGGGCTGAGCGCCAGCGCGTCCTCGACGACGGCGACCAGGTCGGGGCGCACGCCCTGAAGACGCGCCCGGGATCGGGCGGACAGACGGAAGCTCATCGCCGCGCTCCCAGCCGAAGATCGGCCATCAGCGCGCCGAGCTGCTGGGCGCTGGGGGCGACCAGATAGACGACGGTCGTCAGGCCGATCAGGATCAGCAGGCCGTCGGCGGCGCGTGCGGCGACGTCCGGACCGGCCCGGTCGATGGCGCGCGCCAGCAGATGGTGCAGTCCGGCGGCGCTGAGGAAGACGAACAGGCGTCGCCACAGCCAGCGCCCCTCCGGCGGCGCCGCGACGGGATCGTTGCAGGTAGGGGTCATGCGTCGTCGTCCTCATCCTCGCGGTCGCTTCTGCGGGAGGGGAAGGCCATCGCGTCGACGCATTCTTCCCAGGTCAGGCGGTCGGGCACGTCCCAGAGCTCGTCGTCGGGGACGGACGGATCGTCGAACAGCGAGAGAGCCATGGTCAGCCCACCGCCGTGACGACGACCACGCCCGCCCCACCGGCGCCGCCCGCGCCGCCGGTCGTCAGTCCCCCGCCCCCACCCCCGCCGCCCGCGCCCCAGGCTCCGCCCGCGCCTCCCGCCAGCCCGGGGGCCGTGGCGGAACCCGACCCTCCCCCGCCGCCGCCGCCCGCGCGGCACAGCTGCGGCAGAGGCGCGGTCTGTCCCGCTCCTCCCGCGGCGCCCGAGGTCGCGCCGCCGCCGGCGGCGGAGACGGCCATGACCGCGCCGCCCCCGCCGGCGCCGCCGTTCTGAGCTGCGTTGGCCGCCGTGACCGCTCCACCGCCGCCGCCGCCGCCCGCGCCGTCGGGATTGGCCGAGGCGACGCCGCCGCTTGCGGTCGAGCCGGAATAGCTGGGGCCGCCGCCGTTGCCCGTCTGGACCGCCAGTCCTCCATAGCCCCCGCCGCCGCCCACCCCGCCCCCGCCGCCGCCGAAGGCCCGGGCCAGGATCACGCCGCCCAGCAGGACGGCGCTCGCGCCGCCGTCGCCCCCGGACGCGCCCGCCGCGCCCCCCGATCCGCCCGCGCCGACGGTGACCGTCATGGCGCCGGACAGGGCCTCGACGGACCAGGCCGCGACCACGTGCCCCGCCGCGCCGCCGCCGCCGCCGCCCATGCGCAGCGTCCCCGACGCCCCGCCCTGGCCGCCGCCCCCGCCGCCCCCGCCGCCGACGATCAGCGCCTCGACGCGTCGCGCCCACGCCGGCGGGGCATAGGCGCCCGACGCGGCGAACACGGTCGCCTCACGCCGCTGGACGCCCTTGGCGAAGGTGACCCGCGCCGTGGTCGGATCGACGTCGAAGACGTCGGTCCAGGCCGAACCGTCGGCGCTGACGCGCAGACCGCAGCGGTCGACGCCGACCAGGCCGATCTCAGCGCGACCGGCGTATCCCGTCTGGAAGACGACGGAGGCCACGTCGGACGCCGCCTCCTTGTTGAGGACCAGACGGACGTCGCCCGTCCCGCCGTCGCTCGCCCGAACGGCGGTCAGCAGGGCGGAATTCAGTCGCGCCAGAAACGGATTGGCCGCGTCCGGGGAGGCGCCGACGCCCAGGCCCTCGACGAAGTCGACCCTGCCCAACGCCCCGCCCAGATCGATCCAGCCGTCCGGCGCCCGGACCAGCAGCCTGCGCTCGTCCTCGATCAGCAGCAGGGCGCCCGTCGGCGCGTGAATTTCCAGCCAGGCGCCGTCCCGGAACATGGCTACGGTGCCGGGCTCCATCACGCTCCAGAACGCGCCCGTGGCCGCGCCGGGGACCAGCCAGGCGTCGCCCTCGCCCGGCGTCGCGGGCTGGGCGGTCAGGGCGCGGCTCTTCACAGCCAGGTGGATCAGGGCGTCGAGGCGCGTCAGCGCCTCATTGAGGGTGACGTGCTTCTGCATCTGGCCCGCCGCCAGCAAGGGCAGATCGAGGCGGGGGGTGGCGTCGTCGGACATGGTGCGGGCTCCCGTTGTGGTGTCGGGAGCAGGCTGGTCGACGCGACGACCGACGTCGGCGCATGACGTACGCCGTGGGACAGACGGTTGTTTCCGCGCGTTTTTTCGCCCGCGATCATCGCAATCGGGCGTGCGCCGCCTTCATTCCGGCGGTGGCGGGGAGGCCCGAGGAAGGGCAAATGACCTCCCCGCCGGACGGTGGGCGCCCGCCCATCGGAAGGGCGCCGAACGTCGCGTCAGCTACGTCCGCGACGGGGAAGCGGATGCGGTCAGAGGCGCTGCAGGCTGCCGCTGGCGACAACCGGGCCGTCGGGCGCGTCGACGGCGGGAGTGTGCCCCGGCTGCTCCATCGAGACGGCGACCTGGGCGGCCTGGCCCGCCATGTCGTGGATCACGCCTTGCAGGCGATGGCGCGACGTCGCCGACCCGTCGATGGCGCCGACCAGCCGCACGCCGCCCTCGGGCATCATCAGCCACAGATGCGGCACGCGGACGTCGCCCTGCATCTTGTCGGTCGGGGCCAGGTACAGCTCGCCGCTGGAGGGGTCGTACGCGAGCGTCATCGCGACGCCGCCGTCCTGAAGCGTCAGCGTCGCCACGCGCATGACGGCGGGCGCCTCCGCGGGAGCGGGCTGGGGCTGCGGGCGGGTCGCCAGGAAGGCCACCGCGACCAGGCTGGCGGCCAGAAGGCCGGTCGAGCCGACGGCCCAACGGCGCCAGAATCGCACGCGCGGCGCGTCGTCGTTCGCGGCGGCGGTGACGGCGGCCACGCCGGGCCAGACGCCGGCGCCGGGGGCGACGGGCGCGATCTCGTCGGCCAGAACGCCGAATCGCTCATCCCAGTCCTCGACCCGGCGGGCGAAGGCGGGGTCGGCGTCGGCGCGGGCGCGGGCGGCGCGCTCCTCGAGGTCCGGAAGCACGCGCAGGGACAGTTCCGCAGCCATGGCGTCGTCGTCTTCGTGGGGCGTGGTGGGGGCTTCGGTCATCGTTCCAGACAGGACCTCAGACGCAGCAGGCCGCGCCGGATCCAGCTCTTCATGGTGCCCAACGGCGTCCCCTCAGCCGCCGCCAGCTGTTCATAGGTCACGCCCTCGAAGAAGGCGGTGCGGATGGCGGCGGACGTGCGTTCGTCCAGCTCGCCCAGACAGCCCGCCAGCCGGCGCGCGTCCTGGCGACCGGCGACCAGGTCGTCGGCGGCGGGCGCGTCGTCGGCCAGATCGAAGGCCTCGTCCACCGGCACGGACTTGCGCGACGCCGCCCCCGAACGCAACCGGTCGATCGAACGGTTGCGGGCGATCGTCACCAGCCAGGTGATGGGGCTGGCGCGCGAGGGGTCGAAGGCCTCGGCTTTTCTCCAGACTGTGACGTAGGTTTCCTGCAAGACGTCCTCGGCGAGCTGCCTGTCGGACAAGATACGCAGGCACACGCCCATCAGCTTCGCGGAGGTCGCCTCATAAACGCGACGGAAGGCGGCGCGGTCGCCCGAGCCCACGCGGCCGAGCGCTTCGCTGAGTTCGTCGCGGGTCAGACTGACGCTCATTCAACCCTCTGCGGGCCGGATCGGCCTGACCGGACTTGGCCGTGAGGGCGGCGTCAGGTCAAGCCGCGTCAGTCGTGCAGATAGATCACGCGCTTCAGCTTGCGGTCGCCGCGCACCTTTTCGAGGTGCCGGTCATGATCGCCGCTGGCGCGCGCGTTCGCATAGCTGTCCTCGACCCAGTGCGTGCTCTCGATGTGCCCCTGCAGCGCCTTGGCGGCCAGCAGGTGGCCCGGGAACAGCACGTCGACCACGCTGGGCACGAAGTCGAGGAAGGGGATTTCCCCCACCGCCGTGGTCGCGCTGTCGATGCCGAGATAGCCCAGCATGCGCGCGATCGTCCCGGCTGGCGCCTTCACCTTCACGGCCTGGATCAGGAGCCAGCCCGCCGCCCCCACTGTGTAGGCGGTGCCGACCACGGGGATCCAGGTCAGCAGACCGTCCAGGCCGATGCCGAAGGGTCCGATGCCGACCACCCGATCCGACGTCTTCTTCAGGCGGTCGACATTGGTCCAGATCTTCTCGATATCGGCGATGGTGCGGCGCGCCATGCGTCCCCCTGTCAAGCTGCCCGTCCCTCAACGCCCAAGGCCGAACGCCGTTCACCATGTCACGATTTCGACCGCGCGCGCAGAGCGTGCTGGCCTTTCTGTTCACCGCCGCCCTGCTGGGCCCGCCGCTGGCCGTGGGGCTGGCCGACCTGAGCGGCGTCGGTCATCGCTGGACGGATCTGGCGGCGCAGTTTTCGGCGCCTGCGGCGCTGGCGGCCCTGGTCGTCACCCTCGGGCTGGCCCTGCTGCGCCAGCGGCCGGCGATCCTGGCGGGAGCGGCGACGACCTTGATCTGCGCCCTGGCCGCCGCGCCGCAGGCCTTTCCCGAGCGGCGCGAGGTCGAGGCCGGGGCGCCGACGATCCGGATGTATTCGGCCAATCTGTATGTGCTCAACGACGACGTCGACGCGATCGCCGCCAGCGTGCGGGCGGCGCGGCCCGACGTGCTGATCCTGATCGAGGCCGGCGACGCCCCGTTCGCGGCGCTGGCGCGGATCGCGCCGGAGCTGACGCATCGCGTGGCCTCGCCCCGCATCGACTGGCGCGGCAGCGGCGCGCGCACCGTGATCGCCTCACGCTGGCCGCTGGGGGGCGCGGTCGAGGAGGCGGACGTCCACGCCCTGACCGCGACGGTGCGGTCGCCGCTGGGGCCGTTGAAGGTCACGGGCGTGCATCTGACGCGACCCTGGCCCTATCAGGTTCAGTGGGAACAGATTCGGCAGATCGAGGCGCTGGGCCGGACGACCGCGACGGGAAGGCCGGCTTCGCGGGTGATCGCCGGAGACTTCAACAGCGTGACGGACGCGCGCGTGGGCCGCGCGTTCGCCGAGCGCAGCGGGATGACGCCCGCCCCCGCCTTCCCGGGCAGCTGGCCCGCGGACCTGCCGGCGGCCCTCGGGGTCGGCATCGACAACGTCTGGGTCACGCGGGACCTGGCGGTGATCGACCGAGGCCTGGGCAGGCCGAACGGCTCGGATCATCGGCCGATCGTCACCGTCGTCGGCCGCGCACGGCCCTGACGGCGGCGGCCAAGCGCGCCTCGACGCCGTCGTCGGGAAAGTCGTCCGCGATCCAGGACTGTTCGAAGGCGCGCAGCACGGCGCCGGTGTCCGGTCCGGCGGCGACGCCCAGACGCGCGACCTCGCGTCCACCGACCGGGAGCCGGGGCGGGGTCCAAGTTTCCGCAACCTCCAGGACCGCGTCGCGCAGAGGCGTCGCCGCGGCTTTCAGCGCGCGATCCCGCGCCGCCTGGGCCCCCAAGGCGTGGACGAAGCGGCGCGCCGCCCGCGCGGTGGGCGCGTCGACGTCCAGCGGACCGGCGGCGGCCTCCAGCCGGTCCCAGGCGGCGCGCGGCAGGCGCAGGGATTGCGCGGCGTCGGCGACGAAGGCGCGGTCGTCCGGCCACAGCGCGGACAGACGCAGCAGGGGGTCGTCGGACAGCGGCACGACGCGCGCCAGCCGCGCCACATTGCCCTCGTCGCCCAGCACGGCGCTGAGGACGCCGGACCGATCCATCGCGCGCACCGCCTCGACCGGGTCGGGGGCCGCCAGCAGCTTCAGCAACTCCTTCGACACGCGCTCGGCGGACAGCTGCGCCATGCCGTCCTTCAGCACGGCGCAGGCGGCCAGCCCCTCCGCGTCGGGCTCGGCGTGTCCGTACCAGGCCATGAAGCGGAAGAAGCGCAGGATCCGAAGGTAATCCTCGCGGATGCGGCGTTCCGGGTCGCCGACGAAGACGACGCGGCCGCCGAGAGCGTCCTCGACGCCGTGGCCGGTCGGATCGAACACCTGCCCGTCGCGGTCGGCGTAGAGGGCGTTCAGGCGGAAGTCGCGGCGCGCGGCGTCCTCGGCCCAGTCGTCGGTGAAGGCCACGGTTGCGCGGCGTCCGTCGGTGGAGACGTCCCGGCGCAGGGTGGTGATCTCGAACGGGGTTCGATCGCTGACGGCGGTGACCGTGCCGTGATCGATGCCCGTCGGCACGGATTTCAGCCCCGCCCGCTTCAGGGCCGTGACCACCCGCTCGGGGGTCAGCGTCGTGGCGACGTCGACGTCGTCGACCGGCCGTCCCATCAGGCCGTTGCGCACCGCGCCGCCGACGAAGCGGGCGCAATCGGGTCCGCCCTCCGCCTCCAGCGCGTCCATGACCGCGACGGTGGCGGGCGCCGTCAGCCAGGCCTGATCCGTCAGGCGCGTCACGCCGCGGCCTCCTCGGCGGCGTCCAGCCTCTGGGACAGCGCCCGCAGCATTCCGGCCGTCGCGCCCCAGATGTAGCGGCCCTCCCACGGCATGGACCAGAAGTGGCGGCGGCGGCCGTCCGGTGCGTCCCATCCGTCGCGGCGGTGGTTGGCCCGGTCCAGGAGGAAGTCCAGCGGAGGCTCGAAGACCTCCGCCACCTCGGCGGGCGACGGGGTCAGGGGCTGCGACTGCGCGACCCAGCCGACCACCGGCGTGACCAGAAAGCCGGTCACCGTTTCATAGGCGTCGGACAGGCCCAACGGCTGGACGGCGGCGGGGTCCAGCCCGACCTCCTCCCACGCCTCGCGTAGGGCGGCGTCCACGGCGGTCTCGCCGGCGTCCAGACGCCCGCCAGGAAAGGCGACCTGTCCCGAGTGGCTGGTCAGCTCGTCGGCGCGGCGCGTCAGCACCACCGTGGCCCCGGTCGGTCGCGGCGTGATCGCGACCAGAACGGCGGCGGGGCGCAACTCGCCGGGCGGGCGGCGCGTGGCGTCGGGATTGAGATCATAGTCCGATCGCCCGGGCGGCCGCTCGCGGGTCCAGCCCTCGACCGGGTCCAGCGCCGCGATCAGGCGGTCGCGCAGCGTGGGGCCGGTCATGCGACGGGACCCAAGTCGAACGTCGCCCCGCCCGACGTCAGGATCAGGCGGCCGTCGCGCGGTTCGGCCATCTCGACCATGTCATAGAAGACGCTGCGCGCGATGCGGGCGTGCAGACCGCGCCGGACGTGCAGGCGGGGCCGCGGCTCGCCGGTCGCGTCTTCGACCTCGACCTGGATCGGATGCTCCGCGTCCGCACGCACCTCGTCGCCGACGTCGGTGGTGAAGACCAGGTCCTCGCCGTCCCGCCGCATCAGAAGGGCCCGGAACGGCAGGTCTTCGACCTTCAGCGTCAGCTTCTCGACGGGCGTGACCAGGCAATAGTCCTCGCCGTCCTTGCGCAGGACGGTCGAAAAGAGGCGCACCAGCTCGGGGCGTCGGATGGGCGAGCCCTCGTGCCGCCACACGCCATCGGCGCCGACGACGATGTCGATCTCGCCGCAGTGCGCGGGATTCCACAGGTGCACCGGCGGCAGGCCGCGCCCGGAGGCGGCCTGGATCAGGCGGCTGAGGGCGTCGGAGGCGGAACCGTCGGTCATGGCGGAAAGCTAGGCGCTGTCGCGCGCCATGCAAACCGTCAGGCGACGACGCCGACGACGGCCCCCCGCGGCGCCTCGACGGAGATCGGCCGCCAGAGCAGTCGGCGCGCGTCGACCGGGCCGGGCAGCGCAACGTCGGCGACCGGCGCGAAGCCGAAACGTCCGAAATAAGGGTGATCACCGACCAGCAGCACGCCGCCCATGCCTTCGGTCCCGGCACAGGCCAAGGCCGCCTCGACCAGCGCCGCGCCCATGCCCGCGCGCCGCGCCGCCGCCTCCACGGCGATGGGGCCCAGGAACAGCGCCGGCGTCATTCCCACGCGGATCCGCCAGAGCCGCACGGAGCCGACGACGCCTCCCGCCTCGCGCAGCACGAAGCCGCAGGCAGGGGACGACGCCTCGCGCACGCGCTCCGCCGTCTTCGCCAGTCGGCCGGGACCGAAGGCGGCGTCCACCAGCGCCGCCACCTGTTCGGCGTCGGCGTCGGTCTCCGGTTCGACCCGGAAGAGCGTGGTGAGGCGCGAAGGTTGGGCGGACATGGGCGCGCGCCTTTACGCCCGCGCCGCCGTCGCCGCAATCGTCGTCACCCGAAGTTCGGCGCGCGCTTCTGGCTGAAGGCCATGAAGGCCTCCATCGCCTCGGGACTGGTCATCTGCGACCCGAACGCCTCGCCTTCGCGCAGCATCAGCTCCCACAGCCGCTCGGCGTCGCGCATCAGGCGCTTGGTCTTGCGAAGCGAGTTGGGCGCGCGGGAGGCCAGCTTCGCCGCCAGTTCGGCCGCCACGGCGTCGACCTGATCCGCCGGCACGGCCCGGTTGGCCAGGCCCCAGGCCAGCGCCGTCCGCCCGTCGATCGGCTCGCCCAGGGCGAAAATCTCAAAGGCGCGCTGGTGTCCCAGGACCTGCGGCAGGAGCATCGACGAGGCCGCCTCGGGCGCCAGCGCAAGGTTGATGAAGGGCGCTGACAGCAGGGCGTCCTCGGCCACCACCACCATGTCGCAGTGAAGCAGCAGCGTCAGGCCGATGCCGACCGCTCGGCCCCGGACGGCGGCGACGGCGGGCTTGTCCAGCTCGGCCAGCGCCTTGAGGAAGTGGAACACCGGCGCGTCGGCCATCTGGCCGCCGCTCTGCTGGCCGATGGCGATGAAGTCGGCGATGTCGTTGCCGGCGGAAAAGCTGTCACCCTCGCCCCGGAACACGATCACGCGGACCGCGTCGTCATCCCAGGCGCGCCGCGTCGCCTCGGCCAGGGCGGCGTACATGGCCTGGGTGATGGCGTTCTTCTTCTCGGCGCGGGCGAGAGTGACGCTAAGGACGCCGGCTTCCAGCGAGGTGCGGACGTGGTCGGTCATGCGGAAGTTCCCGTGTCGGAGGTCCAGAATTCGGCGCCGCCTTCGCCCGTCCGACGGACGGCCCGGCCATGGCGTTCAAGATGGTTCAAGTGTGCGATCGCCTCGCCGGTCGCCATGCCCAGCAGGCCGTCGCCGACCGGGCGCCCGAACAGGGTGGCGAAGACGTCCACCGCGCGGGCCGGGTCGCCGAGGCGACGCTCCAGCCGCTTCAGCGAGACCTCGTGGCCGCGCGTCAGGGCTTCGAGCCGCGCATGGACGCCCCGGAACGGCTCGCCATGCGAGGGAAGGATCAGCAGATCGTCGGGCAGCAGATCGCGCAGCCTGGCCAACGAACGCAGCCAGTCGCCCAAGGGATCGGCCATCGGCTCCGTCGGCCAGACCGAGACGTTGGACGAAATGCGCGGCAGAATCTGATCTCCGGCGATGAAGACGCCGTCGTCCTTGCGCCACAGGCAGACGTGCTCGGGGCTGTGACCGTCGCCCACCACCACGTGCCACTCCCGCCCGTCGACGCTCAGCACGTCGCCTTCGGTCAGTCGCTCGTAACCGGCCGGCAGAGGCGCGACGGCGGCGCCGAAGCGGCCGTAACCGTCGCGCCAGCGCGCGATCTGGACGTCGTCCCAGCCCGCGCGACGATAGAAATCCGCGCCGGCCTGGGGCGCCGGGCCCGCATCCGAAATCAGCATCCGGCCCGTGACGTACTCCAGCCGCGACATCAGCAGGGGCGCGCCGAACCGCTCGCACAGCCATCCCGCCAGGCCGATGTGGTCGGGGTGCATGTGGGTGCAGATCACGCGCGTGACGGGGCGACCGCCCAGCGGCCCGGCCAGCGCGGCCTCCCACGCCGCCACCGTCGGCGGCGTCCGCAGGCCCGCATCCACGACGACCCAGCCGTCCCCGTCGCGCAGCGCCCAGACGTTCACGTGATCCAGCGCCATGGGCAGCGGCAGACGCATCCACAGCACGCCGGGCGCGGCTTCGACGGCTTCTCCCGCCGCGGGGGGCGCGCCCAAGGGATAGGTCAGTCCGCGATCGACGGCGCGGGAAGGGACTTCGCCCTCGGCCAAGGTGCGTCTCCAAAAGCAACGGGCTCGTTTATGCCACAGCTGCCGCTTTCGTCCAGCTTGTCGCCGCATACTCGCCTTGACCGTGTGAGAAGGGACGGTCATCGCTTCCTCGAAACCAACGATGGGATTCCCGTGATGCTCAAGCTTTTCGTGGCGACCTCGCTCGCCTGCCTCTCGATCGCCGGCGCCGCCCTGGCGCAGGACGGCGGCGAGACCACCAGCCAGCGCGACGAGCAGCAGCGCAACGTCACGAGGGTTCAGCCGGGCCGCGTCAGCGACGGAAACCAGTCCAGCTCCGACGACCGCCGCAACAACCGCGCCCGCGTGCAGGCGGCCGCCGCGCCGACGCCCGAACAGGTGGCCGCCGAGGCCGCGCCGCTGGTCGCGGCCAGCGCGCCGCAGTGCCAGATGACCGAAAGCGCCCTGCTCGGCGCGCGGGAGGACGGCACCAAGCTGTACGAAGTCGCCTGCGCCACCGGCCCCGGCTACATCATCGAGGCCGCCGCCGCCGCGCCCAAGGCCAACGACTGCGTCCTGCAGTGGAGCTATGGCCAGCTGGCGCGCGAGGCCGACCCGGCCGCGGACGTCGGGCTTCAGTGCCGCCTGCCGGGCAACCAGAACAACGTCGGCGTGATCGCCGCCTATGGCCGCGAGGCCGGTCTGGAATGCGAGGTCGATCAGGCCGTCGCGACGGCCCAGGGCGTGTACGAGATCGGCTGCGCCGGTCGCGACGGCTGGCGTCTGGAGAAGACCGAGGCGGGCTGGAAGCCGATGAGCTGCTGGCAGTTCTCTCTGATCGCCGACGCCGCCTGCCGCTATTCCTCGCGCGAGGAGATGAGCGCCGAGTGGCCGAAGCTGGTGGCCGGCACCGACGCCGCGGCGTGCGACATCCAGGACGTGGCCTGGATCGGCGACAACCCGGAGCGCGGTTCGTTCTACGAGCTGAAGTGCGCCTCGGGCGACGGCATCATCGTCCGGTTCAAGGACGGCGCGGGCCAGCAGACCTATTCCTGCATCGACGCCCAGCAGATCTTCCGTCGCGACTGCGCGCTGACCCCGCCCGCCGCGGCGGCGGCCAGCGGCGGCCGCGCCTGAGGCCAAGGCACGATACGATGGAGGACGCCCGGCGGCGACGCCGGGCCTTTTTCGCATCCGCCCGCGACGCTTGACCGTGGCTCGCCCCAGGCGGACTGTCGGCGCCATGAAGGCCGGCGCGGTCTGGGAGGAGCGGCGTGATGAGACACTTCAAATCAGTGATGGCGGCCTTGGCCGGCGGCGCGCTGATGACCGCCGCGGGCGCCGCGCTCGCGCAGGCGCCGGGCGGCGGCTCCGGTGCCATGAACCCCGGCCAGCGCGACGTGCAGCAGCTGCGCGGCGCGGCCTCGGCCGCCTACGGACGCGAGAGCGAGGCGCGCGCCAGCCGGAACGCCTCCCGTTCGCCCGCCGAACTGGCGCGGGAGCGTCGCCTGGCTCAGGCCGCCGCCACGGCCGCGGGCACCGGATGCGACGTCAAGGAGGCGCGCACGCTGGGCCGCACGACCGAAGGGCGACACGACATCTTCGAGATCGCCTGCGACGCCGGACCCGGCTTCATCGTCATCGCGTCCGAACCGCCGCAGTCCTATGACTGTCTGGGCCAAGCGGGTTATGCCGCCCAGGCCCGCGCCGCCGATCCGAACGCCGAGGTCGGGCTGCAGTGCGAGCTGGAGGCGAACCAGAACGCCGTCGCCGTGGTGGGCGGTTATGCGCGCGACGCGGGTCTGGACTGCCGCGTCGACGAAGCCCTGGCGACGGGCGTCGACGCCTATGAGGTCGGTTGCGCCGGGCGCGACGGCTGGCTGCTGCAGAAGCGCGACGGCGCTTGGGTCAGCCGGTCGTGCTGGATGACCAGCCTGAAGACGCCGGGCGCCTGCCTGTATTCGACCCGCGAGGAGAACGCCGCCGAATGGCCGCGCCTGGTCGCCGGCTCGGACGCCGCGGCCTGCGTGCCCGCCGAGGTCGAATGGATGGGCGACGGCGGGGATCGGGGCTCCTTCTACGAAATTCGCTGCGCTTCGGGCGACGGCATCATCGTGCGGTTCAAGGACGACGCGGCGCAGCAGACCTATTCCTGCATCGACGCCCCGCAGATCTTCCGGCGCCCCTGCAATCTGACGCGCGTGGAGTGACGGTCGCGCGCCCCCTTCCGGCGACGGGCGACGCGCATTAGCGTCGTCCCATGCGCATCGCCACCTGGAACGTAAACTCGGTCAACGCCCGCCTGCCCACCGTGCTGGCGTGGCTGGAGGCCGCGCAGCCGGACGTGGTCGGCTTCCAGGAGATCAAATGCCTGGACGAGAAATTCCCGCGCGAGGCCTTTGAATCGCTGGGCTACAACGTCGAGACGAACGGCCAGAAGACCTACAACGGCGTCGCCCTGCTGTCGAAATTCCTACTGTCCGACGTGCGTCGCGGCCTGCCGGGCGAAGACGGCTCGGGAGTGGAGGTCGAGGGTCCCCAGGCGCGCTATCTCGAAGCGGTGGTGGAGTGCCCGCGCCCGGTGCGGGTGGGGTGCCTGTATCTGCCCAACGGCAATCCGATCGACACGCCGAAGTTCGCCTACAAGCTGGACTGGTTCGGCCGCCTGCACGCCCAGGCCGCCGCTCTGCTGGAGCAGGAGGAGGCCTTCACCCTGATGGGCGACTACAACGTCATCCCGACGCCGGGCGACGCGAAGAACCCGGCGGCTTGGGTGGGCGACGCGCTGTTCCAGCCGGAGAGCCGGTCCGCGTTCCGGGCGCTCAAGGGCCTGGGCCTGTACGACGCGGGCGAGCTGGGCCGACAGCCGCCGGGGACCTACACCTTCTGGGACTATCAGGCCGGGGCGTGGCAGCGCGACCACGGCATCCGCATCGACTTCCACCTGCTCTCGCCGCAGGCGGCGGACCGCTTCCGGGGCGTGGAGACGCACCGCGACGCGCGCGACATGGACAAGCCGTCCGACCACGTGCCGGTGGTCGTCGAGTTGGAGGACTGAGGCGTGGGAGAGGCGATCCGGCTGTTCCTGCTGGTCGCCCTGATCGCGGCGGCGGGCACCACCGGCGTGCTGGCGCTGGCGTGGTGGATGGAGCCCGAACGGCGGATGCGCCGCGCCATGCTGAAGTCGCTGGGCGCGCCGGCCGAGACCGAAGCCTATTCCGCCGCCGAGGGCCGCGCCGCCGGACTGGACTTCGAGGGCGGTCAGGTGGCGGTGCTGTGGGATCGCGGCGGGGCCGGACTGGTTTACGCCTTCGAGGAGATCGAGGGCGGCGAGGTGATCGTGGACGGGCACGTGCTGGCCCGGGTGCGGCGCGGCGAGGCGCGCAAATCGCTGGACGTGCTGGCTCCCGACGCCGAGCAGGTGGTGCTGCGCCTGATGTTCGCCGACGCGCGGCATCCGGAGTTCGAGCTGGACCTGTGGAACGCCACGTCGCCCACACAGACGGGCTCGCCGGCCGAGGCGCTGAGGCTGGGGCGGCGCTGGCTGTCGCATCTGGAAGCCCTGCTGCGCGGTTGAGCGGCGCGGCCCCGGGGGCTAGAAGCGCGCTTCCCTTCCCCTCCCCTGCCGAGATTTCCCGTGGCCCGTCTGTTCGACGCCTACATCATCGCCGACTGGACCGCCGCCGAGGGCAAGAAGCTGGGCGACAACTCCGTCTGGATCGGCGTGGCCAAGCGCGACGTGCGCTTCCGCCTGTACACCGAGACGCACAACGTCGCGACGCGCGCCGAGGGCGAGAAGCTGATCGCCGACCTGCTGGCCGACCACCGCAAGCGCGGCGACCGGGTGCTGCTGGGGTTCGACTTCAACCTGGGTTATCCGGCGGGCACGGCGACGCGTCTGGGCCTGACCGGCACGCCGTGGTCGGCGATGTGGAAGTTCGTGGCGTCCAACGTCGTGGACAAGGCCGACAACACCAACAACCGCTATCAGGTCGCGGCCAAGATGAACCGGCTGATGACCGACGCGGCCTGGCCGTTCTGGGGCGCGCCCGCGAAGCAGACGCAGCGCTGGCTGACGGCGACCAAGCCGCCGGAAGGATCGGGCGACATGCCGGAGTTCCGCGCCACGGAACTGGCGGTCCGCAAAGGGCGCCTGCAGCCCAAGAGCGTCTGGCAGATGCACGGCGCGGGCGCGGTCGGCGGACAGACGCTGGTCGGCATCGCGGCCGTGCGACGCCTGATGGAGAAACTGGGCGAAAGCGCCGCCGTCTGGCCGTTCGGCACCGGCTGGCGCAAGCTGGACCTCGCCGACGTCGAGCCGCTGTCGACCCTGGTGGTTGAGGTGTGGCCGTCGATGTGGGACGCCAGGCCGAACCCCGGCGAGTTCAAGGATCAGGCTCAGGTGCGCGTCACCGCCGAACATTTCGCGCAGATGGACGAGGCGGGAACGCTGTCGACCGCCTTCGCGCCGCCGAAGGGCGCGGCTGACGACCTGATCGCCCAGGTCGAGGGCGAAGAGGGCTGGATCCTCGGCGTCTGACCGAGGATCAATCCTCCCGCACGAAGTCCTGGGCGAACTCTGGAGCTGCGTCGTCGAGGTCCAGAAGGTCCTCGCCGTCCTCGCTGGCGCCCGGCTGGGGCACTTCGAAGCCGGAAGGGATGGCGAAATCCAGGAGGCCTGCGGCCTTCATGTCCTGCAGGCCCGGCAGGTCGGCCAGGCTGGCCAGGCCGAAATGCTCCAGGAAGCGGTCGGCGGTGCCGTAGGTGACGGGGCGACCCGGCGTGCGGCGGCGCCCGCGCAGGCGCACGAACCCCATCTCCAGCAGCAGATCCAGCGTGCCCTTGGAAAGACCCACGCCCCGCACGCTCTCGATCTCGGCCCGGGTGCACGGCTGGTGGTAGGCGATGATGGCCAGCGTCTCCAGCGCGGCGCGCGACAGCTTGCGCGGCTCGTCGCGCTCTTCGGTCATCAGGAAGGCCAAGTCGGGCGCGGTGGCGAAGCGCCAGCGGTCGGCGACGCACTCCAGGCGCACGCCGCGCTCGCCGTAGCGGTCCTTCAACGCCATCAGGGCGGCGGTGACGTCGGCCCCCTCGGGCAGGCGGCGGGCCAGGTCGGCGGCCGACAGGGGCGCGGCGGCGGCGAACAGCAGGGCCTCGACGCGGCGTTCGATCTCCAGTTCGTCGGGCTGGAACTTCAGGTCCGTCACGGCGTCAGCTCCAGCGGCTGGCCGTGCCCGCGCCGCTTGACGTACAGGTCGGCGAAGATCGCCTCCTGCCGCACGTCCATGGCTCCTTCCTTCACGAGCTCCAGACCGGCGGACAGCGTGGACGCCAGATAGCTGGCGCGGCTGGGACCGTCAGGATCGTCAGGGTCGGCGTCGGGGGCGACGGCGGTCAGCGGCGTCCATTGTTGCACCGTCGGCAGGCGCGCGCGCAGCCAGTCGCGCGCGGCCTCCAGTGGAAAGGCCTCGATACGCTGACCGGGCGTGTACTGCCGCCGCGCCTCGCGCCGCCGCTGGGAAACGTAGGCGCTCATCAGGCGGTACAGATCGGCGTCGATGCGATCGGACGGGATGATCACCGTCGCCTCGGGATCGCCGCGCATGAAGATTTCGCGGCCCAGGACGGGCCGTTGGGTCAGGGTCTCGCCCGCCCGGCGCATGGCTTCGAGCTTGCGCAGGCGGAAGGCCAGGGCGGCGGCCAGCTCCTCCGCCGGAACCTCGCCGTCCTTCTCCTTCTCCGCGCGGGGAATCAGCAGCTTGGACTTGAGGAACGCCAGCCAGCTGGCCATGACCAGATAGTCGGCGGCCAGGGCGAAGTTGCGCCGCCGCGCCTCCTGCACGAAGGCCAGATACTGCTCGGCCAGCGTAGTGATCGACAGCTTCAGCAGATCGACCTTCTGCGCCCGCGCCAGCGCCAGCAGCACGTGCAGCGGACCCTCATAGCCTTCCAGATCGACCACGAAGGCGTCCGCCGCGTCGGCCTGTTCGACGGCGGAGAAGTCCAGATTGGGCTGGAAGGCGTCGGTCAAATCACCAACTCGCAGCCATCGAATTCGACCACGACCGGATGGTCGGGATCGGCGCTGTGATGTTCGGCCAGCTTCGCGGCAAGCGGAACCCTGAAGCGAGGCGCACAGACGTCGACTTCGCGTCTGAGCCCCATCGAATGAATGATCCAGAAATGCTCGATGAAGGAGCGCGGGTCGGTCATCCGCTCTATCGCGAGATCGAATCCCTCCGCGCCCGTTCCCACGAAGGCCTCCGTCAACATCGTGCGCGGATGCCCCGACCGAACGTAGACGTCGTGATAGGCGTCCAGACGATCCGGGATCGGCATCTTCAGAAGCGCCTGTTCCTGGGCTTCTCGAGGTAGCGCAGCGATGGATGCGTAGGCCTTCGACGCCGGCGGACAACTGCCGGTGACCTCACAAGAGACGCATCCACCGAGCGAACCGAGGAGGGTCGTCACGAAGAGCCAACACGCCGCTCTCACGCCTGCGCCTCCCCCACGTCCGGGCCTTTGGCGGCTTCGAGCCGTCCTTCCAGCATCGCAGAGAAACGTTCGCGGGCCTCGAACTCGTCCAAGGGCTCAGGGGTGTGGACGATGCGGGCCAGGGCGGCGGCCGCGCGCCTGGCGGACTTGCCCTTCATTTTGCCGACGCCGGCGGCGACCTGCTTCATCTCCGCCATGTCGCCGTTCCAGTGGACGACGGCGTCGCAGCCCGCCTTGAGCGCGTCCTCGGCCCGCTGCGTCAGGTCGCCGGACAGGGCGTTCATCACAAGGTCGTCGGAGAACAGGAAGCCCTGGAAGCCCAGGTGCTCACGCATCAGCTTGATGGCCTTCTTCGACTGGGTGGCCGGGCGCTTCTTGTCGATCGCGGTGAAGACGACGTGCGCCGTCATGGCCATGGGCATGTCCGACAGCGCCTTGAACGGCGCGAAGTCCCAGGCGTCGAGCGTGTCGAAGTCGGCGTGGACGGTCGGCAGCTCCTTGTGGCTGTCGGCGAAGGCGCGCCCGTGGCCGGGCATGTGCTTGATGACAGGCAGGACGCCGCCGGCCAGCAGGCCCTCCGCCGCGGCGCGGCCCAGCCGGGCGACGGTGGCCGGATCGTGGGCATAGGCGCGGTCGCCGATGATGTCGTGGGCGCCGGGCACCGGCACGTCCAGCACCGGCAGGCAGTCCACGTTGATGCCGACCGCCTTCAGATCGTGCGCCATCAGCCGCGCGCCCAAGCGGGCAAGTTCGCGCGCGGCCAAGGGATCGTTGGTGGCCTTCAGATAGGCCTCGCCCGGCGGGTATTTCGGCCAGTGCGGCGGCCCCATGCGCTGGACCCGGCCGCCCTCCTGATCGATCAGGATCGGCGCGTCCCAGCCGACGGCGGCGCGCAGGGCGTCGGTCAGGCGGCGCACCTGCTCCGGCGTGCCGACGTTGCGGCGGAACAGGATGAAGCCCCACGGATCGGCGTCGGCGAAAAAGGCGGCCTCGTCGGCCGTCAGCTCCTGCCCCGCGCAGCCCAGGACCATGGCGGTGCTCATGCCGCGCCCCGTTCTTTCCGGATGGCCGCGTCGCTCAGCTCGACCTCAGCGCACGATGCAGTCGCCGCCGGCGGCACGGATGCCGCCGCACAGCGCGCGGGCGTTTTCGGTCGTCAGCCCGGTCACCGAGGTACGGTACAGGGTCGAGCCGGACGAGCTGGTCACTTCCTGCACGCGCTTGCCGGCGCCGCCGGTCAGCTGGGGATAGCGCGCGATGACGGCGGCCCACTGCTGCTCGGCCTGGCCGGGCGTGGAGAAGGCGCCGATCTGGACGCTTGCAGAGCCGGACGCGGACGCGGGCGGCGGCGTTTCGGTCTTGGTGGGCGGCGTCGTCTTGGCCGGAGGCGGGGTCTCCGTCTTGGGCGCCGGGCGCGGCAGAACGGGCGCGGGAGGCGGGGCGTAGGTGGGCGCCGTGTCCGGCGGCACGGCTTCGTCATAGACGTCGATGCCCTCCGCGGGATCGATCGGCTGGGCGTCGGCGGGGGCCTCGACCTTCAGGTCGCCCACGGGCGTGCCGACGACGGGCGGGGCGTCCTGCGACCCGCGCGGCCCGGCGCGGTAGTACAGCACCACGGCGACGATCAGGACCAGCAGCACGGCGGCGCTGATCAGCAGGGTCACGGGCGGGGCCTTGCCGCCGCCGCCGGCGCGCACGCGCGGGTCATAGCCGCCGCGACGCAGCGACAGGTCGTCGTCGGTGGGCGGGGTGTAGGCCCCGCGGTCCTGGCGGTGCGGATCTTCGTGCGACATGGCGGCCTCGCTGGCGGTCCGGGCGAATCGAACGCGCGGGACCGCAGTCTAGCCCCGCCCGCCCCCGCTTCGCATCACAGATCGAGGGCCAGATCGAGGCTGAACAGCCGTTTGTGCTCCTCGATCGCGTAGCGGTCCGTCATGCCGGCGATGTAGTCGCAGACCGCGCGCGCCTTTCGCGCCTCGTCTCCCCCCGAACCCGAGCTTTGGGCCTTGCCGGACCATTCGGGCGGCATGACCTCGGGCTCGGCCATGAACAGCGCAAACATCTCGGCCAGGATGCGCCGCGCCTGGCTGCGGGTGCGATTGACGCGATAGTGGCGGTACATCCGCTCGAACAGATGCTTCCTCAACACCGCTAGGTCGGCCAGCATGGCGGGCGAGAAGGACACCAGGGTGCGGCGGGCGGCGCGCACCTCGTCGACCGTCTCGACCCCGTCGGCGGCCAGGCGCGCCTCCGTTTCGGCCAGCACGTCCTCGACCATGACGCCGATCATGCGGCGCACGGCCTCCAGCCGGACCATGCGGTCGTCGGCGTCGGGCCAGTCGCGGCGCGTGGCCAGCAGCTGCGGACCGATCAGCGGCACGGTCTCCAGCTCCGCCAGACTGAGCAGGCCGGCCTGCACGCCGTCGTCCACGTCGTGGTTGTTGTAGGCGATGTCGTCGGCGATGGCGGCGGCCTGGGCCTCCAGCGACGCGAAGCCGTCGGGCTGCACGTCCCACTGGGCGTGATAGTCGCGGATCGGCGCCCAGGCCGGTTCGTCCAGCCGGTGGGCGATCGGGCCGTTGTGCTTGATCACGCCCTCAACCGTCTCCCACGACAGGTTCAGGCCCTTGAACGCCGGATAGCGCTCTTCCAGCTTGGTCACGACGCGGAAGGTCTGGACGTTGTGATCGAAGCCGCCGAAGTCGGCCATGCGCGCCTGCAGCTCGTCCTCGCCGGCGTGACCGAAGGGCGGGTGACCCAGGTCGTGGGCCAGGGCGACCGTCTCGGCCAGATCCGTGTCCAGCTTCAGCGCGTGGGCGATCGACCGGGCGATCTGCGCCACCTCCAGGCTGTGCGTCAGGCGGGTGCGGTAGTGATCGCCTTCGTGCGCCACGAAGACCTGGGTCTTTTCCTTCAGCCGACGGAAGGCGGTGCAGTGGATGATGCGGTCGCGGTCGCGGGCGAAGGCTGTGCGGGTGCGGCTGACGGGCTCGGGGACCAGACGCCCGCGCGAGGCGGCGACGATCTCGGCATAGGGGGCCAGGCGGCGGTCGGTGGTGCTCAAAGGGTCTGCGCCAGTATGACGGCGGGCCTTTGCGAACGCCCGCCCCGGCCTCATATAGACCCCCGTGAGCAGCGTCCAATCCACAGATTTCCGCATCGACGCAGGGCGCGCCTCCGGGCCGGACCTGACGATGACCCCGGCGGCTGCGGCGCGTCTGGCCAAGCTGTCCGAGCAGCAGGGGCACCCGCTGATGCTGCGCGTCGCCGTCGACGGCGGCGGCTGCTCCGGCTTCCAGTACCGGTTCGAGCTGGTGGAGAGCGGCGAGGCCGACGACCTGCGGGTCGAGACCGACGGCCGGACGGCGCTGGTGGACCCAGTCTCCCTGCCTTTCCTGGTCGGCTCGGTCGTCGATTTCGTCGACGATCTGAGCGGGGCGCAGTTCGTGGTGCGCAATCCGAACGCGGCCAGCAGCTGCGGGTGCGGCGTCAGCTTCTCGGTCTGACTTGACTTAGGCATATTCCTAATTAGTCTTTTGCCTATGAACGATCTGTTCAAGGCCCTGTCGCATCCGGTCCGGCGTCGCATCATCGACATGCTGCGCAAGGGACCGCTCACGTCCGGCGAGATCGCCGAGGCGTTCGACCTGAGCTGGCCGACGGTGACGGGTCACCTGAACGCGCTGAAGGCCGCCAACCTGGTGGCGCCCGAGCGGCACGGCACGTCAATCCGATACCGCCTCGAGATTTCGGCGGTCGAAGAGGGCTTGGCCTTCATGTTGGGAATTCTGAACTCGGCGAAGCCCGCCGGGGAGCCGGAGGGGACGCGCGATGCGTGAACGTCGGACACATCCGGGCGACGCGGCCGCCGCACTGGCGGCGCTGGGGACGGCGGCGGCGGCCGTCGCCATCGGCGTGGCGGGGCCGACGGGTGCCCTGCCGGTCCACTTCGGCTGGGACGGCGTCGCCGACGGCTTCGGCACGCGGGTCGAAGTGGCGCTGCTGATGGGCGTCTTCGCCCTGCTGACGGCGACGCTGGGGCTGGGGATGGGCATGGCGGCGCGCCGCGCGCCCGACGCCGCCCGAACTCGGGCGTTGCGGGCCGGCCAGCTGATGGTGGTCGTCGTGATCACCTGCGTCGCCGTCCTGCTGGGGTCGGTCAGCGTGACCGGCGTCGTCAGCATGGCGGACAAGGCGCCGACGGCGGGACTCTGTCTGCTGCTGCTTCTGACGGGCGCGGTCCTGGGCCGCGTGGGTCCCAATCCGGTGGCCGGGGTCCGGACCCCGTGGGCGCTGAAGAGCCGGACGGCGTGGGACCGATCCAATCGTCTGGCCGGGAGGCTGTTCAGCCTGATCGGCCTCGCGGGGCTGATCGCCGCGCCTGTCGCGCCCCAGCCGCTGGCCTTTCAGGCCGTGATCGTCGGGACGCTGATCGCCGCCGCGGCCTCGGTCTTCGAAAGCTGGCGAGTGTGGCGGACCGACCCGGAACGCCAGCCCTTCTGATCTTTCTCGCAGGAGACGACCATGATTTCGCTCGCCCTTTTCGCCGCCTTGGCGCTGACCGACCCGACGACGACGCCGATCCAGGTCGCCAGTCCCCTGGCGCCCGTCCACGGCACGCTGACCACGCCCGAAGGGCCGACGCGCGCCGCGGCCGTGATCATCGCCGGCTCCGGCCCCACGGACCGAGACGGGAACAGTCCGATGGGCGTCTCCGCGGGGTCGTACCGGCTGCTGGCCGACGGCCTCGCCGAACGGGGCGTTGCCACGGTGCGGTACGACAAGCGCGGCGTCGGCGAGAGCCGGGCGGCGCTGGGCGCCGAAGCGGACCTGCGGTTCACCGACATGGTGGACGACGCTCTGGCGTTCGCGGCGGAGGCGCGCACCCGCACGGGCCAGGACTGCGTCTGGCTGATCGGGCACAGCGAAGGCGTCGGCGTCGCCCAGATGGCGGTCGATCGCGCGCCTGAGGGCATCTGCGGCCTGGTCCTGCTGTCCGGCATGGGGCGACGCCCCCGCGCGGTGCTGGAGGAACAGCTGGGTCCGCAGCTGCCGGAGCCGCTCAGAACGCAGGCATTCGACGCCCTGGCCAGGCTGGAGGCCGGCGAACTCGCGCCCGACGCGCCGCCGGCGCTGGCCAATCTGCTGCGCCCGTCGGTCCAGCCCTACATGATCAGCCTGCTGGCATTGGATCCGGCCCGGCTGATGGCGGCCTACGACGGCCCGGTCTTCATCGGGCAGGGATCGACCGATCTGCAGACCTCGCTGGTGGACGCCCAGGCGCTGCACGAGGCGAAGCCGACCTCGATTATGGTGATCTGGGAGGGCGCGAACCACGTCCTGAAGTCGGCGCCCGCCGACCGGACCGCGAACTTCGCCACCTATGCGGATCCCGATCTGCCGCTGGCCGACGGCGTGGTCGAGGATGTGGCGGGGTTCATCCTCACCCCGCGCTGAGGGTCTCCATGAAGCGGACGGGCCGGCCGTGGGCCGCGCCCAGCAGTTCGCCGTCGCGCATGACCTGACGGCCGCGCAGGATCGTCGCCATCGGCCAACCCTTGGCTTCGAAACCGTCGAACGGCGTCCAGCCGCAGCGGCTGGCCTGCTGATCGTGGGTGATGGTGCGACGGGCGTTCAGATCGACCAGGGTCAAGTCGGCGTCGTAGCCCTCTGCCATGCGGCCCTTGCCCGCCGTGCCGAAGACGCGCTGGGCCCCGGCGCTGGTCAGATCGATGAAGCGTTCCAGCGTCATCCGGCCCTCGGCGACGTGGGTCAGCATCACGGGAACCAGCGTCTGCACGCCCGGCATGCCCGACGGCGAGGCGGGATAGGGGCGCGCCTTCTCCTCCAGCGTGTGCGGGGCATGGTCGGAACCGAGGACGTCGACGACGCCCTGCTGGATGCCGCGCCACAGGCCGTCGATGTGGGGACGGTTGCGGATCGGCGGGTTCATCTGGGCCAGGGCCTTGAGCCGCTCATAGGCCTCGTCGCCGTCGAGCGTCAGATGCTGGGGCGTGACCTCGACGGTGGCCACGTCGCGGTGGTGGGCCAGAAATTCGATCTCCTGAGCCGTCGAGACGTGCAGGACGTGGATGCGCGCGCCGGTCTCTCGCGCCAGACGGA
Source organism: Afipia felis (assembly GCA_943371835.1). GTDB lineage: Bacteria > Pseudomonadota > Alphaproteobacteria > Caulobacterales > Caulobacteraceae > Brevundimonas. The sequence continues at coordinate 128,358 of CALRWJ020000001.1, read as the reverse complement.
CCAGGCGCTCGGTCGACTGGATGGCCGACTGGGCGTCGCGGACCTCCGGATGGCTGGTCCAGTCGCCCTGCCGAGCCAGCTCCCGGCGTTCGGCCAGGCGGTATTCGTCTTCGGAATGGAAGGTCGCGCGGCGGCGCACGTTGGACAGCACCTGACGCACGCCGTCGTCGTCCGCGATCAGCAGGTCGCCGGTCGAGGCGCCCATGAAGACCTTGACTCCGCAGCAGCCCGGCAGGCGCTCCAGCTCGTTCAGGTGATCGGCGTTGGCGTGGGTGCCGCCGACGTAGAAGGCGTGGTCGGTCCACATCCGGTCGCGCGCCCGGGCCAGCTTGTCGGTCAGGGTGTCAGGATCGGTGGTGTTGGGGTTGGTGTTCGGCATTTCGAACACGGCGACCACGCCGCCCAGCGCGGCGGCCCGGCTACCGGTCTCGAGGTCTTCCTTCCACTCCAGTCCCGGCTCGCGGAAGTGGACCTGGGTGTCGATGACGCCGGGCAGGACCGTCAGGCCCCTGGCGTCCACCACTTCGCCGGCCGAGGCCTGCGACAAGTCGCCGACGAAGGCGATCCGGCCGTCGCGCACGCCGACGTCTGCCAGGCCGCGCCCCGCGTGGTTCGCGATCTCTCCGCCGCGGACGATCATGTCGTAGGTCTGGGTCATGGAGCAGTCCGAATCCATTCGACGGGAACGTCGAGAGCCGAGGCGATGCGGCTGAGCGCGTCGTCGGAGCCCGCCTTGGCGCCCACCTCGATCTCCGACAGATAGCCTTGGGCCAGTCCGGTCCGGGAAGCCAATTCCGTCTGGGTGACGCCTCGCCAACGCCTCAGGGCCCGCAACAGCCGCTCGCCCCGGCGCAAGGAGGCGCTCACCGAAGGTGGAAGGACCTGATCGCGGCCCTCGTCCAGATCGGCCTTTCGGGCCAGATACAAGGCGGCGTCGGCCGCGTCCTCGTCGGCGTCCACGGAGTCCGCCAGCAAGGCCTCATAATCAGCGCGAGCCAACACGACCAACTCCTCGCCCGTCGGCGTCCGGATGAACTGCGGCTCCATGCTCAGCGTCTCCTGTAAGTCGTGGTCGTCCGTCGACCGATCGCGATCGCCAGCACCGTGGTCAGGTCCTCATCGAAGAGCACCCGATAGTCCCCGACGCGAAGGCGGAAGCCCTGTGTGCCCTTGAGGGCCTTGACGTCGCCGCGGCCGGTCATGGCGTAGGCGTCCAAGGCTCTTTCGATGACATGCCGGCCTTGAGCGGGAAGAGCGTCCAGGTCGCGCGCGGCCGCGCTGGTGAAGACGATCGTCTTCATGTGGGAAGGTAGAGATATATCGCCCGAGACTCAAGCAATATTATCGCTCCAGCCGCTTCACGGCGGCCTTGAACACCCTGTCGGCGGGCAGGTCCAGCAGATGCTGGATGGCCTGGTCCAGGCGCGGGTCGATGGCGCGGTATTCGTCGATGGTGCGCGGGCCGCGGCAGACGACCTCGCCGAAGGGGCCGCGAACCGCGTCGTCGGAGGGGCCGAAGACGGCGACCACGGGCGCGCCGGCGGCCACGGCCAGCTGGGTCCACAGGCTGTCGCCCCCCAGCACGAGCGAGGCGCGCGACAGGGCGGCGCAGGTCTGGAGCCGGGTCAGATGCCGCGTCTCTACCGTGCGCTTCAGCGGGGCGGCCATGCGCAGCGCGGTGCGCGTCTCGCCGTCCAGATCGTCGCCGACGATCAGCAGGCGACCGCCGGCCAACGGCCCGTCGTCGGCCAGCAGACGGGTCGCGACCTTCACGTAGCGGTCGGCGGGCCAGACCTTGCCGATCCAGTCGGCGGTCGGAGCGACGGCCAGGATCGGCCCCTCCCCCTTTGCAAGGAGGGCGTCGGCGGCGGCGCGGGTTTCATCGGAGAGGAAGAGGCGCGGTCGGGGCGTCTCGTCGAGCTGAAGGGTGCGGGCGGCGATGGCGGCGGCGTGCTCGCCGGGCTCGGGCTTCACGCGAACCGCGCGCTTCTGACGCTTCAGGCGCGCCGACAGCTCGGTGCCGCGCATGTCGATCACCAGCCCCCAGCGGCGGTCCCGGACCTGGCCCCACAGCTTCAGCCAGTCGAGGCGCCCTTCCCGCTCCAGCACGATCAGCCGGTCCAGCCCGGGCAGATCGGCGAACAGCGGCGCGGACTGGGGCGAGCCGACGACGGTGACGCGCGCGCCGGGCATGGCCTCGACCACGTGCGCCAGGGCGCCCGAGGACAGCACGGCCTCGGTCGGGTCGGCCTCGGCGACGTAAAGGATGGGGAAGCCCGCCATCGGTCGACCGTATACGGATTCTCGCGGTTTCACGGGGGCGAGCGAGCGACTATCTGGGAACGCATGACCCCGAAGATCGCCCGACTTGAGGACCGCGCCGTCGTCGCCGTGACGGGGCCGGACGCGCGGACCTTCCTGCACGGGCTGCTGACGCAGGACGTGCTGACGCTGGAGGCGGGTCAGGTGCGGTTCGGAGCCCTTCTGTCGCCGCCGGGGCGACTGATGTGGGACCTGTTCCTTTGGGGCGCCGAGGACGGCGTGCGGCTGGATGTGGCAGCGGATCGGCGCGACTCGCTGGTCACGAAGCTGACCATGCATCGGCTGCGGGCGCAGGTGACGATCGCGGCGGAGGACGCGCCCGTCTTCGTCTGCTGGGACGGGACGGCCGACGGGTTCGCGCCGGATCCCCGGCTGGCCGCGCTGGGCGGGCGACGGCTGGGCGAGGCGGAGGCGACTGCGAGCGCGGAGGACTGGCAGGCGCATCGGTTGGCGCTCGGCGTGCCCGATCCGGACCGCGACTGCGGCATGGACCGGACCTATCCGATCGAGGCCGATTTCGACCTGCTGAACGGCATCGACTTCCAGAAGGGCTGCTTCGTCGGCCAGGAGACGACCTCGCGGATGAAACGGCGGGGCGCTATCAAGAGCCGGATGATGCCGGTGGCGTTCGACGGCCCGGTGCCGGCCGAGGGCGCCGAGGTGCTGACGGAGGCGGAACTGCGCGCCGGCCAGGTGCTGACCGGGCGCGACGGACGGGCGATGGCGCTGCTGCGGCTGGACCGGATCGATGGCCCGCTGACGGTGAATGGCCGCCCGGTGCGGGTCGAGTGGCCGGAGTGGATGCCGATTTAGCGCCGAGCGGTCTTCGCCCCCTCGATCAGGTCGTCGACGACCGCCGGGTCGGCCAGCGTGGAGGTGTCGCCGAGGGCGCCGGTTTCGCCCTCGGCGATCTTGCGCAGGATGCGGCGCATGATCTTGCCGGAGCGGGTCTTGGGCAGGCCGGGCGCCCATTGCAGCGCGTCGGGGGCGGCGATGGGGCCGATGACCTTGCGGACGTGGGCGACAAGTTCTGCCTTAAGCGCGTCGGTCGGTTCGACGCCGGCGTTCAGGGTGACGTAAGCCCAGATGCCCTGGCCCTTCACGTCGTGGGTGAAGCCGACGACGGCGGCCTCGGCCACGTCGTCGTGCAGCACGAGCGCGCTCTCGACTTCCGCCGTGCCCATGCGGTGGCCGGAGACGTTGATGACGTCGTCGACGCGGCCGGTGATCCAGAAGTATCCATCCTCGTCCCGCCGGGCGCCGTCGCCGGTGAAGTAACGGCCCGGATAGGTCGAGAAATAGGTGTCGAAGAAGCGCTGGGGGTCGCCGTAGACGGTGCGCATCTGGCCGGGCCAGCTGTCGGCGAGACACAGGTTTCCGCTGACGGCGCCGTGCAGTTCGGTCCCCTCCGCGTCCACCAGGATGGGCTGGACGCCCGGCAGCGGCAGGGTGGCGGAGCCGGGCTTGAGGTCCGTGGCGCCCGGCAGGGGCGAGATCAGGATGCCGCCGGTCTCGGTCTGCCACCAGGTGTCGACGATCGGCAGACGCCCCTGGCCGACGACCTCGTGATACCAGCGCCAGGCCTCCGGGTTGATCGGCTCGCCCACGGTGCCGAGCAGGCGAAGGGAGGCGCGGCTGGTGGCGTTCACGGGGCCGTCGCCCTCTCGCATCAGGGCGCGAAGGGCCGTGGGGGCGGTGTAGAAGGTCGCGACCTGGTGCTTGTCGACGACCTGCCAGAAGCGGCTGTGGTCCGGATAGTTGGGCACGCCCTCGAACATCAGGGTCGTCGCGCCGTTGGCCAGGGGGCCGTAGACGCCATAGCTGTGTCCGGTGACCCAGCCCACGTCGGCGGTGCACCAGTAGACCTCGCCCGGCCGGTGGTCGAAGACGATCTCGTGCGTCCAGCTGGCCCAGAACAGATAGCCGCCGGTGGTGTGCAGCACGCCCTTGGGCTTTCCGGTCGAGCCGGAGGTGTAGAGGATGAACAGCGGATCCTCGGCCGACATGGGCTCGCACGGGCAATCGTCGGAGACGCCGTGCTTGGCCTCGCCATAGCGGACGTCGCGGCCCGGAACGATCGGCACGTCGGCGTTGGTGTGGGAGATCAGCAGGACCTTGTCGACCGCGACCTTCTCCAGAGCCGCGTCGACGTTGGCCTTCAGCGGCACGCGCTTGCCGCCGCGCAGGCCCTCGTCGGCGGTGATGACCACCTTCGAGCCGCAGTCCTCGATGCGCCCGGCAAGGCTGTCGGGCGAGAAGCCGCCGAAGACGACGGAGTGGACGGCGCCGATGCGCGCGCAGGCCAGCATGGCGACGGCGGCGGCGGGGATCATGGGCAGATAGATCGTGACGCGGTCGCCCTTGGCCACGCCCAGAGACTTCAGGACGTTGGCCATGCGGCACACCTCGCGGTGCAGCTCCGTATAGGTCAGATGGCCGGACTGGGCGGGGTCGTCGCCCTCCCACAGGATGGCGCGCTGGTCGCCGCGGGCGGGCAGGTGGCGGTCGACGCAGTTGAAGCAGGCGTTCAGCACGCCGTCCTCGAACCAGCGGATGCGGAAGTCGTCCTTCTGGAAGGAGACGTCCTTGATCCTGGTCGGCGGCGTGATCCAGTCGAGGCGGGTCGCCTTTTCGGCCCAGAACCGCTCCGGGTCGGCGGCCGCGGCGGCGCGGGCGGCGTCATAGGCGGCGCGGTCCATGCGGGCGTCGGCGGCGAAGACCGGTTCGACGGGGTAGAGGTCCGGGGCGTCGGACATGGGCGGCCTCCCTGCGGCGTTTGTTCATGGGTAGCCCGCGCCGCTTGACAGGGGCAAGGTTCCGGGGCCTTTGGGCGGCGCTCTCGCGGGAGAGATCGGGCCCCTGATTCCGGCCCGACGCCGAAGGCGCAACCGCCCCGGAAACGCTCAGGCAAAAGGACCGCGAAGCGCACGGACGCTGGAAAGAACCCGGCCGGGTTCGCCGACGGAGCAAGGCGCCATTCTCTCGGCGCCGGAATCTCTCAGGCTTCGAGACAGCGGGGGCTCCATGGGCGGGATCCGCCTTGAACGGAGACCCGACGCCGATGACCGACGAGACGCTGAAGATCACGCCGCTGAACGCCAACCACCGTCGGCGCGGTGCGCGCATGGTGGCTTTTAGCGGCTACGACATGCCGGTGCAGTACGAGGGCGTGCTGGCCGAGCACCGTTGGACGCGTGAGCACGCGGGCCTGTTCGACGTGTCGCACATGGGCCAGGCGAAGATCACGGGCGCGGACGCGATCGCCCAGTTCGAACGGTTCGTGCCGGGCGACTACCAGGCGCTGAAGGCGGGCAAGCAGAAGTATTCGCTGCTGCTGAACGACCGAGGCGGAATTCTGGACGACCTGATGGCGGGCAAGCCGGACCACGACGGGCTGTACTTGGTGGTCAACGCCGGAAACAAGGACGCGGACTTCGCCTTCCTGCGCGAGCGGCTGCAGGGCGATGCGACGCTGAAGGTGCTGGACGACCGGGCGCTGCTGGCGATCCAGGGGCCGGAAGCGGCCGAGGTCATGGCTCAGCACGAGCCGGTGCTGGCCGAGATGGGCTTCATGGAATGCGCCCGGCTGATGCTGTTCGGCGTGGACTGCTTCATTTCGCGCTCGGGCTACACCGGCGAGGACGGCTATGAGATTTCCGTGCCGGCGGCGGACGCGGACCGGATCTGGGACCTGCTGCTGGAAGACGCGCGGGTGAAGCCGATCGGGCTGGGCGCGCGGGACTCGCTGCGGCTCGAGGCCGGCCTGCCGCTGCACGGGCACGACATCGACGCGGAGACGACGCCGGTCGAGGCGGCGCTGACCTTCGCCCTGTCGAAGTCGCGCAAGGAGCGGGCGGACTTCAACGGCGCCGAGGTGATCAACGGCCAGCTGGCGAACGGGACGGACCGCGTGCGCGTGGCTCTGATCGTCAAGGAAGGGGCGCCGGCGCGCGAGGGGGCGGAGATCGCCGACGCGGACGGCGCCCTGATCGGCAAGGTCACCTCCGGCGGACCGTCGCCGACCCTCGGCAAGAACGTCGCCATGGGCTATGTGCCGCCGAAATTCGCAGAGCTGGGGACCGAGCTGAAGGTCGTGGTGCGGGGCAAGCCCGCCGCAGCCGAGGTCGTCGCCCTGCCCTTCGTCGCCCAACGCTATCACCGCAAACCCAAAGTCTGAGGATCGGCCATGAAGTTCACCAAGGATCATGAGTGGGTGCGCCTGGACGGCGACGTCGCTGTCGTCGGCATCACCAAGCACGCCGCGGACGCCCTGGGCGACGTGGTGTTCGTGGAGGTGCCGGACGCGGGCAAGGCCGTGTCGAAGGGCGACGGATTCGCCGTGGTCGAGAGCGTCAAGGCGGCGTCGGACGTCTATGCCCCCGTCGATGGCGAAGTGGTCGAGGGCAACGCGACGCTGGCGACCGCGCCGGAGACGGTCAACGCCGATCCGGAAGGCGAAGGCTGGTTCGCCAAGATCAAGGTCTCGGACGGCGGCCAACTGGACGCCCTGATGGATCGCGCGGCGTACGACCAGTACCTGACCACGCTTTAATCCCGTCACCCTCGGGCTTGACCCGAGGGTCGGACGCTCCACCGCTCGTGCGAAGACGTCGACGCACAGCCCGCACAACATCCGATCCTCGGGTCAAGCCCGAGGATGACGGGTGAAGGAAGACTGCATGCGCTACCTCCCCCTGACGCCCGACGACCGCACGGCGATGCTCGCCGCGATCGGGGCCAAGTCGATCGACGATCTGTTTGTGGACGTGCCGCAGGCGGCGCGGCTGGACGGGCCGGTCGACCTGCCGCGCGTGGCGGGTGAGCTGGAAGTGGAGCGGGCGCTGGGCGCGATGGCGGGGAAGAACGCCACGGCCGGGACCGTGCCCTTCTTCTGCGGGGCCGGGGCCTACAAGCACCACGTGCCGGCGACGGTGGACCACGTGATCCAGCGGTCGGAGTTCCTGACCAGCTACACGCCGTATCAGCCCGAGATCGCGCAGGGCACGCTGCAGTATCTGTACGAGTTCCAGACCCAGGTCGCGAACCTGACCGGCATGCCGGTCGCCAACGCCAGCCTCTATGACGGTTCGACCGCCATGGCCGAGGGCGTGCTGATGGCGACCCGCGCCACGCGGCGCAACAAGGCGGTGATCTCGGGCGGCGTGCATCCGCACTACGTCGCGGCCACCGAGACGGTGGTGCACGCCGTGGGCGTCGAGACGCAGGTCCTGCCGGCCGCGGTGGACGCCGAGGCCGACGTGATCTCTCAGATCGGGCCGGACGTGGCCTGCGTGGTGGTGCAGACGCCCAACGTGTTCGGCACGGCGACGGACGTGACGAAGATCGCCGAGGCCGCGCACGCGGCCGGCGCCCTGCTGATCGTGGTCGTCACCGAGGCGGTGTCGATGGGCCTGCTGAAGGCGCCGGGCGACATGGGCGCGGACATCGTCGCGGCCGAGGGCCAGTCGATCGGCAATGCGCTGAACTTCGGCGGGCCCTACGTCGGCCTGTTCGCAACGCGCGACAAGCTGATCCGCCAGATGCCGGGCCGCCTGTGCGGCGAGACGGTGGACGCCGACGGCGAGCGCGGCTTCGTCCTGACCCTGTCGACGCGCGAGCAGCACATTCGCCGCGACAAGGCGACGTCGAACATCTGCACCAACTCCGGCCTGTGCACCCTGGCCTTCACCATCCACATGAGCCTGCTGGGCGAGACGGGGCTGCGGAAGTTGGCCCTGCTGAACCACGAGGCGGCGGTGAAGACGCGCGACGCGCTGGCCGCCGTGCCGGGCGTGGAGGTGCTGACCCCGCGCTTCTTCAACGAGTTCGCGGTGCGACTGCCCAAGCCCGCCGCCGAAGTGGTGGAGACGCTGGCGCATCACCGCATCCTGGCGGGCGTGCCCTATTCCCGCCTGGCGCCCGACGCGGGCATGGACGACGTCCTTCTGGTCGCCGCCACCGAGATCACCACGGACGCGGACATCAAGATTCTGGCCACGGCCCTGACCAAGGCCCTGGGGAACTGACCATGAGCACCATGAACACCGTCGGTCGCCCGACCACGCCGAACCAGGTCGAGACGAAGCCCGCCACGCTGACGGGCGGGCGCGGCCTGTTGCAGAACGAGGCCCTGATCTTCGAGGGCGACGGCTGGGGCAAGACCGGGGTCGATCTGCCGGAGCCGAAAGGCGACGCGTCCGATCTGGGCGATCTGGTGCGCGCCGATCCGATCGGCCTGCCGGGCCTGAGCGAGCCGGAGGCCATGCGCCACTATGTGCGCCTGAGCCAGAAGAACCACGCCATCGACCTGGCCATCTATCCGCTGGGCTCGTGCACCATGAAGCACAACCCGCGCCTGAACGAGAAGATGGCGCGTCTGCCCGGCTTCTCGGACATCCACCCGCTGCAGCCGCAATCGACGGTGCAGGGGGCGCTGGAGCTGATGGATCAGCTGGCGCACTGGCTGAAGACGCTGACGGGGATGCCGGCCGTCGCGCTGTCCCCGAAAGCCGGCGCGCACGGCGAGCTGTGCGGCCTGATGGCCATTCGCGCGGCGCACGAGGCCAGCGGGCAGCATGAGAAGCGCCGCAAGGTGCTGGTGCCGACGTCGGCCCATGGGACCAACCCGGCGACCGCCGCCTTCGTCGGCTATACGGTGGTCGAGGTGGCCCAGACCGACGACGGCCGCGTGGACGTGGCCGATCTGGCCGCCAAGCTGGGCGACGACGTGGCCGCCATCATGGTGACCAACCCCAACACCTGCGGCCTGTTCGAGCGCGACATCCTGGAAATCAGCCGGCTGACGCACGAGGCGGGGGCGTATTTCTACTGCGACGGCGCCAACTTCAACGCCATCGTCGGGCGGGTGCGGCCGGGCGACCTGGGCGTCGACGCCATGCACATCAACCTGCACAAGACCTTCTCGACGCCGCACGGCGGGGGCGGCCCGGGCGCGGGGCCGGTGGTGCTGTCGGACGCGCTGGCGCCCTTCGCGCCGGCGCCGTGGGTGGTGTCGGACGGCGACGGCTTCAGGCTGATCGAGCGCGAAGAGGAAGACGCGGCCCAGGCCTTTGGTCGTCTGTGCGCCTTCCAGGGCCAGATGGGCATGTACGTGCGCGCGCTCAGCTACATGATGAGCCACGGCTCGGACGGCCTGCGCCAGGTCGCCGAGGACGCGGTGTTGAACGCCAACTACATCAAGGCCCGCCTGCAGGACCTGATGAGCGCCGCCTTCCCCGACGGGCCGTGCATGCACGAGGCGCTGTTCGACGACGAATGGCTGAAGGGCACGGACGTCACCACGCTCGACTTCGCCAAGGCGATGATCGACGAGGGCTTCCACCCCATGACCATGTATTTCCCGCTGGTCGTGCACGGGGCCATGCTGATCGAACCGACCGAGACGGAATCGAAGGCCGAGCTGGACCGCTTCATCGAGGCCATGCGCGCGCTGGCGACGGCGGCCAAGGCGGGCGACGTCGACCGGTTCAAGGGTGCGCCGTTCCACGCGCCGATGAAGCGTCTGGACGAAACCCGTGCCGCCCGCGCGCCCAAGCTGCGCTGGACCGCGCCGGAGGGGTCCAACTTGGCGGCGGAGTGATCCGTCAGCCCGCCTGAGCTGCCAGGTCGCGCAGGCGGGCGAAGGCGGCGTGGCCGACGGTCTCGGGCGCGTCCGCCCGGCCCGAAAGCCAGGCCTCGGTCGCCATCTTGAACACGTCCACGCCGACGGCGGCGGCCAGGCGGCAGTCGGCGTCGTCGGGCGGCAGGCCCTTGCGCGCGGCAAGGGCGTCGGCCAGGGCGCGCTCCATCACCTCGTATTTAGCCTGATCCCCCGCCGCCAGCGCGGGCGTGGCGCGGATCAGGCGGGCCAGGGCCATGTAGCGCGGGTCGCGCGGCGCGCGGGCCATGTCGGCGAAGGCGTTTTCTACCATCTTCAGCAGGGGCTCGTCGGCCGGCCGCGCGGCGACGGCCGCAGCGACCAGATCGGGAAAGCCCGCCTTGGTCGACAGGACGATCTCTTCCTTCGACGCGAAATAGTGGAACAGGTTGCGGCGCGAGACGCCCGCCGCCTGGGCGACGTCATCCAGAGTGGTGACGTCGAATCCCTGCTCCAGAAACAGGCGGATGGCCTCGGCCTGGATGCGCGCGTGCGTTTCCGCGCGCTTGCGCTGGCGGTGGCCGCCCGGAGTTCTTTTTTGCACGTCTTGCATATTTGCACTTAATGCACATACTGGAGCGACGCCGTCGAGGCGGAGCGACAGGATAGACGAGATGATGCCTTGGACCACCCGCGACCTGCCCGACCTGACGGGCAGACTGGCCGTGATCACCGGCGCCACGGGCGGCCTGGGCCGCGAGGCGGCGCTGGCGCTGGCGACGCGCGGCGCCGACGTGATCCTGGCCGCGCGCAACCCGCAGAAGGGCGCCGAGGCGGAGACCTGGATCCGGCGCCGCGCACCCGACGCCAAGGTGCGGTTCGAGCCGCTGGACCTGGACGACCTGGCCTCGGTCGCCGCTTTCGCCGAGCGGATGACTTGGGACGGCCGGCCCATCGACGTGCTGATCAACAACGCCGGGGTGATGGACCTTCCCACGCGCCAGACCCCGGCGGACGGCCACGAGCGGCAGTTGGGCGTGAACTTCCTGGCGCATTTCGCCCTGACGGCGCGGCTGCTGTCGCTGTTGCGGGCGGGCAAGGCGCGGGTGGTGCAGCTGTCCAGCGTGGCGCATCGGGGCGGACGCATTCGGCTGGACGACCTGAACTGGACGCGCGGCTATCGCTCGTGGCCGGCGTATCAGCAGTCCAAGCTGGCCATGCTGATGTTCGCGCAGGAACTGCAGAGGCGCAGCGACGCCGAGGGGTGGGGGCTGACCAGCGTGGCGGCGCATCCCGGCGTGGCGCGCACCGATCTGGTGGTCAACGGCGCGGGCGGACGGCGGCCGCTGAGGACCGCGATCTCGCGCCTGCTGGTGGCCACGCTGGCGCAGTCGGCGGCGCGCGGCGCCCTGCCCGTGCTGATGGCCGCGACCGCGCCGGATGTGACGCCGGGGGGCTATTACGGGCCGCAGGGCCCGGGCGAGGTGCGCGGACGGCCGGGACCGGCGCGCGTGGACCGCGCGGGGCGCGACCCGGCCACGTCGGCGGCCCTGTGGGCCGAGGCGGAGCGGCTGACGGGCGTGCGCTTCGGCTGAGCCGCGCCTGCCGCACCTGCGAAGCACGGCCTTGTGAACGCCGGTCGGCAAGATCGGCGTATGCTTCCTCCCGCGTAATCAGAACCGATACTGGCGTTGGGAGGCGCAAGGGTCATGATGTCACGCGTAACCAAGGGAGTGATCGCGGGCTTTTCCGCAGCACTGGCCGTCGCCGCGGTGGAAGCCGTTCAGACGTTGGCCGGGCCATGGTTCGTCAGCTTTCCGCGATTGCTGACGGTCATCATGGGCACCGAAGGCGCCGTCTGGACCGGATGGGCCGCGCACTTCGCGGTGGGGACCTTCGTCCTGGGTCCGCTGTTCGGAATTCTGTGTCCGAAAATGCCGACCGACACGCCCGAAACCAAGGGCATCGTTTTCGCCGTGGGGGCCTTCCTGCTGATGGGGCTGACGGTCGCGCCGCTGGCGGGGGTGGGCATGTTCGGGCTGAGGGCCGGCTTCCCCAGCCTGGCCTGGCTGATCCTGACGCACGCCGTGTTCGGCGTTGTGATGGGCAACGTCTATGCCCGTCTGGTCGGCAAGGAGTGGCGGGTGCGCCGGGTGCGGGACGACATCCACCTGGCGCACTGAGCCGACGCCCATCGCGCAAAGAAGAAGGCCCCGAGCGACGCCCGGGGCCTTTTTTCTGCTCGCCTGCGGCGGGCGATCAGTTCAGGCGGTCGCCGATCTGGGCCACGGCCTGATCCAGCATCGGGTCCGTGCCGGAGGCGGCCAGTCGAGCGGCCAGGATGGCCTCGGCGGCGCGGGCGGCCTGTTCGACGGCGGCGGCCTTCACGTCGGCGGTGGCTTGCGCCTCCGCCTGGGCGATGCGGCGCTCGGCCAGCTGCTGACGACGGGCCAGAGACTCTTCCAGGCGGGTCTTGGTCTCGGCCTCCATGCGGCGGGCCTCGTCCTCGGCGGCCTTCAGCATGTCGGCGGCCTGGGCTTCCGCCTCCGCCTTTTCGGTGCGGATCTGGGCCAGCAGGGCCTCGGCCTCGGCGCGCAGGCGCGCGGCCTCGTCCAGCTCGGACTGGATCTTGGCGGCCTTGGCGTCCAAAGCGCCGCCGACCATCTTCAGCGCGCCGGAAAAGACGACGATGGCGAAGAAGATGACCAGGCCGACCGCGACCCACAGCTCGGGGTTTTCGAGGTCGTAGAGGTGGGGGTTGAAGAATTCCATCAGGCGACGCCCCCGGAAACGGACGTGAGTTCGGCGGCGGTCGGGGCCTTGCCGGTCAGGCGCTGAACCATGGCCGAAGCGGCGTCGGCGGCGACTGTGGAGACGTTGCCCATGGCGGCTTCGCGGGTCTTGGCGATGGCGCCCTCGGCCTCGGCGATGCGAGCGGCGACGGCGGCTTCCTCGGACGCGGCGCGGGCGTTCGCCTCGGCGGTGACGCGGTCCTTGGCGGCGGACGCGGTGGCGCGGGCCCTGGAGCGGGCGTCCTCGACCTCGCGCTTGGCGGCCTCGGCCTGGCCGGCGGCCTCGGCCTGCACCTGACGGGCGGCGTCGACGGCGGCGGAGATGGTGCCCGCGCGCTCGTCGAAGACGCGGCGCATGCGCGGCGCGAAGACCTTGGAAATCAGAAAATACAGAACGACGAACAGGAAGATCAGATAGACGATCTGCCCGAACCAGTGCTGGAACTCGAACTGCGGCAGACCGCCCGAGCCGTGCTCGGCGTCGGCGGCGTGCTCGGTCGTGGCGTGCGTGTCCGCGATCGCGACCGGAGCGGCCGCGTCCTCGGGCAGGACGGCTTGGGGAGATGCGGTCATCGGTCGCCTGACGTGAACTGGGATCGAAAGCGTCCGGCGGCGACGCGGTCAGCCCGCGCCGCCGCCGAGAAGGCTTACGAGATCCAGATCAGGATGCCCATGACGAAGGCCAGGATGCCCAGGGCCTCGGCCAGGGCGGCGCCCACGAACAGGTTGCCGACCTGCGAGGCGGCGGCCGACGGGTTGCGCAGCGCGGCCGACACGAACGAGCCGAAGATGTTGCCGACGCCGATGCCGGCGCCGATCATGCCCGACATCGCGATGCCGGCGCCGATGAGCTTGGCGGCTTGAGGATCCATGGTTCTCTAGTCCTTGGGGTGGTGGGGTTGGAAGGAAGCTGGTCCGGCCCTCAGTGGGCGTGGTCCAGGTTGACCACATCGTTGAGGTAGATGCAGGTCAGAACGGCGAAGACGAAGGCCTGGAGGAAGGCCACCAGGAACTCCAGCGCGGTCAGGCCGACGGTCATGCCGAGCGACAGCGGGAAGATCAGGACGCCGAACCAGCCGGCGGCGCCGACCACGGCCGTCGCCACGAAGCCGGCGAAGACCTTCAGCGCGATGTGCCCGCCCATCATGTTGCCGAACAGACGCAGCATCAGGGTGATGGGGCGCAGCAGGAAGGAGAAGAACTCGATCAGGCCGACGACCGGGCGCATCACCAGGGGCGCGCCGGTGGGCCAGAACAGCTTGAAGAAGCCCAGGCCGTTCTTGACGAAGCCGACCACCAGCACGAGGCCGAAGGTCAGGACGGCGAAGGTGGCGGTCACCGCCAGCTGCGACGTGGCCGTGAACGACAGGAACATGCCCAGGATGTTCATGCCCAGGATGAACAGGAAGATCGTGAAGACGAACGGGAAATACTTGCGGCCGTCGTGACCGATGATCGAGTCGGTCATGCCGTCGATCATTCCGAACAGCGTCTCGCCCACCGACTGCAGGCGGCCCGGCACGACCTTGGCGCCCGAGGTGACGACGGTCAGGAACAGCACGACGATGGCGAAGCCGATCGTCATCGCCAGGTGCGAGTTCGTGAACGCCAGGTCCACCGTGCCGATCCCCGGCAGGGTGACGTCCGGCAGATCCACGATCTTCTGGATCTGAAACTGATGAAGCGGATCGGCCATTGAAACCTTAAGCGTCTTCTTCGTCGTCGAAGGGCACGGCCTGCGGCCGCACCCCGGCTTGTTCTGCTTCCGCCTGAATGCGGCGCGCGGTGCGCCACGCCATCCAGACCGAAAGCGCGAAGCCCAGAAGGACCCCGCTGATGGTTCCCACCGGCGTCGTGCCGGCGAAGTGGTCGACCCCGAACCCGATGGCGAGGCCGACGAAGACGCCGCCGAACAGGTCGGCGATGATCTTCCAGGCCTGGCTGGCCGCACGCTGTCCCGCCAGCTCCTGCGAGATGGCGGGCGCCGTCCGCGCCTCCAGATCGGATGCGCTTTTGTTGAGACGAGCGATCGCCTCTTCGCGCGATTCCGGGGGCGTTGACATGGGTGGCCTCAGCGCTTCGACGCGGGCGCCGAAGGGGGTCTGAATTCGGCGCGGAACCTATAGGCGGGACCCCGGAAGGTCAAGGCGCGCGCCGACTTCGCCACTTAGCTGTTTTTCTTCAAGAAATCAGAGGTGCGGCGTTCAGGCGCGAAGGGCGCGGGCGGCGGCGCGGGCCTCGTCGGTGACGACGGCGCCGGACAGCATGCGGGCGATCTCCTCGTCGCGGCGCGTCTCGTCCAGCACGGCGACGGAGGTGCGGACCTGACCGTCGGCCTCGGCCTTGCCGACCTTCCAGTGCGCTTGGCCCATGGCGGCGACCTGGGGGCTGTGGGTGACGACGATGACCTGGGCGGCCTCGGCCAGACGGCGCAGGCGGCGGCCAACGGCCTCGGCCACCGCGCCGCCGACGCCCTGATCCACCTCGTCGAAGATCATCAGCGGCTGGTCGCCCACGCCGCGCGCGGCCAGCGCCGCCTTCATGGCCAGGGCGAAGCGCGCCAGTTCGCCGCCCGAGGCGACCGAATCGAGGGGGCCGAAGGGCTGGCCGGCGTTGGTGGCGACTTCGAATCGCACCGTCTCGCGCCCCTGCGGCCCGCGGCGGTCGTCGGCGACGGGATCGAGCACGACGCGGAACTGCGCGCGCTCCAGCTTCAGGGGACCCAGCTCGGAGGCGACGGCGGCCTCCAGCCGACGCGCGGCGGCGTCGCGGGCGGCGGTCAGGGCGGCGGCGGCTGAATCATAGGCCTCTCGCGCGGCGGAGGCGGCGCGGCGGCCCTGGATCAGGGCGTCGGCGTCGCCCTCCAGCAGCGCCAGCTTCTCGCGCAGCTCGACGCGCAGCGCCGGCAGGGCGTCGGTGGTGGTGCGAAGACGCCGCGCGGCGGCGCGCAGGGCGAACAGGCGCTCCTCGGCCTTGTCCAGGCGGCCGGGCTCGAAGTCGAAGGCGTCGGCGGCGGCGTCCACTTGGACGATCGCCTCGGCGGCCTCGATCAGGGTGCGGTCGATGGCCTCGGCCGCGGCGGTCAGGCGGATCAGGACGGGGTGCCCCTCCCCCACCCCCGCCTGCCGGGCGCGGCGGCCGGCGTGGTCGACGGCGCGCAGGGCCGAGGCCAGCTTCTGGCTGAGCTTGTCGCCGCCCAGCGCGGAGCGAGCGTCAGACAGGTCCTCCAGCGCCTTTTCGGCCGCGCCCAGCACGGCGCGCTCGCCCGCCAGGGACTCTTCCTCGTCGGCGCGGGGGTCCAGCTGGTCCAGTTCGGCCAGGTCGCGGGACAGTTCCTCGCGGCGGGCCTCGGCGTCGGCGGCGGCGGCCTGAAGCTCGGACAGCCGCGCCTCTGCGGCGCGCAGGGCCTCGGACGCCGCGCGGACGGCGGTCAGCTGGGGCGACAGACCGCCGAAGCCGTCCAGCAGGGCGCGGTGCGTGCGCCAGTCCAGCAGGCCGACGGTTTCGTGCTGGCCGTGCACCTCGACCAGGGCCTGGCCGATCTCGCGCAGGGCGGTGACGCCCACGGCCTGATCGTTGACGAAGGCGCGGCTGCGACCGTCGGCGCCCAGCACGCGGCGGAGGATCAGGTCCTCGCCCGGCGGCACGTCCACGCCCTTGTCGTCGAGCAGGGCGGTCAGCTCGGCGGAGACGGGCGCGGCGAAGGTGGCGGCGGCCACGGCCTGCCGCGCGCCGGCGCGCACCAGGCCGGCGTCGGCGCGCTGGCCCAGCGCCAGGCCAAGCGCGTCGAGAATGATGGACTTTCCGGCCCCCGTCTCGCCCGTCAGCACGGTCAGACCGGCGCGCACGTCGAGGTCCAGCGCCTCGACCAGCACCACGTCGCGGATGGACAGGCCCGTCAGCATGGGGCGACCCGATTCGTCATGGCCGCCATGATGGCACGCGAAAGCGCGCGGCTCAGCCCGGGATCAGGCGCTGCAGCCAGTTCTCGCGCTTGCCCTGGGGCTGGACGTCGGGGCTGGCGCCGCGCTCGGTCAGCAGGGCGTAGGCCTCGGCGTACCAGGGGCTGCCCGGGTAGTTGTGACCCAGCACCGAGGCGTTGCGATACGCCTCGTCCGTCAGGCCCAGCATCAGGTTCACCTCGACCATGCGGTACAGCGCCTCGGCCACGTGCGAGGTGCGCTGGAAGTCGGGGTTGTCGACGACCACGCGATAGCGGTTCATCGCCGCCAGCGGCTGGTCGGCGCGCTGATAGTAGCGGCCGATGTTCATTTCCTTGCCGGCCAGCTGGTCGTTGACCATGTCGATCTTGACCAGGGCGTCGGTGGCGTAGGCCGAGCCGGGGAAGCGGCGCACGACGTCGCGCAGGCCCAGCAGGGCCTGTTCGGTCAGGGCCTGATCGCGACCCACGTCGACGATCTGCTCGAAGTAGCAGATGGCGCGCATGTAGAAGGCGTAGGACGCCGACGAATTGCCGGGGAACAGCTGGATGAAGCGGTCCGAGGCGGCGATCGCCTCCTGATACTGGCCGTCCTTATAGTTGGCGTAGATTTGCATCAGGATCGCGTGGCGCGACCACTCTGAATAGGGGTGCTGACGCTCCACCTCCTGGAAGTAGTCGATGGCGTCCCGCCAGCGGCCGCGTTCCAGCCGGTCGTAGCCGGTGTTGTAGAGCAGCTCGACCGGCCGCTCCTCATACGCCAGGCGCGTGCGCGGGCGATTGTTGCAGGCCGAAAGGCCAAGGCCGAGGATCAGGACCGCGGTCAGGGCGACCGCCGCACGGGACCTGGAAACAGACACGAAACGACCTCTCGACGATCTCGACCACGCTCGCCGGCGGGCGAACGAAGCGGCGGTTCTACACCACGCGTCCCGCAGCGCCAATCGGATGACGGCGGACGGGTCGACACGTCCGGCCCCCGCTGTCAAAGAGGCGCGCCGGACCCCCATCGACTTCATGCCCGGGCGATCGCGGCGAAAGGATGACGCGAGATGAAGCTGCTTTCCGGCAACGCCAACCGGTCGCTGTCCCAGGCCATCGCGGCGCATCTGGACGCGCCGCTGACCAAGGCGTCGGTGAAGCGGTTCGCGGACAACGAAGTCTTCGCCGTCATCGAGGAAAACGTGCGGGGCGAGGACGTCTTCATCCTGCAGTCCACCAGCTATCCCGCCAACGACAACCTGATGGAGCTGCTGATCCTGACCGACGCCCTGGTGCGGGCGTCGGCGCGGCGGATCACGGCTGTTATGCCCTATTTCGGCTATGCGCGTCAGGACCGGAAGACGGGCGGACGCACGCCGATCTCGGCCAAGCTGGTGGCCAATCTGATCACGCGCGCGGGGGCGAACCGGGTGCTGACGATGGATCTGCACGCCGGCCAGATCCAGGGCTTCTTCGACATTCCGACCGACAACCTGGTGGCCACGCCCGTGCTGGCTCAGGACATCAAGGAACGCTATCCGCACGGCGGCGATCTGATGATCGTGTCGCCCGACGTGGGCGGCGTGGTGCGGGCCCGTTCTCTGGCCAGCCGGCTGAACGCCGACCTGGCGATCGTCGACAAGCGCCGGGCGAGGGCGGGCGAGAGCGAGGTGATGAACATCATCGGCGACGTGTCGGGGCGGCGCTGCATCCTGTTCGACGACATCGTGGATTCGGGCGGCACGCTGGTGAACGCGGCCAAGGCGCTGATCGAGCACGGCGCCACGGAGGTGTCGGCCTACATCAGCCACGGCGTCCTGTCGGGGCCGGCGGTGCAGCGCGTGGCCGACGGCCCGCTGAAGGAACTGGTCATCACCGACTCGATCGAACAGCCGCATGAGGTCGAGACGTGCGCCAAGATCCGCAGCGTCTCGGTGGCCCCGCTGATCGGCGAGGCGATCCGCCGGATCGCCAACGAGGAGTCCGTCTCCAAGCTCTTCGATTAGTGATCGGAAAAGACTTCGTGAGGCGTTATAAGGCCTTCGAGACGCCGCGGGACAAAGCGGCGCAGTTTCAGACCCCTGGGGGAGTTCCGTCGATGGCTTGGGCTGTTTCGCGCCGCAACCTGTCCCTGGCCGCCGTCGCGGCCGCCGCCGTCCTGTCCGCCTGCGCGCAGCCGGAGCCGGAAGCCGTTCCGGAGCCCGCGCCCCCGCCGCCGCCCCCGCCGCCCGCGCTGGCGCTCAACAGCGGCATCACCGACGCCGCCTCAATCTACGTCACCTTCGTGCGCGAAGTCGGCACGATCGAGAGCACCTTCTCCAGCCCCGAGGCGATCCAGGCCGCGATCCGCAAGGGCGCCGCGTTCGAACCCACCCAGCTGGCGCGCGGCATGATCGCCTACGGCGCCGTGCTGGCGCTGCAGTCGCCGGAGTTCGTCCAGGGCGTGCGCCAGTACGCCGTCGACCCGGCGCAGCGCGAGGAGATCGTCAACCGCATCATCGCCGACCCCGCCTATGCCGCCACCCTGCCGGGCGCGGACCAGGCCGCGGGCCTGATCGTCGCCACGCTGGGGGCCGACATCGCCGCCCTGTCGACCATCGGCGCGTCGATCAAGGAGGACGCCTACACCATCCAGGAGCGCAACGATCCGCGCCGCCGCTGGGCCACGACGCCGGTCGCCGACCGTCCCGCGCGGCTGGAAGGCGCCAAGACGCTGTCGGCCACGCGCATGCTGCCCAGCCCGGAAGAGAGCCAGCGCCTGTACGGCGCGGCGCACGCGGGCACGGGGCTGAACCTGACCGCGGCGCGCCAGGCCCCGCCCTATACCCCCGCCGTGGTGCACAGCCTGGCCATCGCCGCGCTGGCCGCCCTGGGCGCGGGCGGCGACGACCGTCGCGCCTACACCGAAGCGCTGGTGGTCGAATCGAACACCGAGTTCTGCTTCAACATGTCGAAGCTGAACCTCTTCCAGTGCCTGGCGGCGTCGCGCCCCTATTATGAGGACATGTTCTGCGTCGGGCAGCACATCGTCAGCGACATCGCCAGCTGCACGGCCCAGAGCACCGGGCCGGCGACGCCGCAGATCGCGCCCGCCGCCAGCCTGGTCGACGCCTCCGGCGCGGCCGCCGCGGCCGATCAGGCGCAGTCGGCCGGCCGCCAGTAGAGGACGCGGCCGCGACCTGAAATCGCCCGGTTGCGCCGCGCGGCGCGGACGTGTAATAGCCCGCGCTCTTGAATTCGAGGGATCGCTCCCCGCCGCGCGGGCCGAGAGTCGGCGCGGCGTTCGTCATTGTAAGGCAGGCCAGATGGCTGAGATCATTCTGAACGTCGACGTGCGCGAGAACACCGGCACCGGCGGCGCCCGCGCGGCGCGTCGCGCCAACCAGGTGCCCGGCATCCTGTATGGCGGCGACAAGGCTCCGGTGGCCATCTCGGTGAACGAGAAGGACTTCCGCAAGAACCTGTACACCGGCAAGCTGCTGGGCCACCTGGTCACGCTGAAGTACGGCAAGGAGACCCAGCCGGTCATCGCCAAGGACGTGCAGTTCGACCCCGTGTCGGACCGTCCGCTGCACTTCGACCTGATGCGCGTCGACGAGAAGCAGACGATCAAGATCGAAGTGCCGGTGCACTTCATCAACGAAGACCAGTGCGGCGCCTTCCGTCAGGGCGGCTCGCTGGAGATCGTCCGTCACTCGGTCGAGATCCTGGTCCGCGCCGACCACATCCCGGAAGACCTGATCGTCGATCTGGCCGGCCACAAGCTGGGCGACACCATTCGCTGGTCGGACGTGAAGAAGCCGTCGGACGTGGAAGCCACGATCACCGACCGCGACTTCGTGATCGCCTCGATCAAGACCTCCTCGGCCGCCAAGGCCGCCGACGAGATCGAGGAGGCCATCGCCGAGGAGCAGGCCGAGGCCGCCGCCGACGAGGTTCCGGCCACCGAGCAGTCCGACGGCGACGCCGCCGAGGAGACTTCGGAAGGCTGATCCGGCCCTTCGATCTGGTATTCAGGAGCGGCCCTTCCGGCGACGGAGGGGCCGTTTCCATTTGCGGACTGAACCGATGCTGATCCTCGCCGGCCTGGGCAACCCGGGCGCCAAGTACGAAGGCAACCGTCACAACATCGGCTTCATGGCCGCCGACGAGATCGCGCGCCGTTGGCGGTTCGGCGCCGAGCGGGCCAAGTTCCAGTCGGTGATCGCCGAGGGCGAGGTCGAGGGCGTGAAGGTGCTTCTGATGAAGCCCCAGACCTACATGAACGAGAGCGGTCGCGCGGTCGGCGAGGCGGCGCGGTTCTACAAGGTCCCGCCTTCGAACGTGGTGGTGTTCCACGACGAGATCGACCTGGCGCCCGGGCGCTTCCGCATGAAGACCGGCGGCGGGGCCGCGGGGCAGAACGGCATCCGCTCGCTGATCAGCCAGCTGGGTCCGGACTTCCGGCGCGCGCGGATGGGCGTGGGGCACCCGGGGCGGCCGGAACTGGTGCACGGCCACGTGCTGAGCGACTTCCACAAGGCTGAGAAGCCGTGGCTGGAGGCGCTGCTGACCGCCTGCGCCGACGCCCTGCACTTCCTGGTGGCCGGGAACGACGAGCGCTATCAGGCCGAGGTGCTGAGGCTGGCGCCCGCGCCGAAGTTCAGCCCGCGTCAGGCGGCGCAGGAGTGAGCGTCCCCTCCCCATGAGCGTGCGAAATGGGGAGGGGGACCGCGACGGACGCAGTCCGGCGTGGTGGAGGGGTTCCGGGCGAGCGCGGTCAAAGCGCCCCTCCACCACTTCGTGGTCCCCCTCCCCCTCGCTGCGCGACGGGGAGGAGGTGGCTCACTCCGTCACCTGATATCGGTAGGTCAGCGTGCGGGTTTCGCCGGGTGGAACGTTCAGGGTCCAGGCGGGCCAGCCGGAGTCGGTCACGGCGCTGCGCTCGCTCTGGCGCACGATGCGGAAGCCGGTCTGGTTGAACTCCGGCGGGACCAGTTCGACGGTCTCGGCGTCGTCGCCAAGGTTCGACACGACCACCTCGACCTCGCGCCACTGCGTGGTCAGGGCGCCGCGCGTGCGTTCGCCGTCGGCGGTGACGCGGGTGCGCACGCGGACGTCGGAGGTCTCGCTGCGGAGAAGCTCGATCGGCAGGCCTATGGGGCGGTCCTGCGTCCGCGCCTCGCCCGCCAGCACCGAGCGGCCGTCCGGCGTGATCTGGCGCAGGCTCCATTTGCCGCCCGGCAGGGCGATGCCGAGACCGCCCGCCTCGGTGTTGCGCAAGCGAAAGACGACCTGGGTGGTCGAGTCCGCCGCCTCGCCGCCGCTCTCCCACAGACTGGCGATCCAGGCGCGGTTGACGCGGTCGTAGGGCACGGCCTCGCGCTCCAGGAACCGGACTTGCTTGGTCTGGCGCGCGGCGACGGTGGTGGGGGACGGCAGGGTGTAGATCTTGTAGTCGCCCAGCTCTCCCTGTTCCGCCATGCGGACGCGCGAGCCGGTCACGACGATCTCGTCGGCGCGCATGGCCGGCGCGGCCATGGCCGGAGGCGGCGGGGCCATGGGCGGCGGGGGCGCGACGGGCGGATACCAGTCGTCCCGCATGTCCGGGTTCACGCCGTTCGTCGTGGTGTCCTGAGGCCAGCAGCCAGGCTGGCGGCGGCGGACGACCGGATCGACGGGAACGCTGCGGCCCGTGGTGCGGACGTCGCCGGCGACGACCTGGACGGGGGCGTCCGGGAAACTGGTGCCGCCGAAATTGGCCAGGGTCAGCCAGCCGGTCAGGTCCAGGGTGCGGCCGTGGGGCGACAGGCGCGCGACGTAGTCTGTGGACCACTGCAGGCCCGTGGAGAGATAGGCCAGCGTGACCGTATGTCGGCCCGGCGTGGGGCTGCGGGTGCGGATCGACAGGGTCGGCTGGTCGGACAACCCCTCGGGCACGTCCTCGAAGACGACGCGCTGAATTTGGCCCGAGCAGGACAGGGCTTCGAACGTGCCGTCGACCTCGAGCACCGCGCCCGCGCCGCCGGAGCGGACGACGGCGGTGCGGACCTCCTCGCGGCCCGTGACGGGGTTGGTGCGGACCACCTGCACGACGTCGCCGATCGACTTGTCCAGCAGCGAGCCGGGGGTCAGCAGGTCGAAGTCGGCGTTCTGCTCCAGCACCGCAGAGGGCAGGCCCTGGATGGTCACGCTCTGCGGCACGATGCCCGTCGAGACGCCTTCGAACCGGATCACGGCGTCGCCGGCGGGCACGTCGATGGTGCGCGTCTCGACGATCAGGGCCAGGCCCTCCCGGTCCAGGCGGCTCCACGACTGGCGCGAGCGCTCCATCAGCTGGACTGTGTCCACGGGCTGGTCGCGATAGATGACGACGGTGGCGGCGTCGGGCCGGTCCGAGGTGGACACCGTCTGGGCGAACGCCGGCGCGGCCAGCAGGCTGAACAGCGCCCCGGCCGCCAGGAGGGCGGCGCGCATCCTCAGCCGCCCGTCTCGATCGTGGCGGTCAGCTTGACCTCGCCGTTGGCCGGCACCTGCACCTTCCAGACGACGGTGCGAGAATCCTCCAGCACGCCGGGATGGCTCTGCTGCTGGATTTCGGTGTCGCGGCCCAGACCGCCCTGGCGCACCTCGATGGTGACGGGTTCGGGCCGGGCGTTGCGCAGGGTGTATTCGACCGAGCGCCGGGTGCGGAAATAGTCGACGATGCGGGTCGACACCCGCTCTTCGGAAATCAGCCGCGGTTGGACGGTGACGTCGAACGCCTCGCCCGTCGTGATGGCCAGGTCGGAGCCGGCGGGCGTGTGGCTGATCTGGTTCTCGCCGATGAACCGCGGCTCGCCGTTCGCGTCGTTCAGATAGACGCGGATCGTGCCGGCCGGCAGCGAGCGGTTCTGGCCGTTCATGGGGCCGTTGGCGAACAGATAGGCGACTTCGACGGCCTGCGGCTGGGCCGAGGTGGTGAAGCCGTAGATTTGCCACCGATAACGCTTGGTCGTCGCGACGCCGGAGACGTCCAGCAGCCCGACCTGCTTGTTCTGGTTGTTGGCGACCGTGACGCGTTCGGGCAGCGGGTAGACGTAATAGTCGCCCAGCGACTGATCGTCCGAGGCGGCGGTGCCATTGCCGCGATAGCCGCCGCCGGAGGAGACGTCCCCGGCCACGACGCGCGTGACGGCGTCGCTGAAGGTCGCGCCCGAGCGGTTGGAAATCGTGACCCAGCCCAGCAGGTCCAGGGTCGAGGCCTGCTCGTCCACGCGCATGACGTAGTCGGCGGTCCAGCTGAGGCCACTGGTCAGATAGGTCAGGGTCACGTCGCGGCGGCCGCCGCCCTCGGCGTCCATCGTCACGCTGAGCGTCGGGCGCGGGCGCAGGTTGGCCGGCACCTCGTCGAAGATGACGCGCGTGGGCACGCCGTCGTCGCGCAGCACCTCGACCCGCCCGCCGACGCGCAGGACCACGCCCTCGTTGGCGGCCAGCACCGTGGCGCGCTGGGTCTCTTCCCTGCCCGTGCCCGGATTGATGCGGACCAGGCCGATCTCCTGACCTACGGCGCTCTGCATCAGCTTGTCGGGGGTCAGCAGGTCGTAGTCGAAGTTCTGCTCCACCACCTCCAGCCCACGTCCCGCCAGGCTGACGGTCTCGGGCCGGATCGAGGCGGAGACGCCGGGGAATTCCTGGCGCGATCGTCCGGCGGGGATGGTCAGCCCGCGCACGTCTTCCACCAAGGTGACGTTGCCCTGATAGATGGTCAGGTCGACGCGTTCCGGGCCGCCGGGGCGGGTGTCGATCTGGGCTTCCTGGGCGCTCGCGGCGCCGGCCATCAGCGCGAAGGCGGCGCCCGCCAGCAAGGTCCGTCGCATCATCGTCCCGTCACTCCCACGCTTGCGAAGCGTCACCGTCCCACGCGTCATCCGCGAAGTCGAGGCGCCCGCGACCGCCGGACCTGCTGTCCGACCCAGGGACCGTTAGAGATAAGCAAAAGCGTCGCCGCCTTTTCAAAACTGACCCCGCCTTACCGAAGCTGATGGAACGGGGACCACGCATTGACGCGCCGACCGGTCTGCGCAAGCGTCGCCGCGAGAACGGAGTCGGGTTCGATGTGCGAGCGAAAAACGGCCCTGGTGGCGACGGCAGCATGTCTGATCTGCCTGTGGGTAGTCGGCACGCCGGCCACCGTCGCGCAGGCCGCACCGATCAAGGCTGAGGCCTTCGCCGCCGCGAGCGCCGACTGCAATGTCGTGAAAGACGCACAATACTGGTTCTGTAAGGCGCTGGAAGCAGCCAACTGCAATCTGGCGGAACAGTCGGACTACTGGCTGTGTCGGGGCCTGACGGAGCGCAACTGCAATCTGGTGAACCAGAGCGATTACGCGTTCTGCAGCGGCATGACGCAATCAAACTGCAATCTGGTCGACCGGTCCGATTATTGGCTCTGCAAGGGCCTCACCGAGGATTGCGACCTCGCGGAGACAGACGACCGTCTCGAATGCGAGGCCTTCAGCCCGTTCTTCCGGAGATCCGCGTCGTGAGAAGCGCGGCATTCGCTCTCGTGCTGAGCCTGTCGACGGCCGTGTGCGGCGCGGCGCACGCACAGCGGGCGGGCGCCGATCCAAGTCAGGTCCGCACCTTCCGTGCCTTGTCCCTGGGCGGGGAGGTCACGCTGCGCGTCGCCCACGCCGGCGACGTGACGGTCGCCGAGGAGCGCCCCACCGCCGTGATGTTTTTGGCCCCCGCCGAGGCGCAGGCGCTGACCGACGGCCTTGATCGGTGCGCGGCGGACCGGGAAGCCTGCGGGTTCGCCGCGCCGGCCCGTCGCGTCACCGTGATTTCCATCGACCCCGCAGAAGTGACGCGGCTGGCCGTTCTAAGACCGGACCCCGCCGCCGCGACCGCAGAGTTCCTGGCAGATGACCTGCCGAAGTGGTTGTTCGCCGAGATCGAACCCGACGACACCCTGCTGATCGCCTGGGGTGCGGAGGGCGTGGATGCCTTGCGCGGCGCGCTCCGACGACCCGGCGCCTACGACGCCATGCTCCTGCTTGAACCCGAATTGACGCCGGACGTCGCGCTTTCGTTGATCGCCAACATCCCGCCTCTCGGCGGCGAGACGACCAACGTCGACATCTATGCCGATCCTTGGAGCCCCGGCGAAGACCTTGCGGCCGAAACCCTGGTGAACGCCCTCGTGGAGGGGCCCTACTACGTCGACTGGATCACGCCCGACGATCAGCGCGTCGATCCTGACGCCGCCCGCCGCGAAGTGGCCGTAGGCCTCATCTGGCGCATGGCGGCGATCGCGCCATGGTGATCGCCCGGCCTTGCATTCTACGACCCGGTACCGGAGCCGACACATGAAGACCCTGATGCCCGCCGCCATGTTCGCCGCAACCGCCCTCGCATGCGGGTCGGCGCTCGCTCAGCCCGCGTCCGAGCTCAACGGGACCTACCTTTTCGGATCTCCCATGACGCGCATGAACAGCGGCGCCTTGGGGCAAATCTCCGGACTGATGGAGGTGCGGCCGCAGGGCGAGGGCCGCTATCATGTGTCGCTCTCCACGATGGAGAGGATCGACGACGGGTCGACGCAACGCCGCTCGTGGTCGCTGCAATCCTGCGACGGACGCGACGAGGGCCAGGACGTCGTCCTGACCTGCGAGATTCTGAACAGCACCCCAGGCTACATCGCGGACAGCTTCCGCCTGCGCTACGCAGAATGGATCCGCTGGGAGGGCGAACTGATCTCGGCGGACACCTACCGGATCGAAATGTTCTTCCACGCCCGCTGACGCGGAGCGTGTTGCCGGTCAGGTGCAAGCGGGTTATGGCCGCATCGTGGGAACCCGCGCCTTTCGGAATCTGACCGGCCTGAACGCCGTCGCCATCCTGGCGGCGTGCTTCGCCGTGATGCTGGGCGCGCTGATGCCCTTTGCGGCCCAGGCCGCCGCCAGCCCCGGCCATCCGATCGTGCTGTGCTCCGTCGAGGGGCCGAAGACGATCGTCATCGATCCGGACACGGGTCAGGTGAAGCGGGATGCGAACGCGCCCAAATGCCCCGCCTGCGTCGTGCCGGTCGCGGCGGTCCTGCCCGACGCCCCGCCGTCGCCGCCGGTCCCCGCGCTGGTCGTCGCCTCGGCGCCCGCGCCCGTCCGGGCCGAGCGGCCGCGTCCGCCCGCCCGCGCGCCGCCCCGACCGCCGTCGACCGCCCCACCCCACGCCTGAAGACCGATCACCGCAGCCCGCGCCCGGCGTGACCCGCCGCGCGCGGCCGTGACTCTTCAGGAAAAACTCAATGAAAATCCGTCTTCTCTCGGCCGCCTCCGCGGTCGCGCTGGCCTGCGTGGCCGCCCCCGTCTTCGCGCAGGACGCCCAGCCCCCCGTCGCCGTCGACGACGTCATCGTCACCGGCGCCCGCAATCCCGAAGACCCGCCCGTGGTGGCCGAGGCGCGGCGTCGTCTGTCGCGCACCCCGGGGGCCGTGGCCGTGGTCTCGGCCGAAAGCCTGCAGGACCGCTACGCCCCCAACGTCGCCGACGTGCTGCGCGACGTGCCCGGCGTGTTCGCCCAGAAGAAGTGGGGGGGCGACGTGCGCATCGCCATCCGCGGCTCGGGCATCGGCAACGCCAACCACCTGCGGGGCCTGTTCGTGTCTCAGGACGGCATCCCGTTCAACGAGGCCGACGGCTATGGCGACGTGCAGATGGTCGACCCGCTGCTGGCCCGCTACACCGAAGTCTACAAGGGCGGGAACGCGCTGAGGTTCGGCGGCGCCCTGCTGGGCGGGGCGGTCAACTTCGTCACGCCGAACGGACGGACGGCGGGCGACGCCCTGGCCCTGCGCGCCGATCTGGGATCGTGGAACACGGCGCGCGGTCACGTCGAGGTCGCGGGCGTGCGCGGCGACTGGGACGGTTTCCTGGGCGTCACCGGCATGACGGCCGAGGGCTGGCGCGACCGATCGGAAGGCCAGCAGCAGTACGTCACCGCCAACCTCGGCCGCAGCTTCGGCGAGGATCGCGAGGCGCGGCTGATCGTGCAGGGCGCCTATGTCCACCAGGACATTCCCGGCTCGCTGACGCTGAACCAGGCGCTGACCACGCCGCGCACGGCGGCGGCGGCCAATGTGGCCAACAGCTATCAGCGCGACTACGCCTCGGTGCGGACCACGCTGTCGATGCGCTGGCGCCTGTCGCCCGGCCTGCTGTTCGAGGGCGCGGTCTATGGCACGTGGAAGGACCTGCACCACCCGATCTTCCAGGTCATCGACCAGCAGAGCCGCAACTGGGGCGCCTTCGGGCGGCTGGACTGGGAGGGCACGCTGTTCGGCCTGCGCGCCGACGCCTTCGGCGGGGCGTGGTTCCGATCGGGCGATCTGGACGCCCTGCAGTTCGTCAACGTCAACGGCTCAAGCGGCGCGCCGACGGCCAAGGCGCGCCAGAACGCCCAGGCGCTGGACGTGTTCGCCGAGGGGCGGCTGTTCCTGACGGATCAGGTCGCGCTGGTGGCCGGCGGCGCCTGGGGCCGGGCCGAGCGCGACTATCAGCGGTTCGCCCTGCCGGGCGTGCCGTCCAGCTTCGATCAGACGCTGGGCAAGGATTACGACTGGTTCGCGCCGCGGGTCGGCATCCTGTGGGAAGGCGCGTCGGGGGCCCAGGCCTATGCCAACGTGACCCGATCCGTGGAGCCGCCGAACTTCGGCTCGCTGTCGCCGGTGGCCACGGGCTTCGCGCCGATCGAGGCGCAGGAGGCCGTGACCTGGGAGGCCGGCGTGCGCGGCCGCAACGCCGCCTTCTCGTGGGACGTCGCGGTCTATCGCGCCGAACTGGAAAACGAGCTGCTGAACTACGTCGTGAATCCGGCGCTGGGCATCCCGGCGGCGACGTTCAACGCCGACCGGACGGTGCACCAGGGCGTCGAGGCGGGGCTGGACTGGCGGTTCGCCGAGGGATGGCGGCTGCGCCAGACCTATACCTTCTCGGACTTCTTCTTCGAGGACGACGTGGCCTACGGGGACCACGACCTGCCGATGGTCCCGCCGCATCTGTACCGGGCGGAGCTTCGCTATGACCACCCGGCGGGCTGGTTCGTCGCGCCGCAGATCGAGACGGCGTCGGACAGCTGGGTCGACTACGCCAACACGCTGCAGGCGCCGGGATACACGGTGCTGAACCTGGGCGCGGGGTGGACGCTGCCCAACGGGACGGCGCTGTTCGTCGACGCGCGAAACCTGTCGGACGAGCGCTATGTGTCGAACTACACGGCGGTGACGGACGCGCGCGCGGCGTCGACGGCGGTGTTCTGGCCGGGCGAAGGGCGCTCGGCATTCGTGGGCGTCAGGTGGTCGCTGTGAGCGAGACGACGCAACCTTTGTCGGGCACCTATCGCGCGGTGTGGCGCTGGCATTTCTATGCCGGGCTGCTTGTGCTGCCGTTCCTGATGCTGATGGCGCTGACGGGCGCGATCTATCTGTTCCAGGCCGAGATCGAGGACTGGACGACGCGCGACGTGGCGGTGGTCGCGCCCGCAGGGGCGCAGGCCAGCGCGCCGGCGGCGTGGACGGCGGCGGCGGTCGCAGCGGTCCCGGGGCGGGCCGCGACGGTTCTGGTGCCTGAACGCGCCGATCGCGCCGTCGTGGTGACGGTGGAGCGTGCGGACGGGACCAGGCGCGACGTCTTCGTCGATCGCGACGGCGCGCGCGTCACCGGCGACCGACCGGCGGGCGGCGTGACCGACGTGGTCAAGCGCATCCACTCGCTGGTCCTGTTCGGGCCGGCGATGAACCTGATGGTCGAGATCGTGGCGGGCTGGGCCATGATCCTGGTGGCAACGGGCGTCTTCCTGTGGTGGCCGAGGAAGCGCGACGTGGGCGTCGTGACGGTCAAGGCGAAGTCAGGGCGGCCGTTCTGGCGCGACGTCCACGCGGTGACGGGACTGTACGCCGGGGCCGTGATCTTCTTCCTGGCGTTCACCGGCATGCCGTGGTCGGCGGTGTGGGGCGACCGTATCATGGGCGCGGTGCGCGAGGCGGGCTGGGGCCGCCCGGCCGCGCCGATGGCCCAGGACTTCGTCCATGCCGAGCACGGCGACCGTCCCGCAGGGGCCGGCTGGGCCATGGAGACGGCGGCCCTGCCCGCGCCCAGGGTCCAGCTGGACCTGAACGCCGTGGTCGCGGCGACGGAGGCGACGGGGCTGGCCAAGCCCTATCGGATCGGACTGCCCGCCTCTCCCGACCGGGCGGTGACGGCGGCGTTTCAGAACCGGCGGGCCGAGGACGCGCGGCTGGTCTATCTGAGCGCCGACGGGCGGGTGCTGGCGGACGTGACCTCGGACCAGTTCGGCGTCGGAGCGCGGGCCTATGAGTGGGGCATCGCCGTGCACGAAGGCC
Organism: Afipia felis; assembly: GCA_943371835.1. Classification (GTDB taxonomy): domain Bacteria; phylum Pseudomonadota; class Alphaproteobacteria; order Caulobacterales; family Caulobacteraceae; genus Brevundimonas. Next base: position 98,362 of record CALRWJ020000001.1, on the reverse strand, counting down.
GGCAGTACGGCCAAGTCAACCGCTGGATCATGTTCGTGGGCTGCGTGGCGGTGTGGATGCTGGCGATCTCGGCGCTGATGATGTGGTGGCGGCGGCGCCCGACGGGTCGGCTGGGCGCGCCCACCGCGCCGCCGGGGCCGCGCGTTCGTGCCGCGGTGCTGGGGATCGTGATCCCCTTCTGCGTGATTTATCCTATGACGGGTCTCAGCCTGCTGGCCGCGCTGGCGGTCGACCGGCTCTGGACGATGACCCGCCGGAGGGCGACGACGTGATGCCGAAAGCTGCGATCCTGCTGCTGTCCGCGCTGCTGCTGGCGGCCTGCGACGGTCCGTCGGCGTCCTCGCGCGTCGAGGAGAGCCAGAACGGCGCCACCACGGGGCTTCGGGTCGTCGGCGCCTGGTGCCGGGCCACGCCGAACCGCGCGGTGACCGGCGGCTGCTTCGCCGAACTGAAGGCGACGGGCGGGGCGGACCGGCTGGTGTCCGTCACCTCTCCGTTGGCGGAAAAGGGTGAAATTCATGCGGTCAGCACCGAGGGCGGGGTCATGCGAATGACGCCGCTGGCCGACGGCCTGCCGCTGCCCGACGGCCAGACGGTGCGGCTTGCGCCCGGCGGCGACCACATCATGCTGGTGGGTCTCAAGGGCCCATTGGTGGACGGCGAGACGGCGCCGATGACGCTGACGTTCGAGAGCGGACGGACGATGACGCTGGACGTGCCGATCCGGCGGGCGCCGCAGCCCTGACGCGGGCGTGACGGGGGGGCACGAACCGGCTAAAGGCTCGCGCTCCCTTCTTCCCCAAAGAGCGCCATGGCCCTGAAAGTCGCGATCGTCGGCCTGCCGAACGTCGGCAAGTCCACCCTGTTCAACGCCTTGACCAAGACGGCGGCGGCGCAGGCCGCCAACTATCCGTTCTGCACCATCGAGCCCAACACCGGCGACGTGGCCGTGCCCGAGCCGCGCCTGAAGGTGCTGGCCGAGATCGCGGGCTCGAAGGAGATCATTCCGGCGCGCATCACCTTCGTGGACGTGGCAGGTCTGGTGCGCGGCGCGTCGAAGGGCGAGGGCCTGGGCAACCAATTCCTGGCCAACATCCGCGACTGCGACGCCGTGGCCTTCGTCGCCCGCTGCTTCATCGACGACGACATCACCCACGTCGAGGACCGCATCGACCCGGTCGCCGACCTGGAGATCATCGAGACCGAGCTGATGCTGGCCGACATGGAGAGCCTGGAGCGGCGGCGCGTGCAGATGGAGAAGCGCGCCAAGGGCGGCGACAAGGAGAGCCAGCAGTCGCTGCGCTTGGTCGACCTGGCGCTGGCGCAGCTGCACGCCGGCAAGCCCGCGCGCACGGCCGAGGTGTCCAAGGAGGATCGCAAGGCCTGGGACATGCTGCAGCTGCTGACCGCCCTGCCCGCTCTGTACGTCGCCAACGTCGACGAGGGCTCGGCCGACAAGGGCAACGAGCTGTCGGACAAGGTCGCGGAGCGGGCGAAGGCGGACGGCGCCAACACGGTGGTGATCTCGGCCAAGATCGACAGCGAGCTGGCGGTGCTGGACGAGGCCGAACAGATGGAATTCCTGGAGGGGCTGGGACTGGCCGAGCCGGGCCTGAACCGTCTGATCCGCGAGGCTTATGCGCTGCTGGGCCTGCAGTCCTACTTCACCGTCGGGCCCAAGGAAGCGCGCGCCTGGACGATCCACGTCGGCGACACCGCTCCGCAGGCGGCGGGCGTCATTCACACCGACTTCGAGAAGGGCTTCATCCGCGCCGAAACCATCGCCTACGACGACTACGTCGCGCTGAAGGGCGAGGCCAGGGCGCGCGAGGCGGGCAAGCTGCGCGCCGAAGGCAAGTCCTACGTCGTCAAGGACGGCGACGTGATGAACTTCCTGTTCAGCTGAGGCGGATCAGCCGACGGGCTCGGGCGCCGGGATCGGAACGGGGGTCGGCTGAGCGGCCTGACACCGCACGAACTCCGTCGAGGTCGAGCCCGCGCGGTCCAGCCAGCTGAGCGTCAGCCGGTCGTCGGCGACGCGCATGCGCACGCGCTCCTGCGTGGTCGCGCCCTCGGCCTGGCAGTCCAGAACGGCTTCGTAGGCGGTGTTGACCTGACGCAACTGTGAGATGCGGCAGCTGTTCTCGTAGCCCTCGAAACGCGTCGTGGTGATGCGGATCGGACGTTCGGCGCCACTGGTGTTTCCGCACCATTCCGCGCGCGCGGCCCAGCTGCCGACGACGTTGCCCGCATCCGGCCCGGGCAGCGCGGTTTCGCCGTCCACCGGGGGGACGGGCGGCGGTTCGCCCGGCGTCTGCGGCTGCTGGGAGCAGGCGGCGACGGCGAACCAGGCGGACAGGACGACGAGGCGGATCATGGCAGGCTAACGCCCCGACGCCCGATCGGTTCGGCGGGCGGCGCCCGCACAACCCTGGAAAGTATTTCGCCCACCGGCTTGACGAGCGCACGGATCGTCGGCCAGCGTAGGGACACTCATCAAGACCGGCTGAGGGATGGGCCCTTTGACGCCGGGGCAACCGACCGGACCCACCCAGGTCCGACACGGTGCCAACTCCTGCGGGGACCTCCAGCCGGTCCGCGAGAGATGAGTGAAGGGACGGCCGCATCGCGCGGTCCGGCGGCTTCACGGGTTCTCCTCACCGCACGGCGTGCTCGATGAGCGGGACCGTGCGAGACCGTGGCGAAACTGCCTGATTTTCGAGACTTCGACGTCGCCCTGCCCGGCGGCGGGAGATTGCGCGCCCGGCTGACCGGCCGCTCCGATGGACCGTTGGTGGTCGTGGCCGGCGGCATTTCGGCGGACCGCGCGCCGGCGACCGACGCCGATCGCCGGGGCTGGTGGGACTGGGCCGTCGCCTCCGGCGCGCCGATCGACGCGGACCGTTTCGCCGTGCTGGCGGTCGACTGGCTGCCCGAGTCGGGCGCCGCGACCGAGCGGCCGGTGACGACGCAGGATCAGGCGCGGGCGATCGCGGCGGCGCTGGACACGCTGAGGCGGCCGGTCGCGGACGCCTTCGTCGGCGCCTCCTATGGCGGGTGCGTCGGGCTGGCCTTCGCCGAGCTGTTCCCGGATCGGATCGGGAGGCTGGTGGCGATCTCTGCCCCGCACCGGGCGCACCCGACGGCGACGGCCTGGCGCGGCGTGCAGCGGCGCATCCTGGAGCTGGGGCTGGAGTCGGGCCGCGAGACCGAGGCGCTTAGCCTGGCCCGACAGCTGGCCATGACGACCTATCGCACGACCGAGGAACTGGGGCTGCGCTTCGGCGGGGCGCCGGCGCCGGCGGCCCTCGGCGCGCCGCACCCCGTCTGCGACTGGCTGATCGCGCGGGGCGAGGCCCATGCGGCGAGGTCCGACGCGCGGCGCCAGATCGTGCTGACCGACTCGCTGGACCGGCACGCGGTCGAGCCGGAGCGCGTGACCTGCCCCCTGACCGTGGTCGGCTTCATCGACGACCGGCTGGTCCCGATCGAGGACCTGCGCGAGCTGGCCGCCCGAGCGCCGAACCTGACCCGCTTCGTCGAGGCCCCCAGCGTGTTCGGCCACGACGCCTTCCTGAAGGAGCGCGAGGTCGTCGGCCGCGCGCTGCGCACCGCCCTTTCCCCTTTGAACGCCCGCCCGGAGATCGCCGCATGACCCATTCGCCCGAAACCGCCTGCGTCCGCCATGGCGTCAACACGGACGCCGCGCATGGGGCGGTCATCCCGCCCATCTGCCTGTCGGCCAATTTCAGCTTCGACGGTCTGGAGGGGAAGCGGGCCCACGACTACACCCGCTCGGGCAATCCGACGCGCGACCTGCTGGCCGGGGCACTGGCGGAGCTGGAGGGCGGCGCCGGCTGCGTGGTGACGTCCAGCGGCATGTCGGCGCTGGATCTGGCGCTGAGCCCGCTGAACCCCGGCGACCTGCTGATCGCGCCGCACGACCTGTACGGCGGCACGCATCGGCTGCTGTCCGCGCGGGCGCGCAAGGGGCATTTCGACGTGGCCTTCGTCGATCAGGGCGATGCGGAGGCGCTGGACCGCGCCTTCGCCCTGAAGCCGCGTCTGGTGCTGATCGAGACGCCGTCCAATCCGCTGATGAGGATCGTGGACGTCGCCGACGTCTGTCGACGCGCCCGGGCGGTCGGCGCGCGGACGGTGGTGGACAACACCTTCCTGTCGCCCGCGCTGCAGACGCCGATCGCCCTGGGCGCCGACGTGGTGGTGCATTCGACCACCAAGTTCGTCAACGGCCATTCGGACGTGGTCGGCGGGGCGGTGATCAGCGCCGACGCCGAGGTGCACGCCGAGACGGCATGGTGGGCCAACGCGACGGGCGTCACCTGCGCGCCGTTCGACGCCTGGCTGACGCTGAGGGGACTGCGCACACTGTTCGTGCGGGTCGAGCGGCAGCAGGCCAGCGCGCTGGAGATCGCGCGGCGGCTGGAGCGGGCGCGGGCGGTGAAGGCGGTGCACCATCCGGGGCTGGAGAGCCATCCGGGACACGCGCTGGCGGCGCGACAGCAGAAAGGCTTCGGCTCCATGCTGAGCGTGGAGCTGGAAGGCGGCATCGAGGCTGTGAGGGCCTTCGTGGAGCCCCTGAGGGTCTTCACCCTGGCGGAGTCGCTGGGCGGGGTGGAGAGCCTGATCGCCCATCCGGCGCTTATGACGCATCTGGCGATGACGCCGGAGGCGCGGCGGACGGCGGGGATCGGCGACGGGCTGATCCGCCTGTCGGTCGGGCTGGAGCACCTGGACGACCTGTGGGCGGACCTGGAGCGCGGGCTGGCCGCGGTCGCGGCGCTTCGGACGACGGAGGCGGCGTGATGGGCGTGCTGGAGCTTGAGCGCGAGGTCGGGACGGAGACGCGGCCGCTGCGGGTGGCGCTGGCGGGATGCGGCGTGGTGGGCGGCGGGGTGCTGAAGCGCCTGGCCGGCGACGCGCGGTTCGAGGTGGTGGGCGTGCTGGTCAAGGATGCGGGCAAGGTCCGCGATCCCGCGCCGGACACGCATCTGCTGACCGTCGATCCGGCGGCGCTGCTGGCGCGGGAGCCGGACGTGCTGGTGGACGCCCTGTCGGACCCGTCGACGGGGCTGGCCCTGACGCGGGCGGCGCTGGCGCGCGGGGTGCACGTGGCCAGCGCCAACAAGCAGGCGGTGGCGGACGACCTGTTTCCCCTGGCGCGACAGGCGCATCGGTCGGGCGTGCGGCTGGGCATCGCGGCATGCGTCGGTGGCGGCGCGCCGATGATTGAGACGGTCCGCGCCGCCCGGGCGCACGCGCCGATCGTGGCCGTCGAGGCGGTGCTGAACGGCACGGTGAACTTCCTGCTGAACCGTCTGGCGGCGGGCGTGACGTTCGCCGACGCGGTGGCCGAGGCGCAGGCGCTGGGGCTGGCCGAATCCGACCCCGCGGGCGACCTGTCGGGCCGGGACGCGGCGGCCAAGCTGGCCATACTGGCGGCCGAGGCGTTCGGGCCGCACGGGCCGCGGCCGGGCACGGTGCAGCCGCTGACGGCGTCGTTCTCAGGCGCCGGCGTGGTGCGTCAGCTGGCGCGCGCGGCGCCGGACGCGGCCTCGGTGCGGCTGACGGAGGTGGGGCACGATGCGCTGTTCGCCGGCCTGCCGGGCGCCGGCAACGCGCTGCGCGTCACCTGCGCCGATGGGCGGATCTTCACCTGCACTGGTCAGGGCGCGGGGCGCGAGCCGACCACCGACAGCGTGATGGGGGATTTGCTGTCGCTTCTTCCTTCTCCCCTCGGGGGAGAAGGTGGGCGGCGGAGCCGCTCGGATGAGGGGGCATTCGCCGCGCGCTGACCGGCACGAGTGAGGGCGAAGCCGGCTTCCCCCTCATCCGTCTCGCTCCGCGAGCCACCGTCTCCCCCGAGGGGAGAAGGACTTTCGTCAGCGCCGCGCGGCGTCGGAGCGGGCGCGGACGGCGCCGAACTCCGACGTCGGCTTCCAGCCCGGCCAGTCGCGCGAGTTCGCCAGGTCGAAGCCGAGGCGATAGAGCAGCGTCAGGTTCTCGACCGCCGAGGCGAAGTCGAGGTTGGGCGACCATTCGTCGGACGCCTGGTGATAGTCGGCCTCGAACTTGGCGTCCCAGGCCGCGCGGCCGACGGGCACGCCGCCCTCGTCCCAGTCCACGCCGTGCCACGGCATCAGGGCCGGCACGCCCGCGCGGGCGAAGGGGAAGTGGTCGGAGCGGTAGTAGAAGCCCTGCTCCGGCTGGCGATCGTCGGTTATGTAGCGGCCCTCGGCGGCGGCCAGCACGGCCAGCCGGTCCTCCAGATCGTTCTGGCCCTTGCCGAAGATGGCGACGTCGCGGGTCGGCGGCGACAGGGGCAGCATGTCGATGTTGATGTCGGCCACCGTCTTCTCGAGCGGATAGACCGGGTCGGCGACGTAGCCGTAAGAGCCCATCAAGCCCATCTCCTCGGCCGCCATGTGGGCGAAGACGACGGTGCGTTCCGGGCGCGGCCCGGCGGCGAAGGCGCGCGCCATCTCGACCACGCCGACGGTGCCCGAGGCGTTGTCCCAGGCGCCGTTCCAAATCTTGTCAGGACCGGGGGCGTCCGGATGCTGGGCCTCGCCGCCGACGTGGTCCCAGTGGGCGGAGTAGACGATCACTTCGTCCGGGTGGGTCGTGCCGGGAATCTTGGCCAGCAGGTTGTGGGTGACCAGGGTGGTGACGGTCTCGTCCGCCTTCACGTTCAGGCGGACGCCGGTCAGCTCGGTCGCCTTGAACGATCCGGAGGCATAGGTCGAGAATTGGTCGTGGCCCAGTCCCGCCGCCGTGACCCAGGCATGGGCGGCGTCCATGTTGACGGAGCCTGAGAACTCCAGATTCGCCGCGCCGGGGGCCAGGCCGCGCTGGCGGGCGTTCCCGCGCGCCGCGCGCTGCCAGTCCTCGGACGAGGCGGCGACGGGGTTGAGCACGAGCAGGCCGACGGCGCCGCGGCGGAAGGCCTGGTCGGCCTTGGCGGCGGTGGAGGCGTGGTTGGTCATGTACTGGCCGTTGAACACCTCGCCGTCCGGCTCGCCGGCCATGACGACGACCACCTTGCCGGTCAGATCCATGTTTCCGTAGTCGTCCCAGTTCCGCTCGGGCGCCGAGATGCCGTAGCCGGCGAAGACCACGGGAGCGCTGCGGACGTCGGCGTGGCCGTCGTTGGTGGCGGCGCGGACCAGCACGTCCTGACCGGGCGTCATGGCGTGCGACTGGCCGTCGGGGCCGGTCCAGCTGACCGTCGCCGTGCCGTCGGGCGTGTAGCGGTTCAGGCGCACCTCCTGCAGCCACTGGCCGTTCGGGCCGCCGGGTTGAAGCCCCATCGCCTCGTACTGCGCCTGCAGCCAGGCCAGGGTCATGCGCTCGCCCTCGGTGCCGGGATAGCGGCCCTGGTAGGCGTCCGACGCGATCTCGCGGATGCCGTCGGACAGGCGCTGGCCCGAAATCTGGGGCTGGGGCGCGACGGCGCCCGGAGCGGTGGCGCAACCGGCGGTGAACAGCAGGACGGCGGCGGCGGCGCCGGCGAGAAGTCGGTTCGTCATGGGGGCTCCGAACAGGCGAATTTCGTTCGGCGCGGACCTTACCGACGGCGACGCCCCGTGCAGGTTACGTTTTCGTCATGTCGGCACATCTCCTCCCCGCGAGCGCAGCGAAGTGGGGAGGTGGATCGACGGCGCGGCCGGCGAGACGGAGGGGCGACGCCGACGCTTGCGATCGGAGTTTCAAAGGGCCTTGATCGAGACGCCCCCTCCGTCACGCCGCGCGTTCGCGGCGCGCCACCTCCCCATCGCTCCGCGACGGGGAGGAGAACTTCACTTCATCCGCCAGGTGGCGCCGTCGGGGGCCGTCCATGACGAAGACGTTCAGGGCAAACCTGCGCTCTCAGCTCCATTCCGACAGCCTGACCAAGCGAACTTGACCAAGCCCATCAAAGAGCACGAACGAGGCTGGCGATGGGGTGTACTGGTTCGAATAGGAAGCAGTTTTAGAGATATTCTCGGACGTGTAGGGAAGCGCGATGCAGAGCTTCACATCCCCGAAATCATAACCCTGCACATCTTCGACCATCTTTCTAATATGAAACTTTGAAGGAAGGCTTCTTTTGACCTCCACAACAACAATGCTGTTTCCAATGTTGCACTTAAAATCCCCAATTCCCCTGAGTGGGAGAGGCTCGACTGGCCCCCAAAGCGCCTCGAAGGATCGCGCTGCCACTTGCTCCAAGTCGGCTTCTTTCAAAAGGCTTGAGATAACCGGTCCGGTTGGCGTGTCTTGGACAGAAGTCCATAGCCGGCCCAAGCGCCTCCTTATGGCATCAGCCGATCCCCAATCGCGCTTGTTCTTTGCTTTGTCGCGCTTGGAGACAAGCTCACTTATCGCTCGCTTTACATCGCCACGAACGTTCATCCAATGCCGGAAAGATTCCAGATCAATACCGAGCAGGCTGATGCCATCAAGCAGCTCGTGGACCGCGTGGGCGGGCGGATAACTTTCACGTAGTATTTCTTTGGCAGCAGCAATCATAACCGACATCGCTCGCGGCGTGTTCAAATCATCACGAAGCGCAGACTCTATTTCAGTCCCGCTGATATGAGACGCGTGATGGTAACTAATGCGCTCGTAGGCCCTCGCTAGGGTTTCAAGGTTCTTCTTACTGCGCTTGAGCAGCGACTGGTTCCAATCCAGCGGCTGACGGTAGTGGGCCGACAGCAGCGCCCAGCGGACGACCTCGCCAGGCATGGACTGGACCAGGTCATGCAGCAAAAGGACGTTGCCGATCGACTTGGACATCTTCTCGGCGTCCACGGTCAGGAAGCCGTTGTGCATCCAGTATTTCGCATACTGGCCGTGCGCCTGGTCCGCGTGCGCGTGGCCGTGAGCGCAGACGCCCTGGGCGATCTCGTTCTCATGGTGCGGGAAGACCAGGTCGATGCCGCCGCCGTGGATGTCGATCGGCAGACCCAGGTTTTCCTCGATCATGGCCGAGCATTCGATGTGCCAGCCGGGGCGGCCGTCGCCCCAGGGGCTGGGCCAAGAGGGTTCGCCCTGCTTCGACGGTTTCCACAGGACGAAATCGTGGGCGTTTTTCTTGTACGGCGCGACCTCGACGCGGGCGCCGGCGATCATGTCGTCCAGGTTGCGGCCCGACAGGCGCCCGTAGGCGGGATAGCTGGAGACGTCGAACAGGACGTGGCCCTCGGCCGCATAGGCGCAGCCGGCGTCGACGATGGCGGCGATCTGCTTAACGATCGCGTCCATGTGGTCGGTGACGTGGGGGGCCAGGTCCGGCGGCGCGACGTTCAGGCGCGCCATGTCGGCCAGATAGTGGGCCTCGTACTTCGCCGTGATCTCGCCGATCGGCATTCCTAGCGCCGAGGCGCGCTGGTTGATCTTGTCGTCCACGTCGGTGACGTTGCGCGCGTAGATCACCTTGTCGGCCCCGTACTGGCGGCGCAGCAGTCGGACCAGTACGTCGAAGACCACGGGTGGGCGGGCGTTGCCGATGTGGGCGTGGTCATAGACCGTCGGGCCGCAGACGTAGAGCGTCACCCGGTTCGGGTCGCGCGGCTCGAAGACGCGCTTTTCGCGATGCAGGGTGTCGTACAGGACCAGCGACATATTGTTGCGACGTTCGTGGGTTTTCTTGCAGGACCGAGGGGGTCGCCCATATAGCGGTCAAGCGTCGCTTGCCGATAGGTCGGACGACGTCTTCTTTGAGGGAGCGCGGCACGCGTCATTTCCGGGGCCATCGTCCCGGCGCCACTAGGCCGCTGAACAGATCCATGACCTCCAGCCCCGTCGCGCCCGCTCTGGTGAGCGTCAACGACCTTTCGACCCGCCCGAGCCGCGAGGAGGCCCTGAAGGCCGTCCGCACCCTGCTGGCCTGGGCCGGCGACGATCCCGACCGCGAGGGCCTGAAGGACACGCCCAAGCGCGTGGTCGACGCCTATGCCGAATGGTTCGAGGGCTATGACGCCGATCCGGGCAAGGAGCTGAGCCGGACGTTCGAGGACGTTCAGGGCTATGACGACATGGTCCTGCTGCGCGACATCGAGGTGGAGAGCCACTGCGAACACCACATGGCGCCGTTCCTAGGCAAGGCCTACGTCGCCTATGTGCCGAACGAGAAGGTGGTCGGCATCTCCAAGCTGGCGCGCGTGGTGGAGATCTTCTCCAAGAGGCTGCAGACACAGGAAGTGCTGACGAATCAGATCGCCGAAGCGATCGAGAGCCATCTGGCCCCGCGAGGCGTTGCCATCCTGATCGACGCCGAGCATCAGTGCATGACCACGCGGGGCGTGCACCACCGCCACGTTTCGACCATCACCACGCGGTTCACTGGGGCCTTCAAGGACGACGCGGCCCTGAAGGACCGGTTCCTGCGCCTGGCGCGGGGCTGATTTTTCGCCCCGCCGGGGTAATCGATCCCGCCGGAACCGTTCGCGGCCCGTGACCGCTTTACAAGCGGAGCCGGGTCGGCCAAAGCCGTTCGGAAGTTTCAGCATGCCCCCTTCGCGGGGCTCGACAGGGAGACGCGACGCATGGGCGCGAAACTGGCCGGACCCGGTGGTGGCAGGACCATCCAACAGAACAGCGACATCAACGTCACGCCGTTCGTCGACATCATGCTGGTGCTGCTGATCATCTTCATGGTGGCCGCGCCGCTGGCGACCGTGTCGATCAAGCTGGACCTGCCCCCGCCGAACCCGACCCCGGCCGACGAGCAGAAGGAACCGGTGTACATCACCATCCAGGAATCCGGCTCGCTGTTCATCGCGGATCGTCAGACGACGATCGAGACCCTGCCCGCCGACGTGTGCGCGGCCTTGGGCGGCGGCACGGCCTGCCGCGACGAGCGCCTGTTCATCCGCGCCGACGCCGAAGTGAAGTACAACAGTTTCATGGAAGTGATGAACACGCTGCAGGAGAACGGCTTCTTCAAGGTCGGCCTGCTGAACGAAGACATCGAATAGGTTCGGGCCACGCCCGTGACCTGAGAGGGCCGCTTCCCGCATGGGCAGCGGCCCTTTTCGCATCCGGAGACCGACATGACGGCCGACCAGATCGACGCGATGATCATGGCCCTGCCCGGGGCGGAGCGCAGCACGGCCTATGGCCGTCCCTGCTGGCGGATCGCAGGCAAGTTCCTGACCCGCCTCCGGGCCGAAGACGACAGCCTGGCGCTGGACGTCGGCGACGTCGAGCGGCGCGACATGCTGGTGGAGATGGAGCCCGGCACGTTTCACCTGACCGACCACTATCGCGCATACTCCTACGTCCTGATCCGGATCGAGGAGGTCGACCGCGTCTGGCTGGAGGCCGAGCTGCGCGCGCGCTGGCGCAAGGTGGCGCCGGCCAAGCTGAGGAAGGCGCATCCGGACTTGACCTGACGCCGCGTCAATCGGTCATGGTGGGTTTCTGAAAAAGACGGACCTCGCCGCCATGCCGACCGACCCTCGCGACCTGATCGTCCCCGCCCGCGACGGTTTTCCGCTGTCCGCGCGGCTGTTCCCGGCGGACGCCCCGCGCGCGGCGGTGATGATCAGCGCCGGCACCGGGTTTCCCAAGGGCTTCTACGAGCGGTTCGCCCGTCATGCGCAGGCCCGGGGGCTGACGGCCGCGACCTATGACTTTCGTGGCATCGCGGGGTCCAGGCCGGACGATTTGGCGGCGTTGGAGATGGACTATCCGGACTGGGGGCGGCTGGACATGCCGGCGGTTCTGGACGCGCTGGCCGAGGCGGCGCCGGGCGTGCCGCTGGTTCACGTCGGTCACAGCGTGGGCGGGCATTTCGTCGGCTTCATGGACAACGCCGAGCGGATCGCGCGGCACGCTTTCGTCTCGGTCGGGTCGGGCTTCTGGGGGCGGCATCACCTGAAGTCGATCCCGCTGGAGCTGTTCTTCTGGTTCGGGTTCGGCCCCGCCGATCTGCGGCGGCGCGGCTATGTGAAGGGCGGCGGGCTGTGGGCCGGGACCGACCTGCCGCGCGGCGTGTTCGAGACCTGGCGGCGATGGTGCCTGAACCCACGCTATTTCGAAGACGAGCTGAACGAGCGCCTTCAGCCGCACCGGTTCGAGGCGGTGACGGGACCGATCCGCAGCTGGACATTCACCGACGACCCGATCGCCACGCCAGAGACGGCGCGCCGCCTGATGCGCGTCTATCCCAGCGCCGAGTGGGATCTGGTCGTGGCGCGGCCCTCCGAACTGGGGGTCAGGCGGGTCGGGCACGAGGGCGCGTTCCGCCGGGGGATGGAGCCGCTGTGGGACCGGATCGTCGACTGGCTGGTTGAACCGCCCGCGCCCGGCCCCACCTGAGGGACCCCGTCCCTCGTTCCGCCGGAGATCCCGATGACCGATCAGCCCACCGTGACCGTCGACGGCCACGTCATTCCCCTGCTGGGCTTCGGCACCTGGCAGCTGGAGCCCGACGACGCGCGGCGGATGGTGCGCGAGGCGCTGCGGATCGGCTATCGCCACATCGACACGGCCTGGATCTACAAGAACGAGGCGGCGGTCGGCGCGGGGATCAAGGACGCGATCGACGAAGGCCTGGTGACGCGTGGGGACGTGTGGCTGACCACCAAGATCTGGGTCGCCCACTTCGGCCACGACGCCCTGTTGAAGCAGGCGGAGGAGTCGGCGGCGGCGCTGGGAACCACGCCCGATCTGCTGCTGCTGCACTGGCCCAAGACCGAGCCGTCGTTCGAGGAGACGCTCGGCGCGTTGAACGCGGCAAAGGACGCCGGGCTGACGAAGGCGATCGGCCTGTCGAACTTCCCCTCGGCCGAGTGGCGGCGGGCGCAGGCGTCGTCCAAGGCGCGGCTGGTGACCAATCAGGTCGAGTATCAGCCCTATCTGAAGCTCTCAACCCTGCTGGCGACGGCCACGGAGCTGGGCTCGTCGATCACCGCCTGGTCGCCGCTGGCGCAGGGCAAGGTGGCCGAAGATCCGACGCTGATCGAAATTGGAAAGGCGCACGGCAAGACCGCGGCGCAGGTCACGCTGCGCTGGCTGATCCAGCAGGGGGTGATCGCCATCCCGCGCACGACCAAGGTTCACCGCGCCGAGGAGAGCTTCGACATCTTCGACTTCGCCCTGTCGGACGAGGAGATGGACCGCATCCACGCACTGGCGCGGCCGGACGGACGGCTGGGCGATTGGCTGGACGACGCCTTCCGGTGGGATCAAGAATGGTGACCGGCTGACCCCGCGCAGACGGCGGCGGCCCGAAAGGGACAGGAGCCGCCGATGGGCCAGGTGCTGGGCTTTCCCGGGGTCGACCCCGAAGACGCCGCCGTGGGCGCGCGGCTGAAACGCTGGCGCGAGGCGCGCGGCATGGCGGTCGACGACCTGGCGCGGCTGATGGACCTGACGCCGGAGGAGGAACGCCGCGTCGAGGCCGGTCGGGCGCATCTGGACAGCCTGCGGCAAGGCGCCGCCACGCGCGCCCTGCGCCTGCCGATCTGGGCGCTGGCGTCGGACCGGCGGGCGCACTAAGCCAAGGCGCATGGCCTACAAGTCCCTGCGCGACTTCATCGACATGCTGGAAGCCGAGGGCGAGCTGGTGCGCGTGCGCGAGCCGGTTTCGACCCATCTGGAGATGACGGAAATCCAGACGCGGCTGCTGCGCAACGGCGGACCGGCGGTGATCTTCGAGAAGCCGGTGATGCCGGACGGGTCGATCAGCCCGATCCCCTGCTTGGCCAATCTGTTCGGCACGGTGAAGCGCGTGGCAATGGGCGTGACCCTGGGAAAGAAGGCCCGCACAACCGCCGACGAAATGCGCGAGGTCGGTCGTCTGCTGGCGGACCTACGCAATCCCACGCCGCCGCGCGACATGGGCCAGGCGCTGGAGATGCTGCCGATGGTGCAGACGGCCATGACCATGCGGCCCAAGGTCGTGAAGTCCGCGCCGGTCCAGCAGGTCGTGCTGAAGGGCGACCGGATCGACCTGACCAGGCTTCCGATCCAGGGTTGCTGGCCCGGCGAGCCCGCGCCGCTGATCACTTGGGGCCTGGTGGTGACCCGGGGGCCGTCGGACGCGCGCGAGGACGACTTCAACCTGGGCATCTACCGGATGCAGGTGCTGGGCAAGGACCGGGCGATCATGCGCTGGCTGGCGCACCGCGGCGGGGCTCAGCACTATGCCCGCCACAAGCAGGCCGGGAAGCGCGAGCCCCTGCCCGCCGCGATCGTGCTGGGGGCCGATCCGGGCACGATCCTGGCGGCCGTGACGCCCGTGCCGGACACCCTGTCGGAATACCAGTTCGCGGGCCTGCTGCGCGGGGCCAAGGCCGAGCTGGTGGATTGCAAGACCGTGCCGTTGAAGGTGCCGGCTCAGGCCGAGATCGTCATCGAGGGCCACGTCCTGCTGGACGAGCACGCGCCCGAGGGGCCGTACGGCGACCACACGGGCTACTACAACTCGGTCGAGACCTTCCCGGTGTTTCAGGTGACGGCCATCACCATGCGCCGCGACCCGATCTATCTGACCACCTTCACCGGGCGGCCGCCGGACGAACCCAGCGTGCTGGGCGAGGCGCTGAACGAGGTGTTCATCCCGCTTCTGCAGCAGCAGTTTCCGGAGATCGTCGACTTCTGGCTGCCGCCCGAGGGCTGCAGCTATCGCATCGCCGTGGTGTCGATGAAGAAGGCGTACCCCGGCCACGCCAAGCGCGTGATGATGGGCTGCTGGAGCTATCTGCGGCAGTTCATGTACACCAAGTGGATCATCGTCGTGGACCACACGGTGAACGCCCGCGACTGGAAGGACGTCATGTGGGCCATCTCCACCAAGATGGACCCGGCGCGCGACGTCACGATCATCGAGAACACGCCCATCGACTATCTGGACTTCGCCAGCCCTGAGAGCGGGCTGGGGTCGAAGATCGGTCTGGACGCCACCGACAAGTGGGAGCCCGAGACCAAACGCGAGTGGGGCGAGGAGATCCGAATGGACGCCCAGGTCGTCGAGCGGGTCAGCGAGATGTGGGACCGGCTGGGATTGCCGGGCGACAAGACGCCCATCTGGAAATAGGCTGAACGCGAAACCATCGCCGGGGGGCGGATGAGCGCGTTCGAATTTTTCTTCAGCTTCTACGGCCTGTTGTTGGGGCTCTCGGCGGCCGTGATCGCCACGGGGCTGGCGACGGCGATCCAGCATCGCAAGACGGTGCGGATCGGCCGGCTGACGCCGGCGCTGGCGCTGTTCGTGGCGCTGGACATCGCCAGCTTCTGGGACGGAGCCTGGGTGAATTTCCGCCACCTTCAGTTCAGCTATGGGATGTTGGTCGCGGGGCTGGCGATCGCGGTGATCTATTTCGTGGCGGCCTCGCTGGTTTTCCCGCACCGGATCGAGGACGGGGATTCGCTCGACGAGCATTTTTGGGAGAACCGGCGACCGGTCCTGATCCTGATGGCCTGCGCCAACGTCGCCCACGTCGTATGCGGCACGCTGGCCAAGCTCGGCGACCCGGCCCTGCCGGTTCTGGTGACCAACTTTGCGGTTTCGATGGCGGTGTTTCTGCCGCTGATCCTGTCGGCGGCCTTCGTGCGTCGCTCCCGCACCTTCCTGATCCTGATCGGCGCCCTGATCGTGATCTACCTGCTGCTGGCCCTGTCGTCGGTCATCACGCCGCAGGCGGTCGACGTCATGCTGGAGGACGCGCGCGCGACGGCGGCCGCGGGCGCCCCGCAATGAGCGACTTCGAGTTCTTCTTTAGCTTCTATGGCCTGTTGCTGGGGCTGTCGGTGGCGGAGCTGACGGGCGGTTTCGCGCGGCTGCTGCATGAGCGGGGCCGGGTGCGGTTCGGGTGGCTGACGCCGCTGCTGTCGCTGTTCGTCGTGCTGGACCTGGTGACCTTCTGGAACCAGGCGTGGCGGTTCTTCCGCGACGCGCCGTTCAATCCCGCGCTGCTGCTGGTCGGACTGGTCATCGCCGCGACCTTCTACATCGCCGCCAGCGTCACCTTCCCGCGGGTGTCGGCCGAGGGCGTGGACGACAGGATCGACCTGGACGATCATTTCTGGGCGCATCGCCGGGTGGTGTTCGGCTGCGTGCTGGCGGCCAATGCGATGGTGTGGGGCCTTTTGGGTCTGCTGGCGCTGGGCGATCCGGCGTGGGCGGCGTTCTGGACGCCGCGACTGATCTTCGGCGTGCTTCTGTTCGCGGCCTGCACCGCCACGGCGGCGTTGGCGCCGAGGCGCGGCGTGGTCGTCGCGGCGCTGGTCGTCGTCCTGACCTATACCCTTTGGAACATGCTGCGCGCGGGGGCCCAACTGGCGGCGGCCGGCGGATGGTCGCCCCCGGGTGCGGGCTGAGGCGGCAACGCCACGCCCAAGTGTGGCAAGAAAACGCTATTATCGTGACGAAAAAGTAATCTAGGCTGCCGGCATCTGCAGTTCTTCACGAGAGATTTTCCGCGATGCGCCTTTTCCTCAGCTTCGCCGCCGCCGTCGCTCTGGCCGTTCCCGCCGTCTCGGTCGCCACGACCGCCGAAGCCCAGGTGCTGGCGGGCGACAACGCCGCGCGGGGCGCGCGTGGCCCGCGGTTCACGCGCGAGGAGCGCCTGACCAATCTGATCTACGAAGCCGAGGACCGCCTGGCCACGATCGAGGAGGAGATCGCCGCTCTCGAGGCCGAGGGCCAGACCGCGGGCGGCATGACGGAGTCTCAGCAACGGAAGCACGCCCAGCTGGTCGGACGTCGGGAGCGGGAGCAGCGCGAGATCGCCCGGCTGAACACGGCCCTGGGCCGCTCGCCCGACGAGTGACGGCCCCGGCGGGTCGCGACGCGGCTTGCCAGCGCGGCCGGGGCGGCGGATGAACGCGCATGCGTCACGTCCTCATCCTCGCCGCTCTCGCGGCCCTAGCGTCCGGCCCCGCCATGTCCCAGTCCGTTTCGAACGTCGCACCCTGGGACCGGGAGTTCCTGCCGCCCGCCCCGGCGTGGAACGGCGCCAGCCGCGCCCTGCTGCGCCCCGCTTCGGACCCGTGGGCGACGGACTTCGAGCGCGATCCGGCGCATGACTTCAGCCCTAGCTACGCCGACACGCGCGCCTGGTTCGACCGGCTGGACGCCTCGTCCGACCTGATCCGCATCGAGGAGTTCGGCGTCTCGCCCGAGGGTCGGCCGATCTATGCCGTGCTCGCGTCCAAGGATGGCGCCACCTTCGACCCTGCCAAGCCGGTGCTGATGATCCAGGCGGGCATCCATCCCGGAGAGATCGACGGCAAGGACGCCGGGATGATGCTGCTGCGCGACGTGGCGCACTACGGCAAGGACGACCTGCTGGACCGGGTGAACCTGATCCTGATCCCGATCCTGTCGGTCGACGGGCATGAGCGGGCCAGCGCCTACTCACGGCCCAACCAGCGCGGGCCGCGAATCCAGGGCTGGCGCAACACGGCGACCAACCAGAACCTGAACCGCGACTACATGAAGCTGGACCAGGCCGAGATGCGCGCGGTGCGGAGCCTGATCGTGAAGTATCGACCGGACCTGTACGTCGACGTGCACGTCACCGACGGCATGGACTACCAGTACGACGTCACCTTCGGCTTCAACGGCGAGAACGACACGTTCACGCGCTCTCCGGCCAGTTCGGCCTGGCTGGATGACGTGTTCAAGCCGGCGATGTACGGCGCCCTCGAAGCGCGGGGTCACGTTCCGGGCGAGCTGGTGTTCGGCGTCGACGACCAGAACCCCAGGGCCGGTCTGTCGGACGGCGGGCTGGGCGAGCGGTTCTCCAACGGGTGGGGCGCGGCGGCGCACGTGCCGACCATCCTGATCGAGAACCACAGCCTAAAGCCGTACGAGCAGCGCGTGCTGGGCACCTACGTCTTCATCGAACAGGCGATGCGGACCCTGGCCGTGGACGGCGGCGACCTGCGCGCGGCGATCCGGTCGGACGAGGCGCTGAGGCCCGCGGAGATCCCAGCCAATTTCGAGACCGACCCCACGCCGCAGCGCACGGTGGCGTTCAAGGGCATCCGCTACGAGACCTATCGGTCGGAGGCGTCCGGCCGCGACGAGATCCGCTGGCTGGGCGAGGCCGATCCGCAGGCGTGGTCCCTGCCCTTCTACGGCAGCCGCCCGACCCTGACGCTGAGCCGGCCCGAGGCCTATTGGGTGCCCGGCTACCGCCGGGACCTGATCGAGCGGCTGGCGATCCACGGGGTGCGTATGGAGCGGATCGAAGAGCCCCGGACCGTGTCGGTCGACATGTTGCGCCTGGTCGATCCGACGGTGGCGGGCCGGACCAACGAGGGGCACGTGCAGACCTCGGTTAAGACGGTCGAGGTGGAACGCCGCGACTGGACCTTCCCCGCCGGGTCGGCGCGGGTTCTGACGGACCAGCCGCTGGGCGACGTGGTCGTGCTGTTGCTGGAGCCGCAGTCCAGCGAGAGCTTCTTCGCCTGGGGCATGATCCCCGAGGTGTTGAACCGGGTCGAATACATCGAAGGCTATGCCATCGCGCCGCTGGCGGACCGGATGCTGGCGGCCGATCCGGCGCTGAAGGCCGAGTTCGAGGCCAAGCTGGCGGCCGAGCCGGAGTTCGCCGCCAATGGCGACGCCCGGCTGCAATGGTTCTATGAGCGGACGCCGTTCCACGACGACCGATATCGCCTGTATCCCATCGCGAGGGAGACGAAATGAGCCCGATGCAAGCCGCCGGCCTGTGGTCCGGCCTGCTGATCCTGCTGCTGACGATGCTGTCCATGCGCGTGATGCTGGGGCGGCGGCGGCTGCGCATCTCGCTGGGCGACGGGCGCGAGGGGGAACTGTCGGCGCTGTCGCGCGGCTTCGGCAATGCGGCGGAGTACACGCCGCTGATGATCGGCGGGCTGATCCTGCTGGCGGGGCTGGGGACCGGCAGCCTGCTGATCCACCTGATCGGCGGGGGCTTCTTTCTGGGTCGCGTGATCCATCCGCTGGGGCTGAAGCCGGATCGGGCGACGCTGGCGCGGGTGGTCGGGATGAGCCTGACGTGGCTGCCGCTGATCGGCGCGGCGGCGCTGATCCTGCTGGCGGCGCTGCGGCCCATCTGACGGTTGCGGCGTCGGGCCCCTGCGGCCATATCGGGGCATGTTCGACAGCGCCCCCGACGACCTTCTGCCCGACCTGATCGCCGCCGCCCGCAAGGCCGGCGCCGACGCCGCCGAGGCGGTGCTGGCCGAACGCGCCAGCCTGTCGGTCGGCGTGCGCAACGGCGCGCTGGAAGAGGTTGAGCGAGAGGAAAGCCGTGACCTGTCGCTGCGGGTGTTCGTGGGGCGCAGGCAGGCCACCGTCAGTTCGTCCGACCTGTCGCCGGCGACGCGCGCGCGGCTGATCGAGCGCGTGGTGGCGATGGCCAGGCTGGCGCCGGAAGACCCCTATGCGCGACTTGCGACGGCGGACGAACTGGCTCGCGGGGCCCTGCCCGAACTGGAGCTGTTCGATCCGTCCGAGCCGAGCCCGGCGCAGCTGGAAGCGGCGGCGGCCGAGGCCGAGGCTGCGGCGCTGGGCGTCGAGGGCGTGGCGAAGTCTGAAGGGGGGCACGCCTCGACCAGCTCAAGCCGTTGGCGGCTGGTGACCTCCGAAGGGTTCGACGGCGTGCACCGCGGCAGCGTCTTCTCGCTGGGCGCCTCGGTCATCGCCGAGAAGGATGGGGCGATGGAACGCGGCGGCGAGCACCGCGCCCTGCGCTGGCTGGCCGACCTGCCGTCGGCGGCGGACATCGGGCGCGAGGGCGGCCGGCGCGCCGTGCGCCGCGTGGGCGCGCGCAAGATCGCCTCGACCACCGCGCCGGTGATCTTCGAGAACAGAGTGGCGACGCAGGTGCTGTCCCCGCTGATCTCGGCCATGGCCGGACCGGCGGTGGCGCGCGGCATGAGCTTCGTGAAGGACCGCTTGGGCAAGGCCGTGCTCCCGGGCGGGAAATCAATCATTGACGACCCATTCCGCCCGCGCGGCCTGGGCTCCACACCGTTCGACGACGAGGGCCTGCCGGTCATGCAGCGGGCCCTGATCGACGACGGCGTCATCACGACCTGGCTGATGAATCTGTCGTCGGCGGCTCAGCTGGGGATGACGTCCACGGGGCACGCCTCGCGGGGCGGGGCGGGACCGGCGGGCGTGTCGGGCCACAATCTGCACCTGACGCCGGGCGAGCGGGATCTGAACGGCCTGATTTCCGACGCGGGACGCGGCCTGATCGTCGCCAGCATGTTCGGGCCGTCGCTGAACGCCGACACGGGCGACTGGTCCGCCGGCGTCTCGGGCTTCTGGTTCGAGAACGGGGCGATCGTCCATCCCGTCAGCGAGGTGACCGTGGCAGGCAATCTTCTGGACCTTTACGCCCGCCTGATCGCGGGCTCGGACCTCGAATTCCGCGGCAGCTTCAACAGCCCCAGCCTGATGTTCGACGCGGTCGCCATCGCCGGGAAATGAATGGTTTGCGGGCTGATCTTAATCTGATCGTTCAGGCCGCGCGGGATGCGGGCGCGCTGGCCCTCAGCGAACGTGACAAGGGACTGAAGATCACGTCGAAGCCCGGCGGCTCGCCGGTGACGAACGCTGACCTGGCGGTGGACGCTCTGCTGAAGGACCGGCTGCTGGGCGCCCGGCCCGATCACGGTTGGCTGTCGGAGGAGACGGCGGACGGGCCGGAGCGGCTGTCCAAACGACGCATCTTCGTGGTCGATCCGATCGACGGCACGGTCGCCTACATGAAGGACCGGCCGTGGTGGTGCGTGCCGATCGCGATCGTCGAGGACGGGCGGCCGGTGGCGGCGGTGGTGCATGCGCCCATGCTGGACGAGACCTTCACCGCGACCGCGGGCGGCGGCGCGTTTCTGAACGGACGGCGGATCACGGCGTCGGACACGATGGATCTGGACGACGCGGCGGTGCTGGCCGACGCGCGGCTGCTGGGCGACGCGAGTTTGTGGCCCGAGCCGTGGCCGGCGATGCGGCTGGAGAAGCGCAGCGCCCTCGCGTACCGGCTGGCCTTGGTGGCGGCGGGCGCCTTCGACGCCGCCATCGCCACGACGCCAAAGTGGGACTGGGACGTCGCGGCCGGGGCGCTGATCGCCGAGGAGGCGGGGGCCAAGGTGTCGGATCACCACGGGCGACCCTGGGTCTTCAACCGCGCCGATCCGCGTCAGGCGGGGCTGGTGTGCGCCGCGCCCGCCCTTTGGCCGTTGATCGTGCGGCGCACGCAGTCCATACCCCTGCCCGCCGACCTCCCCTGACGAGACGCCCGATGACTGACGCCCACGACGACCCCGAACAGCTGCTGCACATCGTCATCGGCGGCGAGCTGCGCCACCTGGACGCGCCGGTGTTCCGCGACCTGTCGAAGGTGGAGTTCGTCGGCGCCTTTCCGAACTACGCCGAGGCGAAGAAGGCGTGGAAGGCGCGCGCCCAGGCGACCGTCGACAACGCCCACATGCGATACTTCATCCTGCACGCCCACCGGCTGATCGACCCGCGCGGCGACGCCCACTGACATGGAGCTGTTCGGCCGCACCCTGGGGGCGCAGGAGGTCGCGAGCCTGGTCTTCCTGCTGGCGCTGCTGGCGCTGTGGGGGAACGTCCTGCGCGCCCAGCTGCGGGAACGACGCTGGATGAAGCGGCGGCAGGCGGAGCTGAAGGCCGAACGCGGGGCGCCGTCGAAGGGACCGGACCACGGCGGTCCCTGGGGCTGAGCCCTATTCGCGGCGCAGCAGTTTTTCGGTCAGCAGCGTGCCCCACCACTGAGCCTTGAACTCCTGCCGGATGGCCTTGGGGTCATAGGCGGGGGAGTCGATCCATTCCAGAAAGCCGACGCCGGTCGGTTCGACCTCGATCAGGTATTTCTCCAGCGTGAAGTCCAGCACGCCGGTCAGGCCCTCGCGGTGGTGCAGGTATTTCTTGTCCAGCTGCTTGATCGCCTCGGAGATCGGCTCGCCCAGGTGAAAGTGGCGATAGAAGACCGCCATCATGCCCGCCCGGTCCGCGCCGGACTTGCAGTGGATCAGGGCGGGGTATTCGATCGTGCGGAACAGCTCGCGCGCGCGATGGACGCGGTCGGG
The DNA here is from genome assembly GCA_943371835.1 of Afipia felis. Lineage (GTDB taxonomy): Bacteria > Pseudomonadota > Alphaproteobacteria > Caulobacterales > Caulobacteraceae > Brevundimonas. The sequence continues at coordinate 76,294 of CALRWJ020000001.1, read as the reverse complement.
CGTGGGCGGGTCGCGGCTGTCGAGCGGGGCGTCGATCAGAGTCAGGCCGAGGCGCTCGCAGGCGTCCTTTTCCAGCGCGTAGTAGGCCTCGTCGCGGGCGCCGCGCAGGTTGATGACCGTCCTGATGCCCCTCGCCTTCCAGTCCGCCAGCTGGCGCGGAGAGGGCTGATTGGTGCGAACCAGGTCGGGCCCCAGCCAGTGCGCGTTGCGAAACCAGCGCCGCAGAAAGGCGTGGTCGCCCCAGACGTAGTCCCAGTGCGCCCTGAAGCGCCCGGCGGCGGTGGAAAGGTCGTAGCGCGACATGAGCCGCAGATAGGCGTTTTCCGGCGCGCCGTCATCGCGTCGCGGACGCATGGGGCAACCGATGCGTCGGAGCCGTCGTTGTGTCGGCAACGAAGTGGAGTTCCCCATGCGCGCGCTTGCCCTGTCCCTGACCCTTCTGACCGCCGCCGGCGCGGCCGGCGCGGCGTCCGCTCAGGATCCGCAATCCGCCGGGGCGGTGATCCGCCAGAGCGACCAGTTGCTGACCTGCGAGCAGATCGTCGCCGAGGGCGCGGTCATCAGCCAGGCGCTGGGCGAAACGAAGGAGCAGAGCATGTTCGGCCGCTTCGGCGGCGTGGTGAAGGCGGGCGCCTCCATGCTGGTGCCCGGCGCGGGCATCGCCATCGCCGGCGTCGAGGCCATGGGCGAGGACGAGCGCCAGGCCGCCCTGGCCGAAGACCTGGCCCGCATGAACCGCTGGTACTACCTGAACGGCCTGTACTTCGGAAAAAGCTGCGGCACGCCGGCGATGGCGGGGCAGTAGGATCAGGACGGAAGACGCACGCCCGATCGGGCGCGCTTGACTTCCCCGCACCGGCGTCCGACCTCGGACCGATGAACGCCGCCGCCGACACTCCCGCGCGCCGTCCCCTGCTGGGACGGATCTGGCGCGAGCACCTTTCGCGGCGGAAGGGCGCGTTGGCGATGTCGATCGTCTGCGCCGTGATCGTGGGGATAATGGCCGCGACGGTGCTGCAGCTGCTGCAACCCGCGATCGACGGGCTGTTCCTCCAGAAGCCGGTGGCGGTGTGGGGCCTGATCCGCATCCCGCCCGAAAGCGCCCTGGTGACGATCCCCACGCTGATCGTCGGGCTGGCGTTGGTCTGGACCGTCGCCGCGCTGGGCCAGGCGGCTCTGGTGAACCGCATCGGGCACGGCATCGTCGGGGACATTCAGGTGCGGCTGTTCGGTTCGATGATCCGGGCGGACCTGGCGCGTCTGCGCAGCAAGCACACGGGCAGCTTCGTCTCGTCGGTGCTGTTCGACGCCAACCTGGTGCGCGAGGCCTTCACCAACGGGGTGGTGAACTACACCCAGCACGCGCTGACCCTGATTGCGGTGATCGCCTACATGGCGGTGACGGACTGGCGGCTGACGGCCATCGTGCTGCTGGGGGCGCCGGTGATCAGCTGGGTCATGGCGCGCTTTTCGAAGCGGATGCGCAAGGCGACGACCGGCGCCATGGTCGAGACGGAGAACCTGTCGACCGCGCTGATGGAGAATCTGGACGGGGTCCGACTGGTCAAGATCGAGAACCGCGAGGCGGTCGAGGAAGCGCGCGTCGGCGAAGTGGTCGATCGGCGCCAGCGGCACGTCATCAAGTCCGCCGACAGTCGGGCTTTCGCCGGGCCGTTCTCGAACCTGGTGGCGATGATCGTCGTGGCGGCGGTCATGGCCTATGCCGGGTGGCAGGCGCGCGAGGGCCAGATCACCGTCGGGGCGTTCGCGGCCTTCATCGGCCTGCTGATGGCGGCGGGGCAAAGCCTGCGGCAGGTGACCAACCTGCAGACGGTCATGTCCGAAGGCCTGACGGCGGCGGAACGCCTGTTCGACGCGCTGGACATCCAGCCCGAGATCCGCGAGGCGGCGGCCCCCAAGCTTCTGTCGGAGGGGCCGTTGGAAGTGGCGTTCGAGGGGGTGGACTTCGCCTATGCCGGCGCGCCCTCGCCCACCTTGTCCGGCGTGACGCTGGCGGTGCGCCCGGGGCAGACGGTGGCGCTGGTGGGACCTTCCGGCGGGGGCAAGAGCACGATCCTGAGCCTGTTGCCGCGCTTCTATGACGTGACGGGCGGGCGGGTGACCGTGGGCGGCGTGGACGTGCGCCAGGCGTCGCTGGCCGGTCTGCGCGACCGGATCGCCCTGGTGACGCAGGAGCCGTTCCTGTTCGACGACACCATCCGCGCCAACATCGCCTATGCCCGGCCCGACGCCACGGACGACCAGATCGAGGCGGCGGCGCGCGCCGCGGCGGCGCACGACTTCATCGCCGCCATGCCCGACGGCTATGCAACGCGCGCGGGGGAGGCCGGGACCAGGCTGTCCGGCGGGCAGAGGCAACGGATCGCGATTGCCCGCGCCTTCCTGAAGGACGCGCCGATCCTGCTGCTGGACGAAGCGACCAGCGCCTTGGACACCGAGAGCGAAGCATTGGTGCAGGCGGCGCTGGAGCGGCTGATGGAGGGCCGCGCCACGCTGATGATCGCGCATCGGCTGTCGACGGTGATGAAGGCCGACGCCATCCACGTGCTGGACGCAGGACGCGTCGTCGAGAGCGGCACGCACGCCCAACTGGTGAAACGCGGCGGCCTGTATGCTCGGCTGGCGCGCAGCCAGTCGCTGGACGGCGTTCCCGACGTCGAGACCGTGGCGTGAGGCCGCTTCGCAATCCGGCGATCCAGGCCGTGCTGGCGTGGGCGCTGGCGCAATGGATGCGGTTGTGCTTCGCCACCATCCGCTGGACGCTCGAAGGCGAGGCGCAGGTCGCCGACGTATGGGCGCGCGGGGGCGGAGTGATCCCGCTGTTCTGGCACTCCCGCATCGCCCTGTCGCCCGCGTCCTGGCCATTGGATCGCGCCACGCCTGCCAAGGCGTTGATCTCGCTGTCGCCAGACGGGCAATTCATCGCGCGGGCCGTCGCGCGCCTGGGCTTTCCGGCGATCCGCGGGTCCAGCGCCAACAAGGACAAATCGCAGGCGGCGAAAGGCGGGTCGCAAGCGTTGCGCGACGGGCTGCGTCAGCTCAAGGTCGGCGGACTGGCCGTGACGCCGGACGGCCCGCGCGGCCCGGCGAACGTCATGGGCGAAGGCGTGCCGTTGATGGCGAAGCTGTCGGGCGCGCCGGTGGTGTTTCTGGGCCTGTCGTGCCGGCCGGCGATCCGGTTGGGGAGCTGGGACCGCGCGCTGGTGCCGCTGCCGTTCGGACGCGGCGCGATCGTGTACGAGACCGCGACCTATCCCGAGGGGGCGCAGCCGGCGGACGTCAGCGCCGACTGGACCGCGCGGCTGAACGCGGTCGAGGCGCGGGCCGACGCCATCACCGGCTTGGAGCGCGCGTGAGGTGAGCGTGGCGCTGTGGGCCTATCGCGCCGTGACGCGCCTGCTGGAGCCGCTGGCCCCTCGCCTGCTGGACGGACGGGCGCGACGGGGCAAGGAGGACGCCGCGCGGGTCGACGAGCGGCTGGGCATGACCTCGGTCGCGCGGCCGGAGGGCGAGCTGGTCTGGCTGCACGGCGTCAGCGTGGGCGAGACGCTCTCTCTTCTGCCGCTGGTGGAGCGGATGCGGCGGGATCGACCCGATCTGAGCGTGCTGGTCACATCGGGAACGACGACCTCGGCGCGGCTGCTGGCGCGGCGATTGCCGGAGGGCGTGATCCATCAGTATGCCCCGGTGGACGGGCCGCAGGCGACGGCGGCGTTCCTGGATCACTGGCGACCGTCGCTGGGCGTCATGGTCGAGAGCGAGCTGTGGCCCAACCTGCTGCTGGCGGCCGAGGCGCGGGGCGTGAAGCTGGCGCTGGTCAGCGCCCGGATCACGCAGAAGACGGCCGACGGCTGGGCGCGGTTTCCCGGCGCGGCGCGGCGGGTGCTCGCGACCTTCGACCGGGTGCTGCCGCAGGACGACGCCTCGGCCGAGCGGCTGGCGGCGCTGGGCGCGCGCGCGGACGGCCGGGCGAACCTGAAGTTGGCGGGCGAAGCGCCGCCGCATGATCCAGCGGCATTCACCGCCCTGTCGGCGGCGGTCGGGGATCGGGCGGTGATCGTGGCGGCCAGCACGCACGAGGGCGAAGAGGCGGCGATCGTGCGGGCGCTGGACCGGCTGACGGGGCGGGTCTGCCTGATCCTGGTTCCGCGTCATCCCGAGCGCGGGCCGGGACTGGCGCAGGTGCTGGAGGCCGAGGGCTGGCGGCTGGCGGTGCGGTCGCGGGGCCAAACGCTGGACGGGGGCACGGACCTGTATCTGGCCGACACCCTGGGGGAGATGGGGCTGTTCCTGCGCCTGGCCGACGTGGTGGTGATGGGCGGGTCGTTCCATGCCGCCGTCGGACAGCCGCCCGTGGGCGGGCACAATCCGCTTGAGCCCGCGCGGTTGGGCAAACCGGCCTTCACCGGGCCCGACATGGCGAACTGGGCGGCGGTGACGGAGATGCTGACGGCGGGCGGCGGCCTGCGCGTCGTGGAGGCGCCGGAACAGCTGCCCGAGGCGATCGCGCCCCTGCTGAGCGATCCGGCGGCGGCGAAACGCATGGGCGAGGCCGGGCGGCGCACGGCGGCGGAGGTCGGGGCCGTGGTCGATCAGGTGATGGCGGCGCTGGAGCCCTTGCTTCCGGCGCGGAAGGGGCGGCGATGAAACTGAACACGCCGCGCTGGTGGTATCGCCGGGACCGGAAGCACGGGACGGTGCTGCGGATGCTGTTGACGCCCGCCGGATGGATCTGGGCGGCGACGACGAAGCGGCGGCTGGCGAGGGGCGCGTGGGAAGAGGTCGGCGCGCCCGTGATCTCGGTCGGGAATCTGACGGTAGGCGGGTCGGGCAAGACCCCGGTCGCCATGGAGATCCTGCGTCTTCTGCGCGCGGCTGGGGTGGAGGCGCAGTCGTTGTCGCGCGGCTATGGTGGGCGGCTGGAGGGGCCTGTGCGCGTCGATCCGGCGACGCACTCGGCGGCGGATGTGGGCGACGAGCCGCTGATGATCGCGGCGACGGCTCCGGCGTGGATTTCGCGGGATCGGGTCGCGGGCGCTCGGGCGGCGGTGGGGGCGGGCGCCCACGCCTTGGTGCTGGACGACGCGCACCAGAATCCGGCCCTGAAGCAGGCGCTGAGCCTGGTCGTCGTCGACGGAGAGACCCGCGACGAGGAATGGCCGTTCGGCGACGGTTCGGTATTTCCCGCCGGGCCGATGCGCGAACCACTGAAGGTCGGGCTGGCGCGGGCCGACGCGGTGATCGTGCTGCTGCCCACCGACCTGGCCGAGGTCGATCCGGACCTGCTGGAAGAGTTCGGCAGCCTGCCCGTCTTCGTGGCGCGGCTGGCGCCCGAGGGGCCGCCGCCGGCGGGGCCCCAGGTCGGCTTCGCGGGCATCGCCAAGCCGTGGAAGGTCGAGCGGTCGCTGAAGGCGGCGGGATGCGATCTGGTCGACTTCGCGCCGTTTCCGGACCATGCGGCCTATTCGGAAGGCGAGCTGAAAGCCCTGGCGGATCGCGCCGAGGTGTTCGGCGCCGGTCTGGTGACGACGGAAAAAGACTGGGTGCGCCTGCCGCCGGAATGGCGCGCGCGGATCAGCAGCTGGCCGGTGCGCGCGCGGTTCGACGACGAGGCGGGCTTTGCCGCGATGTTGAAGACGGCGCTCTACGCCGCGTCCTTCGGGCCGTAACGCAGACGGGCGAGGAAGTCGGTGGCGGCGCGCAGAGGCGAGTAAAAATCCTTGCCCGCCTTCCATTTCTCGAAGGCCATGACGTTTTCGATGCGGGCGGCGACGAAGGCGTCGGCGGCGTCCTTGCCGTCGAACAGGCGCAGGGTCATGGCCGGGATCAGGATGCCCGACAGGATGGTGCGCTTGGACTGGTGGTTCCAGTCGGTCGCGGTATCTCCGGCCCAGCGCCAGATGCCGTCGGCGGTGGCCCAGGTGAGGCGCAGGGCCAGGTCGGCGTTGGTCGGCAGGGCCATGAAGCCGGCGACGCGCTTCTCCGCCTCCGGACTGGCGGCGGCGGCTTCCAGACGGGCGGAGACGCTGCGGGCGATGCGCTCGCGGATTTTCAGCGTCGTGGGATCGACGTCGGCCAGCGACTCGAAGGCCACGGCGTCGTTGCGCCGCCACAGCAGGGCCGCCAGGTCGCGCGGGCCGTTGGGCAGCAGCAGTTCGCGGTCGCCGTCGGACAGGCCGCAGGCCTTGCAGGCCGAAGCCACCATGCGCGCATTCCAGCCCATGGTCGGCGCGCGGTCGAGCGCGGCGTCCAGCACCTTGCGCTCCATGATCGAGGCCCAGTCCTGGGAGGTGTCGCCCGTGGTCGTCATCCCGCCAGAATAGGCTTGGAAAAAGCGTCGCGCGACCCCGCACAAGCCGCCGCGACGATCTGGACACGCCCTGCCCGCTCGTGTATCAGCCCGCCTTCATCCGCGGACCCTGTCCGTCGGAGCACGATTTCGTTTTGTCTGCCCGTCTCCCTCACAGGACGCGGCGGGCGGCCAAAGGAGAGTTTCACCTGGTTCAGATTTTCGTCCGCGACAACAACGTCGATCAGGCGCTGAAGGCCCTGAAGAAGAAGATGCAGCGCGAAGGCAGCTTCCGCGAGATGAAGCGCCACGTGCACTACGAGAAGCCCTCGGAAAAGCGCGCCCGCCAGAAGGCCGAGGCCGTCCGTCGCGCCCGCAAGCTGGCCCGCAAGCGCGCCCAGCGCGAAGGTCTGCTGCCCGCGCCGAAGCCGCGCCCCGGCCGCTGATCGCCTGATCGGCAACCGAGTTCGAACAGCCGCCCCGGGAAACCGGGGCGGTTTTTCTTTGGTCAGTGCAGCGTGCGGAATCGCAGCGTGCCGGGGATCGCCTTCAGGGCGTCCAGCGCCTTGGGATCGTAGTCGCGGTCGACGTCGACGATGACGTAGCCGGTGCGCTCGTCGGTCTTCAGATGCTGACCCAGCACATTGAGGCCGGCCTCGGCCAGCGCGCGGTTCAGGTCGGCGAGGACCCCCGGCTGGTTCTTGTGGATGTGCAGGAGGCGATGCCCGCCGGAGACGTCGGACAGCTGGACGTTCGGCAGGTTCACGCTGAACGTCGTGTCGCCCCGGTTCAGATAGCCCAGCAGGCGCTCGGCCGCGAATTCGCCGATCGCCTCCTGAGCCTCCTCGGTCGAGCCCCCTATGTGCGGGGTCAGGACGACGTTGGGCAGGCCCACGAGAGGGCTGTCGAACGGGTCGTCGTTGTTGCGCGGCTCCTCCGGAAAGACGTCGACCGCCGCGCCGCCGATCCGGCCCGAGCCGATCGCCTGAGCCAGGGCGCCGACGTCGACCACGTGCCCGCGCGACAGGTTCAGCAGCAGGGCGCCCGGCTTCATCGCCGCCAGCTCCCGCGCGCCGATCAGGTCGGCGTTCGAGGCCCGGCCGTCGACGTGCAGGCTGACCACGTCGGCCTCTGCCAGCACGGCCTCCAGCGACGGCAGACGCCGCGCGTTGCCCAGCGCCAGCCGCTCGGTCAGGTCGTGGAAGACCACGCGCATGCCCATGGCCTCGGCCAGCACCGACAGCTGGCTGCCGATGGCGCCGTAGCCGATCAGGCCCAGCGTCTTGCCGCGAATCTCGCGGGCGCCTGCGGCGGACTTGATCCACTGGCCGCGATGCATGGCGGCGGACTTGTCGGAGACGCCCCGCATCAGGCTGACGATCAGGCCGACGGCCAGCTCCACCACAGAGCGAGTGTTGGAGTGCGGCGCATTGAACACGGCGACGCCGCGCTCGGCGGCGGCCTGAAGATCGATCTGATTGGTGCCGATGCAGAAGGCGGCGACGGCCATCAGGCGATCCGCGGCGTCCAGCACCCGGGCGGTGACTTCGGTCTTGGATCGGACGCCGAGCACGTGCACGCCCTTGAGCCGCGCGATCAGATCGTCCTCGTCCAGCGCGCCCTTCACGGTCTCGACCGTGTAGCCCGCGGCCTCGAACCGGTGGACCGCGCCGGGGTGGACGTTTTCCAGCAGCAGGATGCGGATGCGGCTGCGCGGGTAGGACCAGCGGCCGACGAGACCCTCGGCGTGCAGGACTTCGTCGAGCGTCGCCGCCTCCATGTCGGCGGCGGCGACGACGCGGTCGCGCCGCGCGATCTCGGTGAAGGCGACGAAGCGGTCGGCGGCGCCGGCCAGCTTCACCTCGGCGTCGGTCCATCCGTCCCCCACCATGACGACCGGCCCGGTCAGGTTCAGGCACCGGACCGCCTCGGCCTTGCCCTGCGGCCGCAGGATGGGGTTGTCGGCAAACACGCCCGTGACGCGCCCGGCGTCGTCATAGGTTAGGTCATTCGCCAGCACGCGATCGGCGGACACGCCCAGCAGCTCGGCGACCGGCACGATCACCTCGCGGAACCCGCCCGACACGATCACCAGGCGGTCCGCATGGCGGCGCAGAGTTTCCAGATTGCGCGCGACCGAGGGGGCCAGCCGCGAAGCGGCCCGGACGGCCGTCGCCTGGACGTGGTCGCGCGTGATCGGCAACAGGGCCAGCCGCTGCGTCAGGGCATCGGCGAAGTCGATCTGGCCGGCCATGGCGCGATCCGTCAGTTCGGCGACGCGCGCTCGACGCTCGGCGGCGTCCGGCGCGTCGGCCAGCGACAGCTCAGCCAGCGCTTCCAGCGTCTCGAAATCCACCAGGGTGGAATCGAAGTCGAAGATCAGGGTCGGCGCGGCCATGAGCCGACCCTGACCGACCTTCGCAGTCGCAGCAAGGCGGCTTAGCGGCGATCCTGCCAGTGCTTCAGCGCCGCGGCCCCGATGGCGGCGGCGATGGTGGCGACGGCGGCCGCGGCGGCGCCTTCCTGAGCGTGGTCGCGGGCATAGGCGGCCGCACGGTGGCGGGAGTCTCGCCCCATCAGACGCTCTGAAAGCGCGCCCACGCGGTCCCAGCCGTCCTGAGCGTGCTCACGCACGTCGCGCAGGCGCTCGTTTCCGCGCAGGCGCGACCACAGGCGCGACGGGCGGACGCTTTCGCGGATGCGCTCGTATCGCGTGGGCCCGCTGCGCTGATTGAGCAGCAGCGCGGCCAGTCCGACGCCGGCCAGGATCGCCACCACGCCGCCAGCGAGGCCGGGATGTTTGCGGATTTCCGCCAGGGCGCTGAAATTCCTGACCATGGGATAGTGCACCTCTTCCTCCAGACCGTCGTCGGCGGGATCCCAGAGGCCGTCCTCGTACGGGTGGTAGTCGCCCCGCTTGTCCCGCATCAGCATGGGAGCGAACCGCGCCAGCAGAGGTTCCGCCACGCCCGGCAGCGCCGAGTAGAACGAGGCGATCAGCCGGCCCCCGCCGCCGACCGTGATCTCGCGCACGGGGTGGGTGGCGCACCACAGGATGACGTCGGCGACCACCGGCGTCGCATAGACGGGCTGGGGGTTGTGCACCGCGTGGCCGGTGATGTTGCGCGCGTGCTTGTTGTAGGGCGTGTCGACGGCGGCGGGCTTCACCAGGCTGACCGCCACGCGCGCGTCCTCGCGCATCAGCTCCATGCGGAAGGCGTTGGTGAACCCCTTCACCGCGTGCTTGGACGCCGAATAGACGCCCTGCACCGGAATGGGCGCGTCGGCCAGGGTGGAGCCGACGTTGACGATGGCGCCGCCATAGGGGCGCTGCCGCAGGTGCGCCGCCGCAACCAGCGAGCCGTTCACCACGCCCCAGTAGTTGGTCTCGAACAGTCGGCGCTGGTCCTCCAGCGTCGTCTCGCGGATCGGGCCGTAGATCGACACGCCGGCGTTGTTCACCCAGGTGTCGAAGCCGCCGAACAGGCGCGCCGCCTTTTCGGCCGCCTCGGTCAAGGCGTCGAAGTCGGCGACGTCGGCGACGGCGTAGGCGGCGCGGGCGCCCTCGGCCTGCAGCTCCTCCGTCAGCTTCGCCAGGTCCTTTTCGCCGCGCGCGATCAGGAATACCCGCGCCCCCGCCTTGGCCGCGCGGCGCGCCGTGGCCAGACCGATGCCCGAAGTGGCGCCGGTGATGACGATCGACTGCTCGCTGAGCGGCTTGAGGCTGGGCTTGCGGGCCATGCGGCGCTCCATCTGGGGACGTCCGATCAACGGGTGGTCGTCGGACGCGGTTCCTGAACCTTGGCCGTAGCATCCGGCCTTACAATCGGCCAAGCGCGCGCCTATCTGGCGCCTTTGCATTTCCGCGCCCGGAGACCGCCTTGACCGACGCCGCCCCGATCACCGACGACCTGGCCGCCGCCTTCCAGATCGAAGGCTGGCCGGTGCGCGGGCGGATCGTGCGCCTGGGCGCGGCGATCCACGAGGTGCTGTCGACCCATGACTATCCCGAACCGGTCGCCGCGCTGCTGGGCGAGGCCTGCGTGCTGGCGGCGCTGGTTGGGTCCAGCCTGAAGTTCGAGGGGCGCCTGCTGGTTCAGGCCCAGGGTGACGGGCCGGTGCGCTATCTGGTGGCCGACTATGGGACAGACGGCACGCTGCGCGGCTTCTGCCGTTTCGACGCCGAAGAGGTGGCGGCGGCGTCGCAGGGCTTCGCCCGGCCCGGCGCGCAGACGCTGCTGGGCAAGGGCGTGATGATCATGACGCTGGACCGCGGTCCCGACTTCGAGCGGACGCAGGGCATCACGCCGATCGAGGGCGAATCCCTGAGCCTGTGCGCCGAGCATTTCTTCGAACAGTCCGAGCAGGTGCCGACCAAGGTGCGGCTGGCGGTGGGCTCGATCGACGCAGGCCAAGGCGCCCAATGGCGCGCCGGCGGCGCGCTGATCCAGGTCATCGCCGCCGATCAGGCGCGCGGCGACACCGCCGACGTGTGGGAGCGCAGCCGCGCCCTGTTCGCCACCCTGGCCGACGACGAACTGCTGGACCCGACGGTCACGCCCGAGACCCTGCTGTTCCGCCTGTTCCATGAGGACGGCGTGCGGCTGGAAGGCGCCCGCGCCCTGCGCGCCCAGTGCCGCTGCTCGCCCGAGCGCATCGAGGCCATGATGGCCAGCTTCAGCCCCGAGGATCGGGCCGACATGGTCGAACCCGACGGCAAGATCCACGTGAAGTGCGAATACTGCGGCCGGAACTATGAACTGGCGCCGGAGGTGACGTCGGCCTGAGCCCCGTCGCTCAGCCGCCCAGATCCAGCGAATAGCCCGCAGAGCGGACCGTGCGGATCGGATTGGCGGTGCCCTCGACGTTGAGCGCCTTGCGCAGACGGCCGACGTGGACGTCCACGGTGCGCGCCTCGACGTAGACGTCGGAGCCCCAGACCGCGTCCAGCAGCTGCTCGCGGCTGAACACCCGGCCGGGGTGCTGCATGAAGTGATCCAGCAGGCGGAATTCGGTGGGGCCCAGGTGGACCTCGGCGCCCGCCCGGCGGACGCGGTGGGCGACGCGGTCGATGACGATGTCGCCGTGGTTGATGCGGTCGTCGGCCAGGCCGGGACGGATGCGGCGCAGCACGGCGCGAATGCGCGCGATCAGCTCGGTCATCGAAAAGGGCTTGGTCAGATAGTCGTCGGCGCCGGTGTCCAGACCGCGGACGCGGTCGGTCTCCTCGCCGCGCGCGGTCAGCATGATGATCGGCAGGTTGCGCGTCTCGGCCTTGCCGCGGATGCGGCGGCACACTTCGATGCCCGACAGCTTGGGCAGCATCCAGTCCAGCAGCACCAGGTCGGGCTGGCGCTCGTCGATCTGCAGCAGGCCCTCCTCGCCGTCGCCGGCGACGACGACGCGATAGCCCTCCTTCTCCAGATTGTACTGCAGCAGGGTGGCGAGGGCGTCCTCGTCTTCCATCACCAGAACGTAGGGCTGCACGGCGGAACTCCGGTCGGGGCGATCAGGCGGCGGGCGGGAAATCGGTCTCGGTGGGCAGGGCCGACAGGCGAGGCCGCTCGCCGTACATGTCGCCGCCCGTGATCTCGTAGTGGATGGTCTCGGCGATGTTGGTCGCGTGGTCGCCGATGCGTTCCAGGTTCTTGGCCATGAACAGCAGATGCGTTCCGGCGGAGATCATGCGCGGATCGCCCATCATGTAGGTCAGCAGCTCGCGGAACAGGCTGTTGTAGTGCTCGTCCACCTCGTCGTCGGTGTTCCAGACGGCGACGGCGCGATCCAGCTCGGACGCGGTGTAGGCGTCCATGACGTCGCGCAGGCGACCGGACACCAGTTTGCCCATACGCTCGATCGAGCGGGTCAGCGGCACGATCGGCTCGCCCTCGGCCAGGATCAGGGCGCGCTTGGCGATGTTGCGCGCCAGGTCGCCGGTGCGCTCCAGATCGACGGCCAGCTTCATGGCCGACAGGGTCTTGCGCAGGTCCGACGCCACGGGCTGGCGCAGGGCGATCAGGCGGATCGCCTTCTTCTCGATGTCGTGATGCAGGGCGTCCAGCTTCTGGTCGCGCTCCACGACCGCGCGGGCCAGGGCGACGTCGCGGCGGGCCACGGCCTCGACGGCGTCGGCCACCTGGGCCTCGGCCAGGCCGCCCATCCGGGCGACTTCGGCGGTGAGCTGGTTCAGCTCGTCGCCATAGGATTTGACGGTATGTTGGTTCATCGAGGTGATCTCAGCCGAAGCGGCCGGTGATGTAATCCAGCGTGCGACGCTCGCGCGGGTTTGTGAAGATTTCCTCCGTGTTCCCCGTTTCGACCAGGCGTCCGAGGTGGAAGAAGGCGGTGCGTTGCGACACGCGGGCGGCCTGGGCCATCGAGTGTGTGACGATGACGATGCAGTACTGCTCGCGCAGTTCGTCGATCAGTTCCTCGATCTTGGCCGTGGCGATGGGGTCCAGGGCCGAGCAGGGCTCGTCCATCAGGATGACTTCGGGCTCCACCGCGATGGCGCGGGCGATGACCAGACGCTGCTGCTGGCCGCCCGACAGGCCGGTGCCCGGCGAATGCAGGCGGTCGGCGACCTCGTCCCACAGGCCGGCGCGGCGCAGGGATTTCTCCACCACCTCGTCGAGGTCGGCCTTTGACGACGTCAGACCGTGGATGCGCGGGCCGTAGGCCACGTTTTCGTAGATCGACTTGGGGAACGGGTTGGGCTTCTGGAACACCATGCCGACCTGGGCGCGCAGCAGCACCGGGTCGACGGCCCTGGAGTTCACGTCCTGGCCGTCCATCTCGATCCGGCCGGTGACGCGGGCCGAGGGGATGGTGTCGTTCATGCGGTTGAGGCAGCGCAGGAAGGTCGACTTACCGCAGCCCGACGGACCGATGAAGGCCGTCACGGTCTTGTCCGGCACGTCCAGCGACACGTCGTGCAGGGCCTGCTTGTCGCCGTAGTGGACCGAGACGTCGCGCGCGCGGATCTTGATCGGACCCAGCGGCTCGGCCGGACGGGTCGCGAAAGTCGCGCCGGCCGACGGGTCTGTCGTCGGGGCGTCGACGTCGTCGGCGGCGCGGGCCTGATCGCCGGCGTGCGATTCGGCGCCGGGAAGGACCTGGCCGCCCATGCGCGGGGCCGCGGTCGGGTCGGCCGCGCCGGCGTCGTCGTGCGAACGGAAGATCTTGAACTTCATGGGGATCACCAGCGGCGTTCGAAATGACGGCGCAGCACGATGGCCGCGCCGTTCATCACGATCATGAGGGCCAGGAGCACCATGATCGCCGCGGCCGTGCGTTCATGGAACGCGCGCTCGGACGCGTTCTCCCAGATGTAGATGAGGGACGGCAACGCCCCGGTCGGTTCGGCGATGCCCGTGGCGACGCCCGGCACGAAGCTGACCATGCCGATCAGCAACAGGGGGGCGGTCTCGCCCAGGGCATGCGCCATGGAGATGATCGTGCCGGTCATCACGCCCGGCAGGGCCAGGGGCAGGACGTGCTGGAACACCGTCTGCGTCCGGCTGGCGCCCAGCGCCAGCGCGGCCTCGCGGATCGAGGGCGGAACGGCGCGCAGCGACGAGCGCGTGGCGATGATCAGCGTCGGAAGGGCCATGAGGCCCAGCACCAGCCCGCCGACTAAAGGCGACGAGCGCGGCAGGTGCATCCAGTTGATGAACAGCGCCAGACCCAGCAGGCCGTAGACGATCGACGGCACGGCGGCGAGGTTGTTGATGTTCACCTCGATGAAGCCGCTCAGCCGGTTGCGGGGCGCGAATTCCTCCAGCCAGATCGCCGCCGCCACGCCGATCGGGATCGCCAGACAGGCGGTGACCAGAAGCATCAGCGCCGAGCCGACCACCGCGCCCAGCACGCCGGCAAGTTCGGGCTCGGTGGAGTCGCCCGAGGTGAACATGCGCGAGTTGAAGCGTTTCTCGACGAAGCCGTCGGCCTTCAGCCGGTCCAGCCAGGCGATCTGGCGGTCGGTGACGCGACGCTGGGCGGCGGGGGTGTCGCGCGAAATCTCGCCCTTGAAGAACAGGTCGGCGTCGTCCGAGAAGGGCGCCGTCACGTCCACCGTCCTGCCGATCAGCGAGGGGTCGGCCTTGACCATGGCGCCGGCGACGAACTTCAGCTCGGACGAGAACAGACGGCGCATTTCGGTGGAGGCGCGGCCCGCCTCGTCGTCGGCCACGCCCAGACGGGCCAGCTGCTGCTCGGCGACCATCTGGGGGAAGTTGGTCCCTTGGGGATAGGCGGGATCGATGCGCGCCGGATCCATGTAAACCGGGATCGTCGCCTCGTGCGCGTAGAAGGCGGTGTGCCCCTGCGTCCAGATGCGGCCCAGCAGCAGCGCCAGGAAGCCGATGGCGACCGCGATCGCCAGCGCGCCATAGATGCGGAACCGACGCTCGCGCGCATAGCGGCGACGCAGGCCCTTCTGCAGCCGCTCGGCGCGGTCCGAGCCGGGGGTCACGGTCGCGTCAGTCATACTGCTGCCGATAGGTCTGGACGATGCGCTGGGCGACGACGTTGAGCAGAAGCGTGGCCAGGAACAGCGTCAGGCCCAGGCCGAACGCCGACAGCGTCTTGGCGCTGTCGAACTCCTGATCGCCGGTCAGCAGGGTCACGATCTGGACGGTCACGGTGGTGACGGTGTCCAGCGGGTTCAGCGTCATGCGGGCGGCCAGGCCGGCGGCCATGGTCACGATCATCGTCTCGCCCACCGCGCGCGACACCGCCAGCAGCAGGGCGCCGGCGACGCCCGGCAACGCTGCGGGCATCAGCACGCGGCCGACCGTCTCGGACTTGGTGGCGCCCATGGCATAGCTGCCGTCGCGCAGGCTTTGCGGCACGGCGTTGAGGATGTCGTCGGACAGGGAGCTGACGAAGGGGATCAGCATGATCCCCATCACGCCGCCGGCGACCAGGGCCATCTGGTTCTGAACCAGCATCAGATATTGCCCGACCCCGTCCAGCGGCCCGCCGACCAGCTGGGCGCCGAGGCCGTTGAAGAAGGTGCGGAAGGCCGGACCCACCGTCAGGGCGGCGAAGAAGCCGTAGACGACCGTCGGCACCCCGGCCAGGATCTCGAGCACCGGCTTGACCACCGCGCGCGTCGTCGGTCCGGCGTATTCGGACAGGAAGATCGCCGACATCAGGCCGACGGGCGCCGCCACGGCCATTGCGATCAGCATGATCAGGAAGGTGCCCGCGAACAGCGGCAGGGCGCCGAACGCGCCGGTGGAGCCGACCTGGTCGGCGCGGATGGCCGTCTGGGGCGACCATTGCGTGCCCAGCAGGAACTCCTGCACCGGGACGCGCTCGAAGAATCGCGTGGCGTCGAACAGCAGCGAGGCGACGATGCCGACGGTTGTCAGGACCGCCACCGCCGCGCAGGCGAACAGAAGTCCGACGATCCACCCCTCGACCCGGTTGCGGGCCCTCAGGTCCGGACGGATCCGGGCGAAGGCGATGAGTCCCGCGACCGCCGACAGCAGCAGCGCCAGCGCCAGGGCGCCGATCGTGCGGACGCCGTCCAATTCGTGCTTGCGCGCCGCCAGCCGGGTCATGTCCGCCGCCACCGGTGCGTCCCAGACCTGCAGGGCGGGCGCGCCGTCCGCCGTGCGCGCCACGTCGGCGTAGAAGGCGTCGCGAGCGACGTCGTCCAGCTCGGCGACCGCCGCCGCCTGCCCGGACTCCAGCATCCGGCGCTCGATCGCGGGGCCAACGATCAACGCGGCCAGGACCACGACCAGAGCCGGGACGGCGACCCAGATGGCGGCATAGGCGCCGTGCTGGACGGGTCGGGAATGCGGGCGCGCGCCCGCGAGCCGGCGGCGCGCGACGGCGTGCCCGGCCACGAAGGCCGCGACGGCGAGGGCCAGGGGCAGAAGGAGAAGAAGCGCGCTCATCGGGTCCGGCGAAAAGGGAATCGTCCGTGCCCGACGGGCCGGTCGATTTGGCCGGGAACCTGCCCGCGATTGGTCAGCGGAATAAGACTGTGGCGTGACAGTTCCGTTACAAGGCGCCGCCCCCCGCCGACCGCTCCGAACGGCCGGCGGAGGTGGGGAAGAACGCCGTGAACAGCGTGCCCTCACCGCGTCTGGATTCCACCGACAGCCCGCCCCTGTGGCGGTTCACGATGTGCTTGACGATGGCCAGGCCCAGGCCGGTGCCGGGTCGGTCGCCGCCGCTCTTCTGACCCTCGACGCGATAGAAGCGCTCGGTCAGGCGCGGCAGGTGCTCGCGCTCCATCCCGGGCCCCCGATCGCGCACGAACACGGCTGCGTAGCGGGCCTGGGGGTCGCGGTCGGGCGACACCAGCGGCAGCCGCGACGAGGCGGCCATGCGCGAGGCGATCGCCGCGTCGGCCGAGACGTCGCCGCGCACCTCGACTTCGACGACGTCGCCCCGGGACGAGTATTTCACCGCGTTGTCGATCAGGTTCTGGACCACCTGCACGATCTCGTCGCGGTCGCCGCGCACGGGCGCGTCTTCGTCGCCGGTCAGGACCACCTGCACGCCCTTCTCGCGCGTGATGATGCTGAGCGCGTCCAGAACGTCCATCGTCGCGCGGCGCAGATCGACGCGTCCCGCCGGTGGAATGTGCTCGTTGAGCTCGATCCGGCTCAGCGACAGCAGGTCCGCCACCAGCCGGCCCATGCGCTCGGCCTGGGCCGCCATGATGTCCAGAAACCGGTCTCGCGCCTTGGGATCGTCCTTGGCGTGGCCCTTGAGCGTCTCGATGAACCCCGACAGGGAGGCCAGCGGGGTCCGCAACTCGTGGCTGGCGTTGGCCAGGAAGTCGACGCGCATCAGCTCCATGCGCCGCACGTCGGTGTCGTCCCGCAGGGTCAGCACGGCGAGCGGGCCGGGGCCGTCCGAAAGCAGAGGGCGCGCGTGGGCCAGCCAGTGCCGATCCCGCACCCCGGTCCAATCGACGATGCGTTCCACGCCGCCGAACAGGGCTTCGTCGACCGCTTCCAGCACCGCCGGGTCGCGCAGCGCCGACACCAGCAAGGCGCCCGCGCCGGGAAGCCGCAGCAGGTCGCGCGCGGCCCGGTTGGCCAGAACGACGCGGCGGCCGGCGATGTCGTCGGGCTCGCCGCCGGCGATCACCAGCACGGCGTCGGTCAAGGACTCGAAGGCCGCGTTCAAAAGCGCGGCGTCGCCCACCGTCATTTCCGGGATCTCGCCGGGTGCGCCGTCCTGCGTCGTGTCGGCGCCCTCGGGCGCGCGACGACTGACCATCCAGGTGGCGAAGATCACCGCCGCCACGCCGCCCAGAAAGGCGCCGGCGTCGGCCGGATGGGTCGCCGCCATGGCCAGCAGCACCGCCGACGCCACCCCGCCGCTGGCCCC
Organism: Afipia felis; assembly: GCA_943371835.1. Lineage (GTDB taxonomy): Bacteria > Pseudomonadota > Alphaproteobacteria > Caulobacterales > Caulobacteraceae > Brevundimonas. Next base: position 58,623 of record CALRWJ020000001.1, on the reverse strand, counting down.
GGCCGTCCAGATGCGCGACGCGACGGCGGGCGCGATCGGCGAGGGCGGCGAGGGGTCCGGCATGATCTTCCTGTACGGCGTTCCGGCGTTCGGGGAAACGCCGCCGGCCGGCGCCCATAGCGTGCGCGTTTTCCATTTCGATGACGGTAATGTCGCCAAGCGCACGGAATGTTCATCTGTGCCCGCCAGGGTGTCGGACGAACCGACGTCGAGGTCTCCCCGCTTGAACGCCGTCCTGCTCTGTCTCACCACCCAGCACGACCTGCGTCTCGTGGTCGTGGCGGGCGTGCTGTGCCTCATGGGCTTGGCCGCGGCCTTCACCCTGGGGCGCGCCGCGTGGTCGGCGCGCGGCCGCAAGCGCGCCGTGCTGACCGCCGCGGCCGGCGGCATCGGCGCCTTGGGCGTGTGGACCACCCATTTCACCGCCATGCTGGGTTTCGACACCGGTCTGGCCACGACATACGATCTGGGCCTGACGGCGGGGTCGCTGGTGGTCGCGCTCGGCTTCGGCGTCGCGGCGGCCTTCGCCGGCCTGGCCGCGCCCCGGCTGCGCCGGGGCGTGTCGGGCGCGCTGGCCGGTTCGGGTGTGGCCGCCATGCACTTCATGGGCATGAGCGCGATGCGCATGGCCGGCTTTCCGGTCTGGGACGTGGCGTTGGCCGCGGTCGCCGTGGCGTGCGCCCTGCTGATCGGCACGGCCGTGGCGCTGGCGCCGCATCGGGGCGGGTGGAAGAACGGGCTGGCGCTCACGCTGGGGGCCACGGTCGGCGTCTGCGCGCTGCATTTCATCGCCATGGGCGCCCTGACGATCGTGCCGGACGTCCGACTGGCGGGCGCCGTCGGCATGGACCAGGGCCATCTGCTGACGGCCGTGGCCTTCGCCGCGGCCGTGCCGGTGGTCGCGGTCGCCATATTTCTGGGCATGTCGCGCTGGAGCGACGGCCGCGTGCTGGAACAGATGCGCGAGGCGGTTGAAGCCATGCCCGACGCGCTGGGGTTCTATGATCCCGAAGGCCGACTGGTCCTCTGGAACGCCCGCTACGCCGAAGTGAATCCCGAACTGCTGGCGCAGCTGCGACCGGGAATGACGTTCGAGGACGTTCTGCAGCTGGGCCTGGACGAAGGCATCTATGCCGACGCGGTCGGCCGCGAGCGGGAGTGGAAGGCCGAGCGCCTGGCGCGGCGGCAGGACCTCCAGTCCACGCTGGAGCAGCGCTGCGACGACGGGCGCTGGCTGCGCGTTCAGGATCGCCGGACCGCCGGCGGCGGCATCGTGACCCTGGTCAACGACATCACCGACCTGAAGCGCGACGCGCAGGCGCTGGCCGACGCCCGGGACGCGGCGGAGGCGGCGAACGCGGCAAAAAGCCTGTTCCTGGCGAACATGAGCCACGAGATCCGCACGCCCCTGAACGGCGTGATCGGGCTGGCGCAGGCGTTGAGCCAGACGGAACTGAAGCCCGACCAGCGCGAGATGCTGGACCTGATGCAGTCGTCCAGCCGGATGCTGCTGACGCTGCTGGGCGACATCCTGGACCTGGCGCGCATCGAAAGCGGGCGCCTGTCGCTCGAGGACGAAGCGTTCGACCTGAAGGCGGCGGTGCACGAGGCGGCGGACCTGTATCGCGCGTCCGCCGTGGCCAAGGGTCTGAGCCTCATCGTCGAGGTCTGCGACGACTGCCCGGGCTGGATCGCGGGCGACGTGGTCCGGCTGAAGCAGGTCATGTGCAACCTGGTCTCCAACGCGGTGAAGTTCACCGAGAGCGGGCTGATCAAGCTGGAGGCGCAGTGCGGCCCGGACGTCGACGGCGCGCCGACGCTGCGCGTCGCCGTCAGCGACACGGGCATCGGCTTCGGCCCCGAGCAGCGCGAGCGGCTCTTCGGGCGGTTCGAACAGGCCGACGGCGCCATCACCCGCCGCTATGGTGGGTCTGGCCTGGGCCTGTCGATCTGCCGGCAGCTGACGGAGATGATGGGCGGCGCCCTGGACGCCGAGAGCGAACCCGGCGGCGGCTCGACCTTCTTCCTGACGATCCCGCTGCGGCAGGCCACGGCGCCCGACGTCGCCGAACTGCACGCGGCCATCGCGCCGGTCGCCGCCGACGCGGTCCGCGTGCTTCTGGCCGACGACCATCCGACCAACCGCAAGGTGGTGGAGTTGATCCTGGCCGCGGCCGCGGTGGACCTGACGTCGGTGGCGAACGGCGCGGAGGCCGTCGAGGCCTACAAGGCCGCGCCTTACGACCTGGTGCTGATGGACATGCAGATGCCGGTGATGGACGGGCTGACCGCCACGCGGGCGATCCGGGAGTTCGAGTGCGAGGCGGGCCGGGCGCTGACGCCGATCGTCATGCTGACCGCCAACGCCCTGCCGGAGCACGTGGCGGCGGCGCGCGCGGCCGGCGCCGACAAGCACCTGGCCAAACCCTTCGAGGCGGCCGAGCTGCTGGCTCTGGTCAGCGAGCCGTCTACGGCCGTGGCGAAGGCGGCCTAGCGCGCCTCGAAGAAGCGCTCGTAGCGCGCCTGATCGGTGCCGTTGCTGAGCGGGGTCAGACGCCAGGCCGCATAGGCCGAGACCGCGCACGTCAGCAGGAACAGCCCCGCCACCAGGCGCACGCCCGAATCCTTCAGCAACACCTTCATGCCGTTTCCTCTCCCGCCGCGCGGCGTGCGCGGCTCGGAGACGAAAACGCCGATTTTCACAGACTGTTCCGGCGCTTCAGTCGCGCGGTTCGAGGGCGCGCCAGGCGATGTCCGAGCGGTTGAAGCCGCCGGGCCAGTCGATCTGCCGGACGGCGGCGTAGGCGCGGTCGCGGGCCTGGGCCACGTCGTCGCCCAGGGCGCAGACGTTCAGCACGCGACCGCCCGACGCGACCAGCGCGCCCTTCTCGTCGCGGCGCGTGCCGGCGTGGAAGACCTGGACGTGGGACCCGAAGTCGCGGTCGGCGCCGCGGATCAGGGACCCCTCCAGCGGACTGTCGGGATACCCTTGCGCCGCCATGACCACGCAGACGCAGGCCTGGGGCCGGAACTCGGGCGCGGCGGGCATGCGGGACAGGTCGCCGCGCGCGCAGGCCAGCAGCCAAGGCACCACATCGTCGGCCAAGCGCATCATCAGCACCTGGCATTCGGGATCGCCGAAGCGGGCGTTGAACTCCACCACCTTCGGCCCGTTCTCGGTCGCCATCAGGCCGCAGAACAGGACGCCGCGAAACGGCTGGCCCTCGCGCGACATGGCCGCCACCGTCGGGCCGACGACCTCGCGCTCGGCGCGTTCGACCAGCTCGGGCGTGAAGACGGGCGCGGGCGAATAGGCGCCCATTCCGCCGGTGTTGGGGCCCAGGTCGCCGTCGAAGGCGCGCTTGTGATCCTGGGCGCCGCCGAACAGCACGGCGCGCGTTCCGTCGCACAGGGCGAACAGACTGCCCTCCTCGCCCGCCATGAACTCCTCGATGACGACGCGGGCGCCGGCTTGGCCGAAGCGGCCGCCCAGCATGCGCGCGATCTCGCCCTCGGCGTCCTTGCGGTCGGGGCTGATCGCGACGCCCTTGCCCGCCGCCAGACCGTCGGCCTTGATGACGTAGGGCGGCTTGAACACCTTCAGCGCGTCGCGCGCCTCGCTGATCTTCTCATAGACGCCGAAGCCCGGGGTGGGGATTTCCCAGCGCTCCATGAAGGCCTTGGCGAAGGCCTTGGACGTCTCCAGCCGCGCGGCCTTGGCCGAAGGGCCGAAGCAGGGAATGCCGGCGGCGGCCAGGCGATCGGCAAGTCCGACCTCCAGCGCCGCCTCGGGGCCGACGACGACCAGATCGGCCTTCATCTCGCGCGCGAAGGCGGTCAGGCCCTCGGCGTCCGTGACCTTCAGTTCCGGTCGCAACTCGGCGTGCTTGCCGATGCCGGGATTGCCGGGGGCGCAGACCAGCCGACTGACCAGCGGCGACTGGGCGATCTTCCACGCGAGGGCGTGCTCGCGCCCGCCCGATCCGACCAGCAGGATGTTCATGGGCGGGGAATGGCCGCGCGGCGGGGCGCGGTCAAGGCGTCAGCCGCGCGCCAGGACGACGAAGGCCAGCACGGCCACGAGAGCGATCACGCCGACGATCAGCCAGGGCCCGAGCGCGGCCTGACCGCTGCGCCGGGACAGGTCGCGCTCGTCGGGATCGACGTCGCGCGGCGGCAGGTCGGGGGGCTGAGCGGCCATGACGTCTCCGGTTCCGGTTTGCCGCAGGATGCGGCGCGACTACGATCACATGATGACCGACGACTCCTACGTGTTCGAGGGGCCCGCCGATACGCCGGCGCCGCGCGACAACAATCCGCCGCTGTCGATCTCCGAACTGTCGTTCGCGCTCAAGCGGACGCTGGAAGAACGCTTCGGCCACGTGCGCCTGCGCGGCGAGGTGTCCAAGGTGAACCGCCACGCCTCGGGCCACGTCTATCTGACGCTGAAGGACGACAAGGCCTGCATCGACGGCGTGGTGTGGAAGGGGTCGGTGCGCGGCCTGGGCATCCAGCCCGAGACGGGGCTGGAGGTGATCGTCACAGGCAAGATCACCAGCTACCCCGCCCGATCCAGCTATCAGATCGTCATCGAGACGATGGAGGCCGCCGGCGCCGGCGCCCTGCTGGCCAGGCTGGAGGCGCTGAAGACCAAGCTGCGCGACGAGGGCCTGTTCGAGGCCGCGCGAAAGACGCCCCTGCCCGCGCACCCCGCGGTGATCGGCGTGATCACCAGCCCGACGGGCGCGGTGATCCGCGACGTGCTGCACCGCATCGCCGAACGCTGGCCCTGCCGCGTGATCGTCTGGCCGGTGGTGGTGCAGGGCGAGGCGGCGGCGGCACAGGTGGCGACGGCGATCCGGGGCTTCGACGCGCTGCGGCCCGGCGGCCCGATCCCGCGTCCCGACCTGGTGATCGTGGCGCGCGGCGGGGGATCCGTGGAGGACCTGTGGCCCTTCAACGACGAGGCGCTGGCCCGCACGGTTGCGGAGGCGCGCATCCCGATCGTTTCGGCCGTGGGGCATGAGACGGACACCACCCTGATCGACTTCGTGTCCGACCGGCGCGCGCCGACGCCGACGGGCGCGGCGGAGATGGTGACGCCCGTGCTGGCCGATCTGGTCGGCTGGGTGGCGGACCTGTCGGCGCGGTCGGTGCGGGCCGCAGGGCGTTTGGTCGAGGACCGGCGCACGCGGCTGAGGGCGGCGGCGCGGGGGCTGCCGGCGCGGGCCGACGATATGCTGGCCCTGCCCCGGCAGAGACTGGACCAGGCGTCGCTGCGGCTGGGCGCGGGTCTTGAGCGGAACCGCGCGGCGCACGAGCGCCGGGCGGCGGCCGTCGGCTCGCGGCTGGGCCCGCACCTGCTGGAGCGCGCCATCGAGCGGCGGACCGCACGGCTGGACGCGGCGGCCGCGCGGCTGGCGGCCTTTCCGCCCACGCTGGACCGCCGGGCGGAGCGGCTGACGGCGCTGACGCGCGCGCTGACGACGCTGGACCCGGCGAAGCCCAAGCCCGGCTTCGCGCGGATCGAGGATCAGACGACCGGCGCGTGGCTGACCGGCGCCGCGGCGCTGACGCCCGGTCTGGCGGTGCGGGTGGTGATGCCGGACGGCGCGGTCGGCGCGGCGATCGACGGCGGCGTGCCGAAACCCGTGCGTCCCGCGCCCCGTGCCAAACCGACGCCGCCGGAACAGGGCGCCCTGTTCTGACGCGGGTTGAGCCGTGGGGCGGTCGCTTCTAACCTGTCGGAATGACCGATGACGAAGCCCGCGTGTCCTTTGGAGACGGCGATTTCGCCGTGGTGAAGCCGGGGCGCTTCGTCCGCTGCGCCGTCAGCGGACGGCCGATCCCGCTGGAGGGCCTGCGCTACTGGTCCGCCCAGAGACAGGAGGCCTATGCCGGCCCCGCCGAGGCGGCCAAGGCGTTGGGCGGAGCGGCTGAAACGTGACCGACCGCCGCGCCTTTCTGGCGGGCGCCGGCGCGCTAGGGCTGGCGGCGGCGCGCCGCGGGGGGCCGCCGCTGACGCTGGAGGGGCGGTTCCAGCAGGGCGGGCACGCGATCGGACGGACGACGCCGGGGGCCCTGATCTACGTCGACGGCGAGGCTCTGACGCGGGCCTCGGCCGCGGGCTGGTTCGTGATCGGGTTCGACCGCGACGCGGCGGCGACCACCGAGATCGTGGTGCGCGACGACGGCGCGGAGACGCGGCGCGCCCTGACGCTGTCGCGCGGGACCTTTCCCAGCAGCCGGGTCGACGGCCTGCCGCCGTCCACGGTGACGCCGACCGACCCGGCCCTGGTCGAACGCATCCAGCGCGAGGTGGCGTTGAAGGCCGAGGGCTTCGCCAGCCGCATCGACTCCGACGACTTCAAGGACGGCTTCGCCTGGCCCTTGGCCGAGGTCCGCGTGACCAGCGCCTGGGGCGCGCAGCGCATTCTGAACGGCACGCCGGCACGGCCGCACTACGGCATCGACCTGGGCGCGGCGGCGGGCACGGTGATCCGCGCGCCGGCGGCGGGCGTGGTCGCCTTGGCGGAGCGTGATCTGCACTACGAGGGCGGGCTGACGCTGATCGACCACGGCCAGGGCCTGATCAGCGCCTACCTGCATCAGTCGCGGCTGGACGTGGCGCGAGGCGACAGCGTGGCGCGCGGACAGGCCTTGGGCCGCGTCGGCGCCAGCGGGCGGGCGACGGGGCCGCACCTGTGCTGGCGGCTGAAGTGGCGCGACCGAAATCTGGACCCGTCGCTTTTGATCCGCGCCTGACGCCTCATCAAGGCGATCTATCCGTGCGATGAAGAATTGTTTCAGCGCTGATTTACCGCCTCCTTACCGCTCTGTAATCTAACGACCGTGCCGCGCTTCGCGGTGAGTTTGACCGTGACCGAATGTCGGCCCTGAACGCCCTCCAAGTCCTGCTGATCGACGACAATCAGCACATGCGCGCCATCACTTCGGCGATCCTGCAGTCCGCGGGCGTGCGCAAGATCCGCGAAGTCGGCGACGGCGGCGCCGGCCTGGATGCCCTGCGTCAGCAGGTGTTCGACGTGGTCATCGTCGACTTCAACATGTTTCCGCTGGACGGGGTCGAGTTCACGCGTCTGGTCCGCAACAGCCCGGACAGCACCAATCCCTACCTGCCGATCATCATGATGACGGGCCACTCGGAAAAGAGCCGCGTGACCGAGGCGCGGGACGCCGGCGTGACGGAGTTCGTGGTCAAGCCGATCACGGCCAAGGCGATTCTGGAGCGGCTGAACGCCGTCATCTTCAAGCCGCGGCCGTTCGTGAAGACCGAGGGGTATTTCGGCCCCGACCGCCGCCGCACGGAGCTGAAGACGTTCAAGGGTCCCTATCGCCGCTCGACCGACGGCGACAAGGTTCAGGCGTCGGGCGACAACGCGGCGTAGACCGCGTCGGGCCACCGCCGGTGGACCCAGAACCAGTCCTCCGGAACCTCGCGCACGCGGTCTTCGACGAAGGTCGTTACGGCCTGGACTCCCCTGACGATGTCGCCGGAGCGGTCGCCCGTGCTCTCGACCAAGATGGGCTCGTGCGCCACGACGCGGAACCGCACGCCGGGCAGGCGCACCACGCTCATGGGCTGAAGGACCGTGCCGAATCGCAGGGCCAGACGCGTCGGCCCGGGCGCGGCGTTCACCGGCTGGCCGAAGAAGGTGACCTCAGGCCCTTCGCTGAACTTCTGATCGTTCATCAGAGCCACCGACTCGCCGCGCTGGAGGCCCGCCAGCAGTTCCTTCGCGCCGTCGCCGCCCTTGGGCGCGAACAGTCGAACGCCATAGCGCGCCCGCGCCCTGCGGATCTGGGCGTCGACGTAGGGATTGTTGGTCGGGCGATAGGTGATCTGGCACGGCACCCCCGCCGCCAGAATGGCCGCCGGCATCGTTTCGAAGCACGCCAGATGGCCGGACACGAAGACCACCGGCCGGCCGGAATCGCGAATGGCGTGCAGCCGTTCCAGGCCGACCACCTCAAGGCGCCCCGACGCCATCGTGATGCGGTCCAGAAGGGTCGTCTCAGCGAATGTGCGGCCGGTGCGTTCCCAGCTTTCCCGCGCCAGCCGCTCGCGCTCGGCGGGGTTCATGTCGGGGAACGCGATGCGCAGGTTGCGCATGACCGTGCGATGGGTGCCCGTCTTCGGTCCCAGCGTCCTCAGCAACCAGCCGCCGAACGCCGAGGCGCGCTCGACGCCCAGCGCGCGCAACAGCGCGGTCAGGCCGGCGAAGGCGATCGCCTCGAGCCGCCACGACAAGTCCTGGAGCAGGGCGGGTCGGTCACCAGGCAATGGTGATGCCGCCGTCGACGACCAGGGTCTGGCCGGTCATGTAGGTCGACGCGGGCGAGGCCAGATAGACGGCCGCGCCCGCGATCTCGTCCGGCATGCCGATGCGGCGCAGCGGCGCCGGATCGGTGGCGACCTTCAGAATCTCCGGGTTCTCCCAGAGGTATCTTGCGAAGTCGGTCTTGATCAGGCCCGGCGCGATGCAGTTCACGCGCACGTTCGACGGGCCCCATTCCACGGCCAGATTGCGGGCCAGCTGCATGTCGGCGGCCTTGGAGACGTTGTAGGCGCCGATCAGCGCGTTGCCGCGCAGCCCGCCGATGGACGAGACGATGACGATCGAGCCGTCCTTCCGCTCCAGCATCTCGGGAGCGACCATCTGGATCAGCCAGTGGTTGGAGACCACGTTGTTCTGCAGGATCTTGTCGAACTGCTCGTCGGAGATGCCCGCCATCGGCCCGGCGTAGGGGTTGGACGCGGCGTTGCAGACCAGGACGTCGATCTTGCCGAAGGCGGCGCGGGTCTCGTCGACCAGCCGCTGCAGGTCCTCCTTCGAGGCGATGTTGGCGGGCACGGCGATGGCGCGGCCCTCTCCGTGCCTGGCGTTGATCTCGGCCGCCACTTCTTCGCACGGGCCGGGCTTGCGCGAGGAGATGACGACGTTGGCGCCGTGCTCGGCCATGCGTTCGGCGATGGCCTTGCCGATCCCGCGCGAGGAGCCGGTGATGACGGCGGTCTTGCCGGAAAGGTCGAACAGTTCCATGCGCGCTCCTGAGGCGAGAAATCGGCGGTCCGCTATGGCCGCGGACATGCAATAACCGGATACTCGACCGATTCCATCCGGCAAGGCGGTTCCTTCCCCCCGATGCGCGCAGTCACCACGGGCTTTCTGTTCTTCGGATACATGTTCCTGGCCATGACGGTCGGGGCCCTGCTCTGGCGCGGGGGTCTGGGCACGGGCGCGGGCGTGGCGGCGACGCTGGGCACGCTGGGCATCCTGGCGGCGGTCCACGTGGCGACCGCCTCGGCGCTGAAAGCGCGGGCGCTGGGGCAGGAGATCGCCCAGGTGCGCGAGGCGCACCGCCTGCTGGCCGACGCCATGGAGCAGACGCAGGGCGCCCTGTCCGACCTGGCCCAGGCCATCGAGAGCGGTCCCCTGTCGCGCGCCGAGGAGCTGACGGGAGAGGTGCGGATGCTGGAGACGCTGATCCAGCAGATGAGCGACAGCGTCGATCAGCGTCTGGCCGAAGCGCGCCCGCCCGCGGCCACGCCGTTCGAGGACCGTCACCGCGCCCAGGCCGCGGCGCTGCTGCGCACGGTGCACGACGCCCTGACCGAGAACCGCGTCGACCTGTATCTTCAGCCGGTGGTCAGCCTGCCGCAGCGGCGGACGGTCTTCTACGAAAGCTTCACCCGCCTGCGCGACTCCACCGACCGGGTGATGATGCCGGCGGAGTATCTGTCGATCGCCGAGGGCGAGGGCCTGGTGCCCGCCATCGACAACCTGCTTCTTTTCCGCTGCGCCCAGATCGTGCGGCGGCTGGCGCGTCAGGACCGCAAGGTCGGCGTGTTCTGCAACGTCGCGCTGTCGTCGCTGGGCGACGAGACCTTCTTCCCCCAGTTCCTGGAGTTCCTGAGCCAGAACCGCGATCTGAACCAGGCGCTGATCTTCGAGCTGGGCCAGGCGACCTTCGACGCGCGCGGCGCGGTCGAGGCGCGCAACATGGCCAAGCTGGCCGACCTGGGCTTCCGCTTCTCCATCGACAAGGTTCAGACGCTGGACCTGGACTTCGCCGACCTGCAGCGATCCGACGTCAAGTTCGTGAAGGTGGCGGCGGACCTGCTGATCGAGCAGTTGCTGGACCTCGACGGCGCGGCGCCCCTGCCCAGCCTGCCCGACATCCGCGCGGCGGACTTCGCCGGCCTGACGCGCCGCTACGGCATCGAAGTCGTGGCCGAGAAGTGCGAGAGCGAGCGCCAGATCGTCGACGTGCTGGAGCTGGACGTCGGCATGGGCCAGGGCCACCTGTTCGGAGAGCCGCGCGCCATCAAGGAAGACGTTCTGGCCGAAACCGACCCGCCGGCCGAGTTCCTGCGCTCCACCCTGCGCAGCGCCGAAACGCGCCGACGCCGCGTCGGCTAGCGTTGACCGTCGCCGCCTGCTAACCGCGCCCCTATGAAGATCCCCCGCATCGCCTGGGCCGCCTATGGCTTCGCCCTGACCGTCGTCGTCCTGGACCAGCTGACGAAGTGGCTGATGCTGGACGTGCTGACGCTGCGCGAGGTGGGACGCGTCGCCGTCCTGCCGCCGCTGCTGAACTTCTCCTACGTCGAGAACACGGGCGTCAGCTTCGGCCTGTTCGGCGGCGGTGAGGCGCGCTGGGCGCTGACGATCTTCTCGCTGGCCGTGTCGGGATTCCTGGCGTGGTGGGCGACGCGCACGGATCGCCGCATCCTGATCGGGGCCATCGGCCTGGTGATCGGCGGGGCGATCGGCAACGCCGTGGACCGCCTGCGATTCGGCTACGTCGTGGACTTCGTCGACTTCTCGGGGACCGGCGTGTTCCCGTGGGTGTTCAACGTCGCCGATGCCGCCATCACCGTGGGCGTGATCCTGCTGTTCGTGGACGGTTTCCTGAGCGACCGCCGCGGTCCCGCTCAGGTTGGCGCGGCCCCCGAAAAGTCGTAATCAAACGCTCTTGAAGTTACGGGCGCCTCGCGCGCCGGCCCGCCGTCGTGAGTTGAACGCCATGTCGATCCGCAAGACCGCCCTCCTCGGCCTCGTCGCCGTCTCCGCCCTGTCGCTGGGCGCCTGCGCCAACATGCGGCAGACGCTGGGCCTGACGCGCGTCACGCCGGACGAGTTCCTGACGGTTTCGACCGCGCCGCTCAGCCTGCCGCCGGAGTACGGCCTGCGTCCGCCGCAGCCGGGCCAGCCGCGCCCGCAGGACGTGACGCCCGAGATCGAGGCGCGCCGCATCCTGGCCACCGAGCGCGGCGCCGTGGTCCGCTCGGACGGCGAGCGCGCGCTTGCGCAGCGCGTCGGCGCCGGCACGTCGGCCGTCGACAGCCGCGTCCGCTACATGGTCGACGACGAGTTCGGCGACCTGGCCCACAAGGAACCCAGCTGGGCCGACCGCGTGATGTTCTGGCGCCGCGACGACGCCTCGACCCAGGCCGCGACCCAGGTCACGACCTCGCAGGGCGCGGTCACGATCGACGCGACGACGGAATACGAGCGGATGCAGCAGCTGACGGGCGGCCAGAACGCCATCGTCATCACGCCGCGCCGCGCGGGCGGCGGCTTCAAGCTGCCGGGCCTCTAAGCCTCAGGCCGTCAGCAGTCGCGGAAGCTTGAAGGTGACGGTCTCCCGCGGGCCGTCGTCTTCGACCACCTGAACGTCGAACCGTTCGGCCACGGCGTCCAGCACGCCCTGAACCAGGCTTTCCGGAGCGGACGCGCCGGCCGTCACGCCCAGGCTGCGCACGCCGTCCAGCCAGGCCCAGTCGATGCGCGACGCGTCGTCGACCAGATGCGCCGCCCCCGCGCCCGCCCGACGCGCGACCTCCACCAGCCGGACCGAGTTCGACGAGTTGGCCGAGCCGACGACCAGCACCAGGTCGCTCACGGCGCCCAGCCGCTTCACGGCCTCCTGCCGGTTGGTGGTCGCGTAGCAGATGTCTTCCTTGTGCGGATCGGGCAGCTCGGGGAACCGCCGCTTGAGCGCACCCAGGATTTCGGCGGTGTCGTCGACCGAAAGCGTCGTCTGCGTGGCATAGGCCAGCGGCACGTCGCCGGGGCGCTGGAAGGCCTCGGCGTCTTCGACCGTCTCGATCAGACTGATGGCGCCGGGCGGCAACTGGCCCATCGTGCCGACGACCTCCGGGTGGCCGGCGTGGCCGATCAGCAGGATGTGGCGGCCGGCGGCGTGATGCCGTTCGGCCTCGACGTGCACCTTGGACACCAGGGGGCAGGTGGCGTCCAGAACCACCATCTGCCGCGACCGCGCGTCGGCCGGCACCGACTTGGGCACGCCGTGGGCGGAAAAGACCACCGGCCGGTCGTCGGGGCACTCGTCCAGATCCTTGACGAACACCGCGCCCATGGCGCGCAGGCGCTCCACGACATGGCGGTTGTGCACGATCTCGTGCCGGACGTAGACGGGGGCGCCGAACTTCTCCAGGGCGCGCTCGACGATCTGGATGGCGCGGTCGACGCCGGCGCAGAAGCCGCGCGGCGCGGCCAGGCGCACGGTCAGCGGCGCGCGCGTGGACGCCGTCGGGGGAAGGCCGGAGGTCATGGTCTCCATCTAGAGACTGCGACGCGCCCGCGCCACCGCCGCCGGGTTTGCCGCGCCTCGCTTTAGCCGCTATCAGCGGTGAGCGTCACGAGGGCGGCGTCGCAGGCGCGTCCGCCCCCGCTTCCAGTCGGATACCCTAACCATGCGTCGCGTCCTTCCGCTTCTTTTCGTCGCCGGTCTGGCTCTCGCGGCCCTGCCGTCCGCGGCCAGCGCCCAGTCGCAGTCGGGACGCGGCGAGACCGCCGACGGTCAGGCCGCCAACCAGGCCGAGCGCCAGCCGCGGATCGCGCCGCTGTCGCGTCGCGCCAACGCCGGCCCCTGCCCCACCGTGCGCATCCTCTATGACGCCGCCCGATATGTTGAGCTGACGGACGGTCGCGCGCGCGCCGCCAGCGTCGGCTGGACCGGCGAGATCGAAGGCGTCAGGTCGGATTGCAGCTATCGCAACGACGAGCCGATCACCATCGACATGGACCTGCTGTTCCGCATGGGCAAAGGCCCCGCGGCGCAGGGCGACGGCCGCACCTATCGCTACTGGGTCGCCGTCACCGCGCGGGACCGCGCCGTCCTGGCCAAGGAGTATTTCGACCTGCCGGTCCCCTTTGCCGAGGGCGCCGACCGCATGGACGTCAACGAGCAGCAGCGCATCGTCATCCCCCGCGCCGAGGCGACCACCTCGGGGGAGAATTTCGAGGTGCTGATCGGCTTCGACGTGACTCCGGAACAGGCCGAATTCAACCGCACGGGCAGCCGCTTCTGCGTCGACGCCGTCGGGACCGATCCGGGCACCTGCGTCCGCAGATGAGCGCCTTGAGAACCGACTTGGGCGAAGCGGTCGCGACCGCCTTCGCCGCCGAAGGCGTGGACGCGTCGTCCGTGCGGGTGACCGCCTCCGACAGGCCAGATCTGGCCGATTTCCAGTCCAACGCCGCCCTGGCGCTGGCCAAAAGCACCAAGGCCAATCCGCGTGATCTTGCCGGTCGCGTCGCGGCGCGGCTGGCGGGCGACCCGCGCCTGTCGGCCGTCGAGGTCGCCGGGCCCGGCTTCATCAACCTGAAGGTGGCAGACGGCGCCCTGTCGGCACGCGCGGCGGAGGTGGCCGCCGACGCCCAGCGGGCCGGAGCTGAGGCCGTCGCCGTCCCCCGCCGCGTCGTCATCGACTTCGCCGGGCCGAACGTGGCCAAGCCGATGCACGTCGGCCATCTGCGGTCGTCCATCATCGGCGAAAGCCTGAAGCGCCTGTTCCGCTTCCGCGGCGATCAGGTCTGGGGCGACGCCCACTTCGGCGACTGGGGCTTCCAGATGGGGCTGCTGATCACCGCCCTGACCGAGGAAGGCCGCGCCGACGCCTTTCTGGCCGAAGCCGGACCCTTCCCCAGCGAAAGCCCGGTGACGCTGGAGGATCTGGAGCGGCTGTATCCCGCCGCCGCCGCCCGCGCCAAGGAAGAGCCGGAGTTCCGCGACCGCGCGCGCAAGGCGACCGCCGCGCTGCAGGCCGGCCACGCCGGCTATCGCGCCCTGTGGACCCATTTCGTCGCGGTCAGCCGCACGGCGCTGGAGCGCGAGTTTTCCGCGCTGGGCGTCACCTTCGACCTGTGGAACGGCGAGAGCGACGCCGATCCCCTGATCCCCGACATGGTCGCCGAGCTGAAGGCACGCGGCCTGGCCGAGTTCGATCAGGGCGCCTGGATCATCCGCGTGGCCGAAGAGGGCGAGAAGCGCGAGCTGGCGCCCCTGCTGCTGGTCTCGTCCGAAGGCTCGGCCATGTACGGGACCACCGACCTGGCCACCATCCTGCAGCGCCGCCGCGAGCAGGACTTCGACCTCGTCCTGTATTGCGTCGACGCACGTCAGGGCGACCATTTCGAGCAGGTGTTCCGCGCCGCCTACAAGGCCGGCTACGCCACCCCCGGCCAGCTGGAGCACGCCGCCAACGGCACGATGAACGGCACGGACGGCAAGCCCTTCAAGACCCGCGCGGGCGGGGTGCTGAAGCTGCACGACCTGATCACCATGGCGACCGACAAGGCGCGAGAGCGGCTGCGCGAAGCGCATCTGGGCGAGGACGCCTCGGCCGAGGAGTTCGAGGCCATCGCGCACAAGGTGGCGGTCGCCGCGCTGAAATTCGCCGACCTGTCGAACGCGCGCACCACCAGCTATGTCTTCGACTTGGACCGCTTCACCAGCTTCGAGGGCAAGACGGGGCCGTATCTGCTGTATCAGGCGGTCCGCATCAAATCGCTGCTGCGCAAGGCGGCGGAACAAGGCGCGGAGCCCGGCGCCATCTCCGTGGCCGAACCGGCCGAGCGTGATCTGGCGCTGACGCTGGACGCCTTCGAACAGGCCGTGGAGGACGCCTATGCCAAGCGCGCCCCGCACGTGGTGGCGGAGCACGCCTATCGGTTGGCCCAGTCGTTCTCGAAATTCTACGCGGCTTGTCCCGTGCTGGCCGCAGGACACGAGACGACCCGCGGCTCGCGCCTGGCCCTGTCGGCGGCGGCGCTGAGGCAGCTCGAGACCGCACTGGACCTGCTGGGCATCGACGTGCCGGAGCGGATGTAGTCTCCTCGCTTGCGGAGGATGCCATGACCGAACTCGCCGTTTTCGTCGCCGGTCTGCCCAAGGCCGAGCTGCATCTGCACATCGAGGGCTCGCTGGAGCCCGAGCAGATGTTCGAGTTCGCGCGGCGCAATCGCGTGGCCATTCCGTTCGAGAGCGTGGAGGCGGTGCGCGCGGCCTACGACTTTTCGAACCTGCAGGACTTCCTCGACATCTATTACGCGGGCGCGGACGTGCTCCGGACTGAGGAAGATTTCCACGACCTGGCGCTGGCCTATTTCCGGCGCGCCGCGGCGGACGGCGTGCGGCACGCCGAGATCTTCTTCGACCCGCAGACGCACACCGACCGCGGTCTGCCCTTTTCGGTGGCGGCCGACGGTCTGCTGTCCGGCATGGAGGGGGCGGAGCGGGAGCTGGGCGTCACGTCCAAGCTGATCCTGTGCTTCCTGCGCCATCTGGAGGAGGACGCGGCGTTCGACACGCTGAAGGCGGCCGAGCCCTGGCTGGACCGGATCGTGGGCGTGGGGCTGGATTCCTCGGAAGTCGGGCATCCGCCGTCCAAGTTCCGGCGCGTGTTCGAGCGAGCCGGCGAGATGGGCCTGAAGCGCGTGGCCCACGCCGGCGAGGAAGGCCCGCCGGAGTATGTGCACGAGGCGCTGGACCTGCTGCGCATCGACCGCATGGACCACGGCAACCGATCGATGGAGGACGAGGCGCTGGTCCGCAGGCTGGTGGACGAGCAGATGACGCTGACGGTCTGTCCGCTGTCGAACCTGAAGCTGTGCGTCGTCGACGATTTGAGGGACCACCCGGTGCCCGAGATGCTGCGGCGCGGACTGCACGTCACGCTGAACTCGGACGATCCGGCCTATTTCGGCGGCTATGTGAACGACAACTACGTACGCCTGGCCGAAGCTGTCGGCTTGACCCGCGAGCAGTTGACGCAGCTGGCGCGAAACAGCTTCGAAGGCAGCTTCCTGAGCGAGGCCGAGAAAACCGCTCGGCTGGCCGAGGTCGACGCCTACGACCGGGCATAGAAAAGGGCGCGGCCGGGACCGCGCCCCTTGCCGGCATCTGACGCCGGATCAGATCGGCAGGATGGCCGTGCCGAAGGCGCGTTTCAGCTCGTGCGCCGCGAACTGTTGAGCCACCGCGGCGTCAGGAACGACCAGTCCCATGCCGAAGAACTCGTGGGTCGAGCCGTGGAAAGTCTTGTGGCGAACGTCCACGCCTGAAGCTTCCAGCTTGTCGATCAGGCGCTCGCCCTCGGTGCGCAGCGGGTCGATCTCGGCCAGGATCACCGTCGTGGACGGCAGGCGCGACACGTCGGCGGCGCCGACGACGTCGACGCGCGAGTCCTTCGTCTCGCTCTCGTCGGTGAAGGTGTGCTTCACGAACCACTCGATCATGGCCTTGTTCAGCGGCTTGGCGTTCGCGTTCTCGACGTAGCTCTCGTTGTTCAGGTCGGCGCCCACCAGAGGGTAGACCAACACCTGATGCGCGGGCGCCGGCAGGCCTTGGTCGCGCGCGGCGATGGACACGTTGATCGCCAGGTTCCCGCCGGCGCTCTCGCCCATCACCGCGATCCTGCGCGGGTCGCCCCCGATGGACTGGGCATTTTCCAGGGCCCAGCGATACGCCGCGACCGCGTCCTCGTGCGCCGCCGGGAACTTGCTTTCCGGGGCCTGACGATAATGAACCGACAGCACGACGACGTCAGCGAAACGCGACACGCCGCGCGGCCCGCCGTCATAGACGTCCAGATCGGCGATCACGAAGCCGCCGCCGTGGAAGTAGACGACCAGCGGCTTCAGATCGTCGTCGTTCAGGTCGGGGCTGTAGACGCGCGCCTGGAGCGGACCCGCCGCGCCGGGAATGGTGATGTCGCGGGTCTGGATGCCCAGGGTCGGATCCTGATCCTTGATCGTCTCCTCAAGGATCGCCTTTACCGCTTCGGTAGGGGTCGGCTGACGGCGTGCTTCCTCGGGCGTGCAGTCCTCGATCGGCTTGCCGTTCAGACGCGCGAGATGGTCAAGCACGTGCTGCATGGGCATGTCGGGCTTGGCCGGGGTCGCGCGCGGTTGCTCGTCCTTGCCGAGGATCTTGTCGAGGATGGCCATCTGAATTTCCGTTCTTTGGGGAGGTGTCCGCCGGAAATCCCTCGCGTTACAACATGTTCCGTATGGCGCCGCTCAGACCAATGCCTCGAACTCGTCGACCAGCCGCTCCAGCCGTTTCGTGCCGATCCGCCAGAAGGCCGGATCGCGCGGGTTCAGCCCGAACGGCTTCAGCGCCTCGACGTAGGTCTTCGTCCCGCCGGCGGCCAGCAGGTCGCGGTACAGGGGCGTGAACCCGGCCGGGTCGGCGCGGCGGGTCTCCATCAGGGCCGCCGTCAGCAGGTCCCCGAAGGCGTAGGCGTAGACGTAAAAGGGCGAGTGGACGAAGTGGGACACATAGGCCCACCAGACGTCATAGCCCTCGTTCAGCGTCACCGCCGGACCCAAGCTGGCGCCCATCTCCTCCAGCCAGATCTGGCCGATGCGGTCGAGAGGCGCCTCGCCGAGCGCTCGCTCGTCGTGGAAGCGGGTCTCGAAGCGGTGAAAGGCGATCTGGCGCACGACCGTGTTCAACCCGTCCTCGATCTTGCCGGCCAAAAGCCCGCGCCGCTCCGCCGGCGACGCCTCGGCCAGCAGACGGTCGAACGTCAGCCCCTCGGCGAAGATCGACGCCGTCTCGGCCAGCGTCAGCGGCGTATCGGCCAGCAGGGTCCCCTGATCTGCCGCCAGCGTCTGGTGCACGCCGTGCCCCAGCTCGTGCGCCAGCGTCAGCACGTCGCGCCGCTCTCCCATCCAGTTCAGGAAGACGTAGGGGTGGCGGTTCGCCGTCACCGGGTGGGCATAGGCGCCGGACTGTTTCCCCGGCCGGGCGCGCGCGTCGATCCAAGGCTTGTCGAAGAAGCCGCGCGCGCGGTCGGCGAACTCCGGTCCCAGGGCGGCGAAGCTGTCCAGCACGACCTCCCTGCCCTGCCCCCAGTCGAAGGCGCGCGGGGCCTTGGCGTCCAGCGGCGCGTTGCGGTCCCAGTGGTCCAGCTTCGGCTTGCCCAGCACGCGGGCCTTCAGAGCGTAATAGCGGTGCGACAGGCGCGGATAGGCCTGGGCCACGGCCTCGGCCATGGCGTCCACCGCCTCGCCGTCAACTTCGTTGGCCAAGTGGCGGCTGTCGGCGGGGCGGGCGAAGCCGCGCTTGCGGCCCTCCAGCGCGTGTTCGGCGGCGACGGTGTTCAGCACCATGGCCAGCACGCGCGCCTCGCCCTTCAGCGCTTCGGTCAGTCCCTGCGCCGCCGCCTTCCGCCGCGCCGCCTTGGGATCGGACAAACGGTTCAGCGCCTCGGCAAGGGTCAGCCCCTCCCTGCCCACCTTCAGCGCCGCCAGCGTCTCGTCGAACAGGCGCGGCCACTGGGCCGAGAACGGCATCCGCTCGGCCAGGAAGGTCTCAAGCTCCGGCGACAGCTCGTGCGGCTTCTGCGCACGCACGCGACGCAGCCAGGGCCGCCAGCGCGCCGCCGGCGGGTGGGCCTCCAGCGCCGCCTCGATCTCCGCCTCCTCCAACCGGTTGATCTCCAGCGTCAGCCAGACCGTGGGCGTCGCCACGGCGGTGACCTTCTCCCGCACGTCGGCCTCGAACCCCTGCGCCGCCGCGTCGTCCCGCGCGGTGGAGGCCGCGAGAAAGGCATAGGCGGCCAGCGCGCCGAGGGCGTCCGACGCCTGCTCGTACAGGGTGATCGCGCGATCGAGCCGGGCGCCGAGTTCCGCAGGCTGGGCGCGGGCGGCGACCAACCTTCCCTCCAGCGACGACAACTCGGCCACCCGAGCCCGCGCGCCGTCCAGATCGGCGGCGATGCGGACGTCGTCGCGCCCGGCATAGAGGTCGGACAGGTCCCACAGAGGGGGGTCGGCGTCGGGGCTCTTGAAGGGGGCGTTCATGCCGTCAGGTATGGGGACCGCCGCCGACCGGGGCAAGGCGACGCCGGGTCCGGAAGCCGCCAGACGCGACGCGAGCGACGGCGCAAGGTCCGACCATGACCTGGATGATCCACGCCCTGCCCCTCGCGCCGTTCCGCCCGCTGTTCGCCCTGTCCGACGCGGAGCGGGAGGCGATCGGCGCGCGCCGGATGACCGCCGATGCGCCCCACGCCGCCCCATGCCGCGTGTCCCTTGAAGACGCCGCGCCGGGCGAGCGACTGATTCTGGCGCATCACCTTCATCTGGACGCGCCCGCCTCGCCCTATCGCCAGGGCGGACCGGTGTTCGTGCGCGAATCGACGACCGAGGCGGCGCCGACGGCCGACGTGCCGGACATGCTGTCGCGTCGACTGCTGTCGGTCCGCGCCTTCGACGCCGACGCCCTGATGATCGACGCGGAAGCGCTTGAGGGGCGCGCGCTTGCGGACTGGCTGGACCGGGCCTTCGCGGACCCGGCGGTCGTGCGCGTCCAGATCCACACGGCGCGTCGGGGGTGCTTCATGGCCGAGGCGCGACGGGATTAACCCTGCGCTCACCACGCCGCCGAACCCGATCTTCACGGGCCGACGCGTAGAACCGTCCCGAAATGGGTCGCTTGCGGGCGGCGAAGACGGGGCTGAAGACGATGGCCAAGACGGTTCTGGTGGTGGACGACGATCCCACCCAGCGGCGCCTGATCCAGGCGGTGCTGGAGCGCGAAGGGCTGGGCGTCGCCCAGGCCGAGAGCGGCGGCCAGGCGATCGACCGGATGACGGCGGGCGGCGGGGCGGACCTGATCCTGCTGGACATGGTGATGCCGGGCATGACCGGGCTGGAATGCCTGGCCGAACTGCGCGCCGCCGGCGTGTCGGCGCCGGTCATCGTGCTGACGGCCAACGGCGGGATCGAGACCGTGGTCAAGGCCATGCAGGCCGGGGCGCAGGATTTCTTCGTCAAACCGGTCAGCCCTGAGCGACTGATGGTCGGCGTGCGCAACGCCCTGCAGATGACCCAGCTGACGGCCGAGGTCGGGCGGCTGAAGAAACAGGCGGCCAACCGCACCACCTTCGACGATCTGGTGGGCCAGAGCCCGGCCATGCGTCAGGTGAAGGCCATGGGCTCGCGCGCGGCGAAGTCGGGCATCCCCGTGCTGATCACCGGCGAGAGCGGCGTCGGCAAGGAGGTCATCGCCCGCGCCCTGCACGGCGCCAGCGACCGCGGCGGCAAGCCCTTCGTGGCGGTCAACTGCGGCGCCCTGCCCGCCAATCTGGTGGAGTCGATCCTGTTCGGCCACGAGAAGGGCAGCTTCACCGGCGCGACCGACAAGCACCTGGGCAAGTTCAAGGAGGCCGACGGCGGCACCCTCTTCCTGGACGAGATCGGCGAGCTGCCGCTGGACATGCAGGTCAAGCTGCTGCGTGCGCTGCAGGAGGGCGAGATCGATCCGGTGGGATCCAAGCGCCCGGTCAAGATCGACGTGCGCATCGTCTCGGCCACCAACCGCGATCTGGCCGAGCAGGTGAAAGCGGGCCAGTTCCGCGAGGATCTGTTCTATCGCCTGAACGTCTTCCCGATCGAGGCCCCGGCCCTGCGCGAGCGGCGCGAGGACATCGCGGCGCTGGTGGATCATTTCGTGGGTCGATTCAACGTTGAGGAGGGTAAGCGGGTCATGGGCTGCGCGCCCGAGACCCTGGCCCTGCTGACCGCCTTCGACTGGCCCGGCAACGTGCGCCAGCTGGAGAACGCGGTGTATCGCGCCATCATCCTGGCCGACGCGCCCTATCTTCAGCCGCACGACTTCCCGGCCATCTCGGGCGTCGCCATGCCGGTGCTGGAGAGCGCCCCCGCGCCTTCGGGGCCTCTGCCCACGGCGGATCACGCCGGCATAGAATTGCCGCCCGCGCCGGAGGCGCCGATCCGCATCCTGGACGAGCGCGGCCACCTGCGGACGCTGGAGGAAATCGAGCGCGACCTGATCCAGCACGCCATCGAGGTCTATGCCGGCCACATGTCCGAGATCGCGCGACGCCTGGGGATCGGCCGCTCGACGCTCTACCGCAAGGTCCGCGAGCAGGGTCTGGAGGAGCAGATCAAGGAGGCGGGTTAAGGCTCGACGTCACGCTTGCGCGGCCAGCGCCCCTCCCCCTTCGCCTTCTTGGCGATCTCCTTAAGCTTGCGCCCCTGCATGGCCGAGAGCGCCTGACCCGGCGCACCCTTTTCGGGGTCGGCGAAGGCGCGGCCGTGGGTCTTCACGCGCTCGCCGACCGACTGAAGGAACTCGCCCTCCCATTCAGACAGGGTCACGCCAGCCTTGTCCGCGGCGCGCTTGGCGCGCTTCAGGGCATTCAGGGCGGCGCGTTTCGCCGCCTCGCGCTGGGCCTCGAATGGCGACGGGGGCGTCTTCTTCGGGGCCGGCGTCTTCCCGGACAGAGGTTTGCGGGTCAGCCCGCCGGAGCGCTTCAGCTCGCCCGTCCGCTTCAGCGTCAGATCTCGCCCAGCGCCGAGAGGTAGAGGTCCAGGATGGCCTCCTCCTCCTGGCGCTTGGCCTTGTCCTGTTTGCGGATGCGTAGGACCTTCCGCAGCGTCTTGACGTCGTAGCCCTCGCCCTTGGCCTCGGCGAAGACCTCCTTCATGTCGCCCGCGATGGCGGCCTTGTCCTCTTCCAGGCGCTCCAGGCGCTCCACGATGGTGCGCAGGCGCCCTTGGGCGGTCGAGGTCAGGACGTCGGGCGAGGAATCGAAGGCGGCGTCGTCGGGCATTGGTCTTCCTTGGGGCGCTGACGCTCGCGACGCGGTCGCTCGCTGCTTGAGCGCGATGAGCTCGGTGGATCAGGCTTAATGAGGGGCCGCCGCGCGCTCAACCGCGGGCATGCAAAAGGCCGCGGACGAAAGCCCGCGGCCTGTGGATTGCTTGGCGCTGAGGCTGAAGGCTTAGCCCTGCTTGGCCTTGAAGCGCGGGTCGGTCTTGTTGATCACGAAGACCTTGCCCTTGCGGCGCACGACCTTGCAGTCGCGGTGGCGCGTCTTGAGCGACTTGATCGAGCTGCGGACTTTCATGGAAGTCGGGCCTCAGAAGCGAAATAAAAACGGCCGCAAGCGCGGGGCTCGCGGCGGGAACGGGGCGTATAGAGGCGACGCGGAGAAACGTCAACCGGGGCGGAGCTTCTGGAGGCCTGGCCTCCGAGTCGAACGGAGGGTCTTCGGGCTTGCACGCCCGGCGCGTAGCCCCTCCGCCACCAGGCCGCTTCAGAGCGTGTCGTCGATACTCCCCTCCCCTTTCAGGAATCAAAAGGAATGAAGGTTAACGACGCCGTTCGGTGAATCGGATCGCCCGGTTTCGCGCGGCGGCGGGTGCGGCGCCGGGGACACGGCGTCACGCTTTGGCCCCGTTCGTGCAACGGACTGTTCGCCAGCTTCGCTTAATGACCGGAATGATGACTTCAGATTCGCCCCGTCGCCCCGCCCGAGCCGCCATGCGCCTGTCCTCGAAACTTCTGCTGGTGCTGACCGTCGCGGCCTGCGCGCCCATGGTCGAGACGCCGCCGATGCCGGTGACCCTGCCGCCCCAGCCGCAGGTGCCGGCGCCCGTGACTCCCGCGCCGCAGCCGGAGCCGCAGCGCCCGGCCGACCCGGCGGTGGATCAGGCAGGCTTCGACGGCTGGAAGGAAGGCTTTCTGTCGCGTCACGGCGGCGCGCGTCGCGCCCAGTACGAGCGCGAACTGGCCGGTCTGACGCCGGACCCCGGCGTCATCCGTCTGGACCGCAACCAGCCCGAGTTCAGCCGTCCGGCCGGCGCCTATGTCCAGAACGCCGTCAGCGCGTCCCGCATCGCCCAGGCCAAGCAGCGCGCCGACCGCGTGCCGTGGGAGGTGGTGCAGCGGTTCGGCGTGCCGACCGAGATCCTGTTGGGCATCTGGGCCAATGAAAGCGCCTTCGGTCAGGTGCAGGGCGACTATGACGTGATCCGCTCGCTGGCGACCCTGGCCTATGATGGGCGCAGGCGCGACTGGGCCGAGGCGCAGTTGAAGGACGCGCTGGACATCGTCGTCGACGGTCGCCGCGCGCGCTCGGGTCTGAAGGGCAGCTGGGCCGGCGCGATGGGCCAGACCCAGTTCATGCCGGACAACTATCTGCGCCTGGGCGTGGACCAGAACGGCGACGGCCTGGTCGACATCTGGGGTTCCGACGCCGACGCCCTGGCGTCCGCCGCAAACCTGCTGGCGCGCGCCGGCTGGAAGCGCGGACAGACGTGGGGTTACGAGGTCATCCTGCCGCCCGGCTTCGACTATGCCTTGGCCGAAGGCGACAAGCGGCCGTGGAGCTTTTGGGAGGCGCAGGGCGTGCGTCTGGCCGGCGGCGGTCGTCCGACCGACGCGGAGGCCGCGGAGATGGGGGCCGTCCTGCTGCCCCAGGGCGCACGGGGGCCGGCCTTCCTGGCCCTGCCCAACCACTACGTCATCCGCGCCTACAACAACTCGGTCAGCTATGCCCTCGCGATCGGCCTGACTGCGGACGGCGTCGCGGGCAAGCCGGGTCTGGTCACGCCGTGGCCCGAGGAAGCGCCGATGTCCCGCGATCAGCGCGTGGGCGCCCAGCGGGCCCTGACCATGCTGGGCTACGACACCCAAGGCATCGACGGCGTGATCGGCGGCAACACCCGCGCGGCGCTGCGTCGGTGGCAGACGGCCAACGGGCGCATTCCGGACGGCCACCTGACCGCCGCCCTGGCCGACGAGCTGATCGCCGTGGCCGGACGCTGATCAGCCGACCAGGCGCGGCCCGCCGCGGGAACAATCCAGTCCGTTCAGACGCACGTCCGCCTCGCCCACCCGCACGCCGAGCAGGGCCAAGAGCGGGTTGATCAGCGCGTCCAGCGTCCGCGCGACGGGCGTCAGCAGCTGACCCAGCTGCTGCGTCAGCCCGCCCAACCCCAAGCCCAGGCCCAGCACCCTCACGTCGGCGTCCAGTCGCCCGACGGCGCTCGCGACGGCCGACTGGGCCAGCGTCGTTGTCGAGACCGACTTCACTGTCCGCGCCGCCAGGTCCGCGCGCGTGAACGCCAGGGGCTTCCAGCTCGTCTGCGCCGCCTCCACCGTGGATCTGCCGGTGATCGACACCAGCCCCGGCACGGTCATCAGGGACGCCATGTCCGGGGTCAGATCGCGCGTGAAGTCGCCCAGCCGCGCCGTGTCGACGGCGCCGATCTGGACGCGCGCCAGACCCGGCCGGGCCTCGATCCCGACTGTGCCGCCGGCGCAGTCGATGTGGGACAGTCGCGCCTCCGCCGGGGCCAGTTCGACCAGCAGGGGCAGCTGCACCTGCGCCAGACCCGCCAGCTTGTCCGAGGTCGTGGCGCGCAACCACAGTCGCGCCTGACGCGTGCGCACCACCGGCGCGCCGTCGCGCGTGACGGTCAGCCAAGCCGAGGCGTTGGGCGGTTCGCCGATGGCCAGATCGGCCTCCAGTGCCGCCAAGCCCAGCCCGGCGGCCAGGTTCAGCTTCACCTGCCGGTCGCCGCCCGCCAGCGTCGCGGCGGCCATGACCAGATCGAGCGCCGACACCTTCGCCTGAAGACCCTCGACCATCAGATCCGCCGCGCCCGGCTCCAGCGCGATCAGGTCGGACAGGTCCAATCGACGGCCGCCCAACGCCGTGGCCAGCGCCTCCAAAGCCGGGCGCGCGGATGCGTCGGTCAGCGGAGCCACGACCGTCATCAACCGCCCGGCGTCGACCCGGCCGGCGAGAACCGCATCGGTCCGCGCGGCGTCGACGCCGACCTCGGTCGCCAAGGCCCGCCACCAAGACAACAGGTCCACGTCCGCCGAGGCCAGCGCCTGATAGTCGGCCACGCTCAGTGAAACCGCGCTGCCGGTCAATCCGCTGAGCACGGCGTTGGCCACGCCGCCGTCCAGCGCGGCCGCGCGCGAACCGATCGAAAAGGCGGCGCGGGGCCGCACCGGCGCCGCCGCGCGGGCGCTGCGGGTCAGCGAGAACGTCGGCCGCCCCAGAAGCATGGCCCCGAAGTACAGCGGCGTCTGCTTGGACAGCGTCACGCGCACGGCGTCGGGGTCTGTCCCGCCGGACTGGAACCGTCGATCCGGCGCCAGGTCCGGATCGGGATCGTAGGAGCCCAGTTCGACCCGCACGTCGGAAAGGTCGGGGCTGTTGGCCGCCGCAGTGGATCGGGCGATCTGCTCCGCCCGCGTCATGTCGGCGACGGCGGACAGGGCGGCCAGGTCGGCGGCGCCCTGCAGGCGGCGCGCCTCCAGGGCCACGGCGCCGACGTCGATGGCGGCGGCCAGGGCGCAGACCAGGCCCGCCGCGGCGGCGGCCATCACGGCCACGCCGCCCCGCTCGTCGATGATCAGTGCCTCTCGCATCAGCCGGTCGCGGCCACGACGGCCGTCCGTTCGATCACCTGCGGCGGCGATGGGATCAGGTTCTTCAGCGCCATGACCGGATGGTCCCCGGCGTCGAAGCGCACGGTGACCCGCGTGCCGTCCGCGTCGATCTGGACCTGCTGACTGACGTGCGACAGCGCCATGCCCGCTTCCGGCGCGCGCCGCTGGACGTAGGCGACGGCCAGCCCGCGTCGTTCCGCGTCGTCCAGGCCGGCCAGGGAGGCCCGGGCGCTCTCGACCGCCAGAGACTGGACCGTGATCGCGAGCAGGAACCACAGCGCATAGACGCAGATCCCGCACAGAAGCAGGATGAACAGCGGCGCGACCAGGGCGAACTCGACGGCGGAGGCGCCGCCCCTGTCGGCGGGCAGGCCGGCGAGGCGTCTCATCTCGACCTGCTCCGCGCCCGCGACCGGTCGGCCTGGGCCGCCGCGGGCCCGGCGCCGCGGGCGACGACCTCGCCATAGGCCTGATGATCCGACAGGATCATGTGCACCACGGCCCATTCCTCCGGCGACAGGTCGCTCAGCGCGGGCCGCGCGGGCGCCGCCGGAGGGGTCGGTGCGACGCGCGCCCGACGATCTTCCGGCCTGAAATCCTCTTCTCGCAATCTGAACAGCATGACGGGTCCCCGATCCAATCGGGGACAGGCTGCACAGCCCGTGATTGCATCGACTGAACGGCGCCCTCGGCGCACGACCTTCGCGGACGGCAACGATCCTTCAGGGCTGGACGACGACTGAAAGCCGCGACAGGCGCGCGCCGACGGCCGCCAGCGCGTCGCGATCCAGCCCCGCCCGGCGACTGTTCCGCTCCAGGTCGGCCATCAGATCGGCCAGCAGGGCGCGGCCGACGACCGTCAGGACGACCTGCTTGATCCGACGGTCGTTGGGGTGCGGCTCGCGCCGGACCAGATCCGCCGCTTCCAGCGAGTCGATCAGGCGCGTCGCGCTGGACGGCGACATGCCGAGGGCGCGGGCGATGTCGACTTGCGACAGGCCCCGCCGCCCGGCGCGCGCGATCTCGTCGAGGGCGAAGGGCGCCTGGTCATGGTCGTCCATGCCCGGCACCCGCGCGCGAAACCCCTTCAGGGCCGTCGCGGCGGCGACCACCAGACCGCGCAGCCCCGCCATCACCTCTTCCGCCGCCGCAGGCGCCGAAGCGCCGACGAGGGTCCCGTCACGTTCGCTCATGCCCTTGGGCGTATCGCGAGTCGCGCGATCATACAGCCCAGGGGTGTTTTCAGGATGGACGAAGCGTCAGCGTCGCTGCGCCGCGCTGCGCGCCCTGACCGGTCCGAACTCCGACGTCGCCGACCATTCCGGCCAGTCGCGCCCGAAGGCCAGGTCGCGGCCGACCGCATAGATCGCCTCCAGATCCTGGGCGGCGCCGCGGAAGTCCATGATCGGCAGCCACTCGTCGTCGGCCTGGTGATAGCGGCGCGCGCCGTATTCGCTGCGCGCGGCGTCTCGGTCGGCGACCGGCGCGTCGATGAAGTCGCCCGCGCCCTCGGCATAGGACATGGGCACGCCGCGCTTGGCCAGCGGGAAGTGGTCGGAGCGGAAATAGGTGCCCGCCGCATTGTCGGTGTCCGGTTCGATGGTGCGGCCCTGAGCGGCGGCGGCGGCGGTCATGCGCGCGTCCAGGTCGGCGGACTGTCCGTAGCCGGTGATGCCGATCCGGTTCACGCGGCCATACACGTTCATGGCGTCGACGTTGAAGCCGGCGACCGTCTTCTCCAGCGGATAGACCGGATTGGCGGCGTAGAACTCCGACCCCAGCAGGCCGCTTTCCTCGGCGGTGAAGGCGATCATCACGATCGACCGCTCGGGCCGAGGCCCGGCGCCCCAGGCGCGGGCGAGCTCCAGAAGCCCGGCGATGCCCGACGCGTTGTCGACCGCGCCGTTGAAGACGCCGTCGCCATTGGCGTCCGGCTGCCCCATGCCCAGATGGTCCCAGTGGCCCGTGTAGAGGATCGTCTCGTCCGGATGCGTCGTGCCGGGCAGACGCGCCACGATGTTGTGCGTGGTGATCGTGGACGTGTCGACCTTGAACGCGGCGTCCATCGTCAGGCCGGTCAGTTCGACCGGGCGGAAGTCGCGGCTGCGCGCGGCGACCTTCTGGGCCTCGAAATCCAGGCCGGCCCGGCGGAACAGGTCGACGGCGACGTCGCGCTGAATCCAGCCCTCCAGCGGCGCGCGCTCGGCCTCTGCGTTCTGGCGCACGATGTCGAACTGCGGCCCGGTCCAGCTGTTCCTGACGGTCGCCCAGCCATAGCTGGCGGGCGCCGTCTCATGCACGACCAGAACGCCGGCGGCGCCGCGACGGGCGGCTTCCTCGTACTTGTAGGTCCAGCGGCCGTAGTAGGTCATGGCGCGGCCGTTGAACGTGTTCAGCGCCGGCTCCTCATAGTCGGCGTCGTTGACCAGGACGACGATGATCTTGCCGCGCACGTCGGCGTCCTTGAAATCGTCCCACTGACGTTCCGGCGCGGTCGTGCCGTAGCCGACGAAGACCAGCGGCACGTCGTTCAGACTTTGGCGGTCCGCCGGGCGTCGGGTCGAGATGACCAGATCCTCGCCCTGGCGCAGGGCCAGCGTCTCCCCGCCCGCCTGGACGCTGGCTGTGGCGTCCGACACACTGAAGCGGCGCAGGGTGACGTCCTGCGTCCACGAGCCGTTGGGGCCGCCGGGTTGGAAGCCCGCCGCGGCGAACCCGCGCGACATGTAGTCGATGACCTTCTGCTCCGCCGGCGTGGCGATGCCGCGCCCTTCGAAGGTATCGTCGGACAGCGCCTTGACGTCGTCCGACAGGCGCTGGGCCGAGAACTGCGGCGCACCGCCTCCGTCCCCGTCCATCGAGGCGCAGGCCGACAGGGCCAGGGCGCAGGCGGCGGCGGACAGGAGCTTCAGGCGCATGATCGACCCTCTCGGCAAGTTCAGAGGGCCGGACGTTAGGCGGCGCGCCCGGACGAGTCGAGGCTCAGGGCACGACCGGACCGGCGGCGGGCCAGTCGCTGTCGCCGCGTCGGCGCAGGCGCAGCTCGACGATCCGCATGGGCTCGCGGCCCTGCATGACCCAGTCCCCCACCTCGACCCACTCGCCGTCCTTGAACGTGGTGACGTAGCGGACCTCGCCGCCCTGGGCCGGCGTCGACCAGGAGAAGCCGTCGGCCGTGGCGGTCAGCGGAAAGTCCGCCGCCTGGCCGTTGGCGTAGGACCGCATGACGTAGCGGTCCTCAGCGTCGTTCCAGCTGATCACGGCGAAGGCGTTGAAGCTCACCGCGCCGTCGGCTTCGGTCGTTCGCCCCTCGATGACCTTGATCGAGCCGCCCAGCATCGGCCCGATGCGTTCGGTGTGAGGATGAGTGGCGGTGCGGCCCGGCCCGGCATAGACGCTGGCCTGCCCGACCCATTCGCCGTCCATCCACGACAGACGGTCCATGGCCTCGCGCTGCTCGGGGGTGCCGGCGGGCTGAGGCGTCATCTGGGCGGACGCGGCCCCGGCGCAGGCCAGGGTCAAAGCGGCGGCGGTCGCGGCGAGAACGGTGCGGAACATGAAGCCCTCCTTTTGCTTTACTTTATAAAGCACTTTCTCCGCCACTGAGCAAGCCACGAAAAACCCGCCGGGGCGGCGCCTCGGCGGGTTGATCGGATCAGTGGTCCGGCAGGGTCGGCGTCAGTGCGCCACGCCCTTCCAGATGCGGCGGTAGCTGGCATAGGTCAGGCCCAGGAACAGCAGCAGGAACACCATCACGCCCAAGCCGGCCTGCTTGCGCTGGACCTGCTGGGGCTCGGACGCCCACGCGATGAAGGCGGCCACGTCCTTGGCGTACTGGTCCACCGTCTGCGGCGAGCCGTCGTCATAGGTCACCTGGCCGTTCGACAGCGGCGGCGGCATGGCGATGAAGCCGCCCGGCGGCACCTTGTCGTGGTCGCCGGTCCAGAAGGGCGTCATGTCGCCGGCCATGTACGGGTTGTAGTACTGGCCCGGACGGATCTGCAGGCCCGCCGGCGCGGCGCGATAGCCGGTCAGCAGCGAGTAGATGTAGTCGGCGCCGCCGTGGCGCGCCTTGGCCATGACCGACAGGTCGGGCGGCGCGGCCCCGCCGTTGCCCGCGGCCGCGGCCGTGGCGTTCGGATAGGGGTTGGGGAAGTGGTCCGCCGGCGTGCCGGGGCGCATGATCGCCTCGCCCGTCTCGGTGTCGATGTCCGGCACCTGGACCTCGGCGGCCAGCGCCTTGACCCAGGGGTTCGCCGCCGGGTTCGGGGCGAAGCCGCGATCGGGCGACCAGAACGGCCCGCCGCGCTCGCCCAGAGTCCGGAACGACAGCAGGTTCATGCTGTGGCAGGACGAGCAGACCTCGCGATAGACCTTGTAGCCGCGCTGCAGCTGGCCCTGGTCGAAGCTGCCGAACGGCCCTTCGAAGGCGAAGCCGCCCGAACGCGGGTGCTCGGCGCCGCCGCCCGAGGCGAGAGCCGGGGTCGCGGTGATCGCCACGGCCGCGATCAGGCCGGCGGCGACGGTCTTGAGGAAGTTCATCGGACGATCCATCGGGGTCAGCCCTTCTTCTCGGCCTGGGCCACGGCGGCCGCCGGCGTCAGACCGCCCGACAGCACCGGCTCGGACACCGAGGCCGGGACCGGCAGGGGCGTCTCGCGCAGGCCGACGAACGGCATGATGATCAGGAAGAAGGCGAAGTAGTAGGCGGTGAAGAGGCGCGTCAGCCACAGATAGCTGTTCAGCTCGCCATCCCAGACATTGAAGCTGGCCATGCCCGGAACCACCGGCGCGTCGGGCAGCTGCCCGCCGCACCAGCCCAGGCCCAGTCCGACCAGAACGAAGATCACGAAGAAGACCTTCATCGTCGGGCGATAACGCATGGACCGCACCTTCGACGTGTCCAGCCACGGCAGGACGAACAGCACGCCGATGGCCGAGAACATGGCCAGGACGCCGCCGAACTTGTCCGGAATGGCGCGCAGGATCGCGTAGAAGGGCAGCATGTACCACTCGGGCACGATGTGCGCGGGCGTCTGCAGCGGGTTGGCCGGGATGTAGTTGTCGGCGTGGCCCAAGGCGTTCGGCATGAAGAAGACGAAGAAGGCGAACATCATCATGAACAGGATGATCGCGACCCCATCCTTCACCGTGTAGTACGGGTGGAACGGCAGGGTGTCCTTCTGGGTCCGCTCCTTGGGGATCAGGACGCCGACGGGGTTGTTCTGGCCGGCCGTGTGCAGGGCCCACAGGTGCAGCACCACCACGCCCAGGATCACGAACGGCAGCAGGTAGTGCAGCGAGAAGAAGCGGTTCAGCGTCGCGTTGTCGATCGCCGGGCCGCCGCGCAGCCAGATCAGGATCGGCTCGCCGACCAGCGGGATGGCGCCGATCAGGTTGGTGATCACCTCCGCGCCCCAGAACGACATCTGACCCCACGGCAGGACGTAGCCCAGGAAGGCCGTGGCGATCATCAGGAAGAAGATCAGGCCGCCCAGGATCCAGATGATTTCACGCGGGGCCTTGTACGAGCCGTAATAGAGGCCGCGCAGCATGTGGATGTAGACGGCGACGAAGAACATCGACGCGCCGTTGGCGTGCACATAGCGGATCAGCCAGCCGCCCGGCACGTCGCGCATGATGCGCTCGACAGAGGCGAAGGCCAGGTTGACGTTCGGCGTGTAGTGCATGGCCAGCACGATGCCGGTGACGATCTGCGTCATCAGGCAGATCATCAGGATGGCCCCGAAGGTCCACCAGTAGTTCAGGTTGCGCGGCGTCGGCAGCGACATGTAGTCGGCGCCGAAGCGGACGATCGGCAGGCGCGTGTCGAGCCAGCGCTCGATGCCCGTCTTGGGGACGTAGGTGCTTTCGTGGTCGCTCATCTGTCTGTCCCGCCTCAGCCGATGCGCACGGTGGAACCGGCGGTGAATTCATAGGTCGGCACGACCAGGTTCTTGGGCGCCGGGCCTTTGCGGATGCGGCCGGACGCGTCGTAGTGCGAGCCGTGGCAGGGGCAGAACCAGCCGCCGTAGTCGCCGGCGTTGAAGGTCGGCACGCAGCCCAGGTGGGTGCACGAGCCGATGACGACCAGCATGTTCTCGTGCCCGGTCTTGGTGCGGTCCTGGTCCGACTGCGGATCCTTCAGGGCGGACATCGGCGTCTCGCGGACCTGAGCGACCTGCGCGGCCGAGCGGTTGCGCACGAAGACGGGCTTGCCCTGCCACTTGATGACGATCTGCTGGCCTTCGGCCACCTTCGACGTGTCGAACTCGATGGTCGACAGCGCCAGGGTGTCGGCGGCCGGGTTCATCTGGTTGATGAGCGGCCACGCGGCCATGACGCCCGCGCCCACGGCGGCGGCGCCGGCGGCGATGTGAATGAAGTCGCGGCGCGTGGCCTCGCCCTCGTGGGAAGAATGATCGACCGTCTCGGTCACGTCTCACCTCTGTCGGGCCGCCGGAAGCGGGCGGCGAAATCGCATGCGCGAAGGGCCGCGACAGGCCCCCGGCCCGCGCGTATGAGGGCCTTAGAATGCGTCTCGCCCTTTTTCAACCGGCCATCCCGCAGAACGTCGGCGCCTGCATCCGCCTGTCGGCGTGTTTCGGCGTAGAACTGGACGTGATCGGACCCACCGCCTTCGGCCTGGACGACCGGGCGATGAAGCGCGCGGCCTTGGATTACGGGCCTTTGGGCCACATGACCGCCCACGCCGACTGGGACGCGTTCCAGACGGCCCGTCCGCCCGGACGGCTGGTGCTGTTCACGACGCGCGGCGCCGTGCCGCTGCAGGAATTCGTCTTCCGGCCCGACGACGTCCTGCTGTTCGGCTCCGAACCCAGCGGCGCGCCCGAGTTCGTGCACGCGGCGGCCGACGCGCGCGTGGTGATTCCCCTGCAGCCTGGAGCCCGCTCGCTGAACCTGGCGGTCAGCGCGGGCATCGCGGTGTGGGCGGCGACCGCGGCCCTCGCTTAGCGCCGCCTTAAGGCCCTTCGCTTTATGAGATGATCATGGGGCGCAACGATCCGAACTTCGATCCGGCCTGGTCGGTCTGGGACGCGCTGAGGCGGCCCGTCTGGCTGTTCGATCCGCACGGTCTGCGCGGCGTCTACGCCAACGCCGCCGCCTGCGCCCTGTGGGGGGCGGCGTCGCTGGACGAGCTTCTGGCGCGCGACTTCTCGCAGCTGTCGCCGGCGGTGCGGGCCCGCACCGACCGTCTGGCCAGGGCCACCGTGCGGGGCGACGAGATATCCGAGCAGTGGACCTTCTATCCCAACGGCGCGCCCGTGACGGTGCAGGCGACCATCTCGACCTATCGCCTGATGGACGGGTCGCCCGTTCTGCTGTTCGAGGCCTCGCCGCTGGACGCCGAGCCGGAGGAGCGCCGGGCGCTGGAGGCGCTGCGCCACAGCGACGCCCTGATCAGCCTGTTCGACGCCGACGGGCGCGGCCTGTTCTGCAATCCGACCGCCTATGCCGCCTATGGCCGCGGCGATCTGGGGTTCGAGGCCCGCTTCGCCGAACCCGAAACGGCGCAGTCGATGCTGGCGCAGACCCTGTCGGACGGCGCGGCCGACGGCCTGGCCGAGGTCGTCACCGCCGCGGGCCGACGTTGGCACCGGCTGGACTTGCGCGTGAGCCTCGACCCCGTGACCGGCGCCCAGGCGCTGCTGCTCAACGAGATCGACGTGACGGGCGAGGTCGAGGCCCGTCGGGCCCAGGCAGAGGCCGAGCGCCGGTCGGCAGTGGCGGAGACGCGCCAGAGCCTGCTGGCCACGCTGTCGCACGAACTGCGCACGCCGTTGAACGCCGTTCTGGGTTTTTCCGGACTGCTGTCGGGCGAAGGACTGGACCCGACGCGGGCAGGCCACGTCGCCCAGATCCACGAGGCGGGAGAGCGCCTGCTCTCGGTCGTCAACGAGATCATCGCCCTGGCCGACGGGGCCGAAACGCCGAGGTCGCGGGCGGTCGAACCGGCTCCAGCCCCGCCCTCACGACCGCTGAACGTGCTTTACGTCGAGGATCATCCCGCCAACCGCGCCCTGGTCGAGGCCATCTTGGCGTCGCAGGGCGTCACCTGCGCCCTGGCTGAGGACGGGCGACAGGGGCTGGATGCCGCGCGCGTCGGCGGCTGGGACCTGATCCTGATGGACGTGCAGATGCCGGTCATGGACGGCGTCGCGGCCACGCGGGCGATCCGCGCGCTGGGCGGCCCGGAGGCGCGCACGCCGATCGTCGGCCTGACCGCCAACACCCAGCGGCATGAGCTTCAGACCTATGCCGAGGCCGGCATGAACGACTGTCTGGCCAAGCCGGTCAGCCCGGCCGACCTGATGGCCTGCCTGTCCAGATGGACGACGCCCGCCGCCGCAGACGTCGTCCGCGCCGCCTGATCAGGCCGTCGGAAGGACGTTCTGCATCAGGCTGGGCCGCTCGCCGCGTTTCGTCGCCGCCACCGCCTCGACCTGACGCATGACGCGCAGCACGTTGCCGCCCGCCAGCTTCCGGATGTCCTCGTCCGACCAGCCCGCGGCGATCAGCGCCGCCAGAATGCGCGGATAGGCGTCCACGCCCTCGACCCCCATCGGCGTCGAGGTGATGCCGTCGAAGTCGCCGCCCAGGCCGACGTGATCGATGCCCGCGACCTCGCGCACGTGCTGAATGTGCGCCACCACGTCGTCGATGGTCGCCTGCGGGCGCGGATGGGTCTCGATCCACTCGACGAGGCGAGCGTCGGGCTCGGCGGCGTTCACGTCGACGCCCAGGCGCGCGCCTTCGGCCTCCAGACCCTTGGTCCAGGCGACCAGGTCGGCGCTGACGAAACCCGGCACGAAGGTGACCATCACCACGCCGCCGTTCTGGGGCAGCAGGCGAAGCACGGCGTCGGGCACGTTGCGCGGATGATCGGTCACGGCGCGCGCCGAGGAGTGGGAAAAGATCACCGGCGCCTCGGACACGCGGATCGCGTCCATCATCGTCTCCTCCGAGACGTGGCTGAGGTCGACCATCATGCCCAGGCGGTTCATTTCGCGGACCACCTCCTCGCCGAACGGCGACAGACCGCCCCACTTCGGCGCGTCGGTGGCGCTGTCGGCCCAGGTGGTGGTCTTGGAGTGCGTCAGCGTCATGTAGCGCGCGCCGGCGTCGTAGAACTGGCGCAGCACGCCCAGCGAATCGTCGATCGAATAGCCGCCCTCCATGCCGATCAGCGAGGCGATGCGTCCCTCGCCGTGGATGCGCACCACGTCGTCGGCGGTCAGGGCGATGGCGAAGACGTCGGGGTGGGCGTCGACGATGCGGTGCACCGTGTCGATCTGCTCGAAGGTCTCGCGAACCGCCTCGGTCGGCGTCAGCGAGGCGGGCACATAGACCGACCAGAACTGCCCACCCACGCCGCCCGCGCGCAGGCGCGGGATGTCGGTGTGCAGCTTGGTCGTTCCCGACAGGTCGGTCGTCAGGTCCACCGCATAGGGGTCGTTGCCGTAACCTTGGCGCAGGGCCCACGGCAGGTCGTTGTGCCCGTCGATCAGCGGCGTGGTGCGCAACAGGTCGCGGACGTGCGCCTCGCGCAGGTCCTGGGCGTGGGCGGCGCCCGACAGGGCGACCACCGAGGCGGCGACGAACAGGGCGGTGCGGATCATCAGGCTTCTCCCGGGCGGAGGCGGCATGGTGTCAGAGCCGCGCGGCCGCTCAAGCCCTTTCGTCGCGATTGGCGCGAGGGCGCCGGTGTGGTTCAAGCCGCCCATGAGCGACGCGACCCCGACGACCCCGCTGGACCTGCAGAAGACCGAGGCGCGCGCTTGGTTCGAGTCCCTGCGCGACCGCATTCACGCCGGCCTGGAGGCGCTGGAGGACGAGGCGCCCGAGGACCTGTTTCCCGGCGATCCCGGCCGCTTCGTGCGCACGCCTTGGGACCGCAAGGACGGCGGCGGCGGCGTCATGGGCATGCTGCACGGCCGTCTGTTCGAAAAGGCCGGAGTGCACGTGTCGACCGTGCACGGAAGCTTTCCCGCCGACTACGCGAAGTCCGTGCCGGGCGCCGAAGAGGACCCGCGTTTCTTCGCCACGGGCATCAGCCTGATCGTCCATCCGGTCAGCCCGCGCGTGCCCGCCGTGCACATGAACACCCGCTTCATCGCCACGACGAAAAGCTGGTTCGGCGGCGGCGCCGACCTGACGCCCGTGCTTGACGTCGACCGATCGCAGGACGCCCCGGACGCGCTCGCCTTCCACGCCGCCATGAAGGCCGCCTGCGACGCCTTCGACCCCACCTGGCACGCGAAATACAAGGCCTGGTGCGACGAGTATTTCTGGCTGCCGCACCGCAACGAGCCGCGCGGCGTCGGCGGCATCTTCTACGACCACCACGACAGCGGCGACCGCGAGCGCGACTTCGCCTTCACCCGCGCGGTGGGCGAGGCGTTTCTGGACGTCTATTCCGCCATCGTGCGCGGGCGGATGCACGAGCCCTGGACCGAGGCCGAGCGCGAGGAGCAGCTGGTGCGGCGCGGGCGCTACGTGGAGTTCAACCTGCTCTACGACCGCGGCACGACCTTTGGTCTGAAGACCGGCGGCAACGTGGAGTCGATCCTCAGCTCGATGCCGCCGCTGGTGCGCTGGCCCTAGCTCCAGGTGTCGTAGCGCAGGCGCACGCATTCGCGGCCTTGGCAGTAGAACAGCATCCCGTCGTTGGTGACGTAGCCGGAGGCCGAGGCGACGTTCTGTGCCTGACTGGGCGTGGCGTTGAACGCCAGGCCGATCAGCACGCCGAGCGCGAGCAGAAGCGCGGCCAGCAGCAGGTCGCGGGCCTTGATCTGGATGGTCATGGTTTGCCTCCGTTGGGTGGACGGCCAGCACACCACGTCCGCCCTCCTTCGGCGACTGACGGGATCAATCGAGGCGCAGGAACCGCCGAAGCCAGCCGCCGACGACGTCGCGTTCGTTCGGCGTCGACAGCGACGTCAGGGCCGCATCCACCAGCGCGGGTTCAATCCGTCCGCGCCTCCCCTCGGCCAGGGCCGCGGCGTAGTCGGGCGTGAACTCCGGGTGGAACTGCATCGAGATCGCGTCGTCGTCCCACGCCAGTCCGCCGAACGGCGTGAAGGCGCTGGCCAGCGTCACGCGCGCGCCGGGCGGCAGGGTCCGCACCTGATCCTGATGCGAGGCGGGCACGGCCACGCTGCGAGCGCCCGGGACCATCCACGGCTCCTCGGACATGACGTCGTAACGATGCAGGCCGACGCCCCAGCCCTTCTCCGACTTGCGCACCTCGCCGCCCAGGGCCTTCGCCATGGCCTGATGGCCGAAGCAGACGCCGACCAGCCGCGTCCGGCCCTTGGCGCTGCGGATCCAGTCGAACAGCGGCGGCAGCCAGGCGTGATCCTCATAGACCCCCGCCGACGAGCCGGTGATCACCGCCCCCTCGAACGCGGCCGGATCGGGCAGCCGTCCCGCCTGCACGTCGAACGTCGTCGGCTCCACGCCCAGGAGTCTTGCGAACATGGCGGGATAATCGCCGTGCTCGGTCGCCAACGCGGGCGGCGGGCCGCCGGTCTTCAGGATCGCGATCTTCGTCATGGCGCGAAGTTAGGCGGCGGGGCCGGCGCGCGCTATACGGTCCGGCCATGAGCGACGCCGACGCCGTGGTCCTGATCAACGTCTTCAAATGCGCGCCGGAGCGTCAGGACGCGCTGGTCGAGCTGGTCACCGCCCTGGTGCGCCGCCAGCGAGAGCTGGACGGCTTCGTCTCCGCCGCCCTGCATCGCGGCCTGAACGGCAAGGTCGTGGCCAACCACGCGGTCTGGCGCTCGCGCGAGGACTGGAAGGCGATGACGCGCCATCCGACCGTCGTCGCGGCGATGGAGCCGATCATGGCGGTCGCCACCTTCGAGCCGAATCTCTACGAACCCGGCGAAGTGATCGAGGGCTAGGCGGTCCAGACCTCGGCCCGCGCGCCCGCGTCGCCCAGGTTGGCGGCGACCCAGCCGCAGACCTCTCGCGCCGCCGCCTCCAGCCCCTCGGGCGGGTTCAGGAACACCATGGCGCAGCCGTTCATCTTCATCGGGTTGGTCAGCGGCCGCAGACGCGCCTCGGCGACCAGCGGAGATCGCGCGCCGCGCTCCGTCAGCCGGCGCAGGAAGCCGTCGAACGTCTCCATGTCCTTCAGCGGCGTCCAGATCGCCACGGTCGCCGAACCGTCCGCCTTCACCACCGCCGCGCCCAGATCGGCCGCGCGCAGATAGTCGTCCGCACGCTCGAAGGGCGGGTCGATCAGCACCATGGCGCCCGGCGCGGCGCGGGCGGCGGCCAGAGCCTGATCGTATCCGTCGCCGCCGTGGGCATGGGCGTTCGTCCGCCCGTCCAACGCGGCCTGAAGAAGCTCCAGCACCGGCAGGTTCATCTCGAAGCCGACGTAGCGGTCGCCGGGTCCCATCGCGTCCGCCACGAGCCGAGGCGACCCCGGATAGAAGCGCGCGCCGCCCTCCGGGTTCAGCGCCCGCACGCGATTCGCCAGCGCCCTGATCGTCGGCGGCAGGTCGTCGGCCGACATCAGCCGCGCGATCCCGGCCTCGGCCTCCCTAGACCGCGCGGCGTCGCCGGAGAGGTCGTAAAGGCCCGCCCCCGCGTGGGTGTCGATCACCGTCGTCGGCCCCGCCGCGCGCCGCAGTTCCAGCAGCCGCAGCAGCAGGGCGTGCTTGACGACGTCGGCGAAGTTTCCGGCGTGGAAGCTGTGGCGATAGTTCATGCGCGACGTGTCGCACCCGACCCGCCGGGGTCAAGCCGGAACCCGCGCCCCCGCGCGCCGTTGCGGAATCCCAGACTGGAGACGCCCGCGTGCCCGACGGTTCCGCCAACTTCGCTCAGGTGCTCAAGGCGCCTCCGGGCCTCACCTGGTGCAGCGACGACAATGCGGGTCTGACGCGGCGCAAGTCGGGCGCGGGCTTCACCTATCTGGACGCCAGGGGCGCCAGGGTGACCGACGGGAAGACGCTTGCGCGCATCCGGGCGCTGGCCATTCCACCGGCCTGGACCGACGTCTGGATCTGTCCTCGCGCCACCGGCCATATCCAGGCGACCGGCCGCGACGTGAAGGGGCGCAAGCAGTATCGCTATCACGCAGACTGGACCGCCCATGCCGCGGGCAACAAGTTCGACCGCCTGCCTGCGTTCGCGCGCGCCCTGCCCCGGCTGCGCGCGCGCGTGGACGCCGACCTCAACAAGCGGGGCGTCTGCCGCGAGAAGGTCACGGCGACGGCGGTGCGCCTGCTCGAACTGACCCTGATCCGGGTCGGCAACGCCCAGTACGCCAGGCAGAATCGCTCTTATGGCCTGACCACTCTGCACAAGCGGCATCTGGAGCTGGGCGGCACGGCGCTGACCTTCGCCTTTCGCGGCAAGAGCGGCGTCGAGCATGAGGTGAAGGTGCGCGACCGACGCCTGGCCACCGTCATCCGGGCGGTGCGCGAACTGCCGGGCCAACAGCTGTTCAAGTGGCGGGCCGAGGACGGGACTCTGTGCCCGCTGACGTCCGACGACGTGAACGCCTACGTCCGCGAAGCGATGGGCGAGGATTTCTCGGCCAAGGACTTCCGCACCTGGGCCGGCACGGTGTCGGCCGCCCGGGCCTTGCGCGACATGGAACCGCCGACCAGCGCCACGGACGCCAAGCGCAAGATCAACGTCTGCGTGAAGGCGGTGTCCGGCCTGCTGGGCAACACGCCGACGGTCTGCCGATCTTCCTATGTGCACCCGAAGGTCTTCGAGGCGTTCGAGGCCGGACGCCTGCCCGACCTGCTGCCCGGTCCGGACGCCAAGGCGTTCGAGACCAGGCTGATCAAGCTGCTCCAAGCCTGAGCCAGCCGCCGATTCGGGCGGATTTGTGCGGCAACCTGACGCAGAGTTAAGTTGAGCGATCCGCGTTCGCCCGATACGGCGCGGACTTCATCGGGATCGTTCGACAAAGGAGTCCGAAATGGACCAAAAACTCTCTTCCTGGTTTCTGCGCCTGGGCATTCTCTCGCTGATCGTCGGGGTCGGCCTGGGCATGTGGATGGGATCGCAGGAGGACTTCACCCTCCGCCCCGTCCACGCGCACATCAACCTGATCGGCTGGACGTCGCTGACGCTGATGGGCCTGTTCCATCGCGCCCTGCCGCATGCGTCCAAGGGCATGCTGCCCTGGATCCAGTTCACGCTGATGCTGGTCGGCTTCCTGCTGATGATGCCCAGCCTGGCGCTGATGCTGCTCGGCAAGCTGACCGCCCTGCCCTTCCTGCTGGCGGGCGAGGTGACGACGGCGCTCGGCATCCTGCTGTTCGCCGTGATCGTGTTCCGCGCCACCGGCCGCGGCGCGACGCCGGTCCTGGCCTAGGTCTCGGCCCAGCGGCGCAGCAGGGCGCCGATCGCCTTGTCCAACGTCAGTCGCGCCGTCGGGTCGGAGCCTTCCGGCCAGGCGGCGCGCACGCGCTCCAGGTCCCACAGCACCTCGCGCGCCGAGGCGTCGCGGACGTGGCTCTCGATCCAGCCGACGCAGACCAGTCGCGTGCCGGACGTCACCGTCTCGACGCGGTGCGGCGCGCCGGACGGGTACAGAATCAAGTCGCCGGCCGGCAGGCGGACGGTGCGATCTTCCATCGCGTCCTCGACCGTCAGCCCGCCGCCGTCGTAGTCCGACGGCTCGGACAGAAACAGGGTGAAGCTCAGGTCGCTGCGCAACCGCGCGCCTTCGGGCCCCATCAGGGCGTTGTCGACGTGATCGCCATAGCCGCCGCCTTCGGTCGTGCGGCTGATCAGCAGGCGGCTGAGCCGCTTCGGCCGCGCCGCCATGGCCACGACCGGGTGCGCCAGGATGCGCTCGCGCAGCAGCTTCTCCAGCCCCTGCCCCGCGCGGCCGGACAGGTCCGCCTGTTCGTTGCGCTTCACCGCCCGCGCGGCCGGTCCGGCGGTTTCGGCGCCCGCCTTCCACGGAAGGGCGTCGATTTGTCCCCGCGCCCAGGCCACGGTCGCGGCGTCCAGGACCTCTCCGGCGATCAAACGCATGCGGCGCTCCAGTTGCGATCAAGTTGCATATGCATGAGCGGACCTATAGAGAGGCGCGCACATCTTAGCGAGGATCATCGAATGTCGAACCTGAAGCGCTGGACCGCCCTCGGCATGGGCGCCGTGCTGATCGCGGGCTGTTCTCAACCCGCCGACGCGGACAAGAGCGCTGCGGCGACGACCGCGCCCGCCGCCGTGGCCGGCGAAGGCGAGGGCGGCGAGGGCGGCGAGTCGGGCGAAGGCGGCGTCGACGTCGCGGCCGCCGCGACGAACCCGACCATCTATCTGACCGCCTTGGCCGTGGTGGAGGCCCACGTGCGCGCCGCCGCCGCCGCCGCCGCGGAAGGCGAGCGTCAGGCCGCCGGCGAGATGTTCGCCCATCCGGTGTCCGAAGTCCTGATCGACATGGCGCCGACGTTCCAGAAGCTGGGCGTGGCGACGTTCGACGACCAGCTGCTCGCCGCCTCCAGCGCGACGTTCGAGGGCGCGGACGCCAAGGCGCTGCAGGGCCGCGCCGACGCCATCCTGACCACGCTGGACCAGGCGGGCGCCAAGGCCCCCGGCGGCGGCGCGACCGACGCGGCCGTGGTCGCGGGCGTCATCGTCGACCTGATCGACCGCGCCGCGCTGCAGTACGCCACGGCCAAGGGATCGGACGCGCTGGAGCCCTATCTGGACGGCTACGGCTTCTACGTCACGGCCAAGGCCTGGCGGGACGACAACGCCGACCTGCTGCGCCGTGCGCAGCCGGGCGCCCTGACGGCCATCGACGCGGCGCTGCAGCAGCTGGCCCGCGCCTATCCGACCGCCAAGCGTCCCGCGGCGATGTCGACCGACGCCGGCCCGCTGGTGGCCGCCGCCTCGACCGCCAAGCTGGCCGTCACCGACTGATCGGATCGCGTCGGGGGCGGCTCAGGCCGCCTTCGACCAGTCCAGCACGACCTTGCCGGACTTGCCGGCCTTCATGACCTCGAAGCCCTCGCGGTACTGGTCGTAGGGGAACTGGTGCGTGATCAGCGGGGTCAGATCCAGCCCCGCCTTCAGCAGGCCCAGCATCTTGCGCCAGGTCGTGAACATCTCGCGGCCATAGACGCCCTTGATCGTCAGCGCCTTCAGGATGATGGCGCCCCAATCGGTCTCCATCGGCCTGGACGGGATGCCCAGCATCGCCATGCCGCCGCCCATGATCAGGGTGTCGACGCACTGCTTGAAGGCGATCGGGCTGCCGGACATCTCCAGCGCCACGTCGAAGCCGACCTTCAGGCCCAGCTCGTGCATGACGTCCTTCAGGTCTTCTTTCGTCGTGTTCACCGTGCGCACGCCCGGCGCGACCTTCTGCGCCAGCTCCAGTCGGAAGTCGTTGATGTCGGTGAGCACCACGGTGCGCGCGCCCGCATGACGCGCCACGGCGGCGGCCATCATGCCGATCGGACCCGCGCCGGTGACCAGCACGTCCTCGCCCAGCAGGTCGAACTGTTGTGCGGTGTGAACCGCATTGCCGAACGGGTCCAGGATCGAGCCGATCTCGTACGGCACGTCGTCGGGCAGTTCGATCACGTTGAAGGCCGGGGCCACGACGTATTCGGCGAAGGCGCCCTGTCGGTTCACGCCGATGCCCTTGGTCGCCGGGTCGAGGTGGAAGTGGCCGGCCCGCGCGGCCTCGGAGTTCAGGTCGATCACGTGTCCCTCGGCCGAGACGCGCTGGCCCACCTTAAGCCGGCGATCCACGTCCTTGCCGATGGCGACGATCTCGCCCGAGAACTCATGCCCGGTGATCATCGGCACGGGGACGTTCTTCTGGGACCACTCGTCCCAGTTCCAGATGTGGATGTCGGTGCCGCATACGGCGGCGCGGTGCACCTTGATCAGCACGTCCTCGTCGCCGGCGACGGGAATGGGCGCCTCGATCAGGTCCAGCCCCTCGGCGGGCTTCGTCTTCGCCAGGGCCTTCATCGTGTCGGTCATGCGTGTCGCTCCCGTCGGTCCGGCCGCTCGCCGGTTCTCGGCGCCCGGCATAGCGGATTGGCGCACGACCTCAAGCGCGGCCTTGCGCCGGACGGTTCCGAAATGAACCCGCCGACGCGCGAAGGGTTAAGTCGCGGATGAAGCGAGCCCTCCTGAGCCTGTCCGCCGTCGTCGCTCTGGCCGCCTGCGGCCAGTCCGAGTCGCCGGTCCCCTCGTCTAAAGAACCCGCCGCCGCCCCGGCGCCCGAAACGCCCGAAACGCGCGCGGCGCCGCCGATCGCTCCGACGGAGGACCCGGCCCCGGCGGAGCAGGCCTCTACCGCTGGCCCCCTGCCCCTGACGACCGGCGTCTACGTGGTCGGCGGGGAAAACTGCGCCAACCCGTCCAATGCCGGCATCAGGATCTACGACGGGCGCGGCCTCAGCGGGTCACAGACGAAGGCGTGCCGGCTGACCGTCAACTCGCGCGACGGCGCGGCGATCCAGGCCGACAACTCCTGCATCGACACCTACAGCGGTCAGCGCACCTCCAGCGCGGTGTCGCTGCGCATCCCCGACGCGACGCATTTCACGATCGGCGAGGCCGGACGCTCCGCCAGCTATCGGCTGTGCCCGGCGGCGGAGGTCCCGTCCTACCTACAGGACCTCGTCACGCCGGAATGACGCCCAGTTCTCGACCCGCTTGGGTGAAGGCGGCGACGGCCTGGTCGATCTGGTCGAAGGTGTGCGCCGCCGACATCTGGGTGCGGATCCGCGCCTGACCGCGCGGCACGACCGGGAAAGAGAACCCGATCACATAGACGCCCAGCTCCAGCATCCGCGCCGCCATGTCCTGCGCCAGCCTGGCGTCGTGAAGCATGACCGGGATGATCGGGTGCTCCCCGGGCAGCAGCTCGAACCCCGCCTCGGTCATCGCCGCGCGGAAGCGACGGGCGTTGGCGAACAGCTGGGTCCGCAGGGCGTCGCCTTCCTCGCCCGAGGCTATCCGGATGGCCTCCAGTGACGACCCGCACACCGCGGGCGACAACGCGTTGGAGAACAGATAGGGCCGCGCTCGCTGCTTAAGCAGCTGCACGACCGGCGCCGTGGCGCAGATGAAGCCGCCCATCGCCCCGCCCAACGCCTTGCCGAAGGTGCCGGTGACGAAGTCCACCTGAACCCCGCAATGCGAGAACGAGCCGCGCCCGCGCTCTCCCATGAAGCCGGTCACGTGGCAGTCGTCGACCATGATCAGCGCGCCGTACTGGTCGGCCAGCGCCCGGATCTGGCCCAGCTTGGCGACGTAGCCGTCCATCGAGAAGGCGCCGTCGGTGGCGATGACGATCTCACGCGCCCCGTCGGCGCGGGCCTGCTTCAGCTGCGTCTCCAGGTCCGCCATGTCGGAGGTGGCGAAGCGATGGCGTTTGGCCTTGCACAGCCGCACGCCGTCGATGATCGAGGCATGGTTCAGGCTGTCGGACACGATGGCGTCCTCCGCCCCGAACAGCGGCTCGAACAGGCCGCCATTGGCGTCGAACGCCGCGGCGAACAGGATGGCGTCTTCGAACCCCAGATAATCGGCGATCGCGCGCTCAAGCTCCTTGTGGATGCCCAGCGTGCCGCAGATGAAGCGCACCGAGGCGGTGCCGGCGCCCCACTGTTCCTGAGCCTTGATCCCCGCCTGCACCACCCGCTCGTCGCCCGCCAGGCCGAGATAGTTGTTGGCGCAGAAGTTCAGCACCTGCCGCCCGCCGACCTCGATGACGGGCCCCTGACGCGACTGGATCACGCGTTCGGGCTTGGTCAGCCCCTGGGCGTCGATGTCAGACAGTTCGGCGGCGATGCGGTCGTGAAAGGTCGCGGTCATGCGCCTCCGCTACGCGCTTTCGCCGCCGGTTTGAACCCCTGGCTCAGGGCATGACCACCGGCTCCTGCGTCGCGCGCAGCGGCGTCACGGTGACCCGGCCCCCGCACGGCGTGAAGGTCTGGCTCAGCGACACGGGCGAGGTGTCGCCCGGCGCGGTCACCCGCACGCGCGTCGCAGTGGGACACGTCCGCTCGCCCTGCCCCTCATGCGGCACGACGTTCCAGCGCATTCCGAACCAGGCCTTGCCCTGGGGCGCCACCACCACGGGAGGATAGGTTCCCGTCGCCGCGCCGCCGCCCGCGTCGATCCGGTCGGTGCGCACCGCCGTCAGGTTGCGCCCCTGCGCGTCCTGCAGGGTCACGCCGACGTGCCCCTGCAGCGTGCAGGCCAGACTG
This sequence comes from Afipia felis, assembly GCA_943371835.1. Classification (GTDB taxonomy): domain Bacteria; phylum Pseudomonadota; class Alphaproteobacteria; order Caulobacterales; family Caulobacteraceae; genus Brevundimonas. Next base: position 13,816 of record CALRWJ020000001.1, on the reverse strand, counting down.
CCGACGTTCTTCAGCGAAAAGACGGTCTCGCGATTGCCCGCGCCCGCGTCGGAGGCCTCGGCCGCCAGTTGCAGCTGCGGTCCGCGGCACGGCGCGCCGGACACGGGCGCCGTGCCGGGCTGACCGGGCGTTCCGGGCTGCGGTCCCGGGGTCATGCCGCCCGTGCTGGGCCGGGTGCAGCGCTCCAGCACCGTCACCCCGACCTCGGCGTTGGGACCCAGCCGGCCCAGCGTCGCCTGTTCCACCCCGTCTCGGGTGGCGCTCCACCACTCCAGCTCGTCGCCCGCATAGCGCGCGCCGCTGCCCGACGGCGTCAGCCGCAGGTCGGCGGTGCGGCCCTTGTAGGACACCCGCGCCGTGGCGTCGTCGACGTACTGGACGTTGACCGTCTGCCCGCTCTCGCAGGCATAGCCCACCACCGGCGCGGTCGACGGCGCGGGCTGCGTGGGCGCCGAGGTGACCGGGTCGGGCGCCGGCTCCTCGGCCGGCTGGTTGCACGACGCCAGCGCCAGGGCGGCGGCGGTCAGAAGGGGCAGCGGGCCATGGCGCATGAAACGATCCTCTCGAGGAAATGCCCAAGCTTAACGCGGTTCGACGAAGAGGGATGCGGGCGCAGGACCCGACGACGAAAAGCCCCGCTACGGGTGCCGGCGGGGCTGTTGTATCTGGGGTGCGGACTAGGAGGAGAACCTGCGACCTTCAGGTCATGAGCTTGACGAGATGAGCCTCGCCGTACGCGGCGAAGCGAACGGGAAGCGCCTGGCGTCGGTCCGGCCAGCAAAAAGCCCCGCGGCATGCGCCGGCGGGGCTTGATGATTTTGGGTGCGGGAGCAGGATTTGAACCTGCGACCTTCAGGTTATGAGCCTGACGAGCTACCGGGCTGCTCCATCCCGCGGCGGACCTGAGCGTGAAGGAAGAACGTTCGAGAAGCGCCCGAAGGCGAAAATCATCCTGTGCGACCGGTAGACCCGGCGACGACCTACTCTCCCGCGCCTTAAGACGAAGTACCATCGGCTCTGGAGGGCTTAACGACCGAGTTCGGAATGGGATCGGGTGGGGAACCTCCGACATAGTCACCGGGTCAACCGGGCGCACAGAATGAGAAGACATCGTCATGTCCGGCAAGCGGACCAGTATTCATGAGTTTTGCTGAGAAACGATCAAACCGATCGGATTATTAGTACCGGTAAGCTTCATGCGTCGCCGCACTTCCACACCCGGCCTATCGACGTGGTAGTCTTCCACGATCCTCAGCGAAGCCTTGTTTTGAGGTTAGTTTCCCGCTTAGATGCTTTCAGCGGTTATCTATTCCGTACATAGCTACCCTGCTGCGCGGCTGGCGCCACGACAGGTCCACCAGAGGTACGTCCATCCCGGTCCTCTCGTACTAGGGACAGATCCTCTCAAGCTTCGAACACCCACGGCAGATAGGGACCAAACTGTCTCACGACGTTCTGAACCCAGCTCACGTACCACTTTAAATGGCGAACAGCCATACCCTTGGGACCTGCTCCAGCCCCAGGATGTGATGAGCCGACATCGAGGTGCCAAACTTTCCCGTCGCTGTGGACGCTTGGGGAAAATCAGCCTGTTATCCCTAGAGTACCTTTTATCCGTTGAGCGATGGCCCTTCCATGCGGGACCACCGGATCACTATGGCCGACTTTCGTCTCTGATCGACTTGTCAGTCTCTCAGTCAGGCGAGCTTATGCCATTGCACTCGACGAGCGATTTCCGACCGCTCTGAGCTCACCATCGCGCGCCTCCGTTACACTTTGGGAGGCGACCGCCCCAGTCAAACTACCCACCACGCCATGTCCCGGACCCGGATGACGGATCTCGGTTAGACGTCAACGACAGTAAGGGTGGTATTTCAAGGATGGCTCCACCGGTGCTGGCGCCCCGGCTTCATAGCCTCCCACCTATCCTACACATACGGTCGCTAACGCCAAGGCGAAGCTATAGTAAAGGTTCATAGGGTCTTTCCGTCTGACCGCGGGAACCCCGCATCTTCACGGGGAATTCAATTTCACTGAGCCTGTGCTGGAGACAGTGGGGAAGTCGTTACGCCATTCGTGCAGGTCGGAACTTACCCGACAAGGAATTTCGCTACCTTAGGACCGTTATAGTTACGGCCGCCGTTTACCTGGGCTTCAGTTCGACGCTTTCACATCTCCCTTTAACCTTCAGGCACCGGGCAGGCGTCAGACCCTATACGTCGCATTGCTGCTTCGCAGAGCCCTGTGTTTTTGCTAAACAGTCGCTACCCCCTGGCTTGTGCCACTCATTCTAGGTTGCCCTAGGTGAGTCACGCTTATTCCGAAGTTACGCGTGCAATTTGCCGAGTTCCTTCAGCACAGTTCTCTCAAGCGCCTTGGTATGCTCTACCTGACCACCTGTGTCGGTTTCGGGTACGGTCTCTGCTGGAGTTATTTCCAGGGACAACTTCGCTGCCAGGACAATCCAATAAGCCCTGACAACTTACGCCATCCGTCACTTCCAGCTGGTGCAGGAATATTTACCTGCTTCCCATCGACTACGCTTTTCAGCCTCGCCTTAGGGGCCGACTAACCCTGCGCAGATTAGCTTTACGCAGGAACCCTTGGTCTTTCGGCGACAGTGTTTCTCACACTGTTTATCGTTACTCATGTCAGCATTCTCACTTCCGATACCTCCAGCCGACCTCGCGATCGACCTTCACCGGCTTACGGAACGCTCCGCTACCGCTTGCACAAAGTGCAAACCCATACCTTCGGCGGACGGCTTAAGCCCCGTTACATTTTCCGCGCAGGATCGCTTGATCAGTGAGCTGTTACGCTTTCTTTAAAGGATGGCTGCTTCTAAGCCAACCTCCTGATTGTCAAAGCAATCCCACATCGTTTCCCACTTAGCCGTCACTTGGGGGCCTTAGATGATGGTTAGGGTTGTTTCCCTTTTCACGACGGACGTTAGCACCCGCCGTGTGTCTGCCCGATAGTTCTCCTAGGTATTCGGAGTTTGGTTAGTATTGGTACCGCTCGCGCAGCCCGCAACCATCCAGTGCTCTACCCCCTAGGGAATTCGTCGGACGCTCTACCTAAATAGATTTCGCGGAGAACCAGCTATGTCCAGGTTTGATTGGCCTTTCACCCCTATCCACAAGTCATCCGAGGCTTTTTCAACAGTCACCGGTTCGGACCTCCAGTTGGTGTTACCCAACCTTCATCCTGCTCATGGATAGATCACCTGGTTTCGGGTCGTCATACGTCGAACTTAGCGCCCTGTTCAGACTCGCTTTCGCTGCGCCTACACCTAACGGCTTAAGCTTGCTCGACACATGAAGTCGCTGACCCATTATACAAAAGGTACGCCGTCACCCCGCTTGGGGGCTCCGACTGCTTGTAGGCTTCCGATTTCAGGATCTGTTTCACTCCCCTTGTCGGGGTGCTTTTCACCTTTCCCTCACGGTACTTGTTCACTATCGGTCGCAGAGGAGTACTTAGGCTTGGAGGATGGTCCCCCCATGTTCAGACAGGATTTCACGTGTCCCGCCCTACTCGAGTCTCTTGCTGTTTGACGGCTACGGGGCTGTCACCCGCTATGGCCGATCTTTCCAGATCGTTCGCCTTTATTTCACAAGAGCACTGGCCTGGTCCCGGTTCGCTCGCCACTACTACGGGAGTCTCGGTTGATGTCCTTTCCTCCGGGTACTGAGATGTTTCAGTTCCCCGGGTTCGCTCAATGAACCCTATGTATTCAGGTCATTGTACCTTTAAGCAATCGACCAACCCGTACCCAGGCCGAAGCCTGAGCAAGAGTTGGAAGACCACAAAGGT
>CALRWJ020000001.1:0-7500 GCA_943371835.1 Afipia felis | reverse complement strand
AACCGAACTCTTTTTCCGGGGCCGCCGTCCGAGAGACCCGGGGGCGGCGGGAGCGGCGTCTCTAAAGAGGCCCGATCCCTGCGTCAACCGTTTCTTTCAGTCTTTTTCGGAGCGATTTCACCGGGGTGAAACCAGGCCGCAAAAGGCCCCGCCGGGAGAAGTGGACTTCCCCGCTGGGACGAACCGAAGATTCGATCGAAGGCGCGGAAACTAACCGAAGCTTTCGACGTTGGCAAGTGCCTTTCGGCCCCCGCGTCCCGTCCGTGTCCGGCCCGTTTCCGAGCGAGGCGGCGATATAGGCGGGGGCTTTTTGGCCCGCAAGCGGATTCGACGGAAAACGCGGACTTTGTTGAATCCGGCGCTCGGCGAGCGGCGTCAGCCGGCGGCGATGTAGGTGCGCAGGCTCTCGGCCTCCCTGGTGGCCTCGTCGATCTGGCACTTCACCACATCGCCGATGGAGATCACGCCCGTCAGCCGCCCGTCGGACAGTATGGGCAGGTGGCGTATGCGCCGGTCGGTCATGCGGGCCATCAGGTCCCCGACGGTTTCCGACGGATCGGCGAACACCACGTCGGCCGTCATGTGCTCGGACACGGGCCGATCCAGGGCTTGCGCCCCGGCGTGGGAGACGGCCCGCACCACGTCACGCTCCGAGATGACGCCCACCACGCGGTCGTCCTGGCACACCACCAGGGCGCCGACCCGCTTCTCGTTCAGCTGGGCGCAGGCGTCGGACAGCGGGCGATCGGGCGCGATGGAGAAGACGGCGCCGCCCTTCTGCTTGAGGATTTCGGTGACGAGCATGGCGGTCCTCCCTTCAGGTCATGGCCGTGGGCGCGCGCCCGGGCCGCGGACCGGGGCCGCTCAGTCGCCAGCTTCGCCCGGTTCAGGGCGGGACGCAACGCGCACGAATCGCGGAGGGAACAGCCGCCCCAGCGCGCCGACCGTCAGCACGCCCACCAGAAAGCCGGCGGCGTGCGCCTCCCACGCGATCCTCGCGCCCATGCCGGACGCCGACAGACCGATCAGACCGACGATCACGTTCAGGCCCATCCACATCGCGGACATGGTCAGCACCCGGCGATGGAACAGCGGCAGGACGATCCCCGGTCCCACGATGCGCGTCGACGCGCCGATCAGTCCGAACACGGCGCCCGACGCGCCGACCACCGGATCCAGGCCGTCGGGGTGCACAAGGACATAGCCCACGGCCGACAGAATTCCGCACGCCATATAGAAGAGTGAAAACGCCGCCGCGCCCGTCGCTCCGCGCAGCATCCTGGCCACCGGCGTGGCGAAGGCCAGCGCCGCCACTGCGTTCATTCCCGCGTGCGCCCAGTCTCCGTGCAGGAACATGGACGTGACCAGCCCGCCCCAGTCGCCCTGCAGAACGCGCGCGGGCACCAGCGCCATGCCCAGGCCCATGTCGGGCAACCGCTCCTGGAAAAAGAAGAGAATCGGCATCGACAGGGCCAGCGCCACCACGATCGGCGGCGCTTTCAGAATCGGTTCGCCGGGGCGGTGCTGGTGGGTCATGCGTCCGTCGGAACGCGCGAAAGCGCAGGGAGAATCGGCACTAAGCCGTCATTAAGGTCTCCATCCCATTTTGGCACGTGGCTTGCTCGCATCCCTGCGGGCGATCGCGTGGAGTTTGGGCATGAAGCTGACCTTGACGTGCCTTGGTCTGGCCGGCGGCGCGCTTCTGGCCGTCGCGGCGCCGGATGCGGCGCACGCGCAGTCCCAGGGCTATGGCGGCACGGGCCAGCTGCAAGCCGGATACGGCGGCTCGCGCTACACGACCTCGCGCCCGGTCAGCGGCTCGACCCGTGACGCGAACGGCAATCGCCTGATCGTCAACGGCATCATCCAGACGGGCGTGGGCGCCTATTCCAGCGCGTCGGGCGGCGCGTCGGCCACCGGCTCGTGGGGTCTGGGCGGCGACGGACGCACCACGATCGGCGGCTCCACCGCCATCGGCAACCAGCTGAACGTGGTGGTCCAAGGCAACCACAACACCGTCATCGTCAACTCCACCCAGACCAACACCGGCCCCGTGACCGCGGGCACGGCGCTGAACGGAACCCTGGACCTGCCATGAGCCTGATCAAGCGACTGCGCATCCTGGGGACGGCCGGTTCGGCCGCTGCGCTGCTGAGCGGGTGCATCGCGCCCGTGGCGGGCGGCGACGGCCGTTACGCCCAGCCGATCGGCAACGCGCCGGTCACGGCCAACCCGACGCCCTACTCCGTCGCCCTGTTCTGCCTGGCCGATTACGCGCGCCGGTACGACCTGCCCTCGCCGCGGATCGCGGTGGGCCGGATCAGCGACTACACCGGCACGGTCTCGTCCGACGGCGGGCGCCAGATCACCGGCGGCGCCTCGCTGATGGCCTATTCGGCCCTGGCCAAGGCGGGGGCGCAGATCGTCGAGCGCTACGACACCTCGGTGTCGGAGCTGGAGCTGCGCTACGCGAACAACAAGTTGATCGGCGACCCCGGTCAGGAAGGCCAGGACCGCCAGTATCGCCAGATCCTGGCCGGCCAGGTGCCCGGCTCGGACTTCTACATCGTCGGCGGCATCACCGAGGTGAACTACAACATCCGCTCCGCCGGGTGGGACTTCCTGGGCGGGGAGGCCGACACCAACACGCCGCTGTCGGGCAATTTCGGCGGCCGGTACTACGTGATGAACGTCGCCATCGACCTGCGCATGGTTCAGACCACCACGCTGGAGGTGGTCGACGTCGTTTCGTACCAGAAGCAGATCATCGGTCGGGAGATCTCGGCCGGCGTGTTCGACTTCCTGAACGGCAACGTCTTCGACATCTCGGCGGGCGAAGGCGGGTTCGAGCCCGTTCAGCTGGCCGTACGCGCCCTGGTGGAGCGGGCGACCGTCGAATTCATGGCCAACCTCTACGGCGCGCCGGGTCCCGAAATCTGCCTGGACACGGGCAACGAGCTGCTGCGCGACACCTATGGACCGACAGGCGGCTATTACCCGGCCTATCCCAACACGGACACGAACAATGGCCAGACCCGCGCTGATCCGACTCGCTGGCATGATCGTCGCGACGGCGACGTGCGTCGCAGCCGGTACTGAGGTTCAGGCCCAGGATCCCGACGCGCCGATCGTCCTGAACCGCCAGTACCAGGGCGGGTCCGTCGCCGCGCGCCAGACGGTGACGACCTACGATTCGCACGATCAGGTCACCGTCTCGACGGCCGCGACGGGCAACACGCTCTCGGGCGCGGTCGAGACGGGCCATCTGACCGTCGATTCGCGGCAGGACCTGCAGGGCGACGTCCAGGCCGAAACCACGCTGGAACTGGAGGGCGACACCGAGGGCTACGTCACCTCGGTCACCCAGGCCAACGGCAACTATCTGGCCGGCGGCGCCTACGGCGGCGACCTGACCGTCGACGCGGCCCAGTCGGTGGGCGCGACGCGGATCGAGGCGACGTCCGACCTGTCGGGCGGCACGGCGCGCCTGATCGGCGGCGGGCGGATCGAGACGTCGGCCAACGCCAACGTCGCGGCCTTCGCCGCGCAGGACGGCCACATCGACGGCCAGGTGCGCCAGGACACGTCGGCGACGGTCTTTTCCTCCAACTACGTCGCCGTCCAGTACGCGCCGTCGGAGGTCGAGGTGACCAGCTCGGCCCTGGGCAATGTGGTCAGCTACTCCGGCACGGCCCCGGCCAGCCACGACATGCGGATCGTCCAGTCGAACACCGGATCTCTGGTCCAGGCGGGGACCAGCGCCAACGCCGGCAACGCCTGGGACCTGGCCGGCCGCGCGCGCGCAGGCGGCAATCAGACTGTCTATGCCAACGCCGGCGGCTCTTCGGTCGTGGAGGCGCAGCAGTCGAACGGCGCCGACGTCTGGGCCGAATCCATCGTCACCAGCTACGACTTCGGCCGCGCCACCAGCCACGCCCAGGCCTCGGGCAACACGCTGTCGGTCGGCAACGCCGACATCTACGTGCGCATCGACAACCAGCAGATCAACACCGGCGGGGTCCAGGCGGACGCCAGCTTCGTAGGGGCCTATGGCTACGACGCCTACGTGGGCGCGGACGCCGTGGGCAACAGCGTCACCGGCTATGCCTGCGCCGAATGCGGGGCGACGCTTCAGGCCGACAACGTCCAGAGCAACTCCGGCGCCGTGTCCGCCACGGCTCGCACCACGATCACCGGCGACGGCCGCGCGGTGATCACCGGGACGAACGCCACCGGCAACGCCGCCAGCTTCTACGTCACCCGCCCGGGAACCTGACGGGCATTTAACTTGTGTGGCCGAACGGGGGCGTCCATCGGTGCGACGTCCCGCGCGCTTGCGCGGCCCCACGGACGCGCCCGACAGTCGGCGTCCCGTTTCCGGAGCTGACCGTTCATGCGTACCCCCCGCCGTCTGCTGCTGCTCGCCGCCTCGTCCCTGGCGCTGGCGACCGCCCTGCCCGCCGCCGTTCAGGCTCAGCAGGCGGTCCCCGCCGCGGTCGGCGCCGGCGTCCGGCCTTCTGATCCCTGGCCCCAGACCGCCAGCGACGTGCCCGCGGCCGATGACGTCCGCTTCGGCCAGCTGCCCAACGGGCTGCGCTACGCCATCATGCGCAACGCCACGCCTCCGGGCCAGGCGTCCATCCGCGTCCGCATCGACGCCGGATCGCTGATGGAGCGCGACGACCAGCTGGGCCTGGCGCATTTCATGGAGCACATGGCGTTCAACGGCTCGACCGAGATTCCCGAGGGCGAGCTGACCAAGCGACTGGAGCGTCTGGGCCTGGCCTTCGGCGCCGACACCAACGCCTCGACCGGCTTCGACCAGACCGTCTACCAGCTGGACCTGCCGCGCACCGACGACGCCACGGTGGACGAGAGCCTGTTCATCCTGCGCCAGATGCTGGGCGAGGCCACGCTGGCCGCGGACGCCATCGACCGCGAGCGCGGGATCGTCCTGTCCGAAGAGCGCACCCGCGCCTCGCCGCAGCTGCGGTCCCTGATGGCCCAGCTGGAGTTCCTGCTGCCGGGCCAGCTGGTCCCGCGCCGCCTGCCGATCGGCTCGACCTCGGTGCTGGCCAACGCCCCGCGCGAGCGGTTCGTCGAATTCTATGAGGCCTTCTATCGTCCGGAACGCGCGACCGTGGTGATCGTCGGCGACTTCGACGTCGACGCCATGGAGGCGAAGGTCGCCTCCACCTTCGGCGACTGGACCAACTCGCACGCCTCGGGCGCGGAGCCGGACGTCGGCGCCCCGCAGCCGCGCGGCCGACAGGCGGGCGTCTACGTCGAGGCCGGGCTGGCCCCGTCCATCCAGATCGCCTGGATTTCGCCGCCGGACGTCCGCGCCGACTCCCAGGCGCTGCGGCGCGAAGATCTGGTGCGTGGATTGGGCCTGGCCGTCCTCAACCGCCGCCTCGGCGTCATCGGCCGCGCCGACGAGCCGCCCTTCATCGGGGCCCAGGCCGACCGCTCCGACCTGTTCGACAGCGCCACGCTGGCCGGGGTGTCCGCCTCCTATGACGGCGACGCCTGGCAGCCCGCGCTCGCGGCCATCGAGCAGGAGACGCGCCGCATCGCCCAGTACGGCGTCACCCAAGCCGAGCTGGACCGCGAGATCACCGAGCTGCGGGCTTCGCTGACCAACGCCGTCGACGCCGCCGCCACGCGCCGCACGCCTGCCCTGGCCAACGGCATCGTCGGCACGGTCAACGCCGACGACGTCTTCACTTCGCCCGCCACCAACCTGGCGCTCTTTGAGGCCGCGGTCGACGGCCTCACCGCCGAACAGGTCAACGCCGTGCTGCGCACGACCTTCCAGGGCCAGGGTCCCGTCGTCTATCTGACCGGTCCGACGGCGCCGGAAGGCGGCGAGGCCGCGCTGCTGGCCGCGCTGACCGCGTCCGAGGCCGTGCCCGTGGCGGCGCCTGAAGCGTCCGCCACGCTGAGCTGGGACTACGCCGACTTCGGCCCGGCCGGGTCGGTGGTCGAACGCTCGGTGGTCGAGGACGTGGACGCCACCTTCGTCCGCTTCGCCAACGGCGTGCGTCTGACGATCAAGCCCACCGACTTCCGCGACGAGCAGGTTCTGGTGTCCGTCCGCATCGGTCAGGGACAGCTGGAACTGCCGACCGACCGGCCGCTGCCGATGCTGGCCCTGGGCCCCGTCTTCGCCGAGGGCGGACTGGGACGTCTGACGGCCGAGCAGCTGGAAGAAGTCCTGACCGGCAAGACCTACGGCGCCGGACTGACCGCCGCCGAGGACGCCTTCATCCTGTCCGGCGCGACCAAACCCGCCGACCTGGACGTCCAGATGCAGGTGCTGGCCGCCTATGCGACCGACGCCGGCTGGCGACCGCAGGCGTTCGAGCGCACCCGCGCCCAGTTCCGTCAGGTGCTGCCGACTCTGGACGCCACGACGCAGGGCGTCTTCGCGAAGGAGGCGACCAGCCGCCTGCGCCCGGGCGACGCCCGCTTCGCCTTCCCCACCGCCCAGGACGTGGCCGCCTGGACGATCGACGATCTGAAGTCCGCGGTCGCGCCCGCCCTGGCTTCGGGCCCGATCGAAATCGTCATCGTCGGCGACGTGGACGTGGAGACGGCCATCGCCTCCGTCGCCTCGACCTTCGGCGCCCTGCCGCCCCGCGCCGAGCCGAAGCCCCTGACCGAGGCCCAACGCACCGCGCGGTTCCCGGACGGCACGGCCCAGCCGCTGGACTTCAAGCACGGCGGTCGCGCCGATCAGGCGCTGGGCTTCATCGCCTGGCCCGCCGTGGACAACTTCAGCGACACGCGCGAGGCCCGCGTGGTCCGCCTGTTGGCCGACGTCCTGCGCCTTCGCCTTCTGGAGGAGCTGCGCGAGAACCAGGCCGTCACCTATTCGCCCCAGGTCGGCGCCCAGGCCTCCGGCAACTTCCCGGACTACGGCTACGTCTCGGCCGCCATCGAGGCGCCGCCCGAGAAGCTGCCGGGCTTCTTCGCCGACGTCGACCGGATCGCCGCCGGCCTGGCCGCCGAGCCGGTGTCCGAGGACGAGCTGGAGCGCGCGCGTCGCCCGCGCGTGGAGGCCCTGCGCCGCACCCGCGCGACCAACGAGTTCTGGATCTCGGAACTGTCCGAGGCCCAGACCGACCCGCGCCGCCTTCCCGCCCTGCGCTCCGCCGAATCGGACCTGGAATCGATCACCGCGGCCGAGGTTCAGGCGGCGGCGGCGCGCTACCTGACGCCGTCCAGCGCCTTCCGCATGACGGTGACGCCCCGAGTCGCGGCGGCGCCCGCCGCGCAGTGAGATGAAAAAAGGCCCCGGCGCTTTCGCGGCCGGGGCCAGTTTCTCTCTCAGGATCGTCGACGGAGCGACGAACCGGCAATCTGCACGATCGTGGCTGACGCCAGTCTGAACGCCGTCGTCAGAACACGCGGCCGCCGACGCCGCCGTCCAGCATGATGGCGCCGCCCTGCACGGCCCAGCCTTCGCGGACCACGACCTCCTCGCGGTATTCCGTG